>JBLWUQ010000009.1:0-131151 GCA_048268845.1 Maritimibacter sp. | reverse complement strand
CGCCCGCCGGACCGCCCGCGTCCCTGCCGGCGACCTGGTGACCGACCGCGCCGGGCTGGCCGAGGCACCGGATGAGATCGCCCGCCGCCTGCTGGTCGCGGCGCTTGGCTGGGTCTCGGGCGCCGGTTATGCGCCGCGCCGCGAGGCGCTGGCCGATCTGGAGAGCGCGGTGGACGCGGGACGCACCCACACGCTGCATGGCTGTCTGGTGGCCAGCACCGGCCCCGACCTGCGCATCTGCCGCGAATACGCGGCGGTGCGCGACCTCACCGCCCCCCTCGGCGCGCTCTGGGACAACCGCTGGCGCGTCGCCGGACCGGGCGAGGGGCTTGTCGTGCGGGCGCTGGGCGCGGCGGTGACGGAGTGCCCGGACTGGCGCGACACCGGCCTGCCGCGCGCCTCGCTCATGGCAAGCCCGGCCGTCTGGGCAGGCGAAACCCTTGTCGCGGCCCCGGTTGCGGGGTTTTGCGCCGGATACTCGGCAACAATCGACCCAGGAAGCGGTGATTTCTTCACATATGCTTTATCGCATTGAACCTGCCGCAACCTTGCCTATTTTAAAGGGAACCGTGGGCGCTCTGCCCGCGCCCGAATTCTTCAAAGGAGATCCTTTTGGGCAACGCGAGAAATTTCGCCTTCTGGATCGTGCTGTTTCTGCTGATCCTGGCCTTGTTCAACCTGTTCTCGAACGGTCAGGGCACGATCGCATCGAGCACGGTGCGCTATTCCGACTTCGTCGCGGCGGTCAAGGCGGGCGACGTGTCGCGCGCCACGATCGACGGCGAGAGGGTCCAGTATGTCGGCGGCGATGGCAGGCTCTACACCACGGTCGTTCCGGCGGACGCGGAAGTCACCAGCATGCTGATCGACAACAAGGTCGCGGTCGAGGCCGAGCGCCAGCAGCAATCGAGCTTCTTCTCGCTCCTGTCGCTGCTTCTGCCCGTGATCATCCTGATCGGTTTCTGGTTCTTCATGATGAACCGGATGCAGGGCGGCGGCAAAGGCGGCGCGATGGGCTTTGGCAAGTCCAAGGCCAAGATGCTGACCGAGCGCGAGGGCCGCGTGACCTTCGATGACGTCGCCGGCATCGACGAGGCCAAGGAGGAGCTCGAGGAGATCGTCGAGTTCCTGCGCAACCCGCAGAAGTTCTCGCGCCTCGGCGGCAAGATCCCGAAAGGCGCGCTGCTGGTCGGCCCGCCGGGCACCGGTAAAACGCTGCTGGCGCGCGCCATCGCGGGCGAGGCCGGCGTGCCGTTCTTCACCATTTCCGGCTCGGACTTCGTCGAGATGTTCGTGGGCGTCGGCGCATCCCGCGTGCGCGACATGTTCGAACAGGCCAAGAAGAACGCGCCCTGCATCGTCTTCATCGACGAGATCGACGCCGTGGGGCGCCATCGTGGCGCCGGCTATGGTGGCGGCAACGACGAGCGTGAGCAGACGCTGAACCAGCTTCTGGTCGAGATGGATGGGTTCGAGGCCAACGAGGGTGTCATCATCATCGCGGCCACCAACCGCAAGGACGTGCTCGACCCGGCGCTGCTGCGTCCTGGCCGTTTTGACCGTCAGGTCACCGTGCCCAACCCCGACATCAAGGGCCGCGACAAGATCCTCAACGTCCACGCCCGCAAGGTGCCGCTTGGCCCCGATGTGGACCTGCGCATCATCGCGCGCGGCACGCCGGGCTTTTCCGGCGCCGACCTCGCCAACCTGGTGAACGAGGCGGCACTGACCGCCGCGCGCCTTGGCCGCCGCTTTGTCACGATGGTGGATTTCGAGAACGCCAAGGACAAGGTGATGATGGGGGCCGAGCGCCGCTCGATGGTGCTGACCGACGAGCAGAAGGAACACACCGCCTATCACGAGGCCGGACACGCCGTTGTCGGGCTGGCGCTGCCGAAATGCGATCCGGTCTACAAGGCCACGATCATCCCGCGCGGCGGCGCGCTGGGCATGGTCGTCAGCCTGCCCGAGATCGACCGGCTGAACTGGCACAAGGACCAGTGCGAACAGAACCTGGCGATGACGATGGCCGGCAAGGCCGCCGAAATCCTCAAGTGGGGCGAGGACTCCGTGTCCAACGGCCCGGCCGGCGACATCATGCAGGCCAGCCAGCTTGCCCGCGCCATGGTGATGCGCTGGGGCATGTCCGAAAAGGTCGGCAACATCGACTATGCCGAGGCGGCCGAAGGCTATTCCGGCAATACCGGTGGCTTCTCGGTTTCGGCCAGCACCAAGGAGCTGATCGAGGAAGAGGTGCGCACCCTCGTGCAGAACGGCTATGAGCTTGCCAAGAAGATCCTGCTCGAGCGCAAGGAGGAATGGGAGCGTCTGGCGCAGGGGCTTCTGGAATACGAAACCCTCACCGGCGAAGAGATCAAGCGCGTGATGGCGGGCGAGCCGCCGCATGTCGACGACGACGATGGCAGCGCGCCGCAAGAGGCCATTCCCTCGGTCGTGGCGATCCCCAAGACCAAGCCGCGCAAGAAGCCCAAGGGTGACAGCGGGCTGGAGCCGGAACCGACCGCCTGACCGCAGACACCGGAACGGACATGAACCCCGGAACCTGAGACAGGTTCCGGGGTTTTCGTTTGCGCCCGGCGCCCGACCCGCTCTCGCACCGGCCCGAGACCGCGCCGCCCCTATTCGGAACGCCGGTTTCGCTTAGGGGCCGCTTGTTTCCGCAAGAAGCCGAAAAGGCCCTTGGAAATGTCGGTTTCGCGCTGGCTTTGACCCTGCGTAATCGGTATCCGGGGCTGACGAATTGACGTTGCCAGGGGAAAGGGAGGCCATGGCCCACAAATCCGACATCGAGATCGCCCGCGAGGCAAAGAAACGCCCGATTCAGGAGATCGGCGCCAAGCTGGGCATCCCGTCCGAACATCTGCTGCCCTATGGCCACGACAAGGCCAAGGTCAGCCAGGACTTCATCGACTCGGTCGCGGACCGCCCCGACGGCAAGCTGATCCTGGTGACAGCGATCAACCCGACCCCCGCAGGCGAGGGCAAGACCACCACCACGGTGGGGCTTGGCGACGGGCTGAACGCGATCGGCAAGAAGGCGGCGATCTGCATCCGCGAGGCCTCATTGGGTCCGTGTTTCGGCATGAAGGGCGGGGCGGCCGGCGGCGGCTATGCCCAGGTCGTGCCGATGGAGGAGATGAACCTGCACTTCACCGGCGATTTCCACGCCATCACCTCGGCGCACAACCTGCTGGCGGCGATGATCGACAACCACATCTACTGGGGCAACGAGTTGGGTATCGACGCGCGCCGGGTGATGTGGCGGCGCGTGCTCGACATGAACGACCGGGCGCTGAGGGACGTCGTGACCTCGCTCGGCGGCATCTCGAACGGCTTTCCGCGCCAGACCGGCTTCGACATCACCGTGGCCTCCGAGGTCATGGCGATCCTGTGCCTGTCCAAGAATCTCGCCGATCTGCAAAAGCGCCTGGGCGACATCATCGTCGCCTACACCCGCGAGCGCGAGCCGATCTATTGCCGCGACATCAAGGCCGACGGCGCGATGACGGTGCTTCTGAAGGACGCGATGCAGCCCAACCTGGTGCAGACGCTGGAAAACAACCCGGCCTTCGTCCATGGCGGGCCGTTCGCCAATATCGCGCATGGCTGCAACAGCCTGATCGCGACGCAGACCGCGCTGAAGCTGGCCGATTACGTGGTCACCGAGGCGGGTTTCGGCGCCGATCTTGGGGCCGAGAAGTTCATGAACATCAAGTGCCGCAAGGGCGGTATCGCGCCTTCGGTGGTGGTGGTCGTGGCGACGGTGCGGGCGATGAAGATGAACGGCGGCGTCGCCAAGGCCGACCTTGGCCCCGAGAACGTCGCGGCGGTCAAGGCGGGCTGCCCGAACCTCGGGCGTCACATCGAGAACGTGAAAGGCTTCGGCGTGCCGGTGGTGGTGGCGATCAACCATTTCGTCACCGACACCGAGGCCGAGATCGAGGCGGTGCGCGACTATGTCAAGGCGCATGGCTCGGAGGCGATCCTGTGCCGGCACTGGGCCGAAGGCTCGGCAGGCGTGGTGGAATTCGCCACGCGCGTGGCCGAGATCGCCGATGCGGGCACGGCGAATTTCGCGCCGCTCTATGACGACGATGTGAGCCTGTTCGAAAAGATCGAGACCATCGCCAAGCGGATCTACCGCGCCGACGAGGTGCTGGCCGACAAGAAGATCCGCGACCAGCTTCGCGCCTGGGAAGCGGCGGGCTATGGCCATCTGCCGGTCTGCATGGCCAAGACGCAATACAGCTTCTCGACCGACCCCAACCTGCGCGGCGCGCCAACCGGTCATTCGGTGCCGGTGCGCGAGGTGCGGCTGTCGGCGGGGGCCGGTTTTGTCGTGGTGATCTGCGGCGAGATCATGACGATGCCGGGCCTGCCGTCGAAACCCGCGGCGATGACCATCGGTCTGAACGACGCGGGAGAGATCGAAGGGCTGTTCTGACAGGGAACCGCGCGACCGGGCATCGAGCCCGGCCGCGCGGTGCCTTCGGCGAGAGTATTTTGACCAAGATGAAGGGGGCGGAGATGGCTGCGACGCTGATTGACGGAACGGCCTTTGCCGCGACTGTGCGGGGCAAGGTGGCGCAACATGTGGCACGACTGGCCGAGGCGCATGGCATCACGCCGGGCCTTGCCGTGGTGCTGGTGGGCGAAGATCCGGCGAGCCAGGTCTATGTGCGCTCCAAGGGCAAGCTGACGGTCGAGGTCGGGATGAACTCGTTCGAGCACCGGTTGCCGGCGGAGACCTCCGAGGCCGAGTTGCTGGCGCTGATCGACCGGCTGAACGGCGATCCGGCGGTGAACGGTATCCTGGTGCAATTGCCGCTGCCGGGTCATCTGAACGAGGATCTGGTGATCAACTCGATCGACCCGGCCAAGGATGTCGACGGGTTTCACATCTCGAATGTCGGGCTGCTGGCGACCGGGCAGAAGGCGATGGTGCCCTGCACGCCCTTGGGCTGTCTGATGCTCTTGCGCGAGGAACTGGGCAGTCTGTCGGGGCTGGATGCGGTGGTGATCGGGCGCTCGAACATCGTCGGCAAGCCGATGGCGCAGCTTTTGCTGCGTGACAGCTGCACGGTGACGATGGCGCATTCGCGCACCAGGGACATTGCCGATGTGGTGCGCCGCGCCGACATCGTCGTTGCGGCGGTGGGGCGGGCGCAGATGGTGCCGGGGGACTGGATCAAGCCGGGTGCCGTGGTGATCGATGTTGGCATCAACCGTCTGGCGCCGACTGAGGAAGGCGGCAAGGGCAAGCTGGTGGGCGATGTCGATTTCGACTCCGCGCGCGCGGTGGCGGGGGCGATCACGCCGGTGCCGGGCGGCGTCGGGCCGATGACGATTGCCTGTCTGCTGGCCAACACCCTGACCGCGACCTGCCGGGCGCACGGGCTGGAGGAGCCCGAGGGGCTTACGGCGTAAGAGTTGGAAAAGTGATGTTCTGGTGCCGGTTTTCGCGCGAACTCAGGCGCAGATGTTGAAAAAGTGAAAGCGCCGCGCCTCAGTCGTTGAACTTCGGCGCGCGCTTCTCAAAGCCCGCCATCACCGCTTCGAGCTGGTTGGGCTGGCCCACCAGCGCCTCCTGCGCCGCGCTTTCCTCAAGCAGCACGTCGCCCGCGCCCATCACCTCGGTGTCCGAGATCAGCCGTTTCGCCGCGCGCACCGCGTCGGGCGAGCGGCTGGCGATCATCGCCGCGAGCGCCTGAGCACGGGCGAGGGGATCGTCGGCAATCTCGGTGATCACGCCCCAGCCGAGGGCGGCCCCGGCGTCGAACACCTCGGCGGTGTAGGTCAGGCGCCTGAGCACGTCGCCGCGCATCAGGCGGCGCGCCAGCACCATGCCGCCCATGTCGGGCACGAGGCCCCATTTCGCCTCCATGATCGAGAACTTCGCGCCGGGGGCGGCGATGCGGATATCCGCGCCCAGCATGATCTGGAAGCCGCCGCCATAGGCGTGACCCTCGACCGAAGCGATCACCGGTTGCGGCAGTTCGGCCCAGGTCATCGCGGCGGCCTGAAACAGGTTCGAGCGTCCGTGGCTGCGGCTCATGAAGCCGGTGGTCCGGGCCAGTTCGGCGATCTTCGGCATCGCCGCCACATCGAGCCCGGCGCAGAAACTGCCGCCCGCGCCGGTCAGCACCACGGCACGGATGTCCTTCGTTGCGGCGAGGGTCGCGCCGGCGGCCACGATCGCCTCGATCTGGGTGACATCCAGCGCGTTGAGCTTCTCGGGCCGGTTCATCGTGACGGTGGCGACGGGGCCGTCGCGGCTGATGGTGACGCGTTCGCTCATGGCTTTTCCTTCAGGATCGGGACCGGCACCATCGTGCCCGTCATCACGGCGATATGGCTGCGGCGGTCGCCGTCGATGGCCCAGACATTGGCCTCGACCGTCATCAGGCGGCGGCCCGGGCGCAAGACGCGGCCTTCCGCGATGAGGCTGTCACCGCGCGCGGGTGCCATCAGGTTGATCTTCATCTCGGCGGTCAGCACTTCCTGATCGGCGGGCATCAGCGACAGCGCCGCGTAGCCCGCCGCACTGTCGCCGATCGAGAAGGTCAGCCCGGCATGGCCGACGCCGTGTTGCTGGCGCGCGCCGGGCGGGATCGTCGATGTGATGCGGACATGGCCGGGGGCAATGTCGGTCAGGGTCGCGCCCAGCGTCGTCATCATCGTCTGGGCGGCGAAGCTGGCGCGCACGCGGGCGTCGAAATCGGGGTCGGGCGGTGTTGTCATGGCGCGAGGATGACCGCTGGCGGCGGGCAGGGCAAGCGTGACGCTGCGCCTCACCGCGGCATCGGGATCGCGCGCGGAATCGGGCCGGTCATCACCGCCAGCGCCTCGCGGCGCATCAGGCGGGTAAGGGCGGCGTCGTCGCTGCGCAGCCCGCCGGTATAGGTGCCAAAGGCCGGCAGGATCACCCGGTCGCTGTCGAACAACAGGCAGGGCCGGGCACGGCTGCGCCCGCCCGCCGTCAGCCGCACCTTGGGGTGATAATGCCCCGAAACCTCGCCCGCCGCGCCGGGTTTGGCGATATGTCGAAATGACAGTGGCGGGGCGGGCAGTTCGGCCATGTGGCTGCCACCTAGGGTGATCGGGCCGGGGTCGTGGTTGCCCGCGATCCAGACCCAGCGCCGCCCGGCCATCAGCCGGGTGATCCAGTCCTGAACCCGCTCGTCCAGCCCGTCGACCGCGGCGCTGTCGTCGAAACTGTCGCCAAGGCAGATCACAGCCGCCGCGCCGGTGGCCTCGATATCGGCCTCGAGCCGGGTCAGCGTGTCGCGGACCTCATAGGGTGGCAGCAGCGCGCCGGCGTTGCGGGCATAGCGTTCGGAGCGGCCCAGATGCAGGTCTGAAACACAGAGCAGCCCGCGCTCGGGCCAGTGGAGCGCGCCCGAGGGCAGCATTTCCAGATCGGTCCCGGCGAAGGTGAAGCGATAGGCACTCATGCCCCGTTGGTTCCGCGTCCGGGCCGGTTTGGCAAGGGCGAAGTTGCGCGCCGGTCCGGTCCGGGGCTTGCTGCCCGGTCGCTGGCTGCTAGATTGCGCGCAGCACAAGGCGGAGGCACGGGTGCAGATCGCAATCATGGTGGGGCTCGCGGTGATCGGGTTCGGCATTTCCTTTTATCTGACCACGCGCGTCAGCGAACAGGCCGGGCGGATCACGGTCGGCGCGGCGGCGATCCTGCTGGGCCTTGGCGCGATCGGCTTCGGCGCGGGGCGGGCAGGGGATGCGGGCATGGTTCAGGCGCTGGTGTCGGACTGGTTCGCGCCGGTGGTGATCGGGATGCTTCTGGGTTTCGTCCTTGGCAAACGGCGGCTTCGGGCATGAGCGGGATGCCTTCCGTTCGCGGCACGCTGACCGAGAGCCGCACGCTGTCGGACCTGACATGGCTGCGCGTCGGAGGCCCGGCGGATTGGTTGTTCCAGCCTGCGAACCTTGACGATCTGCGCGCGTTCCTCGCCGCGCTCGACCCGGATGTGCCGGTGTTTCCCATGGGTGTCGGCTCGAACCTGA
The DNA here is from genome assembly GCA_048268845.1 of Maritimibacter sp. Lineage (GTDB taxonomy): Bacteria > Pseudomonadota > Alphaproteobacteria > Rhodobacterales > Rhodobacteraceae > Muriiphilus. The sequence goes on along the minus strand of JBLWUQ010000009.1, from coordinate 123,108 downwards.
TCGTGCGCGATGGCGGTATTCGCGGCGTGGTGATCCGGCTGGGGCGGGGCTTCAACACGATCCAGATCGAGGGAACGCGGGTCACGGCGGGGGCTGCGGCGCTGGACGCGCATGTGGCGCGCAAGGCGGCCGAGGCTGGGGTGGACCTGACCTTCCTGCGCACCATTCCCGGCGCGATCGGCGGCGCGGTGCGGATGAACGCGGGCTGTTACGGGCGTTACACCGCCGATGCCTTCGTCGCGGCCAGGGCGGTGACGCGGGCGGGCGAGGTGGTGACGCTGACTGCCGCCGACCTCGATTTTCGCTATCGCCAGACCGCGCTGCCCGAGGGCTGGGTGCTGGTCGAGGCAACCTTTGAAGGCCCCGAGGGCGATCCGCAGGAGCTGGCCGAGCGCATGGCGTCACAGCTTGCCCGGCGCGATGCGACCCAGCCGACCAAGGATCGCACCGCCGGCAGCACCTTTCGCAACCCGGCCGGGTTCTCGTCGACCGGGCGCGCCGATGACAGCCACGAGTTGAAGGCGTGGAAGGTGATCGAGGATGCCGGGATGCGCGGGGCGATGCTGGGCGGGGCGCAGATGAGCCCGAAACACCCGAATTTCCTGACCAATACCGGCACCGCCACGGCGGGCGAGCTGGAACAGCTTGGCGAACTGGTGCGAAAAAAGGTTTACGATTCAAGCGGCCTCACGCTAGAGTGGGAAATCATGCGGGTGGGAGAACCGGCGCAGGATTAACGACAACAAGAAACGACACGATAACCGGCCGCAAAAGGCCGGGAACGAGGCAAACGAAGTGGGCAATCCGGGCAGGACAGCCCTCAAGGTCGCGGTACTCATGGGTGGCCCTTCCGCCGAGCGGGAGGTGTCGCTGAGTTCAGGGCGCGAATGCGCCGCCGCGCTCCGGGGCGAAGGCTATGAGGTGATCGAGGTCGATGCTGGCCGCGATCTCTGCACCCGGCTGTCCGAAATCAAGCCAGATATCGTGTTCAACGCGCTCCACGGTCGTTGGGGCGAGGATGGCTGCGTGCAGGGGATGCTCGAATGGCTGGGCCTGCCCTACACCCATTCCGGCGTGCTGGCCTCGGCGCTGGCGATGGACAAGGAGCGCGCCAAGGCGGCGTTTCGCAGCGCCGGACTGCCGGTCGCCGAAAGCCTGCTGGCCGCGAAATCCGAGATCGAGGCGCGGCACCTGATGGAGCCGCCCTATGTCGTCAAACCCTTCAACGAAGGCTCGTCGGTCGGCGTCCATATCGTCGCCAAGGGCGCCAACACGCCACCGCGACTGACCGAGCGCGACCCCGATGTGATGATGGTCGAGGCCTATGTGCCGGGGCGCGAGCTGACCACCACCGTGGTCGGGGACAAGGCGCTGGCGGTGACCGAGATCATCGCCGAGGGCTGGTATGACTACCACGCGAAATACAGTGCCGGCGGTTCGTATCACGTCGTGCCCGCCGACATTCCCGCCGAGATCGAGGTGCATTGCCTCGACTACGCATTGCACGCCCATGCGGCGATGGGCTGCCGGGGCGTCAGCAGGACGGATTTCCGCTGGGACGATTCGCGCGGGCTCGACGGGCTGATCGTGCTGGAAATCAACACCCAGCCGGGAATGACGCCGACCTCGCTGGTGCCGGAACAGGCGGCGGCGCAGGGCTGGAGCTTCGGGCAATTGTGCCGCTGGATGGTGGAGGATGCATCATGCAACCGCTGAGCGCGCCGCGCCGTGCCCCCGCCAATCGCGCCCCGCGCCGCGATCCGGCGCCGTCGCGGGTGGCCTACCGCATCCACCGGATCTGGCTCACGCCGCTCTACCGGTCGCTGTTTCGCGTCGGCATCCCGGTGTTTCTGATCCTGACCGCGACCGGCTGGTATTTTGCCGAACCCGCCAACCGCGAGGCGATCACCGACAAGGTCGCCGAGATCCGCCGCTCGGTCGAGACCCGGCCCGAGTTCATGGTCAAGCTGATGGCGATCGAGGGTGCCTCGCCGGTGCTCGACCGCGAGATCCGCACCCGCTATCCGATCGACTTCCCGACCAGTTCGTTCGACATCGACCTCGAGGCGATGCGCGCCGAGATCGCCTCGTTCGATGTGGTCCAGTCGGTCGGCGTGCGCGTCCGCCCCGGCGGCGTGCTCGAGGTCGCGATCACCGAGCGCGAGCCGGTTCTGGTCTGGCGCGCGCCCACCGCGATCGACCTGATCGACGCCACCGGCCACCGCGTCGCCTCGGTCACCGGGCGCAGCGCGCGGGCCGATCTGCCGCTGGTGGCGGGGACTGGCGCCGACAGGAACGTGCCCGAGGCGCTGGCGATCATCGCCGCCGCGGGGCCGCTGACAAGCGATCTGCGCGGGCTGATCCGGGTCGGCGAGCGGCGCTGGGACGTGGTGCTGTCGGGCAACCGGCGCATCCTGCTGCCCGAGGACAGCCCGGTTGCGGCGCTGGAACAGGTGCTGGCGCTCAATCAGGCGCAGGATCTTCTGGCCCGCGACATCACCGATATAGACATGCGCAACCCGATGCGCCCGACGCTGCGGCTGTCGCTGCCGGCGGTCGACGAGTTGCGCCACATCCGCAGCCTATCTTCTGGAGTGACCCCGTGATGACCGATCTCTACCAGCAGCAACGAGCGATGCGCGCCATGCGCCGTGCCGCAATCCAGCGCGGCGTGATCGCCATTCTCGACATCGGAACCGCCAAGATCGGCTGCCTTGTGCTGCGCTTCGACGGGCCGGAGCGGTTTCGCGATTCCGATGGCGTCGGCTCGATGGCGGGGCAGTCGGCATTCCGGGTGATCGGTGCCTCGACGACACGCTCGCGCGGGGTGCGCTTTGGCGAGATCGACGCGATGCAGGAGACCGAGCGCGCGATCCGCACCGCTGTGCAGGGCGCGCAGAAGATGGCCAACACCCGCGTCGACCACGTCATCGCCACCTTCGCCGGGGCGGAACCGCGCAGCTACGGCCTGGCCGGATCGGTCGAATTGCGCCACGGCTCGGTCACCGAGGACGACATCGCCCGCGTGCTGGCCGCCTGCGAGGTGCCTGATTTCGGCGAGGGGCGCGAGGTTCTGCATGCCCAGCCGGTCAACTTCGCCATCGACCACCGCTCGGGCCTTGGCGATCCGCGCGGCCAGATTGGCAACCGGCTGTCGGTCGACATGCACGTGCTGACGGTCGACGCGACCGTGGTGCGCAACCTTCTGCATTGCATCAAGCGCTGCGACCTCGAACTGGCCGGGATCGCCTCCTCGGCCTATGCCGCCGGGATCTCGGCGCTGGTCGAGGACGAGCAGGAACTTGGCGCGGCCTGCATCGACATGGGCGGCGGGGCCACCGGCATCTCGATCTTCATCAAGAAACACATGATTTTCGCCGACAGCGTGCGGCTGGGTGGGGATCACGTCACCTCGGACATCGCCAAGGGGCTGCGGGTGCCGCTGGCCACCGCCGAGCGGATCAAGACCTTCTATGGCGGGGTCTATGCCACCGGCATGGATGACCGCGAACAGATCGAGATCGGCGGCGACAGCGGCGACTGGGAGCGTGACCGGCGCACCGTGTCGCGCTCGGAACTGATCGGGATCATGCGGCCGCGGGTCGAGGAGATCCTCGAGGAGGTCCGCGACCGGCTGGATGCCGCGGGCTTCAATCACCTGCCGAGCCAGCAGATCGTGCTGACCGGCGGGGCCAGCCAGATCCCCGGCCTTGACGGGCTGGCGCCCAAGATCCTCGGACAGCAGGTGCGCATCGGCCGCCCGCTCCGGGTGCAGGGATTGCCGCAGGCGGCGACCGGCGCGGCCTTCGCATCGGCGGTCGGATTGTGCCTGTTTGCCGCCCATCCGCAGGACGAATGGTGGGATTTCGAGATCCCCGCCGACAGCTATCCGGCACGCTCTTTGCGCTGGGCTGTGAAATGGTTTCGCGACAACTGGTAGGCGGGCGGCTGCCCACGCGGCAACATCTTGCTGAAATCTGACCCATTCGCCCCACATTTCGGGGTTTTGGGCCGTTTTTTCCCGTGACCTTACTGCAAAACGCGTTTAGATTCCTTAAGGAGTGGACAACCCGTCCGAAAGTGGCGGGACGGGACAGAACGCAAAGGACAGGCGGAAGATCATGACATTGAATCTCACCATGCCATCGCAGGATGAACTGAAACCGCGGATCACCGTGTTTGGCGTCGGCGGCGCGGGTGGCAATGCCGTGAACAACATGATCGACAAGGCCCTCGATGGCGTCGATTTCGTTGTCGCGAACACCGACGCCCAGGCATTGCAGAATTCCAAGGCTCCGAGCCGGATCCAGATGGGCGTGAAAGTGACCGAGGGACTCGGCGCAGGCGCGCGGGCTTCGGTCGGCGCCGCGGCGGCGGAAGAATCGATCGAACAGATCGTCGATCACCTGGCCGGCGCGCACATGTGTTTCATCACCGCCGGCATGGGCGGCGGCACCGGCACCGGTGCGGCCCCGATCATCGCCCAGGCGGCGCGTGAGCTTGGCGTGCTGACGGTCGGCGTCGTGACCAAGCCCTTCCAGTTCGAGGGCGCCAAGCGGATGCGCCAGGCCGAGGAAGGCGTCGAGGCGCTGCAGCGGATGGTCGATACGCTGATCATCATCCCGAACCAGAACCTGTTCCGCATCGCCAACGAAAAGACCACCTTCACCGAGGCCTTCTCGATGGCCGACGATGTGCTCTACCAGGGCGTCAAGGGCGTGACCGACCTGATGGTGCGCCCCGGCCTGATCAACCTCGACTTTGCCGACGTGCGCGCGGTGATGGACGAGATGGGCAAGGCGATGATGGGCACCGGCGAGGCCGAGGGCGAGGATCGCGCGATCCAGGCCGCCGAGAAGGCCATTGCCAACCCGCTGCTTGACGAGATCTCGCTCAAGGGCGCGCGCGGCGTGCTGATCAACATCACCGGCGGCTATGACCTGACCCTGTTCGAGCTGGACGAGGCCGCGAACCGGATTCGCGAAGAGGTCGACCCGGACGCCAACATCATCGTCGGCTCGACGCTCGATCCCAATATCGAGGGCCGGATGCGGGTGTCCGTCGTGGCCACCGGCATCGACGCGAGCGAACGCTACCGCGACATCCCGGTGCCGCGCCGCCCGATGTCCAAGACGCTGCACAGCCGCGAGGAGGTCGAGGACAAGCTCCACGCCGAGGCGCCGCAGGCAATCGCCGCCGCCACCGCGATCGAGACCGGCCACCACTTCGACGACTACGAGACCGAGGGTGCATCGGACTACGGCCACGAGCCGCAGGGGTCGTTCTTCGACGAGGGCATCGACCCGACCGCCGCCGCCGCCGAGGAGCAGGCCGAGAACATCTTCCCGGCCGAGGAAGCCGGCGGCGACCTGCCGCCGCGCGCCTACCAGCCGGAGCCGCCGCAGCAGCAGCCGGAATACCGTCACCAGCCGCAGCCGACCCGTCAGGTGCGGCCGGAACAGCCCGCCGTCGCGCGCTTCGTCGCACCGAAGGCGCCGTCGCCGGGGACTCCGTCGCCCGAGGCCATGGCCCGCCTGCAGGCCGCCGTCCAGCGCACGCCGAAGCGCGAGCAGGAACAGCAGCCCGCCGTGGCCTCCGCATCCGATCCGCGCGCGCCGCAAGAGGCGAACAAGCCGCGTTTCGGGATCAATTCGCTGATCAACCGGATGACCGGGCATTCCGGCGGAGGCGAGCAGACGCAAAGCTCGCCGCGCCAGCAACCGCCGGTCAGTTCGAGCTATCGCGAAGACCCCGAAATCGACCCCGAGCATGAGAGGGTCGAAATTCCGGCCTTCCTGCGACGTCAGGCGAACTGATCCAGACACGACACCATACCCAGGGCCGGCCGCAACGCCGGCCCTTTTCGTTTGTTATCAGTCATTTGCGGATGCTCCGGGCTGGCGACAGTGGCTATTGGGCCGCACCGGAGGGCCGCTTGGTGAAAGATGCGCAACATGGTGGCGAATTCGGGGTCGAAACCATTTTGCCCCGGGAAGTTATGTGCTAGGGATGTGAGCAATCCGACCCGGACCCACTAGGTCTGGGTATGAATCACTTGGACGAGGTAGGCGCGGGCCATGGGGGATACGCGGCAGAACAGCAAGAGGCGCACGGCGCTTGAACGGACCGTTCGCGGGGCCGCGGTTACGGTCTTGGCCGTATCGCTCGCCGGCTGCAGTTCGTCTGGCGGCGGCGGTGGCGGAGGCGGCTGGTTCTCCAGCCTGTTCTCGAGCGGCGTCGAAGCCAAGCCGATCGAGGAATACACCGCCGAAGAGATCTACAAGCGCGCCGAATACGATCTTGAAGAAGGCAATTACGAAACCGCCGCCAAGTGGTTCGGCGAAGTCGAACGCCTCTATCCCTATTCCAGCTGGGCCAAGCGCGCGCTGGTGATGCAGGCCTTCGCCTTCCACAAGGACCACGAATACGAAGAATCGCGCGCCGCCGCTCAGCGCTTCATCGACTTCTATCCGGGCGACGAGGATGCGGCCTATGCGCAGTATCTGCTGGCGCTCAGCTATTACGACCAGATCGACGCCATCGGCCGCGATCAGGGGCTGACCTTCCAGGCGCTGCAGGCGCTGCGCGAGGTCATCGAGAAATATCCCGAAACCGAATATGCGCGCTCGGCGATCCTGAAATTCGATCTCGCCTTCGACCACCTCGCGGCGAAAGAGATGGAAATCGGGCGCTACTACCTCAAGCGCAAGCATTACACCTCCGCCATCAACCGCTTCCGTGTCGTGATCGAGCAGTTCCAGACCACCTCGCACACGCCTGAAGCGCTGCACCGGCTGGTCGAAAGCTATCTGCTGCTTGGCCTGACCGACGAGGCGCAGACGGCGGGCGCGATCCTTGGCCACAACTTCCGCTCGACCAAGTGGTATGAGGACAGCTATGCGCTTCTGGCCAAGGCCGGGCTCCAGCCCGAGGTAAAGGGCGACAACTGGCTGTCCGCGCTCTATCGCCAACTGATCAAGGGCGAGTGGCTGTAACCGGCCGCTTGCCCGATGCTTAGACATCTCGACATCCGGGACGTTCTCATCATCGACCGGCTGGAGCTCGAGTTCCGGCCGGGTCTCAACGTGCTGACCGGCGAGACCGGGGCGGGCAAATCGATTCTGCTGGATTCGCTGGGCTTCGTGCTGGGCTGGCGTGGCCGCGCCGATCTGGTGCGCGCCGGGGCCGACGAGGGCGAAGTGGTGGCGGTGTTCGATCTGACCGCCGATCACCCCGCCCGCGCGGTGCTGGACGAGGCCGGAATCCCCGCAAGCGACGAATTGATCCTGCGCCGGGTCAACCGGGCCGACGGGCGCAAGACCGCCTGGGTCAATGACCGCCGCGCCTCGGGCGAGGTGTTGCGGGCCTTGTCCGATACGCTGGTGGAACTGCACGGCCAGCAGGACGATCGCGGCCTTCTGAACCCGCGCGTGCACCGCGACCTGCTCGATACCTTCGGCGGGCTTGGCGCCGAACGTGACGCGACGCGCGAGGCCTGGCGGGCGCTCTCGCGCGCCGACAAGGCATTGGCCGAGGCCGAAGCCCGGCTGGCCGCCGCCCGCGAGGAAGAGGATTTCCTGCGCCACGCCTGGGCCGAACTGGCCAGGCTTGCCCCCGAACCCGGCGAGGATGCCGATCTCGATGCCCGCCGCCGCATGATGCAGGCCGGGCAGCGGATCGGCGAGGACGTGGCGAAGGCCGCACAGGCGCTTGGCTCGGGCGAGGGGGCCGAGGGGCGGATGGGCGACGCGCTGCGCTGGCTCGAAGCTGTGGCCGACAAGGCGGACGAGACGCTCGACGCGCCGATCGAGGCGCTGAACCGGGCGCTGACCGAACTGGGCGAGGCGGCGCAGGGCGTCGAGGCCGCGCTCGAGTCGCTGGCGTTCGATCCGGGCGAGTTGGAGCGCGTCGAGGTGCGCCTGTTCGCGATCCGCGCGGCGGCACGCAAACATGGCGTCGCGCCCGACGATCTGGGCGATTTCGCCGCCGGGATCGAGGCGAAACTGGCCGCGCTCGACAAGGGCGCAGGCGACATCGCGGCGCTGCGCAAGGCGCGGGATGCGGCGCAGACCGGCTATGACGCGGCCGCCTCTACCTTGAGCGAGGCGCGCGCCCGCGCTGCCGTGGCGCTGGACACCGCGATGGGCGCAGAACTTGCCCCGCTCAAGATGGAACGCGCGGTTTTCACCACCGAAATCGCGGCCACCGCGCCCGGCCCCGATGGTGTGGACGCCGTGACCTTCACCGTCGCCACCAACCCCGGTGCACCATCCGGGCCGCTCAACAAGATCGCCTCGGGCGGCGAACTCAGCCGGTTTTTGCTGGCGCTCAAGGTCTGTCTGACCAAGGACACCGCCGGGCTGACGATGATCTTCGACGAGATCGACCGCGGCGTCGGTGGCGCGACGGCGGACGCGGTGGGACGCCGGTTGATGACGCTGGCCGACGAGGGCGGGCAGGTTCTGGTGGTGACGCATTCGCCGCAGGTCGCGGCGCGCGGCGCGTATCACTGGCGGGTGGAAAAGGCCGTCAGCGGCGGCGAAACCCGCACCCGCGTGACGCCGCTCGACGCCGAGGCGCGGATCGACGAGGTTGCCCGGATGCTGGCCGGTGAGACCGTCACCGACGAGGCCCGCGCCGCCGCCGGGGCGCTGCTCGGCGCGTGAGTTTCGGCGCGTCGGGCGGGAACAAGCGCTGGCGCGAACGGGTGAATCCGGCTAGACTGCGGCCAGACCCGGAAAACCGGGCAGGGCAGAGGCAGCAATCGGGCAGTTTACATGACCGAAATGGTATATGGCGCGGCACCGCGGCAGGACGGGGACCCGATTCTGCCGCGCTGGTGGCGCACAATCGACAAATGGACGGTGTCCTCGATCCTGTTGCTCTTTGCGATCGGGCTGTTGCTTGGCCTCGCGGCCTCGCCGCCGCTGGCCGAACGCAACGGGCTGGCGCCGTTCTATTATGTCGAACGGCAGGTGCTGTTCGGCTTCATCGCCTTCGTCGTTCTGTTCATCACCACGATGATGACGCCGCAGATGGTGCGCCGTCTCGCGGTGATCGGGTTCTTCTTTGCCTTCGCGGCGCTGGCGATGCTGCCGGCGCTTGGCACCGATTTCGGCAAGGGCGCGGTGCGCTGGTATTCGCTGGGCTTCGCCTCGCTGCAACCGTCCGAGTTCCTCAAGCCGGTCTTCGTCATCACCGTCGCCTGGCTGATGGCGGCCAGTCAGGAGATCGGCGGGCCGCCGGGCAAGTCGATGTCGCTGGTGCTGACGCTGGTGATCGTCGGATTCCTCGCGATGCAGCCCGATTTCGGGCAGGCGGCACTGGTGCTGTTTGCCTGGGGGGTGATGTATTTCCTCGCCGGTGCGCCCTACAAGCTGATCGTCGCGATTGCCGGTATCGTGGTGATGGGCGGCATGTTCTCCTATCAGAACTCCGAGCATTTCGCGCGCCGGATCGACGGTTTCCTGACCCCCGAGGTCGACCCGACCACGCAGCTTGGCTATGCCACCAACGCGATCCGCGAGGGCGGGTTTTTCGGCGTCGGCGTGGGCGAGGGGCAGGTGAAATGGTCGCTGCCCGATGCCCATACCGACTTCATCATCGCGGTGGCCGCCGAGGAATACGGGCTGCTCTTGGTGATGCTGATCATCGCGCTTTACGGCATCGTGGTGGTGCGCAGCTTCATCCGGCTGTTGCGCGAGCGTGACACGTTCATCAGGCTGGCCGGCACCGGGCTGGCGGCGATGATCGGGGTTCAGGCGCTGATCAACATGGGCGTCGCGGTGCGGCTTCTGCCCGCCAAGGGCATGACGCTGCCATTCGTCAGCTACGGCGGCTCGTCCCTGATCGCCACCGGGATCGCCGCCGGGATGCTGCTGGCCTTTACCCGAACCCGGCCGCAGGGCCGCATGGGCGACATCCTCAGCCAGAGGCACCGGCGATGACCGGCGCGGGCAACCTCATCGTGATCGCCGCCGGTGGCACCGGCGGGCACATGTTCCCGGCGCAGGCGCTGGCCGAGGCGATGTTGCGCCGGGGCTGGCGGGTGAAGCTCTCGACCGACGCGCGCGGCGCGCGGTATACGGGCGGCTTTCCGCATGTGGTCGAGATCGAGCAGGTCTCGTCCGCCACCTTCGCGCGCGGCGGCGTGCTGGCGCGCGCGATGGTGCCGTTTCGCCTTCTGGCGGGCGTGATCGGCGCCGTCAGGCGGATGCTGCGCGACCGTCCTGCGGTGGTGATCGGTTTTGGCGGCTACCCCTCGATCCCGGCGCTGGCGGCGGCGCGGCTGTTGCGGCTGCCCCGGATGATCCACGAACAGAACGGCGTGCTGGGCCGGGTCAACACCTTCTTTGCGCGCCGGGTCGACCGGCTGGCCTGCGGCACCTGGCCGACCGCGCCGATCCCCGAGGGCGCGCATGCGGTCCATACCGGCAACCCGGTGCGCGGTGCGATCCTCGACCGGGCCGGGGCAGGCTATATCCCGCCCGGCGAGTACCCGATGCAGATCCTCGTGATCGGCGGCAGCCAGGGCGCGAAGGCGCTGTCGGACACCGTGCCGCAGGCCATCGCCGATCTGCCCGAGCGCCTGCTGCGCCATATCTCGGTCAGCCATCAGGCGCGCGACGAGGACGGCGACCGGGTGCAGGACTTCTACCACCACCACGGTATCCGCGCCGAGGTGCAGCCGTTCTTCAACGACGTGCCCAGGCGGATCAGCGAAGCGCAACTGGTGATCGCGCGCGCCGGCGCCTCGACCGTGGCTGACCTCACGGTGATCGGGCGGCCGGCGATCCTGATCCCCTATCCCCACGCCACCGGCGACCACCAGAGCGCCAATGCACACGGGCTGGTCGAGGCGGGCGCGGCGATCCTGATCCCGCAATCGCGGCTCGATACCGCCACCCTGACCGAGCAGATCGTTGCGGTGCTGGACAATCCCGCCGGAGCCGAGCAAATGGCGGCAGCCGCCCTGAGCCTTGGCAAGCCCGACGCGACCGATGCCCTTGTGGCACTGGTCGAGGAGCTTGCGGCAAAGGGCAAGGCCAAGGCAAACGGGAAAACCGAATGAACGCAGCCAAGACGAAACTGCCCAACGAGATGGGGCCGATCCATTTCGTCGGGATCGGCGGCATCGGCATGTCGGGCATCGCCGAGGTGCTGCTCAATCAGGGCTACATCGTGCAGGGGTCCGACCTGAAAAGCTCGGCGATCACCGAGCGGCTGGCCGGGCTGGGCGCGCGGGTGTTCATCGGCCAGAAGGCCGAGAACCTCGAAGGCGCCGAGGTCGTGGTGATCTCGTCCGCGATCAAGCCCGGCAACCCCGAGCTTGCAGCCGCCCGTGCCGGTGGCCTGCCGGTGGTGCGCCGCGCCGAGATGCTGGCCGAGCTGATGCGGCTGAAATCCAACATCGCGGTCGCCGGCACCCACGGCAAGACCACGACGACGACGCTGGTGGCCGAACTGCTGGTCGCCGGTGGCATCGACCCGACGGTGATCAACGGCGGCGTGATCCACGCCTATGGCTCGAACGCCCGCATGGGCGAGGGCGAGTGGATGGTGGTCGAGGCCGACGAGAGCGACGGCACCTTCAACCGCCTGCCCGCGACCATCGCCATCGTCACCAACATCGACCCCGAGCATATGGAGCATTGGGGCACCGTCGAGGCGCTGCATCAGGGCTTTCTCGATTTCGTCTCGAACATCCCGTTCTATGGCCTCGCGGTGCTCTGCACCGATCACCCCGAGGTGCAGGCGCTGGTCGGCAAGCTGACGGACCGGCGCGTCGTGACCTTTGGTTTCAACGCCCAGGCCGATGTGCGCGCGGTCAACCTGCGCTATGAGGATGGCGCGGCGAAGTTCGACATCGAGCTCAATGCCGAGGGCAAGCGGATCGACGGCTGCACCCTGCCGATGCCGGGCGATCACAACGTCTCGAACGCACTGGCGGCGGTGGCGGTGGCGCGTCATCTGGGCATGAAGTCGGGCGTGATCCGCACCGCACTGGCGGCGTTCGGCGGCGTCAACCGGCGCTTTACCAAGGTGGGCGAGTGGAACACCGTGCCGATCATCGACGATTACGGCCACCACCCGGTCGAGATCGCCGCCGTGCTGAAGGCCGCGCGCCAGGCCAGCAAGGGCCGGGTGATCGCGGTGCACCAGCCGCACCGCTACTCGCGCCTGCATTCGCTGTTTGACGATTTCTGCACCTGTTTCAACGACGCCGACGTGATCGGCATCTCCGAGGTCTTCGCCGCCGGAGAAGACCCGATCGAAGGCGCCAGCCGCGACGACCTGGTCGCCGCCCTCACCGACCACGGCCACCGCCACGCGCTGGCGATCGACAACGAGGCCGACCTCGAAGCCCTGGTGCGCGCCGAGGCCAGGCCCGGCGACATCGTCGTCTGCCTCGGGGCCGGCACGATCTCGACCTGGGCGCGCGGCATGCAGAAGCGGTTGGAGGGGTAGGGCATGACCCCGTCGCTGATCGCCGCAAGTCTCTGGGCGCTTGCCGGAACCGTCACCGCGTTCCTGCCGATGCGCTATCAGATGATCCCCGGCGGGGTTCTGGTGCTGACCGCGATTCCCCTGATGATCTGGGTCGGGGCCGAGAATGGCTGGATCTGGACCTTGCTGGCGCTGCTCGCGTTCCTGTCGATGATGCGCCGCCCGCTGGGCGTTCTGATCGCCAAGGCGCGCGGGCGCAATCCCCGGGTGCCGCGATGACGGGTTCGCTTGTTGCCGCCTGCGGCTGGGCGGTCATCGCCAACCTGATCGCGATGTTTCCCTCAAGGCGCCAGCACTGGCCGGCGGCCTGGGTGCTGATCGCGGTCGGCATCCCGATTGTCGGCTGGGTGACGTGGCAGATGGGCCCGCTGATCGGCTTCGTGGTGCTGGCGGCCGGGATGAGCGTGCTGCGCTGGCCGGTGATCTATCTTATGCGCTGGTTTCGCGGGTTGCGGCGCACCGACGGGATCTGAGCGGGGTCAGATCTGCTTTTCCGGCATCTGCACCACCAGCCCGTCCAGCGCGTCCGACACCTTCAACTGGCAGGTCAGGCGCGAGCGGACCGGGTTCGGCTCGAACGCGAAGTCAAGCATGTCCTCTTCCATCGCCTCTTTCGACGGCAGCTTGTCGACCCAATCCTCGGCGACATAGACATGGCAGGTCGAACAGGCGCAGGCGCCGCCGCAATCGGCCTCGATGCCGGGAATGCCGTTGTCGCGCGCGCCTTCCATGACCGTCAGGCCGCTGGGCACGTCGACGACATGCTCGGTGCCGTCATGCTCGATATAGGTGATCCGGGCCATCTGCCGCCTCCGTGAAACGTCCGGCATGTTGTAGCCAAGCCTGCCGGCACCTGCCACCCCGATTTTTGCTTTTCACCAGAGGTTTACAACGGCACGACCCGCCTCAGGTCCCGACCGCCTTCTGCACCATCTCGCAATAGAGGTCCTCGACCCGGTCGCGGCTGAGCCGTCCGCTGGCGCGATACCAGATGTTGACGCCGGTCAGCATCCCGATCAGCGCCATCGTGGTCAGCTTGGTATCGGGCACCGCGAACACCCCGGCCTCGGCGCCGTCGCGCAGGATGTCCTCGAGCACGTCCTCATAGCGTTTGCGCAGGGCTTCGATGACACGGAAATTGGCCGGGTCGAGGTTGCGCAACTCCATGTAGGCGATGAACACCGCGTCGGGCCGGTCAAGGTGGTGGCGGATGTGAAAGCGGGTGAAGGCCTCGAGCCGCTCGCCCGGCGTGTCGCCGCGCGGCTCGGCCAGCCATGCGGTCATCAACGCCTCGAGATGGCTTTGCATCAGGTCGAACAGCAGGCTTTGCTTGTCCTTGGTGTAGAGGTAAAGCGCGCCGGCCTGCACCCCGACCTCGGAGGCGATCTGGCGCATCGACACCGCCGCATAGCCGTGGCGCGCAAAGAGCCTCTCGGCTGCGTCGCGCACCTTCGGGCCGGTGATGTCGGCGTGGGAGCCTGATTTGCGTGCCATACCCTCTGATTAACTGAACGGATGTTCAGATCAAAGGGCTTTAGATCGGCTGTTTCAGATCCCAGCGCAATTTCGGCGCGTAGGTATAGAGAAGGATCCCGGCGCAGATCGCTGCGGCCAGAAGGATCGTCCACATCGGCACGACGAACCCGGCGGCGATCAGATAGGCGTTGAACGCAAGCAAGACCACCGACAGAGCCGTGACGCACTTGGTGCAATAGCCGAACATCAGCTTGATGCCTGACAGCAGCAGCAGCACGTCGCTGGCGAAATAGGCGTTCACCGTCCAGATCGACGCGGTTTCGAGATCGGGTGCGAAATGCGCGAACTCGGGCGGCAAGGCCCCCGGCGCCAACCCGCCCAAGGCGATCAGGATGGAAAAGGATCCAAGCGACACGCGCGCCGCAGTGCCGGTCTGGGAAATGACGCCCAACATTGTCTGCCTCCTACGTCAGCGGTTGCCCCCACTGTTACCCGATACTAACCATCATACCGGCAGGGGATACAACCTTCACGAGTGTGAAGTCGGGTTTGCGAAAACGCAAATTCACATCTCGGGGCGGGCGCAGAGGCCGCAGAGGCAGCGGCTCGAAGACGGGAAAACATCCCGTAACCATTTGATCGTGCTGATTACCTTTGGATCTCCACGTTTGCTTTCGTGGTAGACCATCCAGATCGGATGCTCGGTAAACCCGCCCAGAATGTCACACGGAAGCAGCTCCGGATACAACCGGGCGGCGCATGTGGGCAGCATGCCGGGCATCCCCGAGGACACCATCGCGACCGCCTGCGCCCTGGTCGAGGGGCAGCGCAACGCCGGGGCGCCCGCGAAAACGTCATGCGCCCGCAGCATCGGGATGCTTTGCTCGAACGCCCGCGTAAGCCCGACCCAGCGCGTTGTCGGCGGCGCCTTTGGCAACTGGTATGGACCGACCCAGGCCGAGGCGATCCGGCTTTTCACCAGCTTGCCCTCGGTCGGCTCGAATTCGCGGATCGACAGATCGGCCTCGCCCCGCGCCAGGCTGAGTGGGCGGGGCGAGTATTCCAGTTCCAGATCAAGCTCGGGAAACTGTTCGAAGAACGCGCCGACATTGGCGGCAAGCACCAGCGTATGCACCAATGGAAAGCTGTTGAGGATGACCCGCCCGGTCGGCCGCTCGCCATGGCTGGCGAGGTCGCGCTCGGCCGTGGTCATCTCGACCTCGAGCGTGCGGGCAATCTCAAGCAGGCCCTGCGCCTCAAGCGTCGGCATCCAGCGGTCGCCCTGCCGCTGCAACAGGTTTGCCCCGGCATCGGCCTCGAGCCGCTGGATCCGCCGCGATACCGTCGAGGCATTGGTGCCCAGCCGCGCCGCCGCGGCCAGCAGAGTCCCCTGCCGCGCAACCGCAAGCAGATACTTGAGATCATCCCAATTCGTAGTCATGTTCGCGCAGTTTTCTATTTATTCCGACTCCACCCTAGCGCATGCCGCAGCCGATTGGCTCCCCCTAATTTCGCGGTGAACAACCGTCAGGCCACGGCTCACGTTGCACCCGCGCCGGCGTTTCGCTAACAGGTGCGAAACCACCGATGAACGGAGCCGCGCATGTCCCATAACGAACCCCTCCGCCTCGGCATCGCGGGTCTCGGGACCGTCGGCGTCGGCGTCGTCAAGATCGTGCGCCGCCACGCCAAGCTGATCGAGCAGCGCACCGGCCGCCCGGTGTTGATCACCGCCGTCAGCGCGCGCTCGCGCGACAAGGATCGCGGGGTCGAGATCGCGCATTACGACTGGGCCGACGATCCGGTCGCGATGGCCAAGCGCGCCGATATCGACGTGTTCGTCGAACTCATGGGCGGCTCGGACGGCCCGGCCAAGGCCTCGGTCGAGGCCGCGATTGCCGCCGGCAAGCATGTCGTGACCGCCAACAAGGCGCTTCTGGCGCATCACGGGCAGGATCTGGCGCTGGCCGCCGAGGCCGCCGGCGTGATGCTGCGCTTCGAGGCCGCCGTGGCCGGCGGCATCCCGGTGATCAAGGCGCTGACCGAGGGGCTGGCGGGCAACGAGATCACCCGCGTCATGGGCGTGATGAACGGCACCTGCAACTATATCCTGACCCGGATGTATGACGCCGACCTGCCCTATGAGGTGGTGTTCGACGAGGCCGACAAGCTGGGCTATCTCGAGGCCGACCCGCAGCTTGACGTCGGCGGCATCGACGCCGGCCACAAGCTGTCGCTGCTGGCCGCGATCGCCTTCGGCACCCAGGTCAATTTCGGCGCGGTCGAGATCGAGGGGATCGAGCATATCTCGATCCGCGACATCGAACAGGCCGCCGACATGGGCTACCGGATCAAGCTCCTGGGCGTGGCGCAGATGACCGGACGCGGGCTTGAGCAGCGGATGAGCCCCTGTCTCGTGCCCTCGACCTCGCCGCTGGGTCAGCTCGAGGGCGGCACCAACATGGTGGTGATCGAGGGCGACAGCGTCGGCCAGGTGGTGTTGCGCGGTGCAGGCGCGGGCGAGGGGCCGACCGCCAGCGCGGTGATGGGCGACGTCATGGACATCGCGCGCGGCATCTCGATCCCGACCTTCGGCGCACCCGCGCATCTGCTCGAGGCGGCAACGCCGGCGCGCGCCGTCGTGCCCGCGCCCTATTACATCCGGCTCGAGCTTCAGGACAAACCCGGCGCGCTGGGCAAGGTGGCGTCGGTTCTGGGCGAGGCGGGGATCTCGATCGACCGGATGCGGCAATACCGCCACGACGCCCAGACTGCGCCGGTGATCGTCGTCACCCACCGTTGCGCCCGCAGCCAGATCGAGACCGCGCGCGAGGGCCTGCGCGCCACCGGCGTGGTGGTGGCCGAACCGGTGGCGATCCGCATCGAGAAAGTTTGACACCCGGCACATATTCGGGATGACGCGCGCAACATGTGCCGGGTGGATTGACCCCGGCGCTGGCTTGCGGCAGTGAGGCGCCCATGCTTCGAATTGATGACATATCCTATTCGGTCGAGGGCCGGCCGCTGATCGTGCACGCTTCGGCGGCGATTCCCGATGGCCACAAGGTTGGTCTGGTCGGGCGCAACGGCACCGGCAAGACCACGCTGTTTCGCCTGATCCGGGGCGAGCTGGCGCTTGAGACCGGCGAGATTTCCGTGCCCAGGGGCGCGCGGATCGGTGGCGTGGCGCAGGAGGCGCCGTCGTCTGACGTGTCGCTGACCGACACCGTTCTGGCCGCCGACACCGAGCGTGCGGCGCTGATGGCCGAGGCCGGGCGCGCCACCGACGCGCACCGGATTGCCGAAATCCAGACACGGCTGGTCGACATCGACGCCTGGTCCGCCCCGGCGCGAGCGGCCTCGATCCTCAAGGGGCTTGGCTTTGACGATGCCGATCAGGCCCGGCCCTGTTCGGATTTCTCGGGCGGCTGGCGGATGCGCGTGGCGCTGGCGGCGGTGCTGTTCTCGCGGCCTGACCTCTTGCTGCTGGACGAGCCGACCAACTACCTCGACCTTGAAGGCGCGTTGTGGCTCGAAAGCTACCTCGCGCGCTATCCCCATACCGTCATCATCATCTCGCACGACCGTGGGCTGCTGAACCGGGCGGTGGGTGGCATCCTGCACCTCGAGGACAAGAAGCTGACCTATTATTCCGGCCCCTACGACACCTTCGCCGAGACCCGCGCGTCGCGGCTGGCGTCGGTCGAGGCCGAGAACAGGAAGATGCAGGCGCGCCGCGCGCATCTGCAAAGCTTCGTCGACCGCTTCCGCTACTCGGCGGCCAAGGCGGTGCAGGCGCAATCGCGGCTGAAGATGATCGAGAAACTGAAGTTCACCGCGACCCCGCAAGAGGCCGCGCTGCGCAAGTTCACCTTTCCCACGCCCGAGGAACTGTCGCCGCCGATCATCGCGCTGGAGGGGGCGAGCGTCGGCTATGACGGCAAGGCGGTCCTGTCCGGCCTGACCCTGCGCATCGACCAGGACGACCGCATCGCGCTCTTGGGCCGCAACGGCGAGGGCAAGTCGACGCTGTCCAAACTGCTCGCCGACCGGCTGCCGGCGATGACCGGCCGCATGACGCGGTCCTCAAAGTTGCGCATCGGCTATTTCGCCCAGCACCAGATGGACGAGCTGCGCGCCGATGAGACCCCGCTCGACCACCTGCGCCGCCTGCGCCCCGGCGAGACCCCGGCGCGGGGGCGTTCGCGCCTGTCGGGTTTCGGCCTGATGGCCGATCAGGCCGAGACCGTGGTGGCGCGGCTGTCGGGCGGGCAGAAGGCGCGCCTCACGCTGCTTCTGGCCACGCTCGACGCGCCGCATCTGCTGATCCTTGACGAGCCGACCAACCACCTCGACATCGAAAGCCGCGAGGCGCTGGTCGAGGCGCTGGTGGATTATACCGGCGCGGTGGTGCTGGTCAGCCACGACATGCACCTGCTGTCGCTGGTCGCGGACCGGCTGTGGCTGGTGCAGGGCGGGCGGGTCACGGAGTTCGAGGACGACCTCGAAGCCTATCGCCGCCTGCTGCTGTCCTCGGACAAACCGGCGCCCGACAAGCCGAAGGACAAGCCCAAACGCCCCTCGCGCGACACCCTGCAGGCGCTGCGCAGCGAGGTGCGCAAATGCGAGGATCGACTGGCCAAGCTCAACGCCATGCGCGACAAGCTGGCGACGAAACTGGCCAACCCGGCGCTTTACGAGGACGGCAAGGCGGGCGAGGTCGAGGTCTGGCAGAAGAAATACGCCGAGGTGATGGAAGGTCTCGACCGGGCCGAGGCGATGTGGCTTTCGGCGCAGGAAAAGCTCGAAACCGCCGGGGTGTGACGGCGCGGGCGCGCGCCCGCGCAACACGCCGCCGCGCGGCGGCGTGTCACCCGACGAAATCGAACCGGTCGATCAGCGGCAATTGCCGCACCCGCTCGCCGGTCAGGTCGAACAGCGCATTTGCCAGCGCCGGTGCCGCCGGCGGCGTGCCGACCTCGCCGACCCCGCCAGGGCGGTCGCCCGTCGCCATCAGCGCGACCTCGAAGGCGGGCGTGTCGGGCAGGCGCAGAAGCTCGTAGTCGGTAAAGTTGCCCTGCTCGACCATGCCGTCGGCAAAGGTGATCTTGCCATGCACCGCCGCCGTCAGGCCGAAGATGCAGCCGCCGGTCAGTTGCGCCTCGCAATTTCCGGGGTCGAGGATCACGCCCAGATCGGCGGCGATCCAGACCTTGGCGATGCGGATCTTGCCCGCGTTCTCGACAACCTCCACGACCTCCGCGACCGGGGTGCCAAAACTGTAGGTAAACGCCACCCCGCGCCCGACGCCATCCGGGGTCTTGCCGGTCCAGTTCGACATTTCCGCCACCTTCGCCAGCACATCGGCCGAGCGCGCGTGCTCCGGGCGGATCATCGCAAGGCGAAACGCGACCGGATCGGCGCCTGCCGCATGGGCCATCTCGTCCATGAAGCTCTCGTGAAAAAACGCGTTCTGCGAATTGCCGACCGAGCGCCAGAAGCCCAGCGGCACCGCGACATCGGCGGCAAAGCCGCGAATGCGGTGGTTCGCGATCCGGTCGGGCTGGTCGCCGACGCCCTCGGTGATGGTCCGGTCGGCCATCGAAATGCCCATCTGCGCGCCCATGACCGAGCCGCAGGCGACATCGCCCTTCAGCATCGCCACCTTGCCGCCCTCGAGCCGCGCGGCCATGCGCGCAATCGCGCCGGGGCGGTAGTGGTCGTGGCGCATGTCTTCCTCGCGGCTCCATGTCACCTGCACCGGCGTGCCCGGCATCGCCTTGGCCACCCGCGCCGCGATCACGCCGAAATCGACGCTGGCGCGTCTGCCAAAGCCGCCTCCCATGATCGTGGTGTGCAGTGTCACCGCGTCCCTTTTCAGCCCGACCGCCTTGGCGGCGTCCTTTTGCAGCATCATCGGTGCCTGATTGCCCGACCACAATTCCAGCGCGTCGCCGGTGTAGAGCGCGGTCGAGTTCATCGGCTCCATCGTCGCATGCGCGAGATAGGGCACGCGGTATTCGGCCTCGACCATCTCGCCATCGCCCCCGGCCTCGACATCGCCCTCGTCGCGGGCGGTGATGTTGGGCTTGTCCATGAACGCCCCTTCGATCACGGCAAAGATCGCGTTTGTCTCGGCCGGGTAGGGCACCTGGCCCCATTCGACACGCACCGCCTCGGCGGCCTGCATGGCGAGCCATGTGTTCGTCGCCACCACCGCGAACCCGTCGCCCAGATCGACCACGCGCTCGACGCCCGGCATGGTTTCGGCCCCGGAAGCGTCGAACGACAGCATGCCGCCACCCAGCCGTGGCGACATCTTCACCGTGGCAAAGCGCATGCCGGCCACGCGCACGTCGATCCCGAAGGTGGCGGTGCCGGTGGCCTTGGCGGGCTGGTCGAGCCGGATCTGGCTTTTCCCCAGAATGGTCCAGTCGGCGGGGGCTTTCAGGCGAACCGATTTCGGCGGGTCGATCCTTGCGGCATCCTCGGCCAGATCGGCGTAAGCAATGCGGCTGCCATCGGTGGCAACGATGGCGCCCGCCTCGGCCCGCACCTGATCGAGCCCGACGCCAAGCCGCGCCGCTCCGGCCGCGCGCAGCACCTCGCGCGCGGCGGCACCGGCCTTGCGCATTGGCTCATAGGCGTCGAAGGCGGAAAACGACCCGCCGGTGATCTGAAGGCCCAGAACCTTGGGCATCGCCTGATACAGCGTCTGCATCACCGCGCCGGGCCTCTCGGAATCGTAGTCGCGCGGGATCAGCAGCGACATGTTGGCATAGACCTCGGCGGGCGGGCCGTGGTCCACGTTGACCTCCGACAGCGGCACCTCAAGCTCCTCGGCCACCAATGCGGCCAGCGTCGTCTGCACGCCCTGTCCCATCTCGGCGCGCGGCACGATCACGGTGACGCCGCGCGCGTCGATCACCACCCAGGGGTTGAGCCTCACGCCCTGATCCGGCGCGCCGGGGCCTTTCGCCGGGCGGATCACCTGATAGGTTCCGAAGGCAACACCACCGGCGACGGCGACCGAGCCGACGACAAATGCGCGCCGGGTGAGGGTTTTCAGCTTGCCCATGTTCTAGCCCTCAACCTGCATCAGTTTCGCCGCCGTGTGGATCGCCGCACGGATACGCGGATAGGTGCCGCAGCGGCAGAGGTTGCCCCACATCGCCGCGTCGATCTCGGCATCCGTCGGGTCGGGCGTTTCGGCCAAGAGCGCGGCGGCCTGCATGATCTGGCCCGATTGGCAATAGCCGCATTGCGCCACGTCATGTTCGACCCATGCACGCTGGATCGCGGCCATCGCATCCGGCGTGCCCAGCCCCTCGATGGTCGTCACCGGCCCGTCGACATTTTCCAGCGTGGTCTGGCAGGACTGCACCGCGACCCCGTCGATATGCACGGTGCAGGCGCCGCAGGCCGCGACGCCGCAGCCGAACTTGGTGCCGGTCAGCCTCAGCGCGTCGCGCAGCACCCACAACAGCGGCACATCGCCGGGCAGATCGACCTCGTGGCGGGTGCCGTTGATCTCAAGCGAAAAGCTCATCCGTATCTCCGTGTCCTGAACGCCAAACCTATGTGTCGCCCGGCCTCGATGCAATTACGCACGCGACGGCAAGCCGGATCAGACACCGGTGCGGCGCGCGGGCCTCAAGTCACCGCCGCGCGTTTGCGATAGGCGGGATCGTCCCACAACTGGCGGTCCATCACCTCGGCGATCACCGCCGTGGCGCGGTCGATGTCGGCCTCGTCAAGGTAGAGCGGCGTGATGCCGAAGCGCATGATGTCGGGCGCGCGGAAATCGCCGATCACGCCCTTCGCGATCACCGCCTGCATCGCGGCGTAGCCATGCTCGAAGCGGAAACTCACCTGACTGCCGCGCTGCTCCGCGTCACGCGGGCTGGCGAGCACGAGGTCGGGGCAGACCGCTTCGACCCCCTCGATGAACCGCTCCGACAGCACCACCGACCGCGCGCGCAGCGCCGCCATGTCGACCCCGTCCCAGATGTCGAGCGCGGCGTCCAGCGCCGCCATCTGGATCACCGGCGGCGTGCCGACCCGCATCCGCTCGATGCCTGCGCCGGGGCGATAGGTCGGGTCGAAGGCGAACGGCGCCTCATGCCCCAGCCAGCCCGACAACGCCGGGCGCACCTGATCGGCAAGGCGCGGTGCGACATGGATGAAGGCGGGGGCGCCGGGGCCGGCGTTGAGGTATTTGTAGGTGCAGCCGACCGCAAAATCGGCGTCGCACCCGGCAAGGTCGACCGGAAATGCCCCCGCCGAATGTGCCAGATCCCAGATCACCAGCGCCCCCGCCGCATGCGCCGCGCGCGTCAACGCCGCCATGTCGTGCCGCCGCCCGGTGCGGTAATCGACCTCGGTCAGCATCAGCACGGCGAGGTCGTCGGTGATGTTGTCTTCCACCGCCTCGGGGTCGACCACCTGCAACACGTGACCGCGCCCGAGCGAGGCGATCAGACCCTCGGCCATGTAAAGGTCGGTCGGGAAATTGCCCCGGTCCGACAGCACCCGGCGCCGGTCGGGGCGCAGGTCGAGCGCGGCGGCGAGCGCCTGATAGACCTTGATCGACAGGGTGTCGCCAACCACGACCAAACCCGGTGCGGCCCCGATCAGCCGCCCGATCCGGTCGCCAAGCGCGCGCGGCTGCGCCATCCATCCGGCCCGGTTCCAGCCGGTGATCACCATCTCGCCCCATTCATCCTCGACCGTTCTGGCGATGCGCGCGGCGGCGGTGCGCGGCAGCGGCCCGAGCGAATTGCCGTCCAGATAGGTCACCCCCTCGGGCAAATGAAACAGCGCCTTGGTCGCAGCGAAATCCATCACATCTGTCCCCCGGCAATCTCGATGGTCTGGCCGTTGACGCTCTGCGAGCCGGGGCCGACCAGCCACATCGCGGCGGCGGCGATTTCGTCCGGGTCCAGCAGGCGCTTGTGCCGGTTGGCCTCGACCATCACCGCCAATGCGCGCTCACGGTCGCCGCCGATCCGAGAGGCGATGCTGTCGATGTTGCGCGCCACGATGTCGGTATCGACATAGCCGGGGCAGATCGCGTTGAAGGTGATGCCCGAGCCCAGATGCGCCTCGGACAGCGACCGGATCAGCCCGATCACGCCGTGTTTGGAGGCGGTATAGGCCGGTGCGCCGCGCAGCCCCCTGACGCCCGCGATGGACGACATCGCGATCACCCGGCCCCAGTCGGCGGCCAGCATGTCGGGCAGGCATTCGCGGATCGTCAGGAACGCGCCGTCGAGGTTGGTGGCCATCATCTCGCGCCAGAACCCGAGCGAGGTTTTCGCCAGCGACCGCCCCTCGGCGATGCCCGCATTGGCGACGCAGATCGCGACCGGACCGCGCGCCGCGCGTGCCGCCGCGATGCCGCCTTGCACCGAAGCCTCGTCGGTCACGTCCATCACCAGCGGATGCAGGCCGGCTTGGCCCGTCGCGGCCTCCGCCAGCACCTCGGCCCGCCGCCCGGTGATCGTGACCTCTGCGCCCGCACCCGCCAGCGCCCGCGCGATCGCCAGCCCGATACCGGTGCCGCCGCCGGTGACGAGCGCGTGTCTGCCCCTGAGTGTCGTCATCTCTGCCTCCCGTTCGCCATGCCGCAACGCTACCCGCCCGACGCCTGGCTGCAAGCGCCTTGTCGGACAGGCGGCGGATTGGAGCGGATTGCGCTCAAATCGGGGATTGCATCGACAAGGATCATCGCGATACTGCGCGCTCCGGGAAAGATTGTTGCGCGAAGGGATAATCGGGTGATGCGATGGCTGGATTTGCCACCGGTCTGGCTTGGGCTGGGCCTGTTGCTGGCTTGGGGGCTTGACCGGCTGGTGCCGGGGCTGGCGACCGGGATGCTGACGGTGCGCGTGGTCGGCGCGGCGATGGTGCTGGCGGGGTTCGCCCTGATGGTTCTGGGCGCGGCCGAGCTTATCCGCCAGCGCACCACCTTCATCCCGCACAAGACCCCCTCGGCGCTGGCGCGCGGCGGCATCTACCGGATCAGCCGCAACCCGATCTATCTGGGCGATGTGCTGGTCCTGGCCGGGGCGGTGCTCTGGTGGGACGTGCTGCCCGCGCTCGTTCTGGTGCCGCTGTTCATGTGGATCATCACGGTGCGCTTCATCCGTGGCGAAGAATCACGGCTGGTCGCGACATTCGGCGAGGATGCACGCGAGTGGTTCGACGAAACCCGCAGATGGATTTGACCGGATTTCGAGAATCGGAAAAAAGGTCGCAAGCCTCACGGTTTTGATCGTATCGCCTTGCGCGGTGCACTAAGGAGAACCTGAGACCGCCCCGGCAGAGGTGGCGGCGACGGATGTGGAACGGAGGACTTGGAACGTGAAAATCGGGGTTCCTAAGGAAGTGGAAGCCGGCGAGAACAGGGTCGCGATGACCCCGGAATCGGCTGTTATGCTGCAAAAACTGGGCCATGAGTGCCTGATCCAGGCCGGAGCGGGTGCCGCCGCCGGGTTCTCCGACGCGGATTACGAGGCGGCGGGCGTGACCATCGTCAAGACCGCCGCAAGCCTGTGGAAAGACGCCGACGTGATCGCCAAGGTCCGGGTCCCGACCGAGGCCGAGCTCAAGCGTCTGACCAAGGACAAGACGCTGATCACCTTCTTCAACCCCGGCGGCAATGCCGAGGGGCTTGAGCTTGCCAGGGAGAAGGGCGCCAACGTCATCGCCATGGAAATGGTGCCGCGCATCTCGCGCGCGCAGAAGATGGACGCGCTGTCCTCGATGGCCAATATCGCGGGCTACCGCGCGGTGATCGAGGCGGGCAACAACTTCGGCCGCTTCTTCACCGGGCAGGTGACGGCGGCGGGCAAGGTGCCCCCGGCCAAGGTCCTGGTGGTCGGCGCCGGTGTTGCGGGGCTGGCGGCGATCGGCACCTCGACCTCGCTGGGCGCGATCACCTATGCCTTCGACGTGCGCCCGGAAGTGGCCGAACAGGTCGAATCGATGGGTGCCCAGTTCGTCTATCTCGACTTCGAGGAGGAACAGACCGACGGGTCCGCCACCGGCGGCTATGCCTCCGTGTCCTCGCCCGAGTTCCGCGAGGCGCAACTGGCCAAGTTCCGCGAGCTTGCCCCCGAGATGGACATCGTCATCACCACCGCGCTGATCCCCAACCGCGAAGCGCCGGAGCTGTGGACCGAGGACATGGTGGCGGCGATGAAACCGGGTTCGGTGATCGTCGATCTGGCGGCCGAGAAGGGCGGCAACTGCAAGCTGACCGTGCCCGATGAGAAGATCGTGACCGAAAATGGCGTCACCATCATCGGCTATACCGACTTTCCCAGCCGGATGGCGGCGCAGGCCTCGACGCTCTATTCCAACAACGTGCGCCACATGCTCAGCGATCTGACCCCCGGCAAGGACGGCAAGATCAATCACGACATGGAAGACGACGTGATCCGCGGCGCGACCGTGACCTATCAGGGCGAGATCACCTTCCCGCCACCGCCGCCCAAGGTGCAGGCCATCGCCGCCAAGCCCAGGGCCACCGAGGTCAAGACCCTGACCCCGGAAGAAAGACGTGCCCAGGAAGTGGCCGTGTTCAAGGCCCAGACCCGGCGGCAGGTCAGCCTGCTGGCCATCGGCGGTCTGCTGCTGCTCGGCGTCGGGCTGATCGCGCCGGCCAGCTTCATGCAGCATTTCATCGTCTTCGTGCTGGCGGTGTTCATCGGCTTCCAGGTGATCTGGAACGTCAGCCACGCGCTGCATACGCCCCTGATGGCGGTCACCAACGCGATCTCGTCGATCATCATCGTCGGGGCGCTGTTGCAGATCGGATCGGGTGCGCCGCTGGTGATGATCCTCGCCGCGATCTCGGTGTTCATGGCCGGGATCAACATCTTCGGCGGCTTTCTCGTCACCCGGCGCATGCTCGCCATGTTCCAGAAATCATAAAGAGAGGGCAGGGCAATGGAAACCGGATTCACCACCGCCGCCTATATCGTCGCGGCCGTCCTCTTCATCCTCTCGCTCGGCGGGTTGTCGGGGCAGGAAAGCGCCAAGCGCGCGGTCTGGTATGGCATCGTCGGCATGGCGCTGGCGATCTTCGCCACCCTGCTCGGCCCCGGCTCGGGCCTTTGGCCGCTGTCGCTGGCGCTGATCCTCGGCGGGGGCATGATCGGCACCTACATCGCCCGGCGCGTGCAGATGACCGAGATGCCGCAACTGGTCGCGGCCATGCACTCGCTGGTCGGCCTCGCCGCCGTCTTCGTGGGCTTCAACGCCGACCTCGAACTGACCCGCGTGCTGGGGATGGACGAGGTGGCGAGACAGGCGCTTGACGGCTTTGCCGCCACGGTCGCCAAGAAGGACGCGGTCGAGCAGTCGATCCTGCGGGTCGAGCTGTTCCTGGGCGTGTTCATTGGCGCGGTGACCTTCACCGGCTCGGTGATCGCCTTCGGCAAGCTCGCGGGCAAACTCACCTCCGCGGCGGTCAAGCTGCCGGGCGGTCACGCGCTGAACGCGGGTGCGGCGCTGGGCTCGCTGGTGCTGCTGATCATGTATCTCAACGGCTCCGGCATCTGGACGCTGATCCTGATGACGCTGCTTGCGTTCTTCATCGGCTATCACCTGATCATGGGCATCGGCGGCGCCGACATGCCGGTGGTGGTCTCGATGCTCAACTCCTACTCGGGCTGGGCCGCTGCGGCGATCGGTTTCTCGCTGGGCAATGACCTGTTGATCGTGGTCGGCGCGCTGGTCGGCTCGTCCGGTGCGATCCTGAGTTACATCATGTGCGTGGCGATGAACCGATCCTTCATCTCGGTGATCCTCGGCGGCTTCGGCGGCCCGCAGGGCGAGCAGATGGCGATCGAGGGCGAACAGATCGCCATCGACGCCGATGGCGTCGCGGCCGCGCTGAACGACGCCGACAGCGTCGTCATCGTGCCGGGCTACGGCATGGCGGTGGCCCAGGCGCAGAACGCGGTGGCGGACCTGACCAAGAAGCTGCGCGCAAGGGGCAAGAACGTGCGCTTCGGCATCCACCCGGTCGCGGGGCGTCTGCCGGGGCACATGAACGTGCTCCTGGCCGAGGCCAAGGTGCCCTATGACATCGTGCTGGAGATGGACGAGATCAACGACGATCTGCCCAAGACCGACGTGGTGATCGTGATCGGCTCCAACGACATCGTGAACCCGGCCGCCCAGGACGACCCGAACTCGCCCATCGCCGGCATGCCGGTGCTGGAGGTGTGGAAGGCCAAGCAGGTGTTCGTGTCCAAGCGCGGCCAGGGCACCGGCTATTCCGGCATCGAGAACCCGCTGTTCTACAAGGACAACACGCGGATGTTCTATGGCGACGCGAAAGCCTCGATGGACAGCCTGATCCCGCTGCTGGACTGAGGGGCGGCAAGACAACGAAAGGCCCCGCTGGCGACGGCGGGGCCTTTTCGTCGGGGCTTCGTTCCGGAGAAATGCTCCGCCCTCTCGCCGGTCCCGCAGCGGAAACGGCCGGGCGATGCGCCGGTTTTGGCGCGGGACGGAAAAAAATTCGGCTGGCCTGAAAATAGTGCTTGATCGGAATCGCAAGATATCCCACATGGCGTTTCAAGACGCCAACGCACGCGCCTCTGGCCACGCCTCCCGGCTCGCGTTTATGCAGCGACGGTAACGTCTCCTTGGAACCTTGGGGTTTTCCCCTGTCTGTTGGAGATGCAGATGACCTACGTTGCACAGGGCGCCTTTGCGCCGTCCTCCCGCCTTGACGCCTTCGCCGCCACCGCCGTCGTGGATCGTCCGACGCTGGTGCTCGACATCGAGCGCGTCGCCGGTCAATACCGCGCGCTGAAGGCCGGGCTTGGCTTTGCCCATATCCACTATGCCGTGAAGGCCAACCCGACGCGCGAGATCATCGAGCGGCTGGTGGCGCTGGGCTCGCGTTTCGACGCCGCCTCGCGCGGCGAGGTCGAGCTGTGCCTGTCGCAGGGCGCTGACCCCGCGCATATTTCCTTCGGCAACACTGTCAAGAAGGTCGGCGACATCGCGTTTGCGCATCAGGCGGGTGTGACCCTGTTCGCCGCCGATGCCGAGGAAGAGCTCGAGAAGATCGCCGAGCACGCGCCGGGGGCCGAGGTCTATATCCGCGTGCTGGTGGAAAACTCCGAGGCCGACTGGCCGCTGTCGCGCAAGTTCGGCTGCCGTGACACCATGGTGCCGGAGCTGTTCGCGCGCGCCGTGGCGCTGGGCCTGCGCCCGGTGGGGCTGTCGTTCCATGTCGGCTCGCAGACCCGCCGGGCCGAGATGTGGACCGGCGTGCTCGACCATGTCGCCGGGATCTGGCGCGGGCTTCAGGCGGCGGGCTACGCGCCGACCGTGCTGAACATCGGCGGCGGTTTTCCGGCGTTCTACGGCGATCCGATCGACACGCCGACCAGCTATGCCGCGCGCGTGATGGCGCTTGTGACCGAGCGTTTCGGCAACGTGCCGCGCGTGATGGCCGAGCCGGGGCGCGGCATGGTGGCCGAGGCCGGGGTGATCCTGGCCGAGGTGGTTCTGGTGTCGCGGAAATCCGTCGACGACACGCATCGCTGGGTCTATCTCGACATCGGCCGCTTTTCCGGTCTGGCCGAAACCGAGGGCGAGGCGATCCGCTACCAGTTCACCACGCCGCGCGACCATGACGCGATGGGGCCCTGCATCATGGCCGGGCCGTCCTGCGACTCGGCGGATGTGCTGTATGAGAAGCGCCCGGTGATGCTGCCGATGACGCTGAAGGCGGGCGACCGGGTGGTGATCCGCAATACCGGCGCCTATACCTCGGCGTATTCCTCGGTCGGGTTCAACGGCTTCCCGCCGCTCGACGTGATCGTGCTCTGACGGTTTCGCCCGCGTTGCGGGCGACCGGACGGGGAGGGCGCTGCCCTCCCCGAACCCCTCCCGAGGTATTTACCGAGCAAAGACAGGCCAGGGCTTGACCCGTGGCGCGGCGGTGGTTTCATGGAAAACCTGACGCGAGGGAGGCTGTCATGGCGAAGGTCCGCACCTGTCTTTGGTTCGACGGCAACCACGTCGAGGCTGTCCGGTTCTATACCGGCCTGATCCCCGGATCGCGGGTCGAGAGGCGGGTCGACCCTGACCATCCGCCGGTGGTGATCGACTTCACGCTGGCCGGCACGCCCTATCAGGCGCTGAACGGCGGGCCGCATTATACCCATACCCCTGCCGCCTCGATCCAGGTGATGACCGAGGATCAGGCCGAGACCGACCGGCTGTGGGCGGCTTTGATCGCGGGTGGCGGCGCCGAGAGCCGTTGTGCCTGGTGCGTCGACCGGTTCGGCGTGAGCTGGCAGGTGGTGCCCCGGCAACTGATGGCGACGGTGGGCGGGCCGGACCCCGAGGGGGCGCGGCGCGCGACCGAGGCGATGCTGGGCATGTCGAAGATCGACATCGCGGCGCTCGAGGCGGCCTATCGCGGCGCCTGACCGGATTCGGGACGTCATGGGACGGGACGGCACGGGCCATGGGAAATCATGGGCTGAGTCGGGTGACTCGCCGAATCATCGCGTGATTCTGGCGCTGGAGGCGTCGGGATACGGTCCATTTTGCCGCTGATCCGGGCCGGAAAGCGATTTTTTTCGAGAAATCATGGGCCGGATTCCTGCTGCACCTGCATCGCTATATGTGGTGTTGGTGCGACTGATCTTCCGCTAGGTATAGGCAAAAATCAGCCGATCGAGGCACAACCTGTTGTGTCCGGACGGCGACCAATCCCGCATCTTGTGCTCTCGAGCCGTAAAAAGGTGTTGATTACCATGAAATCCCATGTCATCCCTATTACCAAGATGAGGACGGGACGAAGGGGCAGCAAGACCCCGAAACATCTCCCAAGTCAGGTTTCATACAGGCATCCGGCTTCATCTGAAAAAGAGAGATCCGACGCACTCGCGAGCAGACATCCCCCCAGGTGGCGACTGCGATCGGACGAACCCAGAGATGGGACGAGGGCGGCGGATTGGGCAGTGGCAGCAGCTCAATCCGCCGTTTTCGTTAAGACGGGCGACAAACGAGGGACAGACAGGAGCCGCGCAAAGTGGCCAGGGTATTCAGAGGCGAAGGGCTCCACAAGGTGGACGCGAAGGGCAGGGTGTCGATCCCGGCCCTGTTTCGCCGTGTGCTCGAGGCCGGCGACCCGGACTGGACCGATGGCCTGAACCCCGACCTTGTCATCGTCTATGGCGACCACCGCCGCAAATACCTTGAATGTTACACGATGGAGGCGATGGACGACGTCGACCGCAGGATCGGCAAGATGCCGCGCGGCTCGGTCGACCGGCGCCGGCTGCAACACCTGTTTCATGGCCAGTCGCACCCGACCTCGGTGGACGAGACCGGACGGCTGGTGCTTCCGGCCAAGCTGCGCCAGAAGATCGGGCTGGAGGGCGAGGCCTATTTCATCGCCACCGGCGACACCTTCCAGATCTGGAATCCCGAGACCTACGAACAGGTCGAGCGTCGCAACGTCGAGCAGTGGCTTGACGACATGCCCGAGGATTTCGATCCGCTGGCGCTGCTTCCCGGTGACGACGGGGACGCGTGATGTCGGCTGACGCACGCACCCCCGCAAAACCGACCGACCCGCATATCCCCGTCCTGCTGCGTCCCCTGCTGGCGGCGGTGGCACCTGTGACCGGCATCTGGGTCGATGGCACCTTCGGGGCGGGCGGCTATGCGCGCGGGTTGCTCGAGGCGGGGGCCGACACGGTCATCGGCATCGACCGCGACCCCAGTGTGTTTGCGCTGGCGAAGGACTGGGCCGGGGTTTATGGCGACCGTTTGAAGCTGGTCGAGGGCACGTTTTCCGAACTGGACAGGATCGCCGGCGGGCCGGTCGATGGCGTCGTGCTCGACCTTGGCGTGTCGTCGATGCAGCTTGACGAAGCCGAGCGCGGCTTTTCCTTCATGCGCGACGGCCCGCTCGACATGCGGATGAGCCGGTCGGGGCCGTCCGCCGCCGATCTGGTCAACACCGCCGACGAGGACGATCTGGCCGATATCCTTTACCACTACGGCGAGGAGCGTGCCGCGCGCCGGATCGCCCGCGCCATCGTGCGCGCCCGTGCCACCACGCCCTACGAGACCACGCTGCAACTGGCCGAGACCGTGACGCGCCAGCTTCCCCGCTCCAAGCCCGGCCAGAGCCATCCCGCGACGCGCAGCTTTCAGGCGATCCGCATCGCGGTGAACGACGAGTTCGGCCAGTTGGTCGCCGGGCTGGAAGCGGCCGAGCGGGCGTTGAAGCCCGGCGGGCGGCTGGCGGTCGTGACGTTCCATTCGCTCGAGGACCGGGTGGTCAAGCGCTACCTGCACCTTGCCGCCTCCGAGGGCGGTGGCGGCAGCCGCTATGCCCCCGAACGCGCCGAGGAAACGCCGCGTTTCAGGCTCACGCCGCGCCGTGCCATCGGCCCGGACGAGGACGAGCTTCGCGACAACCCGCGCGCCCGCAGTTCAAGGCTGCGCGTGGCGACCCGAACCGATGCGCCCGCCGACCCGGTGGCGCGTGAACACCTGGGGCTTCCCGCCCCGGTCATGCGAGGCTGACAGGATGATGCGTTCGCTGGTTTATGTCTGTTCCACCCTCGCGGTGATCGGGCTTGGCTATTGGGCTTACGGCGAGAACTACAAGACCCAGGCCGCGCTGGGCGAGGTCGAGGGCCTTAACCGCGAGATCGGCCGGATGCGCGAGGAACTGGCGGTCTTGCGCGCCGAATGGGCCTATCTCAACCGCCCCGACCGGCTGCACGACCTGGCCGAGCTCAATTTCGACCGGCTGGGGCTGTTGCCGCTGGCGCCCGAGCAATTCGGGCGGATCGACCAGATCGCCTATCCCGGCGAGGACATCGTGCTGCCGATTTCGGATGCCGTCGACGTGACCGGAGAGCTTGACCCATGACCCGCGTTCCCTTGCGCCCGCTGGCGCGCATCCTCGAGGCCCGCGCCAAGGGCGAGAACCCCGACCTGATCGAGCGCGAGAACAAGCATCTGCGCCACGAGGACATGCGCGACCGTGCCCGGCTGCAGGCCCAGATGCGCCTTGTCGTGATGGCCGGGATGTTCGCGCTGGCCTTCGTCGCGGTGGGGGTCAAGATGGCCGCCATCGCCTCGTCCGACCCGTCCGAGCCGCGCGCCCATGCGCCGGGGGCCGAGATCGCGGTGGCGCGGGCCGATATCGTCGACCGCAACGGGCGCATCCTTGCGACCAACCTCGTGACCCATTCGCTCTATGCCCAGCCGCCGCAGATGGTCGACCCGGCGCGCGCGGCGCATGAACTGGTCAAGATCTTCCCCGACCTCGACGAGGCGCGCCTGCTGGGCTGGTTCACCGGCGAGCGCAAGTTCCTCTGGATCAAGAAACGCATCAGCCCCGAGCAGAAACAGGCGGTGTTCGACATCGGCGAGCCGGGGCTGCTGTTCGGCCCGCGCGAGATGCGGCTTTATCCGAACGGCACCTTGGCCGCGCATATCCTGGGCGGCGCGCGCTTCGGGCAGGAGGGCGTCAACGCCGCCGAGGTGATCGGCGTCGCCGGCGTCGAGAAGGCGTTCGACGAGCGGTTGCGCGACCCGGCGCGGGCGGGTGAGCCCTTGCAACTGACGATCGACCTGACGGTGCAGGCGGCGGTCGAGCGGGTGCTGGCCGGCGGCATGACGATGATGAACGCCAAGGGTGCCGCGGCCGTCCTGATGGATGCGCGCACCGGCGAGGTGGTCAGCCTTGTCAGCCTGCCCGACTTCGACCCCAACGACCGCCCGTCGCCGCTGGTTCAGGGCAACCCCTCCGATAGTCCGCTGTTCAACCGCGCGGTGCAGGGGCTTTACGAGCTTGGCTCGACCTTCAAGATCTTTGCCGTCACGCAGGCGCTCGACCTTGGCCTTGTCGCGCCGCAGACGATGATCGACACCCGCGGGCCGCTGCGCTGGGGCAGGTTCACCATCAACGATTTCCACGATTACGGCGCGCAATTGTCGGTGACGGATGTGATCGTGGAAAGCTCCAACATCGGCACCGCCCGGATCGCCATCCAGATCGGCGCGCTGCGCCAGCGCGCGTTTCTCGATGCCATCGGCCTGACCACGCCGACCGGCATCGAACTGGTCGAGGCGGCGGGCGCCAAGCCCCTGCTGCCGGCGAACTGGTCGGAGCTTTCGACCATGACGATCAGCTATGGCCACGGGCTGTCGGCCAGTCCGCTGCACCTTGCCGCCGCCTATGCCACCATCGTGAACGGCGGCACGCGGGTGATGCCGACGCTGGTGCGCGGCACCCCGATCCAGCGCGGTCCGCGGGTGCTGTCGGCCGAGACCTCGGCGATTGCCCGCGACATGCTGCGGCAAGTGGTGGTGCGCGGCACGGCGAGTTTTGGCGAGGTGCCGGGCTATGCCGTCGGCGGCAAGACCGGCAGCGCCGACAAGCCCAAGGAACGTGGCGGCGGCTATTATGACGACAAGGTGATCGCGACCTTCGCCAGCATGTTTCCCGCCGACAACCCGCGCTATGTGCTGGTGGTGACGCTGGACGAGGCGGTGATGACCTCGGGGCGCGAGCCGCGCCGCACCGCCGGCTGGACCGCCGTGCCCGTCGCCGCCGAGATCATCCGCCGGGTGGCACCCCTGCTTGGCCTCAAGCCGCAGATTGAACCCCTTGCCCCAACGGGTGTAACACTGACCTCGAACTGATCGGGGAAAGCAGATGGCCACGCGCGCAGACACAACCACACTCGCAGCGCTCGGACTTTCGGCCAGGGGCGGGCGCGAGGCGGCGATCACCGGCCTGTCGGTCGACAGCCGCAAGGTGAGGCCCGGACACCTGTTCGCCGCCCTTCCCGGCAGCCGCATCCACGGCGCCGAGTTCATCCAGTATGCCCTGCGCATGGGTGCTGGCGCGATCCTGACCGACCCCGAGGGCGTGCGTCTGGCGCATGACCTCATCGTCGAGCATGACCCGGTCCTGGTCGTCACCGAAGACCCGCGCGCGGCGCTGGCCTGGGCGGCGGCGCTGTTCTTCGGCAAGCAACCCGACATCATGGTTGCCGTCACCGGCACCAACGGCAAGACCTCGGTGGCCAGCTTTACCCGGCAGATCTGGTCGCTGCTGGGCCTGCCTGCGGTCAACATCGGCACCACCGGCGTCGAAGGTGCCTTCGCCGCGCCCTCGGCCCATACCACGCCCGAGCCGATCACCCTGCACGAGATGCTGGCCGAGATGGCCGACCACGGCGTGACCCACGCGGCGATGGAGGCCTCCTCGCACGGGCTGGATCAGCGGCGTCTGGACGGGGTGCGCCTTGCCGCTGCCGGGTTCACCAACTTCTCGCAGGACCACCTCGACTACCACGAGAGCTTCGACGACTACTTCGCCGCCAAGTCCGGCCTGTTCACCCGCGTCTTGCCCGAGGACGGCATCGCGGTGATCAACATCGACGACGCCAAGGGCTGGGCGCTGGCCAAGGTCTGCGAGGGGCGCGGGCAGGAGGTCATCACCGTGGGCGAGGACGTGCGCGCGACGCTGCACATCACCAACCGCCGCTTCGGCGCCACCGGGCAGGAGCTGCGGTTCCACTGGCAGCACCGCCCGAAACAGGCGAGGCTGAACCTGATCGGCGGGTTTCAGGCGGAAAACGTGCTGATGGCGGCGGGGCTGGCGATTGCCGCAGGCTCCGCGCCCGAGGATGTCTTTGCCACCTTCGAGGACCTGACCACCGTGCGTGGCCGCATGCAACTGGTCGCGACCCGCGCCAATGGCGCTGCGGTGTTCGTCGATTACGCCCATACGCCCGACGCGCTGGCCACCGCGCTGCAGGCGCTGCGCCCGCATGTGATGGGCCGGATCGTGGTCATTTTCGGGGCCGGTGGCGACCGTGACCGCACCAAGCGCGCCCGCATGGGCGAGGCCGCGGCGGCCCATGCCGACATCGTCCTCGTCACCGACGACAACCCGCGCTCGGAGAACCCCGCCGCGATCCGCGCGATGGTCATGGCCGGCTGCCCCGAGGCGACCGAGGTCGGCGACCGGGCCGAAGCCATCCTGCGCGGCGTCGACATGCTGGGGGCGGGTGACGCGCTGCTGATCGCCGGCAAGGGCCACGAGACCGGCCAGATCGTCGGCGACGACGTATTGCCGTTCGACGATGCCGAACAGGCCTCGGTCGCGGTCGCGGCGCTGGAAGGCCGCCTGGCATGAACCTCTGGACCGCCCGCGACGCCGCCGCAGCCACCGGCGGGCGGGCACAGGGCGGCTGGAAGGCACAGGGCGTGTCCATCGACAGCCGCAGCATCCAGCCGGGCGATCTGTTCGTCGCCCTCAAGGACGTGCGCGACGGCCACGACTTCGTGGCGCAGGCGCTGGCAAACGGCGCCGCCGCCGCGATGGTCAGCCGCGTCCCCGAGGGCATCGCGGCAAACGCGCCGCTGCTGATCGTCGATGACGTCCTCGCCGCGCTCGAACGCCTTGGCAGCGCCGGACGGGCGCGCAGCCGCGCGCGGGTCGTTGCCGTTACCGGCTCGGTCGGCAAGACCTCGGCCAAGGAAATGCTGCGCGCGGCGCTGGACGGGCAGGGCCGGGTGCACGCCGCCGAGGCCAGCTACAACAACCACTGGGGTGTGCCGCTGACGCTGGCGCGGATGCCCGCCAGAACCGATTTCGCCATCATCGAGATCGGCATGAACCACCCCGGCGAGATCGCCCCGCTGGCCCGCCTCGCGCGGCCGCATGTGGCGCTGATCACCACCGTCGCGGCCGCCCATCTCGAGGCCTTCGACAGTATCGAGGCCATCGCGCGGGAAAAGGCGGCGATCTTCGACGGGCTTGAGCCCGGCGGCACCGCCATCGTGAACGGCGACCTTGCCACCACCCCGATCCTGACCGCCGCCGCCCACGCGCGCCGCGCGCATGTCGAGACCTTCGGCACCGGCCCCGACAACACGCTGCTGCTCGACCGGGTCGAGCTTTGCGACGACGCCACCGTCGCGCGCATGCGTCTGGGCGAGGCCACCCAGCTTGTCCGCCTCGCCACCGCCGGGCGGCACTTCGCGATGAACGCGCTGGGGGTGCTGGGCGTGGTGCGCGCGCTCGGGGCCGACGTGACGCTGGCGGCGCGCGGGCTTGGCGACTGGCTGCCGCCCGCCGGGCGCGGCACCCGCGAGGTGATCTGGCTCGACCCGGTCGAGGACCTGTCGCTCATCCTGATCGACGACGCCTTCAACGCCAACCCGACCTCGATGGAGGCAGCGCTCGAGATGCTGGCCGCGGCGCAGCCGGTGAACGATGCCGGGCGCATCTCCAAGGGCAGGCGGATCGCGGTTCTGGGCGACATGCTCGAGCTTGGCGAGGATGAGGCCGCGCTTCACGCGTCGCTGGCCGATCTGCCGACCATGGCGGCGCTTGACCAGGTTCATTGCGTCGGGCCGCGCATGCGCGGGCTGTGGCAACGGCTGGCGGCCGAGAAACAGGGCCACTGGGCCGAGACCGCCGAACACCTCATCCCGCGCATCCGCCACCTCGTCGACGCGGGCGACGTGGTGCTGGTGAAGGGCTCCAAGGGCTCGTATGTCAGCCGCGTGGTTGACGCGGTGCGCAAACTGGGCCATCCGCAGGACGGCTGAAACATGGGACGTTCTCGATGCTTTATTGGTTGACCGGATTCTCCGACGGTGGCGACATCTTCAACCTGTTCCGATACATCACCTTCCGCGCCGGCGGAGCCTTCTTCACGGCGCTGATCTTCGGCTTCTTGTTCGGACGCCCCCTGATCAACCTGTTGAAACGGCGCCAGAAAAACGGCCAGCCGATCCGCGCAGACGGACCCGAGGGGCATATCGAGACGAAATCCGGCACCCCCACCATGGGCGGCGTCCTGATCATCGGCGCGATCACCGTGGCGACGCTGCTCTGGGCGCGGCTCGACAATGGATTCGTCCTGATGGTGCTTGGCGTGACACTGAGCTTCGGGCTGATCGGCTTTGCCGACGACTACAGCAAGATCCGCAAGAACGACAATTATTCCGGCCTCTCCGGGCGCAAGCGGCTGCTGCTCGAAGGCATCATCGCGCTCGGCGCGGCATGGTTCGTCGCCCAGTTCCACCCCGAAGCGCTGACCAACCAGCTGGCGCTGCCGGTGTTCAAGGACACGCTGATCAACCTCGGCTGGTTCTTCCTGCCCTTCGCCGGGTTCGTCATCGTCGGCGCGGCCAACGCGGTGAACCTGACCGACGGGCTGGACGGGCTGGCGATCATGCCGGTGATGATCGCGGCGGCGACGCTGGGCATCATCGCCTATGCGGTCGGCCGGGTCGACTTCACCGAGTATCTCGAGGTCCACTACGTTCCCGGCACCGGCGAGCTTCTGGTCTTCGCCGCCGGTCTGATCGGCGGAGGACTTGGGTTCCTCTGGTACAACGCGCCCCCCGCGGCGGTCTTCATGGGCGACACCGGCTCGCTGGCACTCGGCGGCGCGCTCGGCGCGATCGCGGTGGCGATGAAACACGAGATCGTGCTGGGCATCGTCGGCGGCCTCTTCGTGGTCGAGGCGCTGTCGGTCATCATCCAGGTGCTCTATTTCAAACGCACCGGCAAGCGGGTGTTCCTGATGGCCCCGATCCACCACCATTTCGAAAAACGCGGCTGGTCCGAACCGCAGATCGTGATCCGCTTCTGGATCATCGCGCTGATCCTCGCGCTAGTGGGGCTGGCGACGCTGAAGATCCGATAGGCGCCTTTCACGTCTTTGCTCGTCAAATACCTCGGGGGTCTGGGGGCAGAGCCCCCAGCCCGGTCCGGGGGAGGACCCTGAGTGACCGTGCCACCGGCACGGTTGCGAACCCGGCAGTCGGTCCCGCTTGCGGGACCGACGAGAGGGCCATGGAGTATTTCTCCAAGATGAAGATGCGAGCGCAAGGTTACGGGGTCGTTAACCTTGATGACGTATAAACACCCCCGTGCACGAAAGTGGTATCCACGCTCCGACCCCGGCATGAGAAAACCGGGCGAGGGGCTAGCCGGGACACCGAAGACCACCTGAGGAAGGTGCAGGCGAGGCTCTGCGCCCGGCTAAGGATCACTTGCCCAAAGGCGGGCCCGCCACTTCATTTCCCAAGTGCGACGACGAACCCAGCCGAACCATCCGACCCGCCGGTGATGCTCCGCGCGGGGTGATCGGCATTGCCTGGGCGAACCTGCCGTCATCGGCTTGACCTTCGCCGCGCCGCGCCGCACTTTCGCGCGAAACCAGCCGGAGTTCACGTGGCCAGCCGCACCCCCCCCTTTGCCCGTTTCGAATGGATGATCGCCTGGCGCTACCTGCGCGCGCGCCGCGCCGAGGGCGGCGTCAGCGTGATGACGTGGATTTCGCTGATCGGCATCACGCTCGCCGTGGCCGCGCTGATCATCACGCTGGCCGTGCGCACCGGGTTTCGTGGCGAGTTCGTCGACACGATCCTGGGCGCCAATGCCCATGTCACGGTCTATTCACGCATGGTCATTGACGAGGCCGGCAACCCGACACGCCAGATCACCGATTATGACGGCTGGGCGGCGCGTATCGCCGAGGTCGAGGGCGTCACCCGCGCCGCGCCCCTGATCAAGGGTCAGGTGATGGCCAACAAGGACGCGGCCAATACCGGGGTCGAGGTGTTCGGTCTGCGCTATGACGACCTTCTGACGATCCCGCGCATCGCCAACCCCGAGGCTTTCGTCGGTGACCTCACGGCCTACGGGCGCGGCATCGCGATCGGTTCGGGCGTGGCGCGCGATCTGGGTGTGACGGTGGGCGACAAGATCCGGATCATCTCGCCCAACGGGGTCAAGACCGCCTTCGGCACCACGCCGCGGGTCAACGCCTATGAGGTGGTCTATATCTTCACCGCCGGGCGCTGGGACATCGACCGCACCCGCGTCTACCTGCCGTTCGACGAGGCGCAGAGCTTTTTCAACAAGGAAGGCAGCGCCGACGAGATCGAGGTGATGCTGGAGGACCCCGAGAATGTCGATGCGCGGCTGATGGAGATCATGCGCGCCGCCGGGCCGGATTCGGCGGTCTGGACCTGGCGCGACAGTTCCGGCGCCTTCCTGCGTGCGCTCGACATGGAGGACAACGTGATGTTCATCATCCTCAGCGTGCTGGTGCTGATCGCCTCGATGAACATCATTTCCGGGCTGATCATGCTGGTCAAGAACAAGGGCCGCGACATCGGCATCCTGCGCACGATGGGGCTGACCGAAGGTTCGGTGCTCAGGATCTTCTTTCTCTGCGGCTCGCTCACCGGGCTGGTCGGCACGGCGGCGGGGGTGGTCGTGGGCTGCCTCTTTGCGATCTACATCGACCCGATCTTCGCGCTGGTCGACGCCATTTCCGGCGGCGGGGTGTGGGATCCATCGGTGCGCGGCATCTACCGGCTGCCGGCCAAGCTCGAATTTGGCGACGTGATGTCGGCGGTGGCGCTGTCGCTCACCCTCAGCTTTCTGGTCACGATCTTCCCGGCCCGACGCGCCGCGCGGATGAACCCGGTCGAGGCGCTGCGCTATGAGTGAGCCGGTTCTGGTCCTCGACGGCGTCGAGAAGCATTTCAACCGCGGTCGGCCGGGCGAGGTCAACGTGCTGCGTGGCGCGACGCTGGAACTGGTGCCGGGCGAGGTCGTGGCGCTGGTCGCACCCTCGGGGGCGGGAAAATCGACGCTCCTGCATATCGCCGGGTTGCTCGACACGCCCGATGCAGGGCGGGTGTCGATCTGCGGTCAGGACATGACCGACGCGGGCGATCAGGTGCGCACCGCGATGCGGCGCGAGAATGTCGGCTTCATCTATCAGTTCCACCACCTGCTGCCGGAGTTCTCGGCGGTCGAGAACGTGATCCTGCCGCAACTGGCCAACGGAGTTGCGCAGGCGGCGGCGCGCGAGCGGGCGATGATGCTGCTTGAACGTGTGGGGGTTGCGCCGCGCGCGCATCACCGCCCGGCCGAGATGTCGGGCGGCGAACAGCAGCGGGTGGCGTTCTGCCGGGCGCTGGCGAACAGCCCGGCGCTCTTGCTGGCGGACGAGCCCACCGGCAACCTCGACCCCGAAACCTCGGACCGGGTGTTCGCGGCGCTGATGGACCTGGTGCGCGACACCGGGCTGTCGGCGCTGATCGCCACCCACAACCTCGGGCTGGCCGCGCGGATGGACCGGGTGTTGCGCCTGGACAACGGCTTCGTCACCGGCGGTTAGACTCCTTCCAATGCGGTTGCGCATCCCGGCCGCGCCCCTAGTCTGGGCGGCGGGGTAAAAAGGATGTCTGAACCATGGGTGGATTCGCCAAACAATTTGTCATGTCGATTTTTCTGGCCGCAGGAACGCTGGCTGCCACCGGTGCCGAGGCGAGCGAGCGGTTTTCGACCGCCGCGCGGTCCGACCAGATCGTGATCCGGGTCGACGTGTCCGAGCAGCGCATGGTGGTGATGCGCGGCGGGCGGCGGCTGCATACCTGGCCGGTCTCGACCGCGCGGGCGGGAAAGATCACGCCGCGCGGCACCTATCAGCCCGAGTGGTTCAGCCGCGATCACAAATCATCGCTTTATGATGATGCGCCAATGCCTTTCGCGATCTTCTATTCCGGCAACTACGCCATACATGGAACCTATTCGACCGGGGCGCTGGGCAGTCCGGCCTCGGCGGGCTGTGTGCGGCTCGCGCCGGAACATGCAAGGGTGCTTTATGAGATGGTCTATGCGACGGACAAGAAAGACACCTACATCGTGGTTCAGGACTGACGCGGGCAGGCTTCGCGCCGGTTTCGCAGCGCTCGCGGCGCTGGTTCTGGTGGTTGGCTGCACCGAATTGCCGCCAACCGCGACCGTGCCGGCAGCACCCGACCGCCTCGAGGCGGTGATCGACCTCTCCGACCAGGTGGTGACGGTCACGCGCGCGGGCGGCGGGGCAAGCGAAACCCATGTCTGGCCGGTCTCGACCGGAAGGGCGGGCTACAAGACGCCCACCGGCACGTTCCAGCCGTTCCTGCTGTCGCCCAACCACCGCTCATCGCTCTATGACGATGCGCCGATGCCCTGGTCGGTGTTCTTCAACGGCGATATCGGCATCCACGGCACCTATGAGATCGCCAGCCTCGGGCGCGCGGTGTCGCATGGCTGCGTGCGCCTGCATCCGAGCCATGCCGAGATGTTCTATCGCTGGGTTCAGGAGGTCGGCAAGCCCCGGACCCGGATCATCGTGCAGCAGTAGGCTTACTGCACCGCAAAGGTGGCGGTGGCGTGGGCCACGTCCTTGCCGGAAGGCTCTTCGGTCATGATTGCGCGCACGAAGATCAGCGCACGTCCCGCGCGCAGGATCGTGGCGGTGCAGGTGATCCGCTCGCCGCTGGCGAGGCGCATGAACTGAAGGTCGAGGTTGACGGTGGCGACCGGACGGAACGCCTTGAAATGCCCGGCGCAGGCGACAACCATCGCGGTATCGGTCAAGGTGGCAAGCGCCGGTCCGGCGACGATGCCCCCCGAGCGCTTGATCGCATCGGTCACCGGCATCGACAGCACGGCACCGGTGCAGGCAACAGAATCGACCTCGATTTCCAGTTGCCGCACCCAGGCGGTAAAATGCTGGTCAAGCCATTGTGTTGCGGTTGTTATATCCATGCGGCGACAATGCGCCGCGCCGCGCAGGGGTGCAAGTGCTGGCGCTTGG
The DNA here is from genome assembly GCA_048268845.1 of Maritimibacter sp. Lineage (GTDB taxonomy): Bacteria > Pseudomonadota > Alphaproteobacteria > Rhodobacterales > Rhodobacteraceae > Muriiphilus. The sequence goes on along the minus strand of JBLWUQ010000009.1, from coordinate 81,418 downwards.
CGTCGGGCATGGGAATGCGCTAGGCTGTGGCAAAATAACAAGGATGGGCGAAATGAAACCACGGGCAATCCTGATCACCTGCATGGCGTTTTCCGCCCTCTCGCTGGCGGCCTGCGTCGAGGAGCCGCCGATGACCGGGGCGGGGCTTTACGATGACCACTGCGCCGCCTGCCACGGCGCGGATGCGACAGGCAACGCAGAACTCGGCGCGCCCGATCTGACGACGCTGGCGAAGCGCCACGGCGGCACTTTCCCGGCGCAATACGCGATGTCGACGATAGACGGCTATTCGCGCGACACGACGCACGGGCCGATGCCCGAATTCGGCGCGCTGATCGCCAGCCCGATGGATACCTGGATCGACCCCACCGGCACGCCGACGCCGACGCCGGTATCGCTGATCCTGCTGGCCTCGTATCTCGAGGGGTTGCAGCAGGGCTAGGCCGGCACGCCTCGCGGAAACAGCACCCGGCGCACCGGCGGCACCAGCGCCGTCGTGACCAGCCCGATCGAGAACAGGCACCAGATCGCCGGCATCTCGCTCGGGTTGTCGGTCAGCAGCATCGCCAGCACCGGGCCGAGTGCCAGGTGAAACAGCGCAAAGCGCCAGCCGCCATAGAGCGTGGGCAGCACGAAGACCGCCAGCATGTAGCCGGGGAAGGGCATCGCATCCTGCATCCGCGCGCCCCAGATCGCGGTCCACATGTCGTTGAGCGGCATGGTCCAGGCAAGATGCCAGGTTCCGGTGACGGTACACCACCCCGGCCCGCAGAGCGCCATGCCGTCGCGGCAGGGTCCGGCCCAGTCGAACGGCACCAGCCTCATCGCGACCACCAGCGAACCAAGCGCCGCGATCGCGATCACGCCCCGGCGCATGCGCGGCGTGATGTGCGGCCCGACCAGCGACAGCGCAAACAGGTTGATGAAAATCGGCTGCAGTGCGATGTGGAAGAAACTGAGCGCCGTCACGGTCTGGTTCGGCACCAGTTCGCATTGGTCGATCACCAGATAGCCGACCGCCTGAAGCGCCTCCATGAAGGTGAAGTAGCCCAGCGTCACCGGCACCGCCCAGGGCATCCCCTTGCGGGCCGTGACCAGCGTCGCCGCCGCGCCCAACCCCACCATCGCCACGGAGGCCGCTTCACTCCAGCACATCGCGTTTCCTTCGGTCGGCGGGTTGTCCGTTGCCTGGCAGCATCGGGGCAGGGTGCCGCAGGGTCAAGTGCTGCGGATGGCGCCGTGCCGCCAGAATTTCGATCATCCGGACAAAAAATCTGCAGCGACCCTTGCAAAGGTGCGTGCTAAGGTTTCGCATGGCTGCTGGGGGAATCGCTGCTTGTGGGCGGGTTTCCCTTTGTTCGCGGCTCCTTAACCGGCCGCGCCCGACGTCGGGGCACGGCGTGACATGGAGGTTTACATGACGGTTCTTTCGAAATTTGCCGCTGGCACCGGCCTTGCCGCCGCGCTGCTCGCCGGCTCGGTATCGGCCGCGACAGCGTTCACCGCCTGCCAGGTGACAGACACCGGCGGGATCGACGATTCCGGCTTCAACCAGACCGCGTGGAAGGGCGTTCAGGACGCGGTCGCCGCGCACGGGATCGAAGCGCGCTTCCTCGAATCCCAGGCCGAGAGCGACTATGAGGCCAACCTCAACTCGCTGATCGGCGGCGGCTGCGACGTGATCGTCACCGTCGGCTTCCTGATGGGCGACGCCACCAAGAAGGCCGCCGAGGCCAACCCGAACCAGAAGTTCTCGATCGTCGACTTCGCCTATGACCCGACCATCCCGAACGTCGTGGGCCAGGTCTTCGCCACCGAACAGGCGGCCTTCCTTGCCGGCTATCTGGCGGCGGGCATGTCCGAGACCGGCGTGCTGGGCACCTTCGGCGGCATCAACATCCCGCCTGTGACGGTGTTCATGGACGGCATGGTCTACGGCGCCAACTACTACAACGAAAAGCACGGCACCGACGTGACCGTGCTGGGCTGGAACCCCGAGACCAAGGAAGGCCTGTTCACCGGCAACTTCGACAGCCTCGACGACGGCCGGGCCTTTGCCCAGAACCTCTATGACGAGGGCGCCGACATCGTGATGCCGGTGGCCGGCCCCGTGGGTCTGGGCTCGGCGGCGCTGGCCGACGAGCTTGGTACGGACGAGCTCAGGATCATCGGCGTCGACGCCGACCAGGCGCTGACCGACCCGGAAAAGGCGCATGTCTACCTGACCTCGGTGCTCAAGCGCATGGATTCGACCGTTCAGGAAGTCATCGAGGCGGCCATGGACGGCTCGTTCGAGGGCGGCCTGATGGTCGGCACGCTCGAGAACGACGGCGTGAGCCTTGCGCCCTATCACACCTTCGAGGGCACGATCCCGGCCGATCTGCAAGCCGAGCTTGACGAGATCAAGGCCGGCATCATCGACGGTTCGATCAAGATCGGCATGTAAGCCGACATCTGCCCGCCGCCGGTTTCCCCCGGCGGCGGGTTTCTGTCCGATTGGGGAGGGCACGTGATGGATGTCGAACTGCGTGGCATCACCAAGCGTTTCGGGTCGGTGGTTGCCAACGACAATGTCAGCATGACCATCCGTGGCGGCGAAGTGCTTGGTTTGCTTGGCGAAAACGGCGCCGGCAAATCGACCATGATGAACATCCTGTCGGGGCTCTATTCGCCCGACGAGGGTGAGATCCTGATCGACGGCAAGCCGGTCGTGTTCCAGGGTCCGGGCGACGGCATCGCCGCAGGTATCGGCATGGTGCATCAGCATTTCATGCTGGTCCCGGTCTTTACCGTGGCCGAGAACGTCGTGCTGGGCGTCGAGCCCACCGGCAGGTTCGGCTATCTCGACCTCAAGCGCGCCCGCGCGCAGGTGCAGGAAATCAACGACCTCTACGGTCTTCACGTCCCCGCCGACACCCTGATCGAGGATCTTCCGGTCGGCATCCAGCAGCGCGTCGAGATCCTCAAGGTGCTGTTTCGCGAGGCCGACGTGCTGATCCTTGATGAACCCACGGCGGTGCTCACGCCGCAGGAGGTCGAGGAGTTTTTCGGCATCGTCCGCTCGCTCAAGGAGGCCGGCAAGGCAATCGTTTTCATCACCCACAAGCTGCACGAGATCCTCGAGGTCTCCGACCGGATCAACGTGCTGCGTCAGGGACGGATCGTCGGCGAGGGCGATCCCAAGAACCTGACCGAGGCCGATCTGGCCGAGATGATGGTGGGCCGCCCGGTCAGCTTCACGGTCGACAAGACGGTGGCCCAACCCGGCCGTCCGATGCTGTCGGTCGCCGAACTGGTGGTCCTGCATGACAACGACGAGATCGCGGTCGATCACCTGAACATGGTGGTGAAATCCGGCGAGGTCGTCGGCATCGCCGGGGTGCAGGGCAACGGCCAGAGCGCGCTGGCCGAGGCGATCACCGGGCTTGCGAAAGCCGCCTCGGGCAAGATCATCTTCGACGGCGACGACATCACCCACGACTCGGTGCGCCAGCGCCACAGCAAGGGCATGGCGCATATCCCCGAGGACCGGCACAAGTCGGGCATGGTGGCGAGCTTCACCATCGCCGAGAACATGGTGCTGAATTCCTATTACGAGGAGCCCTTTTCCAAGGGCATGGCGATCGACTGGCCGGTCGTGCACAAGACCGCCGCGAAATACTGCATCGACTTCGACGTGCGCACGCCCTCGGTGTTCCTGCCCGCGGGCAACCTGTCGGGCGGCAACCAGCAGAAGATGGTGGTGGCGCGCGAGCTTGAGCGCCAGACCAAGCTGGTCATCGCCAGCCAGCCGACACGCGGGCTTGATGTCGGCTCGATCGAATACATCCACTCGCGCCTGATCGAGGCCCGCGACGAGGGCGACGGCGTGCTCATCATCTCGTCCGAGCTTGACGAGATCATGGGCCTGTCCGACCGCATTCTGGTGATGTTCGACGGCCGCATCGTCGCCGAGTTCGACAATACCGGCGGCAAGGCCGACCGAAATGCCATCGGCCTTGCCATGGCCGGGGCGAGCGAAGGGGCAGCGGCATGACCGATCTGGCACAAGTCAACGAACAGATGCGCAGCCTTCTGACCCGCAGCGCGCGGGGCCGGTCGGATTTCGAGGATCTGGTGGTGGTGCCCTTGTTCGCCGTGGTCGTCGCGTTGATCTTCGGCATGCTGATCATGCTGGCAACCGGGGTGGACATCGCCACCATCGGCAAGAGCTTCGTGGCGCTGGCGCGCGGCTCGCTCGGATCGGTCAACGCCATTTCCGAGACCCTGACGGCGGCGATCCCGCTGGTTCTGGCCGGGCTGGGGCTTGGCCTCGGCTTTCGCGCCGGGCTGTTCAACATCGGCGCCGAGGGTCAGCTTCTGCTGGGCGGCACCGCGGCGGTGATCGTCGGTTTCAGCTTCGAGGGGCTGCCCTTCGCGGTGCTGATGCCCTTGTCGCTGCTGGCCGGGGCGGTCGTCGGCGGGCTTTACGCCTCGATCGCCGGGGCGCTGAGGGCGACCACCGGGGCGCATGAGGTCATCACGACGATCATGCTCAACCTGATCTCGTTCAAGGTGCTCGACTACCTTTTGCGCCAACCCTACATCCAGAAGGAAGGCCGCTCGGACCCGATCTCGCGCTCGGTGCCGGACGCGGCGCAACTGCCGCGCCTGCTCGACTGGCTCGACCCGAACCTTCGGCTTCATGCCGGATTGTTCGTGATGCTCGCGGCGGTGGTGCTTGTCTGGTGGATCCTGTTTCGCTCGAAGATCGGCTTTGCCTTCCGCGCCTCGGGCGAGAACGCCGACGCGGCGCGCTATGCCGGGATGAAATCCGGGCTGGTGATCGTCGCCGCGATGGGCACGGCGGGGGCGCTGGCGGGGCTCGCGGGTGCGTCGCAGGTGCTGGGCGTGCTCGGCCGCGCCTCGCCGGGGTTCTCGGCGGGGATCGGCTTTGACGCCATCGCGGTGGCGCTCTTGGGCCGGTCGCACCCCCTGGGCATCCTCTTTGCCGGCATCCTGTTCGGCGGGCTCGAGGCGGGCGGGCGCCAGATGCAGGTTGACGCCGGCGTGTCGATCGACCTGATCGCAATCATCCAGGCGCTGATCATCGTCTTCATCGCGGCGCCGTTGCTGGTGCGCGCGATCTTCCCATGGGGCTTTGCCAGGAAATCCAAAGGGGGAACACAGCCATGAGCGCCGTGACCACCGACACCACCTCCGAGAAGATCGCGACCAGCCAGGCGCGGCAGGCAAGGATCGCGGGCGGCGTGCTGATCGCGCTGTCGCTCTTGGTGCTGTTCGTGCTCGACGTCGGCGAGGGGCAGGTGGCGACCTTCAAGCTGTCGCGGCCGCGCGATGCCATCGTGCTGGGCGACCTCGTGGTGCCGGGCCATCCGTTCAACCTGATCGCCGCGGCGCTTCTGGCGTTCCTCGGCGTGCGCCAGTTCCTGCGCGGCGGGGTGCGCTGGACGGCGCTGTCGCTGGGCATCGGGCTGACGCTGGTGGTGCTGGCTTTCCTCGTCTGGGCCACCGCCGACAAGAGCTTTTCACTGACCGGCATGTTGCAGGCCACGGTGGTGCGCGCCGTGCCGATCGCGCTGGGCGGGCTTGCCGGTGTGCTCTGCGAGCGGGTTGCGGTGGTGAACATCGCGATCGAGGGGATGCTGCTGGCCGGGGCCTTTACCGGCGCGCTGATCGGCTCGCTGCTGGGCGGCTGGGGCGGACTGGTCGCGGCAGTGCTGGTGGGGGGCGGCTTCGGCCTGATTCTCGCCGCACTGGTGGTGACCTTCCGAATGGACCAGATCATCGCGGGCGTGGTGATCAACCTCTTTGTGCTCGGCCTCACCAGTTATGTCAGCTCGCAGGTCTTTGCCGAAGTGCGCAGCCTGAACAACGCGCCGGTGTTCCGGGCTTGGAAGATCCCGTTTCTGGGCGACATCCCGGTGATCGGGCCGATGCTGTTCGATCAAAACCTGTTCGTCTACGGCGCGCTGATGCTTGTCGCCATCGCGACCTATTACCTGTTCCACACCAAGGGCGGGTTGCGCGCCCGCGCGGTGGGCGAGCATCCGCGCGCCGCCGATACGCTGGGCATCAACGTCTACTGGACACGCTACGTCCACGTCACGCTTGGCGGCATGGTGGCGGGTTTTGGCGGGGCGTGGTTCACGCTGGGCTCGGTCGGGCGGTTCGACGAGAACATGACCGGCGGGCGCGGCTATATCGGCCTTGCGGCGATGATCTTCGGGCGCTGGCATCCGGTCGGCGCGCTGTCGGCGGCGCTGATCTTCGGCTTCGCGGATTCGCTGCAACAGAAACTCGCGCTTCTGAACACGCCGATCCCGTCCGAGTTCCTCGCCATGGCGCCCTATATCGCCACGATCATCGTGGTGGCCGGGCTGATCGGCAAGGCGCGCCCGCCGGCGGCGGACGGCAAGCCCTATGTGAAGGAATAGGCGCGCGAGGGCACCCGGATGACCGACGCCGACCGCGCCTTCCTGACCCGGCTGTTCGACGCCGCCATCGCCGCCGCCGACCCGCGCCGCGCGCTGGCGCCGCATATGCCCGACAGGCCCAAAGGCCGTGTCGTGGTGATCGGCGCGGGCAAGGGCGCGGCGCAGCTTGGCGCGGCGTTCGAGGCGCTTTGGGGCGACCCGATCGAGGGGGTGATCGTCACCCGCAAGGGCTATGGCTGCGCCACACGGCATCTGAAGGTGATCGAGGCCGCCCACCCGGTGCCCGACGCGGCCGGGCTTGCCGCGACCGAGGCGCTGTTTGACGCGGTCGCGGGGCTGACTGCCGACGATCTGGTTGTCGCGCTCATCACCGGCGGCGGCTCGGCGCTACTGCCCGCACCGCCCACCGGCTTCGGGCTGGAGGATGAGCAGGCGCTGAACCGCGCGCTTCTGGCCTCGGGCGCGCCGATTTCCGCGATGAACGCGGTGCGCAAGCATTTCTCGCGCGTGAAGGGCGGGCGGCTGGCGCAGGCCGCCTCTCCGGCGCGGGTGCTGACGCTGATCGTCTCGGACGTGCCCGGCGACGACCCGGCGCAGGTCGCCTCGGGCCCGACGGTGCCGGACGCGACCGGCCCCGATGCGGCGATGGCGGCAATCAAGGCCTACGGCATCGACCTGCCGCAGCGCATGATCGACCACATCGCCGCCACGCCCGCGCCGACACCGGAGGACCCGGCCTTCGCGAACAACCGCGTGACGGTGATCGCCTCGGCCAGGCAATCGCTCGAGGCCGCCGCCGACCTTGCCCGCGCCGAGGGCATTCCCGCCGTGATCCTGTCGGACGCGATCGAGGGCGAGGCGCGCGAGGTCGCGAAGGTGCATGCCGCCATCGCCCGCGAGGTCGCGGCGCGCGATCGCCCCTTCGCGCGGCCGGTGGTGATCCTCTCGGGCGGCGAGACCACGGTGACACTGCGTGGCGACGGGCGCGGCGGGCGCAACACCGAGTTCCTGTTGTCGCTGGCAGAGGGCATCGCGGGGAGCGGTATCGTAGCACTCGCCGCGGATACCGACGGCATCGACGGCAGCGAGGACAACGCCGGCGCCTTCGCCGATGGCACGACCACCGAACGCCTGCGCGCCATGGGCCACGACCCCGCGGCGATGCTGGCTGACAACGACGCCCATACCGCCTTCGCCGCACTTGGCGACCTGTTCACGCCCGGCCCGACCGGCACCAACGTCAACGATTTCCGCGCCATCCTGATCCGCTGAGCCACCCCGCGCCGGGCTTGACCTAGGTCATTGAATTTCACGCCCGCAACGACGACACTGGACGCAACATCAATCAGGAGCGCGAGTCATGTATCAGAATATTCTTGTGCCGGTGGCCTTCGGGATGGAGCGCGACACGCTGCGGTCCATCGAGATCGCCGAGGCGATCGCCGCAGAGGGCGCCACGATCACCGCGCTGCACGTCATCGAGGAAATCCCCTCCTACGTCGCGCAATACCTGCCGGAGAACCAGCTCGCCGACAATATCCAGGAGATCGAGGAGGCGATTGCCAAGAACCTCGAGGGCCATCCGGGCATCAAGGTCAAGGTGATCGAGGGCCATGCCGGGCATACGATCGTCGACTACGCCGAGGCAAACAAGAACGACTGCATCGTGATCGCGTCGCACCGGCCGGGCTTCCAGACCTATTTCCTCGGCTCGACCGCGTCCCGCGTCGTGCGCCACGCGCCCTGTTCGGTGCACGTCGTGCGCTAGGGCGGCGGATAATTTCTGGCGAGGTTCAGGCGGGGTTCTGACCCCGGCCTGAACAGTTGCCAGGCTGGATGTGACAAGAACGGAGGCCGCCATGCCCATGATAAACAAGGACGTCAAGCTTCAGACCGTCATCACCACCTTCGAGGTGACGCCGGCCACCTGTCACGACTTGCTCGAGGAACTGCAGTCGGCCTGCACCAATTTCGTCAGCAAGCAACCGGGCTTCATCGGCGCCGCGATCCACGTCAACGACGCCCAGACGCGGGTGGCCAACTATACCCAGTGGAAGACCCGCGAGGATTTCCAGGCCATGCTGCGCTCGACCGAGATGCGGACCTACAGCCGCAAGTTCAACGACCTCAGCCGCGGGTTCGAGCCGGTGCTGTATGACGTGGTGATGACCTCGGGGTGAGGGGGCGCCGTCCCGGCCCCGCGCCGGGACCTCTTGCGGCGGGGGAGGCCCCGGATCAAGTCCGGGGCGCGTGATGAGAAACACCACCCCGGATCGCAACGCGATCCGGTTCGCGCCCGACCCGCCCCCAGGGTGGGCGCGAAGGTGTTAGGGTTGCACCGGTCGGCACCGTAGCCGATTCTTGCCAATATGGGATATCTGCGTAGAAACACGGTCATGCTGACAGACAACCCATTGTTTAGAATTCTTGCATCCTTCGCGGCCATTGCGCCTGCGCCTGAAATCGCGAAAGCAAAAGGATTTGACCCAAAGGTCGCATCTTTGTTTGTCCATTTCGTGGCTGCGGAGTCTGTTGAGTTTCATCTTCGACGCTCCCTTTCTTTCACCGGGGGACCAATTTTTGTTCCGAAAACGGCGGAAGACAGCGGTGAGCAGTTCTCAGCATTACGAATGATATCGGTTTACTATGCAATGATCTTTGTCGTCGTCGAAGGCTTCCAAGAACTTGGGCTGAGTGATGAGCGCGTCGAGGCATACCTAAAATCCGAAGAACGAGTGAAATCCCTCAAGCGCTTCAGAAACGCCACATTTCATTATCAATCAAACCCCCTTTCATCCAAGTTGTCGGAATTTCTTGACGGAGACCCGCAAGGCGAGTGGGTGAGAGGGCTGGCCAAGGCACTACAAACGTTCTTCGAGCGGGAGTTGGATCTGTTGGCTTATGCGGATTTTATGAAAACAAATGAAGACCCAGGTTGAATAGCCTCGTCTTACGCCTCTTTCCCCGCCCGGCACCGCCGGGCAGCGCCCGGACCGCCCCCACGGGGCGGGCGCTTCTCGCCCACCCCTCGGTCCGGGCGCTGCCCTGTGGATATGTCACCGCTTCCCGCGCCCAGCCCTCTGCCCCGGCCTTCCCGCCGTAGACCTCCCCCGCACCTTCGGTGCGCTGGCCGCCTCCACCGCGGATTGCCGCGCCAGCGGGTCGTCGGCGATCGCCAGTTCCACCGCCTCCAGCCGGTGCACCTCGTCGCGCAGCCTTGCCGCTTCCTCGAACTCCAGGTTCTCGGCGGCCTTGCGCATTTCCAACCTCAGAGCGTCCAGATGCGCCTGCAGGTTGGCCCCGACCATCACTTTATCGATTTTCGCCGTCACCCGGCTCATGTCGGTGTCGCCGGCGTAGAGCCCTGACAGCACGTCGTCGACGTTCTTCCTGATCGTCGTGGGCGTGATGCCGTGCTCCTCGTTATAGGCGGTCTGGCGGGCGCGGCGGCGGTCGGTTTCGGCCAGCGCGCGCTCCATCGAGCCGGTGATGCGGTCGGCATACATGATGACGCGGCCTTCCGCGTTGCGCGCGGCGCGGCCGATGGTCTGGATCAGCGAGGTTTCCGATCGCAGGAAGCCCTCCTTGTCGGCATCGAGGATCGCCACCAGGCCACATTCGGGAATATCCAGCCCCTCGCGCAACAGGTTGATCCCCACCAGCACGTCGAAGGCCCCGAGCCGCAGGTCGCGCAGGATCTCGATGCGTTCGATCGTGTCGATGTCCGAGTGCATGTAGCGCACGCGGATGCCCTGTTCGTGCATGTATTCGGTGAGATCCTCGGCCATGCGCTTGGTCAGCGTGGTGACAAGCGTGCGCATGCCTCGGGCGGAGACGCGGCGCACCTCGTCCAGAAGGTCGTCGACCTGCATTTCCACCGGGCGGATTTCCACCTCGGGGTCGACCAACCCGGTCGGGCGGATCACCTGTTCGGTGAAGACGCCGCCGGTGCGGTCCAGCTCCCACGGGCCGGGGGTGGCGGAGACGAACACCGATTGCGGCCGCATCGCGTCCCATTCCTCGAACTTGAGCGGACGGTTGTCCATGCAGGACGGCAGGCGGAAACCGTGCTCGGCCAGCGTGAACTTGCGCCGGTAGTCGCCTTTGTACATGCCGCCGATCTGCGGCACCGAGACGTGGCTTTCATCCGCAAAGACCAGCGCGTTGTCGGGGATGTATTCGAACAGCGTCGGCGGCGGCTCGCCCGGCGCGCGGCCGGTCAGGTAGCGCGAATAGTTCTCGATCCCGTTGCAGAACCCGGCCGCCTCCAGCATCTCGAGGTCGAACCGCGTGCGCTGCTCAAGGCGCTGCGCCTCCAGCAGTTTGCCTTCCGCCTCGAACTGCTTGAGGCGCAGCGCAAGCTCGGCCTTGATGCCGGCGATGGCCTGTTTCAGGGTCGGCGTGGGGGTCACGTAATGCGAATTGGCATAGACCCGCACCTTGTCGAGCGTGTCGGTTTTCGCGCCCGTCAGCGTGTCGAACTCGGTGATCGCCTCGAGCTCCTCACCGAAGAACGACAGCCGCCAGCCGCGATCCTCGAGGTGGCTGGGCCAGATCTCAAGCGAGTCGCCGCGCACCCGGAACGAGCCGCGCGCAAAGGCGCTGTCGTTGCGCTTGTATTGCTGGGCGACGAGGTCCTTCATCACCTCGCGCTGGTTGTATTCCTTGCCGACCTCGAGATCCTGGGTCATCGCCACATAGGTCTCGGGGCTGCCGATACCGTAGATGCAGGACACCGAGGCGACGATGATCACGTCGTCGCGCTCCAAGAGCGCGCGGGTGGCCGAGTGGCGCATCCGGTCGATCTGTTCGTTGATCTGGCTTTCCTTCTCGATGAAGGTATCGGTGCGCGCGACATAGGCTTCGGGCTGGTAGTAGTCGTAATAGGACACGAAATACTCGACCGAGTTTTCCGGAAAGTAGTTCTTGAACTCGCCGTAAAGCTGCGCCGCCAGCGTCTTGTTGGGCGCAAGGATGATCGCCGGACGCTGGGTTTCCTCGATCACCTTGGCCATGGTGAAGGTCTTGCCGGTGCCGGTCGCGCCCAGCAGCACCTGATCGCGCTCGCCGTCCTTGACGGCCTGGCTCAGCTCGGCGATGGCGGTGGGCTGGTCGCCCGAGGGCGAAAACGTGGTGTGCATCACGAAGCGCCGGCCGCCTTCGAGCTTGGGCTTGGCGGGGATCGGCGATGTCAGCGGGGCGTCGGGCATGGGATTCTCCTGTTGCCCCCAATCTGACCCCTTTTTGTTCTCATACAAGGGGGCGTTGCTGCAACACATGGCCCGGCGCGCGCCCGGGTTTGTTGACTTGGCGTAAACAATGGGTGATTCTCGCCGCAAACAAAGGGGCATCGCAAACGATGTCGGGCAGCACGGCGAAAACCAGGGGGGCGGCACCCGCACCCCGGCCCAGAGGGCCGACAGACGAGCATCTGCTCGCGCTGGGCAAGCTGAGCTTTCTCGCCGGTTACTGCCCGCTGCACCGGGGCTATCGCGGCTCGGTGCTGGCAAGCCTGTTCTTTCCCGCCGTCAACCACGGCTGCGTGCGCTTCTTCGAGGATGAGGGCGGCGCGACGGCGGCGGCGCTGATCTGGGCGCGGCTGACCGACAAGGTGGCCGAGCGGATGCTGCATGACCGCGTGCTGCCCGGTGAGGCCGACTGGATCGCCGGCCCGAACCTGTGGTTTCTCGACCTGATCGCGCCCTTCGGCCATGGCCGCCAGATCGCGCGCCACATCGCGCGCCATCCGCCCGAAGGGGCGTTCCGGTTTGCCCGTCTCGACCGGGCTGGCAACCTGCGCAAGGTGGTGCTGGGCGATGCGACACGCGGCCGGCGCGGCCTGGTCCAAGCCGTGCTCTACGCGGACGAGGTGGCCTGATGGGTGTTCCGGTTCCCTCCACCGGCAGCGTCACCGAGGATGTCGCCGTCTCGGGCACCGGCCATCTGACCGCGACGGGTGACATCAACTTCTGGTTCGGCTCGGACGCCGGCGCATGGACCGCCGGGACGCTGACCGGGACCTATGGCACGCTCACGATCAACCGGGACGGGGTGTGGTCCTATCAGGCGCTGAATTCGCAGCCGTCGATCCAGGCGCTCGACAGCGGCGACACGCTGACCGAGGTTTTCAACGTCTCCTCGACCGGCGGAAACTCGACCGTCACCATCACCATCCGGGGCACCGACGAGCCGCCCTGTTTCACCCGCGGCACCCCGATCGAGACGCCGCGCGGACCACGTCCGGTCGAGGATCTGCGCGTTGGCGACATGGTCCTGACGCTCGACGACGGGCCGCAGCCGATCCGCTGGATCGGGTCGCGCCGGATCGAGCTGATGGCGGGCGACGAGGCGCTGCGCCCGGTCGTGCTGCGCAAGGGGGCGATCGGGCCGGGGATTCCGGCGCGCGATCTGGTGGTGTCGCCGATGCACCGGATGCTGCTTGGCGGGGCTTCGGCACAGCTTCTGTTCGGGCAGGACGAGGTGCTTTGCCCGGTCCGGCATCTGGTCAACGGCCAGACGATCCTGTCGCAACCGGTGCCGGAGGTCGAGTATTTCCACCTGTTGTTCGACCGCCACCAGATCGTGTTCAGCCGGAACTGCGCGTCCGAGAGCTTCTATCCCGGCGGGGTAGGGCTTGACGGCTTTGATGCGGAGACCCGCGACGAGGTGTTCGCGCTGTTTCCCGAGCTGCGCAGCCTGCCGGGCCGCTACGGCAACCTCGCGCGCGCGGTGCTCAAGCGCCACGAGGCGGGATTGCTGCGCGACCTGCTGGCGCCGCCGCCCGATTTCATGGTCAAGCCGCCGCGCGCGGCGTGAAACCGTTAACAAAGTCCTGCAATTCTGCAGAGAACTTTCACGACATTCCGCAACCAGAGGTGTTATTAGCTGTTGCAACCCGCGCCACCTGCGCGTTAGTCTTCAAGGGCAAGCAGCAGACAGGCTGCCGGTCCCGGCGAAACACCCACCCCACCCTCGCTCCCTCGCTGGTGACCGGCAGTCCACTGTGCTCTTGCGCTGGCGTCGCCGGGGCCGACACCGGCGTTTTCCCCTTGCGAAGCCCCCGGTCTTTTCCGATAAGACCCGTGGTGAAAAGGGAGAGCCTCATGCGTGCCCGTATCTACAAACCCGCCCGCAACGCGATGACCTCCGGTCAGGCCCGCACCAAAAACTGGGTGCTGGAATACGTCGCCGACGAGGCGCGCGAGATCGACCCGCTGATGGGCTGGACCAGCTCCGCCGATACCCAGGCGCAGGTGAGGCTCCGCTTCGCCACGAAAGAGGCCGCGCTGGCCTTTGCCAAGGAAAACGGCATCAACGCGGTCGTCACCGAACCGAACAAACGCGGCCACAACATCCGCGCCGGCGGCTACGGCGAGAACTTCGCGCCGACGCGCCGGGGAACCTGGACGCACTGACGCCCGATTGCCGGTTTCCGCAAGTCGGCGGGTTGCGCCCCTGCAATCAATGTTCCGGAAAGAAGCACGCGGCCTTGTGGCTGGCGCCCTCGAGCAGGGGGCGTTCGGCGCGGCATCTGTCCTGCGCCTTCCAGCAGCGCGGCGCGAACGGGCAGCCGTCCGGGATCGCCAGCGGCGAAGGCAGCTCGCCGGTCAGCTTGATCCGCACCCGGTCGGGATGCGGCTCGGTCGAAGGTGTCGCCGACAGAAGCGCCTTGGTATAGGGGTGGCGCGGGCCGGCGAAGACGTCTTCCTTCGCGCCGAATTCGACCGGGCGACCGAGATACATCACCATGACATCATCGGCGATATGGCGAACCACGCTGAGGTCGTGCGAGATGAACAGAAAGGCAAGCTCCAGCCGTTCCTGGATGTCCAGAAGCAGGTTCAGGACCTGGCTCTGGATCGACACGTCGAGCGCCGAAACCGGCTCGTCCAGCACCAGCAGTTTCGGCTCGAGCATCAGGGCGCGGGCCACCGCGATGCGCTGGCGCTGTCCGCCCGAGAACATGTGCGGAAAGCGGTCGTAGAACTCGGGGCGAAGGCCCACAAGCTCCATCATCGCGCGCGCCTTTTCCTGACGCTCGGCCGCCGTCATCCCGGGGCGGTTGATCTTCAGCGGCTCCTCGAGGATCGTGCCGACCCGGTGGCGCAGGTTGAGCGAGCCATAGGGGTCCTGGAACACGATCTGCACGCTGTCGCGCAGTTTTGGCCAGTTGTCGCGGGTGGCCGGGATGCCGCCGATCTCGAAGCTGCCCTCGGTCGGCTCTTCGATCAGGGTGACGAGGCGGGCCAGCGTCGACTTGCCGCAACCGGACTCGCCCACCACGGCAAGGGTCTTGCCCGGCGCGATGGAAAAGCTCGCCTCGGACAGCGCCTTGACCACCTTGGGTTTCGAGAACAGCCCGCCGCCGACTTCATAGTGCTTGGCGAGGTGTTCGGCGATGATGACGGGCGCGCTCATGCCTTGGCCTCGCGGGCCGGGGTCGCGATCGGATAGTGGCAGCGCGCAAGGCCAAGCTCGGGCGGCTGCACCGGCGGTGGCACCGCACGGCAGGTGTCGTCGGCAAAGGCGCAGCGCGGGCTGAACAGGCAGCCCGCCGGGCGGTCATACTGGCCCGGCACGACACCGGGGATGGTCGGCAGCCGGCGTTCCGTCGCCCGCTCCGGCAGGGCGGCCAGAAGGGCTGCGGTATAGGGGTGATGCGGGCTTTGGAACAGGCCATGCACCGGCTGTTCCTCGACCTTCTGGCCGGCATATTGCACCTGCACCCGCTGCGCGGTCTCGGCGACCACGCCCATGTCATGGGTGATCAGGATCAAGGCCATGCCGGTGTCGCGTTGCAGATCGCTGAGCAGGTCGAGGATCTGCGCCTGGATGGTGACGTCAAGCGCCGTGGTCGGCTCGTCCGCGATCAAGAGGCGCGGGTTGCACGACAGCGCCATCGCGATCATCACCCGCTGGCTCATGCCGCCCGACAACTGGTGCGGGAAGGCGCTGAGGCGGGTTTCCGGGTCGGGGATGCCGACAAGGTCGAGCAGTTCGACCGCGCGGGTGCGGCGTTCGGAACGGCTGAGGTCGAGGTGCTGGCGCAGCGCCTCCTTGATCTGGAAGCCGACGGTGAAACAGGGGTTGAGCGAGGACATCGGTTCCTGAAAGATCATCGCCATGTCGCGCCCGATCACCCGGCGCCGCTCGCGCGCGCCGAGGCTGCGCAGGTCGCGGCCGTCGAACTGCATCCGGTCGGCGGTGATCGTGGCGGTCCAGGGCAGAAGCCCCATCATCGCCAGCACCGCGACCGACTTGCCCGAGCCGGATTCGCCGACGATCGCCAGCACGTCGCCCTGATCGACGGTGATGTCGACCCCGTCCACCGCGCGGAATGGGCCGGCGGCGGTGGAAAACTCGACAACGAGGTTGCGGATCTCGAGGAGCGCCATGGTCAGCTCCTTTTCAGCTTCGGGTCGAGCGCGTCGCGCAGCCCGTCGCCCATCAGGTTGATGGCGAGCACGGTGATGAGGATGGCAAGGCCGGGGAAGGTCACGACCCACCAGGCGCGCAGGATGAACTCGCGCGCCTCGGCCAGCATCGTGCCCCATTCCGGCGTCGGCGGCTGCGCCCCCATGCCGAGGAAGCCCAGTGCGGCCACGTCGAGGATCGCGTTGGAGAACGACAGCGCCGCCTGCACGATGATCGGGGCAAGGCAGTTGGGCAGCACGGTGATGAACATCAGCCGCGGCAGCTTCGCGCCCGCGACCTTGGCCGAGATCACGTAATCCTTGGCCCGCTCGGTCATCACGGCGGCACGGGTGAGGCGGACGTAATGCGGCTGGAGCACGATCGAGATCGCGATCATCGCGTTCATCAGCGACGGCCCCAGCACCGCCACCAGCACCAGCGCCAGCAGGAGCGACGGGAAGGACAGGATGATGTCCATGATCCGCATGATGATCGTGTCGAGCCATTTCGGCGAGAACCCGGCGATCAGCCCGATCAGGATGCCGCTGGTAGATGAGATGATCACCACCACGAGGCCGACGACGAAGGAGAACCGCGCGCCGTAGAGCAGGCGCGAGAGCATGTCGCGGCCAAGCGGGTCGGTGCCCAGCGGATAGCTCCAGTTGCCGCCCTCCGACCAGGCCGGGGGCAGCAGGGTCGCGGCGCGGTTCTGCACGGTCGGCGAATGTGGCGCGATGAAATTGGCGAACAGCGCCAGGAGGACGAAGGCCGCGAAGACATAAAGCCCGATCACCGCGCCGCGATTCTCGCGGAAATAGCGCCAGAATTCCCGGAGCCGGCCGGGACGCGCCGGGGCGGCGTCGGAGAGGGTGGTATCGGCCATCTCAGCGCTTCCGGATCTTGGGGTTGATGAGGCCGTAGAGCAGATCGACGATCAGGTTGACCACCATCACCATGACCGCGACCAGAAGCAGCCCGCCCTGCACCACGGGATAATCGCGGCGGAAGATCGAATCGACCATCCACTTGCCGATGCCGGGCCAGGAAAAGATCGTCTCGGTCAGGATCGCGCCGGCCAGGAGCGTGCCGACCATCAGGCCGATCACCGTGACCACCGGGATCATCGCATTGCGCAGCGCATGCAGCCCGTTGACCCGCGCCGGCGAAAGACCCTTGGCGCGGGCGGTGCGGATGTAATCCTCGCTCAGAACTTCGAGCATGGCCGAGCGGGTCTGGCGGGCGATGACCGCAAGCGGGATGGTCGCCAGCACGATCGACGGCAGGATCAGGTGGCGCACCGCCGAGGTGAAGGCGCCGCTCTGGCCAGACAGCGCGCTGTCGATCAGCATGAAGCCGGTGACGTTCGGGAAATAATACAAAAGGTCGATCCGGCCCGATACCGGAGTCCAGCCGAGATTGCCGGAGAACACGATGATGAGCAGAAGCGCCCACCAGAAGATCGGCATCGAATAGCCGACCAGCGCCGAGGACATCAGCGCCCGGTCGAAGAACTTGCCGCGATGGGTGGCGGCGATGACGCCTGCCGGCAGGCCCAGCGTGATTGCGATGATGATGGCGCAGGTGGACAATTCGAGCGTTGCCGGGAACAGCGCGAAGAACTCGTCCCAGACCGGCTTGCGGGTGACGAAGCTCTGCCCGAGATCGCCTTGCAGCACGCCGATGAAATAATCCCAGAACTGCACGATCAGCGGTCGGTCAAAACCGAATTGCTCCTGCAACTCGGCATAGCGTTCAGGGCTCACGCCGCGCTCGCCGGCCATGGCGATGATCGGATCGCCGGGCAGCACGCGGATGAAGGCGAACGAGATCAGCGTGACGCCCAGAAAGGTCGGCACGAAGGTCAGGAGGCGGGACAGGAAATAACGAAGCATCGGCCCTCGGGTCTTGCAATGCCGGGTCCGGCCCGGTCGGTCACGACATCGCCGTGCCGTGGTGGAGCGGGGCCAGAGGTGGCCCCGCTCCGGGTTTCAGATCACTCGGCCAGGCCGACTTCGGTGAAGATGTGGCCACCAAGCGGGTGCATCACATAGCCTTCGACCTCGGGACGCATCGGCATGAACACGACCGAATGCGCGATGGTCGCCCAGGGCGCCTGCTCCTTGAAGATCACTTGCGCCTCTTCGTAGAGACGGGTGCGCTCGGCCGGGTCGGACACGACCTTGGCCTGCTGGATCAGGTCGTCGAACGGCTGGTAGCACCACTGCGCGCGGTTCGAACCACCCACGGCGTCGCAGCCCAGCAGCACGGCGAGGAAGTTGTCCGGATCGCCGTTGTCGCCGGTCCAGCCCAGAAGCACCGCGCCGTCACGGTCGAGGTCCTTGGACCGCTCGAGATATTCGCCCCACTCATAGGACACGATCTCGACCGTCACGCCGATCTGGGCAAGGTCTTCCTGCATCAGTTCGGCCATCCGGCGCGCGTTCGGGTTGTAGGGACGCTGCACCGGCATCGCCCAGATCTTCATCGACAGATCGGTGACGCCAGCCGCCTCGAGCGCGGCTTTCGCGGCTTCCGGATCATAGGGATCATCCTCGATCGCGGTGTTGTAGGACCACATGGTCGGCGGGATCGGGTTGATCGCGGCCTGGCCGGAGCCCTGGAACACCACGTCGATGATCGCCTGCTTGTCGATCGCCATGTTCAGCGCACGGCGCACCGCCGGGTCGTCGAACGGGGCCATCTGGGTGTTGTAGGCGAGATAGCCGACGTTGAGGCCTTCCTGCTCCATCACCACGATGTCGGCGCTGTCCTTCATCGCCTGCACGTCCGCCGGGTTCGGATAGGGCATCACGTGGCATTCGCCGGCCTGCAGCTTCTGGTAGCGCACCGAGTTGTCGGGCGTGATCGCGAAGACCAGGTTGTCGACCTTGGGCAGACCGTCCTGCCAGTAGTCCGGGTTGGCGGAATAACGGATCACCGCGTCCTTCTGGTAGGCCACGAACTCGAACGGGCCGGTGCCGATCGGCTGCTGGTTCAGCATCTCGAGCGTGCCGGCCTCGGCCATGGCATCGGCGTATTCGGCCGACTGGATCGAGGCGAAGTCCATCGCGAGGTTGGCGATGAAGGGTGCCTCGGGCCGGGTCAGGACGAATTTCACCGTCATGTCGTCGACCTTCTCGATCGAGGTGATCAGGTCCGGCATCGACATCGCGTTGTAGTATTCCCAGGTGCCGCCCGAAGCCATGTGGAACGGGTTCTCGGCATCGCCCTGGCGCATGAACGAGAAGATCACGTCATCGGCGTTGAAATCGCGCGTCGGCGTGAAATAGTCGGTGGTGTGGAACTTGACGCCGGGACGCAGGTGGAAGGTGTATTCCAGCCCGTCCTCGGAGGCTTCCCAGCTCTCGGCCAGCCCCGGAATGACTTCGGTGGTGCCGGTCTTGAACTCGACAAGACGGTTGAAGATCGGGTGCGACGAGGCGTCGAAGGTGGTGCCGGAGGTATAGAGCGCCGGGTCGAAGCCTTCGGGTGAGCCTTCGGAGCAATAGACCAGGGTCGATTGCGCCGAAGCCACGCCTGCCATCGACAGCACGAGGCTTGTCGCGGTCAGGAGGGTACGTAGTGACATGAATTAACTCCCTTACATTGTGTTCGCTCTGCGGCTGCCCGCCTGGTGATCCTGCCTCGACCGTCTTGTGCCGCGTTGTCGTCGGTGCGGTGCCCGGCATCCTAAGCCGATGCCCGCCGCGTTGCCTGTCGGCGACGTGGAGACCATCGGTATTCTGTTGGAGGCCGACGGGCGGTCTCCCTGTTTGCGGTGGGGATCTGATGTCCCCTGCGGGCGATCATTTCCTGAATCCGGTTGCGAAGCAAGGGATGCCGCAACGGAAATTTGACCGAACCGTCAGAAAGTTGCGGTGCGGCGGCGGATATCGGCGGGGACGGGTGGGCCGGATGGCGCCGGGCGGCGAGGCATTTGTCAAACGCTCGGCCGCCGCCTAGAAGTATCCGGGCAGGGTTGCGGCCGCACCATGCGGCGGCTTGGCAAGGGCAGGGGAGTGCGATGCTCGTGGACGTGAACGACGACGGAATGGCCAGCCCGGTGTCGGGGGCGCTGCGATGACCGCGCCGCAGACACCGCTGGCCGGGCTCAGGGTCGTGTCGATGGCCGAGCAATACCCCGGCCCGCTCTGCACCATGATCCTCAGCGATCTTGGCGCTGACGTCATCCAGGTCGAACGCCCCGGCACCGGCGATCCGTCGCGGTTCCTGACCGGGTTCTATGACGCGCTGAACCGGGGCAAGCGCAGCGTGGCGCTGGATATCCGCAAGGAGGCCGACAAGGCGGCGCTGCTGGAGTTGATTGCCGCTGCGGACGTGTTCCTCGAAGGTTTCCGGCCCGGCAAGCTGGCGCGGCAGGGGCTGGGCCATGACGCGCTGGCGGCGCTCAATCCGGGGCTGATCCATTGCTCGATCTCGGGCTACGGCCAGACCGGACCCTACCGCGACCGGCCCGGCCATGACCTGTCGTTGCAGGGGGTGGGCGGCGCGCTCGACGAGCGGCTGGACGGGTCGGTGTCGGGTCTGCCGCCGTCGCTGCTGCTGGGCGACAACGCGGCGGCGCTGTTTGCCACCATCGGGGTCCTGACCGCGCTGCTGGCGCGCGAGCGGACCGGTGAGGGCACCCATATCGACATCGCCATGTCGGATTCGGTCACCGCCCTGTTCACCGCCTTTGTCGGCATGGTCGGCCAGCCCGCCGCGCCGCCGCCGCAGGCCGAGCCGGGCTATGACATCTTCACCTGTGCCGATGGCCGGATGCTGACCCTGTCGATCGCGCATGAGGATGCCTATTGGGACCGGCTCTGCGGCGATCTGGACCTGCCCTATCTGGCCGGCCTCACGCGCACCGAACGGGTGGCGCGGCGCGACGAGATCAAGGCGCTGATCGGGGCGGTGATCGCGCGCCGGACGCTGGCCGAATGGGAGCCGCTGATGGAGGCTTCGGGGCAGATGTGGGGGCCGGTCAACCGGCTCGAGGATGTGCCGCATGACCCGCATGTGATCGCGCGCGGGCTGGTCGAGCGGATGGCGCGGGCGGATGGCGGCGCGCAATGGGTCGTGCGCCAGCCGGTGAAGTTCTCGCGCTATGCCAATGCCGACCTGCGGCCCGCGCCGGGTCTGGGAGAGCATCAGGGGCAGGGGTTCGCCGCGCCGGAGGGCGGCGAAAGCTGAGCGCCGTCACGCCACCAGATGATTGTCCCAGCGCAGCGCGGTGGTGATCGGGGCGCGCCCGGTGCCTGCGTTCACGCTGCCGATGACGCCTTCGCCGGTGGTATAGACGAAGCCGTCGCCGCAAGGCCCGATGCCGCAGACATCATCGGCCTCATGGACAAGCGCCAGCCGTCCGGTCCCGGTCTCGAAGACCTGTATCACGCCGCCCCTTGGCGAGGTGATGGCGACCAGATCGCCATTGGCCGAGAACGCGATGCTTCCGGCATAGCCCTCGAGCCGCCGGTGATCGTCCTCGCCCGCCTGCACCAGCGCGATGCCCGCGCCCCGGCGGTAGAGGCCCAGAAGCGGCGGATGCTCGGCCAGACTGCCCTCCCATTGCATCGCCAGCGCGACCAGCCCGTCGCCGCGCAGCGCGAGGTGGCGGATCGAGTTCTGGTGCAGCGCCTCGGGCAGTTCCACCTTTTCCAGCGGCTTCCCGTCGAGGCTGACCAGCGCGAGGTTGGGGCGCATCACCGGGATGTTGAGCTTGGTGCGCCCGGCGTCGGGATGGGTCTCGATCCCGCCATTGGCGATCACCAGCGTCTGGCCGTCCGGCATCAGCTTGACGTCATGCGGCCCGACCCCGCCCGAGGCGAACTCGCCGATCCGGGCATAGCCCCGGCGGGCGTCCCAGATGCCGATCATGCCGACGCCTGCCTCATAGTCGTTCTCGGCGGTGAACAGCCTGTCGCCTCGGGGCGAAAACGCGCCGTGGCCGTAGAAATGCCGCCCCTCGGGCGAGGCAAGCTCGGCGATCGGCTGGCCGGTCACGCAGTCGAGCACCACCGCGAAGGTGCCGGGACGGCGCGCGAAGGCGACCGCTTCGGCGCGGTGCGGGTGCGCGGCGGCGGCGTGGCCCCGGCCGGGCAGGGGCAACTCGAAGGTGATGTTTCCGTCGGTCGTCAGCCCGGCCAGCCAGCAGGAACCATCGGCGCGGCTGGCCGCCGACAGGAAGTCGGGCGATCCGACCGCCGCCCAGCCGGGTGCGGCACCCATCCCGGCTGCGGCGGCGATACTGGCAAGGAAGGCGCGGCGCGTGGTCATGTCAGTCTCCGTCCAATGCGTTGAACCCGGCCGAGACGCCCAGCGTCGGGCCAAGCCGGGTGGCAGCGACCTGCCGTATCTGGCCGATGGCCTGTTGCAGGATCTCGAGTCTGAACCGGCCCTGCGGATCGGCGACACCGGCGAATGCCAGGTCGTCCAGCGCCTCGGTCAGGGCGAGGGCGTGGCCGAAACTGTCGGCAAAGGCGGCCTCGATCTCGGGGTGGTCCTGCGACAGCAGGTCCGCGAGGTCCTGCAGCGCCACCAGCGACAGGCGCAGGTTGCGCAGCGACCGGCCCGAGCGCCAGGCCTCGGCCCGCGTCGGGCGCGGCTTGTCGAAGCTGCCCATCGGGCGGCCCAGCCGGGTGTCGGCGGTGAACTCGAGCCCGGCGGTCAGGGCCTTGAACACCTCCTGCACCGCCTCCTCGCCGCTGCGGTAGGGGCTGGCCTCGCCCGGATTGCGCATCAGGTCGGCATAACCGCCGCGCCAGTCGGCAAGGATCGCCCCGGCGGTGGCGTCGATATCGACCGCGATGGCCCGGATCAGGGCGCAGCGATGATCCGCCGTGCCGACCCGGGCGATCGCCTCGTCATAGAGCATGAACTCCAGCGCATAGAACCCGCGCCCGGCGATCGAGACATGGGCGAATTCCTCGGGGGTATAGACTGCCGGGTCGTCGGCCTCGATCAGGTCGGCGAGCGTCCTGGGGGTGAAGCCCTTGGTGTCGGGCCAGAAGGCCAGCGCGAAGGCGCGGTTGTCGGCCTCGGTCGGGCCGAAGCGCAGGTGGCTCACGCCCATCCAGGCGTCGAAGGCAAGGTTGAAAGCGTCCCGCAAGGCATTGGACTCGGGCGAACAATCGGCCTCGGCCACCTCGGCCAGCGCCCCGGTCGCGTCTGCCAGCCGCTCGAAGCCCGGCAGGATATGGCCTTCGATCACCGCGCCGATCTTGCCCCCGTAATCCGCCGCGTGCAGCGTCAGGGGCCAGATGAGGGCGAGGGCGAAGGCGAGTATACGCATGGGTCAGAGGCTCTCCAGAAAGCGGATCAGGGCGTCGCGGACGGGCCTGGGCATGGCGACAACGCTGTCGCGCGCCGCCTCGGCCTCGCCACCGTGCCACAGCACCGCCTCGAGCAGCGAGCGCGCCCGCCCGTCATGCAGGAAATAGCTGTGGCCGGAGACGGTTTCGGTCAACCCGATGCCCCAGAGCGGCGGCGTGCGCCATTCCTGTCCGGTGGCGCGCGCCTCGGGCCGGTGGTCGGCCAGACCCTCGCCCATGTCGTGCAACAGAAGGTCGCTGTAGGGCCAGATCAGTTGGAAACTCTGCGCCGGGCGATCGGCAAGGCGATGCGTGACGAAGGCGGGCTGGTGGCAGGCGGCGCAGCCGGTGGAATGGAACACCTCCTTGCCGCGCAGCACTTCGGGGTCGTCCGCGTCGCGCCTTGCGGGCACGGCGAGGTTGCGGCTGTAGAAGGCGACAAGGTCGAGGCCCTCGGCGTCGATCTCGGTGATGCGCTCGTCGCCGTCGCCATGCGGCCCGGCGATGCAGGCGGGTTGTGCCGCGGTGCACTCGCCCTCGGGGGCGGGGAACAGCGGGTTGGAAATGCCGATGTCACCGGAAAACGCGGCGGCGGACTGGTGTTTGATCGTCGGCGCGCCCGCCTTCAAGCCGAAGCGGCCCAGCATCGGCTGGTCGAACTCGACCGACCAGACCACGTTGGCGCGCCCGGAAATCCCGTCGCCGTCCTCGTCCTCGGGGTCGGCCAGCGCGAGGATGTCGGCCGCCGGGATCGCCTCGATCAGCCCCAGCCCGATCATCTGCGGCGCCACGCGCGGGCTCAGCATCGCCTCGGGATGCAGCGGGCCATAGCCAAGGTCGGCGGCGGTATAGGTCGGGCGGCGCAGCGACACGGTCTCGCCGTCCGACAGCGCCACCGGAACCTCCCCGTAGTCGATCCGGAGCCGGTATTCGGCGGCGTGGCCGGGCAGGCTGAAATCCTGAAGCTGGCCGCCATAGACCGGGTCGGGCAGGGTGGCCAGGTAATCCTTGATCCCTTCGATGCCATCGTCCGGCCCGCCGGGGATCGACACGCGCAGGAACATCGAGATGGCGTTGTCGTCGTGGTCCTCGGGCGGGTGGCCGCGCCCATCCTTGAGGTGGCAGCGCTGGCACGAGCGCGCGTTGTAGAGCGGGCCGAGTCCGTCCGAGGCCAGCGTCGAAGAGGGCGAGGACACCCAGAGCTTGCGGAACAAACCGTTGCCGACCTTGAACTCAAGCTCGCCCTCGAAGCCGATATTGGCCGAGGGCAGCGAGAAGGCATCGCGGTTGTCGCGCGCGCGCACGGTCGCGGCGCCCGCCGACATTTCCTCGAAGGGCTGCGGCGCGGTGAAGTCGGTGGGGGCGGCGGTGACGGCGGCGATGCGCGCCGCTTCGGCCTCGGTGCGCGGCACGATGTCGAGATGCGGCTCGTCCAGCGGGCCGGCAAGGGCGGCGGTGCTGACGAGCAGGAGCAGGGCGGCGGGGCGGATCATGGCGGCGGCTTTCGCTGGCGCGATGCCCGGAGCGGCCCGGGCATCGCCGGAGCAGTTTACTGGAACACGGCGGCCGGTGCGTCGAGGCTGTCGGAGCCTTCGAACTCGACCCCGTCAAGGCCCAGCACGGCCACGATCCGCTCGATCGTGCGGGTCTGGTCGATCAGGCTGTCGACCCCGCCCATGATCAGCGCCTCGCCACCGGCATTGCCGCGCTCGAGCATCTGGTCATAGGCGAACCCGGCCTCGGCGGCGGTCTTGATCCGCCCCAGCGCCATCATCGTGGCCGACAGCTTTTCGCGCATCTCGGCGTCGAGCGCGGGGTCGGCCTCGGCCACCAGATCGGCCAGCGACGGGCCGGAGACCAGCGTGCCATCAACGCGGACATACTGGCCGAGATAGGCGTTCTGCACCCCGAGACCGTCGTAGTAATGGCTGTTATGGGTGTTGTCCGAGAAGCAGTCATGCTCTTCCTCGGGGTCGTTCAGCATCAGCCCGAGCCGCATCCGCTCGCCCGCCTGTTCGCCATAGGACAACGACCCCATGCCGGTCAGGATCGCGGCGATGCCGGCGTCCTCGCTCGTGAACAGGGCGGCCCGCGCCGCGCCGTCCCCTTGCCATTGCGCCACCATCCATTCGAGGTCGGAGACCAGCAGATCGGTCGCCGCCTTCAGGTAGTCGGCGCGGCGGTCGCAATTGTCGTTGGTGCAGGCCTCGCCGCTGGCGTAATCCGTCCATGGCCGCGCGCCCGCGCCGGGGGCGTGGCCGTTGGTGTCCTGACCCCAGAGCAGGAACTCGATGGCGTGATAGCCGGTGGCGACGTTGGCCTCGATCCCGTCGGCCTCGTGCAGGGTCTCGGCCAGAAACGCGGGCGTGATCTGGCTGGCGTCGATGTCCTTGCCCGAGAGGGTGAAGCCGGGCGTGGCGATGACGTTGAGCGCGGCAAGCTCGTTTTCATCGGACGGCCCGCCATAGGCATCGCTGACATAGTCGATCAGCCCCTCGTCGAGCGGCCAGGCGTTCACCTTGCCCTCCCAGTCGTCGACGATGGGGTTGCCGAAGCGATAGACCTCGGTCTGCTGATAGGGCACGCGCGCCGCGATCCAGGCGTCCTTCGCCGCTTGCAGGTTTTCCGCCGAAGGATCGGCGATCAGCGCGTCCACCGCATCGGCCAGGCGCTGCGCGGTGGCAAGGCTGTCGGCGTATTTCGCCGCGGCGATGTCGGCATAGGTGCCGAGCACCGCGCCCTTGTCGGCGGCAACAAGCGGTGCCCCGCTGGCGATGAGAATTGCGGTGGTGGTGATGAGCGCGCGTTTCATGGATACCCCGTGTCGGTTTCGATTCACGCGGTATTTCTGATAGAAAAACTCAGGCTCGTCAAACCTTAGTGTTTTGATCGGGTAAAAAATCTTGAACCCGGCCGCGCGATGCAGCCGGGTCCGTGCCGCGTGCCTCAGTCAGACAGCGAGCCTTCGGTATCGCGCCGCGCATGCATCCGCGCCTTGACGATGCGCCCGACGAAGATCGGCAGGATGAACCCGACCACCGCCACGGTCCACAGCCCGATCGACAAGGGGCTGTCGATCAGCGTGCCGTAATCGCCGTTCGAGATCGTGACCGCGCGGCGCAGGTTGTTCTCCATCGTGTTACCCAAGAGCGTGCCCAGGATGACCGGCACCAGCGGCACGTCGAGCTTGCGCAAGACCCAGCCCATCAGGCCGAAACCGATCATCACCAGCAGATCGAAGCTCGACCCCGAAATGCCGTAGATGCCGACGAAACTGACCATCGCCACCACCGGCATCAGGATGCGCGGCGGCACCATCAGCACGCGGGTGAACAGGCCGACCATCGGGATGTTCATGGCCAGCAGCATGAAGTTCGCGATGAACAGCGCCGCGATCAGCCCCCAGACCACATCGGGGTTGTTCTGGAACAAGAGCGGCCCCGGCGTGATGTTGAGCGACAGGAGCACCGCCAGCAGCACCGCCGTGGTGCCCGATCCCGGCACGCCAAGCGCCAGCATCGGCACCAGCGCACCCCCGGCGGCGGCGTTGTTGCCGGCCTCGGGGGCCGCCACGCCGCGCGGGTCGCCCTTGCCGAAGGTGCCGTCACGGTCGACCAGACGCTTTTCCACCGAATAGGAGATGAACGAGCCGAGCGATGCCCCCGCG
Organism: Maritimibacter sp.; assembly: GCA_048268845.1. Taxonomy (GTDB): domain Bacteria; phylum Pseudomonadota; class Alphaproteobacteria; order Rhodobacterales; family Rhodobacteraceae; genus Muriiphilus. Next base: position 54,587 of record JBLWUQ010000009.1, on the reverse strand, counting down.
CCCGGCAGCACCCCGGCGATGAAACCCAGCGCCGACGAGCGCAGCATGGTCGGCGTGCAGGCCTTCAGCACCGAAAGCGACGGAGTCAGCCGCCCGATGACGATCTTCTTGCCCTCGGCATCGGCCGCGCCGTGGCGGTGTTCGAGGAAGATGAAGACCTCGGACAGCGCGAACAGCCCGACGATGGCGACGAGGAAGTCGAGCCCGTCATAGAGATGCACCTCGCCGAAGGTCAGACGCGGCACGCCGGTCTGGGTGTCAACGCCGATGACGGCAAGGCCAAGCCCCAGCATCGCGGCAAAGGCGCTTTTGGCCTGGTTGGTCGAGGACACGCCGCCCAGCGTGGCGAAGGCCAGCGCGAAGAGGGCGAAATACTCCGCCGGGCCGAACAGAAGGGCGAATTTCACCAGTTGCGGTGCCAGGAAGATCAGCCCCCAGGTGGCGAGGAACGCGCCGACGAAGGACGCGATGCCCGACAGCGACAGCGCCTCGCCGGCGCGGCCCTGCTGGGCCATGGGATATCCGTCAAGACAGGTCATCATCGCCGGCTCGTCGCCCGGAATGTTCAGAAGGATCGAGCTGATCCGCCCGCCATACATCGCGCCGTAATAGACCGAGGTCAGCAGGATCATCGAGGCGGTCGGGCCAAGCCCCATGGTGAAGGCCAAGGGGATCAGGATCGCGACGCCATTGGAGGGGCCAAGGCCGGGCAGCGCACCCATGATGGTGCCGAGAAAACAGCCGAGCATCGCCAGCGCGAGGTTTTCCCAGGTCATGGCGATGACGAAACCGTCACCGAGCGAGGACATCAGTTCCATCGGGCGCGCTCCTAGAAGCCGAGCGGGCCGCGCGCGAGCGACAGGCCGAGGGCGAGGTGAAAGACGGCGTAGATGCCGAGCGAGGTGCCGATGCCGATGATGACCGACTGAAACGGCGACGACCCCAGCCGCCAGGTCAGGTAGGCCGCGGCAAAGGCGGTGGCGATGACGAAGCCCACGACCGGCAGGAACTGCGCGTAAAGGATCATCACGACCGCCGCCGCCACGATCTCGGCAAAGCGTTTGAGCGAGGGCCAGACCGGTTCAGGGTCGGGCTTGAGGAAGATCACGATCGAGGAAATCCCCAGCAGGGCCGCGACGCCCAGGGGGTAGGTCTTGGGTCCGACCGCATCCGACAGGAAACTCTCCTGGATCTGCAGCGTCGCCCAGGCATAGACAATCGCGAGCATGAGCCCGACTGCCCCGAAAATACGGTCGCTCATGGTATCCTCCCCGGATTGGTGCGCGCGGCGACCCTGTGGCCGCCGCGCGGGATGGCGCGGTTGCGCCTACTGGATGATGCCGATCTCGCGCGAGATGTCCTGGATACGCTGGACCGATTCAGCCACGAAGGCCTCGAACTCGGCACCCTGCAGGTCGAGGGGCGCGAGGCCATTGTTGGTCATCGTCTCTTTCCACTCGTCGCTGGCGTAAAGCTCGCCGATCTTCGCGACCCAGCCCTCATAGGCTTCGTCGGACATGCCGCCCGGTGCATAGAAGCCGCGCCAGTTGGCGCCGACCGCGTCGACACCCTGCTCGCGCGCGGTCGGAAGATCCGCGAACTCGCCCGGCAGACGCTCCGGCGCCAGCACCGCGATCACCCGGATATCGCCCGAGTCGACAAAGCCCTTGGCTTCGGAAATGTCGCCGGTGAAGGCCTGCACGGACCCGGCCAGAAGCTGCGTCACCGCCTCGCCACCGCCGTCGAAGGCGATGTATTTGACCGAACGCACATCGTCGATGCCATAGGCATCGGCAGCGATCAGCACCTTGAGGTGGTCCCAGCCGCCCACGGCCGAGCCGCCCGCAATCGACACCGTGGTCGGGTCGGCCTTGATCTGGTCGAGCAGTTCGGGCAGCGTCGTGACATCGCTGCTGGCCGCGACCGCGATCACGCCGTAATCGGCGCCGACCGAGGCCAGCCAGCGGACCTGATCCATGGTGTTGCCCGGAAACGCGCCCTGCGCCAGCCTCGTCGCCGTGGCCGACGAGGCCGCGATGATCAGGTTGTCGTCACCGGCGCGCTTGTTCACCACTTCGGCAAAGGCGACACCGCCACCGCCACCGGCCATGTTCACCACCTGCATGGTGCTGTCGATCAGCCCCAGATCCTGCAGCGACTTGCCGACCTGACGGCAGGTGAAGTCCCAGCCGCCGCCGGGGTTGGCGGGCGCGATGCACTCGGGGTTGGTCGGCATGAAGCCGCCGTGGCTTTCCGCCAGTGCCGGGGTCGCGGCAAGGCCGAGACCCGCCAGCGCCACCGCCGTGCGGATGAAATTGAATGCCATGTCGTATCCTCCTCATTGAACCCGGCCGGAAACGCTCCGCGGGTATGGCGCGGGTTATACGGCTTGAACCTGTCACCAACCTGTCACAGAGTATGGGCCGCCGCATTGAAGGGGAGAAGAATGCGGATCTTGCTGGTCGAGGATGCACAGGATCTGGCCGACGCGACCCTGTCGCGCCTGCGCCAGAGCGGTGTGGCCTGCGACTATGCCATGACGCTGGCCGAGGCGCGCGACTGTCTGGGCGTGCAGAAATACGACGTGGTGATCCTCGACATCAGCCTGCCCGACGGCTCCGGCACCGACCTTCTGCGCGAGATGCGGCAGGGCGGGCACAACATGCCGGTGCTGATGCTGACGGCGCAGTTCTCGGTCGAGGACAAGCTGTCGGCCTTCAGTTTCGGGGCCGACGATTATCTGGTGAAACCGTTCGACCAGCGCGAGCTTGAGGCGCGGCTGCATGTGCTGCAACGGCGCAAGGACAGCGACCGCTCGGGCGAGATCCGCATCGGCGCGCTGGGCTTCGATCCGCTGGCGGGGGTCGTCACGCTGGACGGAGCACGCCTTGACCTGACCCGGCGCGAATTCGCGCTGCTGGGCATCCTGATGCGTCAGAAGGGCCAGATCCACAGTAAGGATCAACTGCTCGAGGGGCTCTATTCCTTCGATGATACGGTGGTCGGGGCCAATGCGATCGAGCTTTACGTCGCCCGGTTGCGCAAGAAGATCGCGGGTTCCGGCGTCTCGATCCGCACCCTGCGTGGCCGGGGCTATACGCTCGATGCCGATGGCTGAGCCCGCGCCCCGCCCCACGATGTCGTTGTCGGCGCGGATGCTGGTCGGGCTGGGCGGGCTTTTGTGCGTCGGGGGCGTGCTGCTGGCGCTGGCGACCTATGCCTATGGCAAGGCCGCCGCGCGCGATGCCTTTGACCGGCTGCTGGTCGGGGCGGCCTCGGCCATCGCCACCTCGGTTTCGGTCGTGGACGGCGCGCCGGTGGTCGATATTCCGGTGTCGGCCTTTGAATTGCTGGCGCTCGCGCCCGAGGACCGGGTCGGCTATCTCGTCACCGGGCCGGGCGGCGAGGTTCTGACCGGCTACCCCGAGCTTGCCGAGGCCGCCGCCCGCGCCGGGCCCGATCCGATGCTGGTGGATGGCCTGTTCACCGGCGAGCCGGCGCGCATCATCCGCTTCACCCGCCGCTTTGCCGAGCGCAGCTTTTCCGGGCAGGTCGATATCGTCATCGCCCAGACCCAGCGCGCCCGTGACCAGTTGGCATGGAACATCACCCGTAACGCGCTGGCGGTGCTGGCGATAGCCGGGGTCGCGGTGCTGGTTCTGTCCTATCTGGTGATCCGCTCGGCGCTGGGGCCGCTGGACCGGCTTGCCGCGCGGCTCGAGGCGCGCGACCCGCAGGATCTGACCCCGATCGACATGGCGCTGCCGCGTGAAATCGGCGTGATGGTCGGCGCGCTCAATGGCTTCATGGGGCGGCTCGACCGGCAGTTGGGCACGATGCAGCGGCTGATCTCCGACACCGCGCACCAGTTGCGCACCCCGGTCGCGGCACTGCGCGCGCAGGCCGATCTGGCCGGGGGCGAGGACGACCCGGCGCGGCTGCGCCAGATCGTCGGGCGCATCCACCGCCGCAGCGTCAGCCTTGGCCGGTTGCTTGACCAGATGCTGTCGCGCGCCATGGTGATCCACCGGATCGACGCCGCGCGGCGCGAGGTTATCGACCTGCGCGACATCGCGCTTGGCGTGGTCGAGGGCGAGGATCATCACCTGATCGCCCCCGGCGCGGTGGTCCAGCTCGAGATCGGCGAAGACCCCGTGCTGGCGCGCGCCGATGCGCTGTCGCTGGGCGAGGCGGTGAAGAACCTGCTGTTCAACGCGCTGACCCACGGCACGGCGCCGGTCACGGTCGGGGCGGGGACAGAGGGCGGCGCTGCGCTGATCTGGGTCGAGGATGCCGGGCAGGGGCCGACGGCGGAGGTTCAGGGCCAGCTTGGCGACCGGTTCCTGCGCAACGCCGCCTCGAGCGGGAAAAGCGCCGGGCTGGGGCTGTCGATCGCCAAATCCGTGGCCGAAGCCTTCGGCGGCAGCCTCGAGATGAGCGCGCGGCCCGAAGGCTTCCGCATCAGCATGGTCTTTCCCGGCGAGCCGCGCCGATGATCCGTCCGCTTGCCCTGGCCCTGGCCCTCGCGCAGCCAGCCGCCGCTCAGGAGGCCGTGCGCGGTTTCGGGCCCGAGGACGCCGCCAGCCGGATCGTGCTGCGCACCACCACCGATATCGACATCCTCGGCCCCACCGTCGAAGCCTTCATCGCCGCGCGGCCGGGCCTTGCCGTCCGGTTCGAGCAATGGGGGTCCAATGACCTCTACGAGCTGACCCGGCAGGACTGCCGGGCCGGCGAGCACGGCGCCGACATCGTCATCAGTTCCGGCGTGCACCAGATGGTCAAGCTGGTGAACGACGGCTGCGCGAGCGAGTGGCACTCGCCCGCCACCCAGGCGCTGCCGCCCGAATTGCGCTGGCGCGACGAGATCTGGGGGGTGACGCGCGAACCGGCGGTGATCGTCTACAACCGCGATCTGGTGCCGCCCGCCGAGGTGCCGCTGTCGCGATTCGATCTGCTCGACCTGCTGCGCCCGGCCGATACGCCCTATGGCGGCAAGGTCGCGACCTATGACATCGAGGAAAGCGGGCTGGGCTATCTCTTTGCCTTCATGGACAGTCAGGAGGCATCGACCTTCGGTGCGCTGATGGAAGCCTTCGCGCGCACCGGGGCGGTCGCCACCTGCTGCTCGGCCGAGATCATCGCGGGCGTTGCGTCTGGCGAATACCTCATTGCCTACAATGTATTGGGTTCCTACGCCGAAACCGCCGCCGCCGCGAACCCGGTGCTGGGCGTGGTGATCCCCAACGACTATGCGCTCGTCCTGTCGCGTGCGGCGATTCTGCCCAGGGGCAGCGACCGCGACGCGGCTGGCGCATTTCTCGAATTTCTGCTATCGGATGAGGGTCGGCAACGCATGGCGCGCACCAACCTGATCGCGCCTGACGACGGCTTTGCCGGCGAGGCCGAAGCGGGGCCGGGCGGGCGGCGAATCCTGATAGGACTGGGGCTGCCGCTGCTCATCGCGCTGGATCAGGCGAAAACCCGCCGGTTTATCGCCCGCTGGCGCGATGCGTTTGAAAAACAATGAAAATCCGTCATACGGCAGGCGCGTCGCGACCCTCTGTCGCGGCGGGTCTGCGACATAACGACAAGTTCAGTCATTCCTTCCTTGGAATTGATGTAGATCAAGATCACACCCGGCGGACAATGCCATACCGCCGCCCATGAGACGTGTAATGATCCCAATCCTGCCCTTCTTTCTGATGCTGAGCCTTGCCGCCAGCGCCTGGGCGGATTCGGTTCTGCGCGTGAGCCATGCGCTCGCCTCGCTCGGGGCGGTCGAACTGGTGATCTGCGGCATGGACGGCGCCGAGACGATCACCATGGACCGTGACGGCAACCGGATCGACGATCCGGGCGCCGATTGTGACCATTGCGCCGACTGCATGGTTCCCCCGATGGTCGACCTGCCCCAAACCGGCGGCGTCGCTCTTCCCTGCAACTTGCTGCCGGTCAGGCACTGCGTGAGCGAGGCGCAAGGCGCCGCGCAGACCGTGGTGCGCTCGCGTGCCCGCGGGCCTCCGACAAGAACCGAGATTTGACATGCGTTCCCCGACTTACCTGCTTTCCCTGCGCACCCCGGTCCAGACCTTCCTGGTCGCCGCATTCGCCCTGATCCTCGGGCTTTGCACTCCGGCAAGCGCCCAGACCGGCGCCTCGGTGCTGGCCTCCTTCCTTCCCCAGATCGCCCCCGGCACGATTGTCGAAGGCGCCGACGCCTTCGGGCCGATTCGCGCCGATGTGCCGGTCGCGCCGCTGATGAAGGGCGGCGAGGAAATCGGGTATGTCTTCATCACCTCGGATTTCGTCGGCACGACCGGCTATTCCGGCAAGCCCATTCACACCATGGTCGCCGTCGACAAGGATGCGCTCATCCTCGGCGTCGAACTGGTCAAGCACTCCGAACCGATCGTCCTGATCGGCATCCCGGACTCGAAGATCCAGGCGATGGCCCACGATTATGTCGGGCTCGACCTTGCCGTCGAGGCCGCCGCGGGCGGTTCGGGTCACGACCTCAACATCATTTCCGGCGCCACCGTCACCGTGATGGTGATCGACGACAGCATCGTGCGGTCCGGCCTCAAGGTGGCGCGGGCGCTGGGGCTGGGCGGGCTGACCGAAGCGGCGGCCCCGACCGGGCCGCAGCTCGAGGTCGATCCCGAGGCGAAGGCGCCCGAGGACTGGCTGACGATGGAAGGCGATGGCACGCTGCGCCGGCTGTCGCTGGACGTGGGCCAGGTCAACGCCGCCTTCGAGGCGCTGGGCGATCCGCGCGCCACCGCGCGGGCCCTGACCGAACCGCCCGAGACCGTCTATATCGACATGCAGACCGCGCTGGTCAGCGTGCCGGGTATCGGGCTGAGCCTGCTGGGCGAGGCGGAATATGCCAACCTCGAAAACTGGCTCGAGCCGGGCGAGCACGCGATCATGGTGGTCGGGCGCGGGATCTATTCCTTCAAGGGCTCGGGCTATGTGCGCGGCGGCATCTTCGACCGGATCGTGCTGATCCAGGACGATGTGTCGGTGCGCTTCCGCGACCGTGGCCACCGCCGGATGGGGCCGATCGCCGCCGATGGCGCCCCCGATTTCGCCGAGCGCGACATCTTCAAGATCCCCGCCGATGTCGGTTTCGACCCGACCAAGCCGTTCCGCATCCAGCTTCTGGTGCACCGCGAGGTCGCGGCGATCGAAAAGGTCTTCACCACCTTCGATCTGGCCTATGCCCTGCCGCGCGCCTACACCCGCACGGTGGCGCCCGCGCCGGTCGATCCGGCCACCGCCGCCGCCGCGGCAGGGTCGGAAGCCGAGATCGAGCTTGCCGCCCAGAGCGCGCTGTGGAAGCGCATCTGGAACGACAAGACGCCCGAGATCATCGGCCTTGGCCTCATGCTGCTGGTGCTGACGGCGGCGTTCTTCTTCCAGATGTTCCTGACCAAGTCCGAGCGCGTGACCTACTGGTTCCGCATGTCGTTCCTGACGGTGACGCTGGTGTTCCTGGGCTGGTATGCCAACGCGCAGTTGTCGGTCGTGAACATCATGGCGCTGTTCGGTTCGCTGACCTCGGGGTTCAGCTGGCAGGCGTTCCTGCTCGACCCCTTGACGTTCATCCTGTGGTTCTCGGTCGCGACGGCGCTCCTGTTCTGGGGCCGGGGGGCCTATTGCGGCTGGCTCTGCCCGTTCGGCGCGTTGCAGGAACTGACCAACCAGATCGGCCGCAAGCTCAGGATACCGCAATGGACCCTGCCATGGGGGCTGCACGAGCGCCTCTGGCCGATCAAGTACATGATCTTCCTCGGGCTGTTCGGTGTCTCGCTCTACTCGATCGAACAGGCCGAGCATCTGGCCGAGGTCGAGCCGTTCAAGACCGCGATCGTGCTCAAGTTCATGCGCGCCTGGCCGTTCGTGGCCTATGCCGTGGCGCTGCTGGTCGCGGGGCTGTTCGTCGAGCGCTTCTATTGCCGCTATCTCTGCCCGCTGGGGGCTGCCCTGGCGATCCCGGCGCGGCTGCGCATGTTCAACTGGCTCAAGCGCTACAAGGAATGCGGCAACCCCTGCCACCGCTGCGCCAACGAGTGCTTCGTGCAGGCAATTCACCCGACCGGCGAGATCAACCCCAATGAATGCCTCAACTGCATGCATTGCCAGGTGCTCTACCAGTCGGAAACCAAATGCCCCGTCGTGATCCGCCAGGTCAAGCGGCGCGCGTCCGTGGGATCTCCCGATCTGCCCCCGCGTCTGAAGGGACAGCTCGAAAACCATCCGAACAAGTCAGACCACACGAAAGGAACAGTGACATGACTGATGAAACGAAAACCGGCCTGAGCCGTCGCGGCTTCATGGGCGCAACTGCTACCGGCGCGGCCGTGCTTGGCGGTGCCAGCGGGCGTCTCGGCCTGATGGGCGGCGCTGCCGCGATCACCGCGGCCTCGGCCACGGCGGCGCGTGCGCAAGCCGCACATGACTCGGTCCCCGGTCCGGGCGAGCTTGACGAATATTATGGCTTCTGGTCCTCGGGCCAGTCCGGCGAGATGCGTATTCTGGGCATCCCGTCGATGCGCGAATTCATGCGCGTGCCGGTGTTCAACCGCTGCTCGGCGACCGGCTGGGGACAGACCAACGAAAGCCTCAAGGTCCTGACCGAGAACATGCTGCCGGCGACCAAGGCCTATCTCGAGGCCAACGGCAAGAAGGTCCACGACAACGGCGACCTGCACCACGTCCACATGTCCTTCACCGAAGGGCGTTATGACGGCCGGTTCCTGTTCATGAACGACAAGGCCAACACGCGCGTGGCGCGGGTGCGCTGCGACGTGATGAAGTGCGACAAGATCCTCGAGATCCCGAACGCCAAGGCGATCCACGGGCTGCGTCCGCAGAAATGGCCGCGCACCAACTACATCTTCGCCAACGGCGAGGACGAGGTTCCGATGGTCAACGACGGCAAGATCCTCGACGAGCCGGAAAAATACGTCAACTTCTACTCGGCGATCAATGCCGACGAGATGACGATGGCCTGGCAGGTGATGGTCTCGGGCAACCTCGACAACACCGATTGCGACTACGACGGCAAATACGCCTTCTCGACCTCCTACAACTCGGAAATGGGCATGACCCTGCCCGAGATGATGGAAGCCGAGATGGACCACGTCGTGGTGTTCAACATCGCGGAAATCGAGAAAGGCATCGAAGCCGGCGATTTCATCGAGCTGAACGGCGTCAAGGTGATCGACGGGCGCAAGGGTCAGAACAAGAACTACACCCGCTACATCCCGATCCCGAACAACCCGCATGGCTGCAACATGGCCCCGGACCGCAAGCACCTCTGCATCGCCGGCAAGCTGTCGCCGACCGTCTCGGTGATCGACGTCACCAAGATCGACGCGGTGTTCTACGAAGGTGCCGAGCCGCGCTCGGTGGTTGTTGCCGAGCCGGAACTGGGCCTCGGGCCGCTTCACACCTGCTTTGACGGCAAGGGCAACGCGTTCACGACGCTGTTTCTCGACAGCCAGGTGGTGATGTGGAACATCGAGGACGCGATCCGCGCCCATAACGGCGAGAGCGTGGACCCGATCCTGGCCAAGCACGACGTGCACTACCAGCCCGGCCACAACTCGACCCCGATGGGCGAGACGCTGGACGCGAACGGCGACTGGTATCTGACGATGAACAAGTTCTCGAAGGACCGGTTCCTCAACGTCGGCCCGCTCAAGCCCGAGAACGAGCAGTTGTTCAAGGTCAACGGCACCGAGATGACGCTGGTGCATGACGGCCCGACCTTTGCCGAACCGCACGACTCGATCCTGGTGCACCGCTCGCTGGTGAACCCGGTATCGGTGTGGGACCGCAACGACCATTCCTGGGCCGATACCCGTGCGCAGGCCGAAGCCGACGGCATCGACCTCGACGACTGGCAGGACACCGTGATCCGCGACGGCAACAAGGTGCGGGTCTACATGACCAGCCAGGCGCCGCAGTTCTCGCTCGAGACCTTCACGGTCAAGCAGGGCGACGAGGTCACCGTCATCGTCACCAACCTCGATGACATCGACGACCTGACCCACGGCTTCACCATGGGCGACCATGGCGTCGCGATGGAAGTGTCGCCGCAGCAGACCGCCTCGGTGACCTTCGTTGCCGCCAAGGCCGGCGTCTACTGGTACTACTGCCAGTGGTTCTGCCACGCGCTGCACATGGAAATGCGCGGCCGCATGTTCGTGGAACCCGCATAATGACCCTGCTGCGTCCCCTATTGGTTCTCGTCCTCGTCCTCTCGGCGCTGCCTTTGCGCGCCGAGCGGATCGACGTGGCCGCCGGGGGCGCGGCGCTCGCCCTGGCCATCGCGCAAGCGGTGGACGGGGATGAGCTCTACCTTGCGCCGGGCCTGCATCAGGGCCCGGTGCTCATCGACAAGGCGCTGTCGCTGATCGGGGCCGAGGGTGCCCATATCGACGCCGGCGGCGTGGGCAGCGTGATCACCGTCGACGTTCCCGGCGTGCTGGTGCGCGGGCTGATCGTGACCGGCTCCGGCCGCTCGCACGAGACCATCGACGCGGGCATCAAGCTGACCAAGCGCGCCACCGGCGCGCGGGTCGAGGACAACGACCTGTCCGACAACCTCTACGGCATCGACATCCACGGCGCGCGCGACTCGGTCGTCAGTGGCAACCGGATCGAGGGCTTGCGCCTTCGGCACATGAATTCACGCGGCAATGGCGTCTACGTCTGGAACTCCCCCGGTGCGGTGGTCGAGAACAACGAGATCCGCTTTGGCCGCGACGGCATCTTCTCGAACACCTCGAGGCAGAACACCTATCGCGGCAACGTGTTTCGCGACCTGCGGTTCGCGGTCCACTACATGTATACCCACGACAGCGAGGTGATCGACAACGTCTCGATCGGCAACCACCTCGGCTTTGCGCTGATGTATTCCGACAGGGTCGTGGTGCGCGACAACATCTCGATCAACGATCGCGATTATGGCGTGATGCTGAACTACACCAACCAGTCGGACATCTTCGGCAACCTCGTCACCGGCGACGCCGAGAAATGCACCTTCATCTACAACGCCCACCGCAACCTGATTGCCCAGAACCGGTTCGAGAATTGCGACATCGGCATCCACTTCACCGCCGGGTCCGAGCGCAACACGATCACCGGCAACGCCTTCATCGGCAACCGCACCCAGGTGAAATACGTCGGCACCACCGATGTCGAGTGGAGCTATGAGGGCACCGGCAATTTCTGGTCCGACCACCCCGCCTTCGACCTCAACGGCGACCAGCGCGCCGACAGTTCCTATCGCCCGAACGACCTGATGGACCACATCCTGTGGTCGCAACCCGCCGCCAAGCTCTTGCTGGGCGCGCCCGCCGTGCAGCTTGTGCGCTGGAGCCAGGCCAATTTCCCCGCGACCCTGCCGGGCGGCGTGGTCGACAGCCACCCCTTGATGGCGCCGCGCGAAATCCCGGTGCCGGATGCCTATATACCCCTCGCCAAGGCCGTTCCGGTCTGGCGCAACGAGCGAACAGATGACGATACTGACCCTCTCAAATCTCACTAAGCGATATGGCCCGCAGACAGCACTCGATGCCGTCAGCCTGTCGATCGAACCCGGTGAGCGCATTGCCCTTCTGGGCCATAACGGCGCCGGCAAGTCGACGCTGATGAAGCTCGTGCTCGGCCTGATCGCCGCAGACGGCGGCGAAATCGCGGTCGGCGGCCATGCGCCGGGCAGCACCGGCGCGCGGGGCCTCACTGCCTATCTGCCTGAAAACGTGGCCTTCCACCCGGCCCTGACCGGACGCGAGCAGATCCAGCACTACCTGCGCCTGCGCGGCGAGCATGTCGGCCGCGCCGATGAGCTGCTGGAGCGCGTCGGGCTGGCCGATGCCGCGCGGCGCCGGATCGGCACCTACTCCAAGGGGATGCGCCAGCGCGTCGGGCTGGCGCAGGCGATCATCGGCACGCCGCGCCTGATGGTGCTGGATGAGCCCACCAGCGGGCTCGACCCGATTTCGCGGCGCGAATTCTACGCCTTGCTCGACGAACTGGCGGCGGGCGGCGCGGCGGTCCTGTTGTCGTCGCACGCCCTGACCGAGGTCGAGGCGCGCACCGACCGCATCGTGATCCTGTCGCAGGGCAAGATGGTCGCGACCGGCACGCTGCCCGACCTGCGCGCCAAGGCGGCGCTGCCCTTGGTCGTGCATCTGATGCCCGGTGCGGGGCAGGGCGATGCGGTGCAGGCGGCCTTTCCCGAGGGCCAGCCGGCGGTGGCGGGCCTCAGCCTGACGACACCGCAGAAGGACAAGCTGGCGCTGGTCGCGCGGATCGCAGCCCTTGGCGACAAGATCGCGGATTTCGAGATCCTGCCGCCCAGCCTTGACGACATATACACCCATATCAGCCGGGAGGGCGCGCGATGATCCGCCGTATCCTGTCCACCGCGGGGATCGAATTCCGCATCGCCCTGCGCAACCGCTGGGTCACCATCGCGGTGGCGATGATGGCGCTGTTCGCGCTGGTTCTGTCGGCGGCAGGCTCTGCCCCGACCGGGGCGCTTGGCGCTGACCGGCTGTCGGTCACCGTCGCCTCGCTGACCAGCCTGTCGGTCTATCTGGTGCCGCTGATCGCGCTCCTCATCAGCTTTGACGCCATCGCGGGCGAGGTCGAGCGTGGCACCCTGCCGCTGCTCATGACCTATCCGGTGACGCGCGGCGAAGTGCTTCTGGGCAAGCTCCTGGCGCAACTGGGCGTGGTCGCGCTGGCGGTGGTGCTGGGCTATGCGGTGGCGGCGGTCGCGGCACTCCTGACCGACCCCTCGGCGTCCGAGGGCCTGCCGGCGCTGTGGCGGCTGATCTGGACCTCGACCCTCCTGGGCGCATCCTTTCTGGCGCTGGGCCATGCCGCCTCCTGCCTTGCGCGCCGCCCGTCGGGTGCGGCGGGAATGGCGATCGGGCTGTGGCTGATCTTTGTCGTGCTCTATGACCTTGGCTTGTTGGTCGCGGTGGTGGGCGACGATGGCGGCGTGTTCACCAAGCAGGTCTTCCCCTGGCTTCTGGTCCTGAACCCGGCGGATGCCTTCCGCATCTACAACCTCGCCTCGTCCGACGCGGTCGGGGCGGCCACCGGGCTCGGCGGTGCTGCGGGCAGCATCGCGATCTGGAAGCCGCTGATGTCGCTCATCCTCTGGCCGGTCGGTGCCGCGCTGCTGGCGCGGGCCGCTTTCGGGAGGGTGCAGCCATGACCCTGCGAACTCCGCTTGTCCTCGTGCTGGCGCTGCTTGCGCTCGCCGCCTGCAAGGAAGAAGTTGCCGTGCTGCCCGATCCGGTCGAACTGACACCGGAATCGGCCGGGTATTACTGCCAGATGACGCTTCTGGAACATGAGGGACCGAAGGGGCAGATCCACCTCGACGGGCTGCCCGCGCCGCTGTTCTTCAGCCAGGTGCGCGATGCCGTTGCCTATCTGCTGATGCCCGAGCAAAGCCACGATGTCGTTGCCGTCTATGTGCAGGACATGGCGCGCGCGAAAAGCTGGGCCGCTCCCGGCGTTGACACCTGGATGCCGGCAAGCGAAGCCGTCTTCGTGGTCGACAGCCGCAAGCTCGGCGGCATGGGAGCGCCCGAGTTCATCCCGTTCTCGGACGAGGCCGCCGCCCAGGCCTTCATAGCCGAACATGGCGGCGAGCTGCGCCGTCTTGCCGATTTCACCAGTGCCGACGTGCTTGCGCCGGCCGACCCGGCGAACGCCGAGGACGGCGGCGACGATGACGTTGCAGATCGCCTGAACGCACTGACCGACCCCAAGGGAGAATGACATGCAGACCCTGACCCGCCGCCGCTTTCTGGCCGTGACCTCCGCCGCCTGCCTGATGAGCCAGGCCAAAGCCGCCCAGGCCTATCGCTGGCGCGGCGTGGCGCTTGGCGCGCAGGCGACGATCCTGCTCGACCACCCGGATGCCGAAGCCCTGACCGCGCGTGCGGTGGCCGAGATCGACCGGCTGGAAAACGTCTTCAGCCTCTATCGCGCGCAGTCGTCGCTGTCGCGGCTGAACGCCGAGGGGGTGCTGGCCGCGCCCGACTTCGAACTGCTGGAATGCCTCAGCCTCGCGGGCCGCGTCCACGACGCCACCGGCGGTGCATTCGATCCCAGCGTGCAGCCGCTCTGGGCCGCCCATGCCGAGGCCCGCGCGCAGGGCGTCGCGCCGGAGGCTGGCGCGCTGGAGCGTGCGGCGGCGACAGTCGGCTGGCACCGGATGACCTTTGACACCGACGCGATCCGCCTCGCCCCCGGTCAGGCGCTGACGCTGAACGGCATCGCGCAGGGCTACATCGCAGACAAGGTGGCCGACCTGTTCCGCGCCGCGGGCGTCAAGGATGTGCTGGTCGATACCGGCGAGATCGTGGCGCTGGGCGATGCCAATGGCCAGGCCGGCTGGCCGGTCTCGATCCAGGGCACCGGCGAGGCGCTGAGGCTCACCGGCCGGGCACTTGCCACTTCGGCGGTGCTGGGCACCGTGCTCGACCCCGAGGGGGCCGTTGGCCACATCCTCGACCCCCGGACCGGCCAGCCCGCCACCGGCGTCTGGGCGCAGGTCAGCGTCTCGGCCGAGCGCGCGGCGGTGGCCGATGCGCTGTCGACCGGGCTTGTGGTGATGGCCAGCGCCGAGGCCGCCCGCGCCGCCGCTGCCGCCCTTCCCGGCGCGCGGATCGAAAGCCTGATCGCGCGCGCCTGATCTCGCCTCGTGGGCGCCCAATCCGGTTGCGCAATCCGGCGCAATCCCTGAACATGCGCCAAACGAGGGAAGGACACAGACCATGAGACTCGCGCGCTACGGGGACCGCCACGGCCCCAAGACCCCCTGCATCATCGACCGCAACGGCGTCGCGCGTGACGCCTCGTCGCTGGTCGCGGATTTCGGCCCGGACACGCTGTCGCCCGCGCTGCTGGCGAAACTCGGCGCCACGGACCCCGCCAGCCTGCCGGAGGCCGACATCAAGGGCAAACGCCGCGCCGCACCGGTGGCCCAGCCGCGCAACATCTGGTGCATCGGGCTGAACTACTCGGACCACGCCGCCGAGGCGGGCATGGCTCTCCCGGCCGAGCCGATCCTGTTCACCAAGTCCTCGGGCACCTATTGCGGGCCGGACGACGACATCCTCTTTGCGCCGAAGATGACCAAGCTCGACTGGGAGGTCGAACTGGGCATCGTCATCGGCAAGCCCGCGCTGAACATCGAGAAATCCGACGCGATGGACCACATCGCCGGGTTCGTGCTGGTCAACGACGTGTCCGAACGCGCCTGGCAGACCGAACGCTCCGGCCAGTGGGTCAAGGGCAAGAGCTTTCCCAACTTCTGCCCGACCGGCCCGGTGCTGGTGACGCCGGACGAGGTTGGCGACGTGCAGAAACTCGACATGTGGCTCGACGTGAACGGCGAGCGGATGCAGGCGGGCAATACCGCCAACATGATCTTCGATGCGGTGACGGTGGTCAGCTACATGTCCGAGTTCACCCGGCTGGAGCCCGGCGATCTGATCTGCACCGGCACGCCCGCGGGCGTCGGCATGGGCAAGAAGCCGCAGAAATGGCTTGGCATCGGCGATGTCGTGACCTTGGGAATCGACTGGTTGGGCGAGCAGCGCCAGACGGTCGTGGCGCTGTAGCGGGGCAGGGCGCGGGCAAAATCCGCACCCTTGATGCGCCTTTTTGGCGGCATTGAAGCCGGCGCATCTGATCTGGATCAGTTACAACGCCGGGTTCAGGTGTTTTTCTTGTCTGACAGAGTCAAGAGAAAGGCTGAACCTTGCGCCTCACCACCCGGACCAACCTGGCGATCCGCACCCTGATGTATTGCGCCGTGCATGACGGCCAGACCATCCGCTCGGCCCGGATCGCCGAGGCCTGCAACGCATCGGCCAACCACCTGGCCCAGGTCGTGAACGCGCTGCATGTCAACGGCTTCGTCCAGGCGGTGCGGGGCCGGACCGGCGGCGTGCGCCTCGCCCGGCCCGCCCGCACCGTGAACATCGGCGAGGTGTTCCGGCTGTTCGAGGCCGACGTGCCCTTCACCGAATGTCGCGTCGAAGAGACCAACACCTGCCCGCTCCTCGCCGCCTGCCGCCTGCGCGACGCCATCAGCCGCGCCCTCGCCGCCTTCTACCGCGAGCTCGACCTCGTGACGCTGGAGGATCTGGTCAAGGGCAACATCAAGCTGGAAAGCGTGTTCGCGATGGCGGAGGACCACGAGGATTTCCCTTGCGCGTCCAAGGCCTTGGCCGGATAGACACCGCATCGTCGGCGCTTGCGGAGGACCGATTCCCGCGTCTTTCCCCATCGCGTTCGCGCGCGAATTCGCGCGCCATCGATGTGCCGAATGGCACGCTGTCCCCAATTTCGCAGTTGACTTTCGAAACAGAGGTCTGACTAATAGACCAAAGGTATGATAAGCCTAGAATAGCTTGCTGTCGGGGGGGACGAAGTGCAATCCAGCACCAATTTTGCGACGCGCGCACGTCCGTTGCAGGCGAATGGCGGCTCGCTGAAGGTGGCCGGTGTCTGCAAGAGCTTTGGCGGACTTCAGGTTCTCAGGGACGTATCGCTCGACTGCGCGGCCGGGGAAATCGTCGGGCTGATCGGGCCGAACGGCGCGGGAAAGTCGACGCTGGTAAACGCGATAACATCGCTCATGCCGATCGACTCGGGTGATGTGCGGGTGGGCGACGTCGTGGTGTCGAACAGTTCGCCGCAATTCTGCGCCGCCGCCGGTCTTGGACGGACTTTTCAGAACATCAAGCTGTTCCAGCGCCTGACGGTGCAGCAGAACGTGCAAGTCGCCCATGCTTCGGGACTGCGCGACCGGCCTGACCGTTGCCGCGATATCGACATCGAGGGCTTGCTGGCGCAGTTCGATCTGATGCGCTTTGCCGACTGGCGTGCCGGCTCATTGCCCTATGGCAGTCAGCGGCGGCTCGAGATCGTGCGTGCGCTGGCGCTGGGGCCGGACTTCCTGATGCTGGACGAACCCGCCGCGGGAATGAATGCGGTCGAGACCACGGCGCTGATCGATTCGGTCCAGCGCGCCTCGGCCGACTTCGGTTGCGGTGTGGTCGTGATCGACCATGACTTGCGCTTCATCATGACGCTCTGCAACCGCATCTTCGTTCTCGATGCGGGCTCGATCATCGCGTCCGGCACGCCCGAGGAGGTGACCGAGAACCCCGAGGTGATCGAGGTCTACATCGGTCACTCGAAAAAGAAGAAACAACAACCACCTTCAGAGGAGATTGCGAATGTCTAACATGAAAACAAGGGCCCTTGGGGCCATGCTGCTCAGCACGGCACTTACCGTGTCGGCAATGCCGGTGATGGCCCAGGACGACGGCCTGGTGATCGGATATGCCGCAGCGGTGACGGGAGGTCTTGCGCCCTATGACAGCCCCGATGGCGTCAGCTGCCGTGTCGACCAGCTCAACGAGGAAGGCGGCATCAACGGCAAGCCCGTCAAGCTGATGATCCGTGACACCAAGAGCGACGCCGTCACCGCCGCGAACGTCGCCCAGCAACTGATCGACGCAGGGGCCAACGTCCTGTTCGGCCCGCCCACCGATGACGGGTTGATCCCGATGGCCGGCATGGCGATCGGTCACGGTATTCCCGTTCTGGCGGTGGGTTCGACGCAGCCGGCCTTCCCGCAGGCTTCCCCGGAAAACGGTTATCTCGTTCCCTACGGCGACAATGCCGCGGCGGCAGCGGCGGCCGAAACCGCCTACGAGGCCGGCCACCGCAAGGCGGCCCTGATGATCGCGCATGACGTGGGTGCCTATTCGCTGATCACGCCGGAATACTTCGCCCAGGCCTTCGAGCGTCTTGGCGGCGAGATCGTCGGGCGCGTCGCCTATAGTCACGGACTGGCGGACTATACCCCGCAGGTCACGGAGATCGCGAATATGGCCGGTGAACCGGACATGATCTTCGCGGCGATCCTGGTCCCGGATGCGGGCGTTCTGGTCCGCACCCTGGCGTCGGCCAATGTCAACATCCCGGTCTACGGCACCGACGGCTTCGACGATCCGTCCTTCATAGACGTCGCGGGCGCGGGCGCCGGGCTGGCAACCTTCACCACGCATGGTTTCCCCTCTGAGGGCAGCACCCTCAAGGCCTTCTACGACGACTGCACCGCGCGCGGCTACAACGTGCAGAACATCTTCTTCGGTCTGGGCGGCGAGGCGGTCGAGGTCGTCAAGGCGGCAACCGAAGCGGCAGGATCGTTCGAGCCTGCGGCGATCAACGCGGCGATCCGCGAGATCGAAGGGTTGAAGGGGATCGTGACGGACTCGATCACCTACAAGGATCAGGCCGGCACGCCGCTCAAGGAGATGGTCATGATCCAGGTGAAAGACGGTGCCTTCACGCCGGTCAAGAGCGTGACGCCGTCCTGGGTTGCGCAACCCTGATGTTGAAGGCTGAGAACGTCAGCGTCTCTTACGGTCCGATCCGGGCCGTAAGGGACGCCAGTCTCGAAGTCGGGGAAGGTGAGATCGTCACCTTGCTCGGACCGAACGGGGCCGGCAAGACCAGCCTCATATCGGCGATGATCGGGCTGGTTCCCAAGGCCAATGGCAGCACAAGCTTTCGTGGCGAGGACGTGACCGGCCAATCGACCGAGACGCTGGTGCGGCGCGGCCTCTGCGTGACGCCGGAAGGCCGACGCATATTTGCCGACCTGACGGTTGAAGAAAACATGCGCCTTGGCGCGGCGACACGCCGCGACAGGGACGGCATCGCCGAAGACACCGAAAAGTATCTCGACATGTTTCCGGTCCTTCGCAGACGCTACCACTCGGCCGCGAAATACCTTTCGGGCGGCGAACAGCAGATGCTGGCGATTTCCCGGTCGCTGATGTCCCGGCCGAAGCTTCTGATGCTGGACGAGCCGTCGCTGGGCCTTGCGCCGCGGATCGTGGATCAGGTCTTCGAGCTTCTCGTCACGCTGCGCGAATGGGGCCTGACCATCCTGGTGGTCGAGCAGAACGCCAACGAGGTGCTGGAGTTCGCGGACCGGGCCTATGTGCTGGCAAGCGGCTCACTCAAGTTTTCCGGCAGCGCACAGGAGCTGCTCGAGTCCGGGGACGTGATGGAGATGTATCTGGGGCTGGAGGGGCACTGACGATGGAATACATGCTGCAACAGGCGATGAACGGCCTGAGCCTCGGTGGCGAATACGCGCTGCTGGCCCTGGGTCTGGCGATCGTTTTCTCGGTGATGGGGCTGGTGAACTTCGCCCATGGCGACCTGATCACCGTTGGCGGTTACTCGATGTTCCTTGTGGCGATCTACCTTGGTGTGACCAATCCGGTGCTGCTTCTGCCGGTCGGGGTCCTCTCGGTGGTCCTGTTCGCGCTGTTTCTGGAAAGGGTCGCGTTCAAGCCGGTGAGGGGAGCGAGCCCCAATACCGGGATGCTGATGGCCTTCGGCATCTCGATCATCATCCAGAACGTTGCCCTGATCTTTATCGGCACACGCCCCAAGGCGGTGCAGACACCGGCCTTCATGATGGAGTCGCTGCAGGTCGGGTCGGTCCGTATTCCGATGGTGCAGGTGCTCGAAACCCTTGTGACCGTCGCGGCGATCCTGATCCTCGTCGCGTTCCTGAAACGCACCACGATCGGCATCGCGATGCGCGCGGCGGCCAAGGACGTGAGCACGGTTCGGCTGATGGGGGTGCGCGCCGACCGCGTGGTCGCCACGGCCTTCGCGATCTCTGGCCTGCTGGCCGGGCTTGCGACGATCTTCATCATGGCGAGGCGGGGGGCGGTCGATCCGTTCATGGGCTTTTCGCCGGTGCTCAAGGCGTTCGTCGCCGCCGTGATCGGTGGCTTCGGCAGCCTGCCGGGCGCGGTCATCGGAGGCTTCGCCCTCGGGTTCTCGGAGGTGGCGCTTCAGGCGGCGCTGCCGGCAAGCATGGCCGGTTTCCGTGATGCTTTCATCTTCACCGCGGTCGGCGTCGTGCTCTTGCTGCGGCCGCAGGGCATCATGGGTGAACGCCCGGATTTCGGAGAAAAGACATGATCATTCAGAAACGCGCGCTGGGCGGCGCGCTGGTTCTGGCGGCTGGCGTGGTGGTGGCGGGAATCCTCGTTTCCGCATTCGCCGAACCCTATCACCAGCGCATCTTCTTCACCTTTCTTGTGAACATGATCGCCGTCATCGGGCTGCAGGTCTTCATGGGCAACTCCGACATCACGCATTTCGGTCATGTCGGATTCATGGGGTTGGCGGCCTACAGCGTTGCGATCCTTGCCACCCCCGCCAAGATCAAGGCGACGGCGCTCGCCACCGCGCCCTTCGGGTTGAACACCCTGCAGTTTTCGCCAGTGGTTGCGGCACTGATCGCCATCGCGGTCACGATGACAATCGCCTTCTTTGTCGGGCTGATCATGGTCCGGCAGAACGGCGTTCCCGCGACCATCGCCACGCTGGCTTTTCTGGTGGTCGTTCACGTGGTGATCGTGAACTGGGTCGATCTCACCCGAGGCCCGCGCGCCTTCTACGGCATTCCGGTCAAGGCGACGATCGGCTGGGCAGTTGCCGCAGCGGCCGGGGCCATCGTGCTGGCACGGATGTTTCGCGACTCCAGATGGGGCCTCCAATTGCGCGCCTCGTCCGAGGATATCGCGGCGGCGGCGGCGGTCGGTGTGCGCATCCGCAAGCTGCGGTTCGGCGCCTGGATGCTGAGCGCGTTCATGCTCTCGGTCGCCGGGGTGCTGTTTGCGCTGTTTGTCGGCACGATCAGCCCGAACAGCTTCTATTTCGACCTGACGTTCCTGACGCTTGCCATGCTGATCCTCGGCGGCATGCATACGGTCACGGGGGCCGTTGTCGGCAGCGTCATTCTGACCGCTGGCCTTGAAGTCATGCGGTTTTTCGAAAGCGGACCCGAGCTGGCGGGAATGGATCTGCCCGAGATGTTCGGTCTGACCGGGTTTTTCCTGGGCCTGGTCATCGTGCTCTCGATGCGGTTCTGGCCCGGCGGAATAATGGGCACGGATGAGATCGACGACATCTGGCACCGCCGCAAGTCGGGCAAGGTCGACATGGACGCATCCTGATGGCCGCGCTTGTGCATCACGACGCGATAGGCGCCAGGGTTCGTGCCGGCAGCTACGCCGACCACGCGGCCTCGACCTACAGCCTCGCCGCCCGCGCGCTGCACGATGGGCGCGGGGCAGAGGCGGCCGAGCTGGCCCGCTATACCGTTCAGGAAGCTCTGGAAGCCTATGAACTGTTCTCCGAATGGTCGCAAACGATCCCCGCGTTCATGGCCGAGCGCGGTGTGGCCCCCGACGTGATCGCCGCCGAAACCGCGCGGCTGGCCGGGCTCCTGACGCTACCCGATGGCACGCCCTTTGACGGCGACGCCGGATGGGCCAGCTACAGGACGCAGATCGAGGATTTCGCGCGCCGCGCCGAAGCAGGTGCGGGCGCGGAGGCGCTGGCGATGCTCGACGGCGCCCGCACGACCTGGCGCGACACCCATGACCGGCTGTGCGACGCGGTCTATGGCTGGATCGATGCCGCGTCCCGGCATCTGGGCGAGGCCATCGTCGGCCCGTTGTGGGACATGTTGATGCAGCCGATGTACGACTATTACGTTCGCTACGATCTCGACAACCACCCCTGGCCGCGCAGCTTCGATTTGCTGATGCACTACGCGCTGGAAGGGATGCGCGGGCATCTGACCGGGCCGGGGCGCATGGGCGACCTCGAGGTGATCGAGGAGGAGGATCGCTGGGCGATCCGCTTCGATCCCTGCGGGTCGGGCGGGCGAACCCTGCGCGACGATCCGGACACCGGAACCGGCCCGCGCACCGAGGCACCCTATGGCTTCGGTGTGACGCAGGAGCCGCATGACTGGTCATGGAACAAGACGGGGATCTGCCTCTATTGCGTGCATTGCTGCCAGCTCAACGAGCGGATGCCGATCGCGCGCTTCGGCTACCCGACCCGTGTCGTCGAGCCCCCGGTCTGGCCCGCCGCGCGGTCCGGGGCCAAGTGCACCTGGTATGTCTACAAACACCCGTCGCTCGTGCCGGACGAGGTCTATCGCCGGGTGGGTGCGGTGAAACCGGCGCGTCTGGGCGGCAAGGCACAACGGGCCGAAGAAC
Organism: Maritimibacter sp.; assembly: GCA_048268845.1. GTDB lineage: Bacteria > Pseudomonadota > Alphaproteobacteria > Rhodobacterales > Rhodobacteraceae > Muriiphilus. The sequence goes on along the minus strand of JBLWUQ010000009.1, from coordinate 32,418 downwards.
AGGGAGGCTGAAACCCATCATGCCAAGAGGGGACGAACACATGGAAACTGCCAGCACCAGCCAGACCGCCATCGAGGCGATGCAGAGAGGCGATGTCGATCTGGTGCAAATGGAAGTGCCCGATCTCAACGGTGCTCTGCGTGGCAAGTTCGTGTCGGCAAAGAAGGTGGCCGGGCAGTCGAAAAGCGCGATCTGCACGGTCCTGTATCAGATGACGCCCGTGGATGACGTCTGGGCGTCAAAGCACAGCTCGCACGAGAACGGGTTTCCCGATGTCTTCGGCGTGCCGGATCTGGGCACCGCCATCGAACTGCCATGGCGGCAGGGCATGGCCGCGGTGATCTATGATGTGACCTATCCGGACGGATCGCCCTTTCCGCTGGCACCGCGCAACGTCCTGCGCAGCGTGGCGGAGCGTTTTGCCGAGACTGGCTATACCCCGGTTTTCGGCGTCGAGTTCGAAGCCTTCGTGTTTCACGCCGACCGCGAGGTGATGGAGGCCGGCCGGCACCACGACCTCGTATCGGTGGGCCGGATGCACAATGCCTATCGGCTGACACAGTCCGACGAAGCGCGCGAGCTGGGCGCGGAGTTCATCCGCAGGATGCGCAGCATCGGCATCACCGTCGAGGTGTTCCACACCGAGCTTGGGCTTGGCGCGGTGGAGTTCGCGCTCGCCCCGGCCGAGCCGCTGGCGGCGGCGGACAACGCGGTTCGCGCCAAGACCTATTTCCGCGAGCTGTGCGCGGAACGCGGGCTGGTTCCGACCTTCATGGCGAAGTGGAGGATGGGGGATTCCGGTTGCGGCGGCCATGTCCACCAGAGCATCTGGAAGGACGGCGAAAACGCGTTCCGGCAGGCCGACAGCGGCGATTTCTCTCCGGTCGCCCACAAGTACATGGCCGGAATGCTGGCAACGCTTCAGGACTTCGGCGTCATCTTCCGGCCCTTCGTCAATTCCTTCCGCCGGTTCGACGTCGAGGCCTGGTGCCCCGAGAACGTCTCCTGGGGCCATGACAACCGCGGCGCGGCGTTGCGGGTGATAACCTTTCCCGATCCGAAGGCCTACCGCATCGAGCACCGCGTGCCCGGTGCCGATGCCAATCCCTATCTTTCGCTGGCGGCCATGCTGGCGGGTGGCCATCACGGCATCGTCAACGATCTCGTCCCGCAGGAGGCCGCCAAGGGAAATGCGCTGACCTCGGGCAACTTTCCGCAACTGGCCGACAACCTCGGCGAGGCGACCGAGATTTTCGCGGCCTCCGCTGCCTGCCGCGACTATTTCGGGGACACCTTTGTCGAGCACTACGCCGCGTCGCGGCGGGCAGAGCTCAAGCATTGGACCGACTGGCTGGCCCGCGAAGTCACCAGCTACGAGCTGTCGCGGCATTTCGAGACAAGCTGACGGCAGTTGCGCGCGCCGGACTGAACCGGATGCGCCATGCCGGAATGAAAGGGAAGACCACCATGACTGCCTGTATCGTGGGCTGGGCCCATACGCCGTTCGGGAAACTGCCGGATGAAACGGTCGAAAGCCTGATCGTCCGGGTCGCGACCGAGGCAATCGAGCACGCCGGTATCGGCCCGCAGGATGTCGACGAGATCATCCTGGGCCACTTCAACGCCGGGTTCTCGGAACAGGACTTCACCGCCAGCCTGGTGCTTCAGGCCGACGACCGCCTGCGTTTCACGCCTGCCACGCGGGTCGAGAACGCCTGCGCGACCGGGTCGGCCGCCGTGCGGCAGGGCATTCGTGCCATCGACGCCAAAGCCGCGCGGGTGGTTCTGGTGGTCGGCGTCGAGCAGATGACCACGGCACCGTCCGCGGATGTGGGGCGAAACCTTCTCAAGGCATCCTATCTGCCGGAAGACGGCGACACCCCGGCGGGATTTTCCGGGGTGTTCGGGCGGATCGCAGAGGCCTATTTCCAGCGCCACGGCGACCAGTCGGATGCGCTGGCCAGCATTGCCGCGAAAAACCACCGCAACGGCGTTGAGAACCCCTATGCCCAAATCCGCAAGGATCTGGGTTTCGATTTCTGCCGCAACGAGAGCGACCGGAACCCCTACGTTGCCGGTCCGCTCAAACGCACCGATTGCTCGCTGGTCTCGGACGGTGCGGCGGCACTGGTGATGGCCGACACCACGACCGCCCTGGGCATGCGCCGCGCCATCGCGTTTCGCGCCAACGAGCATGTGCAGGACTTCCTGCCGATGTCCAAGCGCGACATCCTGCTGTTCGACGGCTGCCGCGAAGCCTGGTCGCGCGCGCTGGCGAACGCTGCCCTGGCGATGGACGATCTGTCCTTCGTCGAGACCCACGATTGCTTCACCATTGCCGAGCTTATCGAATACGAGGCGATGGGTCTGGCCCGGCCAGGCGAAGGCGGCAAGGTCGCGCTGGAAGGCCAGACCGCCAAGGACGGCCGCCTGCCGGTCAACCCCTCGGGCGGGCTGAAGTCCAAGGGCCATCCGATCGGGGCCACCGGCGTTTCGATGCATGTGCTGTCGTCGATGCAACTGACGGGCGAAGCCGGCGGCATGCAGGTCAGGGACGCGACCCTGGCCGGCATCTTCAACATGGGCGGAGTCGTCGTCGCCAACTACGTCTCGATCCTCGAAAGGATCAAATAGGTCTGGCGGCCGGTCATGGGTCGCGATCAGAGCTTGGCCAGCAGGCCGCCATCCACCGGCAGATCGACCCCGGTGATGAACCCGGCGCGGTCCGACAGCAGGAATGAAACCGCGGCTGCCACGTCTTCCGGCGTGCCCAGCCGCCCCGCCGGGGTGCGCGCCTTCATGGCGTCGGCGCGCGCCTGCTCGGCATAGATTTCCGCCGTCATCGGGGTTGCGATGGAGCCGGGGCAGACCGTGTTCGAGCGGATATTGTCGGGCGCCAGTTGCATCGCCAGCGAGCGTGACAGCGAGACCACTGCCGCCTTGGACATCTGGTAGGCGTCCGCGGGCCCACCGGCCTGGATGTTCTCCATGTTGCGGAGCGCCACGACGCTGGCGACGTGAACCATCGCGCCGCCTCCCGCCGCGCGCATGAACGGCACTGTTGCGCGCACCATGCGAATCATGCCGTTGAGGTTGACGTCGAAGGTCAGGTCGAGAACCGATGACTGCGCCTCCAGCACCGAGCCGTCGCGGTCGAACAGGCAGACGCCGGCGCAGTTGACCAGATGGTCGATCCGTCCATGCCGCCCGCCGATGGCGGCGACCGTCGCCGCAACCGCGGCGTCATCGCGCAGGTCCATCCGGGTGAAGCCGACATCGCCCGCCAGCGCGTCCAGCGGCGGCTCCTTGACGTCGAGCGCTTCGACCCGCGCACCCAGCCGTGCCAGATCCTGAGCCACGGCAAGCCCGATGCCGCCCCCGGCGCCCGTCACGACGGCGATCTTTCCCTCGAACCGATCTGTCATCCAGATGTCTTCCCGGTGGTGCGGTGCGCATCCTTTTCTGCTCGGGGCAGGAGCCTGATACGGACCGGAGTTTCCTGTGTTAATGGGTCGAGAAATAGACCATTGCGATCCATGGCGCAATCGGCCTTGAAGCCGGAACGTCGGGTAAACCCGGCTGCGACATGGAAAACCCTTGGATACTGCGCAATAGAACCATATAATAGACCAATATCCCGAGATCCGACGCCAATTCCGACTGTTTCAGCCAGATGAGGGACTTCCTTGAACGAGCAAACGACGACCGCGGACACCTCGGTCATATCCGAGGACGACCACAAGGCCGACACGCGCAGATACCGCGGCGTGATCGGTAGCATTCGGCCGGCCGCAACCTACGAGCTGGTCGTCGATCAGGTGAAACGCGCGATCTTTCTCGGACGTTTCATGCCGGGCGACAAGCTGCCTGCCGAGCGCGACCTTGCCGAACAGCTCCAGGTCTCGCGGACCACGATCCGCGAGGCGATGCGGATGCTCGAGGGCGAGGGGCTGATCCTCGTCAAGCGGGGCTCGACCGGCGGGCTGATGGTGAAGGGGCCGATCGGCTTGCAGCCGCAGGAGATCGAGACCTATGTGCAGGCGCAGCAGGGCCTGCTCAACAGCATCTACGAATACCGCATCGCCAACGAATGCATGGCGGCGCGCCTGGCCGCCACCCGCCGCAGCGAGTCGCAGCTCGAGCGGCTCGAGGTGGCGTTGACGGCGATGGGCGAGCTTTGCGAGACGCCCGAATTGCGGGCGATCACCGCCAATATCGCGCGTTTCCGGTCGCTGGATTCCGAATTCCACCTGGTTGTGGCCGAGGCCGCGGGCAACCCCTTCATCATGCAGGCCGTCGAAGATGGCCGCACCGAGATGTTCCTGCCGATCGGAAAGGTGTTCACGCGGCTCGAAGACAGCGCGAACGAGCATCATGAGGAGATCTTCACCGCGATCAAGGAGCGCGATCCGGATCGCGCCGCCAAGGCGATGGAGCATCACATCAAGGTCAGCCGCGAGAGCCTCGAAGACCTGATGCCCAAGGGACGCAGCGGGCGCGGCTGATGCCTGCGCCAGATCGCCGGGCGACGATCACGGCCCGGCCCGCAAGAGGCCGGGTCCGTTCGTTTCGTCGCATCACGATTATGCCAGGTCTTCCTTGATCTGCCGCCGGACGATCTTGCCATAGGCGTTCTTGGGCAGGTCATCGAGAAACTCGATCCGCTTGGGCTTCTTGAAGCTCGCGATATGGCTCTGGCAGAAGGCCTGAAGCTCCTCCGCGCTCACGGGTGACGAGGCGACGACGGCCGCGACGACGATCTCGCCCCACTTGTCGTCAGGCAGGCCGAAGACGCAGGTTTCCCGGACCGCCGGGTGCAGCATCAGGACATCCTCGACCTCGCGCGGATAGATGTTGCTGCCGCCCGAGATGATCACGTCGTTTCGGCGCGAGAGAAGATAGAGCATCCCGTCCTCGAACCGCCCGACATCGCCGGTGTGAAGCCAGCCGTCCTTGAGCGCCTTGTCGTCGGCGGCCTTGTCCTGCCAATAGCCTTGCATGACAACGTCGCCGCGCACGCAGATCTCGCCTTCAGACCCGTCCGCAACCACCGATCCGTCGTCATCCACCAGACGCACCTCGACATCGGTGCGGACGGTGCCTGCAGACGACAGCGCCTTGCCGCGATGGTCCTGCGGCCGCAGGCCGGTGATCGTCATCGGAGCCTCGCCCTGGCCGTAGATCTGCGCGAAGATTGCCCCGAACCGGTCGATCGACGCTTCGAGCAGCGTCGGATCGATCGGCGCGCCGCCATAGATGACGCGGCGAAGCGACGGAACAACCCGCGCGGGTGCCGCGTCCAGAAGCATGTGGATCATGGTCGGCGCAAGAAAGGCGATGATGGTGATCCTGTCGCGGGCCACGAGATCGAGCACGTCGTCGGCATCGAAGGACCGGCGCGCGTAGACGATGTTGCGGCAGCCGCGCGCGATGGACGCAAGCGCGTAGAGGCCCGAACCGTGGGTCATGGGCGCGACGTGCAATACGTTGTCTTCAGGCTGGAAATCGCACACATCCGCCAGCACGTTCATGGTGCAGGCGCAGAGATTCCGGTGCGACAGCATCGCCCCCTTCGGGCGGCCGGTGGTGCCGGAGGTGTAGAATATCCATGCGACATCGTTCGGGTCGACCTCGGCATCTTCGAACCCGGAGGATGTGCCGGTCTCGACGATGGCCGCGAACGAGCCGGGGCCTGTCGCATCGACGTCGATCCGCTCGACCGACGGCAACGTTTTCAGCGCCGCCTCAGCCACCTCGCGCGACGCCTCCGAGACGACGACCGCACGGGCGCCGGAATGCTCAACGATGAAGGCAAGCTCCGAGGCGTGCAGCTTGGCGTTCACCGGAACGGCAACGAAGCCGCCCTTGAACAGACCGAACAGGGCGGTGAAATGCTCGGCCCGGTTGGGCATGAACAGCGCGACCCGGTCGCCTTGCCGGTATCCCTTGCGGCGCAGGCCATCCGCGAATGCGGCGGCCTGCGCGTCGAGCTCGTCATACCGGATCTGGGTGGACCCATGGACCACCGCGACGTGCAGCGGATGCAGGCGCGCCGCCTTGGTCAGGAAAGTCCCAACGTTCATTTACCCAAGCCTCCGGTTCGCAGTTCAGGCCAGTTTGTGCAGCAGCGTATCCAGACGCTCGATCACTTCGGTCGCATCGTCGGCCGTCAGGCAGAGCGGCGGCACCAGTCGCAAGACGTTGGCATACATTCCCGCCTTGGTCACGATGACCGAATCCGCGATCTCGTCGGCGATCTTGGCCACGAGTTCCGAGGCCGGTTCCTTGGTCTCCCGGTCCTTGACCAGTTCCACGCCGATCATCAGCCCGCCGCCGCGCACGTCGCCGATCACTTCATGGCGGCTCTGCAACTCGCGGAACATCTTGAGAGCATGATCGCCGACACGCCGCGCGTTCTCCTGAAGCCCGCCGCTGTCGAGCGCCGCCAGCACACCGCGCCCGGCGGCGCAGCAGGTCGGGTTGGAGCCCATCGTGCTCATGAACGTCCCGCCGGTCATCGCCTCGGCGATGTCGCGGCGCACGATCACGGCGGAAAGGGGAAACCCGTTGCCGATGCCCTTGGCCATGACAACCATGTCGGGGACGATGCCGTGCTTGACGAAGCCGAAGAAGTGCTCGCCGGTGCGGCCGACGGCGGTCTGCACCTCGTCGGCGATGATCACGCCGCCATGTTTGCGCGCGATTTCGGTGGTCTTCTGCAGGTATTCGGTCGGCATCGGGATGACACCGCCATAGCCCTGGATCGGCTCGAAGATATAGGCCGCGATCTCGCCGTTGGTGGAGGAGGCGATGCTCGACTTGAACTCCGCCAGGTAGGGTTCGACCCCGGCACCGTGGATGCCGCGATACTGGTCGGGGTTGGTGACATGGATGATCCCGGACGTGGCGGGGATCTTGTGGTGGAAGCGGCTGATCGAGGTCAGGGCGTTGGCCGTTGCGCCGACGCCGCCGTGATAGGCAGAACGCAGGCCCATGACGGTGTGGCGTTGCGTGTAGTTGCGCGCCATCATGATCGAAAGGTCGACCGCTTCGGTGCCGCTGCTGAGGAAGTGCACGACCCAGTCGCCGGCGGGCATCTTGGCAATCAGGGCCTTGGCCAGCGAGGCAGGTGCCGGATGCATCCACATCGTCGAGCAATGCTGCATTTCGCTGAGCTGCTGCTTGACCGCCGCCATCACATAGGGGTTGCGATACCCCGCGCTGATCGCCTGGTTCATCGCCACCGTGTCGATGTAGCGGTTGCCGTCGGAGTCAAAGAGATACTGGCCCTGACCGCTTTTCAGCAGGATCGGCTTGGTGGTCGCCTGGAACGTCTTGAGAACCGGCGACAGATAGGCCTCGCGGTCGTGCAGGGCGGTGTCGTAGTCCCATTCGAGCGGCGGCAGCTGGGCGAGGAGTTCGGTTTCGGACATCGCCGAGGCATCCGGCACTTCGGGGACCGAAGGGGTGTCTTGCATAACGTTCGCGTCAGTCATCTTGTCCTCCCTGGGAACTTGTCTGGATCGCCGCGCCGCGGCTTGGTGTGGCGAACGTCAGGCGCGCGATCGCGGAGCCTGCGCCATGTCGCTTCGCCTAGTTCTTTGCACGCCTGACCGCGATCGCCTCGATCTCGATCTCCGCCCCAAGCGCGAGTTGCGGTGTCCCGACCGTGGCGCGTGTCGGGAAGGGGTCCGAGAAGAACTCGCGATAGACGCGGTTGTAGTCGTCATAGCCGGCGAAATCCGTGATGTAGATCCGCGTCTGCACGACGTCGGACATCTCGGCGCCCATGGTCTCGAGCACATCCTTGATGCCTTGCAGGCAGGCGCGGGTCTGTTCGCCAACGCCCCCCGCGACGACCGCTCCGGTGTCATCAATGCCGATCTGGCCTGAAATGAAGATCATGCCGCCGACCTCGACAGCGTTGCTCAGCGGCGCCTTGGCAAGAAAGCCGGTGGGTGCGGTGAATTTCCGATCATCGGGTTCATTTGCCATCGGTTCCATTCCTGCTTTGCGAAAGGTCGGTCTCTGGAGTAATACGTCTGATTCTTAGACCAATATACCATCGAGGCTTCGACCTGCAAGATATAGAAATGGGTGTCGGGTCCGTGTCGAGCTATTGACACCAGAAAGTATCGCTGGAACTATTGTCTAACGGATGGACCAATGGGCCATTAAACCAGTAGAAGAAGAATCAAGGTGGGGCAACGTGATTGCTCCGCTGCCGGACAGGAATTCGTGCTGCGTTTTCCGGCACCTCGCGAATGGGAGAAGGTGGATGAATGATACTGCTGTGGTGACCAACCCCCTCGACGGCGTTGCCGGGGCCGCGCTGGCGCGCTACGACTTCTCACCCGATGCGACCTTCACCCTGGTGAATGTTTCCGAGAACACCACCTATCGCGTCGATGACCCGGCAACGGGCCGCCGCGCCGCGCTGCGCGTCCATCGTCTCAACTATCACACCAGACAGGAAATCGAGTCCGAGCTGCTCTGGATGGATGCCCTGCGCGAAGAGGGGGTTGTCGCGCCGCCGGTGTCGATCGCCGCCAGGGATGGTTCGCGGGTCCAGACGATCGAGGCCGACAATGACGGCCCGGAACGCCACGTGGTCCTGTTCGACTGGCTCCCCGGCACCTCGCCAAGCCCCGAGGGCGATCTGGCCCCGAGCTTCGATGCGCTGGGATCGCTTGCGGCCAAGATGCACCTGCATGGCGAAGCCTGGCAGCGTCCCGCGGGCTTTCAGCGCTACACCTGCGATTATGACGCGGCCCTGGGTCCGAACCCGATGTGGGGGCGCTGGCAGGACGGGGTCGGCCTCGGGGCCTATGAGCGCGACGTGCTGTCGCGTGCCGATGCCGAGATCAAGCGCAGGCTGATCGAATACGGCGAAGGCAAGGGCAGGTTCGGACTGACGCATAACGACCTGCGTCCGGCCAACCTGATCTACGACGGCGACGACCTCTATGTCATCGATTTCGACGACTGCGGCTTTTCCTGGTTCATGTATGAATTCGCCTCGGCCGTCAGCCTGATCGAAGACGATCCGCGCGTCGGCGACTGGATGGCGACCTGGCTCGACAGCTACGTCAAGCACCGACCGCTCACCCAGGCAGACCGCGACATCCTCCCGACCCTGGTGCTGTTCCGGCGCCTGCTGCTGGTGGGATGGGTCGGGTCGCACAGCGCATATGCCAAGGAGGCACGCGACCTCGGCGCCGGATACACCGCCGGTGCATGCCGCATCGCCGAAGACTACCTCAGCGATCGCTTTCTTCGCTGAGCACCGCAAAATCCAAGGCTCAACCCAGGGAATATGGATCACTTCATGCGTGTCCTCATTGTTTACAACTTCGAAGGGTGCAAGCTCGGCCATATCGAAACCGTGCTCGGCGAAGTGGGCGCGGAACTCGATCTGGTCCGCGCGCATCTTGGCGAGCCGCTGCCAGACGGACCCGAGGACCACGACGCGATCGTCGTGCTCGGCGGCGTGCAGCATGCGCTTGACGACGCGACCTGTTCCTGGATGCCGCACCTGAGCAGCCTGATGCGCTCGTTCGTCGAAACCGACCGGGCGGTGCTGGGGATCTGTCTGGGAAGCCAGTTGCTGGCGCGCGCCTATGGCGGGCGCAACATCATCGGCGGGGCCAGCGAGTTCGGCTGGAGGCAGGTGGAATTGACGCAGGAAGGTGTGAACGATCCGGTCTTCAGGGGGACCGCGTCGTCATTCCCCATTTTCCAGTGGCACGACGATACCTTCACCTTGCCGCGCCGCGCCGTTCGCCTAGCCACCAGCGCCGAGGTGGAAAACCAGGCCTTCCGCATCGGCCGTGCCGGATATGGCATGCAGTTCCATTTCGAGGCCGACCGGTCGGTCGTCTCCGAATGGAATTGCGAGTTCGCCGCGTGGCTGTCCGAGAACCGGCCGGGCTGGACCGAGCGTCATGCGCTGGAAGCCGACAGCCTGGGCGCGACGGCCGATACCGCCGGGATTGCCATAGCGCGCAACTGGGTCGCAACCATCCCGCGTCCCGCCTGACCCCGGCCCATCCCAAAGGTTAGTGGTGGCGCCATGCGGTCTCGTTCGATCGCATGGCGCCACACGTCATCGCCCGGCTCAGATGGCCGCGATCGCGTCGGCGGTTTCCGGCAGCAACTGCCCGCCGTCCACGACGATGGTCTGGCCGGTGATATAGGCGGCGTTCTCGCTTGCGAAGAACAGGGCCGCATTGGCGATATCGTCGACCGACCCGAGGCGTCGCAGCGGGATCGCCGCCGCTGCGGCATCGAGGTAATCCTGACCGAGATCATTCAGCCCTTCGGTGAAGATCGTGCCCGGCATGACCGCATTGATCGTCGCCCCGTAGCGCGCCAGCTCCATTGCCGCGGTGCGCAGGAAGCCGAGTTGCCCGGCCTTGGAGGCACCGTAATGCGTCCAGCCCGGAAAGCCGGTGAGGGGCCCGGTGATCGAAGACGTGATCACAACCCGCCCGTTGGGGCGCTTCTCGAACTCGGGAATACAGGCCTTGACGCCAAGGAACGTGCTCTTGAGATTTGTCGCCATGACATCGTCCCATTCGTCCGGGTCCATGTCGGCGATCTTCGATTGCGGGAATATGCCTGCATTGGCGCAGAACACGTCGACCGCACCGAACGCCTTCACCGTCTCGGCAACCAGATGCTGAACCGAGCCCCAGTCGGTCACGTCGCAGACCGTGGCACGGGCGATGCCGCCCGAGCTGGTGATCTCGTCGACCGCAGCCTGCATGTCGCGCTCGTTGCGCGCGGCGATCATGACCTGACCGCCCTGCGCCGCAAACCCCCTGGCGATTCCGCGCCCGATACCCTTTGAGCCACCGGTCACGATGATCGACTTTCCCGCAAATTCCTTGGACATTGTTTTCCTCCGTTTCGATGCATTCCGGGGTGCCGCCCGATTGGCGGCGGCACCGTTTCCTCTTTTCAGCCTGGTCCTCTCGCCGGGCTTCCCTCCGACCGCGCCGGCACTCAACGGCCCACGGGTCAGCGGTCCGGAGGCGTCAGAAACGCCTCGGTCAGGCCGCCATCGACCGCAAGCGCCTGTCCGGTGATGTAGGAGGCATCGTCGGACGCAAGGAACGCCGCGACCGATGCGATTTCGTCGGGCTGACCCATCCTGCCCATCGGGATGTGCAGCCGGCGAAGCTGATAGGCGGCGTCGTCCGCCACCAGGCCCGCCGCCATTTCCGTCGCGGTCAGGCCGGGACAGATCGCGTTGACCCTGATCCGCCGCCGCGCCAGTCCCACGGCCATTTCCCGGCTGAGCGCGATCACGCCGCCCTTGCTTGCCGTATAGGCGATCTGCGCCGGAAACGACCCACGCAGGCCGACGATGGAGGCGATGTTCACGATCGCCCCGCCCCCGCTCGCCTCGATCGCGGGGATCGCGAACTTCGAACACAGAAAGACGCCCTTCAGGTTGACGCCCAAGGTAGTGTCCCAGGCCTCTTCGGTGGTGTCTTCGATCTCGGTGTCGTCGCGATGGACGATGCCGGCGTTGTTGATCAGCACGTCCAGACCGCCGAACTCGGCGACGCAAGTGCCCACCATGTTGCGGACCGACTCCGAAATGGACACGTCGACCTCGAGCGCGACCGCATCCGGCGACAAACGGGCCGCCATCGCCCTTGCGGCCTCGACATTCCTGTCCGCGATCATCACCCGCGCACCTTCAGCCAGCAAACGCGCCGCGATCGCGGCCCCTATGCCCGCCGCACTGCCGGTGACTATGGCGCGCTTGCCCGCCAGCTTCATGCTTTCCTCCCGACATGGCCCTGGTTGTGATTGCGGCGAAGTCTGTCGCCCATCAAAAGGAATTATGGACTGATATACAGACCAATACAATACACTTTTGGTGGTCCAATCGCGCGCGGGCGCGGTCGGACGGCCCCTCAGGGCGCGCGCGGATCGGCGGACCGGCCACACGAGCAAGCCGCCTCAGGACGTGATGATCCGAGCGGCATGGTGCGGCGTGATCAGGCTGTGGACACAAAAAACCGCGCCGCCTCTCGGTGGTGCCTTGTTTCATGCCGAAATGGTCAGGAGATCGTGGAGGCGAGTATGAGAATCGAACTCATGTGCACGGATTTGCAATCCGCTGCGTAACCACTCCGCCAACTCGCCGAAGCCATTGCGCATGTAGCCGACCAAGGGCGCGTGTGCAAGAGGGTCGCGCGGGCAACCTGTCGCGCCGGTGCCGCAGGTGGCCCTGAATGTATGCGGCGCGTGTTGCGGCCATATCGGTTCTATGGCAAGACGACCCGACTCCGCTTGGAGCCTGCAACAGACGGGACCAGACATGAGCGATTTTCATGCGCGACGGACGACGATGGTGGACACACAGGTGCGCCCGTCGGATGTGACGAAATTTCCCATCATCGAGGCGATGCTCACCGTGCCGCGCGAGGATTTCGTGCCCGACGCGCGGCGTGAGGCGGCCTATAGCGAAGCGCCGATCGAGCTCGGCGGCGGTCGTGTGCTGTTCGAGCCACGCACGCTGGCCAAGCTGCTCGACGCGCTCGACATCCAGCCCGAGGACGTGGTCCTCGATCTGGCCTGCGGGCTTGGCTATTCCTCGGCGGTGATCGCGCGGCTGGCGGATTTCGTGGTGGCGCTGGAAGAGGACGAGGCACTGGCGGCCGAGGCCGAAACCCGCCTTGCCGAAGCCGGTGCCGACAATGTCGTGGTCCTGACCGGGACGCTGGCGGTGGGCAACGCCAAGCACGGCCCCTATGACGTGATCGTCATCGAGGGCGCGGTGGAAACGGTGCCGGCGGCGCTGACCGATCAGCTCAAGGAGGGCGGTCGTATCGGCGCGATCTTTGCCGACGGAAACATCGGCCGGGCGCGTATCGGCTACAAGGTCGACGGTCGGGTGGATTGGCGGATCGCCTTCGACGCGACCGCGCCGGTGCTGCCGGGCTTTGCAGTGGAACGAAGCTTCGCGCTCTGATAACGTGGGGTCGTGGCAGTTCCGTCCGGTGCCGCGATGCGTCTTGAACCGGATTGCCGGTTCGGGGCACTTCCTTTGAAACCGGCCTGGCCGGAACGGAATGGGAAAAGGTGAGATGCGTTTGAAAAATCTACGGATCGCGGCGATCGCGTTGGCCTCCGCGCTGGTGCTGACGCCGGTGGCGACACTGGCGGAAAGCCTGTCGGACGCGCTGGTTTCGGCCTATCGCACCTCGGGTCTGCTCGATCAGCAGCGCGCGCTTCTCAGGGTCAAGGACGAGGATGTCGCCGTCGCCGTGGCAGGCCTTCGCCCGGTCCTCAACTACGCGCTCAAGGCCGGCTGGACCGCGACCGAGATCGCCGGATCGGTGACCACCGTGACCAGCGCCAGCGCCACCCTCTCGGCAAGCTTCACACTTTACGATTTCGGACGCAACGACAAGCGGATCGAGCTTGCGCGGGAAAACGTGATGATGACCCGCGAGATTCTGATCGGCGTCGAGCAGCAGGTCCTGTTTCGTGCCGTCAGCGCGTTCCTCAGCGTCCGCTCGGCGCATGAGACCGCGCTCTTGCAGGAAAACAACGTGCGCCTGATCACCGAAGAGTTGCGCGCCGCGCGCGACCGTTTCGAGGTCGGCGAGATCACCATGACCGACGTGTCGCTCGCCGAGGCCCGGCTGGCAGCCGCGAAAAGCGCCGAGGCCGCGGCGCGCGGGCAGCTGATGGTGGCGCGCGAGGAATACAAGGCCGTGGTCGGGCACTACCCCAACAGCCTGCAGGTGCCGCCGCGCGTGCCGATGACCGCGCGCACGCTGGACGAGGCCAAGGCGCTGGCCCGTGTCCGCCACCCGGACGTTCTGGCCGCCAAGCGCTCGATCACCGTGGCCGAGCTTGCGGTGGCGATATCCAAGACCTCGATGCTTCCCACCGTCACGGCCGATGCCGGGCTGACCCGGTCCCTGAGCTCGACCGCGCCCACCGATTTCACGCGGGGCAATGTCGGCGTCACGCTGTCCGGGCCGATCTATCAGGGCGGCAAGCTGTCGGCGCTCTATCGTCAGTCGATGGCGCAGGCCGAGGCGGCCAAGGCCGGGCTGCACATCGCGGTGCAGGGGGTCGAACAGGCCGTCGCCAATGCCTGGGCGCAGCTTGCCATCGCGCAGGCCTCGATCACCGCGACCGACCAGCAGATCCGCGCCAGCCGCGTTGCCCTGCGCGGCGCCCGTGAGGAACTGGCACTCGGCGCGCGCACCACGCTGGAGGTGCTGAACTACGAACAGGACCTGCTCGACGCCCAGGCGGCGCGGATTTCTGCCGAATCGGATCAGTATCGCGCGGCCTACAACCTGTTGTCCTCGATGGGGCTTCTGACCGCCCAGCACCTCGGTCTGGGCATCGCGACCTATGATCCGGAAGCCTATTACAACGCCGTCCAGGGTGCGCCCGTGCATCTCGTCAGCCCGCAGGGCGAGCGTCTGGACGCCGTGCTCGAGGCCTTGGGTCGGAAATAATTTGCCTCCGGGCCCCGGTTGTTCATGATCCGTTAGCCAAACCGTTGTGTGATGGCGATGCGCCCGGTATGTTTGGCCAGGGCCAGAGCGGGAATCTGTTGAATGTCAAAAGCGGTAACGAATGCTGAGATCGAGGATGTCCTGTCCTCCATCCGGCGACTGGTCTCTGAAAACGCCACGGCGCACCGGCGCGACAAACCCGGCGCGGAGGCCCGCGACCGTCTGGTTCTGACGCCTGCCTTCCGGGTTGACGACAGCGTCGAGGACGCCGCCGAAGCGCCCGAAGCCAAAGCGCTGGCCGGTGAGGCCGACAGCGCCCCGGCGCCCCAGGTCGAGACGCGCGCCGATGATGTCGATGCCGCGGTCGAAATCCTTTCCGAACGGCTGGCCGCGGCCAACGCCATCCCCGAAACCGCCCCCGAGGTGGCCAGCGAAACGCTCGAAACCGCCGAGAAATCGGTGGCCGACGCGATGGCGCAGGCCGCCGAAGAGCGCTCGCTCGAACGCCGGATCGCCGAGCTTGAGGCGGCGGTGGACAACACCGCCGACGAGTGGGAGCCGGATGGCAGCGAAGTCCAGGACATGCCCGACGAGGTGATCTTCCATCACCACGCCGCGCCAAAGGCGGGCAGGGCGCCTGCCGAGACGGAGCCCGAACCCACGCCCGCGCCCGCGCCCGACGTGGCGGATGAGGCCGCGCTGGCCGACGCCGACGAAGACGATGCGCCAACGGACGCCGAGGACGATGCGCCCTTCCTCGACACCGACGCCTGGGAAGACGTCATGGTGACGCGGCCCGACGACGCCCATGCCTTCGGCGGCGACGATATCGGCGGCATCGACGATGCCGAAGTGCTCGAAGAGGAATCGGTGATCGACGAGGCGTTGTTGCGCGAATATGTCGCCCAGCTGGTGCGCGAAGAGCTGCAAGGCCCGATCGGCGAACGCATCACCCACAACGTCCGCCGCATGGTGCGCCGCGAAATCGCCCGCGCCCTCGCGTTGCGCGACCTGGACTGAAGCGCCTATTCCGCCAGCGCCAGCAACCCGTCAAGGTCGAGATGCGCCTCGACATGCGCGGCAAGCGCGTCGAGCGTGTGCTCCACCCCGTCACCATAGCTGAGCCCCGACACCGCCGCGCCAAGCCCGGCCAGATAGGCCCGCCTGAACCCGTCCGAGGCGAACAGCCCGTGCAGGTAGGTGCCGCGCACCCGCCCATCGGCGCTGGCCGCCCCTTCGGCACGTCCGGCAACATCGAGCCAGGCCCGCGCCCGGTCCGGCCCCTCGGTCACGCCCAGATGGATCTCGTAGCCTGAAACCAGCTCGCCGGTCGCCGGATGACTGGCCTCGCTCAGCGCCAGGGTCTTTGCCGGCGTGAGCCGCGTCACCACGTCAAGCAGCCCAAGCCCCGGCACGCGCCCCGCCGGCCCCTCGATCCCGTCGGGGTCGGCAATATCGCGCCCCAGCATCTGATAGCCGCCACAGAGCCCCAGCACATGCCCGCCGCGCCGCTGATGCGCGGCAAGGTCGATGTCCCAGCCGTTGGCGCGGAACGCGGTCAGGTCCGCGATGGTCGATTTCGTCCCCGGTATCAGCACCAGTGCGGCGTCGCCGGGCAGGGCGCGACCGGGCTCGACGATCACAACGCTCACGCCCGGCTCGGCGGTCAGCGGATCGAGGTCGTCGAAATTCGCGATCCGGTTCAGGCGTGGAACCGCGATCTTGAGCGCGCCGCCGGGGCGTGGCGCGGCAAGGTCCATCACATCCTCGGCGGGCAGGCGCCAGGCCTCGGAAAACCACGGCATCACCCCCAGCGGCGCCCAGCCGGTGCGCCGCGCGATTTCGTCCATGCCTTCGTCAAACAATTGCACGTCGCCGCGGAACTTGTTGACCAGAAATCCCTTTATCCGGTTTCTGTCGACGTCCGGCAGCACCGCCCAGGTGCCGACAAGCTGTGCAATGACGCCGCCCCGGTCGATGTCGCCTACCAACACCACCGGCACCCCGGCGGCCTCGGCAAAGCCCATGTTGGCGATGTCGCCCCGGCGCAGGTTGATCTCGGCCGGGCTGCCTGCGCCTTCGACGATGATCAGATCGGCGCTTGCCGCAAGCCGCGCGTAGCTCTCGAGCACCTTTGGCATCAGCGTGGCCTTGGTCGTGCCGTAGTCGCGCGCCTTCAGCGTGGCAAAGCGCCGGCCCTGCACGATGACCTGCGCGCCGATGTCGGTCTCGGGCTTCAGAAGCACCGGGTTCATGTCGACCACCGGATCACGCCCCGCCGCGCGCGCCTGCAACGCCTGGGCGCGCCCGATCTCGCCGCCATCGACGGTGACGGCGGCGTTGTTGGACATGTTCTGCGGCTTGAATGGCGCGACCGACAGGCCACGCCGCAGACAGGCGCGCGCAATGCCCGCCACGATGAGCGACTTGCCCACGTTCGAGCCCGCACCCTGGATCATGATCGCCTTGGCCATGCGTTCCCATAGCCGAGCCGGGTGCGAAGGGGAATAGGGCGGGCAGCGGCTTCATCGCCGCAAAGGGTTGCGAAAACGTGAAAGGCGCGCCCGTTTCAGGACGCGCCTTTCACATTGCAGCCAAACCGGATCAGGCGGCTTCGGCAGCCTCCGCCGCATGGCGACGTTCGCTTTCTTCGCGCGACAGCGCGACCGAGGTGCGAACACCCTTCTCGACAAAGGTCATCAGGCCGGCCACGACGCGCTCGTTGGGATCGATCCCGGCGCAGCTCAGCACTTCGCGGCCATCACGCGACCGCGCCCAGCGGGCGATCTGGTCAGGGCCGTTGCCGTATTTCTTGTCATCCGCAATCGCATCATCCAACGCGGCGAGAACCACCGCGGCGAAAAGCTTGCGCGAGCGATTGCCCTGTTCGTGATTGAACGCGGTACCGTCAACACTATCAAACATTCTGCGTCCTTTTATTCTTGGTCTTGCGCTTTCTGGCGTGCGGGCCAATATGCGCTTTCGTAGCCGATTCGGTATGCCCTTTGGCGCATAACAGCCATGCGCTTGGTGCATGACGGTCACGGTCAGGGCGCTAAATATGGTCTGCTTGCCAGGGGCGAACGGGCAAGATATAGGTGCCGCCAGCTTTCCTTCAACCTTTCGCCACAGAATTGCCACATGCCAAAAATCAACGGAAACGAGATCCGGCCCGGGAACGTGCTGGAGCATAACGGCGGCCTCTGGGCTGCCGTGAAGGTCGACCATGTGAAGCCCGGCAAGGGCGGCGCCTTCGCCCAGGTCGAGCTGCGCAACCTGCGCAACGGCACCAAGCTGAACGAGCGCTTCCGCTCGGCCGACAAGGTCGAGAAGGTGCGGCTCGAGCAGAAAGACCAACAATTTCTCTATGAAACCGATGGGATGCTGGTTTTCATGGATTCCGAGACCTATGAGCAGGTCGAGCTTCCGGCCGAGCTTCTCGGGGAACGGCGTCCGTTCCTGCAGGACGGCATGACCATCCACATCGAGTATTACGAAAGCGAGGCGCTGAACGCCACGCTGCCGCAAAAGGTCATCTGCACCATCGAGGAGACCGAGCCGGTGGTGAAGGGTCAGACCGCCGCCAACAGCTTCAAGCCGGCGCTTCTGGACAACGGCGTGCGCATCACCGTGCCGCCCTTCGTCGGCCCCGGCGAGGCGATCGTGGTCAACACCGAGACCATGGAATATTCCGAACGCGCCTGACGATGACGTCGCGTAAAGCCATGCATGATCTGCAAGGCTGAAGGATCAACGCCCGGGTTTTCCCGGGCGTTTTGCCTCTTTCGGGCCGCGCAGCGCGTCACCCCGCCCAGGTCACCCGCGCCGTGCCTGCCGTCATCGGCCCCTTCGCGCGGTCAAAGCGAAGATAGGCGATCGCCTTGCCAGCTGCGACGGTCGCGAGCAACCCGGCCTCCTTGCCGTCCTCGGTGACGATCGGCGTGCCGGGGATCGCCTCGCCGTCGATATCGACGCTGACGAAGCCCTTTCGCAACTCGGTCTTGTGCCGCATCCGCGCCGTGACCTCCTGCCCGACATAGCAGCCCTTGCGGAAATCCACGCCGTTCATCCGGTCGAACCCGGCCTCGAGGATGAATGTGTCCGGGCCAAGCTCGCTGCCGGTCGCGGGGATGCAATGCTCGACCCGGATCGCGTCCCAGTCGACCTCCGGCGCCCCGCCCGGCTCGGCCTGATACATCCGCCAGCCCAATGCCGGGTGGCGCGGGTCGGGATGGGCGCCATCCGGCATCTCACCGATCCCGCGAATCGCATAGATATCAGTCTGTTCTACCGCGACCTTCGCCCGCAACCTGTACATTTTCAGCCGCGCCAGCAGCATGTCCGCAAGGCTCGAGTCCACGTCGAGCAGGATCGCTTCCCCCTCGGGCAGCAGAAAGAAGTCGGCAAGATACTTGCCCTGCGGCGTCAGGAGCGCGCCGTAGCCCAGTCCGGCCAAGCCCTTGACGTTGCTGGTGACAAGCCCCTGAAGGAACTCCTCGCGGTCCTCGCCGGTGATGCGGATGATCGTGCGGTTCGCGTGCGTCTCGGCCATGTCTTTCCCCTGTCGCGTTCGCCGTTAATATAGGGGTCCTGACCGGCGAGAGAAGGCGAGATGCGCGCACCCCTGTCCATCGTGATCCCGACGCTCGACGCCGAGGCGGGGCTGCCCGACTGCCTCGCCGCACTGATCGAGGGCGTTGCCGCCGGTCTGGTGCGTGACCTCGTCATCACCGATGGCGGCTCGAGCGATGCAACCCTCGCCATCGCAGCGGCCGCGGGCGCGCTCTGGATCGACGGTCCGGCCGGGCGCGGCGGCCAGCTTCGGCGGGGCGTGGCGGCAAGCGCGGGGACGTGGCTGATGATCCTGCACGCTGACACAGTGCTGTCACCGGGCTGGGTCGGGGCGGTAGAGGCGGGGATGGCGCGCGGCGCGCCGGGCTATTTCCGCCTTCGGTTTCGCGCCGATGGGCTTGCCCCCCGGATCGTCGCCGGCTGGGCCAACCTGCGCGCGCGCCTCTTGGGCCTGCCATTCGGCGATCAGGGGCTGCTGGTGGCGCGCAGCGACTACGACGCCGCCGGCGGCTACCCCGACATCGCGCTGATGGAGGACGTGGCGCTGATCCGCGCCCTGCCGCGCGCGCGCGCGCTCAATGCCACCGCCACCACCGACGCCAGCCGCTACCACGCGCGAGGCTGGGCCCGTCAGGGCGCGGCGAACCTCTGGCGGCAGGCGCGGTTCCTCGCCGGAGCCGACCCGGCGCGGCTGGCGTGCGGCTACCGCCTCCCCGATTGACCTTCCCCGCAACCGGCCCTAACGCTTCGACATATCGGGCTCGAGAGGTTTTTCCATGTCGCTATCCCACGGTCGCCCCTATCTTGCCATTCCCGGCCCATCGGTCATGCCCGACCGGGTGCTGAACGCGATGCACCAGCCCGCGCCCAACATCTACGAAGGCGCGCTGCCCGAGATGGTGGCGGGGCTGGTGCCCGACCTCAAGGCGGTGGCGCGCACCAAGGGCCAGGTCGCGATCTACATCGCCAACGGCCACGGCGCATGGGAGGCGGCGGCCTCCAACACCGTCAGGCCGGGCGACAAGGTGCTGGTGCTGGTCACCGGGCGGTTCGCGGCTGGCTGGGGCGAGGTCCTGACCCGGCTCGGGGCGCGGCTCGAGGTGATCGACTTCGGCAAACGCGCGGCGGTCGACCTGGCCCGCGTCGAGGCGGCGCTGGCCGCCGACAAGGGCCACGAGATCCGCGCCGTCGCCGTCGTCCAGGTCGACACCGCCTCCGGCGTCAGGAACGACATCGCCGGCATCCGCGCGCTGCTCGACCGGCTCGGCCACCCGGCGCTGTTCATGGTCGACTGCATCGCCTCGCTCGCCGTCGACCGCTTCGAGATGGACGCCTGGGGCGTCGACGTGATGGTCGCGGCCAGCCAGAAAGGGCTGATGACTCCGCCGGGGCTGGGGTTCGTCTTCTTCAACGACCGCGCGGCGAGGGCACTGGTCGACACCGCCAGTTTCTACTGGGACTGGGCGCCGCGCGCAAACCCGGCGATGTTCTATCAATACTTCGGCGGCACCGCCCCGACCCACCATTTGCTGGGCCTGCGCGCCGCGCTTGACATGATCGCCGACGAAGGCGGGATCGAGGCGGTCTGGGCGCGCCACGAAAAACTCGCCCGCGCCGTCTGGGCCGCCTTCGAGGCCTGGGGGCAGGGCGGCCCGCTCGAGTTGAACATCGCCGATCCCGCCCTGCGCAGCCACGCCGTCACCGCGCTGCGGATCGGCGGCGAGGACGGAACCAGGCTAAGGCGCTGGGTCGAGGAAAAGGCCGGGGTGACACTGGGCATCGGGCTCGGCATGGCCGACCCCGGTGATCCGGCCTGGCACGGGTTCTTCCGGCTCGGTCACATGGGCCACGTCAACGCCCACATGATCATGGGCGCGCTCGGCGCGATCGAGGCGGGCCTCATCGCGCTTGCCATCCCGCACGGACCGGACGCGCTTGCCGCCGCGACCCGGATCATTGCCGAAGCGTAAACCTCTTCATCTTGGTCCAAATACTCATCGCCGCACCCGTCGCGGGCGCAGCATTTGAGTATTTTTGCCAAGATGAAGCAGAGGGCGGTCGCCCGCGCTAGCGGGCGAACCCCCTTGCCGCCGCAAGCGCCTCGGGCAGGGCGCGCTCAAATCGGTCGAGATCGGTGGGCGTGCCCGCCGTGACCCGGATGTAGCGGTCCTGGGGTGCCACAAATGGCATCCGCACGAAGATGTCGCGCGCGATCAGTTCCGCCAGCACCCGGCGCGCGAAATCGCCGTCCGCGCCGCAGTCGATTGCGACGAAATTGGCCGCAGAGGGCAGGGCGGTGAGGCCGTTCGCGGCGGCGATGTCCGCGATCCGGCCCCGCGCGACCGAGACCTTGGCGCGCACTTCCATCAGGTAATCCCGGTCCGCCAGCGCTGCCACTGCGCCCGCCTGGCTGATCCGCGCCATGCCGAAATGGTTGCGCACCTTGTTGAAGGCCGAGATCAGCGGCGCCGCCCCGATCGCATAGCCGATGCGCGCGCCCGCCATGCCATAGGCCTTGGAAAACGTGCGCATCCTTATCACCCGCGCGTCATCTGGATCGAGCGCCGGGGCGGTGCCCTCGGGCGCGAATTCGACATAGGCCTCGTCGAGCACCAGCAGCGTGCCGTCGGGCACCGCCTCGATCATCGCCTGCACCGTTTCGGCCCCATGCCATGTGCCCATCGGGTTGTCCGGATTGGCGAGGTAGACGAGTTTCGCGCCGACCTCGGCGGCCTTCGCCACCAGCGCCGCCGGGTCTTCGTGGTCGCCGGCATAGGGCACCGTCACCAACTCGCCGCCGAAGCCCGCGACGTGATAGTTGAAGGTCGGATAGGCGCCCGCCGATGTCACCACCTTGTCGCCCGTCCCGACGGTGAGGCGCACGAGGTAGCCCAGAAGCCCGTCGATGCCTTCGCCGATCATGATGGTGTCGGGCGCGACGCCGTGATGCGCCGCCAGTGCCGCGCGCAGATCGTGGCTTTCCGGGTCGCCATACATCCAGGTCTCGCCCGCCGCGCGCTCCATCGCCGCAATCGCCTTGGGCGAGGGGCCAAACACGCTTTCATTGGCGCCAAGACGGGCGGCGAACCGCCGGCCACGGGCGCGTTCCTGCGCCTCGGGTCCGACGAAGGGCACCGAGGCGGGAAGGCGCGTGGCAAGCGGGGTCAGGCGGGGTCCTTGGGTCATGGGTTTTCATGCCCTGAAACGCCGCTGTCAGGCAAGGGGCAAGCATGGTCCGGCGTTTCACGGCCAGCCCCGGCGGTATGATGTGCAGGCGGGCCATGGCGGTGGCGGATTGCACCGACACGTCCGTGACCGCAGGGCGGTCCACGACTCGGAACCTGCGTCACCGCCACGGCAAGGTATCGGAAAAGTGAAAGCCGGGGCGCATTATCGCGCCCCGGCTTCGCCATTCCGGTTGGAAAAGTGAAAGTCCCGGTCAGCCGATTTCGGCCAGTCGGGCTAGTGCCAGCTTGATCTTGCCGGCCTCGTCCTCGCGCGCGGCGAGGTTGTCCTCGGCCTCGGCTACCACGTCCTCCGGCGCGTTCTCGGCGAATTTCGGGTTGTGCAGCCGGCCCTTGAGACCGCCGATCTCCTTCTCGAGCTTGCCCAGCGTCTTTTCCAGCCGCGCCTTTTCCCCGGCCACATCGACGATATCGGCCAGCGGCAGCGCGAAGGTACCGCCGTCGACCGGGATCGTGACGCAGCCCTTGGGCAGGTCGGCGGACTCGGTCAGTTCCGCGATCCGCGCCATCCTTGTGATCAGCGCCTCGTTCGCCGCCCAGGCCGCGCGCCCGGCCTCGTCGAGCGATTGCAGGATCATCGGAACTTGCAGCCCCGCCGGAACGCCCATCTGCGCGCGGGCCGAGCGGACCTCCTCGATCAGCCGGATCACCCAGTTCATCTCGCGATCGGCCGCCGCGTCGATCAACTCGGCGCCGTAGGTGGGCCAGTCGGTATGGACCAGCATCTTGGGGCGCGGCGCGATCTGGCCCCAAAGCTCCTCGGTGATGAAGGGCATGACCGGGTGCAACAGGATCAGGCACTGGTCGATCACCCAGGCCATCGTGGCGCGGGTTTCCTCGACCACCGCCGCGTCGTCGGAGGTGAGCAGCGGCTTGGCGAATTCGACATACCAGTCGCAGACCTTGCCCCAGACGAAAGCATAAAGCCCGTTCGCGGCGTCGTTGAAGCGGTAGGCCGTCAGTGCTTCGTCCACGGTTTCGCGCACCCGCGCGGTTTCGCCGACGATCCAGCGGTTCACCGTCTGGCTGACGCCTGCGGGATCGAACCCCGCCACCGGCTTGCAGTCGTTCATCTCGGCAAAGCGCGCCGCGTTCCACAGTTTCGTGCCGAAGTTGCGGTAGCCCTTGATACGCTCTTCCGACATCTTCAGCACGCCGCCCAGCGCCGCCATCGAGGCATTGGTGAAGCGCAGCGCGTCGGCGCCGTATTCGTCGATGATCTCGAGCGGGTCGATGACGTTGCCGGTCGTCTTCGACATCTTCTTGCCCTTCTCGTCGCGGACAAGCTGATGCAGGTAGACCGTGTGAAACGGCACCTCTCCGGTGACGGCAAGCTGCATCATCATCATCCGCGCAACCCAGAAGAACAGGATGTCAAAGCCGGTGACGAGCACATCTGAGGGGAAATACTTTTCAAGCTCCGGGGTCTTTTCCGGCCAGCCCAGCGTGCCGATCGGCCACAGGCCCGACGAGAACCAGGTGTCGAGCACGTCGGGGTCGCGCCAGACCGGAAAGACCAGTTTCGTCGGGTCCTGATCGACGGTGAAACGCGCGAGGCTTTCGGCCAGCGTCTCCATCGCCTCGGCCTTGTCGGCGACCTTGATCACGCGGGCGTTGGCGATAACCGTCGGGGTGTCGGCGTTGTCGTCAAGGAAGCGCTCGCGCACCTCCTCGAACGTGGTGCCGCAGTGGTAGACCTCGCCCATATGCACGATGCCGTCGAGCAGCATCCGCATCATCTCGACCTGGTCGATCTCGCCATCGCCGTCGGTGTCGGGGTTGATCTCGTAGGACAGATCGAGCCCATACCACACCGGAATCTGGTGCCCCCACCAGAGCTGGCGCGAGATGCACCAGGGCTCGATGTTCTCGAGCCAGTGGTAATAGGTCTTCTCGCCCGATTCCGGGATGATCCGGGTCTTGCCCGAACGCACCGCGTCCAGCGCCGGGCCGACGACCTTTTCGGCATCGACGAACCACTGGTCGGTCAGCATCGGCTCGATCACCACCTTGGAGCGGTCACCGAACGGCTGCATGATCATCTTCGACTCGACCAGCGGCACCGCGTTGCCTTCCTCGTCGCGCGTCATTACGGCAAGGCCATCGGCGTTGATCTGCGCGACCACGCGCTTTCGCGCCTCGAACCGGTCCAGCCCGCGCAGGTTTTCGGGCACCATGTTCAGCGCGTCGACCTCATCCTCGGAGAAGCCCGCGCCGCCGGCGATCTGCTGGGCGCGCATGGCACATTCGGCATAGGACGCCCCGTCGGCGCGCATGTGCCCGCTGGTGTCCATCAGCCGATACATCGGGATGCCGCCGCGGCTGGCCACCGCGTAGTCGTTGAAGTCATGCGCGCCGGTGATCTTGACCGCGCCCGAGCCGAAATCGGGGTCGGGGTATTCGTCGGTGATGATCGGGATCAGGCGGCGGAGCTTTCGCGGGCCGACCGGGATTTCGCAGAGCTTGCCGACGATCGGCGCATAGCGCGCGTCGTCGGGGTGCACCGCCACCGCGCCGTCGCCCAGCATGGTTTCGGGCCGGGTCGTGGCGATGGAGATATAGTCGCGCTCTTCCTCGAGGATGACCTTGCCGTCCTCGTCACGCTCGACATAGGTATAGGTCTCGCCCCCCGCGAGCGGGTATTTGAAGTGCCACATGTGGCCCGAGACCTCGATATTCTCGACCTCGAGGTCGGAAATCGCGGTCTCGAAATGCGGGTCCCAGTTGACCAGCCGCTTGCCGCGATAGATCAGCCCCTTGTGATACATCTCGACGAAGACCTTGATCACCGCGTCATGGAAATTCGGGCTGTTCTCATGCCCCGTGCGCGGATCGCCCGGCGCACCGGCCATGGTGAAGGCGTTGCGGTCCCAGTCGCAGGAGGCGCCAAGGCGCTTGAGCTGCTCGACGATGGTGCCGCCGGACTCGCCCTTCCATTCCCAGACCTTTTCCAGAAACGCCGCGCGCCCGAGTTCGCGGCGGCTTGGCTGCTGGGTGGCCTTCAGCATCTTCTCGACCTGAAGCTGGGTGGCGATGCCGGCATGGTCCTGCCCCGGCTGCCACAGCGTGTCGAAACCGCGCATCCGGTGCCAGCGCACGAGGATATCCTGCAGCGTGTTGTTGAAGGCATGACCGACATGCAGCGCGCCCGTGACGTTGGGCGGCGGGATCATCACGCAGAAGGTCTCCTCGCGCGAGGCATTGGCCCCGGCGCGAAAGGCGCCCGCGTCCTGCCATCTGGCATAGATCAGCGGCTCGGCGGCGGTGGCGTCAAAGGTCTTGTCCATGGCCATGTCGGGCCCCCGTTTTCTGCATGAGAAGTGGTCCCAGCGTCTTTACCCGAGGGCCGGGGAAAGGAAAAGGCGCGGTGCGGTTTTTGTGCCGGGCGGATCGACGCAATCGGCCTCAGGCGGGCGGCAGGTCCTTCGCGAAGCGGATCGCATCCTCAAGCCGGTCGTCGCCCCAGAACAACTCGTTGCCCACAAGGAAGTTGGGTGAACCGAAAATCCCCAGCCGTCTGGCCGCATCGGTCGCCGCGGCAAGCCCCGCGACGCCTTCGTCGCCATCCGCCCGCGCCAGCACGCTGGCCGGATCGGCCCCCGCCTCGCGGATGCTGGCGGACAGGTTGGGCTCGCTTCCGGCGGGCTGGCCCTCCTCGAACCAGCGGCGGTAGCTGGCCGTCACATAGGCCGGGCACCAGCCGTCTGCCGCGCCGATCACCGCGACCCGGTTGGCGCGTTCCAGGTCCGCCAGCGGGTAGGGCGCCGGAATCCGTGGCGAAAGCCCGTGGACCTTCGCCCGGCGTTCGATGTCGCGCCACATATAGGCGGCCTTGATCGGCTTCTTGGCGAAAGGGATGTTGTCCATCTCGATCATGATCGCGCGCACGTTGAACGGGTGCCAGCGAAAGCCGATCCCGGCCTCTCTGCCCACCCGGTCAAGCCGCATGACGGAAAGGTAGCTGTAGGTGCTGCCGATCGAGAACCAGAAATCAATGCTCTGCATGATGTGCTCCGACTGCCTCTGGGCACCGGACAAGGTGCCCGCGAATGATCACGTTCGCGCGGACCTTGGCATGAGTATACCACGCGCCGTGGCGCCCTCAAATATCCTCTCGTGTGGACGCAAGCGGCGCGCAAGGAACACCCGCCACCCCTGAAAGGTTGATCCGCAAGCCCGGCGGGGCCGTATGACCCAAAAGGAGATACAGCATGCGACTTCCGACATTCCTCTTCGCGATCGGCTCGGCGCTGGGTCTGGCCCAGCCGTCGCACGGCGCGGGCTATCGCGATGCCTCGGTGCCGATGGGCGTCGTGGCCAACCTCGACCTCGAACGCTATCTGGGCAAATGGTATGAAATCGCCCGCTTTCCCAACCGGTTCGAGAAGGACTGCGCAGGCGTGACCGCCGAATATGCGCTGCGTGACGATGGCAGGATCAGTGTCGTGAACTCCTGCCACAAGGGCGCGCCTGATGGCCCGCTCGAAGTGGCCGAGGGCGTGGCGAAAGTGGTCGCACCCGGCAAGCTCGAGGTGACGTTCGTGCCCTGGCTGCCCTTCGCCAAGGGCGATTACTGGGTGCTCCACGTCGATGCCGCCTATTCCTACGCGGTGGTGGGCGAGCCTCCGGGCAAGACCGGCTGGATCCTGTCGCGCAGCCCGACGCTGCCCGCCGAGAAGGTTGAAAATGCCGTTTCGGTCCTGACCTCGATGGGCTACGATACCTCCAAGCTGGAGTGGGTCGCGCAATAAACGGAGTTGGCCGCTGTGAGAGCATTGATTCTGGCGGCCCTTCTGTCTGGTCTTGCGGGGTGTGCGGCCCAGACCGGCCACCGTGACGCGAACGCGCCGATCGCCGCCATCGTCAGCTTCGATCCGGCGCGCTTTGCTGGCACCTGGAACGAGATCGCCGCCATCGGGCGCAGCCCCGGCGCGCGCTGGCAGGTTACGCAAGGTGCGGGCGGCAGCTTTTCCATCGCCACCACCAGGGACGGCAGCGGCACCGCGCGGCTGGTCGGGCCGGGGCGGATCGAGGCGTCGAATTTCCCGGTTCAGCTCTGGGTGCTGTGGGTCGATTCCGGGTATCGCACCATGGCGATCGGCACCCCGGACGGGCGCTTCGCCATGCTGCTCGATCGCGAGCCGGCGCTGCCCCCCGACCGGATGAACGCCGCGCGCGAGGTGCTGGCGTGGAACGGCTATGACCTCGCGGGGCTGAGGTGATCGCGCCCTGGGTTCTGGCGACGCTGGCGGCGGCACTGGTCCAGACGATCCGGTTTTCCTTGCAGAAATCACTGCGCGGCAGCGGGCTGAGTTCCGGCGGCGCCACGTTCTCGCGCTTCCTGTTCGCGGCGCCATTGGCGGCACTTCTGGCCATCGGGCTGGTGACGGCCACCGGCACCGGCTGGCCCGAAACCTCGCCCCGGTTCTGGGCGATGGTCGTCACCGGCGGGCTGGCGCAGATCATCGCGACGCTGGCGACGGTCGCCCTGTTCGCCGCGCGCAACTTCGCCGTCGGCATCGCCTTCACCAAGACCGAGACGATCCTCGTCGCCGCGTTCTCGGCCATCGTTCTTGGCGAGGCGGTGACGCTGCCGGCCTTCGTGGCGATCCTGATCGGGGTCGTGGGGGTGTTGCTGTTGTCGGTTCCGGCGGGCGGCAAGCTGCGCAGCATGTTCAACCGCGCCTCGGCGCTGGGGCTGCTGGCGGGGGCGTTCTTCGGCATCTCGGCCATCGGCTACCGCGGCGCGACGCTGGCGCTGGGCGAGGGCAACGCCGCCCTGCGCGCCGCCGTCACGCTGGCCGCCGTCACCGCCTTCCAGACCGCCGCGATGCTGATCTGGCTGCGCCTGCGCGAACCCGGCGAGATCGGCCGGGTGCTGTCGCGCTGGCGCATGACCGCGCTGGTCGGCGTCACCGGGATGCTGGGATCGTTCGGCTGGTTCGTCGCCTTCGCGCTGCAGAACGCGGCCTATGTGCGGGCGCTGGGGCAGGTGGAACTGCTGTTCTCCATCCTCGGCGGCTGGCTGATCTTCCGCGAGGCCACCCGCCCGCGCGAATGGCTGGGCATGGCGGTGCTGGCGGGCTCGATCCTGATGCTGGTGCTGGTGGTCTGACGCGGCTCAGCCGAGGGCCGCATCCATCGGATGCACGCCGCCCAGCCTGCGAAACAGCGTATGCTCGGCGGCATTGTCGAAGAACGGGACGCTCTCGGGCGCGGCGAGGTCGGGCAGTCGGCCCGCGATCTCGGCCAGCACCACCTGCGTGACGAAGGGCAGATTGAACTCGCGCACCGCGTCAAGCCCGATCCACTGAAGGCTGGCCAGCTCGTCCTCGGCATGGCTGAAATCGTCGGGGTCGGTCTTGAGCCGGGCGGCATCGGCCACGAAGAACCGCGCATCGAACCGGCGCGTCCGCCCCCGCGGCGTGATCGCGCGGAACACGAAGGCCAGCCCGTCGGCCGAGGGCACATGGCCGGTCGCGGCAAAGGTTTTCCAGGCTTGCGGCACGTCGCCGGGCCAGGGGCCGGGCTCGCCAAGGATCTGGCCGGACTCCTCCCACAATTCGCGAATCGCGGCGGCGAGCAGGCCGGGGCCGATGCCGGGGCGGGCGTTCTCGTTCAGCCGGGTGCGGCAGGGTTCGGCGCCCGCTTCGGCCAGCGGCACCCTGGCGTCGGCTCGGTCAAGCGCGCCGCCGGGAAAGACGAACATGTTGGGCATGAAGGCCGCGCGCGCGCCGCGCTTGCCCATCAGCACGCGCGGGTTGTCGGTCCCGGCGTCGCGGATCAGCACCACGGTCGCCGCGTCCCGGATGGTTCTGGTCTTGTCGATCTCGCTCACGCCCAAACCTCGCCGCCGCCGTCAGGCGGTATCCCGCGCCCCCCTCGCGCCCGGCTTCGGGTCGGGGGCGAACCCGTGCATCCGCTTGGCCCACTGAAAGCCGACCATCATGCCCTTGAACCTTGGCAGAAGATAGAGCGACAAGGCAACCGTTCCGATCGCGAAGACGGAAGCCAGAACCATCGGGTTCGGGCGGAAGGCGAAGAATGCCCAGCCCAGCATCGGCGCCATCAGGTGCCCGACCACGAGGATCGTCAGATAGGCTGGCCCGTCATCGGCGCGCTGGTGGTGCAGTTGCTCTTCGCAGACCGTGCAGGTGTCGCGCACCTTGAGGTAGCTTTTCATCAACGGCCCCGTGCCGCAGGACGGGCAGCGCCTGCGCCAGCCGCGCCAGCAGGCCTGTCCCAGCGGCCGCTCGCCCGCGTCCTCCCGCCCGCGCGCCGCCGGTGCGGCAGGCCTTGCGGCCGCCGGCGACGTGGTCGAAGCGGCAACGGCGGGCACAATGTCCGCTCGTGAGGCGTTCATTCCGGTCTCGTCTTTCATGTCATGTCCTGTTCGCTATGGGCGCTACCATACAGCAAAGACGATCCTCGCCCATGGTGCGAAATGCCCGTGCGTCTGGATGTCGCGATTATTTCGCACTCCCGGCGACGGAAAGGCAACCCTCGCCCGTTTGACTTGTACGACACCGGGGAAGACCCCCCGACATGACAGGTTTTGAACCTCAAGGAGAAACGAGACATGACACGAGCATACAGGATTGCGGGCATCGGGCTTCTGGCCGGGGCGGCGGTGACGCTGGCGACGGCGGGCTTCGTGACGGCGCAGGGCCGTGGCGGCTTTGGAATTCAGGACGTTTTCGGCCCCGGCGGGAAGGGCGGGTTCGAGATGACCTTCGCCGCACTCGATGCCGACGGCAACGGCCAGATCACCGAGGAGGATCTGCGCGCCCTCGCGACGGCCCGGTTCGACGAGCTGGATCTCGACGGCAGCGGCACGCTTGGCGCCGATGAGCTGGCGGCCGCGATGGACGCCGCCATGACCGAGCGCATGGGTGGGCGCATGGGCGACCGCGGGTCGCAGCGCGGCGATCCGGTCACGATGATGACCACCATGGCCGAGCGCATGGTCAAGGCGCGCGACACCGACGGCGATGGCATGCTGTCGATGGCCGAGCTTGAACCGGCCAGGGGTTTCGGGCGGATCATCGACCGCTTCGACACCGACGACGACAACGCCATCAGCCAGGCCGAATTCGACGAGGCCAAGGCCGAGATGGGCGACCGCAAGGCGCGCCGCGGTGATCGTGGCGGCTGGGGCGGACATGGCGACCGTGGCGGCCACGGCGGCTGGGGCGACCGTGGCGGCAAGGGCGGCGACGGCTGGCGCGGTGGCAAGGGCAACTGAGCGCTGACACAAGGGGAGCCGGGCAGGCGACTGCCCGGCTCCGCCCGCCATTGCGGCGGCGGGGCAGAGGGGATACGCCCGAGACTCGATGGATATGGCTTTTGATGCACAGAACGACGTCTCGGACGAGGCCCTGCTGGTCGCCTTCGGCAATGGCGACCGCGAGGCGGCGGCGCTGCTGACCCTGCGGTTCACCCCAAGGGTGATGGGCTTTGCCACGCGGATGCTGGGCGGCGACCGGGCCGAGGCCGAGGACGTGACACAAGAGGCCATGCTGCGCCTGTGGAAGATCGCGCCGGACTGGCGTCAGGGCGAGGCACAGGTGACGACGTGGCTCTACCGCGTCACCGCCAACCTCTGCACCGACCGGCTGCGCAAGCGGCGCGGCGTCGATCTGGACAGCGTGCCCGAGCCGGTCGACGACACACCCGGCGCGGTGGACCGGATGATCGGCGCGGACCGGGCGCAGGCGTTGCAGGAGGCGCTTGACGCGCTGCCCGAGCGGCAGAGGATGGCAGTGACGCTGCGCCACCTCGAAGGGCTGGCGAACCCCGAGATCGCCGTGGCGATGGACATCAGCGTCGAGGCGGTCGAAAGCCTCACGGCAAGGGGAAAACGGGCGCTGGCGGCGGGATTGGCCGGCCGGCGCGAGGAGTTGGGATATGGCGAAGACTGATCACGACAGCTTGACCGATGCGGGCCTCGAAGCCTTCTTCGAGGCCGCGCGCGACGCGGCGCCGGTGCCGTCGGAGGCGCTGATGGCGCGGATCATGGCGGATGCCGAGGTCGAGATCATCGGCCGGGCAACACCGCCCGCACCGGCCCCGCGGCGCGGAGCCTTCGCGGCCTTCGCCGCGGCACTGGGCGGCTGGCCGGCACTGGCCGGGCTTGCGACCGCCACGGTGGCCGGGGTCTGGCTGGGCTTTGCCGACCCCGATGGCCTCAATACGCTGGCCGGGGGCCTCCTGCTGCCCGACAGCGCCGCAAGCGCCAGCAGCTACGATCTGGAAGACATCGTGCCCGGATATGGCGGGTTCGCGGCGCTCTACGAGGAAGGTTGACGATGACCAGCGAAGACAAGACCAAGGCCGCGCGCCGGCCCAAGACCTGGCCCAAGGTGCTGCTGGCGCTGTCGCTGGCGATGAACCTCGCGGTGATCGGCGCCATCCTCGGGGCGCATTTCCGCGACGGGCGCGACATGCGCCGGTTCCCGCCCTCCGAACGGATGCAGGCGCGCGACATCGGCTTCGGCCTCTATCTCGATGCGCTGCCGCGCGATTCGCGGGTCCGGATCGGCATGGCATTGCGCGAACGCGGCGCGGCGGCGCGGCCCGACCGCGAGACGCTGGCGCAGGAGTTCGACCGGATGCTCGCGGCGCTCAGGGCAAGGCCCTATGACCCCGCGGTGCTCGAGGCGCTGCTCGACGAGCAACAGGCGCGCGCGGCGGCGCGGGCCGGTCAGGGCCGCAGCATCCTGCTGGCCGAAATCGCGGCGATGAGCCCCGAGGACCGCGCCGCCTTCGCCGACGGTCTTGCCGCGCGCGTCGACCGGGGGCACCCGTCGCGCTGACAGGCGCGGGGGGCCTCGCGTCCCTCAGGCCGCCTTGCGGCGCGCGAATGTCACCAGATTGCGCCCGGCCGCCTTCGAGGAATAGAGCGCCGCGTCGGCGTCGCGCATCATCGCATCCAGCGCCGGGCCGGCGCAGTCCGGGCCATCGCAGACCTGCACCCCGATCGACACCGTCACCGGCAACGCGTCTTCTCCGGGCGTCGCATGGAAGGGGCGCTCGGCGATCACCCGGCGCAGCCGGTCGGCGGCGATCCGTGCAGAGTGCAGATCGGTCGCGGGCATCGC
>JBLWUQ010000008.1:0-151372 GCA_048268845.1 Maritimibacter sp. | reverse complement strand
GGGCGGCGCGGCCGGACGGCGAATGCTCGCCGACGAGCACCAGGAAATCGAGATCCGTCGCGCCCAGCACCTCGACCACGGTGGGGTGCGGGGTCTTGACGAAACAGCCGACCAACGGCTCGCGCGCCACCAGACGCGCCTTGAAGCGGGCGTTGGGGGTCATGCGTCGCCCTCGCGGCGCAGGCGCTCGAAATACGAGGCGTTGCTGGCCAGCGCATCGTCGAGCGCGATCGGGTAGCGGCCCATTTCATGCGCCATGCGGAAGAACGCCAGCGTGTTCTCGACCGGGATGTCATGGCCGATGTTGTGGCAGGGCGCGATGATATAGCCGCCGTTCGAGCCAAGGTCGGTCATCCGCCGGGCGATCTCCCAACGCAGTTCTTCTTCGGTCGCGTTCGGCATCATCTGCTGCACGTCCATCGCGCCGTGAAAGGCGAGGCGGTCGCCGAATTTCTCGTTCAGTGCGGCGGTGTCGTCCATGCCGGCGGTCGAGGTCTGCACCGGGTTCAGGATGTCCGCCCCGGTCTCGATCAGGTCCTCGATCAGCGGCAGCACCGCGCCGTCGGTGTGCATCATCAGCTTGACGTCGGCACAGGACTTGATGTGCTGGTGAAGCTGCGTGTGAAACGGCTTGATGCGCTTGCGATAGAGCTTGGGCGACAGCAAGAGCGAGGTCTGCGTGCCGAGGTCGTCGGTGACATAGGCGATCTGCACATATGGCCCGACCTCGTCCATGAAGCGGGTCCACATCCGGCACAGAAGATCGGTGATCTTGCTGAGAATCGCATCCGACAGTTCGGGGTTGATGACCATGTCCATGAAGTATTTCTCATAGCCGCGCATCTGCAGCGCCGACATCAGCGGCCCGGCCTTGATCGCGTCGGCCCCCAGCACATAGCCGGTGGTCTCGTAAAGCTCGCGCGCCCGCTCGCCGAGGCCTGCGAACTGCGCCGGGTCTTCGGGGTCGGGCCAGGCGAAGGCTTCGACATCCTCGACGGTCTCGCAATGGGCCAGCGGCGCGGTGGCTTGGCTGTCGACCGCGTAATGGTCGCCATGTGCGCCCTTGTAGGGCACGCCCCACATGTCGAAATAGCCGTCCGTGTCCTCGCGCTCGGTCAGTTGCACCCAGTTGGGGACCAGCCAGCGGAAGTCGATGTTGAAGTATTGCAGGAGCGATTCGTCGGGCACCACGGTCTGGGCCATGCGGTCGAGAATCACCGCGCCGTTCGTTAGGTCGAGTTCCGGCAGGGCCTTGGCCAGTTCGGCATAGTGTTTCTTGTGGATCGAGCCGATGTGCTTGCCCATGTCCATGGGCACCCATTCCGGCCCGGTCCGGTCCATCGCCGCCTTGAAGTTCTCCCTCGGGGTCATCGCCATTGTGGCATCCTCTAGTTCCGGCACGGGTTTAGGCCGTGGTGCGTGTGACACGATGCGACGAATGCGCATTCATTCATCTTATAGCAGCACATCGACCCAGGAATCTACTGCAAACATGAAGCGCAAGTTAATTGGTCAAAAAACGGAGAAAGGGTATCAAAAAAGATATGAATGCGCATGCAGTCATGTTAAGCGACCGCAATCCACCCGGAGCAAGCAGCATGCCCGGGCACCAGTCAGGGAGGCGCCGATGACACTGTTGCATTTCAGAAAGAACGCCGGGGCCAGGCCCGCCGCGCCCGAGGTCGAGGCGTTTCTGGACGGCTATTCCATCGAGGTGATGCCGCGCACCGCCGAAAAGGTCGAGGATTTCCGCGCCCTTCTGCCTGCGAAGACCCGTGTCTACATCGCCCATATCGACGGCACCCCGATCGACGACATGGTCGCCACCGCCGCCCGGCTGAAGGCCCAGGGGTTCGACGTGATGCCGCATTTCGCGGCCCGGATGATTCGTGACAAGGCGATGCTGGCCGACTGGATCGCCCGCTATCAGGGCGAGGCGGGGGTCGATCAGGCGCTGTTGCTGGCTGGCGGTCTGGATAAGCCCAAAGGCGATTTCTCAGATTCGATGCAGATGCTCGAGACCGGGCTGTTCGACAAGGCGGGCTTCAAGCGTCTGCATGTGGCGGGCCACCCGGAGGGCAACCGCGACATCGCGCCGGATGGTTCGGACCGCGCGCTGCTCGACGCGCTGCGTTGGAAACAGGCGTTTCGCGACCGCAGTGATGCCGACATGGCGATCGTGACCCAGTTCTGTTTCGAGGCGGCGCCGGTCATCGCCTGGGCCGACCGGCTGGCCTCCGAGGGGATCGAGCTGCCCATTCATATCGGCATCGCCGGGCCGGCCAGGCTCCAGACCCTGATCAAGTTCTCGGTCGCCTGCGGGGTGGGGGCCAGCCTGCGGGTGCTGCAAAAACGCGCCCGCGACGTGTCCAAGCTGCTATTGCCGTTCACGCCGGAGCGCGTGATCGCGGACCTTGCGGCGCACAAGGCAACCCACCCGGATTTCAACATCGAACGGGTCCATTTCTTCCCTCTCGGCGGCATCACGGCCAGTGCCACCTGGGCCACCGAGAACGGCGGCGACGCTGCCAAACCCGCCAACCAGATCTGAGAGAGCCCATGACCCGCACCATCGTCGAGAGCAAAACCAAAACCGCGATCATCGGCTTTGACGAGTCCTTCTGCGTGATCGGAGAGCGCATCAACCCGACGGGCCGCAAGAAGCTGGCCGCTGAACTGGAGGGCGGAGACTTCTCGACCGTCGAGTCGGATGCGCTGGCGCAGGTCGCGGCGGGAGCGACGATGCTCGACGTGAATGCAGGGGTCGTGTTCAACGCCAACCCCAACCCCAACGAGACCGAACCGCCCCTGATGCGGCAGATGATCGAGCTGGTTCAGCGGCTGGTCGACGTGCCGCTGTGCATCGATTCGTCGGTTCCGGGTGCGTTGAAGGCGGGGCTGGAAGCCTGCGAGGGGCGGCCGCTCTTGAACTCGGTGACGGGCGAGGAGGAGCGGCTGGAGCTGGTGTTGCCGCTGGTCAAGAAATACAACGTGCCGGTGGTGGCGATCTCGAATGACGACACCGGCATTTCCGAAGACCCCGACGTGCGCTTTGCGGTGGCAAAGAAGATCGTCGAGCGGGCCGCGGATTTCGGCATCCCCGCGCATGACATCGTGGTCGATCCGCTGGTGATGCCGGTGGGCGCGATGGCGACGGCGGGGGTGCAGGTGTTCGCGCTGATCCGGCGGCTGCGTGACGAGTTGGGTGTCAACACGACCTGTGGCGCCTCGAACATCTCCTTCGGCCTGCCGAACCGGCATGGCGTGAACAATGCCTTTCTGCCGATGGCGATCGCGGCGGGGATGACCTCGGCGATCATGAACCCGATCGCGCTGCCGGTAGGACCGGCCAAACTGGCGGAAAAGCGCGCCGCGCTGGCGGCGGCGGGGATCATGGTGCCGGAAGACATCGACCCCGAAATCCTGGCGAACCTGACCGGCATGGGATCTACCAAGGCGCGCGCAGGGTCGGAGATGGAGGCCATTCGCGCCGCAAACCTGTTGACGAACAACGATGCCAACGGGGCCGCCTGGATCGCGTTCAACAAGCCGCCGAAAGCCGCTGGCGAGGGCGGCGAGACGCGTGGCCGCAGGGGTCGGCGCGCCCGTGCTGCTGAAACCTGATCGGGGGGCATCCAATTCTGAATGCGGATGCGAAAAATCGTTGATCGCTGTGCATGGTTGGTATATCGTATTTGCATACGTATGCAAAAATCCCGCTGGCCGGAAACTGTTCAAGCCGACACGGGAGGGTCGGGGAGGCCGGCCCATTCGCCAAGACAATGGTTAATTCAGGAGGAGAACCATGAAATTTTCACCCATTCTGGCCTTTGGGGCCGTCGCCCTGCTGGCTGGCCCCGCGCTTGCCGACACCACCATCCGGATCGGCCATGCCACGCCCGAAAGCTCGCCGATTCACGAGGCGCTTACGTATTTCGAGACCGAGCTAGAGGCGCGCTCGGACGGGGCGATCCAGGTCGAACTGTTCCCCGGCGGCCAGCTTGGCAGCGTGCAGGAGATGACCGACCTGGTCCAGTCCGGCAACATCACCATGACGACCGGCGCCTCGGTGCACCTGTCGTCCTCGGTGGATGAGCTTGCGGTGCTCGACCAGTTCCTTCTGTTCGAGAACGAAGAGCAGGCGCGCGACCTTCTCGACGGTGACGCCGGGCAGGCGATTGCGGCCGCGATGGAAGAGCGCGGGCTGAAGAGCATGGGCTTCATGGAGCTTGGATTCCGCAGCTTTACCAACAGCCGCGCACCGCTCGACAGCTACGAAGCTTTCGAAGGTCTTCGGATGCGCTCGGCTGACAACCCCATCGCGATCAAGGCCTGGCGCTCGGTCGGCGCGGTGCCGGTTC
Source organism: Maritimibacter sp. (assembly GCA_048268845.1). Classification (GTDB taxonomy): domain Bacteria; phylum Pseudomonadota; class Alphaproteobacteria; order Rhodobacterales; family Rhodobacteraceae; genus Muriiphilus. Next base: position 147,011 of record JBLWUQ010000008.1, on the reverse strand, counting down.
CGCTGGCCTGGGGCGAGATCTATTCGTCGCTGCAGCAGGGTCTGATCGACGGCCAGGAAAGCGCGCTGAGCTCGATGATCGTCGAGCGCTTCTTCGAGGTTCAGAAATACGTCTCGCTGACCGGCCACATCTACTGGCCCGAGCTTTGGCTGGCCAATCTCGACTGGTATGACGGGATGAGCGACGAAGACCGCGCGCTGGTCGACGAGGTGGCGCGCGAGACCGTCGAGTTGCAGCGTGACTTGACCGCCAAGGCCAACGCGGCGACGCTCGACGAGTTGAAGGCGGCTGGTCTGGTGGTCAACGAACTGCCGGCGGAGGACAAGCAGCGCCTGGGTGCGACGATGAACGGTGCCATCGAGGCCGACATTCGCGCCAAGGTGGGTGATGCGTTCTACGACACCTTCATGACCGCCATCGGCAAGTAGCCGCGCGAAACGGGGAGGGGCGAATGCGCATGCTTGAAAAGTGGTTCGAGCCGGTGGTGATCGTCACCATGCTCGGGGCGATCATCGTGCTGGTCTTTGCCGACGTGATCGCGCGCTTCGCCTTCTCCACCTCCATCGCGGTGGCCAACGAACTGGCCCGTTTCTGCTTCGTCTACATGATCTATTTCGGGGTCAGCTACGCGATACGCGAGCGGCGGCACATGCGTGTGACCGCCGTTCTCGACCTGATGCCCGAGGCGGTGCGCCGCTGGGTCTTCGCACTCGCCGAACTGGTGTTCCTGATCTATTCGGTCATGGTGTGCTGGCTGGGCGTGGTCATCACCCAGCAAGCGTTCGACCGGGGGAAGATCCTGAGTTCGACCGAATGGCCGCTGGGGATGCTCTATGCCGCGATCATCCTGTCGGGCGCGCTGAGTTCTGCACGGCTGGTGCATTCGCTCTGGCGCGTGGTCATGCGCGGCGACACCCGCCTCGGCCCGCAACTGGATATCTGAGCCATGACCACCGCCATCCTGTTCGGCAGCTTCGCGCTCCTGCTCATCATCGGCGTGCCGATCGGCATCGCGCTGGGAGCGGCGAGCCTTCTGGCCATCGCCTATGTGCCGTTCCTGAATTTCGACCTTTACGCGCTCGGGCTGGTCTCGGGCATCAACAGTTTCACGCTGATCGCGGTGGTGCTGTTCACGCTGGCGGGCAGCCTGATGGCGCAGGGCGGCATTTCGCGTCGCCTGGTCGCGGTGGCCGACCGCGCCTTCGGGCGCAGCCCCGGTGACCTGGGCACCGTCACGATCATGGCCTGCCTGTTCTTCGCCGCGATCTCGGGCACCGGCAGCGCCACGGTGGCGGCCATCGGCCTGGCGATGATCCCGGCGCTGGTCGAGCGCGGCTATGACCGCGCCTATGCCGGTGCCATGGTGGCCAGCGCGGGTGGGCTTGGCGTGATGATCCCGCCCTCGGTGGTGATGATCGTCTATGCGGTCGCCGCGGGCGTATCGGTCACCGCGTTGTTCATGGCCGGGATCATCCCCGGCATCGTCATCGCGCTGACGCTGATCATCTACAACATCACCCAGCGCCGCAAGATGGCCCACAAGGGCGAGGCGGTTCTGCATGAAGGCAGCGTCTGGGCCGCGCTGAACCGGGCCAAGCTGGCGCTTCTGATGCCGGTGGTGGTGCTGGGCGGCATCTATTCCGGCGTCGTGACGCCCACCGAAAGCTCGGCCGTCGCGGTGGTCTATGCGCTGATCGTGAGCGTGTTCGTCTACAAGGAACTGCCATTGCGCGACATTCCCAAGATGATGCTCGACTCGGCGCTGCTGGTGTCGGCGGTGCTGGTGATCATCGGCGCCTCCGTTGCCTTCGGGCGGATCATCGCGCTGGAGCAGATCCCCACCCAACTGGCTGAATTCGTGCTGTCGATGACCCAGAGCCGCTATGTGGTGCTGCTGGCGACCATCGTGCTGTTGCTGATCGTGGGCACCTTCCTCGAGACGTTGGCGGCCATCGTGATCCTGACGCCGGTGCTGTTGCCGATCACCCTCGAACTGGGTATCGACCCGGTGCATTTCGGCATCGTGATGATCGTGGCGCTGGCGATCGGGTTCGTGACCCCGCCGCTGGGCGCCAACCTGTTCATGGCGGCCCAGGTCGGGCAGATCCCTTTCGACAAGATCGCGCGCCGCATCTTTCCGTGGGTGGTCACGATGGTGGTGGCGCTGCTGATCATCGCCTTCGTGCCGTGGTTGTCGCTGGTGCTGCCACAGGTGTTCCTCGACTACGGCGGCTGATCCGTCAGCCTCGGTCGAGGAACCCCCTGCCGCTTGCCTCTGATGTCATCTCCGCAAAGCCTGCCGCGAAATTGTTCACGTCAAACCGGCGGGTGATCACCCGCGCCGCCGCTCTCGCCGAGTGGCGCGGCTTTTGCGCCCAATAAGGGGCAGCGACATTTTCCGATTCGAGACCGGTTCGCATTGGTAGGACATCAACGCCACCATTCCTCTCCGCTGGAGTGCTCGGAGGGTGTGAGGCCAAAGTAGGCCATCGGCGGCCGCGGATTGTCGAAACGGTGGAAGTCTCCGACCTCGGCCACCACTGTCACGGCAACGATGAAGGCAACGTCGCGCGTGGCCTGGACTGCCTTCACCACCGACGCCAGGCTCCAGTCCGGCAGAAGCTCCGCGATCTCCCCCGTCAGGTTCCCCGCCCGGGCTTCGACGTCCGCAATGGCGTCCACATAATCCTGGAAAACAATCTGCTCCGCAGGGTGCTGGAAATGCACCATCGTCAACCAACGCCGGTAGGCCGCGGTTCAGCCCTTCTTGCCCGGATAGACGCGGCTGTGGCGGAGCAGGAAACCTTGGAGATGCTGGCGCGCCTTGCGCCGGATCAGGTCCGCAACCAGATCATCCACGCGGGCGATGGCCATCGCCGGGCTGTCGAGGATCAGGACCTTCATGATGCGCCTTCCAGTTCGTGCAGCGCCAGGGCACCCAGAAGGGCGCTGTTCTGGCCAAGTTCGGCGGCGCTGATCGGAACCCGGAACAGCGCGGGTTCCTGCGCCAGGTGGCTTGCCACCCGCGCCAGATAGCCGGTCGCCAGACCGATGCTGCCGCCGAGCGAAACACTGTCCAGCCCGAGAATTGTGGTGAGATCGGCGCAGAGCGTGGCGACGGCGGCGGCGGAGCGTTCAATGATCGCCTCGGCCCAGCCGGCTCCGGCAAGGGCCGCGTTGAAGACCGCGCGGGCATCCGTGTCGGGGTGGCCGGCATTCGCTGCGGCCAGCGCGATGGCGCGCCCGCCGGCGACGCTTTCCACGGTCCCGAAGCGGCCGCTGTCGCAGCGCTCGCGGCCCAGGGGGCTGGTGACGAACCCGACATGCCCGGCGAGGCCGTTGGCGCTGAGTAGCGGTCGCCCACCCAGGACCAATCCACCGCCGACACCGGTCGAAACCGTGATATAGGCGTGCGCGAAAGCACCCCGGCCGGCCCCAAAATGCGCCTCGGCCACTGCGGCGGCGACAGCGTCGTTGCTGACGCGCGCGCTGCCGAAACGCTCGATGAGGGCATCGGTCAGGGGCACGCCGGAGATTTCCGGCAGGGTGCCGAGGTTCACCGCGTGCCAGCGCCCGTCGCGCCCGACCCGGCCGGTCACGGCGACGCCGAGCGGCGCGCCCCTTTGGTGGCCAAGCTCGTCCAGCATGCCCGCGACGGCATCGACCATGGTATCGAGCCCGGCGCCGCCATCGGTCGCGACCTGTCGCCGCGCCGTGATCTCGCCATTCTCGACGCGCGCCGCGGCGGTCTTTGTGCCGCCGAGGTCGATTGCAAAGCCGGTCAGGTCCGCGCGCTTCATGACCGCACCGCGCCCTCGACGGCGGCGCAGAACCAGCCGGTGACATGTTCCAGCCGGGTCAGCGCGCTTCCGACCGTGACGCAATCGGCTCCGGCGGCGATCGCTTCGGCGGCGAGCGCGGGTGTGTTGTAGCGGCCTTCGGCCATTACGAAGCCGCCGAGGTCGCGAAAGCGGCGCACAAGGGCAAGGTCCGGCCGGACGTCGTCGGACATGGTTTCGTCGGTGTAGCCCGACAGCGTGGTTCCGGTGATATGCGCGCCCTGGGCCAGCGCGTGACGCGCATCGGCCTCGGTCGAGCAATCGGCCATTGCCAGCGCCCCGCTGGCCAGAATCTCCGCCAGAATGTCGTCGCGGCCAAACGGGCGGTCACGGTCGGTGGCGTCGTAGACGATGATGTCGGCACCGGCGGCGCGAAGGTCCTGCACGTCCTGCGGTGTCACGGTTATTCTGACCGGACTGTCGGGCAGATCGGTCTTGGTGATGCCAATGATCGGGGAGTCGGTCACCGCGCGGACCGCGCGCAGGTTGTCGATCCCCTCGATACGCAGCCCGGCAGCACCGCCTGCGATACAGGCCAGCGCCATGGCCGCCACAATGTCCGGACGATCCATCGGACCGAAATCCAACGGCTGACACGATGCGACAAGCCTGCCGCGAAGTATTTCAAGAACCTTGGTCATGCAGCACCTGATGGGTTTTGGATTGCGAGAGTGTTTGCGCCCGTCTGAGGCGTGCCGCCGGTGACGCGAACCTGCGATCCGTCCCAGGCGATAAGATAGACCTCCGGGCGCGCGGTCTGGTTGCCGTCTTCGCCGCCCACCACCAGCACGCCCTGCGGGATCACGAAACTCGCGCCGTAGGCAAGGCCGACCGGCAATTGCCCCGCAACGCCCCAGACCCCGTTTGCGCGGGCGTAGATGTCGCGGTTCCAGATCTTGCGCAAGCCCCGGTGGGCATACCATTCGCCCGCGGCGGCCCTTTCCCGCGAGCCGTGAAAGTTGGTGCCGCCGGCGACCAACAGCACTCCGCCTGAAAAGCCGGCATAGGCGCCCGCCAACCCATCCTGAAGCGCGTGCCCGTCAAGCGCGGGGAGCGGGTCCTGCTCGGTCCAGACCGCTTGGCCGCCCTCAACACCGATGTGTTTGACCTGCGGCGTGCGAAGGCCGGGTTTGATTTCGCCGTTGATCAGCAGAAATCCGGCAGCATCGGCCACGAGCGCCGCGCCGGTATTGGGCAAAAAGGGATTGTCGCCCAGATTGGACCATTCATTGGCAGAGATCGAATAGACCTGAACCTTGCTGTTCCAGCGGTAGGCTTCGGGTGGCATGCCCATGAAGGCATCGACGATCCGCTGCCACGCCTCGGGGTCCTTGTCCTTGTCGGTGGTCAGCGGCGCCTTCATGAAATTGTCGAAAAGCTCCTTGTTGACGCCACCGACAAAAGCGATCCGGTCGTCGTCGAGCGCGAAGGCCGTTGCTCCCAGCAGGCCGACGGGCGTTTTCGTCTCGATCCTGAACCAGCGGTTTTGGGCAAGGTCGAACGCATGGACATCCTGAAGGACGCTGGGCACCGGATCGCCGGGGGCAGCCTTGCCCAGTCCCGAGACGACATGAAGCCTGCCGCCCGCCATCGCCGCCGCCGCGCCATCGCGCGCTGGTCCGGGGAAGGGCGCCATTGCGGTCCAGCCCTTTGCGGGTGCTGCAAGGTCGAGGCAATAGAGCGACTGCCCGGCCGAGCCGAGACCGACAAGAAGGTGCCGTTCGGTCTGCCCGGACACGCCGTTCTTGATGCCCTGCGGCAGATCCGGCCAGTTCATTGCATCCGCGCCGCTTGCCAAAGCGTCGCTCAAGGGCATTTCGACGTCATCGCCTGCTGCCTGAGCGTGTGTGCCGTGCACGGGTTGCAACGTCTTCATGTCCCGCCTCTCTGACCGACAGTCGCCAGTCGTCAAACGAAGGAAGCGGGCGCGGGGTTTGCCGCGCCCGCCCGAAATCAATGCGCCTGGTTGAGCAGGCCGACATCTTTCAGGATCGCGCGGATGCGGACAAGAACCTCGCCGTCGAGCGCCTTGGTCGGTGCGGCCATGGTTGCCGAGGACAGCAGGCCAATCGCGGCCATCGCGGCCTTGAACGCACCGACACCGGCGGCATCGCCCGACCGCCCGCCGGGGCAGAAGACAATCTCGAACAGGCGATTGAGATGCTCCTGCTCGGCGATGGCGGTCTTGACGTCGCCCGCCTTGGCGGCCTTCCACAGCCGCACATAGGCGGCCGCGTCCACGTTGGCGAGGCCCGGCACGGCCCCATCGGCGCCAACAAGGGCCATCGCATCGACAACGACCTCATGCCCGGTGAACAGCGCCAGAGGATGGCCGGCGGCCTTGTTCATCGCGATCAGCCGCCGGAAGCTCACATCGTCGCCCGAGGAGTCCTTGACGCCGACGATGACGCCTTCACGGCCCAGATCGACCAGCATGGTGGGCGACAGCTTGCGATGCACGCGGACCGGGATGTCATAGGCAAACAGCGGCGCGTCGATGGCAGCGCGGATCATCCTGAAATGATCGGCGATCTCGGCCTCGTCGTTGATCGCATAGATCGGCGCGGTGGCAACGATCGCATCCGCCCCGGCATCGAGAAGCGCACGGGCGCTCGCGGCGACGCGGCCCGCGGTCAGTTCGATGGCGCCGGCAAGGACCGGAACCCGCCCGGCCGTGGTGCTGCAGACGGCCTTGACGATGGCGATGCGCTCGGAATCGGTCAGATAGGCCACCTGGCCGGTCGAACCCAGAGGAAACAGGCCATCAACGCCCGCCGCGATCAGGTGTTCGACCAGCTTTGCCAGATCGTCGTAATTCACTGAGCCGTCGGCATTGAGCGGCGTGACGATCGGCGGAATGATGCCGTGGAAGGTTTTGTCGGTCATGATGTTCCCGGTTTCATATTGAGGGGGATGAGGTTGTGGCGGAGGTCGGGTGCAGCAGGCTGGGCGCGGCCTCCAGCAGCGTTCTGGTATAGTCCTGGGTCGGATTGCCCAGCACCTGCGCGCCGGGGCCGTATTCGACGATCTTGCCGTTGCGCATCACGGCGATTTCGTCCGCGATATGGCGCACCGTCTGGATGTCGTGCGAGATGAACACCATGCCGAGGCCAAGCTCGCGCTTGAGGTCCTGCAACAGGTTCAGGATCTGTGCGCGTACTGAAACGTCGAGCGCCGAGGTCGGCTCGTCCGCGACGATGACCTGCGGTTCGAGCGAAAGCGCGCGGGCGATGGCGACGCGCTGCCGCTGCCCGCCGGAAAGCTGCGCCGGAATGGCGTCGAGCACCGATTGCGGCAGCCCGACCAGCCCGACCAGTTCGGATACGCGGGCGCGGCGGCTGGCGGCATTGCCGATGCCGTGCACCTCGAGCGGGTCGATCAGTGCGTCGCGCACCAGCATGCGGGCATTGAGCGCCGTGGCCGGGTCCTGAAACACCACCGAGACCACCCGCCCGATGCGCCGGCGCGTGGCGGCGTCAAAGCGGCGGATTTCCTCGCCGCCGAACAGGACCTGACCGGAACTGGGCCGGTGGAGGCCGATCAGCACCTTGGCGGCGGTCGACTTGCCCGAGCCGGATTCGCCCACGATGCCGAGCGTGCGGCCCTTGAACACCGCGAGCGATACGTGATCGAGGGCGCGCAGGACCCGTGGCTTGGAAAACGCGGCCGAGCGGATGCGGAAATCAACGCTGACGTCGCGCAGCTCGATCACGGGCACGGCCGTCTTGTCGGGTGTGGATGGGGTGTTCATGCGCGATCTACCTCGGACGTGACCGGTTCGTCATCGGGATGTGCGGCGTAGTAATGCTCGGTTCCGGCGATCCGCCGCGTGACCGGCGTGACGCCGGCATTGCGCGCCGGATTGGACGAGCGCGGCGCGAAACGGTCGCCTTTGGGGAATTCGCGCGGCGAGGGCACGGTGCCACGGACCTGGTGCAGCCGCACGGCGTCCGCCTCGATGCTGAGGACGGCACCCAGAAGCCCGCGGGTGTATTCGTGGACCGGCTGGGTCAGGATATCGCGGCTCGGCCCCTGTTCGACCAGTTGCCCGGCATACATGACCGCGATGCGATGCGCGATTTCGGCCACGAGCGCCAGATCGTGCGAGACGAAGATCATGGCAAAGCCAAGCTCCCGGCGCAGCTTGTCGAGAAGTTCGACAACCTGCTTTTGCACGGTGACGTCAAGGGCGGTGGTCGGCTCGTCGGCGATGACCAGCTTGGGATCGCGGGTCAGCGCCATGGCGATCAGCACGCGCTGGCGCTGGCCGCCCGAAAGCTCATGCGGATATGAATTCAGCGTGCGAGCCGAATCCAGACCGACGAGGTCAAGAAGGTCTTCGGCACTGCGCGTGCCGCCGCGCGCGGTGAGTTGCTTCATCTGCGAGCGGATCAGCATCGCCGGATTTAGCGACGACAGCGCGTCCTGATAGATCATGGCAATGCCCGTGCCGCGCAGGGCATTGCGGTCACGCTCGTTCATGGTCAGCAGGTCGCGGCCTTCAAAGAAGATCTCGCCGCCGATGCGCGCCTTGGGATCGAGCAGGCCCATGATGGCAAGGGAGGTGATCGACTTGCCGCAACCCGATTCCCCCACAAGGGCCAGTGTTTCGCCGGGGCGGACAGAGAAGGACACGTTGTCCACCACGTCGACATCGCCGTGCCGCGGGAAGGCGATGCTGAGGTTCTTCACCTCGAGCAATGGCGCTTCGTCCCGGTCGTAGCGGGGGCGGTCGGTGCGCGCGAGTTCGACCGCGCGCAAGCTGTCGAGGCGCTGCTGCAGCGAAACCACCGGTGTGGCGGTCGCGCCGCCGGGTGCCACGGCCTTGGGCGCCTCGATCTCGTCGATTGCTGCCTCCACCGCGGCGGCATCCACGCTGGAGCGGGCGCGCGGCGCGGCCATCGCGTCGGTCATGCCCTCGGCCAGGATATTGAGCGCGAGCACGGTCGTGGTGATCAGGACACCGGCAAACAGGGTCGGCCACCACGCGCCCGACATCACCAGTTGGCGACCGGCGGCCATCACGTTGCCCCATGACGGTTCCGGATCGGGCACGCCGGCCTGGATGAAGGACAGCGAGGCTTCGAACACGATGGCATCGGCGACCAGCACGGTGGCAAAGACGAGGATCGGCGCCATGCAGTTGCGCGCGACGTGCTTGACCAGGATGCGGGGGGTGGATGCGCCCATGACGCGCACCGCCGCGACATAGTCCTCGCCATACTGGCCGATGATGTTGGCGCGGATGACGCGGGTCAGTTGCGGCGTGTAGAGGAAGGCGATGGTCAGAACCAGAACCGGCAGTGATTGACCGAAGACGGTGACGAAGACCACCGCCAGCGCGATGCCCGGAAAAGACATGATCATGTCCTGAACGCGCATCAGCACCTCGGCGACCCATTTGTTGGCCGTGGCGGCGATCGCTCCCAGCACGGCGGCGGCCAGCAGCGCGACGCCGGTGGCGCCGATGCCGATGATCAGGGAATAGCCCGCGCCGTAGACCAGCCGCGAAAAGATGTCCCGCCCTTGCCGGTCGGTGCCGAACCAATGGGTGCCATCGGGGGCGGCCGGGCCGCGGGTCAGGCCGGTGGCCAGCGGGTCATGCGTGGCGATCAGCGGCGCGAAGATGGCGGCGAGGCCGACCACGAAGAGGATGGCGAGCGCAATCCGCGAGGACAGCGGCAGGTTGCGCACCGAGGTCAGGCGCAGGCGGGTGGTGGAGAGCCTTTGGGTCAGCTGGGTTCTGAGCATGTCACACTGTCCTGATGCGCGGATTGACCAGCACATAGAGCAGGTCGACGACGACGTTGATCACCACGAAGGCGAGCGCCACGGTCAGCGTGACGCCTTGCACGAGATTGGGTTCGTTGTTGGTCACGCCATTCAGGATCACCATCCCCATGCCGTTGATGTTGAAGATGATCTCGATGACGACGGCCCCGCCCAGCAGGTAGCCGATGCGCAGCCCCAGAACGGTGATGGGCGTGATCAGGGCGTTGCGCAGCACGTTGCGCCCCACCACGACCCGGCGCGGGATGCCGGCCCCGAGCGCGGTGCGCACATAGTCGCGGTCCAGTTCCTCGACCATCGAGGTGCGCACGACCCGCGCAAGCTGGCCGATCACCGGCACCGCAAGCGCGAAGGCGGGCAGCAGCATCCGCAACAGCCAGCCGCCCGGATCATCGGTCAGGGCCGGCAGCTTGCCCGATACCGGAAACAGCGAGAACAGCCGGATCGCCTGATCCGGCCAGCGATCGCGGTAGACGGCCGCGACGACGCCGAGCAGCAGCGAGAAGCTGACGGCGATGATCAGGCCGAGAAAAGTCAGTTGCAGCGTGATGGGAAAGGCGCGGGCGACCTCGTCGATCACCGGCAATTGCCGGGCCGAATAGGTGCCCAGGTCGAGCCGCGCGAGGCCCGACAGGAACGTCAGGTAGCGCTGCGGAAGCGGGTCATCCAGACCGTGATCCGCCCGGTATTCGAGCCGCGCCTCCATCGACGCACCCTCGCCGAGCGCGGTGATCGAGGGGTCGACCTTGGAGAACGACATCACGAAAAAGACGAGAAAGGTGATCCCGAGGATCATGATCGGCAGTTGCACGAGGCGGCGGCCGATAAGATTGAGCACACTCGACATGAAGGTCAGGCTCCCTTGGCAGCAGGCGAAATCCGGAGATCACCGATGCGAACCGGGCCTTGCCCGGCGCTCAGTTCCCTCAGGGAAAGGTGATGTCGGGCGCTGGCTTGCACCGGCGCCCGACATCGGGAGGACCTAGGCCTTGACGCCAACCCCGAGGAACGAGAGCCCGGTGGTCGGAACCGGAGCAAACCCTTCGAGTTGCTCGTCGTCCCAGGCGGTCGACAGCTGGCGGTGGAGCAGCGGATAGAGCGGAACCTGTTCGGACAGGAGGTCGAACGCCTGGTTCCAGGTCGCTTGCTGCGCATCGCCGGTTTCGCGCAGGGCGGTGTTGAGCAGGTCTGTCAGCTGCTTGTACTCGGCGCTTTCCGACCAGTTGTAGCGCTTGGTCGGCCAGATGTTGTCGCCATACCACCACTGCATCAGGATATCGGGGTCGTTGCCGAACACCGACGGGTCGCCGGGGGCGATCATGACCTGCATCTCGCCGGCATCGACCTTGGAGTATTGTCCGCCGGACTGGCCGATATCGAGGGTGGTGTTGAAGCCCACCGCATCGAGCGATTCCTTGATGATCGGGGCCAGATCCTTGACCCAGCCATGGTCGGTGCTCATCAGGGTGATGTCGAGCTGAGGCACGCCCGCATCCGCCAGCAGCGCCTTGGCCTTGTCCGGATCATAGGTATAGACCGTCGACGCCTCATGGTAGTTCGGATGGGTCTTGGGCAGGAAGCACGTCGCCGGTGCGGCGTTGTCGAGCATGCCGGTGCCGATGATCTTGTCCATGTCGAGCGCGTAGAAGAACGCCTGCCGGACGCGCAGATCGTCGAAGGGCTTGGCGGCGGTGTTGAACATGGCAAACAGCAGGCCGAAGGACTGCGCCTTCTCGACGGTCGCCACAGCGGCCACGGAAGCTGCGTCGATATAGGGCACGTCCTCGATCGCCATGACGGTGCCGGAGGTCAGCGCGTTGACGCGCGCGGTGGCGTCGCCGATCGGCTCCAGATCATGTCCTTGGCCAGCGCGGGCTGCGGGCCGTTATAGGCATCGTTGCGCTCGAACACGATCTGCGCTTCGGGAACGGCCGAGACCAGCTTGTAGGGGCCGGAGCCGATCGGAAGCGTGCCGAAGCCATCGGCATCCGCCTCGACGGTGGCGCGCGGAACGATCTTGACCGAACCCAGACGCTCGTTGAACAGCGAGAAGGGGTAATTGGTGGTGATCTTGACCGTATCTTCCGAAACCGCCTCGACACTGTCGACGAAGGACACGAACGAGCGGAACAGCGACTTGGAGTCCGGGTCGAGCACGCGGGTGAACGAGAACACCACGTCGTCGGCCGTGACCGGCAGGCCGTTGTGGAAGACGGCACCCTCACGCAGCTTGATGGTGTAGGTCAGGCCATCGTCGCTGGTCGGCATTTCGGCCGCCAAGGCCGCGTAGGGCTCGCGCGTGACCGGGTGGAGATCGACCAGACCCTCGAAGAGGTGCCAGTTGACCGCCAGCGTGACCGCGCCCGAAGCGTTCAGGGGATCGAAGGTGCCCGACAGGCCATAGGCTATCGCGGCCAGGATGGCGGCATCGGGGTCCGTCGCACCCGACTGCGCCAGCGCACCGGCGCCGCCCAGCATATACAGCGAGCCTGCTGCGCCCGTCCCGAGCAACAGCGCACGGCGTGAAATCGACAACGTTCCTAGTTTCATGATTCTCCTCCAACTTGACATAAGACGTCTGATGTCTTGTATAGTATGGTACGACGTGACGCAATTCTTTATGTTGCCGACCTTGACAAATCCGGGTCAGCATCACCAAGAGAACGAAACGGGGGGCCGGTAACGGTATGAGCAGAATGACCGAAACTGCCTCTGGCAAATCCCGGATGCTGCGCAGCACCACGGCCGAACAGATCAAGAAACTGATCCTGCTTTCCGGCCTGCGTCCGGGCGATCCCATCCCGACCGAACCGGAACTTTGCGAGAAACTGGGGGTTTCGCGCTCATCGGTGCGCGAGGCGATTCGGACGCTTGCGACGCTCGACATCGTCGATGTGCGGCACGGTCACGGCACCAGGGTCGGCAGGATGAGCCTGGCTCCGCTGGTTGAAACGCTGGTGTTTCGCGGCGTGCTCGCGCCCGGCGACGACCTTGCCGCGCTGCGCGAAGTGGTCGAAATGCGCTCCGTGTTCGATCTGGCGCTGGCTGATCGCGTGGTCGAAGCCCATCGTGGCAAGGAGAACGCGTCGCTCGCGCGGCTGGTCGAACAGATGCGGGCGAAAGCCTGCAAGGAACAGACATTCCTGGCGGAAGACCGGCAGTTCCATGCCGAACTCCTCGCCCCGATCGGCAATCAGCTGGCCGGCCAGTTGGTGACGGCTTTCTGGGACGTTCATACGGCGGTGCTGCCACGCCTTGGCCTGGCGCTGCCGGCCGACCTGCGCAAGACGGCGCAGGCACATGCCGACATGCTCCACGCCGCCCAGACCGGTGACCGCGACGCCTATCGGCGTGCGGTGATCGACCACTACGAGCCGCTCATCCGCATGCTGGAAACGACGGCCAGGAACGCGGCGCAACAGGACCCGGTTTCACCGTAGCCAGGTTTTGCCCCGTTCCGCGACGGGCTTGTATCCTGATCCGGGTCGCTGGCGGCCATCTGCCGCCGCTCAGTTGCGAAACAGGCGCAATACGCTGGCGGCACCGTCCCAAAGGTCCATGAGCCGTGCATAGAAATGCTCGCGCGCGACGAAGCTCTTGTCTCCGGCTGCGATCAGATCCGCCTCCAGCGCGTCGATCAGGCGCCCGAGGCGGCGGCGATGGATGCCAAAGCGGCTCTGCACCGGGTCGGCGAGGATGCCGGCGAAGGCGCCCACGACCGAGCCGAGCATCACGAGGCCCACCAGCGTGACCGCGACAAGCCAGGGCGATGCTCCGGGCTGGAAAACGCCATACCACATCCCGCCGAGGGTCTGGCCCAGCGGAAACGACGCAACCGCCTGGGCACGGGCAAAGGCATCTGCAATGGGCGTTGCCATCGAGAACATGCCCGGCGTCAAGGCGTGAAACGCCAGCGCCCCGACCGCCACCGTGCCGATCGCGGTGGTCAACTCGGCGACGGCCGAACGGGTGCCGGCATATTCGCCAAGGCTGCCCGCGATTCGCCTGGCAAGCGCATTGGTCTCGGCCGCACCCGCGCCGGTGTGGATCATCTCGCGCAGTTGCGGCGCGGCCAGAACCGCGCGGGCAAGGGCCTCGGGGTGGCGCGCGGACGCGCCCTGGTCGAGGGGCAATTCCAGAAGATCGGTCAGGATCAGGTCCTCGACCCGCCGCGCCACCGACGTGCGCAGCAGGATCTGCCGCCCCGCCAGCCAGTCCGCACTCCGCGCCCAGCCGATGCGGCGCAACAGCGCCGCTGCGATCCGGGTCAGGACCAGAACCGGCGACAGGGCGATGTTGACCGGCGCCCGCAGGATATCCCACCCAAGCGCCGCGCCATGCAGGCGAAGCGTTCCCGGCAAGGTGAAATGCCGGGCCACGAACCCGTCAATCCTCGCCCTGCGCGCCTCGAAGTATTGGCGCGCGGTCGTGCTGCCGGTTTCCTCGGCCGTCGGGGTGAGGCTGGATGATGCGACCATGGCGGTGACCTGCGACGTCCTTGCGGCAAACATTCATGTCGGGACGGGTTGCGCCGATCGGGAAGCGAACCGCGCGCTGCGACACTCGTCTGGAAACTCGTGTCGCAACAGGGCGACTGCAAGGGCGCGGGCGCGGATTCTTTTCACAGCGCGCTTTACGCCATCCGGCAAACGCCTAGACTTGCGCGCGTCCGAAGCGATGGAAACCAGATGGGCGACGAACCGAAGAAATACACCGCGCCCGCGCTCGAGAAGGGGCTCGATATCATCGAGCTTCTGTCGGGCGAGGAAATCGGGCTGAGCCTTTCGGACATCGCCCGCGCGCTGTCGCGTTCCGTGGGCGAGATCTTCCGCATGCTCGCGGTGCTCGAGGCGCGGGGCTACGTGGCGCAGGACAGCGCCACCGGGCGCTATGTGCTGACCACGTTCCTGTTCGAACTGGCCCACAAGCTGCCCATCGTGCGCCGTCTGACCTCGATCGCCGGACCACGGATGCGCACGCTTGCCAGCGAGATCCGGCAATCGGTCCACCTCGGCCTGATCACCAACAGCGAGGTTCTGGTGGTCGGGCAGGTCGACAGCCCGTCCAACAACGTGATGAGCGTGCGGCTCGGGGCCAAGATCGAGCTTTGGAAGGCCTCGAGCGGGCGCGTGATCCTTGCGTTCCTGCCGACCGAACAGGTCGACCAGTTGCTGCGCGACGTGCCGCTGCCACGCGGCGTCACCCGGTCGGGGCTGGAAAGCGATTTTCAGAAGATCCGCGAGGTCGGCCATGAGGTGCGCGACAGTTTCGTGGTGCGCGGCGTGGTCAACATTTCCGCCCCGGTGTTCGACCATTCCGGCAACCCGGTCGCCGCCCTGACGGTGCCGCATATCGAGCGGGTCGGCGACCCGGTCGGCTTTGCCACCTGCGTCGAGAAGGTGGTGCAGGCGGCGCGCGAGCTTTCGACTGCGCTGGGCGCGGGCGGCAGCGCGGTCAGTCCAGCTCCAGCGCGACCGCAGGCACCTTCAGCGACTTGAAGCAGGCCTCGACCAGCGCCATCGTCTGATAACCGTCCTCGGTCGAGGCATAGAGGTGATCGTCCTCGCCCGCGTCGAAGCGTTGCAGGTTGCGCATCGTGCCCATGAAGGCGTCGATGAACCACGATCCCTCAAGCGGTATCTGTTCCCACTCGCCGCCGTTCCGGCAGAACCAAAGCTCGTCCGCCTCGCCGTTGGGGTAGTCGTAGCAGACGCCGAGTTTCACCATCATCGCGGCCTCGGTGCCCTCGAAGCGGAACCAGGCCGACTGGAACTTGCGCCCGCATTGGTGGTTGTGGTTGATCGACATCACCGCGCGCAAGCGGTCGCCGTAATCGAGGATCGCCGTCGTCCGGGTCTGGGCGAAATCGGCGGCGCGCGGGTCGCGCATCGAGCGGGCGAAGGCGGCGTCCGGGTTGCCCGCGATGGCGCGGATCGTGTCGAGGTAGTGGATCGAATGCACCGCGATCTCGACCCGCTGCATCGGGATCAGGAAGGGAAACAGCGTCCAGGGCGTGAAGATGTTCAGATGAACCTCGACCTCGAGCAATTCGCCCAGCACGCCGCGCCCCACCGCGTCCTTGACCGCCATCATCATCGGCGAGAACCGCAACTGGAAGTTCATCGCGCTTTTCAGACCCTTGTCGCGGCAGATCTGGCGGATCTGTCGGGCGTGGTCCTGATCGCTGCCCATCGGTTTCTGGATCAGCACCGCCGCGCCATCGGGCAGGGCGGGCAGGATATCGGTGATCGCGTGCGGCGGCACCGCCACGTCGTAAACCGCGTCGGTGCCGTTGTCGTCCACCGCCTCGGAGAGCGTGGCGTAGACATGTTTCAGGTCATGGTCGCGCGCCAGCGCCGCGCGCCGCTCGGCGTCAAGGTCGGTGACGCCCTTCACCGGGATCCCGGCCCCGGCATAGGCGGGCAGGTGGGCATCGCGCACGATGCCGCCGGCGCCGACGATGATCACCGGCTTGGGCTGTGACGGCGCGGGCCAGCTTTGCCTGAGATCCAGTGTCATTTCGCGTCCCCCCTCATTTCGACGATCAGGATATGCTCGACATACATCACTGTCTTGCCATGCTGGTTGGTAACATCCTTCGCCTCGATCACGCGGCCGAAACCGGGGCGTTTTTCGTCCACCTCCTTCGATTTGACCGTAACGGCGGTGCGGATGGTGTCGCCAGCAAAGACCGGGTTGGGAAAGCGCAGCCGGTCATAGCCGTAGGACATGGCGCGCGGGTTGATCTCGGTCGCGGTCAGGCCGATGCCGATGGCGAAGGTCATGGTGCCATGGGCGATGGGGCGTTTGAAGGGCTGGGTCTTGCAGAACTCGACGTCGACGTGATGCGGAAAGTAGTCACCCGAGTGCCCGGCGTGAATGACGATGTCGGTCTCGGTGATCGTCCGGCCGGTCGTCCGGCGCACCTCTCCAACCACATAATCCTCAAAAAACTGTTCTCTTTCCATGCGCTTATCTCCCGCCCAGCCGACCTATCGTTTCATATATACAATAACCTTTGACATGTGAAAAGTGCCATGTGAAACTTGATCTCGTGACGACCGAGTCGCCCTGGGGAGGGAAGATGGCCGAAATCGGAGTGCATCCACGCAGCCTGCCGGGATTGCCGGCGGAGCACGCCGAAATCCCGGTCTGGAACTCCGAGGACTGGTATTACGAGGACTTCGAGATCGGCGACAGGATCCGCTCGATCCGCCGCACCATTTCCGAAGGCGAGTCGATGCTGTTCAACTCGCTGGTGATGGACCACCACCCCTATGTGTCCGACCAGGAGTTCGCCGCCCAGGCAGGCGTGTTCGGCAAGCGGCTGGTGGCGGGCGCGATGGTGTTTTCCTACGGGCTGGGGCTGGCCGCGACGAACTGCCTGAACTCGTTTTCCTACGGCTACGACCGGCTGCGCTTCATCAAGCCGGTGTTCATCGGCGACACCATCTACACGATCCGCGAGAACCTGGCAAAAGAAGTGCACAGCGCCGAAATGGGCAAGCTGCGCGTCAGCTATTCGGTCTACAAGGGCGAGGGCGAACTGGTGCTCTATGCCGAGCACCTGCTGACCGCGCTCTACCGCGATCCCAAGCCGTTCGAAGAAGAAGCCCGCAAGGTGCAGGAGGCCAGGAAACGTGGCTGAGAGCGTGCACCTCAAAGGCATGACCTGGGATCACAGCCGGGGGTTCGACCCGATGCTGGCGACCTCGGCGGCTTACGGCGAGGCGCATCCGGGCGTGACGATCTCGTGGGAAAAACGCTCGCTTCAGGCCTTCGCGGACCGGCCGATTGGCGAAATGGCGGATGCCTACGACCTGATGGTGATCGACCACCCGCATGTCGGCGAGGTCGCCGGTTCGGGGCTGCTCCTGCCGTTCGACGGGCTGGGGCGCGACGACGCACTTGCGACGCTTGCGGCGCAGTCGGTGGGGGTGTCGCATCCCTCCTACGAATTCGACGGGCGGCAATGGGCGCTGGCGATCGACGCCGCGACCCCGGTGGCCGCTTACCGCCCCGACCGGATCGACGAAGCCCCGACGCGCTGGGACGACGTGCTGGATCTGGCGCGCGGCGGTGACGTTGGATTCGCGCTGATCCCGATCAACGCCCTGATGTGCTATCTTGGCCTTGCCAACAACAAGGGGTTTGCCGTGGCCAAGGGCGACAGGCTGATGGCACAGGAACACTCCGCCGCGACCCTCGAAACCCTGCGCGAAATCACCGCGCAGGTCGATCCGCGCTGCCTGTCGCTCGACCCGATAGGAATCTACGAATGGATGGGGCGCGCGGTCGACGCCCCGGCCTATTCGCCGTTCGGCTATGGCTACACCAACTACAGCCGTGACGGCTACTGTCGCTTCCCGCTGGTGTTCGCCGATGCGCCGGGGTTCGGCGACAACGGCCCGCGTGGCACGGTGATCGGCGGCACCGGCATAGCGGTGTCGGCGCGCTCGGCGCACCGCGAGATCGCCACGGATTATGCCTTCTGGATCGCCGGGGCGGTGTGCCAGAAGGGGTTGTTCTTCGAGTCCGGCGGCCAGCCCGCGAATGCCGTCGCCTGGGAGGATGACGCCTGCAACGCCGCCAGCCGCGACTTTTTCCGCAACACCCGCGAGACACTTGAAACCGCCTATCTGCGCCCGCGCCACGACGGCTACATGGGGTTTCAGGAGCGTGGCGGCGATCTGGTCCATGCCTGCCTTCGCGGTGAGGCGACGGTCGCGGCCACCGTCGACCGCCTGCAATCCGCCTGGGAGGACAGCCTCAAGTGAAGTCCCTGCCGCAATCGCAGCGCCCGCTCGACGGGCTGGTGGTTCTGGATTTCAGCCAGTTCCTGTCCGCGCCGCTGGCGACCCTGAAACTGGCCGATCTGGGCGCGCGGGTGATCAAGGTCGAGCGTCCCGGCATCGGCGATCTGTGCCGCAACCTCTATATCTCGGACACCGACATCGACGGCGACAACTCGCTGTTCCACGCGATCAACCGCAACAAGGAAAGCATCACCGCCGACCTGCGCGATCCCGAGGATCGCGAGCGTCTGCGCGCGCTTTTGAAAACCGCCGACGTGATGGTGCAGAACTTCCGCCCCGGCGTGATCGAGCGGCAGGGCTTTGGCTATGACGCGGTGCGCGAGATCAATCCGCGCATCGTCTACGGCTCGATCTCGGGCTATGGCGAGGACGGGCCGTGGAAGGATCTGCCGGGGCAGGACCTGCTGGCGCAAGCGCGCTCGGGCCTGTTGTGGCTGACCGGCAGCCGCGACGATCCGCCGATGCCGATGGGGCTGGCGGTGGCCGACATGCTGGCGGGTAACGCGCTGGCGCAGGGCATCCTTGCGGCGCTTGTCGGGCGCGGCATCCACGGGCGCGGCGCGCTGGTTCAGACCAGCCTGCTCGAGGCGATGATCGACTTCCAGTTCGAGGTTCTGACCACGCATCTCAACGATGGCCGGCGGGTGCCGACGCGCGGCGCGGTGAACAGCGCGCATGCCTATCTCGGCGCGCCCTACGGCGTCTACCAGACCGCCGACAGCTACCTTGCCGTGGCGATGACGCCGTCGTTGCAGAAGCTGGCCGAGCTGATGGGCATCGACGGCCTGTCGCAATACTACGACGACAGCCGCGCGATGATGCAGCACCGCGACGACATCAAGGCCGTGATGGCAAAGGCGATCCGGCAGAAGACAACTGCCGACTGGCTGGCGATCCTGCAACCGGCGGACATCTGGTGTTCCGAGGTGCTGGACTGGCCGGGGCTGATGGCCAGCGAGGCGTGGAAGATCCTCGATCTCGAACAGGAGATCCGGCGTAACGGCAGCGTCAAGCTGAACGCGCTGCGCGGGCCGCTTCGCATCGACAATTGCACATTGAAATCAGACCGCGCCGCGCCTGCGTTGGGCGCAGACAGCGACAGGGTCTATGACGAGCTGCTTTCCGACAACTTGCCGGGGGAAGGTGGCGCAATGGCGGCGTCCGGAAAGGACCTCGGGCGCATCGGAGACTGACCGGCAAATCCACGGGAGGAAGACAATGAACATCAACAAACTCAAGCTTCTGACGGCGACGGCGCTGGTGCCGTTCATGTTGGCGGCCCCGGTTCAGGCCGGAGAATTCGACGGCTATACCTTGCGGGTGAAGCTGATCGGCGGCGCGCAATACGAACCGCTCTATGCCGAGATCGCGAAATGGGAGGCCGAGACCGGCGCGACCGTCGATATCCTGTCGCGCAAGAACCACTTCGAGCTCGACCGCGAGATCAAGCAGGACATCGCGGCAGGAACGCTCGATTGGTGCGTCGGCTCGAACCACACCAGTTTCGCGCCGCAATACGGCAATATCTACCGCGACCTGAACGGGCTGCTCGACCCGGCGGTGCTGGCCGAGTTCCAGCCGCTTGCGCTGGAAAACTCGACCGTGGACGGGAGGCTGGTGCAACTGCCGCGCCACTCGGACATCTCGAACCTCTACTACCAGAAATCGCTCTACGAGGACGAGGACAACAAGGCCGCGTTCCTGGCCGAATACGGCTATGAGCTGGCCCCGCCCGACACCTGGGACGAGGTCAAGGACCAGGCGCTGTTCTTCGCCAATCCGCCTGATTTCTACGGCACGCAATACGTCGGCAAGGACGAGGCCATCACCGGCCGGTTCTATGAGATGCTGGTCGCCAATGGCGGCGCGCTGTTCGACGAGGACTGGAACCCGACCTTCAATTCGCCCGAAGGCGTGATGACGGTGCAGTGGTTCAAGGATCTCTATGACGCGCAGGCGGTGCCGGCGGGCGTGATGAACTACCTCTGGGACGACACCGGCGCGGGCTTTGCCTCGGGCACGGTGGCGCTGAACCTCGACTGGGCCGGCTGGGCTGCCTATTTCAATGACCCGACCGCCTCGCAGGTTGCGGGCAATGTCGGACTGGTGCGCGCGCCCAAGGGGGCTGCGGGCATCCGCTCGGGCTGGTCGGGCAGCCACACCTTCTCGATCACCGAGACCTGTGACAACCCCGATGCAGCCGCGTCGTTCATCACCTTCCTGACCGACCACGACCGGCAGATGGTCGAGGCGCGCACCGGCCTGTTGCCTACGCGGCAATCGGTCTGGGATGCGGTCAAGGCCGAGTTCCTGGCCGAGGGCAACGAGTTCCAGGCGATGGTGTCGGAGACCTATGCGCAGTCCATGGCCGAAGACGCCTTCACGCCGCCGCTGATCGAGCCGTGGATCGAGGTATCCAACGAGATCTGGCCGGCGTTGCAGGCGGCGATCCTGGGCGAAAAGTCGATCCAGGATGCGCTCGACGATGCCGCCGAAGCGGCTGGCGAGATCATGCAGGATGCCGGATACCGGAAATAAGCTGATCCTCCCGGCGGGGCGGCGGTGCAAGCTGTCGCCCTGCTTTGGCCGAACCCCAGTCGAAGGTGCTGCCCATGCGCTGGCGCGCGGAAAAACACACGCCGTTCCTGTTGCTGTCACCGGCGATCCTGACGATCCTGTTCGTCGTCGCGATCCCGCTGGCGTTCTCGCTCTATACCAGCATGACGCCTTACAAGCTGACCAAGCCCGACACGATCAACACCTTCGTCGGCCTGCGCAACTATGTGCGGCTGTTTGGCGACGACAAGTTCTGGTGGGCGTTCGGGCGCACGATCCTGTTTCTGGCCATCGCGCTCAACCTCGAGTTTATACTCGGCCTCGGCATCGCGCTTCTGATCAACCGCATCACCTGGGGCCAGCGCACGCTGCGCACCATGATGATGTTTCCGATGATGTTCTCGCCGATCCTCGTGGGCTTTCAGTTCAAATACATCTTCAACGACAATATCGGCATCCTGAACAACGCGCTGCAGGCGCTGGGCATCACCGATGGCTCGATCGCCTGGCTGGTCGACAAGCCGCTGGGCATGATGTCGATCATCTTTGCCGAAGTCTGGATGAGCACCTCGGTCTTTGCCATCCTGCTGCTGGCGGGCCTCTTCGCGATGCCGCGCGATCCGCTTGAGGCGGCCAGGGTCGACGGCTGCAACCCGTGGCAGGTGTTTCGCCATATCACCCTGCCGTTCATCATGCCGTTCGCCTTCATCGCGATGACCATCCGCTCGCTCGACGTGGCGCGCGCCTATGACATCGTCGACGTGATGACCGGGGGCGGACCGGCGGGGCGCACCGAGGTCCTGTGGACCCTGATCGCGCGGGTCGGATACGACAACTCCAAGATGGGCGAGGCCAACGCGATGGCCTATGTCTCGACGCTGCTGTCTGTGGCCTTCACCTATTATTTCTTCACCAAGCTGGTGGCGGCGCGCCGCTACATGGGAGGTGCGGAATGAGTGGTGCGCTGAAAAAGCGGCTGATGGCGATCGGCACCTGGATCGCCACCTTCCTTTTGATGATCGTGATGGGGGTGCCGGGCCTTTGGGTGGTGCTGTCGGCCTTTCGCCCCAATCGCGAGATCATGGCCAAGCCGGCGATCTGGATTCCCGAAAACCCGACCTTCGCCAACTTCGCCTCGATCTTCGGCTTTGGCGATGCCCAGGTCGCGATTCCGGTGCTGAGCTACTTCACCAACTCGATGATCATCGCCACCACCTCGACGGTGATCGCGCTGATGATCGGCATGTCCGGCGGCTATGCCTTCGCGCGCTTTCGCTTCCGCTACAAGAACTCGCTGTTTCTGGGGCTGATGCTGTCGCGCGCCGTGCCGGGGATCGCGCTGTCGCTGCCGGTGTTCATGATCTGGTCGAAACTGGGCCTGATCGACGCCAAGCTCGGGATGATCATCGTTTACGTTGCGCTCAACGTGCCCTTCACCATCTGGCTGATCGACGGGTTCTTCCGCCAGATCCCAAAGGAAATGAACGAGGCCGCGCAGGTCGATGGCTGCACCCGCTGGCAGGCGTTCTGGAAGATCGAGTTTCCACTGGCCCGCTCGGGCATCGCGGCGGCCGGGGTGTTCGCCTTCCTGACCTCATGGAACGAATACGCGCTGGCCAGTCAGTTGACCCGCTCGACCGACTCGAAAACCCTGCCGGTGGGCCTGATGGACTTCACCGCGCAATTCACCATCGACTGGGCGGGCATGTGCGCGATGGCGGTGATCATCATCGTCCCGGCGCTGATCCTGACCTTCCTCGTGCAGAAACACCTGATTGCCGGGCTGACCTTCGGCGGCGTGAAAGGATAGAGACCCTTGGCGAGCATCAACCTCAATTCCGTCGTCAAACGCTATGGCAAGACCGAGGTCGTGCACGGCATCAACCTCGACATCGCGCATAACGAGTTCGTCGTTCTGGTCGGGCCTTCGGGCTGCGGCAAGTCCACCACGCTGCGCATGATCGCCGGGCTTGAGGACATATCGGGCGGCGAGATCCGGATCGGTGACGTGCTGGTCAATGACCTTCCGCCGCGCAAGCGCAACATCTCGATGGTGTTCCAGAACTACGCGCTTTATCCGCATATGTCGGTGCGCGAGAACCTCGGTTTCGGGCTGAAGGTCGCCAAGCACCCGCCCAAGGTCGTGGCCGAACGTGTGGCCGAGGCGGCCGAGATCCTTGGCCTGACCGATCTGATGGAGCGCACGCCCGCCGAGCTGTCCGGCGGCCAGCGCCAGCGCGTCGCGATGGGCCGCGCCATCGTGCGCCAGCCCGGCGCGTTCCTGTTCGACGAGCCGCTTTCGAACCTCGACGCCAAGCTGCGCGTTCAGATGCGCACCGAGATCAAGAAACTGCACCACAAGGTCAGGACCACCGTGGTCTATGTGACCCACGATCAGGTCGAGGCGATGACGCTGGCCGACCGCATCGTGGTGATGAAGGACGGCCATATCGAGCAGGTCGGCACCCCGATGCAGGTGTTCAATCACCCGGCCAACACCTTCGTCGCCAGCTTCATCGGCTCGCCGCCGATGAACCTGATCCCGGCGCGCATTGCCGGTGGTCAGGTTGTGCTGGCCGACGATACGGCCCTGCCGGTGCCCAGCCGCCTCGCGGATCTTGTGAAGGACGGGCAAAAGGTGATCCTCGGCATCCGCCCCGACGACATGACGCCCGAAGGCCACGGCATCCACGACAGCGGCGAGGGCGCGATGCTGGCGCTGCCGGTGGAACTGGCCGAACTTCTGGGCACCGAAACCCTGATCTACACCAGCCTTGCCGGGCAGGATGTGCAGGGCAAGATGTTCGATCCGCGCGATGTCGCGGTCGGCGAGGTTCTGAATTTCCGCGTGGCGCTCGACAAGGTGCATCTGTTCGACGCCGCCACCGGACGCTCGGTCAGGATCGACTGATGGCACGGATCGTTTCAGTCGAGATCCTGATGATCGACCTGCCGCCGAAGGTCGTGCGGGTGGATGCGATCCAGTCCTTCGTCAGTCAGGAAACCCCGATTGTCCGCATCACCGACGCGGACGGGCAGGTAGGGACCGGCTACAGCTACACCATCGGCACCGGCGGCAAGGCGATTGTCAGCCTCCTGGCTGAAAGCCTTGCCCCGCGCCTGATCGGGCGCGAGGCCGAGGAGATCGACGGCATCTGGCGCGATCTGCTGTTTTCCACCCACGCGACGGCGGTGGGCGCGATCACCTCGCTGGCGCTGGCGGCGATTGACACGGCGCTTTGGGATCTGCGCTGCAAGCGCGCCGGCCTGCCGCTCTGGCGCATGGCGGGCGGGTCGCAGGCGTCGGTGCCGCTCTACACCACCGAGGGTGGTTGGTTGCATCTGGCCACCGAGGCGCTGGTCGCGGACGCGCTGGCGATGCAGAAGGCCGGGTTTTCCGGCGCCAAGCTGAAGATCGGCAAGCCCTCGATCGCCGAGGACCGCGCGCGACTGACTGCGGTGCGTGCGGCGGTGGGCGACGATTTCCTTATCATGGTCGACGCCAACCAGTCGTTTTCGCTGGCCGAGGCGCTGCGCCGTGCCGACATGCTGGCGGATCTTGGCATCCACTGGTTCGAGGAACCGATGCCGGCGGATGACGTCGGCGCGCACCGCCAGCTTGCCCGCCAGTCGCGGGTGCCGATTGCGGTCGGTGAAAGCATGTATAGCCTGAGCCAGTTCAAGGACTACCTCGAGGCCGGTGCCTGCAGCGTCGTGCAGGCCGATGTGGCGCGGGTCGGCGGCATCACGCCATGGCTCAAGATCGCGCATCTGGCCGAGGCGTTCAACGTGCCGGTCTGCCCGCATTTCCTGATGGAACTGCATGTCAGCCTGGTCTGCGCTATCCCCAACGCCCCGACGCTGGAATATATCCCGCAGCTTGACGAGGTGACGCGCGCGCCGCTCGCCATTCGCGAGGGCCGGGCCTTCCCGCCGGACGCGCCGGGCATCGGCATCGACTGGGATTGGGACGCGGTCCGGGGCCGGATCGTTGCCGGAACGCAGCATCATTCCGGACAGAAAGGAGCCTGACAATGCAACGCATGGCCATGGTGATCGGCATCAAGCCCGAGCGGATCGACGACTACAAACGCCTGCACGCCGATGCCTGGCCCGATATCCTGGCGATGATTTCGGCCTGCAACATCACCAACTACTCGATCTACCTGCGCGAGCCGGAAAACCTGCTGTTCGGCTATTGGGAATACACCGGCGTGGATTTCGATGCGGACGCGGCCAGGATGGCCGCCGATCCGCGCACCCAGGAATGGTGGGATATCTGCATGCCCTGCCAGGAGCCGCTCGAGACCCGAAAAGAGGGCGAATGGTGGGCGATGATGGAGGAGGTATTTCACCATGACTGATACGCGCCTTGCGCAATACCGGACCTGCTATACCAGCGTCATCCACGACATATTGCGCGCCATGGGGCGGCGCAATTTCACCCTGCCGCCGCGCATCCGCCCGCTCCAGCCCGAGATGACGCTCTGCGGCCCGGCCTGGACCATCGAGGGGCGGGTGGATGAAACCGCCGATCCGCATGAAACCCTGCTGGCCTGGACCGGGCTGCTGTCCAAGGCCCCGCCGGGCCACATCTGGACCACCCAGCCGCACACCCATCAGGTCGCGCAGATGGGCGAGTTGTCGGCGGAAACCCTGCACCGCAAGGGGGTTCTGGGCTGTGTTGTGGATGGTGGTTTGCGCGATACGCATTTCATCCTCGATCTGGGATTTCCCGCCTGGGGCACGCACAACACGCCGCGCGACGTGGTCGGGTTCTGGCTGCCCAAGGCGCACGAGGTCGACATCATGATCGACGAAGTGCTGATCCGCCCCGGCGACTGGCTGCACGGCGACCGCGACGGGATGGTCTGCATTCCCGCCGAAATCGTCGACGAAGTGCTGGAGGCGTCGCTGGCCGCGATGCAGACCGAAAGCAAGGTGCGCAAGGCGATCCTCGAAGGCGTCGACCCGCAGGAAGCCTATCTGAAATACGGGAAGTTCTGACCATGCAGATCGCCGGGCTGGACATACGCGCCTGTCGCCACCAAGGGGCCTCGGTCTCTGGTGCGTCGATGCGCGATGGCCAGTCTCAGGACGCGCTGGAGTTTCTGGTCTACACGCTCAACACCGAATGCGGCCGCTCGGCCTCGATGTTCGGCTTTGCCGGGCGTTCGGCGCTGGGGGCCGGGCATCTGGCGGCGGCCTCGCTCAGGCCGTTCTTCACCGGGCGAAACGCGCTTGATCGCGAGGCGGCGTGGCAGGATTGGCGGGTGGCCGACCGCTGGTGGCATCACCTGCCGATCTACAGCTACGGGCCGGTCGATTGCTGCCTGTGGCTGCTTGGTGCCGAGGCCGCCGGCCAGCCCTTGTGGCGCTATATCGGCGGTGCGCGCGCGCAGGTGCCGGTCTATGTCTCGTCGCTGGTCCTGCCCGATGCCGACGCCTATGCCGCCGAGGCGCGCGCGGTGCAGGCGGCGGGGATGAAGGGCTACAAGATCCACCCGCCGGGCAAGTCGCTGGCCGAGGATATCGAGATTCACCGCGCCGTGCGCGATGCCGTCGGGGCCGAGTTTACCCTGATGTCGGACCCGGTCGCGCCCTATACGCTGGAACAGGCGATCCGCCTTGGCCGGGTGCTGGAGGAGCTTGATTTCCTCTGGCTGGAAGAGCCGTTGCCCGACGAGGCGTTCGGCGCGCTGCGCGAGTTGACGCGGGTGCTGGACATTCCGGTCGTCGGCACCGAGGTTCTGGCAAAACACCCATATTCGGTGGCCGAATGCATCGCCAGCCGCGTCGTCGACGCGGTGCGCGCCGATCCAAGCTGGTCGGGCGGCATCACCGGCACCCTCAAGACCGCGCATCTGGCCGAGGCACACCACATGAACTGCGAGCTTCACACGACGATCCTGCACCCGCTGGAACTGGTGAACCTGCACCTGAACGGCGCGATTGCGAATTCGAGCTATTTCGAACTGCTCTGGCCGATGGACCCCTTCGCCTTTGGCCTCACAGAACCCCTGCCAATCACCGACGGCATCGCCACGATGCCCGAGGCACCGGGCCTTGGCATCGAGCTCGATTGGGACATGATCGACAACGCCACCATAGCGGAGCTATGACGATGCAAGACACCGACCCCCGCCTGCTGCTGCTCAGCCCGCGCGACAACGTCTTTGTCCTGCGCGCCGCCATCGAGGCGGGCGAGACCGTGACGGTGTCCGGGCAGGAGGTGACCATACGACAGCGTATCGGCATGGGCCACAAACTGGCGCGCGCCGCGATCAGAGCGGGCAACAAGGTGTTGAAATACGGCGCCCCGATCGGCACCGCCACGCGCGACATCGCGCCGGGCGATCACGTCCATCTGGACAATCTGAAAAGCGACTACACCGCCACCCATTCGCTGGAAGCCGAAAAGGCGCGGTTCGGAGGCACGGCATGACCCAACTCACCGGCTATCTTCGCAGCGACGGGCGCAAGGGCATCCGCAACCATGTTGCGGTCGCCTACCTTGTCGAATGTGCCCACCATGTCGCGCGCGAAATCGCATGGCCGACACGCCATCAGGCGCACCTGATCGGCTTTCCCGGCTGTTTTCCCAACCCCTACGCGCAGCTGATGATGGAGCGGTTGTGCACCCACCCCAATGTCGGCGCGGTGCTGCTCGTGTCGCTGGGCTGCGAGAGCTTCAACCGCTACCAGTTGCAGGAGGTCATTCGCGCCACTGGTCGACCGGTGAAAACGCTGGTGATCCAGAACGACGGCGGCACGGCGGCGACGATTGCCGAGGGGCAAAAGTGGGTTGCGGAACAGGTCGCGGCGCTTGCGCAGGCCGAAAAAGTGCCGATGCAGGTGTCCGATCTGGTGATCGGCACGGTCTGCGGCGGCTCGGACGGGACCAGCGGCATTTCCGGCAACCCGGCGGCGGGCCGGGCGTTTGATCGGCTGGTGGAGGCGGGTGCGGCCTGCATCTTCGAGGAAACCGGCGAGTTGATCGGCTGCGAGGACATCATGGCCGCGCGCGCCGTCACGCCGGATCTGGCCGAAGAACTGCGCGCCGCCGTCGCCAAGGCCGCGCGTTATTACGACACGCTGGGCTTTGGCAGTTTCGCTGCCGGCAATGCCGAGGGCGGGCTGACCACCATCGAGGAAAAGTCGATGGGCGCCTATGCCAAATCCGGCTCCTCGCGGATTTCCGGCCTGATCAAGCCCGGCGACATCCCGCCGCGCGGCGGGCTTTACCTGATGGACGTGGTGCCGGATGGCGAGGTGCGCTTTGGTTTCCCAAACATCTCGGACAACGCCGAGATCGTCGAGATGATGGCCTCGGGCGCGCATATGACGCTGTTCGTCACCGGGCGCGGCTCGGTCGTCGGCTCGGCGCTGGCGCCGGTGATCAAGATCGCCGCCAACCCGCATATGTATGAGCGCCTCGCCGGCGACATGGACGTGAACGCCGGGCGCATCATCACCGGCACCGCGACGCTGGACGCGGTGGGCGACGAGATCTTCGACATGGTGCTGGATGTCGCCAGCGGCGCGCAGACGAAATCGGAGGCGCTTGGCCATGCCGAGTTCATCCTGACCTACAAGAGTTTTGAACCGATCGGGCCGGCCTGCCTGCCGGGATGAGAAAGGAAGATCATGGGACGACTGAGCGGAAAGACCTGCCTTGTCACCGCCGCGGGGCAGGGGATCGGGCGGGCGAGCGCGCTGGCGATGCAGGCCGAGGGGGCATCGGTCTTCGCCACCGACGTGAACGAGGCGGCGCTGGCCGACCTGGCAGGCCACGGGATCAAGACCTTCCGGCTCGACGTGCTCGACCCGGCGTCGATTGCCGCTGCCGTCAAGCAGGTCGGCGCACCGAACGTGTTGTTCAACTGCGCCGGCTTCGTCGCCAACGGCACGATCCTCGATTGCGACGAGGATCAGTGGGCGTTCTCGATGGGCCTCAACGTGACCGCGATGTATCGCATGATCCGTGCCTTCCTGCCGGGGATGATCAAGGCCGGTGGCGGGTCGATCATCAACATGTCGTCGGTCGCCTCATCGGTGATCGCGGCCCCCAACCGCTTTGCCTATGGCACCACCAAGGCGGCGGTGATCGGCATGACCAAGGCCATTGCCGCCGACCACATCACCCAAGGTATCCGCTGCAACGCGATCTGCCCCGGCACGGTGGAAAGCCCGTCGCTGGAACAGCGCTTGGCCGCAACCGGCGACTATGACGCCGCCCGCGCCGCCTTCATCGCGCGCCAGCCGATCGGGCGCATCGGCAAGCCCGAGGAAATCGCGGCACTGGTGGTTTATCTGGCTTCGGACGAGAGCGCCTATACCACCGGGGTTGCGCATGTGATCGACGGTGGCTGGGCCAATACCTGAACCGGCCGACCACGAAACAGGAGGACGACATGATACCGCTTCTCGATACCCACCAGCACCTGTTCTACCGCGACGTGGCCGGCTACGGCTGGGCCGACGGCATCCCGCCGCTGGCCTCGGGCGACTTCACGCTGGCCGATTACGGCGCGCTGGTGCAGGGGTTGGGCGTTGGCGGCACCCTGTTCATGGAGACCGGCGTGGACGATGCCGATTATCAGGCCGAGACGCGCTTCGTTCACGGGCTGGTGCAGGAACCCGGCACCGGCGTCAAAGGCATCATCGCCTCGTGTCGGCCCGAGACCGATGACGGTTTCGACGCCTGGCTGGACGAGACCGGCGCGATGGGCGTGGCTGGCTACCGCCGCATCCTGCACGTCATGCCCGACGAGCTGTCGCAATCGGAAACGTTCCGGCGCAACCTGCGCAAGATCGGCGCTGCGGACAAGGTGTTCGACATGTGCTTTCTCGCCCGCCAACTGCCCATCGCGGCAGAGCTTGCGGCGGCCTGCGCCAACACGCGGCTTGTTCTGAACCACTGCGGCGTGCCAGACATCGCGGGCGGCGGGCTTGATCCATGGCGGGCCGACGTGACGGCGCTGGCCGCACTGCCCAACGTCACCTGCAAGCTCTCGGGCCTGATGGCCTATTGCGCGCCGGACGCGATGACGCTGGAGGCCATCACGCCCTATGTCGATCATGTGCTGGAGGTCTTCGGCTCCGACCGCATGGTCTGGGGCAGCGACTGGCCGGTGGTGAACCTTGCCAAGGGTCTGCCGGAATGGATCGCCGTGACGCGCGAGATTCTGGGCAAGCTGTCGGATGCCGAGGCGACGGCCATCGCCAACGGGACAGCGCAAAGCGTCTATCGCGTCAGCCTGTCCTGACACCCTCTGCCGGAATACGCACCTCGCGGCCTGAAAACGCGAAATAGCCCTCTTTCGCCAGCCGCCCGATCAGCCGCGACAGGGTTTCCGGCGGCACGCCGATCAGGTCGGCCAGGTCCTTGCGCGACAGGGGAAGCTGCGTGCGGATCACGTCGCCATCGGCCACGCCGTGCCGGTCGATCAGGTCGCGCAGCGTTTCGGCAAGGCGGTCCTTGTTCGAGGTGGTCGCGGTGGCGATGATCCGGGCCTGATTGCGGTCGATCTCGGTGACGCAGCGCGCCGCGAGGTTGGCCAGCACCGTCGGGTTGGCGTGAACCACCTTTTGCGCGTCGCGCCGCGCAACTGTGCAGACCCGCGACGGCATCAGCGCGCGCGCCTCGGTCTTGTGCACGCCATCGTCGAGGAACGAGCGAAAGCCGATGACCTCGCCCGGATAGGCCAGCTTGAACAGCGTCGAGGTGCCATCGGAGTGATGCGTGCGCAGCGCGATCAACCCGCGCGAGACGCAGAACACCCCCTGGTTGACCTCGCCCTGTTCGAACAGCACCTGCCCGGTCTCAAGCTCCTTGCGAAAGAACCGGCTGGCCAGCATCGACACCGACCCCGGCTCGACCGGAGTCCAGACGCTGCCTTCATAGAACTGGCACTGGCCGCAGGGATGCGGCGTTGGGCTGGCGGTCGGTGCTGGCGCTTTGGTCATGGGCAAGTCACGAAAATGGCAGGCGAATATCCGCCCTGGTCATGAATCGCACCCTAGCATGGTTCGGGTGCTGGCAACAAACCGTTCCCGCCTGATTTTGATGATCGTCAATGACAATGCAAGGTTCCGCCCCGAAGGATCGCGCACCTGTGCCCCCGGGGCGCGTCGCGACAGAGGCCTTGCGTGTTCGACAGCCACACCGCCACCCCCAAGGGGCCACCGCCGAAACCGGCCGCGCGCACCGGCAATGTCTCGCTCTGGACCTATTTCCGCCTGTTCAAGAAAGACATCCTGTCGGCGCAACCGGCGCGGCTCTACCGCGCCTGGATGGCGGAAATGCGCACGCCGTTCTTTCGCTCCTACCTCTGCAACGACCCCGAGCTTGTCGATCTGGTGCTGAAACAGCGCCCGCAGGACTTTCCCAAATCCGAGCGGATGCGGGTGGGGCTGAAGCCGCTTCTGGGTGAATCGATCTTCATTTCGAACGGCGCGCTCTGGGCGCATCAGCGCCGCATCATCGACCCTGCCTTCGAGGGTGGCCGCCTGCGCATCGTGTTTCCGTCGATGTGGGACAGCGGCGTCGCGGCGGTGGAGCGGCTGCGCACGCTGGCCGGGCAGGGGCCGGTCGAGATCGAGGCCCAGACCAGCCATGTCGCGATGGACGTGATCTTTCGCACGCTGTTTTCCGTGCCGATCGAACACGAGATCGCCAATGCGGCATTCGAGACCTTCCGCGCGCATCAGGCGGCCCAGCCGGTCGCCAACGTCACCGCCGTCCTGCCGCTGCCGCGCTGGTTTCCGCGGTTTCATTCGCGCAAGACCCGCGAGACCGCCCGCATCATCCGCGATCTGATCGGCCAGTTGACCGACATGCGGGTGCGCCAGATCGCCGATGGCACCGCGCCCGACGATCTGGCCACCAAGATCATGACGACGCCCGACCCGGAAACCGGCCAGTGCTTTCAGCGCGATGAAATGGTCGATCAGGTGGCGATCTTCTTCCTCGCCGGGCATGAAACATCCGCCGCAGCCCTTGCCTGGGCGCTCTACCTGCTGGCGCGCTATCCCGAGTGGCAGGAGAAGGTCGCGCAAGAGGCGCTGGACGCCTTCGAGCCCGACAAGATCTATTTCTCGACCCTGTCGAAACTGCGCGAGTCGCGCGCGGTGTTTCGCGAGTCGATGCGGCTCTACCCGCCGGTGCCGATGTTCGTGCGCGAAGCCGCCTGCCCGGAGCGTTTCCGCGACCGTGACGTCGCGAAAGGCTCGCAGGTCATCCTCAGCCCCTGGCACCTGCACCGCCATGAACGCCTGTGGGAGCGGCCTGACGAGTTCGACCCCGGCCGCTTCGCCACCCCGAACGGCAAGGAATGCCTGCGCTCGGCCTATATCCCGTTCTCGGCCGGCCAGCGGGTCTGCCCCGGTTCGGCCTTCGCGATGGCCGAGGGCACGCTGATCCTGTCGATGTTCGTGCGCGCCTTTCGCTTCGATCTGGTCGAGGGGCGCGAGCCGATGCCGGTGGCGCATCTGACCGTGCGCTCGCGTGACGGCATCCACCTGCGCCTGACGCCCCGCGCCAACGCTCCCGTGAAACCCCTCGAGAAAGCCGCAACATGACCGACGCGATCCAGACGAAAGCCGATACCGGGCGGCTCAAGGCGTGGCCCTACTGGCTGACGCTGACCTTCGTGCCGCTGGTGGTGCTGGCGGTCAGCGAAGGCGGCTGGACCATCCTTTTGATCCCGCTCTACGGCTGGGTGCTGATGCCCTTGCTCGACTTGGTGATCGGCAAGGATCTGCGAAACCCCGACCCGAACACGCCGGATTCTGAATTGTTCTGGTTCCGCGCGCTGACCTGGATCTGGTTTCCGATCCAGTTCTGCCTGATCTACGGAACGCTCTACGTGCTGACGCGCAGCGACGCATATTCGACGCTCGAGGTCTTCGGGATCATGTTCGGCATCGGTGTGACCACCGGCACGGTCGGCATCGTCTATGCCCATGAATTGATGCACAAACCCAGCTGGTATGAGCGAAATCTGGGCGATCTGCTGCTTGCCCTTGTGCTTTACGGACATTTCCGAACCGAGCACCTTCTCGTGCATCACCCCTGGGTCGGCACCCCGCGCGACACCGTGACGGCGCGCTACAACGAGGGTTTCCTGCGCGCCTTTCCGCGTGTGTTGTGGCAGGGGCCGGGCTCGGCCTGGCGGGCGGAAAAGGCGATGCTGGCGCGGCGCGGGCGCTCGCCCTGGCACCGCTCGAACCCGATCTGGAAGTATCTCGCGCTGCAAACCGCGTTTCTGGCGCTGGCCTTCGTTATCGGCGGCTGGGTCGGGGTCGGGCTGTTCGTGTTCCAGGCGCTGGTCGCGGTCTGGCAGCTTGAGCTGACCAATTATGTCGAGCATTACGGGCTGACCCGCAAATACCTTGGCGATGGCCGCTATGAGCCGGTCAAGCCGCACCATTCATGGGATTCGGCGCACCGGGTTTCGGGCAACCTTCTGATCAACCTGCAACGCCACGCCGACCACCACCTGCACCCGATGCGGCGCTATCCGCTGTTGCAGGTCTATGACGAAAGTGAGGTGCCGATGCTGCCGACCGGCTATCCGCCGATGACGGCGATTGCGATGGTTCCGCCGGTCTGGCGGCGGATGTTCAACCCGCGTGTACGCGCCTGGCGGCGGCAGTTCTACCCCGAGATCACCGACTGGACGCCCTACAAGCAAGGCACGACGCCGATGCCCAAAGGCGCGGGCTGAGGCCGGGCAGGGCGTCAGACCTTCGCCGCGATCCCCGCAAGGCACCACGCCCGGACCCGGTCGGCATCGGGCGGCAGGGTCTCGGCCATCCCGCCAGCAAAGCTGTCGAAGGCCGCGCTGTTGGCGGCGCCGACACCGACCAGCACCGCGACCCCAAGTTCCAGCGTGCGCGCGATCACCGGCACGAAACCGCGCCCGGCGGCTTCCTCGGGGCCGAACTTGTTGAGGATGAAGACCTGCGCCGCGCCCAGCGCGCCGCCCTCGACCTGCGCCACCGCTTCGGCAATCGCGGCAGGATCAAGCCGGCAGGCATCCGAGCCGGGGCCAAGGTCTTGCGTGATCTGGATCACCGGCCCGTCGGGCAGAACCCGGACCTTCATGTCGCAGCCGTTGGCGGCGGCGCTGTCATGGCCCAGATCGCGCACGATCCCGGCCAGCGCCATGCCCTCGGCCTGCAGGCGCGCGGCGATCCTGGTCAACAGAATGTCGGTCTCACCGCGAACCTCGGACCCGACCCGCGCGATCCGCATCGTCAGACCCCCGCCGCGCGGCCGGACCAGTCCGCACCGCGTTCGCCGTCAAGAAAGCCGTCTGACAGGCGTTGGCCGGGGTCGATGCCGATGATGCCGGCCTCGGCCTCGGCGGCGTCGATCTCGCCGTCCAGCAATTGCCGATACAGCCGACACAGTCCGGCGAAGTCCGCCGATTGCGGTGAAAGCCGCAGCGCGGAAACCCCCGCCGCCTCCAGCCGCTCGATCTGGTGGATCATCGCGGCATAGCTGCCCGACAATGTCTGAACCCCGTTCATCGTCAGGAACGGCTGATCGTCGAGCGTGCGCACATCAAGCCCATCCGGATCGTCCTCGCAGGCGAACTGGCAATTGTCCTTGGTTCGCCCGTGCAGGCGCGCGTGATAGCAGCGCCCGGAAATCGCCAGCGGAACGCGGCCATGGCCCCAGACCTCGATCGCGACGCCCAGATCCTTCGCCGCCGCCGCGAGAATCTCGATCGATGCCAGCGACAGTTCCGGCGGCAAACAGACCCGCGTGGCACCGCGTTTGGCCAGCCAGGCCAGCGTGGTTTCGTTATAGACGTTTACCAGCGGGCCGACCGAGAACGCCGTGCCCTCGGGGATATGTGCCAGCGCGGTCAGGTCGTTGACCTCGATCTCGACCTCCATGCCGATCAGCGAAGCGGTCTGCTTGCGTTCGCGCTTGAGCGTGACCAGCGCAAGGCTGGTCAGTGCCACTTCCTTGCCCGCCTCGACCAGCGTGGCGATGGCGTCGGGAATCCGGTCCTGAAAGAACGGCAGGCGCTTGGAGCAGACCAGCTCACCCAGCACCACCCGGTTGACGGGGGCTGTGGCGAGGTCGTCGTACAGCCCCGCCCAAGTGTCGGAGGCCCAGAAATACTGGTTCGGTCCTACGGTCAGGTCCATGGCGCTACCTCCAGACTTTCATATAGGCACCGGCGGTCGTCGCCTGCCCCTCGGACAGCCGCGTCAGCATCCCCTCGGGCATCGGCCTGCCGGCTTCGAGCGCATCGACGGCGGCGCGGAAGTTGCCCACCACCTGCGCGACATAAGAGCGCGAGCGTTGCCGCCCCTCGATCTTCAGCGCGGTGACACCGGCCTTTTTCAATTGCGGGATCAGGTGCTCGGCATTGAGGCTGACCGGGTCCTCGAACAGATGCCCGGTCTTGTCGCCCGCACTGAAACAGCCCTTGCACAGCGTCGGGTAGGGGGCGGGTTCGTCCTTGGCGACGCGGTGGATGGTGTAGCCGCCCAGCTTGGCGTCGAGCACGCCGCCCTCGTCGTGATACTCGACATGGCTCGCGGGCGAGCAGACGCCGTTCATGTTGGGCGACTTGCCGGTGGCATAGGACGACAGCGAGCAGCGTCCCTCGGCCATCACGCAGAGGCCGCCGAACACGAAGACCTCGGTTTCCACCTCGACCTCGGCGTTGATCGCGGCAATCTCGGGCACCGAGAGGACGCGCGGCAGGACCACGCGTTTCACCCCGAAAGTCTCGGCATAGAAATTGATCACGTCCGGGTTGGCGGCGGCGGCCTGAACCGACAGGTGACGGCGCAGGCCCGGATGGTTGCGCGCGGCATAATCCAGCAGCCCGACATCGGCCAGGATCACCGCATCCGCACCGGCGGCCTCGGCGTCCGCCACGGCGCGGTGCCAGATCGCCTCGTCGCCCGCTCGCGGGAAGGTGTTGATCGCGACCAGCACCTTCGAGCCATGCGAATGGGCAAAGGCCACGCCCTCGCGCATCTCGTCGCGGTCGAAATTCAGGCCGGGAAAGTTCCGGGCGTTGGTTTCATCGGCGAAACCACAATAGATTGTATGGGCCCCGGCCTTCACCGCAGCCCGAAGGGCCGCCGGTGTGCCAGCCGGGCACACGATTTCCATTACCACGCTGCAGTCTCCTCAGGTCTTGTCAGGCATACGCCGGTTCTGCGTTCGGCCAACTCGAACAGCTGTTTCAGGGGCCGCGTGAAGGGTCCGGACAGCCGCGCGGCCTCCTGCGACAGGTCAAGCTCGGCGTCGTCGATGGCATTGCGCAAGGCCAGCGCGGCCCCGGTGTCGCCCTCGATCATCAGGTCGCGCGAGAAAAACAGCGCGTCGCCGTCATAGGCGCCATGGACCATGCCCAGAAGCGCGGCCAGCGAGCCTGCGATCCGTGCGTCGCCCGTCACCGCCCGGCGTGTCAGATGCACCTTGGGCGCGCCGCCGTTCGGCTCGAGCAGGATCGCGAAGGGCAGGTCGGTCGGGTCGAGCACGTAGCGCTTGAACGCATGTTCCCCCAGCCGCCGGAACAGGGCCGGGTGATGCTTGGCGACGTTGCGCGAATAGGCGGTCAGCGCCACCGAAAGCGGCGCGAGCGGCAGGGCGCGAAACGGCGCGGCGAATAGCGGCGGGAAGTTCGGGATTGTGCGGGTTGATTGGGACAAGGCAGATCCTTTCCGGTCGCTCGTGAAAACGATCCGTGTGTCCCTGATATGAGGTTGCGGCGGCGGGGGATTTGACCTCTGTCAAGTCGCCGGCACTTTTTTGCTGTTAGGCGCTCGGAGACATGAATGGGGAGCGACAGGGTGCGCAATCTTCCGCCGTTTCACAGCTTGCGCGGGTTTCTTGACTGGTGCGCCGACGCGGGCCAGCTCAAGCCGCTGCCCGATCCGGTGTCGGTGCGCCACCAGATGGCCGCCGTTCACCGCGCCGTGCTCGAGGCTGGCGGGCCGGTTCTGCGCTTTGATGCGCCGGTTCTGGCCGATGGCAGCACCTCGAAGATACCCGTTGTGGTCAACCTGTTCGGCACACCCGAGCGGGTCGCGGCGGGGCTTGGCGTCACGCTTGACGGGCTGGACGATCTCGGCGCGTTTCTGGCGGCACTGCGAACACCGACACCGCCCGACGGGATGCGCGACGCGTTGTCGCGCTGGCCGATGCTGAAGGCGGCGCTGGCGACCCGGCCCAAGATCGCCCGCTCCGGCCCGGTGCAGGAGGTCGTTCTGGAGGGCGGCAAGGTCGATCTTGGCGCGCTGCCGATCCAGACGCATTGGCCGGGCGACGGCGGGCCGCTGATCACCTGGCCGGTGGTCCTGACCCGCCCGCATGGCACCGAGGCCGAGAACGTCGGGCGCTACAACGCCGGTGTCTACCGGGTGCAGGTCATCGGGCGCGACCGGGTGATCATGCGCTGGCTGCCGCATCGTGGCGGTGCGACGCATCACCGAAGCTGGGCGGCGCGCGGCGAGCGTACACCGGTGGCAATCGTGCTCGGCGCCGATCCCGCGACGCTGCTGTCCTCCGCGCTGCCCTTGCCGGAAAGCGTGTCGGAACTGACCTTCGCCGGGGCGCTGAACGACACCCGCCCGCGCCTCATCCCGGCGAAAACCGTGCCCCTGATGGTGCCCGCCCAGGCCGAGATGATCCTTGAAGGTTGGGTTTCCCCGACCGAGACCGCGCCCGAAGGTCCGTTCGGCGACCACACCGGCTACTACAACCGCGCCGAGCCGTTCCCGGTGGTGGAGATCACCGCCATCACCCACCGGCGCGAACCCATCTACCTCTCGACCTATACCGGACGCCCGCCGGACGAGCCTGCGATCATCGGCGAGGTCTTCAACCGCCTCGCCGCGCCGACGATCATCGCGCAGATCCCCGAGATCCGCGCGGTCTGGCTGCCGCCCGCCGCCTGTTCCTATCGCATGGCGGTGGTCAGCATCGACAAGCGCTATCCGGGCCAGGCGCAGCGGGTGATGATGGCGCTTTGGGGGATGCTGACGCAGTTCAGCTATACCAAGATCATCGTGGTGGTGGATGACGATATCGACCCGTCGAACTGGGACGACATCGCCTGGGCGCTGGCGACGCGGATGGACCCGGCGCGCGACGTGACGATCCTGGAGAACACGCCGATGGATTATCTCGATTTCGCCTCGCCCCTGCCCGGTCTGGCGGGCAAGATGGGGATCGACGCGACCACCAAGATCGGCAGCGAGACCACCCGCGAATGGGGCAAGGTGATGCGGACCGACCCGGCGGACGCCGCCTTCGCCGCCGAGTTGATCGCGCGCCATTTCAAGGGGCAGGGCGCATAGGCGCGCCCTGTTCGTTGCGCCGCCTCGCCCACCGCGTCAGGTCGCGGTGGGATAGTCGGTGAAGCCTTCGGGGCCGGGGGTATAGGTCAGGCTGGGATCATGCTCGGCCAGCGCCACGCCTTGCCGCAGCCGCTCGACCAGGTCGGGGTTGGCGATGAAGAACCGCCCGAACGACACCGCCTGGGCCTCACCAGCCGCAAGCGCCGCCGCCGCCGTCTCGCCAGTCAGATCGTTGTTCAGGATCAGGTTGCCGCGCCAATGCTGTTTCGCATGCGCGAAGTTGTCGATCTTGGGAAAGCTGCGGCGCACGAGATGCAGATAGGCCAGCCCGAGCTTTGAGGACTCTTCCAACAATACCCCATAGGTTTCACCGGGGTTTTCGTCGTGGATATCGTTATATTCGAACCCCGGACAGACCCGCAGCCCGACCCGGTCAAAGCCGATCGCCTCGCCCATCGCTTCGAGCACCTCGATGACAAAGCGCACCCGGTTCTCGACGCTGCCGCCATAGCGGTCGGTGCGCTGGTTGGTGTTGGACGACAGAAACTGCATCGGCAGATAGCCGGATGAGGCATGCAGCTCGACCCCGTCCATCCCGGCCGCGCGCGCATTCAGCGCCGCCTGCCGGTATTCGCCGATCACCCCGACCACCTCATCGGTGCTCAGCGCGCGCGGCATTTCCAGATCGACCAGCCCGTCGACATCGGTGAAGATCTTCGCATCCCCCCGGATCGCCGAGGGTGCCACCACGTCCGAGCCGTCGTCCTTGTTCAGCCGCGACGCCACCCGGCCGCAATGCATCAGTTGCATCACGATCAGCCCGCCCCTGGCGTGCACCGCGTCGGCCACATCGCGCCAGCCGGCGATCTGCGCGTCGGAATAGATCCCCGGCGTGCGGCAATAGCCCTTGCCGTCGGGCGAGGGCTGCACCCCCTCGGTCACGACCAGCCCTGCGCCGGCGCGCTGGCTGTAGTAGTCGGCATGGATGGCCAGCGGCACGTCGCCCGACCCGGCGCGCGAGCGGGTCATGGCCGACATCACGATGCTGTTGCGAAGCCTGAGCGCGCCCAGCGTCACCGGCTCAAACAGCGGCGCGAGCCGGGACTCGGCGGTCTCGACACTCATTGCGCCGCCTCCGGCTTGCGCGCGTTCAGATCGCCAAGGTTCGCCCCTTCCGAGGTGTTCACCCGCAGCCGCGTGAGCCGGCGATAGACGAACTGCCAGCCGTCCGGCCCCTTGCGGTAGCGTTCGTGGTAGTGGCCAAAGCCATGCAGCCAGTGCTCGGTGTCGCCTTGCGTCCAGAACAGCATGTCCTCCATCGCCCAGACGCCTTCGGCAGTATCCGGCCCGGTGATGGTCAGTTCCGGCGTATGGGCGTGGTGCACCGAGGCGATGTGCCCCAGCACCTCGGCCAGACGGGCGGTGTTGGCCTTTGCGCCCACGGCGGGTTCGCCGCCATAGGTGTCGGACACATGATCCTCGGCATGCATCGCCTCATAGTCGGCCCAGCGTTTTTCATCCATCGCGCGCAGGCGGCGCGCCACGAGGTTGCGGATTTCCTCGATGGCGACGAGTCTATCAATATCGGTCATGTCAGCTCCTGTGTTTCGTCCTAGATAGGGCGCCGCGCGCCGCGCGCATCGTCCGTTCAAACGATCCCGCCCCGCCCTAATCGGTTCGGACGATGCTTGCATGCCGGCCGCACCCTATGCCATCCCGAAAGCCCCAACCGGAGATCCCCGTGATGACCAGAACCCTGCACACCGCCCTGTGCGAGAAACTCGGCTGCCGCTATCCGGTGGTGCAGACCGCGATGGGCTGGGTCTCGGACGCGCGGCTGACGGCGGCGACCTGCAACGCGGGCGGCATCGGCTTTTTCGCCGGGGCGACCGCCGAGCCGGGCGATGTCGAGAACCAGATCCTTGCCATCAAGGACCTGACCGACCGGCCGTTCGGGGTGAACTTCCACATGTTCCAGCCCAACGCCGAAGAGGTGATCGCGGCGGTGATCAAGCACAAGGTGCGCGCCGTCAGCTATGGCCGTGGGCCGGATGCGGCCACCATCGGACGGCTGAAGAATGCGGGGGTGATCTGCATGCCGACGGTGGGGGCGGTCAAGCACGCCGTCAAGGCGGTCGAGCTTGGCGCCGACATCATCACCATTCAGGGCGGCGAGGGCGGCGGGCATACCGGAACGGTGCCGACCTCGATCCTGCTGCCGCAAACCATCGACGCCGTGGATGTGCCGGTGGTGGCGGCGGGCGGCATGTTCGACGGGCGCGGGCTGGCGGCGGCGTTGTCCTATGGTGCGGCGGGCATCGCCATGGGCACGCGGTTTCTGCTGACCGAGGAAAGCCCGGTGCACCGCAACGCGCTCAACCGCTACCTCGAGACCCGCGACCCGTCGGTGATCAAGATTTCCACCGCCGTCGACGGGCTGTCGCAGCGCTTCATCGAGAATGACGAGCTGCGCCGGATCGAGAACATGGGCCGCGCGGCGCGGTTCACGATGGCGATGAAACACGCGGTGAAATGGGGGCGCGAGAACAACCTCGGCCTGACCGGCATGGCCCGGCTTGGCCTCAAGGCGTTCTCGTCCGATCCGAAAAGTTTCGCCCAGACGGTGCTGGCACCGAACCTTCTGGAAATGGTGCATCGCGGCATCGGCCAGGGCGACCCCGACCACGGGCTGCTGCCCAGCGGTCAGGCCGCCGCGATGATCGGCGAGCTGGAGAGCGTCGAGGCGCTGATCGCCCGCATCATGGACGAGGCCTTTGCCCGGATCGACGCGGTATCGGCGCTGGTGGGCGAGGGTTGAAGGCTCCGCCCCGGCGGGACGGAGCCAGCACAGTCA
The DNA here is from genome assembly GCA_048268845.1 of Maritimibacter sp. GTDB lineage: Bacteria > Pseudomonadota > Alphaproteobacteria > Rhodobacterales > Rhodobacteraceae > Muriiphilus. Next base: position 105,813 of record JBLWUQ010000008.1, on the reverse strand, counting down.
CGGATGCCGGCAGCTGACCGACACCGCTTCGCCGGTCATGTAGCTGGAATACTCGGAGGCGAGGAACACCACGACGTTGCCGATCTCCCAGGGCTCGGCGGCGCGGCCGAAGGCCTCGTACTGGTCGATCACCTGCTCAAGGAACTCCGGCGTCGTCACCTTGGCGAGGTTCGGGTGCATCGCGATCGAGGGCACCACGGCGTTGATCCGCACGCCCTGTTTGGCCACTTCCATCGCCGCCGCCCGCGTCATCGCCAGCACGCCCGCCTTGGAGGTGGCATAGGCGCTCTGCCCCGGCGAGGCGCGCCAGGCCACGACGCTCGACAGGTTCACGATGTTGCCCGAGCCTTGCGCCATCATCACCGGCAGCGCCGCGCGCATCATGCGGAAGGTGCCGTTGATGTTCACGTTCATGATGTTGAGCCACTGCTCGTCCCGCATGTCGACCAGATCGACCGTGCCGCCAAGGCCCGCGTTGTTGACCAGCACATCGAGCCGCCCCATGCCCTCGACCGCCGCACCGATCAGCGCCTGCACGTCGGCCTCCTCGGTCACGTTGCACGGCTGGCGGTGCACCTTGCGGCCAATCTCGGCCTCGAGCTTGTCGGCATATTGCGTCAGGCGCTTTTCATGCATGTCCGACAGCATCACGGTCGCGCCTTCCTCGGCGCAGCGTTTGGCGGTGGCATAGCCCAGCCCGGTTCCGGCAGAGGCGGTGACAAGCACCGTCTTGCCGTTCAGAAGGCCATGCGAGGCGGGGTAGGGTGGCGGGGGAGTGAAAGCCATGTCGGTTCCTTTGCGGGCTGCATCTCGGGCGGTGGCACTGGTCCAGCCGCGATCCGGGCCGGGCTAGCATCGCCGGGTCCGGGCGGCATCGTCAAAACAGACGACCCGTTTTTCAAAGACTTCAACCCCCATAGTCCATTTGCAGCATGTGCGACATCGTGAAACCCGAGAGAAACGATCCGACCAGTCGCGCCGGGCGGATCGTCCGACGATGTGCGCGCGCCACGAACGGGAACGGAACATGCCGATGAACAAGGAAATGACCCTCGAAAGCGCCGTCGCCGAGCTTCGCGACGGAATGACGATCGGAATGGGCGGCTGGGGTCCGCGCCGCAAGCCGATGGCGCTTGTCCGCGAAATCCTGCGCTCGCCCCTGAAGGACCTCACGCTTGTTGGCTTCGGCGGCCCGGAAATGGGGATGCTCTGCGCCGCCGGCAAGGTGCGCAAGCTGATCTACGGTTTCGTGTCGCTCGACGTGATCCCGATCGAGCCGCATTTCCGCAAGGCGCGTCAGGAAGGCTCGATCGAGGTGATGGAGCTCGGCGAGGGCATGGTGGTGCTGGGGCTTGAGGCCGCCGGGCACAACGTGCCGTTCCTGCCCACGCCGATCGGGCTGGGCACCGATGTGATGAAGAACAACCCGGAACTGCGCACCATCAAGTCGCCTTACGCCGACGGCGAAGTGCTGGTGGCGATGCCGGCGTTGAAGCTCGACGCGGCACTTCTGCATGTCAGCCGGGCCGACCGGCTGGGCAACACGCTGGCTTTCGGCCCCGACCCCTATTTCGACGGGCTAATGGCGCGCGCGGCCACCAAGACCTATGTCACCACCGAGGAACTGGTGGACAGCATCGCCTCGCAGGACCCCGAAGACCTCAAGGACAACGCGGTTGAACGCACCTTCATCTCGGGCGTGGTCAAGGCACCGTTCGGCGCGCATCCGACCGCCGCGCATTACGGCTATGGCTGGGATCTCGGGCATCTCAAGACCTACGCCGCCTCGGCCACCGAGGAAAACGGCTGGCAGACCTATTACGAGCGTTTCGTCGCCGGTGGCGAAGCCGCCTATCTCGACGCGGTCGGCGGCGAAGCCGCGATCCGTGCCCTTCCCCTTCCCGTGTTCTGATCGGACCGACCATGACCCAGGCAGATACCTTCACCCTCGCAGAACTCCTCATCGTTGCCGCCGCCGAGGCATTTCGCGGCGACGGCGAGCTTCTTGTCACCGGCATCGGCCCGGTCCCGCGGGTGGCCGCGGGGCTGGCCAAGCTGACGTTTGCGCCGGAACTGGCCATGACCGATGGCGAGTGCATGCTGGTCGAAGACCCGGTGCCGGTCGGCCCGCGCGGCGACTACAAGCCCGAGTTCACCGGCTGGATGCCGTTCCGGCGCGTGTTCGACGTGGTCTGGTCGGGGCGGCGGCACGCCATGGTGACGCCGGTTCAGATGGACCGCTGGGCACAGGCCAACATTTCGGCGCTCGGCCCGGATTTCTCCAAGCCCAAGGTGCAGATGCTGGGCGTGCGCGGCTTTCCCGGCAACTCGATTTCGCACAAGAACTCGATGTTCATCCCCAACCACTCGACCCGCACCTTCGTCGAGAGCGAGGTCGATGTGGTGGCAAGCGCCGGCTACAACCCCAAGAACTGGCCCGAGGGCGCGGACATGAACCGGGTCCGGATCGGCCGGGTCGTCACCGACCTTTGCGTGTTCGACTTCGGCGGCCCGGATCACGCGGCACAGGTGCTGTCGCTGCATCCCGGCGTGACCTTCGACGAGGTTCAGGCGGCCACCGGATTTCCGCTGCTCAAGGCACCGGGCATGGGCGAGACGGCCGCGCCGACCGAGGAACAGCTTGCGATCATCCGCAGGCTCGACCCGCATGACATCCGCGCCAAGGTCCTCAAAGGCAACCCGCCCGGCATCCGCGCGGCGGCCTGAGGATGACAACGCCGCTGTTCCCCGAAGGCCGCGCGCTTGTCGTCGGTGGCAGCGGCGGCGTCGGGGCCGAGATCTGCCGCGTGCTGGCGCGTGACGGCTGCGATGTCGCGCTGACCTATCACCGCAACGAAGCCCGCGCCGAAGCCGCTGCCGAGGCGGTGCGCGCCGAGGGTCGGGCGGCCAGCATCCACCCGCTCGATGCGGGCGATGCCGAGGCGGTCGGCGCGCTGATCGCGGCGCTGACCGGTGACGGGCAGGGGCCGCTTCATACCCTCGTTTATGCCGCCGGGCCGCTGGTGCCGCAGATCCACCTCAGCCGCACCACGCCAGATCAGATGCGCGAGCACCTGCTGAAAGACACGCTCGGGTTCTTCCACCTCATCCACCACGCCATCCCGCATCTGCGCCAAAGCCGGGGCGCGGTGGTGGCGGTGCTGAGCTCGGCGCAGTTTCGCTATGCCCCCGCCGACGGCTTGTCGATCGTGCCCAAGGCCGGGGTGCTCGCCATCCTGCGCAGCCTGGCCAAGGAGGAAGGCCGCTTCGGCATCCGCGCCAACGGGGTCGCGCTGGGCATCATCGAGGCGGGAAGCCACACCGAACTGACCGCGCAGGGCCAGATCGACGCGACCTATATGGACAAGGCCATCGCCAACACGCCGCTGCGCACGACCGGCAAGCCGCTCGACGTTGCCGAGGCGGTCGCCTTCCTCGCCTCGCGCCGGGCCGGTTTCGTCACCGGCGAGGTCATCAACGTCGACGGCGGCTATCACCTCTGACCCTGCGCGCCCGGTCTTAGTCTTTTCAGACGATGCCCCGCACGGGTGCCGGCCCTACCCAGAACAGAACGGATTTAAGGAGTATTCCCTTGCGTGAAGCAGTCATCGTCTCGGTCGCCCGCACCCCCATCGCCAAGGCCTTTCGCGGCGCGTTCAACGACACCGAAGCGCCCGCGCTGTCGGGCCATGCGGCTGCCCAGGCGGTCAAGCGCGCCGGTATCGACGGGGCCGAGGTTGACGACGTCATCATGGGATGCTCGGCCCAGCAGGGCACCCAAGGCTACAACATCGGCCGCCTGACCGCGATCGCCGCCGGGTTGCCCGAGACGGTGCCGGGAATGACGGTTGACCGGATGTGCGCCTCGGGCCTGATGGCGACGGCGATTGCCAGCCGCCAGATCATGTTCGACGGCATGCAGGTGGTCGTTGCGGGCGGGGTCGAATCGATCAGCCTGACCCAGAACAAGCACAAGAACACCTGGCGCAACCAGTCCGAAGCGGTGCTGGCGCATAGCCCGCACATGTATATGCCGATGATCGAGACCGCCGAGATCGTCGCGGCGAAATACGGCGTCAGCCGCGAGGCGCAGGACGAATTTTCGGTGATCAGCCAGAACCGCACCGCCGCCGCGCATGAGGCCGGGCGCTTCGCCGACGAGATCGTGCCGATGCCCAGCCGCAAGACCGTGAAGGACCGCGAGACCGGCGAGGTGTCGTATCAGGACGTGACGCTCGACCGCGACGAGGGCTTTCGCGCCGGCACGACGCTGGAGGGTCTTGCCTCGCTCAAGCCGGTCTACGCGGGCGGAACCGTTGTGAAAACCGGCGAATACATCACCGCGGGAAACTCGTCGCAACTGTCGGACGGCGCCGCCGCTCTGGTGGTGATGGAGGCAGGCCGCGCGGCTGAGCTTGGCCTCAACCCGCTGGGCGCGTTCCGGGGCATGGCGGTGGCCGGGTGCGCGCCCGAGGAGATGGGCATCGGCCCGGTCTTCGCGGTGCCGAAACTTCTGGCCGCGCAGGGGCTGTCGGTCGATGATATCGACCTGTGGGAACTCAACGAGGCCTTTGCCAGTCAGGCGATCTATTGCCGCGACAAGATCGGCATCGACCCCGATAAGCTCAACGTCAACGGCGGCGCCATCGCGGTCGGCCATCCCTTCGGCATGACCGGCGCGCGCACCGCGGGCCACATCCTGATCGAGGGGCGTCGGCGCGGCGCGAAATGGGGCGTCGTGACGATGTGCATCGGCGGCGGCATGGGCGCGGCCGGTTTGTTCGAGATCTTCAGCTAAGGCACAGGCCGGACTTCACGCTTTCGCGACCGCACGGGAACCTTTCGGGCGCTCCTGCATCCAATGCTTCAGACACGCCGGAACGCGGCGTGCCGCTGAATGCGAAAAGGAGCATGAGATGTCCCGTTTGTTTGCCACCGCCGTTGCCGCCTGTGCGCTCGCCGCCAGCCCGGTCGTTGCCCAGGACGCCGCCGTCGCCACCAACCCGCCCGAGGCGCCCTATCAGAAGGTGTCGGAGCTGGTGGCGCTGCCCGATTTCCTGCCCGGCATCGGCCAGTTGTTCGTCGATCCCGCAACGCTGCCCGCCGGGCCGTTTGTCGCCTATGACCATGACGGGCGGCTGGTCAGCACGATCTACATGATCCCGATCTCGGCGATGAACGCCGACACCAGCTTTGACAACCTGATCGCGCCGGGCGGCAATGTCGATCACGTCGACATCTACTACAACGCCGGCCATCCGGGCGTCGCAGAGCCGCACCAGCATGTCGTGCTCTGGCATGTGCCCGTGGCCGACGAAGCCAGCGTGGCCGAATGACATGCGCCGCCGTGCATTTCTGTGGGGGGGCGGCGGCTTTGCCGCCGCGCTCTCCCTCTCGCCCCGGCTGGCATTTGCCGGATCGGTGGTCGAGATCGTCATGGCCGGGCGGCTCGATGGCTCGCGCGTCTGGTTCGATCCCTACGGTGTGCTGATCCGGCCCGGCGACACGGTGCGCTGGACCAACCGCGACAAGGGCAATTCGCACACCGCCACCGCCTATGCGCCGCAAAACGACGACCATCCCCGGCGCATCCCCGAGGGGGCCAGGGCATTCGACAGCGACTATCTGCTGCCGGGTGAAAGCTTTGAGGTGACGTTCGACGTGCCGGGGGTCTATGATTACTACTGCATCCCGCATGAACTGGCGGGCATGGTCGGGCGGATCGTCGTGGCCGAAGCCGGTCAGACCGGGCTCACCGACTACCCCGACGGCGATCTCGATCCCGAGACGCTGGCGGGTTTCGCCCCGGTCGCCGACATCCTTGCCCACGGCCCGCTGCACGTTGAGGAGCGTTGACATGGTCCCGACACCGCTTGCCACACCCAAACCCCCGGAGGACCGCTCCGAGGCCGAACTGGTCCTGCTCGCGCGGCAAAAGAACGAGGCCGCGATCCGCGAACTGGTCCGGCGCTGCAACAGGCAGTTGTTTCGCGTCGCGCGCGGCATCCTGCATGACGACGCCGAGGCCGAGGACGTGGTGCAGGCGGCTTACGTCGCGGCCTTCACCAAGCTCGACAGCTTTCGCGGCGAGGCCGGGTTCGCCACCTGGGTGACACGGATCGCGATGAACGAGGCCTTCGGGCGATTGCGACGAGGCGCGCGGATCGTCGATCTTGCCGAGTACCGAAAAGACGCCACCGACGCCCTTGAAGAAGGCCCTGCCAACCCGATGACACCGCCGCCGACCACACCGGAATCCGAGCTTGGCCGCACCGAGGTCCGCATCTTTCTGGAACGCGCCATCGACGCGCTGCCCGAGCCTTACCGGCTGACCTATGTGCTGCGCGAGGTCGAGGAGATGTCGACGCGCGAGGTTGCCGACCTGCTGGGCATCAACCCGATCACCGTCAAGACCCGCCTGTTGCGCGCCCGCCGCCGGTTGCGCGACGAGGTGCGCCAGCACCTCGCCAGCGAGTTCTCCGGCGTCTTTCCGTTCGACGGCGCGCGCTGCGCCCACATGGCCGACCGGGTGATCGGGGCCTTGCGCGCCGCTCAGAAATAATAGCGCGACAGGATATCCGCGACGCAGGCGGGCCGTTCGGACCCTTCAAGCTCGACCGTTACCCGCGTGGTGATCTGCACGCCGCCGTCGCTGGTCACCTTTGCCTCGGCCAGCGTGCCGGCAAACCGGATGCGCGACCCCACCGGCACGGCGGCGGGAAAGCGCAGCCGGTCGGCGCCGTAGTTCAACCCCATCGTCGCGCCCTCGGCGCGGATCAGGTCGGGCAGGAACATGTTGATCAGCGAGAACGTGAGGTAGCCATGCGCCACGGTGCGCCCGAAGGGGCCGTCCTTGGCGCGGGCGGGATCGACATGAATCCACTGATGATCGCCCGTCGCATCGGCAAAGGCGTCGATACGCGCCTGGTCGATTGTCAGCCACTCGGACGCACCCAGATCGGACCCTGTTGCGGCAACCGCCTGATCCACCGAAGAAAAAACCAACCCCATTACGCGCCCTTTCCGTCCTTGCTGCTGAAATCCGCATCGCGCTTGGCGACGAAGGCATCGCGGCTCTCCTGGCTTTCCGCCGTCAGATAGGCCTGCGCGGTAAAGCCCTGTTCCCAGCGGTATTTCGCTTCCAGATCGCCGTCCTCGACGCCGTTGAGCGATTCCTTGGCCAGCTTGATCATCGTCGTGCTCTTGGCCGCGATCTTGGCCGCCAGCGCCATCGCGGCGTCGCGCAGACCCTCGCGCGGCACGATCTCCTGAATGGCGCCCAGCCGATACGCTTCGGCGGCGTCGATCGGCTCGCCGGTGAAATACATCCAGCGCACTTTCTGGACCGGAAACATCCGTTGCAGATGCGCGCCCGCCCCAAGGGCTCCGCGATCCACCTCGGGCACGCCGAAGGTCACGTCGGGCGAGGCCAGGATGATGTCGGCCGAGCCGCAGATGCCGATGCCACCGCCCAGCACATAGCCATGCGGCGCGGCGATCACCGGCTTCAACCCGCGATGCACGGCGCGAAACGTCTCCCAGTTGCCGGCGTTCACATCGGTGATCCGGCCCGGATATTTCTGCAATTCCTTGATGTCGACCCCGGCACAGAAGCCGCGCCCCTCGGCCCGGATCACCAGCACACGCACCGCGTCGTCGGCCTGCAGCCGGTCGATCTCATCCGCCAGCCCGAACCAGCCCTTGCTGTCCAGCGCATTGACCGGCGGGCTTTCGATCACCAGTTCGGCGATACCGTCCTCGACGCGGCTCCAGAATTGTTGGCTCATCGCTCGTTCTCCCGTTTGTCGCTGGCTTCGTGACGCGCGAAGGCGCCGAGAAGCAGATAGGATGGATCATCGGCCCCGGCCCGGCCATGCGGGCTTTGAGCTGCAGGGTCGTCATAGGCGGCGGCATCGACCGGCTGGCGCCGCGCCCAGTCGAGCGTGACCGCGCGCGACAGAAACCGCCAGCGCCCGCCGCGCCTGATGTAGTGGTCATGGCTGCGACTGCCGGTCACGATTTCCTCGGCATCGGGGTCGGGGGTGCGGTGGTAGTTGATCTTGTGCACCTCGCCCTCGGCATGGTCGCCGTCGATCACGAAACTCGTCTGCACGACGTAGTGCACCGTCGCCTCATAGGCTGCGGTCGCCTTGTGCAGAAAGTCGATATAGGCATCCGGGCCGCCCTCGAAGGCCTGCCCGTGGCGCTCGAAGGCATCGTCGTCGTAGAGGCTACGCATCAGCGCGAAATCGCGCCGGTCCACCGCGCGCGAATAGGCGGTGACCAGCGCGCGCAGCGCCGCCTCGCTGGCCAATGTGGCGGCATCCGGTTCGGCAATCCCGCTCACGTCAGCGTTCCGCGCGGCTCTCGCGGCATCCCCAGCCCTACTTCGGCGAGGATGTTGAGCTGGATCTCGTTGGTGCCGCCATAGATCGTGTCGGCAGGCGTGAACAGGAACATCTGCTCCAGCCGCTCGCGGCGCGGATCGCCTTCGACGGGTGCGCCGTCCAGCCCGATCACGTCCATCGCCAGCGCGCCCAGATCGCGGTGCCAGGTCGCCCACTGGTATTTGTAGGCCAACCGCTCGCGCATGAGTTCCGCCTCGGCGTCGGGGTCTTCGGACAACACCCGAAGCGCGAGCGAGCGCATCGCGCGCAGCCCGGTCCAGGCGTAGGCAATACGTTGGCGTATGGCGGCGCGCTTGGCAGCGCCGTTCTCGCGCGCGATCTCGATGATCAGGTCAAGCTCCTGCGCGAACGACATCTGCTGGCCAAGCGTCGAGATGCCGCGCTCGAACCCAAGCAGCGCCATCGCGATCTTCCAGCCCTCGCCGGGTGCGCCCAGCACGTCGCGCGCCTCGGCCCGCGCGCCGTCGAAGAACACCGAGTTGAACTCGGCGCCGCCGCCGATCTGGCGGATCGGCTGGATCTCGATACCGGGCTGATCCAGCTTCATCATCAGGAAAATCAGGCCGTTGCGCCCGACCGAGTCCGGCTCGCTGCGCGCCACCACGAAGATCCAGTCCGAGACATGCGCCATCGAGGTCCAGATCTTCTGCCCCGTCACCAGCCAGTCGCCGGTGGCCTCGTCCAGCCGCGCGCGGGTGCGGATATTGCCAAGATCGGACCCGGCGGAAGGCTCGGAATAGCCCTGCGCCCAGAACGCCTTGCCCGCCCGGATCGGCGGCAGCAGGCGCGCCTTTTGCTCGTCGGTGCCGAAGGCCAGGATGGTCGGCCCGATCAGGCCCTCGCCGATATGGCCCATCCGCCCCGGCCCGCCGGCGCGGGAATATTCCTCCTGAAACACCACCTGTTCGGCCACCGACAATGCGCGTCCGCCATGTTCCTCGGGCCAGCCCAGGCAGGTCCAGCGTCCGGCGGCCAGTTCGCGCTCCCACTCCTTGCGCAGCTCGGGCATCACGTCGCCTTCGCCCGCGCCCGCACGCATCCACAAGGGCGCAAACCGCCCGGTCAGGTGCTTGGCCATCCAGTCGCGGACTTCCTTGCGCAAAGCGTCGGTCATGCCGTCTCCCCTTCGCCCAGAAGCCTTGTCGCGATGCGTTCCAGATGCGTGTCGCGCGCGCCCAGCAGCGCGGCCGTGGCCTGCGCGCGCTTGAAATAGAAATGCGGATCATACTCCCAGGTGATCGCCACGCCGCCATGCATCTGGATCGCCTCGCGCGCGGCGCGTTTCGCAAGGTCGCCTGCCAGCACCCGAAGCCCGGCGATGTCCTCGGGGCTTGCGGCGGCGAAATCCGCAGCGATGCCATAGGCCAGCGCGCGCGCCTCGGCCATGTCGACCTCGAGCTTTGCACAGCGGTGCTTGATTGCCTGAAACGACGCGATGGTGCGCCCGAACTGCACCCGCTCGGCAATATAGGCCAGCGTCAGGTCCATCACCGCGCGCGCCGCGCCGATCTGTTCGGCGGCCAGCCCGAGGCAAGCAAAATCGAGCGCGCGGGCCAGTGCCGCCGCCGACAGCCCGCCGTTGTCGACCCGCGCAGCGCCGGGCACCACGACACCCGACAGGGAAAGCCGCGCAACCGGGCGCGTCGCGTCCAGCGTCTTGAGCGGCGTGATTTCCTGCCCCGTGTCGCGCTCGAGCGCGAAGAGCCCGGTCGTGCCGTCCGCCATCGTCGCGGGCACAAGGATCACCTCCGCCGCCTCGGCGTCGATCACCCGCGCCAGGCTGCCATCAAGGATAAATCCGTCGCCTTCGGCACGCGCCGAAACCGCCGGAGCCCCGCCGTCCGCCGCACCGGGATCGCCCAGCGCCACCGACACGGCGATCTCGCCCGCCGCGATCCGGCCAAGAAGCCGCGCCCGCGCCTCGCCCCCTGCCGCCTCCAGCAACAGCGGCGTTGCAAGGCAGAGCGTCGACCACAGCGGCACCGCCGCCAGCCGCGCGCCTGCAAGCTCCATCAGCACGACCACCTCGGTCGCCCCCAGCCCAAGCCCGCCATCGTCCTCGGGAATCGCAATGGCGCACCAGCCCAGCTCGGTCGCGATGCTGGTCCACAACGCCTCATCCCAGCGTGCGCCGCCCTCGATCAGCGCGCGCAGCTTTTCCGACGACGCACGCTCGGCCAGAAAACGCGCGCCTTCGTCGCGGATCATCCGCTGGTCCGGGGTCAGGGTCAGGCTCATGTGCAGAATCCGCTCGTCAGCTTCGGTCATCCGGTGCCGCGCAGTCTAACCGCTTGCGACGCCGCCGTCTTCGCACCCGTGCGCCGCGTCGGGCATCGTCCGAACGGGGGATGCCCGGTCGCGCCATCCGGCCGCACCATCGACCAAGGGCGCGGCGTTCCGCACGCCGTTTCCTGACGGACCCGTTCGCGAACCAGCTATTGCGGCCATTCCGCCCGGTTTGGTAGAGGGTTTGACGTAAGGACCGGCGACAAGGCCCGGCGGTCCGATGAAAAAGGGGGGTGAGCATGGACAGCAAGCTTGGTGGCAAGCGCAGCGCCGGCACTGCACGGCCACGCACGCCCGCGCCCAAGAACGGCTCCAACCCGCGCAAGGAGCTTGTCCGCGACCAGTTGATCGGCATCGCCGCCGAATTGTTCGAGAGCAAGGGCTTCGATCAAACCAGCATGAACGACATCGCACAGGCGCTCGGGCTGGGGCGGTCGGCGGTCTATCACTATTTTCGCAACAAGGAAGAAATCCTCGCCGGTCTGGTCGAGAGCGAATCCCGCACACCCTCGCACGAGCTTGAGGCGATCCGTGCCGCGACCGACCTGTCGGCCTCCGAGAAACTGCGCCGCGCGATTGTGAGCGGCATCATCCGGCGGCTGTCCGAGCGGTCGCGCTTCAACCTGCTGTCGCGGCTCGAGCCGCAGATCCCCGAGGACCTGCGCCCGCTCTACGACAAGGGCCGCCGCCATATCCTCGACCTCTATGTGCAACTGATCGAGGAGGGGATCGCCTCGGGCGAGTTTCGCGACGTGAACCCCAAGATCGCCGCCTTCGCGGTGATCGGCATGGCGAACTGGACCTCGCGCTGGTATTCGCCCAAGGGCCGGCTGGACCCCGAGGAGATCGGCATCACCATTGCCGATTTCGCCATCCATTCGCTGATCGGCAAGGAATTTCGCGGCGTCGACGAAGGCGTGGTGCGCGAGGTCGCCGACGGGCTTCGCCAACAGGTCGCCACGCTCGACCGGCTGTTGGGATAGTCCGTTCGCGGGATGAACCACCGCCCTTGGCGGCTAGCCTTGCCGCGCATGGCCGGGCGCGGTGACCGGCTGATACGGAGGGTTTTCGACGATGCGGCAAGAGCGCAAGACCGGCGCGGCCCCGGTGCCGGGCATTCCGTCAGACGGCCCCTTCATCGGCTTTCGTGACCGCATCGGCGCCGATGTGATCGACGTCAACGGCCACATGAACGTGCTGGGGTTCGACAAGCTGTTCGACGAGGCCGAGAGCCGGCTTTTCCTCGCCTTCGGCATGGGCGAGCCCTATCTTGAGCGCACCGGCAAGAGCATGTTCCGGCTGGAAAAGCTGGTGCGCTACGAGCGCGAGTTGTTGCGCGGCGATGATGTCGAGATCCGCAGCTATCTTCTGGCCACCGACTTCAAGCGCATCCATCATTTTCATGAACTGTGGGATCTGAAAAACGACCGCCGCAGCGCCATGTTCGATGCCCTGTCGATCCATGTCGACCTCACCATCCGCCGCGCCGCGGTGATCGAGGACGAGGCGACGCGCCAGAGCCTTGCCGACTGCGCCAGGGTCCACGCGCGCCTGCCCAGACCCCAGGGCGCGCTCGACCGGCTCGAGGCGAAAGCGCCCGGCGCAGGCTGGCGCCCGCGTTAGTCCCTTTGGACGATTGTTCGGCGCGCCCTGCGCCCTAGGTATGCATCATCAGAAAGGCAGGACGGAAAATGGACGAGCTTGTCGAGCCGCGCAATACGGCCGTGACCTATGAGACAGACGAACCGGTGCTCTACCGGACCGAGGGCACGGTCGCCTGGATCACGATGAACCGGCCCAAGTTCAACAACGCCCAGAACTCGCAGATGACCTATGCGCTGGACGATGCCTTTCGCCGCGCGGTCGATGACGATGCCGTCAAGGTCATCATCCTCGCGGGCGAGGGCAAGCATTTCTCGGCCGGCCACGACATCGGCACGCCGGGCCGCGATGTCGACAAGAGCTTCGAGCGTCGCCTGCTCTGGCCCGACCACACCAACAAGCCCGGCGCCGAGTTTCTCTATACCCGCGAGCATGAGGTCTATCTCGGCATGTGCCGGCGCTGGCGCGAGGCGCCCAAGCCGACCATCGCGCTGGTGCAGGGGGCATGTGTCGCGGGCGGGCTGATGCTGGCCTGGGTCTGCGATCTGATCGTCGCCAGCGACGACGCCTTCTTTCAGGACCCGGTGATCCGCATGGGCATTCCCGGCGTCGAGTATTTCGCCCACGCCTTCGAATTGCCGCCGCGCATCGCCAAGGAATTCCTTATGCTGGGCGAACGGATGCCTGCCGCCCGTGCCGAGCAGTTCGGCATGGTCAACCGCATCGTGCCCCGCGACGAGCTTGAGGCGACAGGACGTGCGATGGCCGAAAAGATGGCCGCTTTCCCGCGCCTCGGGTTGTCGCTGACGAAACAGGCGGTCAACCATGTCGAGGACCTGCGCGGCAAGCGCACCGCGATGGACGCGGTCTATCACATGCACCATTTCGCCCATGCCCAGAACGACCTGACCTCCGGCGACCGGCTGGGCGGGCAGGACGCGAAAAGCATGGTCGCGGCCAACAAGAAACAGGCCGACGAAGGCTGAGCCTTCGCCGCGCCGCAACACCGGAACCGATGCCGTGAAGCTCGACTACAGCGACGAACAGAGCGCCTTCCGCATGGAGGTCCGCGCCTGGATGCAGGCCAACGTGCCCGACGGGCCACTGGAATCCTTCGACCACTCGCGCGAGGGGTTCGAGGCCCACCGCGACTGGGAGCGCACCCTGAACGAGGGCCGCTGGGGCATGGTGACATGGCCCGAAGCCTATGGCGGGCGCGGACTTGACCTGGTCACATGGCTGATCTTCGAGGAAGAATACTACCGCGCCGAGGCGCCCTTGCGCGTCAACCAGAACGGCATCTTCCTGCTTGGCCCGACCCTGATGGAATACGGCACCGACGAACAGAAGGCGCGGTTTCTGCCTGCCATGGCCTCGGGCGACGAGATCTGGGCGCAGGCCTGGTCCGAACCGCAGGCGGGCAGCGATCTGGCCGCCGTGCGCGCCACCGCCCGGCGCGACGGCGACGACTACGTGCTGTCGGGCCACAAGATCTGGTCGTCGCGCGCGGTCTTCGCCGACATGGCCTTCGGCCTCTTTCGCACCGACCCCGACAGCGAGCGGCACAAGGGTCTCAGCCTGATCTTCTTTCCGCTCGACGCTCCCGGCGTGAAGGTTCAGCCGATTGCGCAGATTGATGGCGAGACGGGATTTGCCGAGATCTTCCTTGAGGACGTGCGCGTGCCCGCCTTCAACCGCCTTGGCGACGAGGGGCAGGGCTGGTCGATCTGCATGGCCACGGCGGGCTTTGAACGTGGCCTCATGCTGCGCAGCCCGGCGCGGTTTCAGGTCGCCGCGAAAAAGCTGGTCGAGCTTTTTCAGGCCAACGAAGACCGGCTGCCCGCCGCCACCCGCGACGCGGTGCTGCAAGGCTGGATGGACGCCGAAGCCTATGCGCTCTCGATCTACCGCACCGCCTCGCGGCTGGTGGCGGGCGGGCAGATCGGGTCCGAGGCCAGCGTCAACAAGATCTTCTGGTCCGAGATGGACATTGCCATGCACAGGACCGCGCTGTCGATCCTTGGCGCGCGCGCCGAACTGACCCGCGACGCGCCCGAGGCGGCAGGCGTCGGCCGCTGGCTCGACGGCTTCTTCTTTTCGCTGGCCGGTCCGATCTATGCCGGATCGAACGAGATCCAGCGCAACATCATCGCCGAGCGGATGCTCGGCCTGCCGAGGGGGTGAGCGCGATGGATTTCCGGTTCACCGAGGAACAGGACATGATGGCGGACGTGGTTCGTTCGCTGCTGGCCGACCACTGCCAACCCGCCGACCTGCGCCGCCTGATGGCCTCGAATGATGCCCGCGACCCGGCCCGCTGGGCGCATGTCGTCGAGCTTGGTCTGCAAGGCATGCTGGTGCCCGAGGACAAGGGCGGGCTTGGCCTTGCCCCGGTCGATTTCGTGCAACTGGCCGAGGCCGCGGGCTACGCCGCGCTGCCCGAACCGCTGGTGGAAAACGCCGGTGTCGTGCTGCCGCTTCTGGCCGATCTGGTCGGCGCGGTGCATCCGGTGCTGGCCGAGGCGCTGTTGGGCGAGGTCACGCTGTCGCTGGCGCATCCCGCCAACCTTTTCGCCGCCGATGCCGACAGCGCCGGCGCGATCCTTGCCGTGGTGGACGACGAGGTGCGGCTGATCCGCCCCGAAGACGCCGGGCTGATACATCAGCCGTCGGTCGATCCGTTCCGCAGGCTCCATACGGTGGCGAATGTCGAGGGCGAGGTGCTTGCCTCTGGCATCGTCGCCCAGCGCGCGCTGGATGCCGCCTTTGACCGAGGCGCGCTGTTTGCCGCCGCCCAGATGGTCGGCATCGCGCAGCGCTGCGTCGATCTGGCGGTGGACTACGCCAGGGAGCGCAAGCAGTTCGGCAAGCCCATCGGCTCCTATCAGGCGATCAAGCACCACCTCGCCAGTTGCCAGGTGAAGATCGAGTTCGCCCGCCCGGTGCTCTACGCCGCCGCTGCCGACCTTCCGAACGGCGACCTGCAGTCGCGCGCCCGCATCTCGCAGGCCAAGCTCGCCGCCGCCGAGGCCGCCGATCTGGCCACCCGCACCGCCATTCAGGTGCACGGCGCGATGGGCTATTCCTGGGAGGTGGATGTGCATTTCTTCCTCAAGCGCGCCATCGCGCTCGCCTCATGGTGGGGCGATGCCGCCCTGCACCGCGACCGGGTGGCGGCACGGGTCATGACCCAGCCGCTCGGCCCCGATTTCACCTTTGCAAGAGAGACCTGACATGCCCGAAGCCTATATCGTCGATGCCGTCCGCAGCCCGGTCGGGCGAAAGAAGGGCGGGCTGGCCACGCTCCATTCCGCCGACCTCGGCGCGCACAGCCTCAAGGCGCTGATCGAGCGCACCGGCGTCGATCCGGCGGCGGTGGATGACGTGGTGATGGGCTGCGTCGACACCATCGGGCCGCAGGCGGGCGACATCGCGCGCACTGCCTGGCTGGTCGCGGGCCTGCCCGACCATGTGCCCGGCGTCACCGTCGACCGGCAATGCGGCTCGTCGCAACAGGCGGTGCATTTCGCCGCCATGGGCGTGATGAGCGGCCAGCAGGATCTGGTGGTCGCGGCCGGGGTGCAGAACACCAACCTGATCCCGATGGCGTCGGCGATGATCGTCGGCCAGCAATTCGGCTTTCCCGACCCGTTCTCGACCTCGCCGGGCTGGCGCGCGCGCTACGGCGATCAGGAGGTCAGCCAGTTCCGCTCGGCCCAGATGATCGCAGACAAGTGGGATCTGGGCCGCGAAGCGATGGAGGAGTTTGCGCTGGCCAGCCACCAGCGCGCCATTGCCGCCGCCGCCGAAGGCCGGTTCGACCGCGAGATCGCCCCGCTTCTGGGCGTGACGGCGGACGAAACCCCGCGCGAGACCTCGCTTGAGAAGATGGCGACGCTTGAGCCGCTGATTGCGGGCGGCACGATCCACGCCGGTCTTGCCAGCCAGAACTCGGACGCCTCGGCGGCGCTCCTGATCGCGTCGGAGGCCGCGTTGAAGACCCACGGGTTGACGCCGCGCGCCCGCATTCACCACATGTCGGTGCGCGCCGACGATCCGGTCTGGATGCTGACCGCCCCGATCACCGCCACCCGCCACGCGCTGGCCAAGGCCGGGATGGGTGTGGCCGACATCGACCTGTTCGAGTGCAACGAGGCCTTCGCGTCCGTGGTCATGGCCTGGATGAAGGAAATCGACGTGCCGCATGACAAGGTCAACGTCAACGGCGGCGCCATCGCGCTGGGCCATCCGCTGGGCGCCACGGGCGCGCGGATCATGACGACGATGCTGCATGAGCTCGAGCGCACCGGCGGGCGCTATGCGCTGCAGACCATGTGCGAGGGCGGCGGGCAGGCCAACGTGACCATCATCGAGCGGCTCTGACATGCCGGTCTATGCCTTCGAGGGGATCGTGCCGGTGGTCGACCCGACCACCTTCCTGCACCCGACTGCGGTGCTGATCGGTGACGTGATCATCGGCGCGCGCTGCTATATCGGCCCCGGCGCCAGCCTGCGCGGTGATTTCGGGCGGATCGTCGTCGAGGGCGACGCCAGCATTCAGGACAATTGCACGCTGCACTCCGGCGCGGGGTCCGATTGCATCGTCGGGCGTGGCTGCACCGTGGGGCATGGTGCCGTGCTGCACGGCTGCACCCTGGGCGAGAACGTGCTGGTCGGCATGAACGCCGTGGTGCTGGACGAGGCCCGGATCGGGGATGAGTCCCTGATCGCCGCGATGGCGCTGGTCAAGAACGACATGCAGGTGCCGGCGCAAAGCCTTGTCGCGGGCAACCCGGCGCGGCTGATCCGCGCGCTGGACCCTGCGTCGATCATCTGGCGCAACGACGGCGACGGCGAATATCAGCGCCTTGCCGATCGCTCGCTGGCGGCGCTGGTCGAATGCGAACCTCTGAGCGAGGTGGAACCCAACAGGCCGCGCAACAGGGGCGATGCCCGTGCCGTGCGGCTCAAGACATGAGGTGGTGAGATGGGAATTTGTGACGGCAGGGTGGTGATCGTGACCGGCGCGGGCCGGGGCCTTGGCCGCGCCTATGCGCTGGGGCTGGCGGCAGAGGGTGCGAAAGTCGTGGTCAACGACCTCGGCGTCGGCACTCACGGCGACGAAACCGCCGAACGGCCCGCCGACGAGGTGGTCGCGGAAATCCGCGCCGCCGGTGGCGAGGCGGTGGCGAACTTCGATGACGTGACCGACTGGGAGGCTGGCGGGCGCATCGTCGCGGCAGCGCTTGAGGCGTTCGGAGACCTCCACGCCGTGGTCAACAACGCGGGCTTCGTGCGTGACCGGATGTTCGTGTCCTGCACCCCCGAGGAATGGGACGCGGTGATGAACATCCACCTGCGCGGCCATTTCTGCGTCAGCCGCCACGCGGTCGACTACTGGCGGGCTCAGGCCAAGGAAGGTAAGACGGTCGACGCGCGCATCGTCAACACCACCTCGGGCGCGGGGCTGCACGGCTCGATCGGGCAAAGCGCCTATTCGACCGCCAAGGGTGGCATCGCGACCCTGACGCTGGTGCAGGCACAGGAGCTTGCGCGCTACGGCATCACCGCCAACGCGCTGGCCCCGAACGCCCGCACCCGGATGACCGAAACCGCCTTTGCCGAAAAGATGAAGGCCGAGGAAGGCCGGTTCGACGTCTGGTCGCCCGACAACACCGCGCCCTTGGTCGCCTGGCTGGTCAGCGAAGCCTCGGCGGGTGTGAGCGGCGAGGTGTTCGAGCTGATGGGCGGCATGATCCGGCTTTGCCTTGGCTGGGGCGACGGGCCCGAGTTCGACAAGGGCGCGCGTTGGGAGCCTGCCGAGATCGGCGCGAAGATCGGCGAGCTTCTCAAGGAGCGCCCGGCCGCCAAGCCGGTCTGGGGCAGCCAGTAGCCCCTGCCATGCCGCCCGGCCTCGTCTGTTCGTCGCACACGATCAGCGGCGTGATGCCGGGCGGTCCGGTGGCCTCGCGCCACCCCTTTCGCGCGCGGGTCGAGGCATGTTCGGCGGCAGGCTATGACGGCATGTGCCTGCACATCCGCGACTATGCCGAGAGCCGCGCGGCGGGCTGGACCGATGCCGACCTTCGCCGGGTTCTGGACGACAACGGCATCACCCATGTCGGGCTGGAATTCCTGACCGGCTGGGACCACGGCACCGCGCCGCTTGAGGACACCGCATGGCGCGCCGCCGAGGGGCTTGGCGCGCGCTATCTCAATGTCGGGGCAGGGGCCGGAGCGCCACCCCGCGCCGGGTTTGTCGCCCTCTGCGCGCGCGCCGCCGCGCATGGTCTGCCGGTCGCGCTGGAAATCGTGCCCTGGAGTGCCGCCCCTGACCTTGCCACCGCGCTGGCGCTGATCGACGGCATCGACAATGCCGGGCTGGTGATCGACTGCTGGCACATCTTTCGCGGCGGCGTTGCGCTGGACGATCTGGCCGCGCTTCCCGCCGCAAGCATCCTCGGCATCCAGATCAACGACGCCGCCGCCGCGCCGGTTGGAACACTGCCCGAGGACACGCTGAACCGCCGCCTCTGCGGCGAGGGCGATTTCGACCTGACCGGCTTTCTGCGCGCACTTTCGCGCACCGGCACCACCTGCCCGATCAGCGTCGAGGTGATCTCGCCCGACCTCGCCGCACTTGACGCAAGGACCGCCGCCGCCCAGAGCGCCCGGAGCGCGCGGGCGGCGATCTCTCGCGCCCGGTAGTCCGTTCGGGGGATGGGAAACAGCGGCAGACGCGGCATTAGTCCACAATCGACGGCAGGTGAATCTGTCGCAAGGAAGGGCCGGACACGGCCACAAGAGGAGAAAACCGGTGCTCAGTGAAATCTTGGTCATCGTCGTCAGGGGCATCGCCATCGGGTCGATCTTTTCGATCATCGCGATGAGCTTCAACATCGTGCACGGGGCCACCGGCATCCTGAACTTCGCGCAGGGCAACATGCTGGTGCTGGGCGGGTTCGTCGCCTATTTCTTCGCCAACGGCGTCGGGTTGGGCCAATGGCTGGTGATGCTGCCGATCGCGGGGATCGCGATTGCACTCTTGATCGCGTTTCAGGGCTGGATCACGCTGATACCGCTGCGAAGTGGAACCGAACAGGACAGCTGGATCATATCCACGGTGTCGGTCTCGGTGATCATCGGGGCGGCGATGCTGCTGACGCAGGGACCGTTCGCCTATTCGGTGCAGAACATGGTGCCGTCCTTCCGCATCCTCGGCGTGCGCACGCCGGGCGCCTATGCGCTGTCGATCGGGGCGATGCTGTTCTGGTTCTTCGCGCTGCGGATCTTCCTCAAGCACACCTTCCTCGGCCTCGCGATCAGCGCGTTGCGTCAGGACATGGACGCGGCACGCGCCGCCGGGCTTCCGGTGCGCCGGCTTCAGATCGCGGCCTTCGCGATCTCGGGGCTGATTGTCGGCACGGCGGGCTTTCTGGTCGCGCCGGTGATCTCGGTCAGTTCCGACGCCGGGCTGCGCTATGTGCTGAACGGCTTTGTCGCGGTCGTGGTCGGCGGCATCGGGTCTAACCTCGGCACGATGATCGGCGGGCCGCTGGTCGGCGTGGTCGGGATGCTGGTGGCCTACAAGATCGGCGGCGCCTATCAGGACCTCGCCTCGCTGCTGCTGCTCGTGACCATCCTGATGTTCCGCCCGCAGGGCCTTCTGGGACGCGCCTCGGCGCGGCAGGTGTGACCATGAACGCGGAAAAGACCATGACCATCGCCGACACCGCCACCGCGCGCAAGCCGCGCTTCAGTTCCGACCTGCCGCAGGTCTGGATCGGGATGATCCTGATCGCGATCACCGGCTTCGTTCCGTCGCTTCTGGGCAATTCCTACTGGAGCCACACGTTCCAGCTGGTCAACATCTACATCGCCGCCTCGATCTTCCAGAACTTCCTGTTCGTGGACGCGGGGCAGAAATCCTTCGGTCAGGGCGTGCTACTCGGGCTGGGCGCCTATGTCACGGCGATCTTCTTCGGGCTGCATGAATACACCTTCCTGGCCGCTGCCGGTTTCGGGCTTCTGGCCGCCGCACTTGGCGGGCTTCTGTTCGCGCTGCCGGCGCTCCGGGTGCAGTATTTCCACCTCGGCTTCGTCACCCTGTCGGCGGCGATCGTGTTTCCGCAGCTTCTGATGTCGCTCGACAAATGGACCAACGGCATCAACGGCATCAGCGTCGCCGTGCCCGCCCTGACGCGCGAGGTCTTCCTTGGCATCTCGCCCCTGACGATGATGGTGGCGATCTTCCCGATGATCGCGCTGTGGCTGCACTACGCCATCCGGCGCTCGCGCCTCGGCCGGCGGATGCGGGTCGCGGCGATCAGCCCGGAGGGCGCGCGCGCGCTGGGGATCAAGCCGGGTTACATGCGTTTCATCGCCTTCCTGATCGCGGCGGTCGGCACCGGCATCTGCGGCATCCTCTACCTGCCTGCCGTGTCGTTCGTCAGCCCGCAGGGCTTCAACGTCGAGCTGTCGTTCATCTTCTTCTTCGCCGTCGTGGTCGGCGGGCGCGGCCAGATCCTCGGCCCGGTGGTCGGCATCTGGATCGTCTACATCCTGCCCAACATCGCGCTGGCGCAGTTCGTCGACTACCGCCTCCTGATCTACGGGTTCCTCACGCTGTTCACCGTCATGCTGTTTCCCGACGGCATCGTCGGCACGGTCGAGCGTCGCCGCTTCAAGCGCGGCGTCACGGGCCGGGGTGAACAGGCGTTCCGCGTCGACACCTTCCTTGACGCGATGAAGGGCGAGGAGGCCACCGAACCGGGCAGCGAGGTCGTTGTCGAGGTTCGTGGCGGCACCAAGTCCTTCGGCGCCGTCGTGGCGGTCGATTCGGTCGACCTCAAGGTGCATCGTGGCGAGATCCACGGGCTGATCGGGGCCAATGGCTCGGGCAAGACCAGCCTGCTCAACGTGCTCTCGGGCATGTCGCGGCTGGACTCGGGCGAAGTGCGGATCAAGGGCCGGAACGTCACCCGCCTCGCCGCCGACCGGATTGCCAACATGGGCGTCGGGCGGACCTTCCAGACCCCGCGGATCTACCCGGAGCTTTCGCTGTGGGACAACCTGCGCGTCGGCCTCGATGCGCGCCGCAACGCCGTCAGCGGCGAGATCGACGATCTGGCCCGCGCGCTTCAGGGCCAGTTCTCCGAAGACAGCGCCGACCTCCTGTCGCACGGCCAGCGGCGTCTGGTCGAGGTGATGCGCACGGTCCTGAAGGAAAGCGACATCATCCTGTTCGACGAACCCGCCGCCGGCCTGTCCTCGGGCGAGCGCGAGAACTTCTCGCGCCTCGTGCGCTTTTTGTCGCGACAGATGGGCAAGACGGTGATCCTTGTCGAGCATGACCTCGATCTGGTCTGGGGCATCGCCGATGTCATCACCGTGATGGATCAGGGCCGCATCGTCGCCAACGGCGACCCGGACACGGTGTCCAAAGACCCCGCCGTGCAACACATGTTCCTGGGAGAGCGCCGTGCTTGACGTCAACAACCTCTTTGCCGGCTATGGCATCGTGCCGGTGCTGGAAGACGTGTCGCTCAAGGCCGAGGCGGGCAAGATCCTGCTGATCGGCGGCGAGAACGGCGCGGGAAAATCCACGCTCCTGCGCGCCATCGCCGGGTTCAACAAGCCCACCGCGGGCGAGGTGCTGCTCGACGGGCAGCCGGTGCACGGCATGGCGCCAGAACAGATCGCCAAGACCGGGATGCGTCTTGTGCTCGACGGCCACCGGGTGTTTCCCGAACTCAGCGTGTTCGACAACCTGCGCATGGGCGCCGCCGCCCGGCGCGGCGACCGGACCGGGTTCGACCGTGCGGTCGAGGAGATCTATACCGTCTTCCCGATCCTCAAGGAAAAGCACCGCTCCTATGCCCGCGACCTGTCGGGCGGCCAGCAGCAGATGCTGGCGCTGGGGCAGGCCTTCGTGGCCCAGCCCAAGGTGCTGCTCTGCGACGAGCCGTCGATGGGCCTCGCCCAGTCGCTCATGCCGCAGATCCTGTCGTTCCTCAGGCGCTGGGCCGAGACCGGCACGGCGGTCGTGATCGTCGAACAGCACCTGTCGGTCACGGCACCCTATGCCGATGACGCGATGATCATCGAGCGCGGCAAGGTGAAATTCACCTGTCCCGCCGCCGAGCTCGATGACCGCCTGGCGGCACTTACTACCGGCTGATTGCACTCCCGAACTGGCCGGCACTGGCCCGTGGCGTCCCGCACGCCGCGGGCTTTTTCTTTTGCGGCACCAAGGGTTGCTTTTGAACATCGGTAGAATTTCCGACGATGATTAGATTATTTGACGTGGTGTGAAATTTAGAACACAATGTCGATACGGTGATTCACCGGATGCCAGGGGTCGACTGCCAGATCGATCCGCGCATCCGTCGCAGGCTCCGGCCGCATCCGGTGAAGATCGCCAAGGGCGCAGGGGAGGATGCCATGACGTTTCACGCAAGATCCATTGTCGAGTTCGGACGCCTGTTCAACGATGTCGCGGACCGGATGGCGCGGGGCGAGGTCGAGGAAACCCTGAACCTGATTCGCAACGGCTTTGGCGCCGACGCGGTGCTCCTTTCGGTCGAGTGCCGCAAGCGCAGCCTGCCCGCGCGCCACCATGTCGCCGCGGTGCCGGGGCATGACGAGATCTTCGCGCTCTCGTCGCTGATCAACGCCGCGGGCGCGCTGCAGGAACCCGAGGGCTTCGACACCGCCGAGGCCAGCTTCATCGAGCCCGACGTGGCGTTTCGCTATGTCATGCGGCTGTATCGCAAGAGCGGCATCGCGCCGTTCGATGCCGAGGAAACCCAACTTGCGCAGATCCTGATGTCGCAGCTTGGCAAGGCGATGGAAGCGGCCTCGCGGATCGGCAATGCCGAGATCGAGCGCGCGCTCTATTCCGACGTGCTCGACCGGTTGCAGGTCGGCGTGCTGATCCTCGACCAGACCGGGCGGCTGTTGCGCGTGTCGGATCGCGCCAACGCGATGCTGACGGCGCGCGACGGGCTGCAACTGACCGGCGACAAGCTCCGCGCCACGATCACCGCCGAGGACAAGAAGCTGCAATCGGCGATCCGTGACGTGTTGTCGGGCGAGGCCAGCAGCGTGTCCGGCACCGGCCTGTCGCTGTCGAAAAGCTCGACCACGCGCAAGATGGGCCTGATCGTGCGCCGCATCGACGGCGAGGTCGCGCCGCATGGCGCCGGTTGGCCGGCGGTGGCCATCTATATCCGCGATGCCGACATGTCGCCCGATCTCGAGGCCGAGATGATGCGCCAGATCTTCGACCTGACGCCGGCCGAGGCCGCCGTGGCGCGGCGTCTGACCGACGGGCTGTCGCTCGAGGACACCGCCGCCGCGCTCGACATCAGCCGCAACACCGCGCGCGCGCATCTGCGCTCGATCTTCTCGAAGTCGGGCATCCGGCGGCAGACCGAGCTGGTGCGGCTGGTTCTCAACAGCGCCGTCATCCTCTGAGGCATCACGCCTGACGCAAGAAAATGGCCGCCGGCGATGATGCCGGCGGCCATTGTCGTTTCAGGCGGGCAGGGGCCGCAGACCGGCCCCTCCCGATGGATCAGCTTTCGCAGGTCGCGCGCATGACCAGGCCGTCTTCACGCAACTGGTGCGGGTTGATGACGGTGCGCAGCGATTCGCTGGTCGGGAAGAAGTGCTTTTCCGGCGTCGCGGCGAACGGGCCCGCGATGGTGTCGATCACGTCCTGGGCTTCAAGCCATTCCGCGACGACCGCGCCATCGGCGGTTCCGGCACCGTTGATCGCCATCGCCATGATCTGCGCCATGGTGTAGGGCGAGACCATCGCCGACGCGCCGCCCATGCGTTCCAGATCCGGCGTCGCGGCCTCTGCAACCTTCGCCATCGCCGAGAACGGCGAGGACCAGAGCTCGTCGCCCGGGCAGTAGGTCATGCCGACGAACTGGGTCGAATAGACGCCCTCGAAGGCTTCCTCGCCCAGAATGGCGGCGTTTCCGATGGCGTAGTTCGACATCGTCATGCTGCCCAGCACCGGAACCATCCAGCCGATATCCAGCCGGTTTTCCAGGAACTTGCGCGAGTCGTCGCCGATCGAGTTGATGATCAGCACCGCTTCGGCGTCAGCACCGCGCATCGAAAAGAGCTGCGGCGTCATGTCTTCGGCCTTGTAGGGGAATTCCTGCACGATGACCGGCGGCACGCCGCGCTCTTCCATGTAGGCGATGATCTCGACCACGGCGGCTTTCGACATGCCGCCATTGTCCGAGATGAGCGCCAGCTTGGTCAGGCCGAGGTTGTCGACGGCGAAGTCGACGTTGGCCTTCATCTGGTCAACCCCGATCGGCGAGGTCGAGAAGTGGTAGGGGCCGTATTCCGGGGTCAGCGTGGTCGAGGCCGAGGCGCTGATATGCAGCAGGCCCGCTTCGGTGGTCAGCGGCACCATCGGAATGGTCTCCTGGCTCACCACCGCGCCGAGGATGGCTTCGACCTTCTCGCCGTCGATCAGGCGGCGGATCTCGCTGACGCCGTGGGTCGGGTCCGACTGGTCGTCGGCCGTGACCAGCACCGCCTGACGGCCAAGGATGCCGCCTTCGGCGTTGGCCGCGTCAAGCGCCATCTGCCAGCCGATCTGGTAGGCGATGCCGAAGCTCGCACCGGCGCCGCTGTAGGAGTTGATGCCGCCGATCCGGAACGTGTCCTGCGCGAAGGCACCGCCGGTGGCCGCGACGAGCGCGAGCGTGCTGAGCGCCATGGCCCCGGCGACGCGTTGGGTTTTCCTGGTTGTCATGTTGTATCCTCCGATGAACATCCACTGGGAAGGATGCGAGAAGTAAAAGCGGCCCGCATCGTCCGAAAAGACGAACCGGACGGGCTTTGCCGGGGATAGGGTGGCCGAAATGCCCTGTTTCGGCAAAGGAGAACGACATGAACGGCATCGACGGACGGATCGCGGTGGTGACCGGCGCCGGAAACGGCATCGGGGCGGCCTGCGCGCGGCGGCTTGCCGCCGATGGCGCGGCGGTGGCGATGCTCGACCTCGACCCGGCGGCGGCGGCCGAGGTGGCCAGCGAAATCGAATCGCAGGGCGGGCGGGCGCAGGCGATGGCGGTGGACTGCACCGACCGCGCCGCCGTCGAGGCCGCCTTTGCCGAGATCGCGGCGACGCTCGGCCCGGTCGATATCCTGGTCAACAATGTCGGCCAGAGCGCGCGTGACAAGATGTCGGATTTCGTCAATGCCGACATGGCGGTGCTCGACATGATCCTCGACATCAACCTCAAGTCCACCATCCTCTGTGCGCGTCAGGTGGTGGGGCCGATGCAGGCGAAGGGCTATGGCCGGATCGTCAACATGACCTCGGAATCGGCCGTCAACGGCTCGCGCCAGACATGGGAATATTCCGCCGCCAAGGCCGGCGTGATCGGCTTCACCCGATCCATCGCGCGCGAGTTCGCCGCCGACGGCATCACCGTCAACGCGGTCGGCCCCGGCGCCACCGCCACCCGCGCGATGGAGCGTATCCCGGCCGACCTGCTCGACCGGATCAAGGCGGGCATTCCGGCGCAGCGCCTGGCCCGGCCCGACGAGATCGCCAGCGCGGTTGCGTTCTTTTCCGGCGACCAATGCGCCTATATCACCGGGCAGACCCTGCTGGTGAATGGCGGCAACTGGATGATCTGATCTGAAAAACGGGCAAGGGGCGATGAGCGTATGGTGAAAACGGATGTGAGCTGGAATTACAGCGGCAAGGTGGTGATCGTGACCGGCGGCACCCGCGGCATCGGCAAGGCCACCGCCGAGGCGTTTCTGGCGGCCGGGGCCGAGGTTGCGGTCTGCGGCCGCACCGAGCCCGAAGTGCTGCCCGAGGCTGGCGGGCGCCGCGCCCGCTTCTGGTCCTGCGACGTGCGCGACGCGGCGGCCTGCAACGCTTTCGTCGATGCCGTGGCCGAGGCGTTCGGCGGCGTGGATATCCTGATCAACAACGCCGGAGGCTCGCCCGATGTCGAGGCCGCGACGGTCTCGCCGCGCTTCACCGAGGCGATCATCGCGCTCAATCTTACCGGCCCGATCCACATGGCGCAGGCGGCGCATCGCTGGATCGCGGCGCGCGAGGGCGGCGGCTCGATCCTCAACATCGCCAGCGTCTCGGCGGTCCGGCCCTCGCCGGGAACGGCGGCCTATGGTGCGGCCAAGGCGGGGCTGCTGGGCCTGACCAGGAGCCTCGCGCAGGAATGGGGGCCGAAGGTGCGGGTCAATGCGCTGGTGGTCGGAATGATCGCCACCGAACACGCCGAAGACACCTATGGCGCGGGTGCCGCGCAGGACGAGATTGCAGCGTCGATCGGCATGAAGCGGCTGGGCGAGGGTCCGGACATCGCCAACGCGGCGCTGTTCATGGCGTCCTCGGCGGCAGGTTTCGTCAGCGGCGCGACGCTGGAAGTGCATGGCGGCGACGAGCGTCCGCTCTATCAGGACATCCTGCGCCGCCACGCCGCGCCGCAAGGCTAGGCCGCCGGGTCCGGGCGGGTCGTCCCTTCGGACGATACATGAGGCGCGGCTTTGGACTAAGACAGGCGCGGGCCTTTCCGGCCGCACATTGGCATGACACGACAGGCAAAAGATGCAATCTGACAGCTCAACCTGGGACTTCACCACGCTTCCGGCCCTCATCGCCCAGACCGCCGAAGTCTACGGCGACCTCGTCGCGATCGAGGATGGCGACACGACGGTGACCTATGTCGAGTTCGACGCGATGCGCCGCCGCGTCGCCCGCGCCCTGATGGCGCAGGGCATCGCCAAGGGCGACCGGGTGATGATCTGGGCGCCCAACGGCTGGAAATGGCTGGCGGCGGCCATGGGCATCGTCTCGGCGGGCGGCGTGATGGTGCCGGTCTCGACGCGGTTCCGGTCGAACGAAGTCGCCGATCTGGTCAGCCGCAGCGGCGCGCGGATGATCTTCTCGACCGGAGACTTCCTTGGCCAGTATTACCCCGACCAGTTGACCGACGAGGCCCGCAAGACGCTCGAACGTGTCGTGGTGTTCGACGGCGCACGCGGACCCGACACCGAATGGGACGCCTTCCTTGCCGAGGGCGAGCGCGTGACCGAGGCGGAACAGGCGGCGCGCGAGGCCGAGATCGGCCCCGATGACCTGTGCGATATCCTGTTCACCTCTGGCACCACCGGCCACCCCAAGGGCGTGTGCTATGCCCACCGTCAGTTCCTTCTGGTGGTCAACGCCTGGGCCAATCAGGTCGGGCTGCGCCACCGCGACCGGGTGCTGGTGATATCGCCGTTCTTTCACGCCTTCGGCTACCGCGCCGGGGGCATCGTGTCGCTGATGCGCGGAGCGGTGCTGTTGCCGCACCAGACCTTCGACGCCGACGCGGTGCTGAAGCGGGTCGAGCGCGAGAAGATCACCGTCATCCCCGGCCCGCCGGCGCTGTTCCAGTCGATGCTGCAACACCCGGAGTTTGCGAAATTCGACACCTCGTCGCTGCGTCTTGGCGTGACCGGCGGCTCGGTCGTGCCCTCGGAACTCATCCGCCGGATGCGCGCCGATCTGGGGTTTCAGGGCGTGGTCAACGGCTATGGCCTGACCGAATGCGGCGGCTTCGGCACGATGTGCGACTCACAAGACCCCGACGACGTGATCGCCAACACCTCGGGCAAGCCCGCGCCGGGCGTCGAGGTGCGCATCATGGCCGAGGACGGCGCTCTGCTCGAACAGGGCCAGCCGGGCGAGGTCGTCATTCGCGGCTATCTGGTGATGCAGGGCTATTTCAACGACCCCGAGGCCACCGCGAGAACCATCGACAAGGACGGCTGGCTGCACACCGGCGATATCGGCCATTTCGACGAGAACGGCAACCTGCGCATCGAGGACCGCATCAAGGACATGTTCATCTGCGGCGGCTTCAACTGCTACCCGGCCGAGATCGAGCGCTACATGAGCCAGCACCCCGCCATCGGCCAGATCGCGGTGATCGGCGTGCCGGATGAGCGCCTTGGCGAGGTCGGCAAGGCCTTCGTCGTGCTGCGCCCCGGCAAGACCGCGACCGAGGCCGAGCTGATCGCCTGGGCGCGCGAGAACATCGCCAATTTCAAGGTGCCGCGCTCGATCGAGTTTCGCGACGTGCTGCCCACCAGCCCGCAGGGCAAGGTGATGAAGGACCGTCTGCGCAACCCCGAGGCGGGGCAATGAGCGACCATCCCGGCCTGCGTCTCGACGGCAAGCGCGCGCTGATCACCGGCGGAGCCAGCGGCATCGGCCTTGCCGCCGCACAGGTCTTTGCCGGGCTTGGCGCGCGCGTCGTCATCGCCGATATCGACGCGGCAGCCGCCGAGACGGCGCTTGCGCCGACCGGCGCGATTGCGGCGGTTTCGGGCGACATCACCAGCGCGGATGATTGCGCCACCATGACCGAACAGGCCGAGGCGGCACTCGGCGGGCTCGACATCCTCGTCAACGCCGCCGGGATCGCCCAGCCGCATGTGCCGAGCGAAGACCTCGACGCGGCGACATGGCGCCGGGTGATCGACGTCGACCTCACCGGCGCCTTCCTGATCGGGCAGGCGGCGGCGCGGCGGATGCTGCCACGAGGCGCGGGCGCCATCGTTCTGGTCTCGTCGATCTGCGCCCAGGGCTCGTTTCCGGGCCGGGCAAGCTACGGCGCGGCCAAGGCGGGGGTCGATCATCTGACCGCCTCGATGGCCTGCGAATGGGGGCCGAGGGGGCTGCGCACCAACACCATCGCGCCGGGCTATACCCGCACGCCGATGGTGGCCGACCTGATCGCGAAAAAGGCCTTTGACCCGGCGGTGATCGAGGCGCGCACCCCGCTCGCCCGCTTTGCCGAACCCGAGGAAATGGCGCTTGCGATGGCCTTCCTTGCCTCCGACTGGGCCAGCTATGTCAACGGCGCGGTGCTGCCGGTCGATGGCGGCTGGACCGCCTTCGCGGCGGCGGGCGCACCGGCGGGGTGAACAGGAAGATGGCGATGACCACGGACGATCTGACCACCCGCATCGAGGCACTCGAATCCCGCCAGCGCCAGCTTGAGGACGAATTGGCGATCTACCGCCTGATCGCCGCCTATGGCCCCGCCGTCGACACAAGCAACGCCGAGGCAACAGCAGCTCTGTGGCAGGACGATGGCAGCTACGATTTCGGCGGCCCGGTGCTGCAAGGGGCGGAGGCGGTCGGGCAACTCGTC
Source organism: Maritimibacter sp. (assembly GCA_048268845.1). Classification (GTDB taxonomy): domain Bacteria; phylum Pseudomonadota; class Alphaproteobacteria; order Rhodobacterales; family Rhodobacteraceae; genus Muriiphilus. Next base: position 76,304 of record JBLWUQ010000008.1, on the reverse strand, counting down.
AACCTCGACACCCACCGCGATTTCATTGCGCGCGGCTGCGCCCATGTCCTCAGCCTGCCGCTGGTGTCGCTGTCGGGCGATACCGCAACGGCGGTGTGCTATTCGCAGGTGTTCGTCGCGGAGAGCGATGGCTGGCGCGTGGCGCGGGTCAGCGCCAACCACCTGACACTGGCGCGCGGGCCGCGAGGCTGGCGCATGGTCACGCGCGAAACCCGGCTGCTCGACGGGGCGGAGGCCGCGCGCGCGCTGCTGGCGCGCGGTGTCGGTGCGGGGGGAACCCGATGATCTCGCTCACCGGCAAGGCCGTGGTCATCACCGGCGCGGGCAACGGGCTGGGCGCGGCCTATGCCCGCCATGCCGCAAGCCTTGGCGCGGCGGTCGTGGTCAACGATATCGTCGGGCCGGATGCCGAGCGCGTCGCGGCCGAGATCACCGCCGCAGGCGGCCGCGCCGTGGCGCTGGCGCGCGACATCAGCCGCCCCGGCACAGGGCGCGATCTGGTCGAGGCCTGCCGCGAGGCCTTTGGCACCATCACCGGCTTCGTCAACAACGCCGGCATCCTGCGCCCCGGCAAGATCGAGGCGATGTGGCCCGCCGACCTGCGTCGGATGTTCGAGGTCAACCTGTTTGGCACCGCCCAATGCACCCAGGCCGCCGTCGCGGCGTTCCGCGAACAGGGCAGCAGCGGGTCCATCGTCAACGTCGCCTCCGGCTCGCAGGCGGGCGACATTGGGCTGGGAGCCTACGCCGCGACCAAGGGCGGCATCGCGTCGCTCACCTATAGCTGGGCGATGGAACTGCGGGGCACCGGCATCCGGGTCAACGCGATCTCGCCGCTGGCCAAGACCGCCATGGCCAGGGCCAACGCCGCGCAGCTGGCCGAACAAAGTGCTTCGCGCGATGTCGCCTACACCACGCTGCCAACGCCCGAGAGCAACGCGCCGCTGGTCAGCTACCTGTTGTCGGATGCGGCGCATGGCATCACCGGCCAGATCGTGCGCATCGCCGGGCGCGACCTGTCCTTGGTGACCCACCCGATGATCGCCGCGCCGGTCCTCTCGGGCGACTGGGACGTCGACGCCATCGCGCGCGCCTTCGATGCGACGCTGCGCGACGCCCAGCCGCGCCTTGGCCTGACCTACGCCGAGCCGCCCGTCAGGAAATGAGAATACCGCTGTCCACCGGCAGCATATGCCCGGTGGTGCGCCGGCTTTCGTCAGAGGCCAGAAACAGCGCCGCCTGCGCCACGTCCTCGGGCGTGGCGATGCCCAGCAGATAGGCATCCCACTGTGCCTTCAGATGCGGCTCGGACTCGTAGAACTTCATCACCCGATCCGTTCCGACCGCCCCGGCCACCAGCGTGTTGACGCGGATGTTGTCGGGCGCGAACTCCACCGCCATCGACCGGCCCAGCGCGATCACGCCGCCCTTGGCCGCCGTATAGGCGTCGCGGTTGGGAATGCCCATCGCGCCGACGATGGACGACGAATTGACGATAGATCCGCCCCCGCCCGCGCGCATGTGCGGGATTGCGTGGCGCGAGGTCAGCCAGGTGCCAAAGAGGTCCACCCGCATGCAGCGCCAGAACTCGGCCTCGGGCGCTTCGGTCAGGGGGCCATCCGCCGCGCTCGACCCGCCCGCATTGTTGTAAAGGACGTGCAGCCCGCCGAAATGCGCCGCCGCCGCGTCGACCATCGCACCGACGCTGTCCGTCTCGTCGAAATCGGCGGCAAAGAACGCCGCCTCGCCGCCCGCGCGCCGGATGTCCTCGACCACTGCGGCACCGCGTTCGGCGCTCCGCCCGCTGACCGCGACCCTTGCACCTTCGGCCGCGAACAACCGCGCCGCCACGGCCCCGATGCCCGAGGTCGCCCCGGTGATGATCGCCACCTTTCCGTCAAGCCGTCCCATGCCCGCCTCCGTTCCGCTTTGCCCGATTGTTGACCACGACAGCCCCCCGGCGCATCGTCCGCCCGGACGACGCGGGCGCGCAAATAGTCTTGCCGGACGATGTGCGCCCGGCGCGGCCTTGCCACAAGGCGGGGCAGTTATTCGGGACGGACGCAAATGGAAACGCTCAATCAGATGATGGCGCGCAACGTGGCGTTGCTGGCGGACCGGACGTTTCTGATCTGGGGCGAGGACCGGATCAGCTACGCCGCCTTCGACCGTCAGACCGCGCGCATGGCCAACGTGCTCAGCGCATCCGGCATCGGGGCGGGCGACCGCGTCGGGCTCTACCTGCCCTCGACGCCTTCGATGGCGATGGCGTTCTGGGCCTGCCAGCGGATCGGCGCGGTGCCGGCCCCGATCAGCGCGATGTTCCGCCAGTCCGAACTCAGCGCGATCCTGAAAACCAGCCGCATCCGCGCGCTGGTGACCGACAGTGCGACGCAGGCCTATTTCGAAAAGATCCGCGGCGACATGCCCGTCCCGGTGCCCTGTTTCGTGACCGGCGGCGGCGCGGGCGAGGAGGATACCGACCTCGACGCCGCCATGGAAGCCGCGCCCGACCGGATCACCGATCACCCGCAAGGCGCTCATGACACCGCGGCGCTGTTCTTCACCTCTGGCACCACCGGCACGCCGAAAGCGATCGAGCAGACCCATTTCAACCAGTGTTCGTCCCTGCGCGACATGATGGTGTCGCACCGCGCGCGCTTCGGACAGGAGACCTACCTCTGCGCCGTGCCGCTGTTCACCAATTTCGGCCTGACCGTGACGCTGAACCTCTGCGTCTATACCGGCGGCACAATGGTCCTGCACGAGCGTTGGGACACCGAGCGGGTTCTGACCGACATCTCGCGCCACAAGGCCAGCTATTTCGGTGGCACGCCCACGATGTATGTCTACCTCGTCGGCGGCTACGACGCGGCGCGCCACGACCTGACATCGCTCAGGGTCTGCACCACCGGCGGCGCGCCGGTGCCGCAGCCGATCATCCGCCGCTTCGAGGCGCTGTCGGGCGTGAAGGTCAGCCAGGTCTACGGCTCGACCGAGACCCTTGGCCAGAACGTGATGGAACCGACCCTCGGCCCGCGCAAGCCGGGCTCGGCCGGGCTGCCGGTGGGATCGTCGCGCATCCTGATCGTGGGCGACGACGGCCAGCCGATGCCCGTGGGCGAGGTCGGCGAAGTGGTGATCGGTGGCGACTGCGTCACCCCCGGCTATGCCGACGACCCGGAGGCCACGGCACGCAGCTTCGGCCCTGACGGCTGGCGCTCGGGCGACCTGGGCTATGTCGACGCCGACGGGTTCCTGTTCATCGTCGACCGCAAGAAGGACGTGATCATCACCGGCGGCCACAACATATATCCGCTCGAGGTGGAAAGCGCGCTCTACCAGCACGGCGGCGTGTCGATCTGCGCCGTGGTGCCGGAACCCGACGCGGTCAAGGGCGAGATCCCGGTGGCGGTGGTGGTGCCGCTCGAGGACAATCCGGTCAGTGCCGAGGACCTGATGGCCTGGTGCCGCGACCACCTTGCCGCCTACAAGGTGCCGCGCCGGATCGAGATGATCGACGACATGCCGATCGAGGCCGCCAAGATCCGCAAGCGCGACCTGGTCGAGGCGCTGAAATCCGGCGGTCTGGACAAATACCGAAAGGCGTAGGGCGTCCTCCCTTCATCTTGGCCTCAATACTCCGGGGGCTCCGGGGGCAGAGCCCCCGGCGGATCGGCGCGCGAAGCGCGGCGATCCCCCATGCATCAACACCGCCCTCTGGCCAAGTCGAAGCCGGTAAGCTACCAAACCCACACCCAAACCGGAGCCCGCCATGATCCCCGTTCGCGGATACGAAGGTCGCAATGTCGCCGTCCTCGGCCTTGGCCGCTCCGGCCTCGCTACCGCCCGCGCACTCGAAGCCGGGGGGGCGCAGGCACTGTGCTGGGACGACAGCCCCGAGGCCCGCGACCGGGCCGAGGCCGAGGGCCTCACGCTTCACGACCTCACCCGCCGCGATGCCTTCGACAACATCGCGGTGCTGATCGCCTCGCCCGGCATCCCGCATCTCTACCCCGAACCCAACCGCCACATCGCCCGCGCGATGGAGGAAGGCGTGCCGGTCGACAATGACATCGGGCTGTTCTTTCGTTCCTTCGCGACGGCTGAATGGGACAATTTCGACACCATGCCCAAGGTGATCGCGATCACCGGCTCGAACGGCAAGTCGACCACCTCGGCCCTGATCCACCACATCCTGACCGAGGCCGGGCGCCCGACGCAGCTTGGCGGCAATATCGGGCGCGGCGTGCTCGACCTCGATCCGGCGCGCGACGGCGAGGTGGTAGTGCTGGAGCTGTCGAGCTACCAGACCGACCTTGCCCGCGCGCTGACGCCTGACATTGCGGTGTTCACCAATCTCAGCCCGGATCACCTCGACCGCCACGGCGGGCCGGGCGGCTATTTCGCGGCCAAGCGGCGGCTGTTTTCCGAGGGCGGGCCGGATCGCGCGGTGATTGGCGTTGACGAGCCCGAAGGCGTGTTTCTGGCTGGCCAGATGTCGGAAGGTCCCGCCGACGACCGGGTGATCCGCATCTCGGTCGAGCGCAAGCTGACCGGCCCCGGCTGGCAGGTCTTCGCGCGCAAGGGGTTCCTGTCGGAATACCGCAAGGGCAAGCAGGTCGCCTCGGTCGATCTGCGCGCCATGTCCGGGCTGCCCGGCAGCCACAACCACCAGAACGCCTGCGCCGCCTTTGCAGCCCTGCGCGCGCTGGGCCTGGCGCCGCGCCAGATCGAGGCGGCACTGGCCAGTTTCAAGGGCCTGCCGCACCGCTCGCAACTGGTCGGTGAGGCGGGTGGGGTGCGCTATGTCAACGATTCCAAGGCCACCAACGTCGACAGCGCCGCCGCCGCGCTGAAGGCGTTCGAGCGGGTGCGCTGGATCGCCGGTGGGCTGGGCAAGGAGGGCGGCATCGCCGCCCTCGCGCCGCATCTGGGCCATGTCGCCAAGGCCTATCTGATCGGCCAGTCGGCGCGCGCCTTCGCGCTGCAACTGGGCGACACGCCGCACGAGATCTGCGACACGATGGCGGTCGCCGTCGAGCGTGCCGCCGCCGAGGCCGAACCCGGCGACACCGTGCTGCTTGCCCCCGCCGCCGCCAGTTTCGACCAATACCCCGATTTCGAGGCGCGCGGCGCGGATTTCACCCGTCTGGTGCAGGCCCGTCTGGGGGCGTAGGCCCGAAGAACCGCCGGACCGCCGCCGCGATGCCTTTTCGGCGTGCCGTAAGCGGCTCGGACATTCGCGCCAGCACCGCCTTGGCGGGACCCTGGATCAGGCGCATGCCAAGGCGGCGCCACCACGGCCAGGCGCGCGCCACCTCGTCCAGATGGTCGGCCAGAGAGTCCTGCCGGAACTGCAGCAGCGCCTCGAGCTCGTCGCCGTCGACATAATGCCCACAATGGAAGTTGCGCGTGGCGAACGCGGTCTCGGGCAGGTCGAACCGCCCCAGCCCGATCCGCGCGAAGACCGCCGCCAGATAGGCGCGAAACGATGTCCGGCAGGCGGCCCCGCCCCCGAGGTTGAAGACCTTGCCCGACAGCGCCGCCCGCGCCAGCCGCGCCTTGGCCATCGCCCTTCCCGCATCCGCCGCCGTCAGGATTTCCAGCGAGGTGTCGAGCGGCATGTGAAACATCAGGGGCGACATCTTGTGCCCGCCCATCACCGCCGACAGCCGCAGGATCGTCCAGTCGAGCGGTCCGGCCATGACCGCGCGTTCGGCGGCGATCTTGGTGGTGGCGTAGTGGTCGCCCTCGGACGGCACCAGCGGATCGCCCACCCGGATCTCGGGGTTCGCGACCCGGTCGCCATAGATCGAGATCGACGAGCCATAGATGAAGAACGCCGAGGGGGATTCGGCTGCCAGCGCGGCCAGGAGTGCCTTGGTGCCGCCGATATTGACCCGGTCGGCCAGTGCCGGGTTTTCATCGGCGAGCGGCGGCAGCACCGCCGCCAGATGCACCGCCGCCGTGACCCCGGACAGCCGCCCGGCCAGCGTCGCGGGGTTGCACAGATCGCCCAGCACCACCTCGACCCGGTCGCCCAGACCGCGCAGCGCCCGGCGGGTGCTTCGGCTGTCGAGGTCGGTGGCGATGATCGCGGGCCGGTCGGGCGCGTCCAGAAGCGCGGCGACGGTCGCCCGCCCAACCGTGCCCGCCGCACCGGTGACAAGAACCCTGCTCTGTGTTCCGTCTTGCGCCATTCCGCCTCCTTGCGCCGAGGATATCGTATCGCCCGGCGTGGTGCAGCATGATCCCTTGGTCTGCATGGCCGTATTGCGCTTTTCATTCGTCGCCGGCTGGGCTCTAACATCGGCATGAACCCGAAACGTGGCATCCTGCTGAAACTCGCGGCCGTCGCCAGCTTTGTGGTGATGCAGGCGCTGATCAAGGCGCTCGACGGCCGGGTGCCGCCCGGTGAGGTGGTGTTCTTTCGCTCGTTTGCGGCGCTTCCGGTGATCCTGGTATGGCTGGCCTGGCAACGCGAGTTGCGGGTCGGGCTGCAGACCGACAACCTGATGGGCCACTTCTGGCGGGGCGCGATCGGCACCCTGGCGATGGGGCTCGGGTTTGCCGGGCTGGCGATGCTGCCGCTGCCGGAAGTGACCGCGCTGCAATACGCCGCGCCGATCCTGGTGGTGATCTTCGCGGCGATGTTTCTGGGCGAGGAGGTCCGGCTGTTTCGCCTGACCGCCGTCGCCCTTGGCATGGTCGGCGTTCTGATCGTGCTGTCGCCGCGCCTGACCGCGCTGTCGGAGGGACAGGTCGAGGCGGTTCAGGCGCTGGGCGCGGTGATCGTGCTGATGTCGGCGGTGTTCGCGGCGCTGGCGCAGATCTTCGTGCGCAAGCTGGTGCTGCGCGAGCGCGCGGCGACGGTGGTGCTGTATTTCTCGCTGTCCTCGATGGTCCTGAGCCTGCTGACGATCCCCTGGGGCTGGGTTGTGCCGCGGGCGGGCGATCTGGCGCTGCTGGTCGGGGCGGGGCTGTTCGGCGGGGTCGGGCAGGGGCTGCTGACCTCGTCCTATCGCTTCGCCGATGCCTCGGTGATCGCGCCGTTCGATTATGCCTCGATGCTGCTGGCGATCATCGTCGGCTATGTGGTCTTCGCCGAAGTGCCGACACTGACGACGCTGGCAGGGGCGGCGCTGATCGTGGTGGCGGGGGTCCTGATCATCTGGCGCGAAAACCGCCTCGGAATGGAGCGCGACCGCGCGCGCAAGGTGATGACGCCGCAAGGCTAGAACAATGTGCGCCTGCGGCGCGCAGTTTTCTTGGTTTGAGTATTTGTGACCAAGATGAAGGCACAGGCTGATCAGCGCTTGCCCTTGATCCAGCGCCAGATCGGTTTCACGTCGAGCGCGGCCACCGCGATGCCGAGCGGCACCATCCAGAACCCGAGCACCGGCAGGAAGCCGAAGATGCCGCCGCCGATCAGCAGGATCCCGGCGACCAGCCGAAGCCCGGGCGGAATCCGTTTTCGGATCCAGATCAGCGCCTTGTACCATGTTCGTTTGGCGCGGTTCATCCGTTCCGCCGCACCATCTTGCCGGGGTTGAGGATGCCCTTTGGGTCGAGCGCGCGCTTGATCTCGGCCATCACCGACCAGCCGTCGCCGTGTTGGGCCTGCATGTAGTCGAGCTTGCCCATGCCGATCCCGTGTTCGCCGGTAACGGTTCCGCCCAGCCGCAGCGCGCGTTCGGCCATGCGCGCGGCGAGGGATTTCGCCTCGGCGAGTTCGGCCGGGTTGCCCGGCTCGACCAGCAGGATGGCGTGGAAGTTGCCGTCGCCGACATGGCCGAGGATCGGGCCGGGGATCGAGGCGGCGGCGATGTCGGCGCGGGTTTCCTCGACCGCCTGGGCGAGGCGCGAGATCGGCACGCAGACATCGGTGGTCAGCGCGGTGGCGCCGGGCTTCAGCCCGAGGCAGGCCCAGTAGGCGTGGTGGCGCATGGTCCAGAGCGCGTTGCGGTCTTCGGTTTTCGTCGCCGTCTCGATGCCGCTGGCGCCGTAGTCGGCGGCGATGTCGGCGAAGGTGGCGGCGTCCTGGGCGACGGCGGCGCTTGAGCCGTGGAACTCGACGAAGAGGTGCGGTTTTTCCGGCATGTCGGTGCCGGCATAGGCGTTGACCGCGCGGGTCGTGGCCTCGTCGACGAACTCGATGCGCGCCATCGGCACGCCGGTCTGGATCACCGCCACCACCGCCGCCACCGCGTCGCCGATCGCCTCGAAGGCGCAGATTCCCGCCGAGATCGCTTCGGGCTGGCCGTGCAGTTTCAGGGTCAGTTCGGTGATGATCCCGAGCGTGCCTTCCGAGCCCAGCAACAGGGCCGTCAGGTCGTAGCCCGCCGCGCTTTTGCGCGCTTCGGTGCCGGTGCGGATGATGCGCCCGTCCGCCAGCACCACCTCGAGCGCCAGCACATTGTCGCGCATCGTGCCGTAGCGCACTGCGGTGGTGCCCGAGGCCCGCGTCGCCGCCATGCCGCCCAGCGTGGCATTGGCGCCGGGATCGACCGAGAAGAACATGCCGGTGGCGCGCAAGTCGCGGTTCAGGTCCTCGCGCGTCAGCCCCGGCTGCACCACCGCCAGCATGTCGCCGGGCGCGATGCGGATGACCCGGTTCATCCGCGCGAAATCGAGCGTGATGCCGCCGTGGATGGCGCTGGTATGGCCTTCGAGCGATGTTCCGGCGCCGTAGGCGATGACCGGGCAGCCCGCATCCGAGCAGATTTTCAGGATCGCGGACACTTCATCCGTGCTCTCGGGAAAGGCCACCGCGTCGGGCGGTGCCGGGGGAAAATGCGCCTCGGAGCCGCCATGGGCGTCGAGAACGGCCTTGGACCGGCTGAGCCGATCGCCTAGAAGTGCCGAAAGCCCGGCAAGCGCTGTGTCGATGGTCATGCCATCTTCCCCATATGTGCTGGGACCCAAGGTAGGCGCGCTTGCGGGGCGTTGCAAAGACCGTGGAAGACGGCCCGGATGGCGAGACGGCTAAAATTTTACGTTTTTCGACGGGCTGTTCGCCTTCGCCGCGAGTTGAGTGAAGCCTGGCACGTCCTGCGCGAGCAAGGGCCGGGTCAGGTGCAGTTCTGGTTCATCGCGCTGATGATCGGCATCGCCGCCGGTTTCGCCGCCCTGGGGTTCCGTCTGGCGATCGGCTGGCTCGAGGCGTTTTTCTATGGCTCGGACGATGTCGCGCTGATGCATTCCCATGCCAGCACGCTGCCGTGGTATTGGGTGATGACGGTGCCGGTGCTGGGCGGGCTGGCGGTCGGGTTGATCCTGAACTGGTTCACGCCGGACGGGCGGGTGCGCGCTGTGGCCGACGTGATCGAGGGGGCGGCGCTCTATGAGGGCCGGGTCGAGCGGCGGGCCGGGGTCGGCTCGGCGCTGGCTTCGCTGATCACGCTGTCCACGGGCGGCTCGTCCGGCCGCGAGGGGCCGGTGGTGCATATGGCGGCGGTCATCGCGACCTGGGTATCGGGGCGGATCAATGCCTCGGGCGTGACCGGGCGCGACCTCTTGGGCTGCGCCGTGGCGGCGGCGGTCTCGGCCTCGTTCAACGCGCCGATTGCCGGGGCGATCTTCGCGCTCGAGGTGGTGCTGCGCCATTTCGCGGTTCATTCCTTCGCGCCCATCGCCATCGCCAGCGTCGCGGGCACGGTGATCAACCGGCTGGAATTCGGCGGCGTGTCCGAGTTCACCCTGCGCCAGTCGGGCGATGTTGCCTTCTATGTCGAGCTGCCGGCCTTCCTGATCCTGGGCCTCGTGTCGGGCGTGGTCGCGGTGGTGCTGATCAAGTCGGTGTTCATGGCCGAGGATCTCGGCGACCGGCTGCAGCGCGTCACCCGCCTGCCGCGCGTGCTGCGCCCGGCGCTGGCGGGGTTGATGCTGGGCGCGCTGGCGGTGTTCTTTCCGCATATCATCGGGGTCGGCTACGAGACCACGTCGCGGGCCTTGACCGGCGGGCTGGTGCTGCATGAGGCCATCGTCTTCTGTGCGCTCAAGATCGTCGCGGTGTCGATCACCATGGGCGGGCGGATGGGCGGCGGCATGTTCTCGCCCGCGCTGATGGTGGGGGCGCTGACGGGGCTTGCCTTCGGGCTGATGGCGACGGCGATCTTCCCCGACGTGTCCGGCTCGCAGACGCTCTATGCGCTGGCGGGGATGGGGGCTGTGGCCGCCGCGGTGCTGGGGGCGCCGATCTCGACCACGCTGATCATGTTCGAGCTGACCGGCGACTGGCAGACCGGGCTGGCGGTGATGGCGAGCGTGTCGCTGTCCTCGGCGCTGGCCTCGCGCTGGGTCGACATGAGCTATTTCCTGACCCAGCTCGAGCGGCGCGGCATCCACCTTGCCGCCGGGCCGCACGCTTACCTCTTGTCGACCCTGCGGGTGGCCACGGCGATGCGCAAGGCGGACGCGCCGGGCGCGCCTTCGGCGGAGAGCTGTCGGGAGTTGATCGAACGCGGCGTCCATATCGACGGCAACGCCACGCTCGAGGCGGCGATGCCGCTGTTCGAGCAGCACGGCGTCAGTTTCGTCCCGGTCGTGACCATCGGTGGCGAGGGTCAGCCGCCCGAGCTTTGGGGCACATTGCACCATGTCGATGCGCTGCGCGCCTTCAACCGGGTTCTGTCCGAGACCGCCGCCGAGGAACATTCCTGACCTCGCCTGCGACGTGGCAGCAGCGCAACACCCCGAAAACAAAGTGTTTTGCGTTTTGGCCGGACCGCGCTAGCCTGAAAGGGCACAGGCAGGAGGGCAGAGGATGTCGGATGTCTTTGTTGCGGCGGCGGACGGGCTGGTCCATGAGGGCATGCGCGACAGCGGCATCCCGCTGAGTGAAGCCTTGCGCCATTACCTCGCGATCACGCTGGCGCGGTTCATGCGCGATTGTCCGGGGCTCGATCTGCTGACGGTCCGGGTGGTTCAGGCGATGGAGGCGGACGCGCCGGCACCGGCGATGCGCAGTCTGGCCGATGAATGTCTGATCGCCACGTCGGTCTTCGAGGCGCGGCTGACGCGCGGCGGCGGCTCGGTAAGGCATTACATGGGGCTGGGGCAGAGCGCCTATGACGCCGCGCGGATGAGCGAGCAGGCCTGGTCTTTCCCCGACATGCGCGACGTGATCGCCGCCGGCACCGGCCGGGCAGGGGGCGAAAGCCTGCGCAGCCGGATCGACGCGGCGCGAGCCGGAAGCCCGGTTGCACGCGCGCGGCTGGCCGAGGACAACATCGTGGCGTTCCCGTCGCGGCGCTGGATCGGCTGAGGCGGCTTCAAGAGGAGCGCCTTCGGCGCACAGGCTGTCTCGGTTCCGTCCTTCGGACGGCCCCTCGGGTGTGAGTATTTGCCGCCAAGATGAAGGCAGGCGGCTCAGAGTTCCTCGACGGTGACCTTGTCGGGGTAGAAGGCGATGTGACCCGCGATTGCCGCGACGCTGTCATGGGGCGCCTCGTAGCTCCAGCCGGCATCGTCGATCACCGTCGATTTCGTGTGGATCGCGAAATAGGACGCCGCGCCCTTGTGCGGGCAGGTGGTGCGTGTCTCGGTCGGCTCGAGCATTGCCATGGCGAGGTCGGCGCGCGGGAAGTAGATCACCGGGGGCAGCGTGCCCTCGACCAGTTCCAGCGCCCGGCTGGTTTCGCCCAGCACCGCGCCGCCGGCGCGCACCACCCATTTGCCGGGTTTCTCGCGGATTTCAATGGTCTTGGCCATGGTGGTTCCTTTCCTCGTTGTCAGATCGGCGCGCAGGCCGCTTCGAGCCAGCCGCGCGCCGGCGACGACACGCGCGGCCCGACATTCTCGAGCACCAGGGCGTGATACCGGTTCAGCCAGTCGCGTTCGTCGGGCGTGAGCATGTCGGGCAGGACCAGCCGGCGGTCGATCGGCACCCAGGTCAGGGTCTCGAAGGCCAGCATCTCGCGGTCGTCGCCGCCCTCGGGGCGCGTGGCCTCTGTCACCACGATCAGGTTTTCCAGCCGGATGCCGAAGGCGCCGTCGCGGTAATAGCCCGGCTCGTTCGACAGGATCATGCCGGGTTTGAGCGGTGTTTCGGACTGGCGCGACAGGCGTTGCGGCCCTTCATGCACCGACAGGTAGGAGCCGACGCCGTGGCCGGTGCCGTGGTCGTAATCCTGATGCGCCAGCCAAAGCGGATAGCGTGCCAGCGCGTCGAGATGCGCGCCCGCCAGCCCCTTGGGAAAGCGCAGGCGCGAGATCGCGATCAGGCCCTGCAACACGCGGGTGAAGGCGGTCTTTTCCGTGAGCCCGACCTCGCCCACCGGCAGGGTGCGGGTGATGTCGGTGGTGCCGTCGTCATATTGTCCGCCGCTGTCGAGCACCACCAGATCGCCCGGTGCAAGGCTGCGGTCGCTGGCGCGGGTCACGCGGTAATGCATCACCGCGCCGTTCGGGCCGGACCCGGCGATGGTCTCGAACGAGATGTCCTTGAGCGCGTTGTTCGCCCGGCGCTGGCCCTCGAGCTCGACCACCAGGTCGATCTCGGTCAGCCCGCCGCCGCCCTGCCCGCCATTGCCATGCGCGGTGGCGTCATACCAGGTCAGGAACTCGACCATCGCGGCCGCGTCGCGCAGGTGGGCGGCGCGCGCGCCGGCGATCTCGACCGGGTTCTTCTGCGCTTTCGGCAGGATGCAGGGGTCATCGCCCCAGGAAATCGCGACGCCTGCCGCTTCAAAGATGCGCGCCACCGCCTCGGGCGCGGTCGCCTTGTCGAGCCTGACCGGACCCGCTAGCCCGGCCAGCGCGTCCTCGAAGGCAGCCTGCGGGTAGATCGAGACCTCGGGGCCGAAATGGTCGCCGATCCCTGTGGGCCGCGCCGGATGGGTGAAGAAATCGACCCGCCCGTCGTCATGCAGGATCGCGAAGCCCTGAACCACCGGGACGCGCGGCAGGTCGTCGCCGCGGATGTTGAGGAGCCAGGCGATCGAATCCGACAGGGTCAGCACCGCCGCCTTCTGCCTCGCGGCGCGAAGCTCGCCGGCGAGGTCGGCGCGCTTGTCTTCGTGCGACCGGCCCGCGAATTCGACCGGGTGCAGGTGGACATGACCCGAGGGCGGCGCCGGGCGGTCGTGCCAGATCTCGTCGACCAGGTTGGCGGTGGCGACGAGGTCGATACCGGCCTTTGCCGCCGCCGCGCCGAGTTTCTCGAGCTCGCCGCGCGTATGCAGCCAGGGGTCGTAGCCGATCCTGCCGCCTTGGGGAAGTTTGCCCGCCAGCCAGTCGCCCGGCTGGGTTTCCGGCCAGTTCACCGGGGTGAAATGTGCCAGATCGACCTGCCGGCGCACCTGCGCGCGGTAGCGCCCGTCGATGAACACTCCGGCCGCCTCCATGAGCGCCACGCAGATCCCGGCCGAGCCGGTGAACCCGGTCAGCCATGCCAGCCGGGTGTCGCAGTCGGCGACGTATTCGCCCTGATGCGCATCGGCGCGCGGCACCAGGAACCCGTCCAGCCCCTCGCGCGCCATGACCTTGCGCAGTGCCGCCAGGCGGCCCGGCCCCTGCGACGGGTTCGCCGCGGTCTCGAAACTCTGAAACATCGCCTTCTCCGATTTTGCCGCATCGAACAGCGAAAGCGGCGGATGTGCAAGCGCATCCCGCCCTTGTACCTTCACCTTCATCCTGTCCGAAATACTCTGCCCTCTGGTCGGCCCCGCAAGCGGGTTCGCCTGCCGCCACCGCAGCGCCGGATCACCCCGCCCGTTTCATTCCCATCACCCGGGCGCGCGCGCGCGGGTCGCGGTCGAACAGGCAGGCGAGTTGCTCGATCATCGCGCCGGCCAGTTGCTCGACATCGGTGATCGTCACCGCGCGGGCGTAATAGCGCGTGACGTCATGGCCGATGCCGATCGCCAGCAGTTCGACCTGCTTGCGGCGCTCGATCATGGCGATCACGTCGCGCAGGTGCTTTTCGAGGTAATTCGCCGGGTTCACCGACAGGGTCGAATCGTCCACCGGCGCGCCGTCCGAGATCACCATCAGGATCTTGCGCTGCTCGGGCCGGTTCACGATGCGCCGATGCGCCCATTCCAGCGCCTCGCCGTCGATGTTTTCCTTGAGCAGCCCTTCCTTCATCATCAGGCCCAGATTGGAGCGGGTGCGCCGCATCGGCGCGTCGGCGGACTTGTAGATGATGTGGCGCAGGTCGTTCAGCCGCCCCGGCGCCTGCGGGCGTCCGTCGGCCAGCCATTTCTCGCGCGCCATGCCGCCCTTCCAGGCGCGTGTGGTAAAGCCCAGCACCTCGACCTTGACGTCGCAGCGCTCGAGCGTGCGCGCCAGAACATCGGCGCAGATCGCCGCGATCGAGATCGGCCGGCCCCGCATCGAGCCCGAATTGTCCAGCAGCAGCGTCACCACGGTATCGCGAAACTCGGTGTCCTTCTCGACCTTGAACGACAGTGGCGTCGTCGGGTTCGCCACCACCCGCGCCAGACGTCCGGCGTCGAGGATGCCTTCCTCGAGGTCGAACTCCCAGCTTCGGCTCTGCTGCGCCTGCAGGCGGCGCTGGAGCTTGTTGGCCAGCCGGCTGACCGCGCCCTTCAAGGGTTCGAGCTGCTGGTCGAGATAGGCGCGCAGGCGTTCCAGCTCGGCCGGTTCGGCCAGATCCTCGGCGCGGATTTCCTCGTCGTTGTCGGCCAGATAGACCTTGTAGAGCGGATCGGCCTCGGAGGCCGGTGGCGGCGCGGGCGGCTCGGGCGGGGCGTCGGCCTCGGGCATCTCGGCCTCCTCGCCCATCTCCTCGTCCGACAGGTCGTCCATCGAGACCTCGGCCTCGCTCTGGTCGTCCATGTCCTCCTGGCCGCGTTCCGGCTCGGCGTCGGTGTCCTCGGAGGTGTCGGGCGCCTCGTCGTCCTCCTGCTCCTCGTCGTCCTCGCCTTCCTCGGCCTCGTCCTCGTTGTCCTCGTCCTCGGCGTCCGGGTCCTCGCCCAACTGGTCGCCGTAGCCCAGATCCTCGATCACCTGCCGCGCGAAGCGGGCAAAGGCGCGCTGGTCGGACAGGTTCGCGTCCAGCCCCTCGAGCGTCGCGCCCGCCTCGGCCTCGATGAAGCCGCGCCAAAGGTTCATCACGTTGGCCGCACCCGCCGGCATGTCGCGCCCGGTGGCCAGGTGGCGCACCAGATAGCCCGCCGCCTCGGCCAGCGGCGCCTCGGCGCTCGAGGTCATCGTGGCGTAGCCCCGGCGCAGCGCCTCGTCGGCGATCTTGTGGTCGATGTTGGAGGCGGTGCCCGGCATCGCGCGCGCCCCCATCGCCTCGCAGCGCGCGGTTTCCATCGCGTCATAGAGCGCGCGGGCCATGTCGCCGGGCGGGACATAGCGGGCATGGGTCGCGTCGTCGTGGAACTTGTGCCTGAGCGCCAGCGCATCCGCCGTGCCGCGCGCCAGCAGCACCTCGTCACGGCTCATCCGCCGCGTGACCTGCGGCAGGCGCATCGAATCGCCCGACACGCCGGAGGGGTCGACGGAATAGCTCACGTTCAGGTCGCTGTCGTCGGCCATCACCTTGGTGGCCTCGGCAAGCGCCTTCTTGAACGGATCGGCGGGGTTGTCGGCGGGTTTTGTCATGACCTCGTTAAAGCACCGGGCAGGGGGATCGGCAAGCGGGCTTGCGCCGCGCCGGGGTCGGCGGCCTCACCCATATCGTGACGTTCCGGGGCGGCCGGACCTACCGGCCCGGTGTCCGTGCGCGCCGGCTGGAGGGCGATGCGCCACCCATCCGGGCGACGATCACTTCAGGCTCGCGCTTGCCGCACTCTCCGGCAGTTCCTCGTCAAAGCAGCGCTGGTAGAACTCGGCCACCGTCTGGCGCTCGAGCTCGTCGCATTTGTTCAGGAAGGTCAGCCGGAAGGCATAGCCGACATTGCGGAAGATCAGGGCGTTCTGGGCCCAGTTGATCACCGTGCGCGGGCTCATCACCGTGGAGAGGTCGCCCGCCATGAAGGCGGTGCGGGTCATGTCGGCGACCGTCACCATCTGCGACACGGTCTTGCGGCCCTTCTCGGTGTTGTATTGCGGGTTCTTGGCCAGGACGATGGCGGTTTCGGCGCCGTGCGACAGGTAGTTCAGCGTCGCCACCAGCGACCAGCGGTCCATCTGCGCCTGGTTGATCTGCTGCACCCCGTGATACAGCCCGGTGGTGTCGCCCAGACCGATGGTGTTGGCGGTGGCGAACAGGCGGAAATAGGGGTGGGGCGTGATGATCTCGTTCTGGTCGAGCAGCGTCAGCTTGCCGTCATGCTCGAGCACCCGCTGGATCACGAACATCACGTCGGGCCGGCCCGCGTCATATTCGTCGAACACGATGGCGGCCGGGCTGCGCAGGGCCCAGGGCAGGATGCCTTCCTGGAATTCCGTCACCTGCTTGCCGTCGCGCAGCTTGATCGCGTCCTTGCCGATCAGGTCGATCCGGCTGATATGGCTGTCGAGGTTGACGCGCACCGTCGGCCAGTTCAGCCGGGCGGCGACCTGTTCGATATGGGTCGATTTGCCGGTGCCGTGATAGCCCTGGATCATCACCCGGCGGTTATGGGTAAAGCCCGCGAGGATCGCCAGCGTCGTGTCCGGGTCGAACTTGTAGGTGGAGTCGAAGTCCGGCACGCGCGCGGATTTATGCTCGAAGCCCTTGACCACCATGTCGGTGTCGATGCCGAAGACTTCGCGGACCGAGATTTCTTCGGTGGGTTTCGCGTCTATATCCATGGTGCCGTCCATCGCTATTTCCGTGGCTGTGCGGGCATGTCCGGCCCGATGCCGTTGGTGCCTGATATTGCGGTGGGGTGCAAGGGCGCAGGGCTGGCCAAGTGCCGCCCGGCGCGGTTACTCTGGCACCAACGCATGAGGGCGCATGGCAACCCGCGATGACATCGAAGACTGGCTTGCCCGCACGGCGCAGGGCGATCGCGCCGCGTTCCGGATGCTCTACCGGCACACCTCGGCGAAACTTTTCGGGCTGTCCCTGCGTATCTTGAATGACCGGGCCGAGGCCGAGGATGCGTTGCAGGAGGTGTTCGTCAAGATCTGGCACGGGGCAGGGCGCTACCGCGCGAACGGGCTCAGCCCGATGACCTGGCTGATCGCGGTGGCGCGCAACCACGCCATAGACCGGCTGAGGCGGCGGCAGGCGGCGGCGGGCGGTCTGGACGAGGCCGCCGAGATCGCCGACAGCCGCCCCGGCCCCGAAGCGATCCTGCTGGCGCGCGCCGAAGCGGGCCGGGTCGAGGGCTGTTTCGACGAGCTCGAGGCCAACCGCGCCGAGGCGGTGCGCCGCGCCTATCTCGACGGCGAGACCTATGCCGAGCTGGCCCAGCGGTTTGCCGTGCCGCTCAACACCATGCGGACATGGCTGCGGCGCAGCCTGTTGCACCTGAGGGAGTGCCTTGAACGATGACCGGGGCGGACACGCCAGAAGACGACGACGACCGCGCGCTTGCGGGCGAATACGTCCTTGGCCTGATGCCGGCGGACGAGGCGCGGGCCTTCGCCGCGCGCCTTGCGTCCGAGCCTGCGCTCGCCGCCGAGGTCGCGCGCTGGCAGGCCGATCTGGCGCATCTGGCCGACGAGGTCGCGCCGGTCGCGCCGCCCGCGCGGGTCTGGCGGGCGACGCGCGCCCGGCTGTTCGGCACGCGCCGGGCGTGGATCACCTTCGGCCTGCCGCTGGCCGCCGCGGCCGCGGTGCTGGTCGCGATCCTGCTGGCGCCCGGCCTGTTTTCCACCGGCCCGGTCGCCCCCGCAGACCCGGCCTATCGCGCCGAGATCGCCGCCGAGGATGGCAGCCTCGCGCTTGCCGCGGCCTATGATGCCGGGACCGGCGCGCTGTTTGTCGAGCGCCGCGCCGGCACGCCCGCGCCGGGCCGCGCCTTCCAGCTCTGGATCATCGCGGGCGACGGCGATCCGATCTCGCTGGGCGTGCTGCCGGACGACTGGAAGGTGCTGAGCCTCGCCATCGCCCCCGACCTCTGGCCCGACATCGACGGCGCGACGCTGGCGGTGTCGGACGAGCCCCTCGGCGGCTCGCCCACCGGCCAGCCGACCGGGGCGGTTCTGGCGGCGGGCACCCTCACGGCGGCGTGATCCGATGTGATCGCGGCTCTGAAACTCGCGGCATCTTCCTTGCGTGGCTTCGTGTGATCCCGGCCAGAACCGGACCGGGACGACCAGAGCAAACCAAGGGAGATACCTTATGCTTCGTCAAACCATCCTCGCCACCACCGCCGCAATCGCGCTGACCGGTGCTGCCTTCGCCGCCAGCCACGCCGATACCGGCAACCCGATGGTCGGCGGTGCGGCGATGTTCGCCGACAGGACCATTGTCGAGAACGCGCTGAACTCGGCCGACCACACCACCCTCGTCGCCGCCGTCAAGGCCGCGGGGCTGGTCGAAACCCTGTCGGGCGGCGGCCCCTTCACCGTCTTTGCCCCCACCAACGATGCCTTTGCCGCACTTCAGGCGGGCACGGTCGACGACCTCCTGAAGCCCGAGAACAAGGACCAGCTCGTCAAGGTCCTGACCTGCCATGTCGTCGCCGCCGACGTGATGTCGGACGCGATCATGGGCATGATCGAGGACGATGGCGGCATGCATGACGTCGAGACCGTCGGCGGCTGCATGCTCAAGGCCAGCTATGACAACGGCATGTTGATCCTGACCGACGAGCGTGGCCGCGATGCGCATGTCACCATCGCCGACGTCAAGCAGTCCAACGGCGTCATTCACGTCATTGATACTGTCCTGTTGCCGGGCATGTAAGCGATACTCCGGCAATCCGGGGCCGCGCGTTCCTCCCGCGCGGTCCCAACCCGCACATGAAAGGAGCCCGCCATGAACCGCCGTGCTTTTCTGACCACCACACTGGCCGCCGCCGCGCTTGGCCCGCGCCTCGCCACCGCCGAGGGCTTCGCCGTCACCCGCAGCGAGGCCGAATGGCGCGCGATGCTTTCCGACCTCGAATATCAGGTGATGCGCGAGGACGGCACCGAGCCCGCCTTTTCCTCGCCGCTCGACAAGACCTATGACCCCGGCACCTATCATTGCCGCGGCTGCGACCAGGCGCTCTATGCCGCCGATGCCAAGTTCAACAGCGGCACCGGCTGGCCGAGTTTTACCGCGTCGCTGCCGGGCGCAATCGGCACCCGCGAGGACCGGTCCTTCATCGTGCTGACCCGCACCGAGTGCCATTGCTCGCGCTGCGGCAGCCATCTTGGCCACATCTTCGACGACGGCCCGGCGCCGACCGGCAAGCGCCATTGCCTGAACGGCGTCGCGCTGGTGTTCAGGCCGGCCTGATCCCGCCCGGCCCGACCGTGCTGGATTGCGCGCTGGCCATTGCCGCCCCGATCTGGTCCAATCGCGCGGACCAGACGGAGGCGACATGCTGGCGCTCCTGCGTGAACTCTACAACGGCAACTCGGTGCGCGCGCACCGGTTCCGCTACGCGCTGCTGGCCTTCGACCTTGCGACGATCACCTTCGTCATCGTCACCTCCTTCACCGGCCACACGCCGGCCATCGAGATCGCCGATGCCGTCTTCGGCCTGCTGATCCTCGCCGATTTCCTCGCCCGCCTCGCCGTCGAGCATCGGCGTCTGCGCTATTTCTACCGGGTTTCGACATGGGCCGACATCGTGGCGATGGTCAGTTTCCTCGCGCCCATCGCCGGCGAGGGCTTCGGCTTCCTGCGGGTGCTGCGCACGCTCCGGCTGCTGCACACCTATCAATTGTCGATCCGGCTGCGGCAGGATTTCGTCTATTTCCGCCGGCACGAGGATGTCATCCTTGCCACTGTCAATCTCGGGGTGTTCCTGTTCGTGATGACCGGGCTGATCTACGCCACCCAGCACGGCCGCAACCCCGAGATCCTGAATTATGCCGATGCGCTCTATTTCACCGTGACGACGTTGACGACCACCGGCTTTGGCGACATTACCCTTGAGGGCACGCCGGGGCGGATGCTGTCGGTCCTGGTGATGATCGTCGGCATCACGCTGTTTCTGCGTCTGGCAACGGCGATGTTCCGCCCGGCCAAGGTGCGCCATGCCTGCCCGACCTGCGGGCTGAAACTGCACGATCCCGACGCGGTGCATTGCAAGCATTGCGGCGAGACCCTGAAGATCGAGACCGAGGGACGTCTTTGAAACGCGCATTGCTCATCCTGCTGGCGATGGCCAGCCCCGTCACCGCGATGACGGCGCGCGATCCGGCGACGGTGCCGCTTCCGGCCGGGCTGGTGTTCGAGCTGAAGCTGCGCGGTGCCTCGGTGATCGAGCGGTTCGGCGCGACCTTCGACCGGCTTGGCGGCGGCGGCATGATCCCGGTGATCGGCCCCGGCTCGTCGCTGGAAATCCGCGCCGCCGCCGACCGCGCGCGGGTGTTTCTGGCCTATATGCAATACGACCTCGACGGCGACGGCAAGATCACCCGAGCCGAATTCAACGCCCATGCCGAGGTCGCCTGGGGCAGCACCCTGGGCGATCGCGAATACGGCATCCTCGACGCCGAATGGGCGGCGGCGGATGTCGATGGCGACAACGTCCTGACCATGGACGAGGTGCATGCGCTGGCCGTCGAGATGCACCCGGTGCCCGAGATCGGCCCGCTGGGCGAGGATGGCGAGGTGCTGCTCTTGATGGATCTCGACAACGACGGCTTCATCGGCTGGGACGAGGTCGAGGCGGTGCTGCGCTCGCGGATGCCGGGCTGAGCCTCAGCCCAGCGGCAGCACGTTCAGCGCATGGACCTTGCGGCCCTTCTGGTAGATCAGTTGCGACGCGGTGATCGACGTCACCTGACCGCCATCCAGCCGGTCGCCGACCTTGACCTTGACGTAGCGCCCGTTCTCAAGCCGCACCAATGCGCGGCGCGAGTTGGTGCCGCCATAGATGCCGATCAGGTTGACCTCGCGCAGGTTGATCGCGTTCTCCACCGTCGCGCGGGTCGCGACATCGGCGCTGGCCGGGATGACCGGCGCGGCCGAGACGGCGGCGGCAGGCGCGGCCGCGGCCACAGCGGCGGCAGGGGCGGCGGCGACGCGTGAGCCGTTGGACATCGCTTCGCGCACGCTGTCGACGATGGCGGCGAAATTGTCGGGCCGGTGCTGCGGCGCGAGCGAGCGCGCCACCGCAAGTTCGGTGGCATCGGCAAAGGCCGCGTCGATCGCTGTTTCAACCGCGGCGTCGATGATCTCGCCATCCGGCGCGTTCGAGGCCGCGACCACCAGATCGGCGGGCCGCGCCCTTGGCGTCACCGCAGCCAGTTCCGATTGCGGCAACGGCGTCTCGGGGGCCGGCGTCTGCGGCGGCAGGTCGAGCGCCGCGCCGTCGTCCGCAGCCCCGACCCCGGCACCGGCGGCGGGTGTCTCGGCGGGCGCATCCGCAGGTGTTTCGGCAGGCTCCTCGGCAGGTGCGGCGGGCACGGGCGGATCGGGCAGGATCGGTTCGGCCGGAATGACCAGATCGGCCGGGCGCGGCAGCGGCTTGACGCGCGGCACGCCCTCGGCACGCGGCAATCCCGCCTCGAGCGGGCGGGGCGGCGGCGTCTTGGCCGGGCGCCCGGAATAGACGAGGATGCCGCTCGGCGCCACCGTGCCCTCGGGCGTGGCGACCACCAACCCGCCTTCGCCGATCGCAAAGCTGGTGCCCGGTGGCGGCGGAGCCATGGTGTTGGGCGGCGGGCTTTCGGTCAGGCTGTTGACGGCGTCGGGCAGGGCGGGAACGTCGCGCATCTCGGCGATCGGGGCCAGTCCCGCCGGGGTCGGCACGTCGGCGCGGGTGGTGGCGGGGTCGCCCATCGGGTCGGGCGCGCGCTGCCAGATGCCGGTCGCGGCATAGCTCGCCTCGGCGGCCTCCGGGGTGAGCATCTCGCCGGTCGCCGTGGCGGGCGGGGTGGCCGGTGGCGTGGCCGGCGGCAGCGCCTCGGTCACGGCCTCCTCGATCGCGGCCGGATCGACCACCGGCGGGGCAGAGGTTTCCGGCAGGGTCTCGGGCGTCGGCGGGTTGGTCGGCGAAAGCTCGCTCTCGGGCGCGGTGCCGCCTGGCGGGGTGTCGGCGGTGGCGGGCGGCGGCTCGTCGCCGGGCACGACCTCGACGCCGGGGCCGGGGTTGAACAGCGACACGGTCTCGTCGCCGTCAAAGAACGTGGCCCAGAGCGCGACGATCGCCATCACCAGAATCAGCGCCAGCGTCAGGATCACGCCAAGATAGCGCGGCCTGCGGTCGAGATCCTTGGCCCGGCGCGCGCCGAACACCGTCATCGCCTCGGCTTCCTTGCGGCGACGCTCGGGCTCGCGGGTCTTGTCGGCGGGCGCGGGCGTGGCTCCGGGGGCCGGGGCCTGAACCGGCGCGGGCGCGGGCGGGATCGCCGCTGCCGGGCGCGGCGCGGGTGGAATTGCCGGCACGGGCCTGTCGGCCTTGACCGGGGCCTTGATGTCGCTGTCGCCGGGCTTTTCCGCCCCGGTCGCGATGTCGTCGCGGCGCTTGGCGCCGCGCCCGGTGAACTTGCCGAACACACCCCCCAGCAAGCCGCCGCGCGGCTTGTCGAAAGGCTTGTCGGGGGTCGGCAGCGGCTTTTTCAGCGCCTCGGCCATGTCGGCGCGCAAGGCATCGAGCCTTGGCGGCGGGTCGGGCTGATACTCGACGCGGCGCGGAGCCTCGGTCGCGGGTTTCGCCGGTGTCTGGCCGTTCGGCGTGGTCGCGGGCGCCGCGCGCTCGGGAGCCTCGCCACCCGACCGGGTGCCGGGATCGACCGGCCGCGCCGGCGCATCGCTCCCGGCCAGTCCGGGGTCGCGCCGGGTCTGGAACGGCAGCGGCGGTGGTGCTCCGGCGTCGTCCTGTTTCAGTGCCGGTTCGGAGCCGCGCATCGGCAGCGGCGGCGGCGCGCTCGGGATCTTCGGCGCCGGGGTGGCGCGGCCCTCCCAGGGCGTCGGCCCGCTGTCCTCGTCGCCTTTCGGCGCGGCGGGCGCGGTCTCGCCGGGCGATGCCGTGCCCGGCCGCTCGGGGCGCGGCGTGCGCGGCGCTGCGGCCTGGGCGGCGGCAGCGGCGTCGATCTCGTCGGGTGTCGGCGGGAAGGGCGCCAGCACGGGCGATGCGCCCTTGGCGTCAGCCGACCGGGTCGATCTGCGCCGGGTGGGCTGCGCCTTGGGCGCCGGCTCGTCCACCGGTGCGACCGGGTCCGGCGCGGCCTCGGGTTCGGGCAGCGGGTCCGGCGCGGGTTCCGGCTCGGACAGGTCGGGCGCGTCGTCGAACCCGGCGAAGGGGTCCGGCAGTTCGCGCTTCCAGCTTTGCGCGGTGCTTGCCGCCGTCACCCGCCCGCTGTCGCGCGCGACCTCCGGCGCGGGGCTTTCGACCGGCTCGGGCGTGGCCTCCCACATCAGCGCATCCGTGACCCGCGCCTCGGCGGGCAGTTCCAGCGCGCGCGGGCGGCGCGGCACGGGGCTGGTGTCGGGCACCAGCCGCTCGCCCGGCGGCAGGATGCGCGTGGCGGCGCGGGTCTTGCCGAAAAACGGCTCGCCCGAGAAATCGCCGCTGTCGGGGCGGGCGACGAAACTGACCGGGTTGAAGCGGTGCTCGACCGCGAAATTCTCGGCCTCGTCCATGGTCTCGCGCGCCAGAACCGCAACCCGCGCCTGCTCGCCCTCGGCGCGCCAGTCGAACACCAGATCGCCGACCTCGTAGGGCGTCATCCCCTCGAGCGCCGCGCGGATCTGCACCTCGCGCGAAATGTCGTCCGGCCCCGGCGCTTCGACCGTGGCATAGAGGAGCTGCGAATTCGGGATGACCAGCTTGCAGGTCACGCCGCCGCTTTCAAGCTCTGCGGCGGTGCGGCGCAACTCGGCCAGATGGGTGCCCATCATCGGATCGTCGAGCGCCACTTCGCCCACCAGCGTCCAGCCGCTGATGCCGCGGTGAAGCAGGCTGATGCCATCGTGGCTGAGGTCGAGCGCGAAATTAGGTTTCATAAATACAACTGGCCATGCTGCTACGGCGCGCCGGTCTCCCCCCCGGTGCGCCGGTGAACCTAACGCAGGAAACCTGACAAGGGAAGGAAAAGCCAATGCTTTTCGGTCTGGTGGGCGGGTTCTGTCCGATCATGCCATGATCTTGTCCATGACCGGCGGACAGCCACAAGATTTGCCCATTGTGCGGTCACGGCGCACGCCGCCGCGCGACTCGGCAAATGTTGAGAAAGTGCAAATCGGGCGAACGCAACCTGAGCGGGTGAATTTGACAAAGCGCGCGCTCTGAGGTAGTGTTCTTGCCAAGCTAGGAGACATGCAACCGGCCCGGGTCACAACCCCGGGGCCGGTTTTTTTTGTTGCTCGGGGGAGCAGGCAAGAAAGGCAAACGCTGGCAATGACCAACGAGAAGACCAACGGGAAGGAGGCCGCAGGGGACACGTTTCTCGCGGCCGCGATGAATACGTTTCAGCGCCTTGTCGATGTGCTCGACGCACTCGCCGAGGCGCTCAAGCACGAACATCTCGAGGCGCTGATGGGCGCGCAGAAGGCTTTACCCGACCTCAACAAGGCGGTGCTGGCGGTTCTCAAGGAAAGGCAGACACTCCATGACCTCGAACGCAAATACGGTAGTCCCGCTGCGGGGATCGAGCTCGACCTCGCCCGCGCGCGGGATGAAATTGAACTCCGGCTGGCTTGCCTCAGCGACGCCCGGGACACAGGCGAGGTTCCTGTCGGGGCTGAGTGACAACGCGTTGCGATCGCTGCCCTATCTGTTCGATTTCTGGGCCTTGCCGCACCAGTTGCCGCCCGAGGGCGACTGGCGCACATGGGTCATTCTGGGCGGGCGCGGCGCGGGGAAAACCCGCGCCGGCGCCGAATGGGTGCGCGCCGAGGTCGAGGGGGCGACCCCCGGCGCGCCCGGCCGCTCGGCCCGCGTCGCGCTGGTCGGCGAGACGCTCGATCAGGTGCGCGAGGTGATGGTGTTCGGCGAGAGCGGCATCCTCGCCGTCTCGCCGCCTGACCGGCGCCCGGTCTGGGAGGCCACCCGCCGCCGTCTGGTCTGGCCCAACGGCGCGGTGGCGCAGGCGTTCTCGGCGCATGAGCCGGAAAGCCTGCGCGGGCCGCAATTCGACGCGGCCTGGGTCGATGAACTGGCCAAGTGGAAACGCGCCGAGGCGGCCTGGGACATGCTGCAATTCTGCCTGCGGCTGGGCGAGCATCCAAGACAGGTGGTGACGACCACGCCGCGCAATGTCGGCGTGCTCAAGGCGATTCTCTCCAATCCCACCACGGTCAGCACCCACGCGCCGACGCTGGCGAATCGGGCCTATCTGGCGAAAAGCTTCCTCGATGAGGTCTACGCCCGCTACGGCGGCACCCGTCAGGGGCGGCAGGAACTGGACGGCGTGCTGCTCGATGATGTCGAGGGCGCGCTGTGGTCCTCCGCCGCGCTCGAAGCCGGGCGCTGCGACACGCCGCCCGCCTTCAGCCGAATCGTTGTCGCGGTCGATCCGCCCGTCACCGGCCATGCCGGATCGGACGAATGCGGCATCGTCGTGGTCGGTGCGGTTACCAATGGCCCGCCGAAGGACTGGCGCGCCGTGGTGCTTGAGGATGCCAGCGTCTCCGCCGCCAAGCCGACCGACTGGGCGCATGCGGCGCTGGCGGCGGCGGCGCGCCACAATGCCGACCGGGTGGTGGCCGAGGTCAACCAGGGCGGCGATCTGGTCGAGACCGTCCTGCGCCAGATCGACCCGCTGGTGCCGTTTCGCGCCGTTCGCGCCACCCGTGGCAAGACGGTGCGCGCCGAGCCGGTCGCGGCGCTCTACGAACAGGGCCGCGTGGCGCACCTGCGGGGCCTGGGCGATCTCGAGGACCAGATGTGCCGCATGTCGACCATGGGCTATCAGGGAGCCGGCAGCCCCGACCGGGTGGATGCGCTGGTCTGGGCGCTGACCGATCTGATGATCGAACCGGCCCTGAAGGTGATGAACCCGACCCTGCGAACGCTGGGTTAAACACTTCTTTAACCCTGTCTGGCAGAGTGCCAAACATCGGATCAACGCCCGGCAGGGTTTCACCGACAACCAGATTTCCTGAACGCCCGCAATGACTTGCGCGGGCGGTCGGGGGAGGATTGCCCGATGCAGGGCGAAGCATAAAGGAGACGCACAGCATGGCGGTGTTCGACTTTCTCAAGCGGGCCGAGGCAGCACCCGACGAGGTCAAGGCCTCGGCGACCGGGCCGGTGATCGCCTATCGCGGCACCGGCCGCGTGGCCTGGAGCCCGCGCGACACCGCGAGCCTCATTCGCACCGGCTTTGCCGGCAACCCGGTCGGCTTTCGTGCCGTCAAGCTGATCGCCGAGGCCGCCGCAGCACTTCCCCTGGTGCTGCAGGACGCCGAGCGCCGCTATGACACCCACCCGATGCTGGGCCTCATCACCCGCCCGAACCAGGCACAGGGCCGCGCCGAGCTGTTCGAGGCGCTCTATGGCCAGCTTCTGCTGACCGGCAACGGCTATCTCGAGGCGGTCGGGGCGCCGGGCGAAGTGCCAAGCGAGCTGCACGTCCTGCGCTCGGACCGGATGAGCCTGATCCCCGGCCCCGACGGCTGGCCGGTTGCCTATGACTACACCGTGGGCAGCCGCAAGCACCGCTTCACGCTGGGTGAGGGTGCTTCCCCGATCTGCCACATCCGCCAGTTCCACCCGCAGGACGACCATTACGGGCTGTCACCGATGCAGGCCGCCGCCAGCGCGCTCGATGTGCACAATTCGGCATCAGCCTGGTCCAAGGCGCTGCTCGACAACGCGGCGCGGCCCTCGGGGGCGATCATCTATCACGGCTCTGACGGTCAGGGCACGCTGACCCCCGACCAGTATGACCGGCTGCTGAACGAGATGGAGGCGCACCACGTCGGTGCGCGCAATGCCGGACGACCCATGCTGCTGGAAGGCGGGCTTGACTGGAAGCCGATGGGGTTCTCGCCCTCGGACATGGAGTTCCAGAAGACCAAGGAGGCCGCCGCGCGCGAGATTGCCACCGCCTTCGGGGTGCCGCCGATGCTGATCGGCATCACCGGCGAGGCCACTTACGCGAATTATCAGGAGGCCAACCGCGCCTTCTACCGCCTGACCGTGCTGCCCTTCGTGGCCAGGGTCACGGCTGCCGTCGGGCATTGGCTGTCGGGCTTTGCGGGCGACGATCTGGTGCTGAAACCCGACCTCGATCAGGTGCCCGCGCTGGCCAGCGAGCGCGACCAGCAATGGAAACGCGTCGCCGAGGCCGATTTCCTGACCGACGCCGAGAAACGCGCGCTGCTGGGCCTGCCGAAACTGGCGGAAGACGAATGAGAGGCAACATGACCCATCAACAGCTTGATCTTGAACACAAGTTCGTCGCGCTGGGCGAAACCCGCGCGACCACCGACGGCCTGACCATCGAGGGCTATGCCAGCCATTTCGGCACCCCCGACCGGGGCGGCGACGTGGTGCAGCCCGGCGCTTACGGCGCCAGCCTCACCGCGCTGGCCGCGAAGGGCGGGCAGGTCAGGATGCTCTGGCAGCACGACCCGGCCCAGCCCATCGGCGTCTGGGACGATGTGCGCGAGGACGCGCGCGGCCTCCACGTCAAGGGCCGCATCCTCGCCGATGTCGCCAGGGGCCGCGAGGCCGCCGCCCTGATCGCGGCGGGTGCCATCGACGGGCTGTCGATCGGCTACCGCACGATCCGGGCGACCAAGAACGACAAGGGCCAGCGGCTCTTGCACGAACTGGAGCTTTGGGAAGTGTCGCTTGTCACCTTCCCGATGCTGCCCGGTGCGCGGGTCGGGACCAAGGGCGACACGCCCGAGGATCAGGCCCTGCGCGAGCTGGCCGCTTCGATCCAAGAGGCGCGCCGTATGCTGGCCCCGCAAATGCGGGCCGGCGATCTGACCCGCAAGAACAGGATGGATCAATGAGCAAGACCGAGACCCATGCTCAGGGCGTGTCCCCGGCCGACGAGGTGAAAACCGCCATCGCAGGCTTCATGAGCGATATCAGACAGTTCCATGACGACATTGAAACCCGACTTGACCAACAGAAAGAGCGACTGACGATGCTGGACCGCAAATCCCATACCCAGACCATGAACGCGCGCCCGGCGCTTGCCGCCGCCGCCGATCACGCAGCACCGCACCAGAAGGCGTTCGAGGCCTATCTGCGCTCGGGCGATGATGACGGGCTGCGTGGCCTTGTCATCGAGGCCAAGGGCATGGCGACCAACGTCGCCGGTGACGGCGGCTATCTGGTCGACCCCGAGACCGCCGCGACGATCCAGAGCGTGTTGCGCTCGAACGCCTCGCTGCGCGCCATCGCCAACGTGGTGAACGTCGAATCGACCGCCTATGACGTGTTGATCGACCACGGCGACCTCGGCTCCGGCTGGGCCACCGAGACCGATCCCTCGGTCGAGACCGCGACGCCCACCATCGACCGCATCACCATCCCGCTGCATGAACTCTCGGCGCTGCCGAAAGCCTCGCAGCGGTTGCTGGACGATGCCGCCTTCGACATCGAGCGCTGGCTGGCCGAGCGCATCGCCGACAAGTTTGCCCGCGCCGAAGCGGCGGCCTTCGTGGCTGGCAACGGCAATGACAAGCCGACCGGCTTTCTGACCCACCCGAGCGTCGACAACGATGCCTGGGTCTGGGGCAGCCTGGGCTACATCGCCACCGGCACGCCGGGCGATTTCGACCCGGTCAGCCCGGCGGATGCGGTGTTCGATCTGGTCTATGGCCTCGATGCCGAATACCGCGCAGGCGCCAGCTTCGTGATGAACTCGAAAACCGCCGGTTCGGTGCGCAAGATGAAGGACGCCGATGGGCGGTTCCTGTGGTCCGACGGCCTCAGCGTCGATCAGCCGGCGCGGCTGGTGGGCTATCCGGTGCTGATCCTCGAGGACATGCCGGACATCGCCTCGGACGCCACCCCGATCGCGTTCGGTGATTTCGCCGCCGGCTATACCATCGCCGAACGTCCCGACACCCGCATCCTGCGCGATCCGTTCTCGGCCAAGCCGCATGTGCTGTTCTACGCCTCCAAGCGTGTCGGCGGCGATGTCAGCGATTTCGCCGCGATCAAGCTGCTGAAGCTCTCGGCCGCCTGATCCGACCCGGATCCGCGCCGTCCGATTTGGGCGGCGCGGTCAGTGGGCGCGCGCGGACATGTCCCGTGCCTAGCTGCTTTCCCTCCGTCCGAGCGACGGGACAGCGCGCGCCCATGCCATTTTCGCGGATGCGGGGGGCCGATTTTCGGAGAAGTCACATGATGTTAGTCGAGCAGACCTCGGTGCCCGCCTCGGCCCTGCCGGTCGCCCAGTTCAAGGACCATCTGCGGCTGGGCACCGGGTTTGCCGATGACGGGGTGCAGGACGCGGTACTCGAGGCCCACCTGCGCGCCGCGATGGCCACGATCGAAGCCCGCACCGGCAAGGCGCTGATCGCGCGTGATTACGGCTGGAGCGTGACCGCCTGGCGCGATCTTGCCAGCCAGATCCTGCCGGTGGCGCCGGTCGCGGCCATCACCGGGCTGTCGATCTTCGACCGGCTGGGCGGCGAGGAAGTCGTCGCCGCCACGCGCTACCGCCTGATCGCGGATCAGCACCGCCCGAAACTGGCGGCGACGGGGTTCTACCTGCCGCCGATACCGATGGGCGGGCGTGCGGTGATCGGCTTCACCGCCGGTTTCGGCCCCGCCTGGGCCGACGTGCCCGCCGATCTGCGCCACGCCATGCTGATGCTGGCGGCGCAGTATTACGAGGCGCGCGGTGCCGGGTCTGGTGACACGCCGCCAGCGGTCATGGCGCTGCTCCAGCCCTGGCGCAACCTGCGCCTGTTCGGCGGGGGTGCGCTGTGAGGCGCCCGGTCCTGTCGCGCAGGCTGGTGCTGGAAGCGCCCGAGAGGGTGGCCGACGGCGCCGGTGGCTTCACCACCACCTGGGTCGTGCTGGGCACGCTCTGGGCCGAGGTCAAACCCGGCACCGGGCGCGAGCGCGCCGCCGAGTTGATGACGGTGGCCCAGATCCCCTACCGGATCACGGTGCGCGCCGCGCCCGAAGGCGCGCCCTCGCGCCCCGGCCCGGAACAGCGGTTTCGCGCCGGCTCCCGGATCTTCCGCATCCTCGCGGTGACCGAGGCCGACCCCGAGGCGCGCTTCCTGACCTGTTTTGCGCAAGAGGAGGTGTCGAAATGAGCTATGGCGTTTCCACCGCGCTGCAACAGGCGGTGTATCAGCACCTGGTGGCCGATCCGGGCGTCACCGCGCTGGTCGGCGCTGCGATCTACGACGCGGTGCCGCCGGGGATCGTGGCGGGCACCTATGTCTCGCTCGGCCCCGAGGACGTGCGCGATGCCTCTGACCTGACCGGCCACGGCGCGCTGCATGAGATCACCGTCAGCGTCGTCACCGACGCGGCCGGGTTTTCCACCGCCAAGGCGGTCGCCACGGCGGTTTCCGACGCACTGGTTGACGCGGCGCTGACGCTGGATCGCGGCGCGCTGGTCTACCTCAACTTTCACCGTGCCCGCGCGCGCCGGGTTCAGGATGCCGATGTGCGGCGGATCGACCTGAAATTCCGCGCCCGCGTGCAAGACATCTGACCCTTCCAAACGGAGATACGGACATGGTTGCCCAGAACGGCAAGGACCTTCTCATCAAGCTCGACATGGACAATGCGGGCACCTTCACCACCATCGCGGGGCTGCGCGCCACGCGGATCAGCTTCAACGCCGAAAGCGTCGATGTGACCTCGCTGGAAAGCGCGGGCGGCTGGCGCGAACTGCTGGGCGGCGCGGGGGTGAAATCCGCCGCGATCTCGGGCTCGGGCGTGTTTCGCGACGCCGGCACCGACGAGCGCGCGCGCCAGATCTTCTTTGACGGCGAAGTGCCGGATTTCCAGGTCATCGTGCCCGATTTCGGCATCATCGAAGGCCCGTTCATGCTGACCTCGATCGAATACGCCGGCAGCCATAACGGCGAAGCGACCTATGAGCTGTCGATGGCCTCGGCGGGTGCGCTTTCGTTCACGGCGCTCTGAGATGGCGAACCCCTGGACAGGCGAAGTGGCGCTGGTGATCGACGGCGAGACGCGGGTGATGAAGCTGACGCTTGGCGCACTGGCGGAGCTTGAGGAGGCGCTGGGCACGACGACGCTGGTCGATCTGGTCGCACGGTTCGAGACCGGGGGTTTTTCCAGCCGCGACGTGCTGGCCCTGATCGTCGCCGGCCTGCGCGGCGGCGGCTGGCAGGGCAACGCACGCGACCTCACCAGCGCCGAGATCGCGGGCGGGCCGGTCGCGGCGGCGCAGGCGGCGGGGCAGTTGCTTGCCCGTGCCTTCGCACTGCCGGGATGAGTGCGCTCGACTGGCCCGGCCTGATGCGCGCGGGGCTGACCGGGCTGCGCCTGACCCCGCGCGAGTTCTGGGCGCTGACGCCCGCCGAACTGATGCTGATGCTGGGGCGTGACGGCGGTGAACCGCCGCTGGGCCGGGCCCGGCTGGACGAGTTGGCGCGGGCATTTCCCGACCTCGGGTCGGAACAGGAAACGGAGTAGGAATGATGGCGGATCTCGACGGAATAGACGGCTTTGACGACCAGATCGCGGCGCTTGAAGGCTCGCTGGCGGGCGCCGGCGCGATGGTGGCGGCGTTCAGCCACGAGCTTGACCGGATGGGTGCCACGATCGACGTGCTGGGCACCGATGTGAGCGCCTTGTCGGGCGGCCTCAGCCGGGGGCTGAAGCGCGCCATCGACGGGCTGGTGTTCGATTCGAAATCGCTGACGGATGCGCTGCGCACGGTCGGGCAGTCGATGGTGAACACCGTCTACAACGCCGCCCTCGAGCCCGTCACCGACCATATCGGCGGGCTGCTGGCCGAGGCGGTGGGCGGCGTGATGAACGCCTTTCTGCCCTATGCAAACGGCGGCGCCTTCGCGCAAGGACGGGTGATGCCCTTCGCGCGGGGCGGCGTGGTCAGTGCGCCGACCACATTTCCGATGCGCGGCGGCACCGGGCTGATGGGCGAGGCCGGGCCGGAGGCGATCATGCCGCTTTCGCGCGGCGCCGACGGGCGCCTCGGCGTGCGCGCCGAGGCCGGGCGCGGCGTCAACGTGGTGATGAACGTGACCACCCCGGACGTCGAAGGCTTTCGCCGCTCGCAAGGCCAGGTCGCGGCCCAGGTCGGGCGCATGATCGCGCGCGGGCGGCGGTTTGGGTGAGGGCAGGGCCGGGGGCGCTGCCCCCGGACCCCCGAGGTATTTTGGCCAGAAAGAAGTGACAGGCGCGGCGCCGTGGCGTCACTGACCGAGAAAGGGTAAGCTCATGAATTTCCACGAGGTTCGATTTCCGCCGACGCTGAGCTTCGGCTCGGTCGGGGGGCCGGAGCGGCGCACCGAGGTGGTGACGCTGGCCAACGGGTTCGAGGAGCGCAACACCCCCTGGGCACATTCGCGCCGCCGCTATGATGCTGGGGTCGGGATGCGCTCGCTTGACGATGTGGAAACGCTGATCGCGTTCTTCGAGGCGCGGCGCGGGCAGTTGTTCGGGTTTCGCTGGAAGGACTGGTCGGACCACAAGTCCGGCCTGCCCTCGGCGGCAGCGGCGTTCGACGACCAGTTGATTGGCTGGGGCGACGGGGTGAGGCGCGATTTCGCGCTGACCAAGACCTATCGCTCGGGCGACTACAGCTATGTGCGCCCGATCGTCAAACCGGTGGCGGGCAGTGTGCTGATCGGGCTGCAGGGCGATCCGCAGGTCGAAACCGTGCATTACTCGATCGAGCTGACCACTGGCATCATCACCTTTGACGCCGCACCGGCCGAGGGCGCCGAGATCACCGCGGGCTTTGAATTCGACGTGCCGGTGCGGTTCGACACCGACCGGATCCAGACCTCGGTGGCCTCGTTCCAGGCGGGCGACGTGCCCAACGTGCCGGTGGTGGAGGTAAGGGTCTGATGCTGGGCGAGGATTTTCAGGCGCATCTGTCGACTGGGCTCACGACGCTGGCGCGCTGCTGGCGGCTTTCGCGGCGCGACGGGCTGGTGCTGGGCTTCACCGACCACGACCGCGACATCACCTTCGCGGGGGTGACGTTCAAGGCCGATACCGGGCTCACGGCGCGGGCCCTGGCGCAGACCACCGGGCTGTCGGTCGACAACACCGAGGCGCTGGGGGCGCTGTCGGATGTGGCCGTGACCGAGGCCGACATCGCCGCCGGGCGCTATGACGGCGCGCGCATCGAGGCCTGGCTGGTCAACTGGGCAGCGCCCGAGCAGCGCCTGATGCAGTTTCGCGGCAACCTGGGCGAGATCACCCGCGCCGCCGGCGGCTTTCGCGCCGAGCTTCTGGGGCTGGCCGAGCGGCTCAACCGCCCCGTCGGCCGCGCCTATCAGACCGCCTGCTCGGCGGTGCTGGGCGACGGCGATTGCCGGGTCGATCTGTCGGGGCCGGGGTTTTCCGGCGAGGGAGTGGTCGAGACCGCCGAGGAGCAGAAGCTGTTCACGCTGTCCGGGCTGCAGGGGTTCGACGACCGCTGGTTCGAGCGCGGGCGGCTCAGCGTGCTGTCGGGCGCTGCCGCCGGGCTGATCGGCGTCATCAAGAACGACCGGCCCGAGGCGGCGGTCCGCGGTGTCGAATTGTGGCAATCGCTGCGCGCGGCGATTGCGCCGGGCGACCGGGTTCGGGTTGAGGCGGGCTGTGACAAGCGTGCCCGGACCTGCCAGCTCAAGTTCGACAACATGCTGAATTATCGCGGCTTCCCCGACATTCCCGGCGAGGACCGGATGCTGTCGGTGCCGGTCGGGGCGCAGAGCGCGGCGGGCGGCAAATGAGGGCCGCGATCGTCACCGCCGCGCGCGGCTGGATCGGCACGCCCTACGTGCATCAGGCGTCGTGCAAGGGCGCCGGGGCCGATTGCCTTGGCCTGATCCGGGGCATCTGGCGCGAGGTGATCGGCGGCGAGCCCATCGCGGTGCCCGCCTACACGCCCGACTGGTGCGAGGCGTCTGGCGACGAGGCGCTGATGCGCGGGGCGGCGGCCTTGCTGATCCCGGTCGACGCGCCCGAACCGGGCGACGTGATCCTGTTTCGGATGCGGCGCGGCGCGGTGGCGAAACACCTTGGCGTGCTGGCCGGCGAGCGGCCCAGCTTCATCCACGCCTATTCGGGTCACGGCGTTGTCGAAAGCCCGTTCACCCCGCCGTGGCAGCGCCGCGTTGTGGGTTATTTCCGTTTTCCGGCAAAGGGGTAGGTCATGGCGACACTCGTTCTTTCGGCTCTGGGGGCGGCGGCTGGCGCGTCCCTGGGCGGCGGTCTGTTAGGCCTGTCCTCGGTGGTGATCGGCCGCGCGGTCGGGGCGGTGGCGGGCCGTGCGGTCGACCAGATGATCCTGGGCGCAGGCTCGGAGCCGGTCGAGCACGGCAGGGTCGACCGCTTTCGGCTGACCGGCGCGTCCGAGGGCGCGGCGGTGACGCGGCTGTTCGGCCGGATGCGGCTGGGCGGGCAGGTGATCTGGGCCTCGCCGGTGCAGGAACACGTGTCGAGCGCGGGCAGCGGCGGCGCGGGCAAGGGCGTGCTTTCGGGGCCGAAAACCAGCGAGTTCAGCTATTCCGTCAGCCTCGCCGTCGCGCTCTGCGAGGGCGAGATCACCCGCGTCGGCCGGATCTGGGCCGACGGGCAGGAGATCGCGCCGGGCAGCCTGACGATGCGGGTTTACCCCGGCTCCGAGGACCAGTTGCCCGACCCGAGGATCGAGGCTGTCGAGGGCGCGGGCATGGTCCCGGCCTATCGCGGCATCGCCTATGTGGTGATCGAGGATCTCGACCTGACCGCCTTCGGCAACCGCGTGCCGATGCTGAATTTCGAGGTGTTCCGCCCGGAACAGCCCGGCGAGGCCGAGATCGCGCGCGGCGTGCGGGCGGTGGCGATCGTGCCGGGGTCGGGCGAATATGCGCTGGCGACCACGAGCGTGCACTACGGCGCGCGGCTGGGCGAGGCCGTGCCGGTCAACGAGAACACGCCCTTGGGGATGAGCGACTTTTCCGCCTCGCTGGCGATGCTGGACGAGGAATTGCCCAATTGCGGCGCCGCCTCGCTGGTGGTGTCGTGGTTCGGCGGCGATCTGCGCTGCGGCTCTTGCAAGGTGCGGCCCAAGGTCGAGAAGCACGACCAGGAGGCGCAGGAAATGCCCTGGCGCGCCGGTGGTGTGACGCGGGCGCAGGCCGCACTGGTGCCAAAGGATCAGGGGCGGCCGGTCTATGGCGGAACGCCCGCCGATGGCTCGGTGATCGAGGCGATCAAGGCGCTGCGGGATGCCGGCAAGGCGGTGACGTTCTATCCGTTTATCCTTATGGATCAGGGCGTTGGCAACGGGCTGGAAGATCCGTGGACCGGGGCGAACGACCAGCCTGTGTTGCCATGGCGCGGGCGGATCACGTTGTCGGTGGCGTCGGGGCGGGATGGCTCGCCCGATGGCACTGCGGCGGCGGAGGCCGAGGTGGCGGCGTTTTTCGGCACCGCCCAGCGCAGCCATTTCAGCGTGGCGGGGGGCAAGGTGAAGTATACCGGACCGGCGGAATGGTCCTATCGCCGCTTCATCCTGCATTATGCGCATCTCTGTGCGCTGGCGGGTGGGGTCGATGCCTTCCTGATCGGCTCGGAGCTTCGCGGGCTGACGCAGATCCGGGGGGCTGGCGGGACATTCCCGGCGGTCGCGGCGCTGGTGGCGCTGGCGCGCGACCTGCGCGCGGTGCTGGGGGCGGCGGTGAAACTGTCCTATGCCGCTGACTGGACGGAATATTTCGGCTATCATCCACAGGATGGTTCGGGCGACGTGTTCTTCTACCTCGATGCGCTGTGGAGCGATCCGGACATCGACTTTGTTGGCATCGACAACTACATGCCGCTATCGGATTGGCGTGCAGAATTCGAACATCTGGATGCTGAAAATGCTGAAATATGGCAAGAGAACTATCTGAAATCGAACATACTGGGTGGTGAGGGCTACGACTGGTATTACCACGCGCCCGAGGCCGAGGCGGCCCAGATCCGCACGCCGATCACCGATGGCGCGCATGGCGAGCCCTGGGTCTTCCGCTTCAAGGACATCCCGAACTGGTGGCGGAACGCGCATCACGAGCGGATCGGCGGCGTGCGACAGGCCAGTCCGACCGATTGGGTGCCGGGGTCGAAACCGGTCTGGTTCACCGAACTGGGCTGTGCGGCGCTCGACAAGGGCACCAACCAGCCCAATCGGTTTCTCGACCCGAAAAGCTCGGAAAGCGGCTTGCCGAAATATTCCGACGGGCGGCGGGACGACTTCATACAAATGCAATACTTGCGTGCCATGATGGGATTCTGGTCGGACCCGGCCAACAACCCGACCGACGCCACCAGCGGCGTCACCATGCTCGACATGTCGCGCGCGCATGTCTGGGCTTGGGATGCGCGGCCGTTCCCGTGGTTTCCGGGCGATACGGAACTGTGGTCGGACGGCGTGAACCATGCGCGCGGCCATTGGCTGAACGGGCGGGCCGGAAACCGCTCGTTGGCCTCGGTGGTGCGCGAGATCTGCGCGCGGGCAGGGGTTGACGAGGTCGATACCGGCGGGCTTGCGGGGCTGGTGCGCGGCTATGCGGTGAGTGAGACCAGCAGCGCGCGCGCGGCGTTGCAGCCCCTGATGCTGGCCTACGGCATCGAGGCGGTGGAGCGTGAGGGCGTGTTGCGCTTTTTCTCGCGCGATGGCCGGACCGACCGGGTGATCGAGGGCGAAGCCCTTGCGATCACGGATGAAATCGGCGGCACGGTGGAGCTGATCCGGGCGCCCGAGGCCGAGATGGCGGGGCGGGTTCGGCTGAGTTTCGTCGAGGCCGATGGCGGCTATGAGACCCGCGCCGCCGAGGCGGTGTTTCCCGACGACGCCTCCGAGGCGGTGGCGGCGACGGAATTGCCGCTGGTGCTGACGCAGGGCGAGGGCCGGATGATCTGCGAGCGCTGGCTGGCCGAGGCGCGGGTGGCGCGCGACCGGGCGCGATTCGCGCTGCCGCCCTCGGGCCTTGGGGCCGGGGCGGGCGATGTGGTGCGGCTCGACCTGCCGAACGGGCCGGGGGTGTTTCGCATCGACCATGTCGAGGAGGCGGGCGTTCAGATCGTCGATGCGGTGCGGGTCGAGCCGCGCATCTACGAGCCGTCGGACACGCTGGACCTGGGCGTGCGGCCGCGCCGGCATGTGCCGCCGGTGCCGGTGCTGCCCCTGTTTCTCGACCTGCCGCTGATCACGGGCGACGAGGTGCCGCATGCGCCGCATCTGGCGGTGACGGCGAAGCCCTGGCCCGGTTCGGTCGCGGTCTACGGGTCGGCGGCGGACAGCGGCTATGCGCTCGACCGGATCGTGACGGCGCCCGCTTGGGTGGGCGAGACCGAGACGCCGCTGGCCCGCGCGCGGGCCGGGGTGATCGACCGGGGGCCGGCGCTGCGGCTGAAGATGACCAGCGGCACGCTGGCGTCCGCGCCGCTGTCGGCGGTGCTGAACGGCGTCAACCTGGCGGCGATCGGGGACGGCGGCACGGAAAACTGGGAGCTGTTCCAGTTCACCGGGGCCGAGCTTGTGGCGCCCGACACCTGGGAGATCACCGGACGGTTGCGCGGGCAGGCGGGAAGCGACGCGGTGATGCCCGAGGTCTGGCCGGTCGGGTCGGTCGTGGTCATGCTGGACGGGCAGGTGGGGCAGATCGACCTGCCGGCGGCGGCGCGCGGGCTCGAGCGGCATTTCCGCATCGGCCCGGCGCTGCGCCCGATGGACGATGCCACCTGGCGCCACGAGGTGCGGGCGTTTGCCGGGATCGGGTTGCGGCCGCTAGCGCCGGTGCATCTGCGCGCGCTGCCTGCGGGCGGCGATCTGGCGGTCAACTGGGTGCGGCGCACGCGGATCGACGGCGATGGCTGGCAGGCGGGCGAGGTGCCGCTGGGCGAGGAGGAGGAGCGCTATCTGGTGCGGGTGGCGGCGGGCGGCGCTACGATCCGCGAGGTGAGCGTGACCGCGCCGGGCTGGCGCTACAAGGCGGCGATGCGCGCTGCGGACGGCCCGGCCGAGGCGGTGGGCGTGGCGCAGGTTTCGGCGCGGTTCGGGCCGGGGCCGTTTCGCTGGCTGGGCCTGTGATGCGTCCGGTCCTGCATGGCGACGTGGTGGCGGCGGGCTGTGCGCTGCTGGCGGTGCCCGAGGCGGGGCGGGCGCGCCTTCTGGCGCGGATGCTGGGCGAGGCGGAGGCCGCCGACCGGCACCGGCGCGCGACCGGGCGCGCGCATCCGGTCTGGGGCACGGGCAGCCTGATGTCGGCGGCGATGGGCCGGACGCGGGCGGCCGAGCCGTTCCTCGACGACCGGGACTATGCCGCCTGTCTGGCGCTGGTGTTTGAGGTTCTGGCGCGGCGGTAACGTGAGTCAGGTGCTGGCGCAGGTGATGCAGGTGGGGGTGGTTGGGTCGAGGGCGAGGCGTTTCATGGCGATGTCCTCGCCACATTCGGTGCAGGTGCCGAACGCGCCTGCGTCGATTCGGGCGAGGGCGGCGATGATGCGGGCGCGGCGCATGGTGCGGCGGGCGCTGGTGGCCTGCGCCATGGCCTGACCCTGGAGCGCGTCCATCCGGCTGAGACGGCCGACCGATTGCTGGTCGAGCGTGACCACTTTCTGCCCCTCGGCGCCAAGCGCGTCCTCGGCGTCGAGCCGGGCGAGTTCCTCGGTCAGGAGCGCGCGGGCGCGGGCGATGTCGGCCTCGGTCATGGCGAAATCCGGCCTCACGTGTTTGTCTCTTGGAAACCCGACCATATCCGTCGTATATGATTTGGGCAAATCACGAGGAGGCCGCCACCATGGCCGAGACCCGCACGAAACCGATTGCCCTCGATCCGGTCTGGGACCGCATCGGCCGCGAAGCCCGGCAGGCAGTGGCGGATGAGCCGGTGATGGGCGGCTTGATCCATGCCTGCGTCCTGCATCACGCGACGCTGCAAAAGGCGCTGAGCTACCGGATTTCGGCCAAGCTGAGCTCCAACGAGATGTCGATGCTGGTGCTGCGCGAGGTCGCGGACGAGGCTTTCGTGGCGGAGCCGGCGCTGGTCGAGGCGGCGCGGGCCGATCTGGTGGCGGTGCTGGAACGTGATCCCGCGACGCACCGGCTGTTGCAGCCGATCCTCTATTTCAAGGGCTTTCAGGCGATGCAGGCCTACCGCGTCGCGCATTGGCTGTGGCGGCAGGGCCGGCGCGATCTGGCCTATTTCCTGCAGATGCGCTCAAGCGAGGTTTACGGCGTCGACATCCACCCGGCGGCGCGGATCGGCAAGGGGATCATGATCGACCACGCCCATTCCATCGTGATCGGCGAGACTGCCGTGGTCGGCGACAATGTCTCGATGCTGCATTCGGTGACGCTGGGCGGCACCGGCAAGGAGAAGGAGGACCGGCATCCGAAGATCGGCGACGAGGTGCTGATCGGGGCCGGGGCCAGTGTTCTGGGCAATATTTCCGTGGGCTGCTGTTCGCGGATCGCGGCGGGTTCGGTGGTGCTCGAGGATGTGCCGCCGGCGGTGACGGTGGCGGGCGTGCCTGCGAAGGTCGTGGGCACGGCCGGGTGCGATCACCCCTCGGTCACGATGAACCAGCTGCTCGGCGGCAAGACCACGACCTGAACCGGCTGGCCCGGTCGGCGGAGCGGTGCCGGGGGATGAAACCCTGCAACAGGAGACTCGTCTGACGCATGATCCTATGCGAATATGTAACCGCGCGCGAATGCCCGGAAACATCAGGGAGATCGGGAATGAGACGATTTGCAATGGTCGTGGCGCTGGGATGCGCCGGACTGGCCGCGCCGGTTTGGGCGGCGGATGAGGACATGACGGCGCTGGTGGACGAGGCCAAGGGGCTGATGACGAGCTTCGGCGACACGCTGAAGGCCGAGTTGATGGCAGGGGTTCAGGCCGGTGGGCCGGTCAACGCCATTACCGTCTGCAAGGACGTGGCGCCGAAGATCGCGGCGGCGTCGTCGGAAAGTTCGGGCTGGAGCGTCGGGCGGTCGAGCCACCGCTTGCGCAACCCCGACAACGCGCCCGATGCGTTTACTGCCGCGGCGATCGCGGATTTCGTCGCGCGCGAGGCGGCGGGCGAGAAGGCCGAGACGCTGTCGACGGCGGCGATTGTCGAGGAGGATGGCAAGCGGGTGTTTCACATCGTGAAGGCGATTCCCACGGGAGATCTCTGCGTCAACTGCCATGGCGGCGACAACGTGGCGCCCGAGGTCGTGGCCGCGCTGGCGCAGCTTTACCCCGACGACGAGGCGCGCGGCTTCTCGGTCGGGCAGATGCGCGGCGTGTTCACTCTGTCGAAGGTTCTGGACGAGTAAGCTGTTGGTTTCAGACGGAAAAGGCCCGGTCGCGTGACCGGGCCTTTGCTGTTTCCATCGGGCCGGGTCAGGCCAGAAGCGCCATCGGGTTTTCCAGCCCGTCCTTGATCGCGGTCAGAAGCTCGGCACCAAGGGCGCCGTCGATGACGCGGTGGTCGACCGAGAGCGTGACGCTCATCACCGTGGCGATGCCCAGCTCGCCATCTTCCTTGACCACGGGCTTTTTCGCACCCACGCCGACCGCGAGGATCGCGCCGTGCGGCGGGTTGATCACGGCGTCGAAGTTGTCGATGCCGAACATCCCGAGGTTGGAGACCGCGAAGCTGCCGCCCTGGTATTCGTGCGGCGCGAGCTTGCGCTCGCGCGCGCGGGCGGCGAGGTCCTTCATCTCGGCCGAGAGGGTGGACAGCGTCTTGGTGTCGGCGTCCTTCAGGACCGGGGTGAACAGCCCGCCTTCGATGGCCACGGCGACCGCGACATCGGAGGGTTTGAGCTGCAATATCCGGTCGCCGGCCCAGACGGCGTTGGCGGTGGGCACCTGTTGCAGCGCGTTGGCGCAGGCCTTGATGATGAAGTCGTTGACCGACAGCTTGATGCCGCGCGGCTCGAGCTGCTTGTTGAGCTGGGCGCGGAAGGCCATCAGCGCGTCAAGCTGGATGTCGCGGCGCAGGTAGAAATGCGGGATCGTCTGCTTGGCCTCGGTCAGGCGCGCGGCGATGATCCGGCGCATCCCGTCGAGCTTGATTTCCTCGAAATCGCGATCCGCATACATCTTGATGACGGTCTCGGCCGACGGCCCGGCCGGGGCGGCCGTGGCGGCGGCAGCAGGCGCTGCGGCTGCGGCTTTGGCGGCGGCGGCGGAGGGCTTGGCGTCCTCGACGTCGGCCTTGACGATGCGGCCTTTCGGACCCGAGCCCTTGATCTGCGCGAGGTCGAGTCCCCTGTCGGCGGCGATCCGGCGCGCCAGCGGCGAGGCGAAGATGCGGCTGCCATCGGCGGCCTCGGCTGCGGCGGGGGCCTTGCTGGCGGGGGCGGCGTCAGCGGGTTTCTCGTCCTTGACCTCGGATTTTGGCGCGTCGGATTTGGCGGGCTTGTCCTCGGACCTGGACGCGCCGGCCTTGATGTCGTCGGCGCTTTCACCGTCCTCGAGCAGCACGGCGATGAGGGTGTTGACCTTGACCCCTTCGGTGCCCTCGGCGACGAGGATCTTGCCCATGGTGCCTTCGTCGACGGCCTCGAATTCCATCGTCGCCTTGTCGGTTTCGATCTCGGCGATCAGGTCGCCGGCCGAGACGGTATCGCCTTCCTTGACCAGCCATTTCGCAAGCGTGCCCTCCTCCATCGTCGGCGAGAGCGCGGGCATCAGGATTTCTGTCGGCATCTCTTGGTCCTCAGCGATAGGTCACGGAATGAACGGCGTCGATGACCTCTTGGGTCGT
Source organism: Maritimibacter sp. (assembly GCA_048268845.1). GTDB lineage: Bacteria > Pseudomonadota > Alphaproteobacteria > Rhodobacterales > Rhodobacteraceae > Muriiphilus. Next base: position 34,473 of record JBLWUQ010000008.1, on the reverse strand, counting down.
CACCAGCGCCAGTTTTTCGAGGTTGGCGGCATAGGGCATCGGCACGTCCTTGCCGGTCAGGTTGATCACCGGCGCGTCGAGGTAGTCGAACGCCTCTTGCATCAGCACCGCCGAGATGTGGTTGCCGATCGAGCCGACCGGCCAGCCTTCTTCGACGGTGACGCAGCGGTTGGTCTTCTTGACGCTCTCGATCACGGTTTTCGTGTCCATCGGGCGCAGGGTGCGCAGGTCGACGACTTCGGCGGAAATGCCGTCCTCGGCCAGCTTGTCGGCGGCCTCGAGCGCGTATTTCATGCCGATGCCGAAGCTGACGATGGTCACGTCATCGCCTTCGCGCCAGATCCGGGCCTTGCCGAACGGGATCGTGTGGTCGTCAAGGTCGGGCACGTCGAAGGTCTGGCCGTAGAGCAGTTCGTTCTCGAGGAACACCACCGGCGTGTCGCCGCGGATCGCGGTCTTGAGCAGGCCCTTGGCGTCGGCGGCGGAGTAGGGCATCGCGACGTGCAGGCCGGGGATATGGGCATACCAAGCGGCATAATCCTGGCTGTGCTGGGCGGCGACGCGGGCGGCGGCTCCGCTGGCGCCGCGGAACACCACAGGCACCGACATCTGGCCGCCCGACATGTAGCGGGTCTTGGCGGCGGTGTTGATGATGTGGTCGATCGCCTGCATGGCGAAGTTGAAGGTCATGAACTCGACGATCGGGCGCAGCCCGCCCATCGCGGCGCCGGTGGCAAGCCCGGTAAAGCCATGCTCGGTGATCGGCGTGTCGATCACGCGCTTGGCGCCGAACTCGTCGAGCAAGCCCTGGCTGACCTTGTAGGCGCCCTGGTATTCGGCGACTTCCTCGCCCATCAGGAACACGCGGTCATCGGCGCGCATCTCTTCGGCCATGGCGTCGCGCAGCGCCTCCCGCACGGTGGTGGGTTTCATCGTGGTGCCCTCGGGGATCTCGGGGTCGTCGACCGCTTTCGGCTCGGGCATCGCGGCGGCGGGATTGGCGGCGACGGGTTCGTCCACCGGGCCGGTGTCGGCCTCGGCGGCTTCGGGGGCGGCGGTCTTGCCGATGTCGTCGGCGCTTTCACCGTCTTCCAGCAGCACCGCGATGGCGGTGTTGACCTTCACGCCCTCGGTGCCCTCGGCGATGAGTATCTTGCCCATCGTGCCTTCGTCGACGGCCTCGAATTCCATCGTCGCCTTGTCGGTTTCAATCTCCGCGATCACGTCACCGGCAGAGACGGTATCGCCCTCTTTCACAAGCCATTTCGCCAGCGTCCCCTCTTCCATCGTGGGCGACAGGGCGGGCATCAGTATTTCGGTCGCCATGTATTTCTCCGTATGTCAGGGGTCAGGCGTAAATGTCGGTCCAGAGCTCGTCCAGCGACGGTTCCGGGCTTTCGCGGGCGAAATCGGCGGAGGCGTTGACCACTTTCTTGATTTCCTTGTCGATGTCCTTGAGCTCGTCCTCGGTGGCGTGCTTGCCCTGGAGCAGAAGCTCGCGGACATGCTCGATCGGGTCGCGGGTGTCGCGGACCTTCTGCACCTCCTCGCGGGTGCGGTATTTCGCCGGGTCCGACATCGAGTGGCCACGGTAGCGGTAGGTCTTCATCTCGAGGATATACGGCCCCTTGCCGGCGCGGCAATGCGCCACCGCCTTCTCGCCCGCGGCCTTGACCGCCAGCACGTCCATGCCGTCGACCGCTTCGCCGGGGATGCCGAAGGCGGCGCCGCGGGTGTAGAGGTCGGGGGTCGAGGTCGAGCGTTTGGACGAGGTGCCCATCGCATACTGGTTGTTCTCGATCACGAAGATCACCGGCAGCTTCCACAGCGCGGCCATGTTGAAGGTCTCGTAGACCTGGCCCTGGTTGGCCGCGCCGTCACCGAAATAGGTGAAGGTGACGCGGTCGTTTCCGAGGTATTGGTCGGAAAACGCGAGCCCGGCGCCGATCGGCACCTGCGCGCCGACGATGCCGTGACCGCCGTAGAAGTGCTTTTCGGTCGAGAACATGTGCATCGACCCGCCCTTGCCCTTGGAATAGCCGCCCTCGCGCCCGGTCAGCTCGGCCATGACGCCGTTGGGGTCCATGCCGGAGGCCAGCATGTGGCCGTGGTCGCGGTAGGAGGTGATGCGCTTGTCACCTTCCTCGGCAGCGGCCTCGAGCCCGACCACGACGGCCTCCTGCCCGATATAGAGGTGGCAGAAGCCGCCGATCAGACCCATGCCGTAAAGCTGGCCCGCCTTCTCCTCGAATCGCCGGATCAGCAGCATTTCGCGGAAGAAGGCAAGCAGCTCTTCTTTTGAGGTGTTTGATTTGGCTTGTTTTTTGGCGGCTGCCATAGGGCTTCCTCCCGACCGGTCAGGATAATGGTTTAATGTTAAACTACCGTATACAATATTCCCGCCCACCGCGCGAGGGGGGAATTTCGCACGAAGTGAAGGGGTTGCGGGCCGGGATTGGCGACGGGCTTGGGTTACGGGGCAGGTGTGAAACCAATAGGTTATGAAACGAGTTGGTTATACATCAGGGTCGCAGCTCGACGCCGTGTTTGCCGCGTTGGCCGCTCCGACGCGGCGGGCGATTCTGGTGCGGCTGGCCGAGGGCGAGGCGTTGGTCGGGGAACTGGCCGCGCCCTTCGCGATCAGATAATTGGGTAAGAAAACCGGGCGAGACCTAGCCGGGACACCGAAGACCACCTGATGAAGGTGCAGGCGAGGCTCTGCGCCCGGCGAAGGACCGTTGCCCAACGGCGGGCCCGCCACTTCATTCATGTGTGACGCTCACGACAGCGACCGAAGACCACCCTGCCGGGAAAGCCCCGCGCGGGGAGCGTAGCTTTATCGGTCTAGCGGTCCGGGTCGGCGCCGTCGGTCGCGTCCATCCGGTAGTGATGATCCGGCGTCCAGTCCGGGGCCGGGCGGCGGTGCAGGTCCCAGTAGGCTGCGGCCACCAGATCGGGGTCGTAGGGCGTGCCCGGCGCCATCGTGCCGTGGATCGCCACGGTCGCGACCTGCACCCCCAGCGGGCCGAGTTCCAGCGCCAGCGAATGCCCGAGGCTGCGCAGCGCCGCCTTGCCCAGCGATACGCCGGCCCATTCGATCCACGGGCCGAAGGCCAGCACGCCGCCGGTCAGAAGGATCGTGCCGCGCCCGCGCGCAATCATGTCGGGGGCCACGTGCCGTGCCAGTGTCAGCGCCCCGACCACGTTGGCGCGAAAGCTCTCGACCAGCGCCGCCTCGTCCAGCGGCTTGCCGCGCGCCTGCCAGCCCGGCGCGTCGGCGTAGCGCGCCTCACTGATGCCGGACGGGGTGACCAGCCGCGACGGCTCGATGATCGCGGCATTGTAGACGGCGAGTTTGGGTGCGCCATGGCGGGATTTCAGCTCATCGAGCGCGGCGGAGAGGCCCTCGGGGTCGGCGGCGTCGGCGACCAGCCCCAGCGTGTCCAGCCCCTCGGCGTCCAGCGCGCGTTGATACTGCGCCACCGCATCGGCGCGGCGAGCGACGAAGCCGACCGACAGCCCCTCGCGGGCGAAGCGGCGGATCAGGGACAGGCCAAGGCCCGGCCCGGCGCCGACGACGACGGCCGCCCCCGGCATCACTCGGCCTTGCGCTTGCGGTCGGCGCGCCGGGTCAGCCAGTCCTCGAGCGTGCCGACCACGCCCTTGCGCAGGAACAAGACGCAGAGCACGAAGGCCGCGCCCTGGATGACGATGACCCAGGCGCCGTAGCCCGCGAATTCGCGTTGCAGCGTGACCACGATCACCGCGCCGACGATCGGGCCAAGCAGCGTGCCGACGCCACCGATCAGCGTCATCAGGAGCGCATCCGCAGAGGTCATGAAATGAAGGTCGGCCTGCGAGGCGATCTGGAACACCAAGGCCTTGGTGCCGCCCGCCAGCCCCGCCAGCGTTGCCGACAGGGTGAAGGCGACCAGCTTGAACTGCGAGGTCGAGTAGCCCAGCGAGATCGCGCGCGGCTCGTTCTCGCGGATCGCCTTCAGCACCTGCCCGAAGGGCGAACGCAGGAGGCGATAGATGAAGCCGAAGCCGATCAGGAACACCGCCAGCACGAAGTAATACATGTTCATGGTGTCGCCGAGGTCGATCAGGCCAAAGAGCGTGCCGCGCGGCACCGACTGGATGCCGTCCTCGCCATGCGTCCACGAGGCCTGGACCGCGTAGAACACCACGATCTGCGCCAGCGCCAGCGTAATCATCGCGAAATAAAGTCCCTGCCTGCGGATCGCGAGCCAGCCGAACAGCACGCCGATCACGGCCGCAAGCCCGGTGCCCGCCAGCAGCGCCAGTTCCGGCGGCCAGCCCCAGACCGCCGCGGTGTGCGCGGCGCCATAGGCCGACGCGCCGAAGAAGGCGGCGTGGCCGAAGGCGAGCAGCCCGACATAGCCGAACACCAGGTTGTAGGCGAGCGCGAACAGGGCAAGGCAGAGGATCTTCATCGCGAAGACTGGATAGACGATGAACGGCAGCACCAGCCCGCCGAACAGCGCCAGCGCCGGGATCCAGATGCGGCCGTTCTCGAGGATGCTTTCGCGGCGCGTGACCGAGATGTCGGTGCCCGAATGAGCCTGGGTTTCCTTGCCGAACAACCCCTGTGGGCGCAGCACCAGCACCAGCGCCATGATGACGAAGATCACGGTCGAGGAGGCTTCCGGCCAGAACACCTTGGTCAGGCCCTCGATCACGCCCAGCCCGATGCCGCTGATGATGGCGCCGGCGATCGAGCCCATGCCGCCGATCACCACCACCGCGAAGATCGTGATGATGATCGACTGGCCCATCTGCGGGCTGACCTGATAGATCGGCGCGGCCATCACCCCGGTCAGTCCCGCGAGGCCGACGCCGAAGGCATAGGTCAGCATCAGCATGCGCGGCACGTTGATGCCGAAGGCGCGCACGAGGTCGGGGTTTTCCGTCGCGGCGCGCAGATAGGCGCCCAGCTTGGTGCGCTCGATCACCGCCCAGGTGCCGATGCAGACCGTGAGTGCCGCGAAGATCACCCAGACGCGATAGATCGGCAGGAACATGAAGCCGAGGTTGACGCCGCCCTTCAGGGCGTCCGGCACGCCGTATTGCTGCCCCGCGGCGCCGAACTTGACGTTGAAAAGCCCCTCGATCACCATCGCCAGGCCGACGGTCAGAAGCAGGCCGTAGGCGTGTTCGAGGTTGTAGACCCGGCGCACGAACAGCCGTTCGGTCAGCGCGCCGATCGCCGCCACGCCCAGCGGCACCAGCGCCAGCGCCCACCAATAGTTCAGCGACGGCAGGCCCAGCCCCGGAAACAGCGTGGGCAGGTTCAGAAGCGCCCAGGCCCCGAAGGCCCCCAGCATGTATTGCGCGCCGTGCACGAAGTTGCCGATGCGCAGCATGCCGAAGATGATCGCGACGCCCATGCTCATCATCGCGTAGAACAGCCCGTTGATCAGGCCGATCAGGACCTGTCCGAACAGCAGGCCGGGGTGGATGCCAAGGAGGTCGATCATGTCATGCCTTCAGATAGTCGATGATGCGGTCAGCGTTCCGGTCCATGTCGGCGCGGGTCATGCTGTCGATGATCTGGCCGTGCTCGACCACGTAGTGCCGGTCGGCCAGCCTGGCCGCGAAGCGGTAGTTCTGTTCGACCAGAACCACGGTAAAGCCCCGCTCCTTGAGCGTATGAACCACCTTGGCGATCTGCTGGATGATGACGGGGGCCAGCCCCTCGGTCGGCTCGTCAAGCAGCAACAGGTCGGCCCCGGTGCGCAGGATGCGCGCGATGGCCAGCATCTGTTGCTCGCCGCCCGACAGTTTCGCGCCGGAACTGCGCCAGCGTTCCTTGAGGTTGGGAAACAGCGTGAGGACTTCGGCCTCGGTCATGCCGCCGGCGGCGACCTGCGGCGGCAGGTGCAGGTTCTCGGCCACGGTGAGGCTGGCGAAGATGCCGCGCTCCTCGGGGCACCAGGCGATGCCGCGCCGGGCGATGCGCTCGGTCGGCCAGCCCAGAACCTCGTCGCCGCGATGCATGATGCTGCCGGTCGCGCGCCCCATCAGCCCCATGATCGCGCGCAGCGTGGTCGATTTGCCCGCGCCGTTGCGGCCAAGCAGCGAGACGACCTCGCCCTTCTGCACCTCGAAACTCATGCCGTGCAGCGCCTTGCTCTCGCCATACCAGGCGTGGAGGTCGGAGACGGAAAGGAGGGGTATTTCAGTCAATGTCGCCCCCGATATAGGCTTCGATCACTGCACCGTCGGCGGCGATGCTGTCGTAGTCGCCCTCGGCCAGCACCTCGCCGCGCGCCAGCACGGTGATGCGGTCGGCAAGGTCCGCGACCACGGCCAGGTTGTGTTCGACCATCAGGATGGTGCGGCCCGGCCGGATCTGGCGAATGAGCGCGCTGATGCGCGCGACGTCTTCCTGCCCCAGCCCCGCCATCGGCTCATCCAGCAGCATAAGCTCCGGGTCGAGCGCCAGCGTGGTGGCGAACTCCAGCGCGCGCTTGCGGCCATACGACAGCTCGGTCGCGGTGCGGTTTCGCCACTCGATCAGCCCGACCGAGGTCAGCAATTCGTCAACCCGGCCCTCAAGCCCGGCCAGCACCTTTTCGCCGCGCCAGAACCCGAACGACACTCCGGTCGGGCGTTGCAGCGCGATGCGGACGTTCTCGGCCACGGTCATGCGCGGGAAGATCGCGGAAATCTGGAATGAGCGAACCATGCCACGCCGCGCCACTTCGGCGGGTTTGGCGTTGGTGATGTCCTTGCCGTTATAGGTGATCGTGCCTTCGGAGGGCGCGAGGAATTTCGAGACGAGGTTGAACACCGTCGTCTTGCCCGCCCCGTTCGGGCCGATCAGCGCGTGCAGCGAATGGCGCTCGACATCGAGGTCGACGCCGTTCACCGCAGCAAAGCCGCCAAACCGCTTGATCAGGCCACGGGTCTGGATGATCGGATCGGCCACCGTCACGCCCCCGTCACCAGCACGCCGCGCGAAATCGCGGCGGCTTCGCGCAGCGGGATCAGCGCCTGATATTCCGGCGAGCGATAGAATGTCCGCGCCGCCTCGGCGCTGGGAAATTCGACCACCGAAAGGCTGGCGGGTGTCCAGCCGCCTTCCAGCGGCTCGATGTCGGCGCTTTGCACAAGAAACGTGCCGCCGCTCGCCGCCATTACCGGCTCGGCGGTCGCGCGGTAGACCTGCCACGCCTCCTGGTCGGTGATCTCGACGTCGAAAACCAGATATCCGGCCATCGTCTGCCCTCGAATCTCGGAAATTGTCGCAGGTGGCCCCCGTCAACCGGGGGCCACGCTTTTGCCGTTGGATGCCTGTGCGCCGGTTACTTGGCGACCAGCGGGCAGGTCGTGGCCGAAAGCGGCTGGAACGCCGTTTCCGCCGGAACCGTCGCGACCAGCTTGAAGTAGTCCTGATCTTCGGTGATGTCGCCGGGGGCCTGGACCTCGAGCAGATACATGTCGTGGATCAGCCGACCGTTGGGGAACAGCGTGCCGTTGCTCACGAACATGTCGTCAAGGTCCAGCGTCTGCATCGCGGCGACAACGGCATCGGCGTCGTCGGTGCCGGCCTCGTCCACCGCGCGCAGATAGGCGGTCGCGGCCGAGTAGTTGCCGGCGGCGACCCAGCCGGGCGCGTTGCCGGTGGCCTCTTTCATCCGCATCGCGAAGTCGCGCGATTCCTCATCCTGGTTCCAGAACCACGGCGCGGCGAACTGGATGCCCGCGAGGGCTTCGGCCCCGATCGAGCGCGCGTCGGACTGGTGCAGGAAGGTCACGGCGACCTCCTGGCCCATTGCGATCAACCCGAATTCCTGGATCTGCTTCAGCGCGTTGATCAGCTCGGGCCCGTTCAGGTTCAGCTGGATCACCTGCGCCCCCGAGGCCTGCGCCTGCAGGATGAAGGACGAGAAATCGGTGGTGCCGAGCGGGGCCGCGACAATGCCGACAACCTCGCCGCCGCCATTGGTCACGGCGGTCTCGACCCAGCTTGTCATCACCTTGCCGGCCTCGTAGTCGGGCGACATGATGAAGAACTTCTTCAGGCCACGCTCAAGCTGCGCGTTCACGGCCGTGCCGACCGTCGAATAGGCGTCATAGGCCCAGGCCATCACGCGGCCGTTGCAATCGGCCTCGGTCGGGCGGTCGGTCAGGGGCGAGACGAACAGGCCCATCGCGTCCGGGTTTTCCCCGATCAGCGTGTTGATGCCCAGCGCGATGGCCGAGTTCGGCACGTCCATCACCACGTCGACGCCATCACGATCCAGCCATTCGCGCACGATCGACAGCGCCACGTCGGGCTTGTTCTGGTGGTCGGCAAAGACGAACTCGATCGGCTTGCCAAGTGCCTCGCCGCCGAAATCCGCGATCGCCAGCTTGACGGCCTCGACCACTTCGGCGCCGCCCAGGGCCGAGAACGACGTGCTCTGGTCGTTCAACACGCCGATCTTGACCACGCCGTCACCCGCCTGCGCCGCGCCCGCGATCAGTGCCGCCAGACCAGCGGTTGCCAGTAGTTTCTTCATGTCGGTCTCCTCCCGTTTTGCGCCGGTCGATACAATCGTGGCGCTTTTGTCCTGCCGGAAAAGTCGTGCGGCGCGGGCGGTGACGCATCGTCCGATAAGACTATGACGCGGGGTCTCGTCGGAACGGACGATGCCGGCGGGCCCTCGCGCACCGATGCTGCGCGCGAACCCGAGGAGAGAAACGCGATGAACATGAACATCCTGATCGTTGGCGGCACCGGCATGATCGGCGGCCACGCGGCACAGCATCTGCTGGCCAGGGGCCATGCCGTCACCCTTGGCGCGCGCAAGCCCGCAGCGGCCGGCACACCGATGGAAAAGATGCCGGTGCTGATCGGCGATTACACCGAGGGCGGGTTTTCGCCCGCCGACTTGGCCGAATTCGACGCCGTGGTCTTTGCCGCAGGCAACGACATCCGCCACATCACCGCCGATGACGACGAAGCCGCGTTCTGGGACAAGACCCAGATCCGGGGCGTCCCGGAATTTGCCGAGAAGGTGCGCGCCGCAGGCGTTTCGCGCTTCGTGCAGCTTGGCAGCTATTACCACCACCTGCGCCCGGACATTGCCGAGACCGACGCCTACGTACGCGCCCGTATGTTGGCGGACGAGGGCGCGCGGGCGCTGGCGACCGAGGGTTTCAACGTCTCGACCCTGAACCCGCCGTCGATTGTCGGGGCGATCCCCGGCATCGTGGCGAAACGCTATCAGATGCTGGCGGCATGGGGCAGGGGCGAGATGCCCGAAATCGGCGCATGGGCCCCGCCCGGCGGCACCAACTACATGTCGGTGCGCTCGCTCGCCCAGGCCATCGAGGGCGCGTTGCTCAAGGCCGAAAGCGGCAAGGCCTACCTGATCGGTGACGAAAGCCTGAGCTACCGCGACTTTTTCCAACTGGTGTTCGACGCGGTCGGCAGCGACGTGACGCTCGAGGTGCGCGACGAGAACCACCCGCTGTTGCCCGACCGCTTCATCGTGCAGGGGCGCGGCAATGTGCTGGCCTATGAGCCGGACCCGGCGGAAACCGCACTGCTGGGATACACCCGCCACGACGTCGCCCGCGCGGTGCGCGAAGTGGTGGACATGGCGGGGGCATCGGCATGATTGATGAGATTTCCATCCTCGGGCTTGCAGGCAAGGTCGCGCTGATCACCGGTGGCGGCGCCGGGATCGGGCGGGCGACGGCGGAACTGTTCGGTCGCGCCAGGATGCGTGTGGCGGTGGCCGAGATCGACCCCGCGCGGGCCGCCGATGTGCGCAAGACGCTGGAGGATGCGGGCGTCGAGGCGCTGGTCTGCGAGGCCGATGTGCGTGAGGGCGCGGACGTGAAACGGGTGATTGCCGAGGTCGAGGCCCGCTTCGGCCAGCTTGATGTGCTGGTCAACAATGTCGGCGATTTCCTTGGCTACCGGAGCTATTTCGTCGACTCCACCGAACAGGAATGGGACGATCTCTACCGCGTCAACCTCCTGCACATGTTCCTTGTCAGCCGCGCCGCGATCCCCTTGATGAAGGCCACGGGCGGCGGCAGCATCATCAACATCTCCACCGTCGAGGCGTTCCGGGGCATCCCGCTTTGCACCGTCTATTCCGCCTTCAACGCGGCGATCACCGGCTTTACCCAAAGCCTTGCGGTCGAGCTTGGGCAGGACAACATCCGCGTCAACGCTGTCGCGCCGGAAACCACCAACACGGCGCAGATCTCCGCAACCCCGCGCGTGCCGCCGGAGAACCGCGACTACCTCAATCGCTGGTTTCCCATCGGGCGTTTCGGCGAAGGCAGCGATTCCGCAGGTGCGGCGCTGTTTCTCGCCTCGGACCTGTCGGGCTGGGTGACGGGGCAGACCATCGTGGTCGACGGCGGCGCGCTGGCGGCGGGGGCGTGGATGCGCCTGCCGGATGGCGAAAGCTGGACGCATCTGCCGATCATCGAATGTGACGGCTATACGCCGCGAAAAGGGGGCTGAGCATGGGGCGATTTGCAGGCAAGCGCGTACTGGTGACGGGGGCCGCTGCGGGCATCGGGCGGGCGGTGGCGCTGGCCTTCGCCGGCGAGGGCGCGCGGCTGGTGCTGGCCGACATAAACGCCGAGGGGTTGGCGGATTGTGCCGCAGAAATCGGCGGGGCCGAGACGCTGACCTATGACGCCTCGTGCCCCGGTGACAGCGCGCGCATGGCGGGCGAGGTGGTGGCAGGCGGGCTTGATGTGCTGGTCAATGTCGGCGGTGTCTATCACCGGGCGCATTTCACCGACATCGCGCTGGACGACTGGGCCCGTATCCTGCAGATCAACCTGACCAGCGTCTACGAGATCTGCCGCGCGGCCCTTCCGGCGCTGATCGAGACGAAGGGCGTGATCGTCAACACCGCCTCGACCGCCGGAATTCGCGGCATCGCCTATGCCGCACCCTATTCCGCCGCCAAGGGCGGGCTGATCACGCTGACCAGATCGCTGGCGTCCGAATTCGCCCACCGGGGCGTGCGCGTCAACGCCGTCGCGCCGGGGCGGGTGGCCACCGGGATCGCCAAGGGACTGGCGCCGGTCGAGGGCGCCAAGGACGGGCTGAGCCTGCACCCGGTCAAGCTGGCGGGCTTCGAGGACGGCGCACCGCCCGAGATGCTGGCGGGCGTCTATCTGTGGCTCGCCTCGCCCGAGGCGGGGTTCGTCACCGGCGAGGTGCATGTGGCCGATGGCGGCGCGCAGGCCGGTTGAGGCTAGCCGCCGAGACGGGCGGGCGACAGGTCAGCCGGGTCGAGCCCCTCGTCGAGGATGTCGGCGGGCACGTCGCGGTCCATGACCTGTGCCGCGGCGAACCGTGCCAGCGCCGGCGCCGACTGGATGCCGTAGCCGCCTTGTCCGGCAAGCCAGTAGAACCCCGGAACCGTCTGCGAGAAGCCCGCGACCGGGCTCTTGTCGGCAACGAAGCTGCGCAGCCCGGCCCACTTGTTCTCGATCCGGCGCACCTGGATCTCGAACGCGGTCTCGATCCGGTCGACGCAGATCGCCACGTCGATTTCCTCCGGCTGGGCATCGCTCGGCGGCGCGGGGGTTTCGTCGGCGGGCGAGATCAACAGCCGGCCGGCATCGGGCTTGAGATAGAACTGCTCGTCGATATCGACGGTCATCGGCAGGGCGTGAACGTCGGTGCCCGCAGGCGCGGCGATCACCGCGGCGGTGCGCCGCTTGGGGATCAGCCCGATACTCTCGGCCCCTGCCAGCGCGCCAAGCTCGTCGGCCCAGGCCCCGGCGGCGTTGACCACGATCCCGGCACGGACCGGGCCGTCGCGGGTGTCGATCACCCAGACGTCGCCGTCGCGCGACATCGCGTTGACCTCGGTGCGGGTCAGAACCTCGCCGCCGGCCGCCTTGAGTTGCCGCAGATAGCCCTGATGCAGCGCCGCCACGTCGATGTCATTGCCGGTCTCGTCCAGCAGCGCGGCGGCACCATATCCGGGCCGCAGCATCGGGCAGGCCGCCATTGCGCCCGCAGCATCGAGCCGCGCCAGCGCGGACTCGCCCCGGACCTCGTCGATCAGCGCGTCGAGCGAGGCAAGCTGGTCGGCGCGTGCGACGAACAGGATGCTGCGCGGCGAGAACAGCGCGTTGGCGGCAAAGCCCTCGGGCGGGTTGTGAAAGAAGGCATCCGACGCCCGCGTCAGCGCGCGGATCGGCGCCGGGCCATAGGTGGGCAGCGAGATCGCCGCCGAACGCCCGGTGGTGTGATAGCCGGGCTGGGCCTCGCGCTCGATCAGCGCGACGCGCGCGTGTGATACCAGTTCCGCCGCCACGGATGCGCCGGCCATGCCCGCGCCGATGACAGCGATATCGTATGTCTTATCCACCAAGACCACCTCCAGAAGTTTGCGCCGGTGCTTTCGAATCCTGTTATCCTAGTGGCGTCGAATTTACCAACCGGAAAAAACCGCAAGACCCCGTCGCGAATGTCAGCGCGGGGGCCTGTGGGCGCGTGCGATTGGCGGCGGGCAAGCCTAGCGCCGATAGGTCCGCTCCTCGAGGCTGTTGTCCCCGAGCAGTGCGCGGAAGGTCGCGGACAATTCGGCCTCGGGTGCGCTCATCTTGCGGCGCGGGTTGGTCAGAAGGTGGATGTCGATGGCGGGCAGGCGGTCATGCGGCGGCAATTGCCGCAACAGGCCAAGCCTCACATCGCGCGCCGCGACATGGACCGGCAGCGCGCCGATGCCGATATTGGCGACGATCATCCGCCGCACCTCGGGCAGGTTGGCCGACACGCCGCGCGGCCCCGGCGCCAGACGTGCGCGTTCGCGCAACTGGGCGACGGACTGGAGCGGCCCGCCCTCGACCTCGGTCTGGAACGACACCGAAGGCTCGCCCCGCAGGTCGGCCAGCGTGATCCGGGGCTTGGCGAACAGCCGGTGTTTCGCGCCGCAATACAGCGCGAAGAACTCGCGGTAGAGCACCGGCGCGTCGAGGTGCCTGGGCGGCCGGTTGACCAGACAGATGCCGAAGGCGGCGCGGTTCTGCTCGATCAGTTTCATCACCTCGCCGCTTTCGGCCACCACCACCGAATAGGTGACCTTGGGGTGCCGCTCGGTGAAGGTCGTCAGCACCGCGTCGAAATGCGGCGAGACGACGTGGCTGGCCATCAGCAGCGAGATATGCCCGCTCAGCGATTCCTCGCCGGCCTGCATCAGCGCCGGCAGTTGCGACACCGCGCCGAAGATCGAGGAACACTCGGAATAGAGGATCTCGCCGGCGCGGGTGACGCGGAAGCGGGTGGGTTTGCGCTCGATCAGCGCATGGCCGACCGATGCCTCGAGCCGCTTGAGCGCCGCGCTGATGGTCGGTTGCTTCAGCCCGAGGAAATCCGCGGCTTTCGAGATGCTGCGCTGCTCGACCACGACCATGAAGGTGCGCAGGAGATTCCAGTCGAGGTTCCACGGGAACCGTTGTTCATAGGGTCTGAGCATCAAGCAAATCTATATTTCTGATTTCCGATATCTATTTGCATGATGCACCCGCCCGTGCAAGCGTTCCGCACGAGCCTGCGCCGGGCCGTCACGACGGCAGCGGCGCTTGATCACCGGAAACCGGAACGACCGACATGGGAGAGAGATATGACAACGCGCAGGATGATTGTGAAAACGCTTGCCGCCGCCGGGATTGCCGCGGTCACGAGCCTGGGGTTCACCGGCAGCGCCGTGGCCGATGAACTGGAAGGCATCAAGGAACGCGGCGTGTTGCGGATCGCGATGAGCGGCGCCTATCCGCCGTTCAACTTCGTCAACGACCAGAACGAGGTGGTCGGCTTCGACGCCTCCATCGGCACCGAGATCGCGCGGCGCATGGGGCTTGAGACCGAGATCGTCACCACCGCATGGGACGGCATCATCGCCGGGCTTCTGGCCAACAAATACGATGCCATCGTCGGCTCGATGTCGATCACCGAGGAACGCGACGAGGTGGTGGATTTCGTCGGCCCCTACTACACCACCAAGCGCGCGATCTTCGCCAAGCCCGAAAGCGGCATCACCAGTGCGGCGCAGCTTGACGGCGTGACCGTCGGCGTGACGCTGGGCGAGACGCACGAGGAATGGGCGCGCGAACAGGGCTACAAGATACGCACCTACAAGGGCCTGCCGGAGCTTCTGCTCGAGCTGGAAAACGGCCGTGTCGATGCCATCGTGAACGACTCGATCGCCGGGATTCTCGCGCTGACCGAGAGCGGGTATGACTATGTGATGATCACCGATTTCGAGACCGAGGTGTTCGGCGCCGGCATCGCCATCCGCGAAGGCAACCCCGAGCTCGGGGCCGCGATGCAGGCGGCGCTGGACGAGATGATGGAAGACGGAACCTATCTCGAGATCGCCGAGAAATGGGTCGGCGGCGACATCCGCTGATGCGCCTTGCGGCCCGCCGGCATCGGTCGGCGGGCTGCCTTTGCGGGATGATCACGACATGACGACGGACTACGGCAAGCTGACGTGGCAGGAGGTGCGCGACGTTGACAAGGATCGCGTGGTGATCCTGAACGTCTCGGCCACCGAGGACCACGGGCCGCACATGCCGCTCGATACCGATACGGTGCTGGGCATGGCGGTGGCGAACGGCGTGGCGGCGGCCGCGCCCGACGAGGTGTTGGTGATGCCGCCGATCCCCTACGGCTTCAACGAGCACCACAAGGATTTTCCCGGCGTGATCTGGATCCAGCCCGAGACCCTGCTTGCCTTCGTCACCGATGTCACGAAATCGCTCGCGCATCACGGGTTTCGCCGGATTCTGCTGCTGAACTCGCACGGATCGAACCATCCGGTGCTGGACCTTGCCGCGCGCAAGACGGTGATCGAGACCGGCATCATCTGCGTGTCCGCAAGCTACTGGAACCTCTGCGCCGACCGGATCAACCAGCACCGCAAGTCCGGGACCGGCGGCATTGCCCATGCCGGGGAGTTCGAGGCGGCGATGTATATGCATCTGCACCCCGAGCACGTCCATATCGAGAAATCCGCGACGCAGAACCTGCACGACCCCGACAGCCGGTTCTTCAACCTCGATCTGGCGCGCGGCGGTGGCAAGGCAATGCTGATGCGCTGGTGGTCGGCAGTGTCGCCCGATGGCACGATGGGCGACCCGACCGTCGCCGACGCCGAGACTGGCGCGAAGTTTCTTGAAGCCGCGATCGAGGAGACCACGGCACTGGTGCGCGAGATCCGCGCCTTGCCGATCCTCGAGCGCCGGGATCACCACTAGCCAGACCAGGACCGGGACGGGAACGCGCGATGGACGTCGATCTGATGATGAGGGTCTACCCGTTCTTTCTCAAGGCGGCGTGGGTGACCATCGAGCTTGCGGTCCTGACGGCCATCCTCGGGCTGATCATGGGATCGCTTGGCGCGGCGGCGCGCCTGTCGCGGCTGGCGATGCTGCGCTGGATCGGGGCGGCCTATGTCAGCGTGATCCGGGGCACGCCGGCGCTCATCCAGCTTTTCATCCTCTATTTCGGCGGGCCGCAGATCGGCATCCAGCTTGACGCCTTCACGGCGGGCGTGATCGGGTTGGGCGTCAATATCGGCGCCTACATGACCGAGACGATCCGGGGCGCGATCATCGCCATCGACAAGGGCCAGCGCGAGGCCGCGCGCACCCTCGGGATGAGCCGGGTTCAGGCGTTCCGCAAGGTGGTGCTGCCGCAGGCGGCGCGGCTGATGATCCGCCCGCTCGGCGTCAACATCAACGCGCTGATCAAGGGCACCGCGCTGGTCGCGCCGATCTCGGTGATCGAGCTGACCTATACCGCGCAGCGCTACATCGGCTCGACCTACAAGCCGTTCGAGATGTTCCTGCTGGCAGGTGTTCTCTACATGGTCATCATCTACGTGACCGGGCGGGGCGTTGCCTGGCTCGACCGCCGGGCGCGGATCGTATGAGCGGCCGGGCGGACAGGGGAGCGCGGCATGGGGCTTGATTTCACCGTCGTTCCCAAGTTCCTCGACATCATCCTTCTGGGGGTGCTCTGGACCATCGGCATCACGCTGGGGGCCGCGATCCTGAGCTTCGTCGGCGGCATCTTCTTCGCCATCATCGCGCTCTATACGCACTGGATCATCCGGCTGCCGTTCCGGCTGTTCGAATGGCTGTTCATGGGCACGCCGCTGCTGTTGCAGTTGTTCCTGATTTATTTCGGGCTGGTGCAGGTGGGCATCGACCTGCCGGCCTTCGTGGCGGGGGTGATCGGGCTGGGGCTGCATTTCGCGGTCTACAATTCGGAACTGATCCAGACCGCGATCATCGCCGTGGACAAGGGCCAGATGGAGGCCGCACGCACCCTTGGAATGTCGCGCGGGCAGGCGCTGCGCAAGGTGGTGGTGCCGCAGGCGGTGCGCGACGTGATCCCGCCGATCGGCAACAACATGATCGCGCTGTTGAAGGATTCCGCGCTGGTCTCGGTGATCGGGGTGTCGGAACTGACCCTGTCGGCACAGCGCGCCATCGGGCGCACCTACCGCCCGTTCGAATTCTACGTCGTCGCGGCGGCGTTCTACTACGTCATCAACCTAGGCATGGAATGGGTGCTGCGCCGGATCGAACGCCGCGTGCAGGAATCCCGTTGAGGCCGGAATGGACCAGAACATGACCGACGAAAAACGCTTTCTCGACATCCGAAACGCGCAGAAGAGCTATGGCAAGCTCGAGGTGCTGAAGGACATCAGCCTGCACGTGAACCGCGGCCAGATCGTCGCGATCATCGGCCCGTCCGGCTCGGGCAAGTCGACGCTCCTGCGCGCGATCAACGATCTCGACCCGCTGACGGCGGGTGAGGTCTGGCTGGAGGACGTGCAGATCAACAAGAAGCTGCCGCACCGGCAGTATGAAAAGCACATCAATCAGGTGCGCCAGAACATCGGCATGGTGTTTCAGCACTTCAACTTGTTTCCGCACCTCTCGGTGCGCGAGAACGTGACGCTGGCGCCGAAGATGCTCAAGGGCCTGTCGGACGACGAGGCCGAGGCGCTGGCGCGCGAGCAGCTCGAGAAGGTCGGGATGATCGACCGGATCGACTATTACCCGTCGCGCCTGTCGGGCGGGCAGAAACAGCGCGTCGCGATTGCCCGCGCGCTGGCGATGAAACCCAAGGTGATGCTGTTTGACGAGGCCACATCGGCGCTCGACCCGGAACTGGTCGAGGAGGTCAATCTGGTGATGAAGAAGCTGGCCGAGGAACACATGACGATGGTGATCGTCACCCACGAGATGGGGTTCGCGGAATCGGTCTGCGACCGGGTCCTGTTCATGGATCAGGGCGTCGTGGTCGAGGAAGGCCCGCCGGAGAAGATCTTTCGCAACCCCGACAGCGAACGCACCCGGAATTTCCTGCGCAAACACCTTGCCAACGCAAACAGGTAGGCCATGTCGAACCTCTTTTACCAATCGCGCCTGCCACGCCCGTTTCTGGACCGGGGCGAGGGGATTTACCTGATCGACCAGTCCGGCAAGCGCTATATCGACGGCTCGTCCGGCGCGATGGTGTCCAATATCGGGCACTCCAACCCCCGCGTTCTGGCGGCGATGAAGGCGCAGATGGACCGTGCCACCTTCGGCTACCGGCTGCATTTCCGCACCGAGGCGTCCGAGGATCTGGCGGCGCGCACCGCCGCCCTGATGCCTGCCGGGCTGGACCGGGTGTTCTTCGTCTCGGGCGGGTCGGAGGCGGTGGAAAGCGCGATCAAGCTGGCGCGGCAATATGCGGTCACGCAAGGCGAGGCGTCGCGCTGGAAGGTGATTTCGCGCTTTCCCTCCTATCACGGCTGCACGCTGGGGGCGCTGGCGCTGACCGGCTACGACCCGCTGGCGCAACCCTTCGCGCCGATGATGCGCGAGATGCCGAAGATCGCGGCCCCGACCTGTTATCTGGATCGCGACAACCTTTCGGAGGACGAGCGCGGGTTGAAATATGCCGAGCTTCTGCGCGCCGAGATCATCGCACAGGGGCCGGAGTCAGTGCTTGCCTTCATCATGGAGCCGGTCGGCGGTGCCTCGACCGGCGCGCTGGTCGCACCCGACAGCTATTACGGACGCATCCGCGAGATCTGCGACGAATACGGCATCCTCTTGATCTACGACGAGGTGATGACCGGGGCGGGGCGCACCGGCAGGTTCCTTGCCGCCGAACACTGGGGCATCACGCCCGACATCATCGCGCTGTCCAAGGGCTTTGCCGCCGGTTACGCGCCGCTGGGCGCGATGGTGGCGCGCGGCGACCTGGTCGAGGCGGTGCTGGACGCGGGCGGGTTTCAGCACGGCTTCACCTATGCCGGAAACCCCTTGGCCTGCGCCGCCGGGCTGGCGGTGCTGGACGAGATCGAACGCGCCGGGCTGGTGGGCAATGCCGAGGCGATGGGCGCGGTGCTGAAGGCGCGGCTGGCCGGGCTGATGGAGCTTTATCCCTTCATCGGTGATGTGCGCGGCAAGGGGCTGCTCTTGGCCTTCGAGTTCGTCAGCGACCGCGACAGCATGGAGCCGCTGCCAAAGGGCCTGAACGCCCACAGCCGGCTGGTGGATATCGCCTATGACATGGGCCTGATCATCTATTCGCGCCGCACCCGAGGCGGCACCGAGGGCGATCATTTCCTGATCTGCCCGCCCCTGATCGTGACCGGGGCGCAGGTGGACGAGATCATGGACCTGCTGACGGCCGCCCTCGACGCCTTCGCGGACGAGGCCGGGCTGCCGCGCGACGGCGCGCCATGAGGTTGCCCGACAAGACCTGCGCCATCGAGGAGGCCGTCGCCCATATCCGCGACGGCGCGACCGTGATGCTGGGCGGCTTCGGCATCCCCGGAACGCCGTTTCTCTTGATCCGCGAGCTTGTGCGGCAGGGTCAGCGCGACCTCACGATCATCAAGAACGATGCCAACGAAAAGGGCATGGGCGTCGATCATCTGCTGGCAAACGGGCAGGTGGCGCGGCTGATCACCACCCATATCGGCCTCAATCCGCGCGCCGTGGCGATGCTGAACGCGGGCGAGGTCGCGGTCGAGTTCTGCGCGCAGGGGATACTCGCCGAACGGGTGCGCGCGGGCGGCGCGGGGTTGAAGGGCATCATCACCGACATCGCGATCGAGACCGAGTTGGCGAAGGGCAAGACGCGCATCGAGATCGCGGGCGGCGTGGCGATGGTCGAAACCGCGCTGCGCGCTGACGTCGCCCTGATCCACGCGGGCCGGGCGGACGTGTTCGGCAACCTTGGCTATGTCGCCACCGCGCGCAATTTCAACCCGCTGATGGCGATGGCGGCGGATCGGGTGATTGCAGAGGCAGAAACCGTCCTGCCGCTGGGCGGGCTTGATCCGGACGAGGTGCATACGCCGGGGCCGTTCGTCGATCATGTCGTGCCGCTGGCGGAACTCAGCGAGGAATATGCCATTGTCCGACGCTAGGAAAAGGATGACCGCGCGCGCGGCGCGCGAGATCGCGCCGGGGATGGTGGTGAACCTGGGGATCGGGCTGCCGACGCGGGTGGTCGATCATCTGGCGGCGGATTTCCCGGTCTGCCTGCACACCGAGAACGGGCTGTCGGGCATCGGTCCCACGCTGGCCCCGGAGGTGGCGGATCGCAACCTGATCGACGCGGGCGGCGCCTATGTCTCGACCGTGCCGGGCAGCGCGTTCTTCGACAGCGCGGTGAGCTTTGCGCTGGTGCGCTCCGGAAGGCTCGACCTGACCATGCTGGGCGCGTTCGAGGTGTCCGAGGGCGGCGATCTGGCCAACTGGAAGATCCCCGGCCGGTTCTCGCCCGGCGCCGGCGGCGGCATCGAACTGGCGCAGAAGGCGCGGCGTGTGGTGGTGCTGACCACGCATCTCGACCGCGAGGGCGCGCCAAAGCTGCGGGCGGCCTGTTCGCTGCCGATCACCGCGCGGGGATGCGTCGACCGGGTGTTCACCGACATGGCGGTGATCGACGTGACGCGCGCGGGCTTCGTGCTGCGCGAGCTGGCCGAAGGGGTGAGCTTTGAGGACGTCGCCGCCGCCACCGACGCGCCGCTGGCCCGCCCCGGCGGCGCTGTTCCAACCTTCTGAGGGCGCGCCGATGGACGACACCATACGCAGACGTATCCTTGCCGCCGTCGATGCGCGGTTTGACGAACAGCTTGCGTTTCTGGCGGAACTGACGCGCCATCCCTCGACCCGTGGGCATGAGCAGAGCGCGCAGCTTTTCATGGCGGACGAGCTTGGCGCGCGTGGCTATGCGGTCGATCGCTGGCGGATCGAGGTCGAGGATATCCGCCACCTGCCGGGCTTTTCGCCGGTGATCGGGGATTATGAGGATGCGGTGAACGTGGTCGCCAGCCACCGGAGCACGCGCCGCAAGGGCCGTTCGCTGATCCTGAACGGCCATGTCGACGTGGTGCCGGAAGGGCCGCTTGCGATGTGGGACAGCCCGCCCTACGAGCCGCGCGTTGACGATGGCTGGATGTATGGCCGGGGTGCGGGCGACATGAAGGCGGGGCTGGCGTCGAACCTTTTTGCGCTCGATGCCTTGCGCGAGGTCGGCTTCGCACCTGCGGCGGATGTCTTCGTGCAATCGGTGGTCGAGGAGGAATGCACCGGCAACGGCGCGCTTGCCTGCCTTCAGCGCGGCTACAAGGCCGATGCCGCGCTGATCCCGGAGCCGTTTGCCGAAAGCCTCGTCATGGCGCAGGTCGGCGTGATCTGGTTTCAGGTGCATCTGCGCGGCCTGCCCACGCATGTGGCCTATGCCGGGGCGGGAGCGAACGCGATCGAGGCGGCGATTCCCCTGATCGCGGCGCTGCACGGGCTGGAGGAGCGCTGGAACGAAAGTGATGCCCGCCACCCCGAATTTGCCCATATGCACCATCCGCTGAACCTGAATATCGGCAGGATCATCGGCGGCGACTGGTGCAGTTCGGTGCCCGCCTGGTGCGTCTTTGACGTGCGCATGGGGGTGTTTCCGGGGCAGGATATCGACGCGGCCAGGGCCGAGATCGAGGCCTGCTTGCAGGACGCCGCGCGCGACAACGCGTTCTTGCGCAACAACCTGCCCGAGGTGGTCTATCACGGCTTTCGCGCCGAGGGCTATGCGCTGGCCGAGGACAAGGGCGCGCGGGCCGAGGCGGCGATTGCCGCTTTGGCGGTGGCGCATCAGGCGGTGACGGGTGCCGCGCTTGAGCGGCAGGCGATCACCGCGACCACCGACGCGCGGTTCTTCGGGCTCTATGCCGACACGCCCGCGCTGGTCTATGGCCCGCGCGCCGAGGCGATCCACGGCTTCAACGAGCGTGTCGAGCTGGAAAGCATGCGCCGGGTGACGCAGGCCACGGCGCTGTTCATCGCCGAGTGGTGCGGGCTGGAGCCGGTCTGACGCGCTAGCCCAGCAGCACCTTGAGATGCGCCACCACCGAGCGCGCCAGCGTGGCCGGCTCATAGCCGCCTTCGAGCATCGAGACGATCCGCCCGTCGCAATGGCGCGCCGCCACCGCGACAAGCTGTTCGGTCAGCCAGATGTAATCGCCGTCAACCAGCGAGATCGACGACATGCCATCGGCGACATGCGCGTCGAACCCGGCCGAGATGAGCAGGATCTGGGGTGCGAAGCTTTCCAGATGCGGCAGCCAGTGTTCGCTGATCGCGGCACGGAATTCCTCGGACCCGGACCCGGCGGGCAGGGGCACGTCGACGAGGTTCTCGGTTTCCTTCTCGTGCCCGGTGAAGGGATAGAACGGGTGCTGGAAGGACGAGCAGAACAGCACCCGTTTTTCGCCCTTGAAGATGTCCTCGGTGCCGTTGCCGTGATGCACGTCGAAATCGACGATCGCCACCCGCTCGACCCCGTGGGCCTCGAGCGCATGGGCGGCGGCGACGGCGATGTTGTTGAACAGGCAGAACCCCATCGCCCGCCCGCGCAAGGCGTGGTGGCCGGGCGGGCGGATCGCGCAGAACACCGGGTTGACCTCGCCATCCATCACCAGATCGACCGCCTTGACGCCCGCGCCGGCCGCGCGTTCGGCGGCGCGCAGGGTGCCGGGGCTCATCACCGTGTCGCCGTCGATCTCGACCGGAGCCTCGCCGGGGCCGGGGGCCATCGCGTAGACCCGGTCGAGATAGGCCGGGTCATGCACCCGCACCAGCGCCTCGCGCGTGACCAGCGGCGCATCGAAGTGGCGCAGGACGTAGTCCATGCCCGAGGCGATCAACTGGTTGTTGATCGCCTCGAGCCGCTCCGGGTTGTCCGGGTGCAGGTCGCCGGTCACATGGTCGAGGCACTCGTAGTGCGAAATCATCCCCAGCATCGGTTTTCTCCCATGATGCGGCCTATAGCCAGCGCTCGACGATCACCATTTCCGGGTCGTCCGGGTCCATCCGCTGGGTGAACCCGAGATCCGACATCAGTTGCAGCATCGCGCCGTTGTTCTTGAGCACCGTGCCCTCCATCACCGTCAGCCCGTGGTCGCGGGCGGCGCGGAACAGGGCCTTCATCAGGCGCGTGCCGATGCCCTGCCGCTGCACCTTGTCCGAGACCACGATGGCGAACTCGCAACTGCTGCCGTCCGGGTTGATGACATAGCGCGCCACCCCGATCTGGAGCGGCTTGCCGTCGCGCTCGATCATCGCCACCAGCGCCATTTCGCGGCGGTAGTCGATCTGGGTGAACTGCACCAGCATCTCCGGGCTGAGCTCGTTGAGCGTGCCCATGAAGCGGAACATCTTGGCTTCGTCCGACAGGTCGCGCACGAAGGCCTTTTCGTTCTCGGCATCCTCGGGGCGGATCGGCCGGATGGTCAGGGGGGTGCCGTCGGTCAGGTGATCCTCGGTGATCAGGTGGCGCGGATAGGGGTGGATGGCGACGTGGTCGTAATGCCCGTCGCGCGAGGGCGGGCGGGCGACACGCACGCGCGCATCCACCGCCAGCACGCCGCTCGGCCCGGCGAACAGCGGGTTGATGTCCAATTCGATCACCTCGGGCATCTCGCAGACCAGATCGGACACCCGCAGCAGCACGTCGATCACCTTGTCGCGGTCGACGGCCGGGCGGTCGCGGAAGGCGTCGAGCACCTTCGACACCTTGGTGCGGTTGATCAGCCGGTCGGCCAGCACGGAACTCAGCGGCGGCAGGGCAACCGCGCTGTCCCTCAGGATCTCGACCATGGTGCCGCCCGCGCCGAACAGGATCGTCGGGCCGAACACCTCGTCGCGGCTGGCGCCGATCACCAGTTCGCGGGCATGCTCGACACGCGCCATCGGCTCGACCGTCACGCCCCTGATCCGCGCATTCGGGCGCAGCGCCTTCACGCCTTCGGTGATTTCACGAAAGACGCGCTTGACCTCGGCGGCGTTGGAAATGCCGATCCTGACGCCGCCGACGTCGGATTTGTGGCTGATGTCGGGCGAGTTGATCTTCATCGCCACCGGAAAGCCGACGGTCTCGGCCGCGACCAGCGCCCTGGCGGCGGTTTCGGCCTCGAGCGTCATGTTGATCGGGATCTGGAAGGCGCGCAGCAGGGCCTTGCTTTCGATATCCGACAGCATGTCGCGGTCATCGGCCAGCACGCTGGCCACGATCATCCGCGCGCCTTCGAGGTTGGGCGAGTGCTGCTCGGTTATCGGCCCCGGCGTCTCCAGCGCCAGACGCCGGTTGCGGGCATGTTGCGCGAGGTAGGAGAACGCCTCGACCGCGCGCTCGGGGGTGACGAAATCGGCGATGCCGCTGGACGACAACAGCTTGCGCGCCTCCGTCACCGAGGCCGAGCCCATCCAGCAGGCAAGGATCGGCTTGGGCTTGCGCTTCGGGCTGGCGTCGATCAGCGCCTGCGCGACGGCGGTGGCGTCGGTCATCGCCTGCGGCGTGAGCAGCACCAGCAGCCCGTCGACATTGCGATCCTCAAGGCAGGCGGTGATCGCCGCGCCGTATTCCTTGGCACCCGCATCGCCCAGCACGTCGACCGGGTTGGCGTGGCTCCAATGCGCCGGCAACACCTTGTCGAGTTTCTTCAGCGTCTCGGGTGCCAGATCCGCCAGCGCGACCCCCAGATCTGCGGCCCGGTCGGCGGCCAGCACCCCCGCGCCGCCGCCATTGGTGACGATCGCCAGCCGGTTGCCGTTGGAGCGTTTCGACGACGACAGGATCTCGGCGGCGGCAAAGAGCTGGCCGAAGGTCTGCGCCCGGACCGCGCCCGCCCGCTCCAGCGCCGCGTCGAACACCGCGTCCGAGCCGATCAGCGCCCCGGTATGGGTGCTGGCGGCCTTGGCGCTGGTCGCGTGGCGGCCCGATTTCAGCACGATCACCGGTTTCAGCCGGGTTGCCACCTTCAGCGCCGAGATGAATTTCTGCGCGTGCTTGACGCCCTCGACATAGAGCAGGATCGCGTCGGTATGCGGGTCGGTGGCGAGGAAATGCAACACGTCGCCAAAGCCGATATTGGTGGCGTTGCCAAGCGATACCAGCGCCGAAAAGCCCAGGTGATGCGGCCCGGCCCAGTCCGAGATCGCCGCGTTCAGCGCGCCCGACTGGCTGATCAGCGCCAGCCGCCCCTTGGGGGTGCCGGCGCGCAGGAAGGTGGCGTTCATGCCGTGCCACGGCCGGACCAGCCCGACGCAGTTCGGCCCCATGAAGCGGATGCCGGCGCGCGCTGCCGCCGCGATCAGCTCGGCCTCGAGCTTCTTGTCGCCGCCGCCGCCCTCGCCGAAGCCGGCCGAGATGATGATGGCGTTCCTGATCCCCGCCTCGCCACATTCGCGGATGATGCCGGGCACGGTGCGCGCCGGGGTGGCGATCACCGCAAGGTCGATCTCCGCACCCACATCCGTCACCCTGGCGTAGCATTGCAGCCCGCCGACGACCTTGTGCTTGGGGTTGATCGGGTAGATCCTGCCCTTGAATCCGTCCGAGACGAGGTTGGCAAAGACCAGCGCACCGACGCTTTTCGAGCTGTCGGAGGCCCCGAACACCGCGATCGAGTCCGGGTTCATCATCTTGGCTAGCGGGTTGGCGTTCATCCTGACTGCTCCTTGGACCCTGGCTTTGCGCGCATGGGCCGATGATCCTCTCCCCAGCGCCAAGAAACAAGTTCTGCGCATCGGCGCCTTGACCTCGCTCAACGTGACGCGGGGGAAGGCAGGGGTGCGGCGCGATCCGGTGTGGCCTCTTCGCGCAACGTCTTTCGCCGCGGGGCCGAGTTGACTATCTGTGGCAGAGACGGGAGGTGCGATGCAGGACCGACAGGAAACCGGATTGACCGCCGTCGAGGCCGCCGAACGGCTGGCGAGGCATGGGCCGAACAAGCTGGGCGAGGTCAGGCGCGTCTCGCCTTTGGTGATCCTCTTGCGCCAGTTCACCGGGCTTCTGGTGCTGATCCTGATCGCGGCGGCGGCGATTGCGCTGGCGCTGGGCGAAGTGTTCGACGCGATTGCCATCGGGCTGGTCGTGCTCTTGAACGGCGTGCTCGGTTTCGTGCAGGAATGGCGCGCGGAAAGCGCAATCGACGCGCTGCGCTCGATGCTGGCGAGCCATGCGCGGGTGATCCGTGACGGGGTCGAGGTCGAGATCGACACCCGCGAGATCGTGCCCGGCGACGTGGTGCTGTTGTCGGCGGGCGACAAGGTGCCGGCCGACATGGCACTGACCGACGCGGTGGAGCTTCGTGTCGAGGAAAGCGCGCTGACCGGCGAAAGCCTGCCGGTGACGAAAACCACCGACGACCCCGAGGCGCGGCTCTACATGGGCACGGCGGTTGTCTCGGGTCACGCCGAGGGCGAGGTGACGGCGACCGGGACGGCGACGAAGTTCGGCGAGATCGCCAGACTCACCACCGAGGTGGACGAGACGGCGACGCATCTGCAAAAGGTGCTCGAACGGCTTGCCCGGCAGTTGACGCTGGCGGCGCTGGCGCTGGCGGCGCTGGTCGCGGCGGCGGGGCTCTATACTGGGCTCGGGCTGCACCAGATGTTCATGATGGCGCTGTCGCTGGCGGTGTCCGTCGTGCCCGAGGGCCTGCCCGCGGTGGTCACGATCACGCTGGCGCTGGGGGCAAGCGCGATGGTGCGCCAGCAGGCGCTGGCGCGGCGCTTGCAGGCGGTCGAGACGCTGGGCGCGGCCAGCGTGATCTGCACCGACAAGACCGGCACGCTGACCGAGGACAAGATGACCGCGACGCGGATCTGGACGGTGGGGGGCAGCTATTCGGTGACCGGCGGCGGCTATGATCCGGCGGGGCACATCGCGGATGAGGACGGCGCGCAGGCGCGCGCGGGCGACGACCGTGACCTCTGCGACCTGCTGGAAACCGCGCTCTTGTGCAACCGCGCCACGCTGGTGCGCGACGGCGACAAATGGGTGACGACCGGCAGCCCGACCGAGGCGGCGCTGGTGACGCTGGCCTACAAGGGCTGGTGCCCGCTGCCCGAGGGCGATCCGGTGGTGGCCGAACTGCCGTTCACCTCCGAGCGCAAGCGGATGTCGGTCGTGACCGAAGACGAGGACGGCGACGACTGGGTGCTGCACGTCAAGGGCGCGCCGGAGCGGATCGTCGAGCGCTGCACCTTTTACCGCGAGGGCGGCGAGGACCGGGCGATGGACGCGGCAGCGCGTGCGCGGATCATCGAGGCCTATGGCGCGGTGGCCGCCGAGGGCAGCCGGGTGATCGCGCTGGCCCGGCGCGCCCAACCCGACGCGGCGGCACCGGACGACGAGGCCGATCTGACCTTTCTGGGCTTCGTCGGCCTGATGGACCCGCCGCGCGCCGAGGTGAAGGGCGCGATCCGTGCCGCACAGGGCGCGGGCATCCGGGTGATCATGATTACCGGCGACGGGGCAGAGACCGCAAAGGCGGTGGCCGCGCTGGTGGGGCTGCCGGTCGATCGGGTGCTGAGCGGGCGCGATGTCGAGGAGATGGCGGACGCCGATCTTGATGCGGCCTTGCGCGGCGACGTCTTGTTCGCGCGCACCGAGCCCGCCCACAAGATGCGCATCGTGCGGATGTTGCAGGCGCAGGGCCAGATCGTGGCGATGACCGGCGACGGGGTGAATGATGCTCCGGCCTTGCGGCAGGCCGATATCGGCGTGGCGATGGGCCAGCGCGGCACCGACGTCGCGCGCGATGCCTCCGACCTCGTGCTGCTCGACGACGATTTCTCGACCATCGTGCGGGCCATCCGCGAGGGGCGGCGGCAGTTCGACAACGTGCGAAAATTTGTCCGCTACCTGCTGAGTTCCAACGCCGGCGAGGTGGTGGCGCTGCTGGCCAATATCCTGATCGGCGGGCCACTTATCTTTCTCGCCACGCAGATCCTGTGGATGAACCTGATCACCGACGGCGTGACGGCGGTGGCGCTGGGGTTGGAGAAGGCCACGCCCGGCACGATGAAACGCCCGCCGCGCGCCAAGGGCGAGAGCGTGCTGGGCAAGGCGGGGCTGGGGATGATCCTGGCCTTCGGCGCCTATACCGGAACGGCGAGCCTGTGGATCTTCTACCACCTGCTGCCGCTGGGCGAGGATCTGGCGCGCACCGCCGCCTTCAGCGCGATGGTGGTGTTCGAAAAGACCTCGGTCTTTGCCTTCCGGGCGTTTCACCACACCAACATGCGGATCGGCTGGTTCTCGAACCGGCTGTTGATCCTGGCGCTCTTGGCGATGGTGGGGGCGCAGCTTGCGGCGGTCTACTGGCCGCCGTTGCAGATGCTGCTGCATACCGCGCCCTTGGGTTGGGACCAATGGGCGCTGATCGGGCTGTTCGCGCTGCCGCTGCTGGTGGTGCCCGAGGCGATCAAGGCGTTGATGCCAGGCCGCGAGGATTGAGGCTGCCAAACGGTGCGCCTGCGGCGCGCTTCATGCCTCGGGCCCTTGCGGGCCCTCAGGTGCCTCCGGCGGGAGTATTTCGCGCCAAGATGAAGCGGCAGGGATCATGCCTTGTCCGGCCCGCCTTACAAAGCGGTGTGCGCGGCCCCATATGATTGTGAGAGGCGCATCTTCTTGCGCCAATGAAAGGTGCCATTTCATGACCATGTTTTCCATGAAGCCGAAATTCGACCTTGCCGAGTTCCTTGCCGTCCCCGCACCCGCAGGCGCGGCCCGATCCGCCAATGCCAGACGTCGGGGGATGCAGTTCCGTCCGCGCGCGGCATCGGAAGATGCCGCCGTGGTGGCGACCAATGACGAGACCGTTCCGACCGACGAGAAGGAATAGCCGGCGTGCGGGACCGGGGCTGACGCATGACGTCGGCCAGGACGGTCAGCCGCCGATCTTTCTGATCACGCTCATGCTGCTGTCGTTCATTGCCTTGGCGATGTTGGAGAGCAACTGAAGCGCTTGCTGCTGCTTTTGCAGGGCGGACTGCAAATCGAGACCGGCGAGGTTACCCTCCTCGCCGGTCTTTGCCGTGCAGGATTGCAGGATCGTGGACCGCAGTTCCATCTCGGCGCGGCTGGCATCCGGCGGGGCCACCATGCACCAGGCGCGGTGCCCGGCCACATCCGGCGACCAGCGTCCGCCGGTCTGGCCGCAGGCGGCCTCGTCGTTCAGGCGGCTTTGCTGCAGCGCGACCGCGGCGTAGGCATCGCAGGCCCGGGTCTTGGCCAGACAGATTTCCAGCGCCCCGGCGCGGCCACCATCCTCCTCCGTCAGATCGGCCATGTGCACGTCGCCTTGAAGGCACCAGTTGCGGTGGCCGTCGTAGTCCGTGCTCCAGGCGCCGCCGCCATAGCCGCAGCCTAGCGCGACGTTCCGCTCCTGCTGGGCAACAGCGGCGGCGGCATAGGCGTCGCAATTGAGGTTGTCATCGGCATGGGCAGAGGTGGCAAGTGTCGCCATCCCGATGAGTGCGAAACAGGCAAACGATGATGTTGGTTTCATCTCACCCTCCCGACTCGGATGTCGCACAGTCTAGCACATTTGCGTGTCGGCGTATGCGGGCGCGGCGGTGTGGCGGGGATGGCTCACGCGCTGCTGGTGGCAATCCGTGATACCTACAAAAAAGGCCCCGCGCGACTGGCGGGGCCTTTCCTGTGTCATGTGATCCGATCAGTTCGGAATTTCGGCGGTGATGCCCTCGACGAAGAAGTCCATCGAGGCAAGCGTGCCGTCATCGGCGATTTCGCCTTCGGCCAGCCAGGGCGAGCCGTCCTGCTTGTTGATCGGGCCGGTGAACGGGTGGTAGGTGCCCGCGGCGATCTGGTCGCGCAGCGCCTCGGCTTCGGCCTTTGCGTCGGCGGGAACCGCGTCGGTGATTTCGCCGATCCCGACCATGCCCGGACCGATGCCGTCCCAGGTGTTGGTGCTTGTCCAGGTGCCGTCCATCAGGGCCTGGATACGCTCGATGTAGTAGGGCGCCCAGTTGTCGATGATCGACGAGATCCGCGGCGACGGCGCGTATTCAAACATGTCCGAGGCCTGGCCGAAGGTGAAGACATTGCCGGCCTCTTGTGCTGCGGCCTGCGGTGCGGTCGAATCGGTGTGCTGCAGGATCACGTCGGCGCCCTGTTCGATCAGCGCCTTGGCGGCGTCGGCTTCCTTGGCCGGGTCGAACCAGGTATAGGCCCAGATCACCTTGAACTGGACATCCGGGTTCACCTTCTTGGCGTGGATATAGGCCGAGTTGATGCCGCGGATCACTTCCGGCACCGGGAACGAGGCGATGTAGCCGATGATGTTCGACTTGGTCATGCGGCCCGCAAGCGTGCCCTGCACGGCGCGGCCCTCGTAGAAGCGGGCGGAGTAGACCGCGAGGTTATCGGCCATCTTGTAGCCGGTGGCGTGCTCGAACATGATGTCGGGGAACTTCTCGGCCACCGCGACGGTGGCGTCCATGAAGCCGAACGAGGTGGTGAAGATGATGTCGGCGCCCGACAGCGCCATCTGGGTGATCGCGCGCTCGGCGTCGGCGCCTTCGGGCACGCTTTCCTGGTAGATGGTCTCGACCTTGTCGCCGAAATGCTCCAGCACCGCCAGCCGGGCCTGGTCATGCTCGAAGGTCCAGCCGCCGTCGCCGACGGGGCCGACATAGATGAAACCGGCCTTGACCGGCTCGGCCGCAGCCGCTCCGGCAAGGCCGAGCGCAAGCGCGGCTCCGGCGATGAGTGATCTGGCAATTTTCATATCAGTCTCCGTTGTTGGTTGGTCAGGTTCGGGTTGTTTCGTCGGCGTGGGTCGCAATCTTTCGGGTTTCTGGCTCGCGCCCTGTGTCAGGTCGAGGCATGGAACACGCGCCCGAGCGAGCCGGGCGCGCCGTGGCTGCCGCGCACCGAGATTATGACCAGCACGAGGATGGTGACAAGGTAGGGCGACATCGACAGGTATTCGACCGGGATCGGCACCCCGGCGGCCTGGAGGTTGAGTTGCAGCACGGTGACACCGCCAAAAAGGTAGGCGCCCAGCAGCACCCGCCACGGCCGCCAGCTGGCGAAGACCACGATGGCCAGCGCGATCCAGCCGGCGCCGGCGGTCATGCCCTCGGTCCATTGCGGCACCCGCACGAGGCTGACATAGGCGCCGCCAAGCCCTGCGCAGGCGCCGCCGAAGGCGATCGCCATCAGGCGCACCCGCACCACCTTGTAGCCCAGCGCATGCGCCGCCGTGTGATTCTCGCCGACCGCGCGCAGGATCAGTCCGGCGCGGGTCCGGGTCAGGATCAGCCAGACCGCCACGACCAGCGCCAGCGAGAAATAGACCATCGGGTCATGGCGAAACAGGATCGGGCCAAGGATGGGGATGTCCGACAGCAAGGGGATGTGCAGCTTGGGAAAGCTGGGCGCGCGGATGCCGACATAGGGCTTGCCGATCAGCGCCGACAGCCCGATCCCGAACAGCGTCAGCGCCAGCCCGGTCGCGACCTGGTTGGACAGAAGGATTTGCGTGATGAAGCCAAAGAGGAGCGCCAGCACCGCCCCCGCCACCGCCGCTGCGGCAAAGCCGATCAGGGGGGTGCCGGTGGTGACACCGATGGCGAAGCCGACCACCGCGCCAGTGATCATCATGCCCTCGACGCCGAGGTTCAAGACACCCGATTTTTCCACCACAAGCTCGCCCAGGGAGGCCAGCAGGATCGGGGTCGAGGCCACCATCAGCGAGGCGATCAGCAGGATCGGGTTGATCTGTCCAAGGTCCATCACGCCGCCTTTCGACAAGGAGCGGCTGCGCCGCGCCGGTCAGCGGGCGATGGGGGCTTTGCCCCCAAACCCCCAAGGTATTTCACGAGCAAAGATGCGAAGGCTGCATGGCGGACAGGCTGTCTCATGTCGCGACCTCCGGCGTGCCGATGCGGATGCGGTAATTGGCGAACACATCCATTGCCAGCAGGAAGAACAGGAGCATCCCCTGGAAAAGCTGGATCGCCGCCGCCGGCATCGTCAGCATAAGTTGCGCGAGTTCGCCGCCGATATAGGTCAGCGCCATCAGAAGCCCCGCCAGCAGGATGCCGACCGGGTGCAGCCGACCCAGGAAGGCGACGATGATCGCGGTGAAGCCGTAGCCCGAGTTGAAGTCGATCGAGATCTGCCCGGACGGGCCTGCGACCTCGAAGAACCCGGCGGCCCCGGCGAAGGCGCCGGCGGTGCCGAGCGTGAACAGCACCAGCCGCGCCGGGTGGACGCCGGCAAAACGCGCCGCGCGCGGAGCCTCGCCTGCCAGCCGGATCGCAAAGCCCATCCGGTGCCGGGTCAGCAGCACATAGGCGAAGATCACCGCGACGAGGGCTGCGACCACGCCCCAGTGCATGCCGGTGCCGGGGATAAGCTCGAGGTTGGAGGCAGCCGGATAGTCGCGCGCCAGATTTCGCGAGCCGGGAAAGCCGTGGCCTTCAGGGTTGCGCAACAGGCCCGAGGACACGCTGGCAAGGATGCTCTCGGCGACATAGACCAGCATCAGGCTGACGAGGATCTCGTTGGTGCCGAAACGGGTTTTCAGGATCGCCGGGATCATCGCCCAGGCCCAGCCGCCAAACGCCCCTGCGGCGACCATGAGCGGGAAGACAAGCCGCGATTCGGTCGGGTAGAGCGCCAGCCCCACGCCCGCGCCGACGATCGCGCCCATGATGTATTGCCCCTCGGCGCCGATGTTCCAGATGCCCGCGCGAAACCCCAGCGCGAGGCCGATCGCGATCAGGATCAGGGGGCCGGCCTTGACCAGAAGCTGCGGGCGCGAATAGGGGCCGAAGGTCGGGTCGAACAGCGGGTCCCAGAAGATCGTGCGGATCGCCTCGAACGGGTTGGCGCCCAATGCCCAGAACATGAAGCCGCCCGCGATCATCGTCGCGATGACCGCCAGAACCGGCGTCGTCGCCGACAGGAGCTTCGAGGGGGCGGCGCGTTTTTCCAGCCGGATCAGGCTCATGCGCACACCTCTGCCGGATGGTCCACATGCGCCACCGCCATGTCATGCGCTCCGCCCATCATCAGGCCGATCTCCTCGGTTGTCAGCCCCTGTGCCGGGCGGATCGGGGCCAGCCGGCCTTCGTTCAGCGCGGTGAAACGGTCGGAGATTTCCATCAGTTCATCGAGGTCCTGGCTGATCACCACGACGCCCGCGCCCTGCTCGGCCAGATCGAGGATCGCCTGCCGGATCGCCGCCGCCGCCGAGGCGTCGACGCCCCAGGTCGGCTGGTTCACCACGAAGACATCGGGGGCCTGGAGGATCTCGCGCCCGATCACGAATTTCTGCAGGTTGCCGCCCGACAGCGCGCCTGCCGCGACCTCCGGCCCCGGCGTGCGCACGTCATAGGCCTTGATGATCCGCTCGGCAAAGGCGCGGGTCCTTGGCCACAGGATGAAGCCGCGCGAGGTCAATTTCTCGCGCACCGCCCCGGTGAGGAGCGCGTTTTCCGTCAGGGTCATTTCCGGTGCCGCCGAATGGCCCAGCCGTTCCTCGGGCGCGGCCAGAAGCCCGAGTGCGCGGCGCGCGTTGGGCGGCAGGCGTCCGATGTCGCGACCGCGCAGCAGGATCGCGCCGGGAGCCGCGCGGCGTTCGCCCGACAGGGCGGCAAGCAATTCGTCCTGGCCGTTGCCCGCGACGCCGCCGATGCCCAGAACCTCGCCGGCGCGCAGCGTGAAGGACACTTCTTTCAGTGGGGTGCCGAAATCGGTCGGCGCGGGCAGGCTGAGGCCGGTCACTTCCAAGAGCACTTCGCCTGGTTCACTGGCCTCGCGGGTCGGGATGTGGAGCGTCGTGCCCACCATAAGCTCGGCCAGATCGCGCGCCGACTGCTCGCGCGGATCGCAGGTGCCGACGACCACGCCCAGCCGGAGCACGGTGGCACATTCGCACAGGCTGCGAATCTCCTCGAGCTTGTGCGAGATATAGAGGATCGCGGTGCCCTCGGCGGCCAGCTTGCGCAGGGTCTTGAACAGGATGTCGACTTCCTGCGGCGTCAGCACGCTGGTGGGTTCGTCCATGATCAGCAGCTTGGGGTTCTGAAGCAGGCAGCGGATGATCTCGACCCTTTGCCGCTCGCCCGCTGACAGGTCGCCGACGATGCGGTGCGGGTCGAGCGGCAGGCCGTAGGCTTCGCTGACCTCGGTGATCTTCGCCCCCAGTTGCCGCCG
Source organism: Maritimibacter sp. (assembly GCA_048268845.1). Classification (GTDB taxonomy): domain Bacteria; phylum Pseudomonadota; class Alphaproteobacteria; order Rhodobacterales; family Rhodobacteraceae; genus Muriiphilus. The sequence continues at coordinate 914 of JBLWUQ010000008.1, read as the reverse complement.
CCCCGGCGGGTTGTCCATGCCGAGCGCGATATTCTCGGCCACGTCCAATGCGTCGAACAGGCTGAAATGCTGGAACACCATCGCCACGCCCTCGGCGCGGGCCATGCGCGGGTTGGCGGGGGCATAGGCGTGGCCGTCAAGCGTCATCCGCCCGGCATCGGGTTTCACCAGACCATAGATGGTCTTGACCAGCGTCGACTTGCCAGCACCATTCTCGCCCAAGAGCGCGTGCACCTGGCCGTGGCCGATGGTGAACGAGATGTCGCTGTTGGCGACCACGCCCGGATAGGCCTTGGTCAGCCCTTCAAGCGTCAAGAGCGCCTGTGTCATCGTTTCCGTCCCCCCGTCCCGTCGCTGGCGCGGCCTTGGCGGCTTCTGTCTGTGCCAGATCCAACACTAATTGCCGTGCCACCCCCACGGCAATGGCCTGCGGATGTTTTCCCAGCCGCTTGTCCCCGATCGGGCAGGCGATGCGGTCGATCGAGGCTCCTTCATGCCCCAGTTGTTTCAAGCGCGAGCGGAACCGGGCGCGCTTGGTGTCCGACCCGATCAGGCCCGCACCGGCAAAGCCGTGGCGCAGAAGCGCGTCGCAGAGCGCGAGGTCGAGCGGGTGGGAATAGGTCATCACGACATGATGCGCGTCCGTTGGCGCGAGCGTCACGGCAGCGGTGATTTCGGGGGCGGGCAGGGCGGTGACGCCTTCGGGGATATTGGCCGGGAAGCGTTCGGGGCCGGTGTCGACCCAGGTGATCGCGATGCCGGGAAGGGGGGCGAGGACAGAGGTCAGCGCGCGCCCGACATGGCCCGCGCCCCAGATCCAGACCGGCACCGGATGCTCTGTGACCGGCTCGATGAACCAGCCGTCGACGAGGGCGGTCCTCGGGCGCGCGCCCGAGGACCGCCCTCGTCGACGG
>JBLWUQ010000007.1:129939-167125 GCA_048268845.1 Maritimibacter sp. | reverse complement strand
CAGAACCAGCTTTCCGACCTTCCTCAAGGAAACCGAATTCCGCTTCAACAACCGCGAAAACAACCTCTACAAGATCCTGCTCAGATCCTGCAGAATGAAACCGCTCAGGACCTGAGCTGGAATAGACCCTTGGGCCAAGATGAAGCTGTCAGGCGCGTTCGGCGGCGGCCGCGATCAGGGCGAGCGCGTGGGCGGTGGCGGCGGCGCGGACAAGGGCGCGACCCTGTGCGCCGAAATCGACGGTTTCGGTTCTCGTGCCGGTCGCGGTGGCGAGCCCGAAGCAGACCCGGCCTTCGGGCTTGTGTTCGGAGCCGCCCGGTCCCGCGATGCCGGTGACCGACACCGCGATATCGACCGGGGCGCGGGCCAGCAGCCCCGCGGCCATTTCCGCCGCGACCTCTTCGGACACCGCGCCGTGGGTGTCGAGCGTGGTTTGGCGCACGCCCAGAAGGGCGATCTTGGCGGCGTTGGAATAGGTGATGACGCCGCGCTCATAGACATCCGACGATCCGGCGATGTCGGTCAGGGCTGCTCCGACCATGCCGCCGGTGCAGCTTTCGGCGGTGGCGACTTTCAGCCCCTTGGCGCGGCAGAGCGCGAGGAGTGCGGCGGGGTCGGTCATGGCATCAGCAAGAGGTGCGAGGCGGCGGCGAGGGCGACGACGCCGATAGCGGCAAAGAGCCCGGCGATCACGTCGTCGAGCATCACCCCGAGCGCGCCGCCCTTTCGGTCGGCCCAGCCGACCGGGCCGGGCTTCCAGATGTCGAACAGGCGAAACAGCAGAAAACCCGCGATCCAGCCGGGATAGAGCGCCAGCACTTCTGCGCCCATCACCGCCGCTCCGATCGAGACCGGCAGGATCGCGAGGCCCTGGCCCACGACCTCGTCGATGACGATCTCGGAGGGGTCCTTGTTTTCCTGTCCCGCGATCAGCCCTGCGGTGGCCCACCAGCCGACAAGGAAGGCGGCGAAGATGAAGCCGGCCACCAGCCATGGCCCGCCCAACTGGTGCAGCGCCCAGAGGATCGGCAGTGCCGCGAGCGAGCCCCAGGTGCCGGGGGCGGGCTTGAGGTAGCCGACATAGAGGAAGGTGGCGATGATCGGTTTCATGTCTTGACCAGCGTTGCGAGCGCCATGGCGGCGATGCCTTCCTCGCGCCCGGTGAAGCCGAGGCGTTCGGACGTGGTCGCCTTGACGCTGACCCGTTCGGCCTCGATGCCGATGATGCGCGCCAGTTCGGCGCGCATCGCCCCGGCATGGGGGCCGATCCTGGGCTGTTCGCAGATCAGCGTGACGTCGACATTGGCGATGGCGTAGCCGCGTGCGCGGACGCGGGAGGTGGCGTGGCGCAGGAAGATGTCGCTGGCGGCACCTTTCCACTCGGGGTCGGAGGGCGGGAAGTGCTGGCCGATGTCGCCTTCGGCGAGTGCCCCGTAGATCGCGTCGGTCAGCGCGTGCATTCCCACATCGGCGTCGGAATGGCCCTTGAGCTTCTTGTCATGCGGCACGCTCACGCCGCAGAGGATCACGGCGTCGCCTTGCTCGAACGCGTGGACGTCAAAGCCCTGACCGGTGCGGATATCCATGGCTTCTCCCATCAGCGCTTCGGCCCGCGCGAAATCCTCGGGGCCGGTGATCTTCAGGTTGCGTTCGTCGCCTTCGACGATGCCCACGTCAAGCTCCGCCGCGCGCGCCACCTCGACATCGTCGGCGGCCCCGCCGGTGTGGGCGCGGTGGGCGGCGAGGATGGCGGCGAAGCGAAAACCCTGCGGGGTCTGAGCGCGAAACAGCCCAGTCCGGTCATGCGTGCCAGTGACGCGGGCATCCTCGCCGGTCCAGAGCGCATCGGTGACGGCGAGTGCGGGGGCAGCGCCGGCGCGATGCGCGAGCGCCGCGATGACCCGGTCGATCAGATCGGGCGACACCAGCGGGCGGGCGACGTCGTGGATCAGCACGAGGTCGGGTGGATCGGCGGCAAGCGCCTCAAGCCCGGCGGCGACACTGGCGTCGCGGGTGGCGCCGCCTGTGGCGATGGTCACGTCGGAAAAGCCCGCCGCTTGCGCAAGGTCGTCAGGGTGCAGCACCAGCACCACGCGGCCCACGGCGGGATGGTCGGTGAAGGCCGCAACACTCCAGTCGGCGACCCTGCGGCCGCGAAGCGCGCGCCATTGTTTCGGCACGTCTCCACCCGCCCTTGTGCCGCGCCCGGCGGCGACGATGATCGCTGCGATGTCCATGCGCCCCTGTTAAGCGGTGCTGAATTGGAGGACAATGGGGCTTTGCGCAGCGATGAATCTGGTGAAATATTGTGCAATGGTGAAAATGCGTGCATATCGAGCGGCGCAGCTTTGGCCGATGCGCGCGGCACGGGCCAGGCTCCGGATGACAGAACAGGGACAAGGCATTTGACGCTGACGTTAGGCAATATCCACCTCGACTCGCCGGTTTTTCTGGCCCCGATGGCCGGGATCACTGACCTGCCGTTTCGCAATCTGGTCCAGAGCTTCGGTGCCGGGCTGGTGGTCAGCGAGATGGTGGCGAGTCAGGAGATGGTGCAGGCCAAGCCCGGCGTGCGCGAGCGGGCCGAACTGGGATTCGGTATCGAGGGCACCGCGGTGCAGCTTGCCGGGCGCGACCCCTATTGGATCGGCGAGGCGGCGCGGATGGTCGCAGCGAACGGCGCGCGGATCGTCGACATCAACATGGGATGCCCGGCCAGGAAGGTGGTGGGCGGGCTGTCAGGCTCGGCCCTGATGCGCGACCCCGACCATGCGCTGCGGTTGATCGAGGCGGTGGTGGCGGCGGTCGATGTGCCGGTGACGCTCAAGACCCGGCTGGGTTGGGATGGCGACATGCTGAACGCGCCCGAGATCGCGCGCCGGGCCGAGGCTGCCGGGGTGGCGATGGTGACGATACACGGCCGCACGCGTTGCCAGTTCTACAAGGGCCGGGCCGATTGGGCGGCGATCCGGGCGGTGAAAGCGGCGGTGTCGATCCCGGTGATCGCCAATGGCGACATCGGCGGCGTGGGCGATGCGCGCGCGGCGCTGGCGCTGTCCGGCGCTGACGGGGTGATGGTGGGCCGCAAGACCGGCGGACGGCCCTGGCTGATCGCCCAGATCGCGGCTTCGCTGTCGGGCGGGCCTGCGCCAGTGGTGCCGGAGGGTGCGGCGCTGATCGACATGGTCGCGGGGCATTACGAGGCGTCGCTTTCGTTCTATGGCGCCGATCTGGGCATGCGGGTCATTCGCAAGCATCTGGGCTGGTATATGGACGCGGCAGGCACGCCCGCAGCGCTCAGGCGCGAAGTATTGTCGGGGCGCGATCCCAAGGCGGTGCTGGCCTGTCTGCCTGACGCACTGACCGAGCACGCGGAGGCGGCGTGATGGACGATGGCGCGCTCTGGGCCTCGTTGCCGGTGCCGGGGGTGCTGATCGACCGGGGCGACCGGATCGCCGGGGTGAACGCGGCGGGCGAGGCGTTTCTGAATGCTTCCGCCAGGGCACTGAACGGGCTGTCGCTGGCGGGCAGGGTGGCAGTCGACACTGATCTGGCAGCGGCTTTCGCGCGGGTGCGGCAGGGTGGCGGGCCGGTCTTCATCAACCGCGTCGGGGTCGCCGCAGCGGGTGCGCCGCAGGTCGAGTGCGACTTGCGCATCGCGCCGGTCGTCGGCGGCGCGGGCCGGGTGCTGATACTGATCGAGCCGCGTCACCTCGCAGATCGGCTGGGCGAGGGGCAGGGGGTGCGGTCGGCGGCGCGCTCGGCGATCGGCATGGCCGAAATGCTGGCGCATGAGATCAAGAACCCGCTGGCCGGGATCACTGGCGCGGCGCAGCTTCTGGCGATGGAGCTTTCGGGCGAGGACCGCGAGTTGACCGACCTGATCGTCGCCGAGAGCCGGCGGATCGTCGCACTTCTCGATCAGGTCGAGGAGTTCGGCAACCTGCGCCCGCCGCAGCGCGCGGTGGTCAATGTCCATGACCTGCTCGATCGGGCGCGCCAATCGGCCGAGGTCGGGTTTGCCGCCGGAATGCGGATTGAAAAGGACTATGACCCGTCGCTGCCGCAGACCTTCGTTGATGCCGACCAGATCATTCAGGTTTTCCTGAACCTGATCCGAAACGCCGCCGAGGCGGCGGGCAGGACGGGCGGCACGATCCGGTTGCGCACCTTCTATGACCACGCGCTCCGGCTTCGCCGTGCGGATGGGTCGGGCACCGGGTTGCCGCTTCAGGTCGAGGTCATCGACGACGGCCCCGGCATCGCGCCCGACATCGCGGCGCAGATCTTCGAGCCGTTCATATCGGGGCGCGAGAACGGCACCGGGCTGGGGTTGGCGCTGGTGTCCAAGATCATCTCGGACCATGACGGCTGGATCGCGGTCGAAAGCCAGCCGGGGCGCACGCGGTTTCGCATCTCGTTGCCGGTGGCACCCGAAGGACAGGAGTAGACGATGGACGGCACCGTTCTGATCGCCGACGACGACCGCACCATCCGCACCGTGCTGACCCAGGCGCTGACCCGCGCAGGCTGCCGGGTGCACGCGACCGGCTCGCTGGTGATGCTGAAACGCTGGGTCGAGGAGGGGCGCGGCGATCTGGTGATCTCGGACGTGGTGATGCCCGATGGCAACGGGCTGGACGCGCTGCCCGAGATTGCCGCGATGCGCCCCGGCCTGCCGGTGATCGTGATCTCGGCGCAGAACACCATCATGACGGCGATTCAGGCGGCCGAGCACGAGGCGTTCGATTATCTGCCCAAGCCCTTCGACCTGCCGGACCTGTTGCGCCGCGCCGCCAGGGCGCTGGCGCAGCCGCGCCACGCCCCGACACCGTCGCGCGCGATCCCCGACGAGGGCGAGGACCTGCCGCTGGTGGGGCGTGCACCGGCGATGCAGGCGCTCTACCGGCTGGTGGCGCGGGTGATGAACACCGATCTGCCGGTGCTCATCACCGGCGAGAGCGGCACCGGCAAGAGCCTGATCGCGCGCGCGATCCACGATTTCTCCGACCGGCGCGGCCAACCCTTCGTGGTCGCGACGATGGACGATCTGGCCGCGGTGGACGGCCCCGCGCGCCTTCTGGCGCGGGTCGGGCGGGGCACGCTGGTGCTGGACGGGATCGGCGATTTCGACGACGGCGTGCAGGCGCGTGTTGCCCGGATGCTTGACGCGCTGACCGACCCCGCGCCCCGGGTGATCGCGACCGCGCCGGGCGATCTGGCACGCCGGCTTGGGCCGGGCGGGTTTCGCGAAGACCTCTATTACCGGCTTGGCGGCGTCCTCATCCCGGTCCCGACCCTGCGCGAGCGGCTTGAGGACATTCCGGCGCTGGCCGAGCACTTTCTGACCCGTGCGGCGCGCGACGGGCTGACGCCGCGCGCGCTGTTGCCAGAGGCCGCCGCCTGCCTGCGCGCCTATCCCTGGCCCGGAAACCTGCGCCAGTTGGAGAACATAATTCACCGCCTGATGATCACCGGCACCGACCCCGACATCACCCGCGCCGAGGTCGAGGCCGCCCTGGGCGCACCCGCGGGCGGGACGGTGGTGCCGGTCGAGGCGGACGAGACGCTGTCGGCCTCGGTCGCGCGCCACCTCGATCGCTATTTCGCGCTGCATGGCGGATCGCTGCCGCCGCCCGGCGTCTATCAGCGCGTGCTGCGCGAGGTCGAGGTGCCGCTGATCGAGATCGTGCTCGATGCGACGGGTGGCAATCAGGTGCGCGCCGCCGAGCTTCTCGGCATCAACCGGAACACCCTGCGCAAGAAGATCGCAGACGGGGGAATCGAGGTGACACGTCGCCGGAAATTGATGTAAACCGGCCACAGAGCGTGGCATAAGGGTGTCAGTCGCAGACCCTTGCCCCGACAGGCAGTTCCCCGTCCCATGCGCACGGGGGCAACATGAGGCCCGGCGTGACTGGTGACAGCGTGAAACAGAACGGCAAGCGGCCATGGACATGGGAGCGGATTGCCCGGCTGCGCAAGCTGCGCCGGGTGCAATCCCTTGCAACCTTCGGGCTGGTGATTCTCGGCCCGGCCCTGGCGGTCATGACCTATCTGGTGCTTGGCCCGCTCGATCAGGGGGCGCAATCGGCGACGCTCAGGATCGTGCTGCTGGCCGACTTCGTCTATGTGCTGGTCGTGGCGGCGCTGGTCCTGTCGGGGGTCGTGCGCATGGTCGCCGCGCGGCGGGCGAAATCGGCAGGCTCGCGGCTGCACCTGCGCCTGACCGGGGCGTTTGCCTTCCTTGCGCTGCTGCCGACCGTGCTGGTGGCGGTCTTTGCCGTGCTCACCGTGAACGTCGGGCTCGAGGGCTGGTTTTCCGACCGGGTCAGCCGGGTGGTGCGCAATTCGCTGGACGCCGCCCAGGCCTATGAGAGCGAGCATCGCGACGGGCTGGTGCAGGACGCCGAGGCGCTGGCGGCTTTCCTCGACCTCGCCAAGCAGACCAACCCGCTGTTGTCGGACGGGCAGTTGCGTCAGGCGCTGGCGCAGGGCCAGACCCGGATTCAGCGCGGGTTGCGCGAGGCCTATATCATCGATTCGACCGGCGACCTGCTCTTGCGCGGCGACCGTTCCTATCTGTTCGACTTCGAACACCCCACGGCGGAAGCGGTCGAGCAGGCGCTGGCGGGCGAAACCGTCGTCGTGGAAGACTGGGATATCAATGAGTTCCGCGCCATCGTTCACCTCACGGCTTACCCCGACCACCTGCTCTACGTGTCGCGCGATGTCGACGGCGCAATCCTCAACCTGCTCGACGAAACTCAGGAAACGGTGCGGTTCTATCAGCAGCTCGAGAACCAGCGCGGCCAGGTGTTGTTCGAGTTCGGCCTGATCTATCTGGGTTTCGCCGCGATCCTGGTGCTGGCGGCGACCTGGCTGGGGATGTGGTTCGCAGAACGCCTGTCCGGCCCGATCGGGCGGCTGGCGCAGGCGGCCGAGCGGGTCGGTGGCGGCGATCTTGACGTGCGGGTGCCCGAGGAGGAAGGCGAGGACGAGATCGCGATGCTGGGGCGGCTGTTCAACCGCATGACGCATCAGCTTCGCGGCCAGCGCCAGAGGCTGCTGGAGAACACCGAACAGATCGAACGCCGCCGCCGGCTGTTCGACAACGTGCTGAGTTCAGTCACCGCCGGGGTGATCGGGCTCGATTCCGCCGGGCGGGTGGATTTCATGAACCGGTCCGCGCGCAGCATGCTGGGGATCGACGTCGAGGCGCCGCAGCACGCCGAACTGGCGCTGGTGGTGCCCGAGTTCGGCCCGCTGCTGGACCGGCTGCGCGCCGACGAGGACGCCGAGCGGGTTCAGGAGGAGCTGGGGCTGGCGCGCGTCGCGCGGCAGGAGCGCCTGCTGGTGCGCATGGCGCGCAGGATCTCGGACGAAGGTGCGCTGGAAGGCTATGTCGTCGCGTTCGATGACGTCACCGATCTGGTCTCGGCACAGCGCATGGCCGCCTGGGCCGACGTGGCGCGGCGCATCGCGCATGAGATCAAGAACCCGCTCACACCGATCCAGTTGTCGGCCGAACGGATCAAGCGCAAGTTCACCCGCAAGCTCGATGAACCCGACGCCGACGATCTGGAGAACCTGACCAGCGTGATCATCCGCCAGACCGAGGATCTGCGCCGCATCGTCGACGAGTTCTCGAAATTCGCCCGGATGCCCGAGCCCGAAAAGAAACCCGCCGACCTCGCGCAACTGGTGCGCGACGCGGTGACGCTGCAGAAGGCCGGGCAGGTCGATGTGATGATCGAGACCGATCTGCCCGCAGGTGCGATGCCGGCGCAGCTTGACGAGACGATGATCGGGCAGGCGCTGACCAACCTGATCAAGAACGCTGGCGAGGCGATTGAAAGCCTGCAGGAGAAAGGTCAGGCTCCGGAGGGGCACCGGCCGATGATCCGCGTTGAACTGTCGCGCGACGGTGACGAGGGCGTGGTCACGGTGTCCGACAACGGCATCGGCCTGCCCGACGACCGTTCGCGGCTGTTCGAGCCTTATGTGACCACCCGTGACAAGGGCACCGGGCTTGGCCTGCCCATCGTGAAGAAGATCATCGAGGAACATGGTGGCAGCCTGACATTGATGGACGCCGAGAGGTTCGGCGGCACCGACAGGGCGGGGGCGATGGCAGTGGTGCGCCTGCCGATCAGCCCGGCGGTGGCCGAACAGGATGCGGCCGAGTAACGAGGGAAAACAAGAGATGGCAGATATTCTCATTGTCGACGACGAACGCGATATCCGCGAGCTGATCTCGGACATCCTCAAGGACGAGGGCTATACCACGCGCCTCGCCGGAACGTCGGACGAGGCGGTGGCCGAGGTCAACAAGGACCAACCGGCGCTGATGATCCTCGACATCTGGCTCAAGGATTCGGCCATGGACGGGATCGACATCCTGAAGATGGTCAAGCGCGAGCATCCCGACGTGCCGGTGGTGATCATATCGGGCCACGGCAACATCGAGATAGCGGTCGCCGCGATCAAGCAGGGTGCCTACGACTTCATCGAAAAACCCTTCAACATCGACCAGTTGCTGGTGGTGATCCGCCGCGCGATGGAAACCTCGCGTCTGCGCCGCGAAAACGTCGAGCTGAAACGCCGCGACAGCGTGCCGACCGAGATGATCGGCGGCTCGGCGGCGTTCCGGGCGCTGAAATCGAACCTCGAGAAGGTGATGCGCTCGAACGGGCGGGTGCTTTTGACCGGGCCGGCGGGGTCGGGCAAGGAACTGGCGGCGCGGATCATCCATGCCGGCTCCGACCGGGCCCGCTCCCCCTTTGTCAGCGTCAATTCCGCCTCGATCGAACCCGACCGGATGGAGGAAGTGCTGTTCGGGCGCGAAAGCCCCGACCGCGGCATCGAAAAGGGGCTGCTGGAGGAAGCCAATGGCGGCGTGATCTATTTCGACGAGGTAGCCGACATGCCCTTGGGCACCCAGTCCAAGATCCTGCGGGTGCTGGTCGAACAGCGTTTTGCCCGCGTCGGCGGTATCGACAAGGTGAAGGTCGACATCAGGGTGATTTCCTCGACCACCCGCGATCTGCAAGCCGAGATCGCCGCGCAACGCTTCCGCGAGGAACTGTATCACCGGCTGAACGTGGTGCCGATCGCGGTGCCGCCGCTGGCGGAGCGGCGCGAGGATATTCCGCGTCTGGCCGAGCACTTCATCGCCGCCTTCAACAAGACCCAGGGCCTGCCGCTGCGCGATCTCGCCGAGGACGCCAAGGCGATGTTGCAGTCGATGCCCTGGCCGGGCAACGTGCGCCAGTTGAAGAACGTGATCGAGCGCGTGCTGATCCTGGGCGACGGCACCGGGCCGATCGAGGCGCGCGAATTGCCCGAGGCCGAGGCCGGAGCCGCCGCCGAGGGCGGGACGGTGGTGCTGCCTGCGGCGCTGGCGACGCTGCCGCTGCGCGAGGCGCGCGAGGCGTTCGAGCGCGAATACCTTCTGACCCAGATCAACCGCTTCGGCGGCAACATCTCGCGCACCGCGAATTTTGTTGGCATGGAACGCTCGGCGCTGCACCGCAAGCTGAAATCGCTGGGGGTCGTGACCGCCACCAAATCGGGCGCGCGGGTGGCCTTTGTCGCCGAGGACGATGACGCGTTCTAGGGCGCGCGTTGACCTTTCACACCCTGTCTGCCATGGCTTGGCGCGGGGCATCAGAAGGCTGAACTCATGAAGGTCGTCATCTGCGGCGCGGGCCAGGTCGGCTGGCAGATCGCGCGCCACCTCTCGGGCGAAAAGAACGATGTGACGGTGGTCGACAACAACCCCGAACTGGTTGCGCGGGCGACCGACACGCTGGACGTGCAGGGGGTGACGGGCTTTGCCTCCTATCCTGATGTGCTCGAACGCGCCGGGGCGCGCGACGCCGACATGGTGATCGCCGCGACCTATTCCGACGAGGTCAACATGGTGACCTGTCAGGTGGCACATTCGATCTTCTCGGTGCCACGCAAGATTGCCCGGCTGCGGGCGCGAAGCTATCTCAACCCGACCTATGCCGACCTCTACCGTCAGGAACACCTGCCGATCGACGTGGTGATCAGCCCCGAGCGCGAAGTTGCCGAGGCCGCGTTGCGGCGGCTCTCGGCACCGACGGCATTCGACGTCGAGACCTTTCTGGGTGGACGGGCGATGCTTCTGGGCATCGCGCTGGACGAGGATTGCCCGGTGGTGAACACGCCGCTCAGGCAATTGACCGACCTGTTCTCGACACTCAAGGCCGTCGTGGTCGGGGTCCGGCGCGACAATTCGCTGTTCGCCCCCGAAAGCGGCGATCAGCTTTTCGTCGGCGATCAGGTCTATGTCTTCGCCGAAGCCGGCGACGTGAACCGGACGCTCGAGATCTTCGGCAAGTCGGTGAAGCGTCAGGAAAGGATCGTGATCCTTGGCGGCGGCAATGTCGGGCTGTCGGTGGCGCAGGCGCTCGAGGCGCGCTCGGACCGGGTGCGCGCCAAGGTGATCGAGCTGAACCGCGAAATCGCCGAACGCGCCGCCGATTCGCTCGAGCGCACCGTCGTGCTGCACGGCAACGGCATGGACATGGAACTGCTGAAAGAGGCCGGCATCCACCGCGCCGACGCGATCCTCGCCGTCACCGATGACGACAAGGTCAACATGCTGGCCGCGGTGCGCGCCAAGTCGGCCGGTTGTCCGATGGCGATCTGTCTGGTCAATGACCCCTCGCTGGTGCCGCTGATGGAGCCGCTTGGCGTCGACGCCTATATCAACCCGCGCGCCACCACCGTCAGCTCGATCCTGCGCCATATCCGCCACGGGCGGGTGCGCGGGGTCTATTCGGTGGGCGACGCCGAGGCCGAGGTGATCGAGGCGCAGGTGCTGTCGACCTCGCCGATCGCCGGCAAGGCGGTGCGTGACATCGAGTTTCCCGAGGGCGTGTTGATGGGCGCGGTGATGAAGGGCGAGGAGATCCTCAAGCCGGTCGGCGCGACCCGGATCGACGAAGGCGACGTGGTGGTGATCTTCGCCCTGGCGGCGGATGTGCCCGAGGTCGAGCGCCTGCTCCAGGTCTCGATCGATTTCTTCTAGCCCGTGATGCTGAGCCAGATCGCCAAACTGCCGCTGCTCGTGATCCTGATCGCGGTGGGCGGCATCGCGATGTTCCTGCCTGCCGCCCATGCCAGCGCGACCGGCGAGACGGACATCGCCGAGGTGTTCTTTACCTTCGGAGCCTTGTCACTGGTGCTGGCGCTGTTCATCGCCATCGCCATGGCCGGGCAGGTGCGGCGTGAACACCCGCGCCGGCATCTGGGGGCGTTTCTGGCGCTGTTCGTGCTGGCGCCGATGCAGTTCGCCCTGCCGTTTCACGACGCGGTGGGCAACACCACGTTCCTCAACGCCTATGTCGAAATGGTCTCGTCGCTGACCACCACGGGCGCGACGCTCTATGACGAGCCGGGGCGGCTGGCGATGTCGTTTCACCTGTGGCGGGCGACGGTGGGCTGGCTGGGCGGGCTGTTCGTCTGGGTCGGCGCCATCGCGGTGCTGGCGCCGATGGCGCTTGGCGGCTTCGAGGTCAGACGGCGGCAGGCGCAGGACCTGACGCGGGCCGCGGCCTATCGCCAGATCACCGAGGTGGCCGACCTGTCCTATCGGGTCAGGGTCTACGGCGCGCGGCTCTTGCCGATCTATGGCGGCCTGACGATCGCGCTCTGGATCGCGCTGATCGTCGCGGGCGAGATGCCGGCGACGGCGCTGGTGCACGCGATGTCGACGCTGTCGACCTCGGGCATTTCGCCCGGCCCCGGCGGTGTGGCGGGCGGCAGCGCGGGCTTTGCCGGCGAGGTCGTGATCGCGGTCTTCCTGATCTTTGCCATTTCGCGCCTGACCTTTGCCCGCGACGGGCAGGGCAGCGACCTCAGGGACCTGCGCCGCGACCCTGAAATCCAGATCGCGGGCCTGCTGGTGGCGGGCGTGCCGTTGATCCTGTTCGTCCGCCAATACATCGGCACCTATGAGGTCGAGGGGGCCGCGCTGCCGGCGGCGGAAGCGCTCGCCTCGCTCTGGGGCTCGGTGTTCACGGTCCTGTCGTTCCTGACCACGACCGGGTTCGTGAGTGCCTCCTGGGACGCGACAAGCGACTGGTCGGGATTGCAGACGCCCGGCCTGTTGCTGATGGGGCTGGCGCTGATCGGGGGCGGGGTGGCGACCACGGCGGGGGGGACCAAGCTCTTGCGGGTCTACGCGCTCTACAAGCACGGGGTGCGCGAGCTTGAGCGTCTGGTGCATCCTCATTCGGTCGGCGGCTCGGGCGGCGAGGCGCGGCACCTGCGCCGACGCGGTGCCTATATGGCGTGGCTGTTCTTCATGCTGATGGCGATGTCGGTGGCGCTGGTGATGGCGGCGTTCTCGCTGACCGGCGAGAACTTCGAGGAGGCGACGGTGCTGACCATCGCCGCGCTGACCACCACCGGACCCCTGGCCGAGGTCGCCGGGTCCGAGCCGATCCGCTATGCGCTGATGACCACGCCCGCCAAGCTGGTCCTGACCGTGGCGATGGTGGTCGGGCGGCTCGAGACGCTGGCGATCGTGGCGCTTTTCAGCCCGGATCTTTGGCGGCGATAGCGTGGTGTTGCGTTGAAATCGGGGGTGGAATCTTTCATTCAGCCGTTACATACTGAACTGGTAGGCAATTCTGCCGGGAAACGGCAGCACGATAAAACAAGGGCAAGAAGCGATGGCTGGCGACAAGCAGAATTTGCAGGATGTGTTCCTGAACCATGTCCGCAAGGCCAAGGTTCCGGTGACGATCTTTCTGATCAACGGCGTGAAATTGCAGGGCGTGATCTCGTGGTTCGACAACTTCTGCGTGTTGCTCAAGCGCGACGGGCAAAGCCAGCTCGTCTACAAGCACGCGATCTCGACGATCATGCCGTCGCAGCCGATCAGCCTCTACGATGGCGAGGACGCCTAATCCTGACGCCGGGGCGCGCCAGATCGGACAATCCCGCTGACGAAACGACGTCTGCAATTGCCTTGCCACATCTGCCGGGCAGCGCGTGGCGCCCTGAGTCCAACGCCGAGTCTGGCCAATGACGACCGAACCCATATCGCGTGAAGCCGTGGCCACCCGCGCCTGGGTGATCCACCCGGAAATGACCGGAAACCGCAGCAGGCGCCCGTCAGGCCCGGCACTCGAGGAGGCCGTGGCGCTGGCCGAGGCGTTGCCGGGGATCGAGGTCGAGGGCGCCGAGATCGTGCGGCTGGCCAAGGCGCATCCGGGGCACCTGTTCGGCACCGGCAAGATCGAGGAATTGCGCGCCCGGATCGAGGAGAACGAGGTCGAGCTTGTGCTGATCGACGGATCGGTGTCGCCGGTGCAGCAGCGCAATCTGGAAAAGTCCTGGAAGGTCAAGATCCTCGACCGCACCGGGCTGATCCTCGAGATCTTCTCGGACCGTGCGGCGACGCGCGAGGGCGTGTTGCAGGTCGAGATGGCGGCGCTGTCCTATCAGCGCACGCGGCTGGTTCGGGCCTGGACCCACCTTGAACGGCAGCGCGGCGGGTTTGGCTTCGTCGGCGGCCCCGGCGAGACCCAGCTCGAGGCCGACCGGCGCGCGATCGACGACCAGCTTGTCCGACTGCGCAAGCTGTTGTCCAAGGTGGTCAAGACCCGTGAATTGCACCGCGCCGCCCGCGCAAAGGTGCCGTTTCCGGTGGTTGCGCTGGTCGGCTATACCAACGCCGGCAAGTCGACCCTGTTCAACCGCATGACCGGCGCCGAGGTGCTGGTGAAGGACATGCTGTTCGCCACGCTCGACCCGACGATGCGCTCGGTCGAACTGGCCTCGGGGCGCAAGGTGATCCTGTCCGATACCGTCGGCTTCATCTCGGACCTGCCGACGCAGCTGGTCGCGGCCTTTCGCGCCACGCTGGAAGAGGTGCTGGGGGCCGACCTGATCCTGCATGTGCGCGACATCGCCGCCGACGAGACCGAGGCGCAGGCGCGCGATGTCAATCAGATCCTCGACGAGCTTGGCGTCGGCGCCGACGTGCCGCAGATCGAGGTCTGGAACAAGCTCGACCTGCTCGTGCCCGAGGCCCGCGCCGCGCGCGAGACCGAGGCGGCGCGCAACCCCGACGTGGTGGCGATCTCGGCCCTGACAGGTGCGGGGATCGAGGCGCTGGTGGCGACGATCGAGGCCCGGTTGGGCGAGGTGACGACCGCCGAAACCCTGCAACTGACGTTCGCCGAGGGCCGCAAACGCGCGTGGCTGCACGATGCGCATGTGGTCACCGACGAGGTGCAGGACGACACCGGTTGGCACGTCAGTGTCGACTGGACCGCACGCCAGAAGGCGGACTACGCCAAGCAGGTCGGTTAGGCCGGTCCGCCGCCTATTGCACTGGCATGAGCCGCGTCACCCCCACCGCCGCCGCCCGCGCCAGCGCCGGGTCGAGCGACATCGGGATATATTCTCCACGCCGCCACAGCTCGCCCAGATCGTCGTAGTGACGGCTGAGGAAATGCCCCGATTGCCCGGTCGAGGTGACGAACAGCGACGAATCCGGATCGGCAAAGTCGTAGACACCGCGATAACCCGCGCCGTGGACGTTCAGGAACGGATCGGGGTCGATGCCGCTGGTGCGGCCACGATTGAGCGTGTTGTCACCGCCCGACGTCGACTGGCGGATGTTCACGAACCACTTGAGGATCGGCAGACCGCCCAGCACCTGATGGTCATGGGTGGCCTGATGCGCGTCGCCCCAGCGCAGCGCCTCCTGTTTGCCGCCGTATTTCTCGTCGATCCAGATCAACGCCTCGTCCAGCGCCGCGCGGGCGATGTCGGTGCAGGTTTCCTCGGGCGCGGACTGCACCACGTCGCACCACACCCCGGCACCATCGACGTCGCGAAACACCCGTTCGACGAAGACCGGATCGACATGGGTAAAGGCGCCCGCCAGCGGCCCAAGCTCGTCGCGGATCAGCCGGTCCTGCAGCGCGCGCATCCAGGCCATGTAGATCAGGGGCTCCGGCATGTGCTCGTTCATCTCGCCGTTCCAGTCGGCCAGCAGGGCCAGCGCGTGCTGGCGGGTGCGTTCGGGTGTGCCTTCGGGTGCCGGGTCGCCGGTGAACCACAGGTCGGCCCCGACCAGTGGCAGCAGGTTGCGCGCGGTGATCGACACGGTGTCGAGCTGCGCCTCGATGAAGCTCTCGCGGGTATGCACGGCGCGGCTCTGCATCAGCTTCTGCCAGCGCTGGATGCGCTGGGTGTCGCCCCAGTCAAAGCTGACATGCAGCGGGAACGGGCGGTCCAGCAGCTTGTTGTTGGTGTTGCCGACGATCCCGCCCGAGGGGTTCACGAAGGCCGGGTTGGCGGCATAGGCGTCAAGGCCAAGCCAGCGGTTCTGCGCCTCCCATCCCGGTGCGGGCAGGCGGCCCAGCGTCATGTGGTTGGCCGCCCGGCGCGGCATCGCCCCGAAGGTCTTGAGCGCGATGCCCTCGCGGTCGACCATGGTGACGTTCTGCGACGGTGCGACGAAGCCGCGCCCGGCCTCGATGCCCTCATCCACCGATTTCGCCTGCATCAGCTTCAGCGCCGCCGCCATCGAGGTGTCCTCGGCGGTCAGAAGCGTCCAGCCGATCGCCGCGACATGGCCGGGGGGCGTGATCGCGCCAAGGCCATATTGCTTGCCGGGCAGGACCGGGCCGTTCTGGGTCCATTGCCGGACCAGCGTCACCGGTGGGCCGTCCTTCACGCGGATGATCGTCGGGCTGGTCAGCATCGGCTTGAAGCCCTCGGGGGTCAGCACTTCGGAGGGGTTGTCGGGGTTCAGTTTCTCGATGAAGACGTCCTGATCGTCGAGATAGGACGAGGTCAGCGCCCAGCCGAAATCGGCGCTGCGTCCGACCAGCACGATCGGCATGCCGGGAATGGTGCCGCCGATCACGCCGCCCGATGACAGTTCCAGCCGCGCCAGATACCAGATCGTCGGCGCCGAGAACTCCAGATGCGGATCATTGGCCAGCAGCGTGCCGCCAGCGGCAGAGCGCGATGGTGCCGCGGCCCAGGCGTTCGAGGCGCCGGCCATGCCGACAGCGGCGACCGGCGACAGCGGATCGGGCTCGGCCAGCGGTGCGTTCAGCGCGAAGTCGGTCGGGCTGACGCCGTCGAACAGCGAGGCATAGTCGGGCAGGGCGGCGATCCCCGATCCCGGCGCGTCGGGCATGATGTCATGCAAACGCTCATCGGGCAGGGCAAGTGAGACGCGCGCGCGCAGCACTTCCTCTTGCAGATGACCCGCAAGCTGCACCCCCATCAGCTTCATCATCGCGAGGCTGTCGGCGGGCACCCAGGGGGCGAGGTCGTTGGAAAACAGGAACAGTTCCGGCGCGCCGCGCCCCAGCGCCTCGCCATTCACCCGGTCGAGCCAGGCATTGACGCCGCGCGCATAGGCCTCGAGCGCCAGCATCGTCCCGGCGTCCTGCACCGCCACCGCGTCCTGCGCGAGGCGGTAGAGGTCGAGCCGGCGCATCAACTCGTCGACCGGCAGGGTGCGCTCGCCGAACATCTCCGACAGCCGCCCCTGCACGGTGCGCCGCATCATCACCATCTGCCACAGCCGGTCCTGCGCATGGGCATAGCCCAGCCCGAAGAACACGTCCGCGTCGGTCTCGCCGAAGATATGCGGCACGTTGGCATGGTCGCGCACGATCTCGAGCGGTGCCGAGATGCCACGCGCCTCGCGGGTCACGTCGTAGTCGGGAATGGAGCGCTGCGCGAGGTAATAGACCGCCCCAAGCGCCAGCACGAAAAGCACCATCACCGCGGTCACGATCCGAACGAGCCAGCGAAAGAGTGATGCCATGGTGCCCCGCGCTTTGTTGACCTCAGCCTGTCCCCCCGTCAATAAGGGCAGCCAGCAGGCAGTGCAATCGACGGAGGCCCGATCATGGCGAAATGCGCGTTTCTCGGACTTGGGGTGATGGGCTACCCGATGGCGGGGCATCTGGCGGCCAGGGGCCATGAGGTGACGGTCTACAACCGCACAGCCGCCAGGGCCGAAGCCTGGGTGGCCGAGCATGGCGGCAGGGCGGCAGCGACCCCGCGAGAGGCGGCAGTGGGTGCCGATTTCGTCATGGCCTGCGTCGGCAACGACGACGACTTGCGCGCGGTCTGCCTTGGTGCGGACGGAGCCCTTGCCGGGATGGCCGCGGGCGCGGTCTTTGTCGATCACACCACCGTATCGGCGCTGGTCACGCGAGAGATCCACGCCGCCGCGAAGGACATCGGCGTGAGCTTCGTCGATGCGCCGGTATCCGGCGGGCAGGCAGGGGCGCAGAACGGCGTTCTATCGGTGATGTGCGGCGGCGATCAGGCAGCGTTCGACGCGGCCGCGCCAGTGATGGCGGCCTATGGCAAGACCGTGAAGCGTCTGGGCGAGAGCGGCGCGGGGCAATTGACCAAGATGGTCAACCAGATCTGCATCGCCGGGCTGGTGCAGGGCCTGTCGGAAGGGCTGGCCTTCGCCGAGAAGGCCGGGCTTGACGGCAAGGCGGTGGTCGAGGTCATATCGGGTGGAGCCGCCGGCAGCTGGCAGATGGCAAACCGGCACGAGACCATGCTGGCGGATGCGTTCGAGCACGGGTTCGCCGTCGACTGGATGCGCAAGGATCTGGGCATATGCCTTGCCACCGGCGACGAGATCGGCGCGGCGCTGCCGGTGACGGCGTTGGTCGATCAGTTCTACAAGGACGTGCAGAACATGGGCGGCGGACGCTGGGACACCTCCGCTCTGATCCGTCGACTGAGGAGTTAGGGCCATGTGGCGTATCTTTGCCGCTGTCGGGATCCTGATGATGCTGGCCGGGCCGGCCCCGGCCAATCAATTCGCGCTGATCCACGGCAATTATTGCGGCTTTGGCCAGAAAAGCGGGCCCGACGACGCCGAGAAACCGCCGGTCGACGCGCTCGATGCGATCTGCATGCGCCACGATCAGTGCTACGACGCGCGCGGCAACAACGATTGCGGCTGCGATCTGGCGCTGATGCGCGAGGTCAGCGGGCTCAACTGGGCCAAGGGCCGTTCGATCCGGCTGGCGCGGGCGGTATTCTACGGCATCGCGCTGCTCCCCTGCTCGGACCGGGCGGGCCAGTTGCGCAAGATCGAGATGGCGCGTTCGACCGACATGTAACCTGACCCCGCAAAGCGGCGCATTGGGTGCTCCGCGAGACTGGAGAGACCTATGCCCCTGCAAATCTACCGCCGATGGCTTGCCGCCCTGCCATTGATCCTGCTCGCAACCGCCGCTTCGGCCCATACCGACGCCTCGGCGGGCGGGTTCATGTCGGGGGTGTCGCACCCGATCAACGGCTGGGATCACGTCGTCGCGATGGTCGCGGTCGGGCTCTGGGGCGCGATCCTCGGTGCGCCGGCGATCTGGCTTCTGCCGGTGGTGTTTCCGCTGGTGATGGCACTCGGCGGAGCACTCGGGGTGCTCGGCGTGCCACTCCCGATGATCGAGACCGGGATCGCGTTGTCGGGCGTGGTGCTGGGGCTGCTCATCGCCTTCGCGGTGCGCGCGCCGCTCTGGGTCGCGGCGGTGATCGTCGGTGTCTTTGCGGTGTTTCACGGCCACGCCCACGGCACCGAACTGCCTGACGCGGCGAACCCGCTGGCCTATGGCGTCGGCTTCGTGCTCGCCACCGGGGTCCTGCACCTGATCGGCATCGGCTTCGGGTTTCTGGCGGGATTCAAGCCCGGACGGATCGCGCTGCGCGGGGTCGGTGTCGGCATCGCCGCCGTGGGCGGGGCGTTCCTGTTCGGCCTCGCCTGATGCGTCACCCTGCGCCCGCGCTGCTGGTCGCACTCGTCCCGAACGCAGCACAGGCGCATGCCTTCTCGACCGGCAAGGACACTTACGGTGCGTTTCTGGAAGGCGCGGGTGTGGTCCTTGCCGCGCCCGGCCTGATCCTGCCGGTGGTGGCGCTCGGCCTTGCGCTGGCGCTTTGGCGCACCGAAGGGCTGCTGCGTGCCTGGCTGCCGTTTCTCGGCGCTGCCACCATCGGGATCGTGCTGGCACCACTTGCCGGGGCCTGGGCGGCGACGCTTCCGATCGCGATCGGGCTGGTGGTGGCGGTGCTGGCGGCATTGGTGCCGCTGGGTCGGATCGGACCGGCAATGCCCGTGCTTGCCGCCCTGACCGGCGGTGCATTTGCGCTGGCAGCACTTGAGGGGCATGGCTGGGGCGAGGTCACAATGGTGACCCGGATAGGGGTCCTCTTTGTCGCCAACGTGGCACTGGCCACCGTCGCCGGACTGGTACGGGTCAGCCTTGAGCGCATTCCGCATCCGGCCACCCGCATCGGCTGGCGCATCGCCGCGTCCTGGGTCGCGGCGATCCTGCTTTTGTCGCTTGCGTTCCTGATTGCCGGCCCCGGCGCGTGACACCGGGTCCGGTCGCGATCAGGGAATGATGCGGGAGTATTTCAGGCCTTCGAGCGTCGCGCCGATGATCAGCCCCGCCTGACCGAAGACAATCGCGACCACCGGGTTCACCGTGGTGATCGTGTCGGCGGTGAAGCGGTCGCCCTCGGTGCTGACGGCGTATTTCACGTCAGCCCCCGCGACCCAGCCGGCGGAGCGGCGGAAATCGGCCAGCGCCTCGTCGGTCATGAAGAACAGCACGTGGGCATATTGCTGCGCGCCAGCCTGGATGCCGAAACTGGCCTTGGCCTGCGAATAATAGTCCACCGTCACGCCATTGACCAACAGCGCGCCGCGCCCGTAAGAGCCGCCGATGCCGAACCCGGCCTCGGTGACGAGCGGCATCACCAGCATGCCGGATGCCTTTTCCGCCAACCGACGGCTGTCGGGCACCTCGCGATACATCTGGTTGATCGTCGCCTGCACCCGCGCGTCGATCGTCGTGGCGCCGGAGCTGCCGAGCCCGTTGGCGCAACCGCTGAGCACCAGCCCGCTGCCGCCAAGCCCTAGAATGAAATTGCGTCTGGAAGTTCTGCCCATACCCGGCCCATGCCTTTCTGTCGCCTCATTGCCCGGGTCTGTCGCCCGGATTGCGTTGAATAATAGGCCAAAGCCCGCCGCCTGTCACGCGCCGGATGGCGGACGGCGGATTTTTGCTCCATGGCGCGTTCGAGGCGCGGCCCTTGCGTCTTTGCTCTGAAAATACCTCCGCCGGAGGCATGAAAGTTCAAGCGCCGCGCCTGCCTCGGGCGCAGGGATGTGAGTATTTTTGCCAAGATGAAGCCAGAGCGGGATCGGCCAGGCGGCAGCCTAACCGTTCAGGGCGCGCGCCAGACGGGGGGCGAAATAGGTCAGGATGCCGTCGCAACCGGCGCGTTTGAACGCCATCAGGCTTTCCACCATGACCTTGTCGCCATCGAGCCAGCCGTTCTGCGCCGCGGCCATCAGCATCGCGTATTCGCCCGAGACCTGATAGGCGAAGGTCGGCACGCCGAAGCGGTCCTTCACCCGGCGGCAGATGTCGAGATAGGGCATGCCGGGCTTGACCATCACCATGTCGGCGCCCTCCATCAGGTCACGCTCGACCAGCCGCAGCGCCTCGTCCGAATTGGCCGGGTCCATCTGGTAGGTGTTCTTGTCGCCCTTGAGCGCGCCGGATGCCCCGACCGCGTCGCGAAACGGGCCGTAGAAGGCCGAGGCGTATTTGGCCGAATAGGACATGATCGAGACGTTCTGGTGGCCTGATGCCTCGAGCGCCCTGCGCATCGCGCCGATGCGGCCGTCCATCATGTCGGAGGGGCCGAGAATATCGGCCCCGGCCTCGGCCTGGGCCAGCGCCATCTTCACCAGCGCCTCGACGGTGCGGTCATTGACGATCTCGCCGTCGACGACGAAGCCGTCATGGCCGTTGATGTTGTAAGGGTCGAGCGCGATGTCGGTCATCACCGCCACTTCGGGGGCCGCGTCCTTGATCGCCCGCGTGGCGCGGTTCGACAGGTTGTCGGGGTCCCAGGCGCCGGCGCAATCCTCGGTCTTCTCGGACGGGTCGACATAGGGAAAGAGGCACATCGCCGGGATGCCGAGCGACTGTGCTTCGATGGCCGCCTTCGCCACCCGGTCGACGGTCAGGCGCTGCACGCCCGGCATCGAGGGGATGTCATAGGCGTCGTCCTTGCCCTCCATCACGAAGACCGGCCAGATCATGTCGTCCACCGACAGGCTGTTCTCGCGCACCAGCGCGCGCAGCGCGGGCGTGCGGCGGTTGCGGCGCAGGCGGGTGGCGGGGAAGGGGGCGACGGTTGGCATGGGCGATCTCCTCGGACGTTGCCATTCCTTTGCCACGGGGCCGGGCGCATCTCAAGCGCCGCCACGGGTTTCCGGGCTGGCAATCGTGCGGCGGCGACGTTAAAGCTAGCCGAAAATCAGGCACAAGGGATATGCGCCGCAGTGGACTGGTATACCGCCGTATTCGAGCTGATCGACATGCGATCCTTCTCGAACCTCTGGTTCTGGATCGCCTTGGCGGTGATGTGGTCGACGACTTCGCACTGGATCGTGGGCGTGCCCTACGACATGCTGCAGCGCGCCCAGCGTCATGGCGGCGAGGCCGAGGCCGACCTTGAGGAAATGGTGCGGATCAACTGCAACCGGCTGCTCTATATCGCGGGCACGGCGGGGTTGTGGCTGATCGGGCTGGGGTCCGCCGCTCTGACCTCGCTGGCGATCCTCGGGTTCTACTACCGGGTCGAGTTCGCTCAGGCGGTGTTCCTGCTGGCCGCGCCGATGTCGGTCATCGGGTTCCTGTCGATCAACACCGCGCACGCGATCCGCAATGGCGGATTGGCGGGCGCGGCGCTGCGCAAGCGGATGTTGCGCCACCGGGTGCATACCCAGATCGTCGGCATGGTGGCGATCTTCGTCACGGCGCTCTGGGGGATGTATCAGAACATGTCGATCGGCGCGCTCGGCGGTTGACACCGGCGATGGGGCCGCTACCTGTCCGGCCATGACAGATCGTCCCCGCCAGATCCTTCTTTCAGGCGCCCCGGAGGGCTTTGACGCGCTGCTTGTCGCGCGCGAGCTGGAGAAATCCGGCGGCCCGGTCGTGCATGTCGCGCGCGACGCCGGGCGGATGGCGGCGATGCAGGCGGCGCTGGAGTTCTTCGCGCCGGACGTGGCCCGCATCACCTTTCCCGCCTGGGATTGCCTGCCGTTCGACCGGGTGTCGCCCAATGCCGATGTCTCGGCGGCGCGAATGGCGACGCTGGCGGGGCTGGCCCACGGGATGCCGAACCGCTTCATCCTCTTGACCACGCTCAACGCCGCCACACAGCGGGTTCCGGCGCGCGCGGTGCTGCGCGAGGCGAGTTTCACCGCCGAAGTCGGTAGCCGGATCGACGTCGACGCGTTGAAGGGCTTTCTTGTGCGCATGGGCTTCAGCCAGAGTCCGACGGTGATGGAGCCCGGCGATTTCGCGGTGCGCGGCGGCATCATCGACGTCTATCCGCCGGGCGAGGCCGGCCCGGTGCGGCTGGATCTGTTCGGCGACGTGCTGGACGGCGCGCGCCGGTTCGACCCCGTCACCCAGCGCACCACCGAGAACCTGAGCGTGATCGAGCTTGCGCCGGTCTCCGAGGTCATCATGGACGAGGCCGCGATCACCCGGTTCCGGCAGAACTACCGCATCGAGTTCGGCGCGACTTCGGACGATCCGCTCTATGAGGCGGTGAGCGCCGGGCGCAAGCATCAGGGCATCGAGCACTGGTTGCCGTTCTTTCACGACCGGCTCGAGACGCTGTTCGACTACCTGCCCGAAGCGAGCGTCATGCTCGACGATCAGTTCACCCCGGCGCGCCTCAGCCGTTGGGAGGGGATCGCCGACCAGTATGACACGCGGCGCGAGGCGATGAACGCGAAAAACCGGATCGACACGGTCTACAAACCCTGTCCGCCGGGGCTGCTTTATCTGGATGATGCGGCATGGCAGGCGGCGACGGCGGCGCATCGGATGATCGCGCTGGCGGTGTTGCCGCAGCCGACCGGGCCGGGCGCACTGGACGGTGGCGGGCGGATCGGGCGCAACTTCTCGCCTGAGCGTCAGCAGGCAAATATAAACCTGTTCAGTGCGCTGGCCGATCATGTTCGGGCAAAGCGTGAAGCCGGGCCGGTGGTCGTCGCCTCCTATTCCGAGGGCGCGCGCGAGCGGTTGCAGGGGCTTCTGGCCGATGAGGGGCTGACCGCCACGGCACCGATCGCCGATTACCGCGACGTGCCGGACAAGCATGGCGGCGTCTATCTGGCGGTCTGGCCGCTCGAGCACGGGTTCGAGGGCGCCGGGCTTACGGTGATCTCGGAACAGGACGTTCTGGGCGACCGCCTGATCCGTGCGCCCAAGCGCAAGCGCCGGGCCGAGAACTTCCTGACCGAGACGCAGAGCCTCAGCGCCGGTGATCTGGTGGTGCATGTGGATCACGGCGTCGGGCGCTATACCGGGCTTGAGACGATCACGGCGGCGGGTGCGCCGCATGAATGTCTGACGCTGGAATATGCCGGCGGCGACCGGTTGTTCCTGCCGGTCGAGAACATAGAGCTTCTGTCGCGGTTCGGCCATGAGCAAGGGCTTCTGGACAAGCTCGGTGGCGGCGCGTGGCAGGCCAAGAAGGCAAGGCTCAAGGAACGCATCCGCGAGGTTGCCGAAAAGCTCATCCGCCTTGCCGCCGAACGCGCGCTGCGCCATGCCCCGGTGCTGGAAGCGCCACACCATGCGTGGGAGGAATTCGCCGCCCGCTTCCCCTATGCCGAGACCGAGGACCAGTTGGCGGCAATCTCGGACGTGATCGAGGATATCGCCAGCGGGCAGCCGATGGACCGGCTGATCTGCGGCGATGTCGGCTTTGGCAAGACCGAAGTGGCGATGCGCGCGGCTTTCGTCGCGGCGATGTCGGGGATGCAGGTCGCGGTGATCGCACCGACGACGCTCTTGGCGCGCCAGCATTACAAGAGCTTTGCCGAACGTTTCCGGGGTTTTCCGATCCAGGTCGGGCAATTGTCGCGTTTCGTCGGCCAGCGCGAATCCGAACTGACCCACGAAGGCATGAAGCGCGGCACGGTCGATATCGTCATCGGCACCCACGCGCTGCTGGCCAAGGGCGTGCGGTTTCACAACCTTGGCCTGTTGATCATCGACGAGGAACAGCGCTTCGGCGTCGCCCACAAGGAGCGGCTGAAGGAACTGCGATCCGACGTGCATGTGCTTACCCTGACCGCCACGCCGATCCCGCGCACGCTTCAGATGAGCCTGTCGGGGGTGCGCGACCTCAGTATCATCGCCACGCCGCCGGTCGACCGGCTGTCGATCCGCACCTATGTCAGCGAATTCGATACCGTGACGATCCGCGAGGCATTGTTGCGCGAGCATTATCGCGGCGGGCAATCGTTCTTCGTCGTGCCGCGCATCAAGGACCTGCCCGAGATCGAGGCGTTCCTGACCGATCACGTCCCCGAGGTGAGCTTCGTCGTCGCCCACGGCCAGATGGCGGCGGGTGAGCTCGACCGGCGGATGAACGCCTTTTACGATGGCAAGTATGACGTGCTGCTGGCGACGACCATCGTGGAATCCGGCCTCGATATCCCGACGGCGAATACCATGATCGTCTACCGCGCCGACATGTTCGGGCTGGCGCAGCTTTACCAGATCCGGGGCCGGGTCGGGCGCGCCAAAACCCGCGCCTATGCCTACATGACCACCAAGCCGCGCACCCCGCTGACGCCGGGGGCGGAAAAACGCCTCAAAGTGCTGGGCTCGCTCGACTCGCTGGGGGCGGGGTTCATGCTGGCCAGTCAGGATCTCGACATTCGCGGCGCGGGCAACCTGCTTGGCGAGGAGCAATCCGGCCAGATGCGCGAGGTTGGCTATGAGCTTTACCAGCAGATGCTGGAAGAGGCGATTGCCAAGATAAAATCGGGCCAGATGGAGGGTCTTTCGGACGCCGACGAGCAATGGGCGCCGCAGATCAACCTGGGCGTGCCGGTGCTGATCCCCGACACCTTCGTGCCCGACCTCGACGTGCGGCTGGGGCTTTATCGCAGGCTCAGCTCGCTCTCGACCAAGGTCGAGCTTGAAGGCTTTGCCGCCGAGTTGATCGACCGCTTCGGCAAGCTGCCCAAGGAAGTGAACACGCTGCTTCTGATCGTGCGCATCAAGGCGATGTGCAAACGCGCCGGCATTGCCCGGCTGGATGGCGGGCCGAAGGGCGCGACGATCCAGTTTCACAACGACAAGTTCGCCAACCCCGCCGGGCTGGTCGAATACCTCAATTCCCAGAGCGGGCTGGCCAAGGTCAAGGACAACAAGATCGTGATCCGGCGCGACTGGACCAAGGACAGCGACAGGATCAAGGGCGCCTTCGCCATTGCCCGCGACCTGGCCGAGAAGGCGGGGACAGTGAAGCGGCGGGCCTGACCGGGGCCAGAAAAGGGATGACGGCTCGGCACTTATCGGTCAAGGTTGAGCCGAAACCTCGGGCAGCCAGATCGGAAAGTGCCATGTCATCGAGTTTGAAGCCATCGTTCGCGCGCCCCAAGGCCCTGCTATGCGCCGGCGTCCTGTTCGCCATTGCCGCAACCGCCCCGGCGCTGGCGCAGGACGACGTGGTGCCGCCCGAGCCGAACATGGTCTGCGGCCCGGACGTGTCGGCGGGGCAGTTCAAGCTCGATGAAATCGGCCCCCGGATCGCCGGCACATGGTCGGCCCAGGCGGCCGGCATCGGCTTTACCGCCGGGGTTCACGCTTTTACCGCGAATATCACCTTCGAGCGTGGGCGCATCTACATCCTGGCCAACGGCACCAAGATCGAACTCAAACCGGTCTATGGCACCCGCAAGGAGTTGCGCTATGACCCGATCCGCCAGCAAGCGCTGCCCGAGTCGGCCCATGCCGTGAAGGTCTCGCTCGAAGACATCGGGTTGGTCACGGATTGCGAGATCGGGCTCGCGCCGCAATTCACCTGGACCTACGGCACCGGTGCGCGCAGTTCGGGCGGGGTCTACAGCTTTCTCGACAGCCATACCGCCATCGGCACGATGTGGAACAGCGCCAAGGGCGCGCGCGAGGTCTATCTGTCGCGGTGAGGCCTATCTGACGTCGCGGGTGCGCGCGCGGTCGGTCCAGACCAGCGCGAAGGCCAGCGCCGAACAGACGGCGACACCCAGCATCAGGGGTTTCGGACTGCCGTCGAACGCCAGCCCGATCGGAATCGCGATCATCACCGAAAGGATCGAACTGAACGCACCCAGCACCGCGCTGGCGGTGCCGGCGATATGGCCAAGCGGCTCCATCGCGAGGGCGGTGACGTTGCCGAAGGTCAGCCCGTTCATGAAGAACAGCGTGACCGACCAGCCGATGAAGATCCACAACTGCGTATGCTGCGACAAGCCGTCGAACGCGCCCGCCGCCCAAAGCCCCCAGACCGCCCCGGCGATCACCAACTGGCTGCCGAAGGCCACGCTGGCCAGGGGACGCATCCCCAGCCGCATCACCAGCCTTGCGTTCAGCACGCCCGAGGCGCCCGAGACCAGCGCCACGAGGGCGAAATACATCGGAAACCGGCTGCCCGCGCCAAGGGCGTCGACATAGACCTCCTGCGCCGAACTCAGATAGGCCATCAGTTGCCCGAACCCGAGTGTCATCACCATCAGGTAGCGCATCGTGATCCGTGAGCGCATCACCTCGGCCATCGCCAGATAGATCTGCCCGATCCGAAATGCGCGGCGGTTCTCGGGCTTCAGTGTCTCGGGCTGGCGCAAAAGGAACCACGACAGCACGGCCAACCCGAGCAAGACGTAGGAGCCGAACAGCCCGCGCCAACCGACCACGCCGATGATCGCCTGACCGATCAGCGGCGCCACGGCCGGCACGATGACGAAGAAGGTGAAGACAAGCGAGCCGACCCGCGCCTGTGCCCGGCCCGAGAACATGTCGCGCGTCACCGACTGGCTGACAATCCGGCTGGCGGCGGCCCCCAGACCCTGCACGAAGCGCGCGGCCAGAAGTGTTTCGAGCGAGTTGGCCATGATCCCGGCCACAGCCCCCAGCACGAACAGCCCGATCCCGAAGCTCAGCGCGGCCCGGCGTCCGTAGCTGTCGGAGAACGGCCCGATGAACAACTGGCCGACCCCGGTGCCAAGCACGAAGATCGACACGACGAGCTGCGCGCGGCTGACATTTCCGGGCACGAATTCCGAGGCGATCTCGGGCAGGGCGGGCAGGATCGAATCGATCGAGAACGCCATCAGCGACATCAGCGCCGCCAGCAATATGACCAGTTCGGCAAAGGCCGGCGGGCGAGTCGGTGTGGGAAAGCGGGGCATGGGAAATCCTTGACGTCCCTCCCTCATGCCCCACGGGAAACCGATTGACCAGAGGTGGCCCGCGTCAGCCGATCGGCCCGTTGGGCAGATCGTCGGGTTTGGCGGCGTCTCGCAGCTGCGCCATGATCTCGTCGATCACCTTCAGCCACAGCTCGGCCGGCTGGGCGCCCGGCACGACGTGGCGGTTGGCAACGACGAAGGTCGGCACCGCGTTCACGCCCCTCTGGCGGGCGTCCATGTCGCGGGCGCGGATGTCGGCGGCGTCGGCATCAGAGGCCAGAAGGCGCGCGGCCAGGTCACGGTCCATCTCGCAGGACGCGGCGATGTCGGCCAGCACCTCGCGGTCGCCGATGTCGCGGCCCTCGGTGAAATAGGCCCGGAACAGCGCCGAGACCACCGGCGTCTGCCGCCCCTCGATCCCGGCCCAGTGGATCAGCCGATGCGCGTCGAGCGTACTGGGAGTGCGCGCCATGCGCTCGAAGTTGATGGTGAGCCCGGCCGCTTCGGCCGCCTCCTGCACCGGCAGATAGGCGCGCGCCGCAGCCTCCTGTCCGCCGAACTTGGCCTCGAGATAGGCGCGCCGGTCCATGCCTTCGGGCGGCATGTCGGGGTTCAGCATGAACGGATGCCACTCGATCTGGAACGGATGGTCCGGCCGCTGCTGCAGCGCCTGAAACAGCCGCGCCTTGCCGATGAAGCACCACGGACAGATCGGATCGGAGAAGATGACGAGCTTGACCATGCCTCTGGGTAGCCGGGAATCCGGGCGGTGGAAAGAGGCGGGCGCAACACAAGCGGGTGACGTTCGGGGCGTCGATCAGCCCTGCCGCAGGCCCGGCACCTCGATCTCGCCCGACGCCACCCGGTCGCGCAACACCCGGCGCAAGAGCTTGTTGTTGGCGCCACGCGGAAGCGCCGGGACGGCGACGAACAGGCGCGGGCATTTGTAATGCGCCAGCCGCGCATGGGCATGCGCCGACAGGTCTGCAGCGTCGGGGGCCTCGGCCTCGGCGACGTAGAAACAGGCGATCACGCTGGCGCTGTCACTGACGGCAAGCGTCAGGCAGGCGGCCTCGGTGATGCCGGGATGCGCGGCCATCGCCGCCTCGACCTCGGCCGGCGAGACGCGGTAGCCGCCCGCGTTCATCATGTCGTCGTCGCGCCCGAGATAGCTGATCGCGCCGCCCTCATCCATCGCAACGATGTCGCCGGTCAGAAACCAGCCGTCACGATAGCGCGCCCGCGTCGCGTCCTCGGCCCCGAGATAGCCCAGCATCAGGCCGGGATCTTCTGCCGCCACCGCCAGCACGCCGGGGGCGCCGCGCGGCACCGGGCCATCCTCGCCCAGGACGGCGATCCTGCGTCCCGGCTGCGCCCGGCCCAGCGTGCCGGTGGGCGCCGGGCGCGCGGGCGAGCCCGAGACGAAGGTCGAGCATTCCGACATGCCGAAGGCTTCGTGCAGCCCGGTGCCGGTCGCCGCCCGCCAGTCCTCGCGGATCGACTCGGCCAGCTTCTCGCCCGCCGTAAGCCCGTGGCGCAGCTCTGGCATCGGCGGCATGTCGTGGCGCAGCATCTGGCGGTAGACGCCGGGGGCTGCGGCAAAGATCGTGACGTGCTGCGCGGCGATCAGCGCGGGCAGGCTGGCGACGGGCGTGCCGGGCGCGGGGATCAGCGCGGTTGCCCCCCGGCTCCACGGGTCCATCAGCCCGGTGCCCAGCGTGTAGGTCCAGTTGAAGGCACCGGCATGCATCAGCCGGTCGTCCGGCGTCAGCCCATACCAGCCGTCCCACATCATCCGCCGCGCCCAGATCGCCCGGTGCGCGTGAACCACGGCGCGGGGTTTTCCGGAGGTGCCGGAGGTGAAGATCGCATAGGCCGGGCGGTTCGGGTCGCCCGGAACCGGGGCGGCGGGGGTGTGGGCGGCGAGGGCTTGCAACTCGGCCTCGGTCAGGACCGGCGCGGGCAGGGGGTCGGGCAGGGCGATCCCGTCGCCCGCGACGATCAGCGCCGGGGCAATCGCCACCGCCATCGGCGTGATCTCGTGGGAGGTGAGTTGCGACGAGGTCGGCACCGGCACCAGCCCGGCAGCGATCGCGCCGA
The DNA here is from genome assembly GCA_048268845.1 of Maritimibacter sp. Taxonomy (GTDB): domain Bacteria; phylum Pseudomonadota; class Alphaproteobacteria; order Rhodobacterales; family Rhodobacteraceae; genus Muriiphilus. The sequence goes on along the minus strand of JBLWUQ010000007.1, from coordinate 137,694 downwards.
GAAAGGCCAGCGGAAACTCGACGCTGTTGCCCAGCCGCAACAGCACGCGGTCGCCGGGGACAAGCCCGCGCGCAATCAGCCCGCCCGCGATGCCCAGAACCGCGCGGGACAACCGCGCATGGCTCCAGTCGTCGGCGCCATCAGGCCGCAGAACCGACAGCGCCAGCTTGTCGGGATGCGCCGCACCGCCCGCCAGCACGTAACCCGCCATGTTGAAGGCGGCGGGTGGCGGGGCGAGGCGGGGGCCGGGGGCGTCGATGGAGAGCATGAGGCAGGTATCGCACGCTCGCCGGGCGTTGCAAGCCGCCTCGCTTGCGGCATATAGAACGTCATGAACCACGACAACGTCACCCAGCCCAGCCTGATCCGCCTTGCCCGCGAAAGCGGCCTGCCGGGGCCGGACCCGCAGCCGCTCGACCTTGGCGCGCGGGTGCGGGCCCTGCGCAAGTCGCGCGGCTGGACGCTGGAGCAGGCGGCGCGGCAGGCGGGATTGGCGCGCTCGACCTTGTCCAAGATCGAGAACGGCCAGATGTCGCCGACCTACGAGGCGCTGAAAAAACTGGCGGTGGGGCTGGAAATCTCGGTGCCGCAACTGTTCACGCCACCGCAGGACGCGCGGGTTTCGGGCCGGATGACGGTCACCAAGTCGGGCGAGGGCGAAGCCCACCCGACCACCACCTATGAACACGAGCTTCTGGCCGGAGCGCTGACCAAGAAGGCGATGCTGCCCTACCGCGCGAGGGTGCGGGCGCGGTCGTTCGACGAGTTCGACGGCTGGGTGCGCCATGACGGCGAGGAGTTCCTCTATGTCCTGACCGGCGCGATCCGGCTGATCACCGAGTTCTACGAGCCGGTCGAGATGCGCCGTGGCGACAGCGCCTATTATGACGCCTCGATGGGCCATAACGTGATTTCGGTTTCTGACGAGGACGCGACGATCCTCTGGGTGACGTCGCTCTGAGCGCCGATCCTGTCGGGGGCCGTGATGACACCCCGGCTGCGCGATGTTATGCCGCTTGGATGTAGAACGAAGGCGCACGATGTTTCTGGTCCTGAAAACCTCCTGGCCCCTGCTTCTGGGCATCATGCTCCTGATGGTCGGCAACGGCATCCAGGGCACGCTTCTGGGCCTGCGCGGCGCGCTCGAGGGGTTTTCGACCTTCGAGATGTCGATCGTGATGTCGGGCTACTTCGTCGGCTTCCTCGGCGGCTCGCGCACCGCCCCCGAGCTGATCCGCCGCGTCGGCCACGTGCGGGTGTTCGCCGCCCTCGGCAGCCTGATCTCGGCGGTTCTGGTGCTGTATCCGGTGGCGGCCGACCCGATCGTCTGGACGGTGCTGCGGGTGATCATCGGGTTCTGTTTCTCGGGCGTCTACGTCACCGCCGAAAGCTGGCTGAACAACGCCGCGACCAACGAGACGCGCGGCAAGTCGCTGTCGCTCTATATCCTTGTGCAGATGGTCGGCATCATTGCGGCACAGGGGCTGGTGCTGCTGGCCGACCCCGGCGGCTTCATCCTGTTCATCCTGCCCTCGGTGCTGGTGTCGATCGCCTTCACGCCGATCCTGCTGTCGATCAACCCGACACCGGCGTTCGAGACCACGCGGCGGATGACGCTGGTCGAATTGTTCCACAAGTCCCCCCTCGGGCTGATCGGCGTGGCGATGATCGGGGCGGTGTTCTCGGCGCAGTTCGGCATGGCGGCGGTGTTCGGCACCGAGGCCGGGCTGAGCGTTCCGCAACTGTCGCTGTTCATCTCGATGTTCTATGTCGGCGGGCTGGTGCTGCAATACCCGATCGGCTGGCTCTCGGACCGGATGGACAGGCGCAAGTTGATCAACATCACCGCGGGGCTGGGGGCGCTGGCGGCGCTGGTGCCGGTGGTGATGCCCGGCTTCTACCCGGCGCTTCTGGTGTCGGCCTTCCTGATCGGGGGCATGACCAATCCGCTCTATGCGCTGCTGATCGCCCATACCAACGATTTTCTCGAGACCGACGAGATGGCCGCCGCCTCGGCCGGGCTGATGTTCGTCAACGGCATGGGGGCGATTGCCGGTCCGGTCATCACCGGCTGGGCGCTCGGGATCTTCGGCCCGTCGGGGTTTTTCCTCTACCTCTGCGTGGTGCTGGCGATCATGCTGGCCTATGGCCTCTACCGCGCCACGCGGCGGCCGTCTCCGAATGTCGACACGACCGTGTCCTATTCGCCGGTGCTGCAATCCTCGACGCCGGTGGCGGTGGACATGGCGCAGGAACTCTATGTCGAGGCGGTCGAGGAAGCCGCCGACGGCAGCGAGGACGCGGCAAATCCGCAACGCGCCGCCGATCTCGAATAATACCGCTTGCCCACCTATTGCACTTTTGCAACCGTGGACTTGCCCCGAGCGATGTGATGCGGAAGGAGGGCGACATGAAAACACCACAGGAAGTGCTTGATTTCTGGATCGACGAAGTGGGGCCGGAAGGGTGGTACAAATCCGACCCCGCGCTCGACGACCTGATCCGGTCGAAGTTCCTCAAGACCTGGGAGAAGGCGCAGACCGGCGGGTGTGCGCAGTGGTTGCAGACCGCCTCGGGCGTGCTGGCCTATCTGATCCTGAACGACCAGTTCCCGCGCAACATGTTTCGCGACGATGCCCGTGCGTTTTCGTCCGACAAGGCCGCGCTCGCGGCGGCGAAATGCGCCATCGACAAGGGCTGGGACATGCGCATCTCCGAGCCGGAGCGGCAGTTCTTCTATCTGCCGCTGATGCACTCGGAAAGCCAGATGGATCAGGACCGCTGCGTGCGCCTGATGCTGACGCGGATGCCCGTGGGCGGGCGGCAGAACCTTCTCCATGCCAAGGCCCACCGCGAGGTCATCCGCCGCTTTGGCCGGTTCCCCTATCGCAACGCGGCCCTGTCGCGCAGCGACACGCCGCCGGAACGGGCCTTCGCCAAGGCCGGTGGCTACGGCGCGCTGGTGCGCGAGTTGCAGGGCTGAGACGCGGCTAGGGCTGAACCCCGGCGGCGTTTCCATCGACGACCAGCATGTTGAGCGGCACGGGGTCGATGGTGTAATCGCCGGCCAGGATGCTGTCGATCAGCGCCGCCCCGTTGGCGAAGGCGTAGCTGTCGAAGCCAGAGGCCGACCGCAGGTAGGCCGATCCGACACCGGCGCTGACCTCGACCGCATCCTCGATCATGGTGAAGAACAACACCTCGTCACCGGGGCTGAGCGGCATGAAGTCCGCCACCACCGCGACACAGCCCGGCGCGCCGCCGGGTGTCGTCTGTTTGCACCCCGCGGTCAGCGTCTCCAGCAGGAAACGCCGGGACGGGTCGTCGCCGTCGAACAGGTCGTCGGGCAGGGTGGCGCCTTCGGGGCGGACCGCGAGCAGCTTCATCAGGTCGGCGGCCTGTTCGGGGATCGCCTCGCCCGCGACGCTGGCGAGATAGTCGTAGCGCGAACGCGCGGCGTCAAGCATCGCGAAGCGTCTCGCAAGCGCCTCGTCCGCCTCGCCGCGCAACCTGTCCAGCGCCATCGTCCCGGCGCGGCCCCAGTCGTGGCCCAGCGTCCAGAGATCGAGCTCCTCGGCAGCGATCCTGCCGCTCTCATAGCGTGCGATCTGTGCCTTGACGCTGATTCGCTCGGCATTCAGGACCGGGCTCAGCCAGAGCGCGGCGGTGGCGATCAGCATCAGGGCAAGCCAGATGTTGGCCTGCCTGATATGCTGCTGCCAGTGCGCACCGCGCAACACCGCGCCGGCATAGGCCAGCCCATAGGCCAGCGTCACCGCCGCGGCGACCGCCGCCGCCAGCCGCGCCGGTGTCCAGCCGTATTGCCCGACGCGCACCATCACGGCCCAGCCCGCCAGCGCGCCCAGCACTGGCAGGATCAGCGCCGTGATCCGCGCCGACCAGACCAGAATGCCCGCCCTGGCCGCCGCCGCGTCGCTGCGATCGAGCGTGACGGTGATCAGCGTCGCCGCCGCGATCGCCATCGCCATCAGGGTCGCCGCCGCCGAGATGCCGCCGAACAGCCTCGACAGCCCGTTGATCGGCGCCGCGATCAGGAACACCGCGCTGACCACCAGAACCACCGGCAGCAAAAGGCGCAACAGCCGCAGCACAAGGTCGGGGCGGATCAGCCCGCGAAGCTCGAAACTGACCGCGAGCGACAGGCCCAGCGCGATCCCGGTCAGCGCCCAGGGCACCCCGTCAATGTCGATCAGCCGCTCGATCAGGTCGATGCCGACAAGCTGCAACACCTGATCCGACAGCATGATCACGCCCCAGACGATGCCGGTGAAGGCCCAGGCCACCACATAGCGCACCACGATTTCCCAGGCATGCGTGAACAGCGCCGGAAAGTCGCGCCAGCCTTCGCCGGGGCGAAGTGCCGCGATCAGGAAGGGCAGCGGCAGCGCGACCAGCAGGCTGTAGGCAGCCAGCGCATGCCCGACCGAAAGGAAGTCCTTGGCATCGTCAAAACGAAAGCTCGCCCAGGTCAGAAGCCCCGAGGACACAACCGCGATCAGCCCGGCGGCCATGACCGCGCGCGCCAGCGTCAGAGGCCCGATGGCAGGCAGCAGCGCCGCGAAAAAACCGCCCACAAGACTCGCCAGCGCCAGCACGAGGCGGGTGTTGTCGGTGCGGTCGGGCAGTTCCACCAAGAGCACGTAAAGCGCGACCCCCGCCGCCGCGCCGACCAGCGCCAGCGTCACGCGACGCGCCATGTCGTCAGAGCCTTGTGAATGTGTCATGATGCCTTTGCCCCGGGGAATCCCTTGGATCAACCTATGGTCTGGGCAACAACGCGGCAAGCGGCGGATGAGCGTCGGGGAGCGCAGCCCATGGCGGCGATCCTGCAGCACGGTTGAAGCGGCAAATGAAATAGTTTAAGGCCAAACTACTTTTTCAGGGAGGCATGAATGGCCGGAAATACCTTTGATCTGATCGTCATCGGCGCAGGGCCGGGCGGCTATGTCGCGGCGATCCGCGCGGCGCAGCTTGGGCAGAAGGTCGTGATCGTCGAGCGTGAAAACCTCGGCGGCATCTGCCTCAACTGGGGCTGCATTCCGACCAAGGCGCTGTTGCGCTCGGCCGAGGTGTTTCACCTGATGGAGCGGGCCAAGGATTTCGGTCTGTCGGCGGACAAGATCGGGTTCGATCTGGGCGCGGTGGTGAAACGCTCGCGCGGGGTCGCGGCGCAATTGTCCGGCGGCATCGGCCACCTGATGAAGAAGAACAAGATCACCGTGGTGATGGGCGAGGCGACGTTGCCGGCCAAGGGCAAGGTCTCGGTCAAGACCGACAAGGGCACCGAAGAACTGACGGCGAAGAACATCGTCCTGGCCACCGGCGCGCGGGCGCGCGAACTGCCGGGGCTCGAGGCCGACGGCGACCTGGTCTGGACCTACCGCCACGCGCTCAACCCGCCGCGGATGCCCAAGAAGCTTCTGGTCATCGGTTCGGGTGCCATCGGCATCGAATTTGCCAGCTTTTTCAACACTCTGGGCGCCGATACGACGGTGGTCGAGGTGCTGGACCGGGTGTTGCCGGTCGAGGATGCCGAGATTTCCGCCTTTGCGAAAAAACAGTTCGTCAAGCAGGGCATGAAGATCATGGAGAAATCCACGGTCAAGAAACTCGACCGCGCCAAGGGCAAGGTCACGGCGCATGTCGAGACCGGAGGCAAGACCGAGAAGCTCGACTTCGACACGGTGATTTCGGCGGTCGGCATCGTCGGCAACGTCGAGGGGCTGGGGCTCGAGTCGCTTGGCGTCAAGCTCGACCGCAGCCATGTGGTGACGGACGAATATTGCCGCACCGGCGTCGACGGGCTTTATGCCATCGGCGACATCGCCGCCCCGCCCTGGCTTGCCCACAAGGCCAGCCACGAGGGCGTGATGGTGGCCGAACTGATCGCCGGGCAGAAGCCGCACCCGGTCAAGCCCGAATCAATCGCCGGCTGCACCTATTGCCAGCCGCAGATCGCCAGTGTCGGCTATACCGAGGCGAAGGCGAAAGAGCTTGGCTATGAGGTCAAGGTCGGCCGCTTCCCGTTCATCGGCAACGGCAAGGCCATCGCGCTTGGCGAGGCCGAGGGTATGGTCAAGACCGTGTTCGACGCCAAGACCGGCGAACTGCTGGGCGCGCATATGGTGGGGGCCGAGGTGACGGAGCTGATCCAGGGCTACATCATCGGCCGCACGCTCGAGACCACCGAGCAAGAGCTGATCAACACCGTCTTCCCGCACCCCACTCTGTCGGAAATGATGCATGAAAGCGTGCTCGACGCCTATGGGCGCGTGATCCACATGTGACCGCCGCCGCCCCGCGCTGAAAAAAGCAAAACCCCGCGACCGGGTGACGGTCGCGGGGTTTTTCTTGCCCGAAAAGGGGAAACGTCAGCCGCGAACGATGCTGCCGCCGGCCATCTGCCAGTGACCCAGCCCGCCGATGTTGTGCACCTCGTCGAACCCCATCTGCCGGAACACCTGTGCGGCCATCGACGAGCGCGCGCCGGAGGCGCAGTAGAGCGCGACGGGCTTGGATGTGTCGAGGCCGGGGTGGAACTCGGGCGAGCGCGGATCGGCCTGCATCCGGATCACCGCGAGCGGGATGTGCAGCGCGCCCTCGGCCTTGCCGGTCATCGAAATCTCGTTGTGGTCGCGCACGTCTACCACGGTGATCTCACCCTCCTTGGCCATCCGCACGGCATCCTGAGCGGAAAGGCGCGAAGCGGCGGCCTGACGGCCCATCATGAAATTCAGCATCTGTCGTCCTCTTGCGTTTGGGTCAAAAAAGGGCGTGCCCGTTCGCGGCCATACCCTTCTGGCGTTGCGGTGATAATATTCAAGAATTGGAATACTTCAAGATCGGAACGTCCGCCCCCGGTCACAAATTTGCGAGCGGGGGCGGATTTGTCCGTGCCTATTCGACCACCAGCGTCCGGCGCGCGACGATCGCGTTGGTGTCGCCGGTGACCACATAGCGCAGCTCGTAGGTTCCGGGCGTCTCCGGCGCTTTCAACTCGGCCGGAGTGCCGTCGCGGGCATAGGCGTAGTCCGCATAGCGGTCCGGCCTCTCGTCCGGCAGCGCGATCGCCAGGTAGTCGCGGCGATAGCCCGGGCCGGTCCATTCGACCCGGATGGCCCCGCCCGGCGCGACGCTTGCCGGCGCGTCGAGCGTGGCCGTGACCGGGGTCACCTCGAGCGTCTCGGTGCCGATGATCCGCTCGGGCGTTCCGTTGAGGATATAGCGAAGCTCATAGCTGCCCGGCGCGGTCGGCACCTGCACATCGACCGGGTTGCCGTCGCGGATATAGCCGTAGGTCAGATAGCGGCTGGGGGCCTGATCGGGCTCGGCGATGGAGACGAAGTCCCGATCGCCGCCCGGACCCTCCCAGGTGACCTTGAGCGTGCTGCCCGCCGGGGCGTCCGGTGTCGCCTCGAGCGTGGCCGCGACCGCAATGACCTCGAGCGGGACGCTGACGATGACCTTGACGGGATCGCCGTTCTGCACATAGCGCAGCTCGTAACTGCCCGGCTCGGTCGGCAGATTGACGCGGGCAGGGCTGCCGTCACGAAGGTAGCTGTAGGTCAGATAACGGCTCGGCGCCTGGTCGGGTTCGGCCACCGAGATATAGTCCCGATCCCCACCGGGCCCGGTCCAGTCGACCTTGAGAATGCTGCCGGCATCGGCGCTGGCAGGTGCTTGAAGCGTGGCGCCGACCGCCGTCACCTCGAGCGTGGTCCTGGCGATGACCTT
>JBLWUQ010000007.1:0-129839 GCA_048268845.1 Maritimibacter sp. | reverse complement strand
GCCACCGAGATATAGTCCCGATCCCCGTTCGGCCCGGTCCAGTCGACCTTGAGAATGCTTCCGGCATCGGCGCTGGCAGGTGCTTGAAGCGTGGCGCCGACCGCCGTCACCTCGAGCGTGGTCCTGGCGATGACCTTGACGGGATCGCCGTTCTGCACATAGCGCAGCTCGTAATTGCCCGGCTCGGTCGGCAGGTTGACGCGGGTAGGGCTGCCGTCGCGAATATAGCTGTAGGTCAGATAGCGGTCCGGGTTCTGGTCGGGTTCGGCCACCGAGATATAGTCCCGATCCCCGTTCGGCCCGGTCCAGTCGACCTTGAGAATGCTTCCGGCATCGGCGCTGGCCGGTGCTTGAAGCGTGGCGCCGACCGCTTCGACGCGGATCGCCACGCGCGCCAGCACCTTGTCGGGCGAGGCATTGGCGACATAGCGCAGTTCGTAGTCGCCCGGTTCGGTCGGCATCTCGAGCTTTGCCGGGTTGCCGCTGGCCGCGTAGACGTAGCCGGAATAGCGGTTGTCGTCCGCGTCGGGCTTGGCGATGGAGATGTAGTCGCGGTCGTTGTCCGGGCCCTCCCAGGTGATCTTGAGGACACTGCCTGCCGGAGCCGACTCGGCGGCCTCGAGCGAGGCGGTCACGTCGCTGATGGTGATCGGCCTGCGCGCCAGAACCACGTCGGGCGAGGCATTGGCGACATAGCGCAGTTCATAATCGCCGGGCTCGATCGGTGCCTGGAAGCGCGCCGGGTTGCCGTTTCCGGTATAGGCATAGCCCAAGTATTTGCCATCCTCGGAGTCGAGCGGCGCGATGGAAACGTAGTCGGTGGCGTAATCCGGCCCCTCCCACGTCACCTTCAACTCGCTGCCTGCCGCCGCAGTGTCGGCGGCCTCGAGCGACGCGGTGACCTGGGTCAGCGTGATCGGCGTGCGCGCCAGCACGGTGCGATCCTGCCCCAGCACATAGCGGATCTCATAGGCGCCCGGCCCCATCGGCAGGGTCAGTTTCAGCGGGCTGCCGTCGCGGGTATAGGTATAGGCGTCATACTTGGCGTCGTCCGCGCCCATCGGCGCGATCGAGATATAGTCGTTCTGCCCATCCGGCCCGGCCCATGTCACCTTGATGGTGGAGCCTTCCGGCGCGGTTTCCGGGGCCGTCACGAAGGTTTCGGTTTCCACCACGTCGAACAGCGCGCGGGCGGCGACATAGCTTGACGCCCCCAGCACATAGCGAAGCTCATAGGTGCCCGCCTCGGAGGGCATGTCGAGCGACACGGGATCGCCGTCGCGGGTATAGGCATAGGTCTCATACTGGCCGTCGTCGGCATCCGGGCGGGAAACCGCCAGATAGTCACCCTCGTAATCCGGGCCGGTCCAGCCGGCGCGGGCGCTGGTGCCGATCACCGCGCCGTCGGGCGGGGTCAGCGTGATGTCGAGCGGCGTGACCTCGATCTCGCGCCGCACAAGCACCCGGGTTCCGTCGTTGAGGATATAGCGCAGTTCATAGATGCCATCCTCGGGCGGCATCCGCACCATGACGACGCCGTCCTTGGTGTCGGCGGTATAGGCGTAATCGTAATACTCGCCGTCATGCATATCGAGGTTGGACGAGGAAATGTAATCGCCCTGACCATCCGGCCCGGTCCAGCGCACCGGCACCAGCGATCCGGCGGGGGCGGTGGCGGGCGCGTCGAGCGTGGCGTCGGGCACGAAGGCGGGCAGGGCGATGGTGACGACCTTGCCGCCGGTCTCGTGGCCGGTCACGGTGAACATCGCATCGCCCGCCGCCTCGTCGGACAGCCGCAGCACTTCGGCGCGGCCCGATCCGGGCAGAAGCTCGAGCGACGGGCTGGGCTCGTCGCCATTGTCGACCACCGCGCCCGCGGCATCCGTCGAGATGGTCCAGATCAGTCCGGCCTCGATCACCGGGCCGTTTTCGCCATCGGTGGCGCGGAATGTCACCTCGACCGGCAGCGGCGCCGGTTCGGGCTCGGCCACGACCGACAGTGCTTCGGCCAGTTCGGCGGCGTTGGCGGCGGTGCGGAACTGGCCGCCGGTTTCCTCGGCCAGACATTGCAACTGCGCCAGCGCCTCGGGGTCCGCGACGTCAAAGCCGATCACGTGGGCGGTGAAGTTGACGCCGGTTTCCTCGAGCATCCGGCCGACCGCGCAGGGGTCACGCTCGCAGGTCTCGATCCCGTCCGAGATCAGGATGACGGTCGCGACCTCCTCGGAGAAGCGCAGCGCCTCGGCGGCCTTGATCACCGCGTCCGACAGCGGCGTCTTGCCCTTGGGGTTGATCGCGTTCACCGCCGCTGCGATGGCGGCGCGGTCGGTGCCCGGCTCGATCAGCAATTCGATGTCCGAACAATCGCCCTTGCGCCGGTGGCCGTAGCTCATCAGCCCCAGTTCCTGATCCGCGGGCAGGGTGCCCAGAAGCTCGCCGATCACCTCGCGCGCGATCACGATCTTGTTGACGCCGTCGATCTGCCCCCACATCGAGCCGGACCCGTCCAGCACGAGGATCGCCCTTGGCGAGTCCTGCGCCGTCGCGACAGTTGCGGGAAGGACAAGGGAAATCAGGGCGATGAGCAGGATGCGCAGCATAAGGAGGACCTCGGATACCGGTGAACAATTGCGGCATACTACCCACTTTCCACCAATTTCAAAGCCTTGCGCGAAAGGGGGTGCAAGTTCGCCATTCGTTCTTATTTTCCGATTGGCGGCGGCGGCGTGATCGCGTATCAACGAAACGTCATCGGAGGTGGCGATGTCGGAACAGAAGTTCATCAAGGTCCGCGGCGCGCGGGAGCACAATCTCAAATCGGTCGACGTGGACATCCCGCGCGACCGGCTGGTGGTGATTACCGGGCTGTCAGGGTCGGGCAAATCCTCGCTCGCCTTCGACACGATCTATGCCGAGGGCCAGCGGCGCTATGTCGAAAGCCTGTCGGCCTATGCCCGCCAGTTCCTCGACATGATGCAGAAGCCGGACGTCGATCACATCTCCGGCCTCAGCCCGGCGATTTCCATCGAGCAGCGCACCACCTCGAAGAACCCGCGCTCGACGGTGGGCACGGTGACGGAAATCTACGACTACATGCGGCTGTTGTTCGCGCGCGCCGGCACGCCCTATTCGCCGGCCACGGGCCTGCCGATCGAGGCGCAACAGGTTCAGGACATGGTCGACCGGGTGATGGCGATGGAGGAAGGCACCCGCGCCTATCTGCTCGCCCCGATCATCCGCGACCGCAAGGGCGAATACCGCAAGGAATTCGCAGAGTTGCGCAAGCAGGGGTTCCAGCGGGTCAAGGTCGATGGCGGGTTTTACGAGCTCGAGGATCCGCCGAAGCTGGAAAAGGATTTCCGCCACGATATCGACGTGGTGGTCGACCGGATCGTGGTGCGAGAGGGGCTGGAAACCCGGCTGGCCGACAGTTTCCGCACCGCGCTCGACCTTGCCGATGGTATCGCGATTCTGGAGACCGCCCCCACCGACGGCGAACCCGAGCGCATCACCTTCTCGGAGAACTTCGCCTGTCCGGTCTCGGGGTTCACCATCCCCGAGATCGAGCCGCGCCTGTTTTCCTTCAACGCCCCGCTCGGCGCCTGTCCGGATTGCGACGGGCTGGGGGTCGAGCTGTTCTTTGACGAGCGCCTTGTGGTGCCCGACGTGACGCTCAAGGTCTATGATGGCGCGCTGGCGCCGTGGCGCAAGGGCAAGTCGCCGTATTTCCTGCAAACCATCGAATCGATCGCCAAGCACTACAAGTTCGACCGCAATACGCCGTGGAAAGACCTGCCGGAGCGGGTGCAGCAGGTGTTCCTCTATGGCTCGGGCGAGGAGGAAATCCGCTTTCGCTTCGACGAGGGCGGGCGGGTCTATGAGGTCACGCGGCCGTTCGAGGGCGTCATCCCCAACATGGAACGGCGCTACCGCGAGACCGATTCGAACTGGATCCGCGAGGAATTCGAGCGCTACCAGAACAACCGCCCCTGCGGCACCTGCCACGGCTACCGGCTGCGTCCCGAGGCCCTGGCGGTCAGGATCGGCCCTGCCAGGGGCGGGCCTGACGAGTTGCTGCATGTCGGGCAAGTGGTGCAGATGTCGATCCGCGAGGCCTATGACTGGTGCAAGACGGTGCCCGAGCACCTCAGCGAGCAGAAGAACGAGATCGCCCGCGCCATCCTCAAGGAAATCCGCGAGCGGCTCGGGTTTCTCAACAACGTCGGTCTGGAATACCTGACCCTGTCACGCAATGCCGGCACCCTGTCGGGCGGCGAGAGTCAGCGCATCCGGCTGGCCAGCCAGATCGGATCGGGGCTGACGGGGGTTCTCTATGTGCTCGACGAGCCCTCGATCGGGCTACACCAGCGCGACAATGGCAGGCTGCTCGATACGCTGAAAAACCTGCGCGATCAGGGCAATACGGTGATCGTGGTCGAGCATGACGAAGAGGCGATCCGCGAGGCCGACTACGTCTTCGACATCGGTCCCGGCGCCGGGGTGCATGGCGGGCGCATCGTCGCGCAAGGAACGCCTGCCGAGATCATCGCCGATCCGGCCTCGCTGACCGGGCAATATCTCAAGGGCGACCGCGAGATTCCGGTGCCTGCCTTCCGACGCGAGGGCAACGGCAAGGTGGTCGAGATCCGCAAGGCGACCGGTAACAACCTCAAGGAAGTCACTGCCGAGTTTCCGCTGGGCATGTTCGTCTGCGTCACCGGCGTGTCGGGCGGCGGCAAGTCGACGCTGACCATCGAGACGCTGTTCAAGACCGCCTCGATGCACCTCAACGGCGCGCGCCAGACGCCCGCGCCCTGCGAGACGGTGCGCGGCTTGCAACACCTCGACAAGGTGATCGACATCGACCAGCGCCCGATCGGACGCACGCCGCGCTCCAACCCCGCGACCTATACCGGCGCCTTCACCCCGATCCGCGACTGGTTCGCGGGCCTGCCGGAATCCAAGGCGCGCGGCTACAAGCCGGGGCGGTTCTCCTTCAACGTCAAGGGCGGGCGCTGCGAGGCCTGTCAGGGCGACGGCGTCATCAAGATCGAGATGCATTTCCTGCCCGATGTCTATGTCACCTGCGAGACCTGCCAGGGCCACCGCTACAACCGCGAAACGCTGGAAGTCCGCTTCAAGGGCAAGAACATAGCCGACGTTCTTGACATGACGGTTGAAGATGCACAGGCGTTCTTTCAGGCCGTGCCGGTGATCCGCGAGAAGATGGATGCGCTGATGCGGGTGGGGCTGGGCTACATCAAGGTCGGCCAGCAGGCGACGACGCTGTCGGGCGGCGAGGCGCAGCGGGTGAAGCTGTCAAAGGAATTGTCCAAACGCGCCACCGGGCGCACGCTCTACATCCTTGATGAGCCGACCACGGGGTTGCATTTCGAGGACGTGAAGAAGCTGCTCGAGGTGCTGCACGAACTGGTCGATGCCGGCAACAGCGTGGTGGTGATCGAGCACAACCTCGACGTCATCAAGACCGCCGACTGGATCATCGACATCGGCCCCGAAGGCGGCGACGCCGGCGGGCGGATCGTCGCTGTCGGCACGCCGGAACAGGTGGCCGAGGTCGAGACCAGCCACACCGGGCGCTATCTCAAGCACATGCTCCACGCCCGGCGCGCGGCGGCGGAATGAGCCGACCGGTTCTGGGCGTTCTGGCGGTCGTTGCCGAGGGCGACCGGGTGCTTCTGGTCAAGCGCGGCAAGGAGCCTGACCTGGGCCTCTGGGGCTATCCCGGCGGCCATGTCGAGAACGGCGAGACGCTGGCCGAGGCCGCACTGCGCGAGCTGGACGAGGAAACCGGCATTGTCGCAGAGGCGGACGGGCAATTGGCCACCATCGACCTGATCCGGCGCGACGATACCGGGCAGGTGACGCGCCACTACGTGCTGGTCGCGGTGCGCTGCCGCCATGTCTCGGGCGAGCCGGTCGCCGCCGACGACGCCGCCGATGCGCGCTGGTTTCCGGTCGCCGAGGTCATGGCGGGAACCCTGCCGATGAGCGCCGATGTCGACACGCTGCTGGCGCGCGCCCTTGACCGGGACCGCGCCCAGGGATCACCATAGCGCCGACATCAGCCCGACGGAGACAGCACCATGCGCAAACGCCCGATCATCGGCCTTGCCCTCGGCTCGGGCGGCGCGCGCGGCTGGTGCCATATCGGCGTGATCCGGGCGCTTGAGGCACTTGGCGTGCGCCCGGACGTGGTGGCGGGCACCTCCATCGGCGCACTGGTCGGGGCGGCCTGCGCGGGTGGCAGGCTCGATGCGCTGGAAGACTGGGTCAGGGGGCTGACGACGCCGGGCTTTCTCAAGCTGATGGATGTGTCCCTGCGCTCGGGCGGGCTGGTCGAGGCGCGCCAGATCGAGGTCATGCTGAAGGAGATCGGACTGCCCGACCAGATCGAGGAACTGGACCTGCCCTTCACCGCCGTCGCCACCGACATGCAGACCGGGCGCGAGATCTGGCTCGACCGCGGGCCGACCTATCCGGCGGTGCGCGCCTCGGTCGGTATTCCGGGGGTGATGAGCCCGCTCAACTATGAAAACCGCTGGCTGCTCGATGGTGGGCTGACCAACCCGGTGCCGGTCTCGCCCTTGCGCGCGATGGGGGCCGAGGTGCTGATCGCCGTCAACCCCAACGCCAAGGAGCGCGGGCGGATCTGGCGCCCGAAAGAGCCCAAACCGCGCAACCCCTGGATCGCCTCGATGGTGCCCGAAGGGCTGCACGATGTCCTCGGGATCGACCCGAACGGCGCGCGGCCGGGGGCAAAGCCGGGATATTTCGACGTGCTGAGCGCCGCCATCGACGTGATGACCGACACCATCGCGCGCACCCGCATGGCGGGCGAGCCGCCCGATATCCTGCTCAACGCCGGTTTCACCGACCTGACGGTGCTCGAGCTTTATCGCGGCGCCGAGGCGATCGCCGAGGGCAAGCGCATGGTCGAGGCCCAGGCCGACCGTATCCGGGAAATCTGCGAGGTGTGACAGCGGGTTGCGACCCGGAGACTGGGACGCTGTCCCCGGGTCGCTTCCCCCTTGGGTGTCCCGACCCGTCGGGCCGGGACAGGAGAACGTCAGCCGTCGAAATCGACCTCTTGCGCCAGTTTCAGCGCTTGGGCGCGCAGGTGCGACAGGTCCATCAGATCGACATTGTCCGGGGTGAAGCTGCCCCAGCCCGCGACCACATCGGACGGGGAAACCTCGGTCGAGACCGGATATTCGTAGTTCGCCGCCGCATAGATCGCCTGCGCCGCCGGCGAGGTCAGGTATTCCATGAACTTGAGCGCGTCGTCCGGGTTCGGCGCATAGGCCGTCATCGCCACGCCCGAGATGTTCACATGCGTGCCGCCACCCTCGAACACCGGAAACACGATATGCACGCTTTCCGCCCAGGCGCGCTGTTCGTCGTCCTCGAGCATCTTGCCCATGTAATAGGTGTTGCCCAGCGCGATGTCACATTCGCCGGCCCAGATCGACTTGACCTGCTCGCGGTCGCCGCCCTGCGGTTTCTTCGCGAGATTGGCCTTGATCCCGGCCAGCCATTCCTTCGCATAGGCCTCATCGTGATGCGCGATCATCGCCGCGGTCAGCGCGGTGTTGTAGGCATGTGTCCCCGAGCGGGTGCAGATGCGTCCCTGCCATTTCGGATCGGTCAGGTCTTCGTAGGTCGTTACCTCGCCATCGGCGACGCGCTCGTTCGAGGTATAGACGATCCGCGCCCGCGCGGTCAGCCCGAACCAGTGGTTGTCGGGGTCGCGAAACTCCGCCGGCACATTGGCGTTGAGCACCTCGCTGTCGACCGCCTGGGTGACGCCCGCTGCCACCGCGTCGGCAAGGTGCTGGACATCGGCGGTCAGGATCACGTCGGCGGGGGTGCGCTTGCCCTCGGCCAGAAGCCGTTCGGTCAACCCTTCCTTCAGAAAGGCGACATTGACCGCGATGCCGGTTTCGGCGGTGAAGGCATCGACCAGCGGCTGGATCAGCTCGGGCTGGCGGTAGGAATAGACGTTGACGTCAGCAAGCGCGGGCAGGGCGGTCGATGCAGCCAGAAGGGCAACGAGCGGAAGGGTCTTGGTCATCATTTTCTCCTGAGGGTCCGTTCGCGATGTTTAAATCCGACTCTTTTACTCAGGTCAAGTCCGCAGATCGGCAACACCATCCCATGCGCGCGATTTCGGGCATTTGCGAAGGCGCGGCGCTCCTGTAGGCTTTTGCCAACGAAACCGATGAGGCAGGCACGGACATCATGGGCGCGACAATCCTCGGCTTTTGCCGGTTCTCGTTCTTCGGACCGAGCGACACCAAGATCGACTATACCGATCAGGAGGAGGCGTTCCGCAGACTCTATGCGCCCGAGCGGATGGAGACGCGGTTTCACCTCTTTGAATCCCTGATGCTGCCCGGCATCCGCGCCCAGACCGACAAGGATTTCCGCCTTGTCGTGGTCACATCGACCACGATGCCCGAGCCTTACCAGACCCGCCTGCGCGCTGCCTGCGCCGACATTCCCCAGATCGAACTGGTGTTCTCGGACTCGACCAGACTGGCGCAGGTCCTGCGCCCCTATGTGTCGGACCCCAAGGTCACGGGGCAGGGGCTGTTGCAGTTTCGGTGCGACGACGACGATGGCATGTCGCGCCACTATATCGCCCGGTTGCGCCGCTGGCTGCCGGTGCTGCGCGACCGGATGATCGTGACCTTCCCGCGCGGGCTGATGCTTTACCGCGACGACAAAGGCCCGCAACTGCACCCGATGTATCGCAACCTGACCGGCGCGGGCTATGCCTATTACACCGCCGGGCCGAGCCCGAAGAACGTCTTCGGCTTTTCCCACATCAACTCCGGCCGGCGTTTCCCGTTCGTGTCGGACCCCGGCTTTTCGTCCTATATCCAGAGCTTCACCGCAACCTCCGACACCGCGTTCCGGGCCGGTCGCAAGATCCAGCAGTTCCAGAAGGCGACCGGCATCGAGACCGGTCCGCGCGCGGCCAGGTTCGTCGCCGACGCGCTGGCCGACGATTTCAACTACCTCACCGAGGACGGGCTGAAGGCGCTTCTGGTCGAGGCCGAAAGCGCCCACGCCTCGGCCTGAACCGCCCTAGTTGGCGCGCTCTGCTGCCTTCTCGGCGTCCCACAGCGCGTCCATTTCCGCGAGGTCGGACTCCTCTGGCCGCTTGCCCATCGCCGCCAGCCGCCGTTCAATCCCTTCGAAGCGGCGGATGAACTTGGCGTTGGCGTGGCGCAGCGCCGCTTCGGGGTCGACGTCGAGATGGCGCGCGACATTGGCCAGCACGAACAACAGATCGCCGAATTCCTCGCTCAGCGCCTCGGGGGTGAGCGTATCGTGCGCCTCGACCACCTCGCGCGCTTCCTCGGCCACCTTGTCGAGCACCTGGCCGACATCCGGCCAGTCAAACCCCACCCGTGCTGCGCGTTTTTGCAGCTTCACCGCGCGCATCAGCGCCGGCAATCCCACCGCCACACCGTCAAGCACCCCGTCCAGCCGCTTGCCGGCGCGTTCCGCCGCCTTGATCGTCTCCCAGTCCGCGACCTGCTGATCGGCAGACTTGTCGCGGAACTCACCGCCAAACACATGCGGATGGCGCGCGACCATCTTGTCGGACATGGTGTCGGCGACTTCGTCGAAACTGAACAGCCCGGCCTCCTCGGCCATCTGGGCGTGGAAGACCGACTGGAACAGAAGATCGCCCAGCTCGCCCTTCAACTCGTCCCAGGCCTCGCGCTCGATCGCGTCGGCGACCTCATAGGCTTCCTCGATCGTATAGGGCGCGATGGTGGCGAAGGTCTGCTCGATGTCCCAGGGACAGCCGGTTTCGCGGTCACGCAGCCGGCGCATGATTTCCACCAGCCGCGGCATCCCGCCCTGCGGGTCATGCACCAGATCGTCGGGGGTTTTCGCCATTGCGCTTGCCTTGGGTTTGGGAAACTCTCACCGGGATAGAAAACCCGCGCGAAAGTCACAACCCCATGCCCGTCATCAACCGCATCGCCGATTTTGCCCCCGACATGAAAACCTGGCGCCACTGGCTGCACGCGAACCCGGAACTGGCGCTGGATTGCCATCAGACGGCGGCCTTCGTCGCGGCGCGTCTGCGCGAGTTCGGCGTCGATGAGATTCACGAGGGCATCGCGCAGAGCGGCATCGTCGCGATCATCGCGGGGCAGGGCGAGGGGCCGACCATCGGCCTGCGCGCCGACATGGACGCGCTGCCGATGGACGAGACCACCGGGGTTGCCCATGCCTCGACCATACCGGGGCGGATGCATGCCTGCGGCCATGACGGCCACACCACGATGCTGCTGGGGGCGGCGCGCTATCTGGCCGAGACGCGCCGGTTCAAGGGCCGCGTCGCGCTGATCTTCCAGCCCGCCGAAGAGGCCATCGGCGGCGCCCGGATCATGGTCGAGGAGGGCATCATGGACCGATTCGGGATTTCCGAGGTCTATGCGCTGCACAACCTTCCCGACGAGCCGGTGGGCGCGTTCTTCACCCAGGTCGGGCCGATCATGGCGGCGGTCGATACCTTCCGCATCGAGATCAAGGGCCGCGGCGGGCATGGCGCCTATCCGCAGGACACCGCCGACCCGGTGATCGCCGCCATCGGCATCGCCCAGACGATCCAGACCATCGTCAGCCGCAACCACGACGCGCGTCAGGATCTTGTCGTCTCGGTCACGCAGATCCACGCGGGCAGCGCCGACAACGTCATCCCGGATACCGCCTTTGTCGGCGGCACGGTGCGCACCTTCGAGCCCGAAGTGCGCGACATGGTGGAACGGCGCATGGCCGAGATCGTGGCCGGACAGGCGGCGAGTTTCGCGGTGACCGCGGAGCTGGACTATGAGCGCGGCTATCCGCCGACGGTGAACCACGCCACCCAGGTCGAGAAGGCTGCGCGTGTCGCCCGCGAGATATCCGGCGCGGACAGCGTGACCACCGAACAGGGGCGCGAGATGGGGGCCGAGGATTTCGCCTATATGCTCAACGCGCGGCCGGGCGCCTACCTGTTCCTCGGCCAAGGCGAAAGCGCCGGGCTGCACCACCCGGACTACGATTTCAACGACGACGTGGCCCCGGTCGGCGCCAGCTTTTTCGCGCGGCTTGTCGAAACCACGCAACCGCTTTAGGCAAGGCTTTTCAGCAAGCTCACCGCCCCGGAAGGACAAAAGATGGCGCTCGAAGACGCGAAAACCCAGGTCGACACCGCGATCACCCGCAAGGGGCTGAAAGGCCCGAGTTTCGAGAACACTTTCGGCGGCGTCACCAGCTTTTTGCGCCGGACCCTGACCAAGGACCTGACGGATGCCGACATCGCCGTGACCGGGGTGCCGTTCGACCAGTCCGTCACCAACCGCCCCGGCACAAGGCTTGGCCCGCGCGCGATCCGCGAAGCCTCGGCGCTGCAAAGCCCGGATGCGCCCTATGGCTGGGGCTATGACGTGATGAGCGCGTTCGGCATCGCGGATTACGGCGATCTGGCGTTCGACTATGCCGATGTGGCGGGGTTTCCGGCGGCGCTCGAGGCGCATGTCGCGGGCATCCTCGCGCAGGATTGCGCCGTGGTGACGCTGGGGGGCGACCATTCGATCACCCTGCCGATCCTGCGCGCACATGCGAAGAAGCACGGGGCCGTCGCGCTGATCCAGTTCGACGCCCACACCGACAGCTGGCAAGACGACGACCCCGCCCGGATCGACCACGGCACCTTTGTCTACAAGGCGGTGAAGGAAGGGCTGATCGACGTCGCCCACTCGATCCAGATCGGTATCCGCACCACGAATGACGACCCACTCGGCATCGCCATCATCGACGCGCCCGAGGTGCACCGGCTCGGCTCCGACCTGGTGGCGGCGCGCATCAAGGAGGTTGTGGGCTGTGGCCCGGCCTACCTGACCTTCGACATCGACGCGCTCGACCCGGCCTACGCGCCGGGCACCGGCACGCCGGTCTGGGGCGGGCTGACCTCGGCGCAGGCGGCGGCGATCCTGCGCGGCATCGCCGGCGTCAACCTGGTGGGCGGCGACGTGGTCGAGGTGTCGCCGCCGTTCGACACATCAGGCGCAACCGCTATTGCCGGGGCGCATGTGGCGGTGGAAATCCTGTCGCTCTGGGGCTGGACGCGGCGCTGACGCGCTATTCACACCTGAGCCAGTCCGACACGAACCCGTTGCGGATCACGTAGATGCCGTATTCATGCGCCATCAGCATCACCCGTTCCGCTGCCGTCTCGCCCTCCGCGGCGCATTCGGCGTCATAGAGCGTGGCGTTCATGCCGCGAACCTCGACCGGGTCGGTCAGGGTGCAGGTGTTCTCGACCCCGTGCAGCTTGTCGCCCTCGACCGCCACCGCGCCGCCGTCCATGCCGATCGAGGTGCAATCCCAGCTTTCGGCGAAGTCGTAGTTGGGCCGGAACACCCCGTCATAGGGCGTGGCATTGGCCAGGGCGGGCAAGGAAAGCGTCAGGGCAAGGGTGATGATTCGGCGCATGGGATTGATCCTTTGGAGTATCTGGGCAGTATCATGAGTATAGGGACACGCCGGAAAGGGCCAAGATGCTTGTGAAACTGCTGATCGCCGTGCTGCTGCTGATCGCGCTGGCGCAGGCCTATATCCGGCTCGCGCCATTGCCCGCTGACCGGCTGACCGCCAAGCCCGGCCCGATGGAACCTGGCCTGTATCCGCTGGCGGGCGGTGTGAAGCAGGTGGTCCCGCTGGCCGATCTCGCGCCCGATGCCTTCGCCCGTTTGCTTGCCATCGCCGCCGACACGCCGCGCACCCGGCGGATCGGGGCTGACGACGACCCCGCGGCCTTCGTCACCCGCACGCTTTTCTGGGGGTTTCCCGACATCAGCGTGATCTGGGCGGACGAAACCAACCTGCATATCCACGCGCATCTGGTCTTCGGTGGCTCAGACCTTGGCGTCAACGCCGCCCGCGTCGCGCGCTGGCTCGAGCGCCTTGAGGCGGCGGATCAGGGCGCTTGAAATGCAGGAGCGCCCGGTATCACGCCACATCGGGTTGTTCAGGCTCATCTCGCAGCGCGCGATGAAGGCGCGGCCATCGACGAACAGGCAGATTTCCTCGCCAAGTTCGACGCGCCCTCCGGTCGAGTCGGTGCAGTAGCAGTCGATCACCTTGCCACCGGGACCGGTGACGTCGGCCAGCGTGGGCGAGGCGAGACAGGCAAATATCCAGAGCATTGCGCGCATGACGCCACTATACACCCAGCGCGGGACTTGACCAAATCCCGCCGATGCGCGACGAGACGTCATGGTTCCAATGGACAAACTCGCCGCGATCACCGAGCGCTTTCAGTATCTGGAGGCGAAGATGTCGCAAGGCCTGTCGGGCGAGGACATCGCGCGTATCGGGCGCGAATACTCCAGCCTGAAACCCGTGGTCGAACAGATCGAAAACTATCGGCTCCTGATCCGCGAGCTGGACGAGACCGAGGCGATGCTGGCCGACCCCGAGATGAAGGCGCTGGCGGAGGATGAGCTTCCGGCCCTGCGCGCGCGCCTGCCCGAGGCGGAACGCGCGATGCGGCTGGTGCTCTTGCCCAAGGACGCGGCCGATGCACGCCCGGCGATCATGGAGATCCGCCCCGGCACCGGCGGCGAGGAGGCGGCGCTGTTCGCGGGCGATCTGCTCCGGATGTATCAACGCTACTCCGAGGCGCGGGGCTGGAGCTTCGAGATCATCGAGGAACAGACGACCGAGTTGGGCGGCATCAAGGAACTGGTGGCGCATATCAAGGGCGAGGGTGTCTTTGCCCGGCTGAAATACGAAAGCGGCGTGCACCGGGTGCAGCGTGTGCCGGAAACCGAGTCGGGCGGGCGCATCCATACCTCGGCCGCCACCGTCGCGGTGCTGCCCGAGGCCGAGGACGTCGATATCCAGATCGACCCCGGCGACATCCGCATCGACACGATGCGCGCATCCGGCGCGGGCGGCCAGCACGTCAACACCACCGACTCAGCCGTGCGTATCACCCACCTGCCTTCTGGCATCGTGGTGACAAGCTCCGAAAAAAGCCAGCACCGCAACCGCGAGATCGCGATGCAGGTCCTCAAGGCCCGGCTGTTCGATCTTGAGCGCCAGCGCGTGCACGATGAACGCGCCGCCAGCCGCAAGAGCCAGGTCGGATCGGGCGACCGGTCGGAACGCATCCGCACCTACAACTTTCCGCAAGGCCGCCTGACCGACCACCGTATCGGGCTGACGCTCTACAAGCTCGATCAGGTCATGGCGGGCGATCTGGACGAGATCGTCGAGGCGCTGACCGAACACGATCAGGCGCAGATGCTGGCGGAGATCGAGGCGTGACCATCGCGTCCGCGCTGGCGCGGGCGACTGAACGGCTTGAGGCGGCGGGCGTCGTCGGGGCAGGGCACGACGCCCGTATCCTGCTTGCCGAAGCGCTGGGGATCGAGCGGATGCGGCTGTCGCTCGAGCCTGACCGCGCATTGACCGGCGCCGAAAAGGCGATGTTCGACGTGCTCGTCGCCCGCCGGCTGTCGCGCGAACCCGTCTCGCGCATCGTCGGGCGAAGGCTGTTCTGGGACCGGGCGTTCCGCATCACCGCCGACGTGCTCGACCCGCGCCCGGAGACCGAGATCCTGATTGCCGTGGCGCTGGAAGGACCGGCACCGGCGCGGTTGCTCGATCTCGGCACCGGGTCCGGCATCATCGCGATCACGCTGCTGGCCGAGTGGCCGGACGCGACGGCGGTGGCAACCGACCTGTCGCCCGCCGCCCTCGCCGTCGCGCGCGCCAATGCCGAGGCGCATGGCGTCGCCGACCGGATCAGCCTTGTCGAAAGCGACTGGTTCGCGGCGGTCGAGGGCAGGTTCGACCTGATCGTGTCGAACCCGCCCTATATCGCGGCCAGGGAGTTGGCGCTGCTGTCGCCCGAAGTCCTCGACCACGACCCGGCAATGGCGCTGACGCCGGGCGGCGACGGTTTTGCGGCGTATCGCACGATCACCGACGGGGCCGGGGCGCACCTGACGCCGGGCGGCCGGCTGGTCGTCGAGATCGGCGCGCGTCAGGGCAACAAGGTGGCGGCCCTGTTCAAGAGGGCGGGGTTCGAGAAGGTCCATGTGCGCCCCGATTACGACCGGCGCGACCGTGTGGTCTGCGGCACTCTTGCCTGATCGGGCGGGCCGGCGGCCGATTTTCGCCGGTTCAGCGCGTGTTTCAGGCACCTTTGCCGCAAAAAGTCGCGCATTTACGCGGATTTCGCTTGTCACGGACCGAACGGCGTGGTTAGTCGGGTCCAGCGACAGCGTGCAGTCAAGGATTGCCTGTTGCAACATGCCATAAAGACGGAACCGTAATTATCAGATCGCGCAGCGCGCGTGCCGGTCCGTAGAAGCCAGAACCAAGGCTGGAACCAAGAGCTTATGAGATCACCCAAATCACGTTCGCGCGGCAAGACGAGCCGTGGCCGCTCGCCGGCAAACAACCTCAACCGCGTGTTCGATTCGTCAGGACCCGAGGGCAAGGTGCGCGGCACGCCGCAGCAGATCATCGACAAGTATACCCAGTTGTCGCGTGATGCAGCCCTCGGCAATGACCGCGTGGCGGCCGAGAACTTCATGCAGCACGCCGAACACTATGTCCGTCTGCAGGCCGAGGCCCAGCGTGACGCCGATGAAAAGCGGCTGCAGGCCGAACAGCAGAGCCGCGACCGGCAGCCCAGACAGCGCGACCCGCAGGACCAGTCGGATCAGCCGAACCCGCCGCGCGACGATACCCGCAGCAATGGCCGCGCCACCGACGAGCCGCCGCGTCAGCGCGACATCCCGGACTCCGATGATGTTGTCGGCGATGCGCCCGACCACGCCGATAGCGGCCTCGTCGAGACGCCCGAGATGAAGCCGAAACGAACCGCCACCCGCAAGCCGCGCAGCAAGCCCAAGCCGAAGGTCGAGGAAGCGCAGGGCGAGGCGGTATCAGACGTGGGCGAATAGAGCCACGCGACTGCCGAAATCGAAAAGGCCGCCCCATCCGGGCGGCCTTTGTCGTCTTCTGGCGTGGCCGGCTCAGGCCGCCTTTTTGAGCTTCTTGAGATAGTCGAGCACCGTTTCCGGCGAGCTTTCGCCATAGGGGTCTTCGGGGTGGTTGTCGCAGCGGCCCGGCTCTTCGAACCACGCCTCGATCACACCGTCGTTGATCACCGCCGCATAGCGCCATGAGCGCGGGCCGAACCCGAGGTTCGACTTGTCGACCAGCATCCCCAACCGGCGGGTGAACTCGCCCGAACCATCGGGGATCACCTTGACGTTCTCGATGCCCTGGCCCTGGGCCCATTTGTTCATCACGAAACTGTCGTTGACCGACATGCAATAGATCTCGTCGATGCCGAGGTCGCGGAACTCCGGTGCGCCCTTCTCAAAGCCCGGAAGCTGATAGGTCGAACAGGTCGGAGTGAACGCGCCGGGCAGCGAGAACAGCACCACGCGCTTGCCCTTGAAATAATCGTCGCTGGTCATGTCCTGCCAGCGGAAAGGATTGTCGCCGCCGATGCTTTCATCGCGGACACGGGTCTTGAAGGTCACGTCGGGGACGCGGACACCTGCTTGCATGGGAAACCCCCTTTGGTGGAACTTTGAACAATGCGGCCGGGCAGTCCGGGCGCCACCGGCCACTTAGAACAATTCCAGACAGGACACAATGCCATGCGATGACGCATCCCGCCATGCGGCCGGCGCATGCCGGGATGTCGGGATTGGCGGTGACATCGGCCGGCGAAAAGGTATAAGGAACCGCTAACGGAGGACAGCCATGCGCGATCTCAAACTGCCCGAACAGCGCCACCCCGAAAAGGCGCACCGCCCCGACAATGCCCAGCCGAAAAAGCCGTCATGGATTCGCGTCCGCGCGCCGGGTGGCAAGGGCTATGCCGAGACGCACAAGATCCTGCGCGACAACAAGCTGTCCACGGTCTGCGAAGAGGCAGGCTGCCCCAATGTCGGCGAATGCTGGAGCGCGGGCCACGCCACCATGATGATCATGGGCGAGATCTGCACCCGTGGCTGCACCTTCTGCAACGTCGCGACCGGCAAGCCCAATGCGCTCGACGCGTTCGAGCCGGGGCGGGTAGCCGATGCGGTGAAGAAACTGGGCCTGAAGCACGTCGTCATCACCTCGGTCGACCGTGACGACCTCGAGGATGGCGGGGCCGAGCATTTCGCCATGACGATCCGCGCGATCCGCCGCCACGCGCCGGAGACGACAATCGAGATCCTGACGCCGGATTTCCTGAAATGCGCGCCCGAGGCGCTGGAAGTCGTCGTTGCGGCCCGGCCGGACGTGTTCAACCACAACCTCGAAACCGTGCCCGGCCTCTATCCGTCGGTGCGCCCCGGCGCGCGCTATTTCCACTCGCTGCGCCTGCTCCAGCGGGTCAAGGAGCTTGATCCGGCGATGTTCACCAAATCCGGCATCATGGTCGGGTTGGGCGAGGATCGGCAGGGCGTGATGCAGGTGATGGACGACATGCGCGCGGCTGACATAGATTTCCTGACCATCGGCCAGTATCTGCAACCGACACCCAAGCACCATGTCGTCGACCGCTTCGTGACCCCGGACGAGTTCAAGGCCTACGAGGGCGCGGCCTACGGCAAGGGGTTCCTGATGGTTTCGGCGACGCCGCTGACCCGCTCGTCCTACCACGCCGGCGACGATTTCAACCGGTTGCGGCAGGCACGGCTGGCAAAACTGGGGCAGGGCGGCTGAACCTCGCCTCACCTGCTTGACGCCGCGACACAATGTCGCAACACTGACCCTGCGCAACAAGATCACCACTTCACCGCAGGGAGTTCCATGACCGACGCAACCCAGATTGCGCCTTCGCCACCGCCGAGACTCGGACGCGTGGGCCTTGACGATATTGCCGCCGCGCTGAAGGCCGGCCTGCGCGACTTTGCCCGCGCACCCGCCTTCGGCCTGTTCTTCGCCAGTTTCTATGTGGCTGGCGGCATCCTGATCTACCTTCAGCTCGACGCGCTCGACCAGAGCTACTGGATCATTCCGGTGGCACTCGGATTTCCGCTGCTGGCACCGTTCCTCGCGGTCGGCCTCTACGAGGTCAGCCGCCGGCTCGAGGCAGGCGAGCCGCTCGACTGGGCGGGCGTTCTGGGGGTGATTTTCCGCCAGAAGGACCGCCAGTTTCCCTCGATCGCGATGGTCATCATCATGGTCTTCATGTTCTGGGTGTTCGTGGCCCACCTGGTCTTTGCCCTGTTCATGGGGCTGGAGCCGATGACCAACATCCTGACCAACTGGCAGGATACGCTCCTGACCCGCAACGGGCTGACCATGCTGGCGGTCGGAACCGCGGTGGGCGCCGTTCTGGCGTTCCTCCTGTTCTCGCTGACCGTCGCCAGCCTGCCGCTGCTTCTGGACCGCGAGCTTGATTTCATCACCGCGATGATCGCCTCGTTCCAACTGGTGCTGGCCAATCCGTTGCCGATGATCGCCTGGGGGCTGATCATCTCGGTCCTGATGCTGGTGGCGATGCTGCCGTTCTTCCTGGGCCTGTTCCTGGTCCTGCCGGTGCTGGGCCACGCGACCTGGCATCTGTATCGCCGCAGCATGAGCTTTGACGCGTAGGACCCTGTCACACCAAAGCAAAAGGCCGCCCGGTGGGCGGCCTTGTCTTGTCCGGCAGTGCCGGAGGATCAGGCGCTCGGCTTGGGTGCCGGGGCCGGCTGTTGCGTGCGCTGCGCCTGCGGCTGTGGCTGCGGTTGCGGCTGGCCGGTCGGAACCGGCTTTTTCGAGGTCGAGTTCAGCGGGTCTTCCTGACGCTGGACCGAGCCTTCGAAATGCGCACCGCTTTCGATCGCGATGGTCTTGTGGACGATGTCGCCCTCGACCCGCGCCGACGAGGTCAGGCGCACCTTGAGCCCACGCACCCGGCCGATGACGCGGCCGTTGACCACGACGTCGTCGGCGACGATCTCGCCCTTCACGGTGGCGGTTTCGCCAACCGTCAGCATGTGGGCGCGGATGTCGCCCTCGACGGTGCCTTCGATCACGATGTCGCCGGTCGATTTCAGGTTGCCCTTCATCACGAGGTCGGCGGACAGGGTCGATGCGGGCGGCTTGGGCTTGGATGCGCCGGACGGGACGGGAATGGAACTGGACATGGAGGGTCTGGGGGCCTCTGTTGCGGATTTGGTTTCGTTTTCACCGGCTTGTTTCGGCCCCGGTTCGTTGATCCTGCTCTTAGAAAACATTTCGTGCTGCCTTGATGTATGTCATTGGGTTGGTGGGGTTCCCGTTTACCCGCACCTCATAATGCAGGTGAGATCCAGTGGACCTGCCGGAATTTCCCATATCACCTATCCGGTCGCCGCGCGAGACCCTTTGACCAACCGTGACCTTGATGGCTGAAAGGTGCCCATAGCGGGTTTCGATGCCGAACTCGTGCTGGATCTTGATCAGGCGGCCATAGCCCGAAAGCCAGCCTGCATGGATCACCACCCCGTCGGCGGTGGCATAGATCGGCGTGCCGACCGGGCCAGCCATGTCGGTGCCCGCGTGGAGACGGCCCCAGCGGGTGCCAAAGCCGGACGTATAGCGGAACGAGCTTTTTACCGGCATCCCGAACGGCAGTTTCTCGGCGGCGATGCGGTAGAGGTTCATCCGGTCAAGCTCGCCCAGGATCTCGTTGGCGCGCAGCGAGTCGGCGTCAATCTCTTCGCCCTTGGTCGACAGGATCAGCGGCATCAGCGGCCCGCCCTGACCGGAATAGCCGCGCCGCACGGTTTCCAGGAGGCTTTCGGACGACAATCCGACCGCGCTGAACATCTGGTCGAGCGGTTCGAGCGACACGGCCACCGCATCCTCGAGCTGACGGAAGATCTGGTCGTTGCGCTCGTCGCGCAGGCGCTGGTCGAAGATCAGGTTCTCGGCAAAATCCGTGGTTTCCGCCGCCGCGGCCAGCGCGATGTCGCGTTCCGCCGCGGTGTCATCGAGCGCGGCCAGCAGGAACCCGACCGTCTTGCCAAGGTCGGCAGGGCGGGTGGAGGTGCCGTCGACAGCCTCGCCATTGGCTTCGGCGACCATGGTATCGACCAGCCCGCGGGCCTCGTCGCGCTCTTTCATGGTGCGCCGGAGGGTGGCCTGGATCACGTCGACGCCGGTTTCAAGCTCGCGGCGGTGGTCTTCGGACAACAGGAGCTCGGACTGCATGTTCGAGATCTGCGCCAGCGCCAGGTTGAAACGTTCCTGCGCCGCGGCGGCCTCGGCGGCGCGGGTGTCACGCTCGCTGGCCAGAACCTGCAGCCGGTGTTCATACAGTTGCTGTTCGCGCATCGCCCGGTCGCGCACGTTGCCGGACCCGATCGAGTCCATCAACAGCACCGCCGTCGCGATGATCGCCCATGAAATGAAGGCCGCGCTTCCGATCCACCCGACCAACTGGGTCACGGGGCTCAGAATGATGAAGCGCGTTCCGTCCTCTGACCGAAGAAAGAGCCGTTGCTCCGGAAAGCGGCGTTGAAGCTTGTGGTTAAGCTGGTAGGCGAGTTTTCGTACCAAAACGTTGTCCCGATGTCCCATCCCTGCGCGCAGAGCCTCCCCAGACCAGCGCGCGCTTGGGGTGGATTAACCGCTGCACACGCCCAAGGCAACAATATTGACCTGATTTCCTAGGCTTGGATTGTCGCAGGTGGCGAGTTTCCGCCGATACGGGCGCGCTTCGGCGGGGTCGCGCAAGCCCTGCACCCGCCAATTATCCCAGCGTTTTATACCTCAGAGCGCCCGCACGGCGTCGAGCACCTCATCCGCGTGGCCTGCGACCTTTACCTTGTCCCAGACCCGCGCGACGGTGCCGTCGGCGGCGATCAGGACGGTGGTGCGCACGATCCCCATGAAGGTCTTGCCATACATCGACTTCTCGGCCCAGACGCCATAGCGCTCGCAGACATCGCCCTCGGCATCGGACAGGATCGGCATCGCAAGCTCTTGTTTTGCGACGAAGTTTTCCTGTTTCTTCACGCTGTCCTTGGAGATGCCCAGCACCTTCGCTCCGGCGGCCTCGAACTCGGGCAGCAGGGCGGTGAAATCGCGCGCCTCGGTGGTGCAGCCCGGCGTGTTGGCCTTGGGGTAGAAGAACAGGACCACCGGGGCACCGCGCAGCGCCGACAGGGTGACGCTGCCGCCGCCATCGCGGGGCAGGGTGAAGTCGGGCGCTTTGGCGCCGACACGAAGGGCTTGGGCAGTCATCGCTTCACTTCCTTTCGGTGATCCCGTAAATCCATGTTTTATGGGGCCAACGTGAGAATGTGAACCCGTCTTCAAGCGCTGGACAGATGACCGAAACCACCCCGACCGAGACGCCAACGCGCTTGCCCCCGGACAATTGGACGGGCAAGCGGCCGCGCATCCGCCGGCTGCACTGGCATCTGGGGGTGTGGACGCTGGTCCTGATCCTGTTCACCTCGGTGTTTCTGGTGCTGGCCTCGATGTCACTGACCGGCCGGGTGATCGCCTTGCCCGACTGGGTGGCGGTGAAGGTGCTCGAGCGGATGAACGCGGCGGTGAAACAGGGCAGTTTCACGCTCCGGCAGGTGCAGTTCGGCGTGACCCCGCGTGGCCGACCGCAGCTTCGCCTGATCGACGTCGGCATCAAGGACGCGACCGGGCTTGACCTCGCGCAACTGAACCGGGTCGAGGGCGGGTTTCGCCTGATCGCGGCGCTTCAGGGACATCTGGAACCGACGGTGGTCAACCTGCGCGGCGCGCAGATGACGCTTCGCCGCTTCGCGGACGGCTCGCTCGCGCTCAGCCTTGGCCAGCAGGGCGGCATGACCGGCGATCTGGCGACCTTGATCGACAGCGTCGACCGGGTGTTCATCGACGGACTTCTGGCAGGGTCCGAACGGGTCGAGGCCTCGAACCTGACCATCACCATCGAGGACGCGCGCACCGGCCGGCTCTGGCAGGTCACGGATGGCCACATGATGATCACCCAGACCGACACGCTGGTCGAGACGGTGGTGAATTTCGACGTCTTCAACCAGACCGAAGAGCTTGCAAGCACCGAGTTTTCGATCCGCTCGGCCAAGGAGGGGTCGGAGGCGTCGATCTCGGCCCGGTTCGACAACGCCGCCGCGCCGGACATCGCCGCGCAATCGCCGGCGCTGGCCTTCCTGTCGGTGATCGACGCGCCGATCTCGGGCGCGCTTCGCACCGCGATCTCGGACACCGGCGCGATTTCCGAACTGGTCGGCACGCTCGAGATCGGCGAGGGCGCGCTGTCACCGATCGCGGGTGCGAAACCGGCGCTGTTCGAGGGCGCCAATGTCTATATCGACTATGACCCGGCCGCCCAGCGCATCGACTTCCTCGGCGCATCGGTCGCCTCCGAGGTCGGCACTGCCGACGCCAAGGGCCATGTCTACCTGTCGGATTTCCGCGGCGGCTGGCCCGGCAGCATGGTCGGGCAGGTCGAGTTGAGCCAGGCGCGGCTGAACCCGCCGGGCATGTTCGAGGCGCCGCTGATCATCGACCGCGGCATGGCCGATATCCGCCTCCGGCTCGACCCGTTCACCATCGATATCGGCCAGGCGGTCGCGTTTCGTGGCGACAGCAAGTTCGTCACGTCGGGCACGGTCGAGGCGCGCCGGGAAGGCTGGCGCATCACGCTCGACAGCGAGGTCGACCATGCAAGCCGCGAGGACGTTCTGGCGCTCTGGCCGCTCGGGGAAAGCCCGCACACCCGCGACTGGGTCGCGAGGAACGTGCTGGCGGGCGAGGCGCTCGACGCCCGGATCGCCTGGCGCAAGGAGCCTGCAGAGAAAATCACCATGAACGGGGTCTATACCATCCGCGACACCGTGGTGCGCCCGCTGGCGACGCTGCCCGACGTCACGATCGAGCTTGGCTATCTGGTGCAGGAGCCGCGCGGCATGACCACTGTGGTCGAGAGCGGCTCGATCGTCGCGCCCGATGGCCGGACCATGGATGTCTCGGGGTCGAGCTTCCTGGCGTTGAACGAATCCGGCTCCGCCGGATATGACGTGCTGAACCTCGAGATGAAGGGCCCGATCCGCGGCGCGCTGTCGCTGCTGTCGCTCGAACCCTTCACGATCTTCGAGGGCACCACTCTTGGCCCCGAGGTGGCGCGCGGCACGGCACGGATCGGCGGGCGCATCACCTTCCCGTGGAAGCAGGACCCGCTCGAGCAGATCGACCCCGGATACTCGATCACCGGCGAGCTGACCAATGTGCGCAGCGACATGCTGGTCCCCGACAAGCTGTTGCTGGCCGACCGGCTCGACCTGGTCGCGACCAATCAGGCGGTCGAGATCACCGGCCCGGTCTCGATCGGGCAGGCGCGTGCCTCCGGCACCTGGCGGCTGCCGCTTGACGTGGCCGATGCGGCGAGCGGGGTCGCCGGCACCGTGGAGATCAACCCGCGTTCCCTGGCCGAGTTCGGCGTCGGCCTGCCGGCCGGCATGCTCGCCGGCGAGGGGCGCGGCCAGTTCGAGATCGACTTCAGCGGCGCCTATCCGCGCCTGACGCTGCGCTCGGACCTTGCCGGGCTGACGCTGGCACTGCCGGACCTGGGCTGGTCGAAACCACCCGCGCGCACCGGTTCGCTCGAGCTCGAGGCGATCCTCGGCGCGCGGACCGAGATCGAGGCGATCAGCCTCAGCGCGCCGGGCCTCGAGGCCAAGGGCCAGATCACCACCGCCGAGGGCGGCGGCATCGGCGAGGCGCGCTTCAGCCGGGTCCAGGTCGGACGCTGGCTCGACGCGCCGATCGTGCTCGAGGGCCGTGGCGCGGCCCCCATGGTGATCCGCGTCACCGGCGGCAGCATCGACCTGCGCGAGGCCACCCTTGGCGGCGGCGGCGGCAGTGGACGTGGCGCGCCGGGCCCGCGCCAGCCGCTCATCATTCAGGGGCTTGACCGGCTGACCGTCTCCGAAGGCATTCAGCTGGTCGGGGTGGACGCCGATCTCGACCTGTCGGACGGAATGCGCGGCACCTTTACCGGACAGGTTCCGGAGGGCGCGGCGCTTCGCGGCAGCGTCGCGCCGACGCCGCAGGGGCTCGCCTTCCGCATCCAGTCGGCGGATGCCGGCAGCGTCCTGCGCGGGGCGGGGGTGTTCGACACCGCGCGCGGCGGCAACCTCGAGCTGGTGCTGGCCCCGGTCGCGGGCGACGGCAACTACGAGGGCGAGTTCACCATCACCGACACGAGGATCGTCAACGCCCCGACCATGGCCTCGCTGCTGTCGGCGGTCTCGGTGGTCGGGCTGCTCGATCAGCTGAACGGCGACGGCATCGGTTTTTCCTCGGTCGAGGGGCGGTTCCGCCTGACGCCCGATGCGGTGACGCTCTACCGCGCATCGGCGGTAGGGGTGTCGATGGGCATCTCGCTCGACGGCTACTACAACCTCGTGACCAAGCAGATGGACATGCAGGGCGTGCTGTCGCCGTTCTATTTCGTCAACGCGCTCGGGCGGCTGTTCAGCCCGCGTGACGGCGAGGGGCTGATCGGGTTCAACTTCACCCTCAAGGGGCCCTATGATGGACCGGCCGTGTCGATCAACCCGCTGTCGATCCTGACGCCGGGTGCGTTTCGCGAGATCTTCCGCCGCCCGCCGCCGCAAGTGCCGGGCAGATGACAGGCACTGCGCCCGAAGGCGCAAGGCTGTCGGATTACGACTTCGACCTTCCCGACGACCTGATCGCCACCCGCCCGGCACGGCCACGCTCCTCGGCGCGGCTGCTGGTGGCGACGCCTGACGCGATTGCCGACCGGATCGTCACCGACCTGCCCGACATCCTGCGCCCCGGCGACCGGCTGGTCCTGAACGACACCCGCGTGATCCCGGCCCGCCTGCGCGGCCATCGCCGCCGGGGCGAGGCTGTCGCAGGTATCGAGGTCACGCTGCTCGAGCCCGCACCCGAAGGCCGCTGGCGCGCGCTGGTCAAGCCGCTGCGCAAGCTTCGCGAAGGTGAGGAGATCGCCTTTTCCGACCGCCTGTCGGCCAGCCTGATCGCGAAGGACGAAGGGCAGGCGCTGATCGCCTTCAACCTCACCGGCAGCGATTTCGACGCCGCACTGGCCGAGGCCGGCCAGATGCCGCTGCCACCCTATATCGAGGCCAAGCGCCGCGCCGACGAGCGTGACCGCACCGACTACCAGACGGTTTGGGCCGAAAACCCCGGCGCGGTCGCCGCGCCGACCGCCTCGCTCCACTTCGACGACGCGCTTCTCGCCGCGCTGGCAGCAAGGGGCATCGAAACCACCCATGTCACGCTGCATGTCGGCGCGGGCACGTTCCTGCCGGTCAAGACCGACGACCTGTCAGGCCACAGGATGCACGCCGAATGGGGCGAGGTGACCCAACAGGCCGCCGACGAGATCAATGCGACCAGATCCGCCGGCCACCGCATCATCCCGGTCGGCACCACCGCGCTGCGCCTGATCGAAAGCGCCGCCACCGGCCCCGGCCAGATCGCGCCCTGGCGCGGCCCGACCGACATCTTCATCCGCCCCGGCTATACCTTCCAGATCACCGACGCGCTGATGACGAACTTCCACCTGCCGAAATCGACGCTGATGATGCTGGTCTCGGCGCTGATGGGGCTCGGGCGGATGCGCGAGGTCTATGCCCACGCCATCGACGCGCGCTATCGCTTCTTCAGCTACGGCGACGCCTCGCTCTTGCTGCCGGGCGGCGACTAGGCCGGGAACCAGTGCCGCGTGCGGTTGGCGAAACCGACCAGCGACAGCATCACCGGCACCTCGACCAGCACGCCCACCACCGTCGCCAGCGCCGCGCCGGAATTCAGCCCGAACAGCGAGATCGCCACCGCCACCGCGAGTTCGAAGAAATTCGACGTGCCGATCATGCAGGCCGGGGCGGCGATGTTGTGCGGCAGCCGCATCGCGCGCGCCGCGCCATAGGCGATGGCGAAGATGCCGTAGGTCTGGATCAGGAGCGGCACCGCGATCATCACGATCACCAGGGGTTGTGCCAGGATCTTCCCGGCCTGAAAGCCGAACAGCAACACCACCGTCGCCAGCAACCCGACCACCGACCACGGCTTCAACCGCGCCACGAACCCCGCAACCGCCGCCTCGCCCGAGCGCGCCAGCCTGCGTCGCGTCAACACCCCCACGACCAGCGGCAGCGCCACGAACAACCCCACCGACAGGACCAGCGTCTGCCACGGCACGACCACGTCGCTGACCCCCAGAAGGAAGGCGGCAATCGGCGCGAAGGCGAACACCATGATCACGTCGTTCACCGACACCTGCACCAGCGTATAGGCCGGATCGCCCCGGACAAGCTGGCTCCAGACGAACACCATCGCGGTGCAGGGCGCGACGCCCAAGAGGATCATCCCGGCGATGTATTCGCCCGCCGTCTCGGGATCGACCCAATCGGCGAACAGCACCCGAAAGAACAGCCAGCCCAGTGCGGCCATCGTGAAGGGCTTGATCAGCCAGTTCACCACCAGCGTCAGCGCCAGCCCCTTCGGCCGCCGCCCGACATCGCGGATCGCGGCAAAGTCGATCTGAACCATCATCGGATAGATCATCACCCAGATCAGCACCGCGACGACCAGGTTCACCCGCGCGATCTCCAACGCCGCGAGGCCGGCGAAGAGACCGGGAACGAGATTGCCCAGAAAGACCCCGGCCACGATGCAAAGTGCGACCCACAGGGTCAGATAGCGTTCAAAGACCGACATCGTGCCGCCATTTCATCTTGGGAAAATACTCTGGGGGTCCGGGGGCAAAGCCCCCGGCGGATCGGCCCGGCGTCAGCCGGGTCGATCCCTCATTCCTCCCACCACCACACTTCGGGCTGGAACCCGATCCAGTCGCCATACATCGGCAGGCGCTCGGGGTAATGCAGCTCCTTCACATGCGCGATATGGGCGACGTTGGAATACCAGATCGGGATCACATAGCGCCCCGCCGTCAACAGCCGGTCAAGCGCCTTGGTCGCGGCGCGGAATTCCTCCTGACTCTCGGAGGTCAGGATCGCGTCGATCATCGCATCGACCGCGGGGCTCTTCACCCCCATCCGGTTGCGCGAGCCTTCCTCGTCGGCGCGCTCGCTGCCCCAATAGAGCTTCTGCTCGTTGCCGGGGCTCAGCGACAGGCCCCAGAGATAGGGCATCATGTCGAAGTCGAACCCCTTGGTGCGCTCGGTATAGGCCGCTGAATCCAGCGCGGTGATCCTCGGCGTGATCCCCATCCGGCCCAATGCAGCCGTATAGATCTCGATGATCTGGCGGCTTTCGGTGGCGTTCTGGCTGACGACGATCTCGAAGGTGAAGGGTTTGCCCCCTTCATCCGCCATCACCCCGTTCTGCACCGTCCACCCGGCTTCTTCCATCAGGTCGAGCGCTGCGGCGATGCCGGCGCGGTTGCGCTCGCTGCCATCGGCGACCGGCAGGGTATAGCCCTCCAGCGTGCCGGGCAGCAGTTCGCCCGCGAAGGGCGCCAGCAACTCGGCCACCAGACCCTCGGCAGGCTCACCGACCGCCATCCCCAGCACCGAGTTGTCGAAATAGCTCTCGATCCGGGGCAGGGTGCCGCCGTTCATGGTCTGGTTGATGAACTCGAAGTTGAACGCGCGGATCATCGCCTCGCGCACCCGCCAGTCCTGAAACACCGGGCTGCGGGTGTTCATCACCAGCCCGTTCATGCCGGTCGGGCGCTGGTGCGGGATGTCCGACAGCACGACGTCGCCGCGCTCGACTGCGGGAAAGGTGTATTGCGTCGCCCATTTCGCCGCGTTGGTCTCGCGGTAGGTCGAGGCTTCGCCGGCCTTGAAGGCTTCGAACACCACATCGCCGTCGCCGTAATAGTCGAACCGGATCTCGTCGAAATTGGCCTGACCCTGCATGAAGGGCACGTCGCGGCCCCAGTAATCGGGGTTGCGGCGCAGCGTCAGGTGGCGACCGGTCTCGAAATCCTCGATCACGTAGGGGGACGAGCCGATCGGGATCACGGCAATGCCCGATTCCTCGAAATCCACGCCCTCCCACTGCGCCTTCTTCAGGATCGGGCGCAGCCCCATGATCAGCGGCAATTCGCGGTCTTCCTCGCTGAAGGTGAACCTGACCGAACGCGGGCCGGTCTGCTCCATGCTCGCGACATTGTCCCAGGCCGCCGCATAGCGTGGGTGGCCCTGTGTGGCGAGCACCTCGTAGGACCACATCACGTCCTCGACCGTCACCGGGCTTCCGTCCGAGAACCGTGCCTCCTCGCGCAGGGTGAACTCGACCCAGCTGCGGTCCGGCGGCGTCTCGATGGTTTCGGCCAGCAGACCGTAAAGCGTGAACGGTTCGTCATAGCTTCGGCCCATCAGCGATTCGAACAGCATGAAGCGCAACTGCCAGGGCGCGCTGCCCTTGCGGATCACCGGTTGCAGCGAATCGTAACTGCCCGATTCGGCAAACACGATTCGTCCACCCTTGGGCGCATCGGGGTTCACATGGGGCAGGGCGGTGAAATCGGGGGGCAGCGCCGGGTCGCCATACATCGCGATCCCGTGCATCGGTTCGGCCATCGCCGAGGGTGCCGCCAGCGCGGTGAAAACCGCCGCCACACCAAGGAATGCGCGGGTTTTGGTGATGATTCGAGGGAAAAACTCTGGTGCCATAATCGGGACAATCCTCTGCGCGCCTTGTTTCGTTCGGCCCGAGACTAGAGCCGGGAGCGTGGCTTTTCAAACTTTTAGCTTGGACAGACGCGACGGAAGGATTATAAAGGCTGCACTGCTCGATAGGTTTCTTGCCTGTATGAAACCTGCCTCAATGACTTGACGCCAGCTTCGTGCTGGCGTCTTTTTTTTGGCCACGATCCCGCCCGACCATCACAACACCCCGAGAATGAGCTTGGCCGCGATGGCCAGCATCGCGACCCCGATCAGCCCGTCGAGCACCTGCCAGGCGCGGGCCGAGCGCATCACCGGCGCGATCAGCCGCGCGCCATAGGCGAGGCCGAAGAAGAACACGAAGGACGCAGCCACCGCGCCGACGCCGAACGCCGCCTTGTCGGGCATCGCCGCGAATCCGGTCGACACCGCCCCGATCAGCCCGAGCGTGTCGAGATAGACATGCGGGTTCAGCCAGGTGAACGCCGCCGCGATCCCCAGCGTCGGCCACAGCCCGCGCCCGCCGCCCGTCGCCTCCAGCCGATGCCCGCCGCGCCAGGCCGCGATCAGCCGGGTGACGCCATAGACGATGAGGAAAGCAGCCCCGCCAAGGCTCATCACCAGAGGCAGCGCGGGCAGGGCGGCGGTCAGCGCGCCGAACCCGGCCACACCCGCCGCGATCAGCAAGGCGTCCGACACGGCGCAAAACAGCGCCAGCCAGAAGACGTGCTGGCCGATCAGCCCCTGGCGCAGCACGAAGGCGTTTTGCGCGCCGATGGCCAGGATCAGCGAAAAGCCGGTGAGAAACCCGGTCAGCCCGGCCGCGATCATGCGTCTTCGGGCAGGGGTGTGTCGGCTGGCGGTTCAAGCGGCTTGCCGGGCGCCTTGGTCGGATCCTTGCCGTTCGGATAGACAAGGCCCGCCGAGATCACCAGCTTGGCCGCGTCCTCGACCGTCATGTCGAGCTCGATCACCGAATGGCGCGGCACGAACAGCAGGAACCCGGACGTCGGGTTCGGCGTGGTCGGCAGGAACACCGACAGCAGCGGTTCTTCCAGCGGGATGCGGTCGTTGATTTCGCCCTTGGCGCTGGTCGAGATGAAGCCCAGCGCCCAGATCCCCTTGCGCGGGTATTCGATCAGGCAGGCCGTGTCGAATTTCGATTCCGTCTGGGCAAAGACCGTCACCGCGATCTGCTTGACCCCGCTATAGAGCGAGCGCACCACCGGCATCCGGTCGACGATGCCCTCGGCCCAACCCAGCATCGAGCGGCCGATCAGACCCTTGGCGATCCACCCGACCAGAACGGTGAATATCAGAAACAGCACCACACCGACGCCGCGGATGTTGATGTGGACGTCGTCCTCGCCGAACAGCCACTTGAACCAGCCCGCTTCGCCGAAATAGCGGTTGATCAGCGCGTCGGGGTGATAGGCGCTTGGCACGAAGGGCAGAACCCAGCTGTCGATCCAGCCCACGAAGGTCCAGATCAGCCACAGTGTCAGCGCGATCGGCAGGACCACCACAAGCCCGGCCAGAAAGTTGTTCCTGACCCCGGCAAAGGGGCGATACCGCTTGCGGTGCGGCTCGGCCAACTGGTTGAGGTTCTTGAGATCCATGCGCCCTGTCCACGCCTACCGCGCGAATGTAGGCACTTAGATGGGTGGCGGCAATATGGGAAGCCCCCGGTTCTTTAGATCTCAGGGAGTTGACCCGAAGGCCAGCGCGATGCGGGCCGCGAGGCGGGCGTTGTTCATCACCAGCGCGATATTGGCGGTCAGCGAGGCACCCTTGGTCGCCTGAAAGATATGGTCGAGCAGGAAGGGCGTGACCTCCTTGGCCGCGATCCCCTGTTCGACCGCTGCCGCCAGCGCCGCCTCGATCACCGGCATCATCACTTCGCGCGGGATCTCGTCGGCCTCGGGGATCGGGTTGGCGACAAGCTGACCGCCGGCAAGCCCCATTGCCGCGCGCATCTCGGCGGCGCGCGCGATCGCGGCGGGGTCGTCGATGCGTAGCGGGCTTTTCAGCCCCGAATCGCGAAACCAGAAGCCCGGAAAAGCGTCCTGCCCGACCGAGATCACCGGCACCCCATGGGTTTCCAGCACTTCGAGCGTTTTCGGCAGATCGAGGATCGCCTTGGCCCCGGCGGCAACCACCGTCACCGGCGTCCGCGCCAGTTCCAGCAGGTCGGCGGAAATGTCGAATGTGGTTTCGGCCCCGCGATGCACGCCCCCGATGCCGCCGGTGGCGAACACCCGGATGCCCGCAAGGTGCGCGGCGATCATGGTCGAGGCCACGGTGGTCGCGCCGGTGCCGCCGGTGGCGATGCAGGCGGCCAGATCGGCGCGCGACAGCTTGGCGACGTTCTTCGCGCGTGCCAGCCGGTCAAGCTCGACATCGGCCAGCCCGACATGCAGCTTGCCGCTCATGACCGCGATGGTCGCGGGCGTCGCACCCTCGGCGCGGATCACGTCCTCGACCGCGCGGGCAGTCTCGACGTTCTGCGGCCAGGGCATCCCGTGGGTGATGATGGTCGATTCCAGCGCCACCACGGGCCGCCCCGTGGCCAGAGCGTCGGCAACCTCGGGGGATTGGGCAATGGTGAACATCGAAAGCTCCTCGGTTTCAGGTCAGGATGCGCGTTTGAGCGTGGCAGAAGGCAGACGCGATGCCAAGAGTTTGCGCCGGGGTCAAGCCCCTGTCACACCGGATCGGCACCCGAAACATAGGTCGCCGCCGCCCGCAAGGCCGCATCCAGCGCCGCCTCGCGGCCCAGCCCGCGCGCCCCTGCCGCGATATGCGCCGCCATGAAGGTGTCGCCCGCGCCGGTGATGCGGGCCACCGTCACCTTTGGCGGCGATGCCGTGATCACCCCGGCTGCGCCACCCTCGGCGACGGCCTTCGCGCCGTCCGTCACCAGCGCGGTGGCGCAGCCGGCGGCGACCAGCGCCTCGGCACCGCGGTCGGCGCTGGTGAACACGGTGCCAAGGAGCAGCCCGGCTTCTTCGAGATTGACATAGAAGGTGGTGCCGGGGTGGCCGATCAGCGGGCGCAACCGCGTCGCCTTGCCGGGGCTGGCGGGGGCGACGCGAAGGTCGGCGGCGGCAAAGGACGGGCGCGCGGCGATCTCGGCCAGCAGAACCTCGGTCAGGTTGCCGTCAAGCGCGATCGGACCCTGATGCGGCGCTTCGGGCGACCCCAGCCGGCCATCCTCGAGCGGATCGAGAATGCGCGCCCCGGCCGCCTCGAGCGTATGGGCGTCGGCCAACGCAGCGACCAGCCCGTTCGCGTCCTCGATCGCCATGTAGCGGTCGGTCGGCAGGCCGCCATCGCGCAGCACGAAATCGCAGATCAGCCCCATCGCGCCACAGGCGGCGATCAGCTCGTCGCCCTCGGCGTCGCGCCCGACCGCCGAGATCAGCGCCGGCCGCATCCCGAAGCGCTTGACCCCCATCGCGATGTTGAGCGCGACGCCGCCGGGAATGCGCCGGATCCGCCCCGGCACGTCGGCGCCGAAATTCATCGGCCCCGGCGCACGCCCCACGGTGTCCCAGAGGACCGACCCGATGCAGAGAATGTTGGCGCCGCTACTCACTGCGTCTCGACCAGAGTTCCAGGCCGATCGTTCCTCCGATCACGCTGCTCCAGAAGCCTCGCCCTGCGAACCTTGACACCGTTGCCTCAAGCTCCGCAGGCTCCATCCCTTCGGATAGTCTGAGGCCAAGGAAAACCATGACTGCGGTCGTGGCCAAAACCGCGGCAAAGACCAAAGCGATCTGCCAATAGGACCCGTGAACCCTTCTTTTTCCGTAGAAAACGATGAAATACGAAAGAATGCCCGGCAG
Organism: Maritimibacter sp.; assembly: GCA_048268845.1. GTDB lineage: Bacteria > Pseudomonadota > Alphaproteobacteria > Rhodobacterales > Rhodobacteraceae > Muriiphilus. Next base: position 97,306 of record JBLWUQ010000007.1, on the reverse strand, counting down.
GACAAACGTGGTGAGCATCAATATCCCCAATCTGATCGCGCCAACGGTGTACGAACTCGATTGTCATTGCAATAGGCCCCGAAGCGTCGTAGGACGCGCGCACTTCACAGGCGGGGTTTGGGCCTTGCGGGGAGACATCCCGCACAGGTCCGCCGGTTGGGCATATGCCCTTGAGGCTCCGCCGAGGCGCAAACCGGAAAAGGAACATGGACATGGCGCTCCCTGAATTCACACTGCGTCAGCTGCTTGAAGCTGGCGTTCACTTCGGCCACCAGACCCAACGCTGGAACCCGCGTATGGGCGAATACATCTATGGTGACCGCAACGGCATCCACATCATCGACCTGACGCAGACCGTGCCGATGCTTGACGCGGCGCTCAACGTGATCCGCGAGACCGTGGCCAAGAACGGCCGCATCCTCTTTGTCGGCACCAAGCGTCAGGCGCAAAAGCCGATCGCCGACGCCGCCGAGAGATCGGCGCAGTATTACATGAACCATCGCTGGCTGGGCGGCACGCTGACCAACTGGCAGACCGTCTCGCAGTCGATCAAGCGGCTGAAGGAATACGACGAGAAGCTCGCCAGCGGCGCCGAGGGCCTGACCAAGAAAGAGCGTCTGGGCATCGAGCGCGAGCAGGGCAAGCTGCAGGCCTCGCTGGGCGGTATCCGCGACATGGGCGGCGTGCCGGATCTTCTGTTCGTGATCGACGTGAACAAGGAAGACCTCGCGATCGCCGAAGCCCGCAAGCTGGGCATCCCGGTCGTGGCCGTGGTCGACACCAACTGCCCGCCCGACGGCATCGACTACATCATCCCCGGCAACGACGACGCCGCCCGTGCCATCGCGCTCTATTGCGATCTGGCCGCGCGCGCTGCCCTTGACGGCATGTCGGCGCAGCTTGGCGCCGCCGGTGTCGATCTGGGCGCGCTCGAGGACGGCAATGTCGAGGAAGCGCTGGCCGCCGATGCCGCCGACGCCGTTGCCGAGACGCCCGCCGAGGCCTGAGCCCGTCACCAATCTGATACCGGGCGCGGTGCTCTCCGCGCCCGGACCCATTGCATCCGAAGGAGAGCCGATATGGCTATCACCGCCGCACAAGTGAAAGAACTCCGCGAAATGACCGGCGCGGGCATGATGGACGCCAAGAAGGCGCTGGTCGAGACCGATGGCGACATGGAGGCCGCGACCGACTGGCTGCGCACCAAGGGTCTGGCCAAAGCCGCCAAGAAATCCGGGCGCACCGCCGCCGAGGGTCTGGTCGCCGTTGCCGTCACCGGCGGCCGGGGCGTGGCCGTCGAGGTCAATTCAGAGACCGATTTCGTCGGCAAGAACGCCGAGTTCCAGAAGATGGTCGCCAGCATCGCCGCTGCCGCGACCGGCGTGTCCAATGTGGACGAACTCGCCGCCGCCGATATCGGTGGCAAGACCGTCAGCGAAACCATCACCGACAAGATCGCCACCATCGGCGAGAACCTGAGCCTGCGCCGGATGGCGTCGGTCGAGGGTGAGATCGTGGCCGCCTACATCCACAACGCCGCCGCCGACAACATGGGCAAGATCGGCGTTCTGGTCGCTCTCAAGGGCGGTGACGAGGCGTTCGGCAAACAGGTCGCGATGCACGTCGCCGCCGCCAACCCGGCGTCGCTGGGCGAGGCCGATCTCGATCCCGAGATCCTCGAGAAAGAGCGCCAGATCCAGATCGACATCGCTCGCGAATCGGGCAAGCCCGAGGCCGTGATCGAGAAGATGATCGAGGGCCGGATGAAGAAGTTCCTGTCGGAAATCACGCTTCTGGGCCAGGATTTCGTCATCAACCCCGATCTGACCGTCGAAGCCGCCGCGAAAGAGGCCGGAGCCGTCATCACCGGCTTCGTGCGCATGGAGGTCGGCGAGGGAATCGAGAAGAAATCCGAGGACTTCGCCGCCGAAGTTGCGAAAGCGGCGCAAGGCTGAGGCAGGCGTCGGGGCAGGGTGCTCCGACCGGTATAACGCCCGACCGAACCGGAACACACGGCGCCGACCCTGCAAGGTTGGCGCCGTTTTCGTCTGTCGCGCCGGGTCGGGCGCGCCGGTGGCCACGCATCGAGACCTTGCAGCGATGTCCGTGGCCGGGATGAGGTATCCCGTAATCGCAGGACCTCATCCCTCGTTCCCCGGCCAAAGGCCACCACTCACGGAACCCGGCGATCTTCGTGGAAAACGCCATGCTCGCAAAGTGGGGTATCCCATACCATCGCCCCGACTCCGTCAGCGCCCGACAGGCACGCGGGCGCATCGCTCAACCCGAAAATATCTGGTTCTGCGCCGCGGCTTTCAGGATCGCCTGGGCGGTGGTCTCGACCCCGAGTTTGGTGCGCGCAAGACGCAAGTGCTTTTCCACCGTCGCCGGCGTCACCCCCATGATCGCCGCGATCTCGCGGTAGGACTTGCCGTTTCCGACCCATTCCAGCGCCTCGCGCTGACGCAAGGTCAACTGAGCAAGGTGGTCCGTCCGGGGCAGGGTGAGCAGCTTGAGATTGAACATGTGGTTCATCGTCTCGATCTGACGACCATCGCGTGCCCAGATCGCCTCGGTCGCGTTCTGGTCCAGATCGGCGCGCGCGGCCAGGTGCATGTATCCAACGGCGTGCGGAGACGCGGTGGCGAAGGCGATGGAATATCCGGCGCCAACATTCATAAGACTGTGCAACGACCTGTTTTGTTTCAACTTCTCACCACTCATCGCGGCGTCATTCAAGGCGTCGCGCCAACTGCGGGCACCCACGTTTTCCGCCGCCCAGCCGAGCACCGGGTCATGCCGGAACAACCCGTCATCGACGTAGCGCCGGGTCAGTGCAGGTTCGAGATTTGACAGGAAAAATGAATCTTGCGGGTGGCCGAACCCGTCCGGGCCGCGCAACCTCGTGTGGCCATAGACCAGCCTGTCAAAGCCGAAGTCGGCCATCCTCAAGCAATGCAGACGCCATACCTCGTCCTGCGATACCGCCACGGCAAGCCGTGAGAAATAGTCGAGCATGACGCCCTCGAAACCACCGATCAAACCACGCATGCGCGATACACGGGCGCATCCATGCGCGGCACTCACTACCGTCCATCCGGCCCATCCACGTCTTTCTGCGACATGAACCTTGCAAAAAGGTTCACGCCCGAACGGCGGCGTGTCAAGCGCGACAGCGGTGTATCCGTGGCCCGGCAGATCGCCGTCAAAAGCACCGCACATCAGGGGCGGCGACTAAGCCACTGTTGTTGCAATGGTTTGCCCGCCGCGTGTGTGCTACTCCGGCTCGACGTATCAACGTTGTGGACCTGACGGCTTCGGCGTGACACAAACAACCGCAACAGGGCTCGGAGCATGATCGGGCAGCAAATCCTGCCGTGGCGTACGCGGTGCAGCGCGGGTCTCACCAGTAATAGATATTACATAATACTGATTATGCGCCTAATAGATGGAATGTTCCGGACCTTTACGGGACCCATCTCACCGCCCGCCCTGTTGCCGAAATTCAACGCTCAAAGCGGGATGATCCGGTTGGGCGCGGCTCACGCAAGCGGGGATTGTGCTGCCTTAAAATCACCTTATAAGTGTGTCACGAGCAGACTTCGGCGAATTTGTCCGGCATCGACGAGGTGAAGAATGCAGCGTTCGGTTCGAAACGCTCTGGCGCGCACAACAGGCAACCGGCACGACGCTCCCGCGGCGGATGTCGGCACGGCTCTGCGGTGTCTGGCGGTGTGCAGCAACGTCGGTGATGCCGCCGCGTCCGAACTGGCCAATGCAAGCCCGGACCTCACGTTTCTGCCGTTTCACCAGATCTGCGCCACGAGCATTGCCAACCTCGCTCCCGACATGGTGCTCTCGCCGCTGGTCTCGGAGGCGTTCGACTGTTTCGACCTCGCCCATGCGCTGACCGGTGCCGGTTTTCGCGGCCGCTACCGGGCGGCGGCGGCACATATTCCCGATCCGGGCCTTGTGCGGCGCGAGATCCGCGCGAGCTTTCCGGGCCTCGATTTCGACATCATCCTGATCAGGCCGCGCGGCACCGGCCCCGATCACTGACCCTGCGCTTGCAGCGGTCAGTAGATCATGTCGAACCCGTCCCTGCCCCGTTCGCCATAATGCCGCGCCAGGACATTGAGGGCGATCCGGAGCACGATCTTGCCCGAGCGTGCCGGAAAATCGAGCACCTTCTCGACCGTCTCCATGCCCTTCTCCTCGCAGATCGCCATGATCGCCGTTTCGGCAAGCTCCGGCCCCAGCGCGCGGATCGCGGCGGCGAGGCTCTGTTCGGCCTCGAGCCGCCGAGTCGCGCCGCCGCCTGCCGCCTTCGGCCCGGTGCCACCATCGATCCGCCCGGCGATCAGCCTGCCCCAGTCACGGGTCACGCCCGCGTCCAGCGCCGCAATCTCGAATGTCTCGCGAAACCGGAGCGCCGCGGCGACCAGTTCGGGCCCGATATAGGGCGCGCCATCCGGGCGGCGGCGGCGGGCGAGCACATGCAGGGGCGCGTCGGCACCCGCCGGACGGATCGTGGCCGCCGCCCTGCCCTTCGCGCCGCGATCGGGAAACCGGGCGACGTTGCTTGCCGGCTGCGCGTCGTCATGAGCGCCGACTTCGGACATCCGGCGTGATTCTCGCGCCGCCATCAGCCGCCCGACCTCGGCGCGCCCGGCAGCGGTGATCGAATAGCGCGCGATCCGCCCGGTCTGGCGGCCCGCGATCAGGCCGCGCAAGGCAAGCTCCTCCGCCAGCGCCCGCGTCAGCACCGCCCGGCGCACCGGCCTGTCACCACCGGCATCATGCACCACCACGGCATCCTCGACACCGGCGGCGATGACCAGAAGCGTTTCGGGCTCGGTCAACGCCCGCAAAACCCGCAGGGTCTCGGCCCCGTCGGGCGCCGCCTCGATCATCGGTCTGGTTGTCGACATCCTGTTCCCCTTCATGTCGATGTGATCTTCGGCCCGACCCCTGCCGCGCCGCCAGAGCCGGCCCAGCCGGTCGAGTCCGGTATCCACAAGCGGATCGTCACGCAGGGTTTCGGTGCGCCGGACCTGCCTGAGCACCGTCGACGGATGGCATCCGGCCCGGCGCGCAAGCGCACGGATCGGCTGGCCACCCTCGGTATGCGCGAGGTAGGCGCGGATCGCGTCGGGCAGCCAGAGCGGCCCCGTATCCCTGTCATTCCCATGCGCGCCCCCCGGCCCCATGGCGTCCCCTTCCTGATCCCCCGATCGGTCACTGCACAACCCTAGGGTGATTCTATTCGTGCCATATTTCTGCCCAAATGGTTACCGGGACGTTAATCGCGGCTCTGATGGGCAGTATGTCCCGAATTGGTAAAGGGGTTTTCAACCGAGCGCGCGCCGGGTGCCGCCCTCACGCAACACCCGCTGGGGTTGTGCGATAAGTCCGGGACTCAGCGAAAGGACCCCGCATGACCGACGTGATGACCCGCCTCGCCGCTCTCCGCCGCCCCCGGCTTCTGATCCGTGCCGCCCGCATCGGGCTTGCCGATTACAACCGCGACCGCGACCTGAAGCGGCTGACAAGATGCACGACGCCGCCGGCGCCGCGCGCCGCGTTCGACCGGCTCTTCGAGGAGGAAACCCGCATGGATGCCGACCGGCGCGCAGGCGAGGTCGGGTATTCCGCAACCCGCCATGTCGAGGTGCTGATCGCACTGATCTCCGAGGCAAGGCTGATCCCGCGCGTCACTCCGCCTGCCGGCGTGTGATGCCCGGTTCAGACGAAGGCGTCGGGCATCGAGGCCTTCTTGTCGGCGACATAGGCCTCGAGCGCCTCGCGCACCGCGATATCCATGCCCGGCTCGCGGTAGTCGGCCAGCTGTTTGGCAACCCGCGCGCCCGCCAGCGCCTCGGTATCGCGCGCGCCGTCCTCGTCCCAGGTCTCGAACGGCTTGTAGTCCAGCAGCTCCGAGCGCCAGAATGCATCGCGAAAATGCTCCTGCGTATGGGCGCAGCCAAGGAAATGCCCGCCCGGCCCGACCTCGCGGATCGCGTCCATCGCCTGTGCCGTCTCGTCGATCGGCACGCCCGCGGCCATCTTGTGCAGCGCACCCAGCTGGTCGGCGTCCATCACGTATTTCTCGAAGCTCGCCACCAGCCCGCCCTCGAGCCAGCCGCAGGCATGCAGCATGAAGTTCACGCCCGAGAGCAGCCCCATGTTGAGGCTGTTGGCGCTTTCGAAGCCGGCCTGGGCGTCGGGCAGTTTCGACCCGGTAAAGGCCCCCGCCGAGCGATAGGGCAGACCCAGCCGGCGCACCAGTTGCCCGGCGCCATAGGTGATCTGGCTGGCCTCCGGCGTGCCGAAGGTCGGTGCGCCCGAGTTCATGTCGATCGAGGTCACGAAAGCCCCCGCGATCACCGGCGCACCAGGGCGCACGAGCTGGCTGTAGGCGACGCCCGCCAGCACCTCGGCCAGAACCTGGGTCAGCGTGCCGATGATCGAGACCGGCGCCATCGCGCCGCCGACGATGAAGGGCGAGACGATCGTGGCCTGATTGGCCGAGGCATAGACCTCGAGCGACCCCATCATGGTGGCGTCGAAGGTGAGCGGTGAGTTGATGTTGATCAGGCTGGTGATCACGGCGTTCTGGTCGACGAAGTCCGCCCCGAACAGGATCTTCGCCATCTCGACCGAATCCGCCGCCCGGCTGGGTTCGGTGACCGACCCCATGAACGGCTTGTCCGACAGCGTCATATGCGCCAGCAGCATGTCGAGGTGACGCTTGTTGACCGCGACATCGGTCGGCTCGCAGACCGTGCCGCCGGAATGGTGCAGCCATTTCGACATCTGCCCCAGACGCACGAAATCGCGAAAATCCGCCATCGTGGCATAGCGCCGCCCGCCCGCCGCGTCGCGCACGAAGGGCGGGCCGTAGACCGGGGCGAGCACCAGGTTGCGCCCGCCGATCTCGACCGAGCGCTCGGGGTTGCGCGCGTGCTGGGTGAAACTCGAAGGCGCCGTGGCGCAGAGCTTGCGCGCAAGGCCGCGCGGGATATGCACCCGCTCGCCCTGCACATCCGCCCCGGCCTCGCGCCAGCGCGCGAGGGCTGCGGGGTTCTCGACGAAATTGACGCCGATTTCCTCGAGCACGGTCTCGGCATTGCGCTCGATGATCTCGAGCGCCTCGTCGTCGAGCAGATCGAAATCCCGGATCCGCCGTGCAATCACCGGTGCCGTGTCGAAACGCACCTGTGTGCGCTCGGCCCGGCGCGCAGCCCCGCCGCCGCCGCGCGCCCGGCGTGGGGGGGCCTCAAGGGTTCCGGTTTCGTCGTTCATCGCGCGCCCTCCTCGACAAGGGTCTTTCGTGATAGCCCGCCCCGGCTGCAGCCCCTCTCGGAATTGCGACTCTTCGCGCGCGAAAACGACACCGAGGCGGGGGGCTGTCTGCCCCCCGTGTCCGGTTTGCGAGCAAACCGGACATCCCCCCGAAGGTATTTTGCGAGCAAAGACGCAACGATTTGTTAAGGTTGATGTGATCGGATGGGCTTGCGGTACAGGCTGAGGAGCCGATGGCCGTGAGCGAAGACGCCCCCCGTAGCCCGCCCCGCGGCCCGCTGCGGGGGGTGCATCTTTCCCCTGAACGTCTTTGCTCCAAAATACCTTCGGGGGGAGCGTTCGAAACGGCTTGCCGTTTTGAGCGCGTGGGGGGCCGACAGCCCCCCTTTGGCCTTGCCAGCCGCGCGGGCGCGGCCTAATCAGCCGACATGACCCAGCATGATCGCCTTCTCATCATCGACTTCGGCAGCCAGGTGACGCAACTGATCGCGCGACGTCTGCGCGAGCTGAACGTCTTCTGCGAAATCCACCCCTATCAGAAGGTCACGGACGCCTTTCTGACCGACTTCGCGCCCAAGGCCGTGATCCTCTCGGGCGGTCCTGCCAGCGTGATCGACGCGGCCAGCCCGCGCCCGCCGCAAAGCGTCTTCACGCTTGGGGTGCCGATCCTCGGGATCTGCTATGGCCAGCAGGTGATGATGCAGATGCTCGGCGGCAAGGTCGAGCGCGGCCATGGCACCGCCGAGTTCGGACGGGCCTATGTCGAGCCGAAAAACGGCGACATCGACCTGTTGTTCGGCTGGTTTCTCGAAGGCCGCGAACAGGTCTGGATGAGCCACGGCGACCACGTCTCGGCGATCGCGCCGGGGTTCGAGGTCTACGGCACCTCGCCCAACGCGCCCTTCGCGATCACCGCCGATCTCGAGCGCCGCTTCTTTGCGGTGCAGTTCCACCCCGAGGTGCACCACACCCCGAACGGCAAGACCTTCTACGAGAACTTCGTGCGGCTCGCAGGCTTCACCGGCGACTGGACGATGGACGCCTACAAGGACGAGGCGATCCGGCTGATCCGTGAGCAGGTGGGCGACAAGAAGGTGATCTGCGGGCTGTCGGGCGGGGTCGATTCCTCTGTCGCCGCCGTGCTGATCCACGAGGCGATCGGCGAGAACCTGACCTGCGTCTTCGTCGACCACGGGCTATTGCGTCAGAACGAGGCCGACGAGGTCGTCGCGATGTTTCGCGACCATTACAACATCCCGCTCATCCACGCCGACGAGGCCGATCTGTTCCTGGGTGAGCTTGAGGGCGTCAGCGACCCGGAGGAAAAGCGAAAGATCATCGGGCGGCTGTTCATCGACGTGTTCCAGAAATACGCCAGCGGCATCGACGGGGCCGAGTTCCTGGCGCAAGGCACGCTTTACCCCGACGTGATCGAGAGCGTCAGTTTCGCCGGCGGGCCCAGCGTCACCATCAAGAGCCACCACAATGTCGGCGGCCTGCCCGAGAAGATGGGGCTGAAACTGGTCGAGCCGCTGCGCGAGCTGTTCAAGGACGAGGTGCGCGCGCTGGGGCATGAGCTTGGCCTGCCCGCCAGCTTCATCGGCCGCCACCCCTTCCCCGGCCCCGGTCTGGCGATCCGCTGCCCCGGCGAGATCACCCGCGAGAAGCTCGACATCCTGCGCAAGGCCGACGCGGTCTATATCGACCAGATCCGCCGCCACGGGCTTTATGACGAGATCTGGCAGGCTTTCGTCGCGATCCTGCCCGTGCGCACCGTCGGCGTCATGGGCGACAGCCGGACCTACGATTTCGCCTGCGCGCTGCGCGCCGTCACGTCCGTGGACGGGATGACCGCGGACTACTACCCGTTCAGCCATGAATTCCTTGGCGAGACCGCGACAAGGATCATCAACGAAGTCAAGGGCATCAACCGCGTGACCTATGACATCACCTCGAAACCGCCGGGCACGATCGAGTGGGAGTGATCCGGCGGGGCGCGATTGTCGCTCTGGCTGCGTTCGTCCTCGGCATGGCGGTCACGCTGGGATCGGCGCTGTTCTCGCCCGCCTGCGACAGCGTGACCGGCCAGTTCGATGCCATCGTGGCGTTGGGGGCCGGGTTTGACGACAGCGGGCTTGATTCGGACGCGCGTGATCGCCTTGACGCGGCGGTGTCGCTCTATCACCGGGGCATCGCGCCGCGCCTGCATGTCACCGGCGGCGGCTGGGACGGCAGGACCGGCGGCGGGCTGATGCAGGCCCGCGCGATTGCCGCCGGAGTTCCCGAGGCCGCCATAACCGCCGAAACCCTGTCGCAATCGACGCTGCAGAACGCGCTGTTTTCCGTCCCCTTCCTTGAGGACAGCCCGGAGTTCGTTCTGGTGACGGAAGGATTTCACGTCTGGCGCAGTTGGCTGAGCTTTTCATGGGCGGGCCTGACCCCGGCCAAGGCCTGCGCCTCGAGCGCGTTTACCGTCTACGGCAGACGCGGCACGGTCACCATGATCGCAAGCGGATCGGTCAAGCTCTGGGGCAACGCGGTCCGCGCCGGGCTATGGGGGTTTCTCGGCATGATCGGGTTGCAATCGCAGGTTTCAGTCGACCTGCTGGCCTAAGGCGGTGGCGACGTCGTGGTCGGCTCCGACTCGCTCAGTAAACCGGGGGCGCACGGGGACCGGGGCCGCGGCACCAATGCGCAGAATTCGGGTCGCCATTGCCTGCGTGCAGGGCTAGATCATCGCCATGATCCAAACCTCGGTTTCTCCCCGTGCCTGGGCGCTGATGGCCTTGCTCTCCCTGATCTGGGGCGGGAGCTTTCTGGCCACGCGCACATTGCTTGACAGCATGACGCCCCTCCATGTCGTGACCCATCGGGTGATCTGGGCGGCGCTGTTTCTCTGGGTCTATGTGTTGTGGCGCGGGTTCGCCTTGCCGCGCGCGCCGCGGGTCTGGGCGGCGCTGCTGGTCATGGGGCTGCTCAACAACGCGGTGCCCTTCGGGCTTCAGGCCACAGCGCAGCAGAGCATCGAATCGGGGCTTGCCGGCATCCTCAATGCCAGCGGTGCCGTGTTCGGCGTGCTGGTCGCCGCCATCGTCTTTGCCGACGAACGCCTGACCGCGCGCAAGCTGACCGGTGTGGCGCTCGGGTTTGCCGGCGTTGCGGTGACGATGGGGCTGGACGCTCTGACCCGGTTCGATCCGCGTTCGCTGGCGCAGCTTGCGATGCTGGCCTCGACCTTCTCCTATGCCCTGGCCGGGGCCTGGGGGCGGGGGATGCTGGCCGGGCTGCGCCCCGAGGTTGCGGCGGTCGGCATGCTGACCGGGTCGAGCCTGATCATGCTGCCCCTGTCCTGGGCCGTCGAAGGCCCCCTGCCCCTGGCGCTGCCCCTGCCCGCGGTCGTCGCCGTTGCCTATTACGCGGTCGTCATCACCGCGCTGGCCTATCTGATCTATTACCGGGTGCTGGCGCTGGCCGGGTCCGGAAACGTGCTGCTGGTCACGCTGCTGGTCGCGCCGGTCGCGGTGGCGCTGGGGGCGATCGTGCGCGCCGAAAGCCTGCCGCCACGCGCCTTCGCGGGCTTTGCGCTGATCGCGCTGGCGCTGGTGGTGATCGACGGGCGGCTGTTTCGGCGGCGCGATAGGGTTTGACCCTCCGCCCGCCGCTGGCTACCAAACGGGGGCGTCACGAGGGAAGCCCGATGATCTACCAAACCGCAGCGGACTGGCAGGGTGCCAGCGGCAAGCATGTGCTCCTGTTCGGCATGTCGGGGCTGGGCAAGACGCATCTGTCCAACCTGTTGCGCGCCGCTGGTGGCTGGTTTCACTACTCGGTCGATTACCGCATCGGCACCCGCTACATGGGCGAGCACATCGTCGACAACTTCAAGGCCGAGGCGATGAAGAACCCGTTTCTGCGCCGCCTTCTGATGTCGGATTCGATCTACATCGCGTCCAACATCACCTTCAACAACCTCGCGCCGCTTTCGACCTATCTGGGCAAGCCCGGCGATCCGGAAAAGGGTGGGCTGCCCTTTGCCGAATACATGCGCCGGCAGGAGTTGCACCGCGCGGCCGAGGTCGCGGCGATGCTCGATACCACCCGCTTCATCGACCGGGCGCGCGCGCTTTACGGCTATGACAATTTCGTCTGCGATTCCTCAGGCTCGATCTGCGAGGTGGTGGACCCCGACGACCCGAACGATGCGGTGCTGACCGAGTTGTCGCAGCATCTGCTCCTGGTCTGGATCGAAGGGTCCGAGGACCACACCGAAGAACTGATCCGCCGCTTCACCGCCGCGCCAAAGCCGATGTATTACCAGCCGGATTTCCTGCACGCGGCATGGGACGACTACCTCGCCGACAAGGGCGTGGACGAGGCCCGCGTCGACCCTGACGACTTCATGCGCGCCACCTATGCCCGCGCGCTGGCGCATCGTCAGCCGCGTTACGCCGCGATGGCGCGCAACTGGGGCGTGAAGGTTTGCGCCGACGATGTCGCGACCGTCAGGACCGCCGCCGATTTCGATGCGCTGATCGCCAGCGCCCTTGAGGCGCGCTGACGCCGGACCTATTTATTCCCAACACGATCAAGGACATCCGATGCCAATCAAGATCCCCGCCACGCTGCCCGCCTTTCACGTCCTCGACAGCGAGGGCGTGATGGTGATGAGCGAGGATCAGGCGGCGCGCCAGAACATCCGGCCGATGCGGATCGCGCTTCTGAACCTGATGCCCAAGAAGATCGAGACCGAGACCCAGTTCGCCCGGCTGATCGGCGCCTCGCCGCTTCAGGTCGAGCTGACGCTGGTGCGCCCGACCGAGCATATCTCCAAGACCACCAGTCAGGCCCATATCGGCAAGCATTACGAGCCGTTTCAGGCGGTGAAGGACCAGAAGTTCGACGGCCTCATCATCACCGGCGCCCCGATCGAGCACCTGCCCTACGAGGAGGTGACCTATTGGGACGAGATGGTCGAGATCATGGACTGGACGCGCACCAACGTGCACTCGACCTTCGGCGTCTGCTGGGGCGGCATGGCGATGCTCTACCACTTCCACGGCATCGACAAGCAGATGCTCGACCACAAGGCGTTCGGCTGCTTTCCGCAACGCAATCTCCAGCCGAAATCACCCTTCCTGCGCGGTTTCTCTGACCATTTCGTGATCCCTGTCAGCCGCTGGACCGAGGTGCGCCAGAGCGACATCGACGCCGACCCCGACCTTGTGACGCTGCTGGGCTCGCCCGAGACCGGCCCCTGTCTGGTCGAGGACGCAGGCCAGCGCGCGCTCTATATCTTCAACCATTTCGAATACGACTCGGACACGCTGAAGAACGAATACGACCGTGACGTCGCCAAGGGCGTGCCGATCAACGTGCCGATGAACTATTATCCGAACGACGACCCGAGCCAGCCGCCGCTGAACCGCTGGCGCAGCCATGCGCACCTGTTCTTTGCCAACTGGATCAGCGAGATGTATCTGACCGCGCCGTTCGACATCGACCGGATCGGGCAGGAGTTCGAGGACCGGCGCGGCTGATGACCGACCGCGGATCGCCCTTCGTCCCGATGCAGGGGCGTCCGACCCGCCGCCATGTCCTCGGCGGTCTGGCGGCGGCTTCGGCGCTGGCGCTGGGCGGCTGCAGCCGGATCGCCGATGAGCGTGAAGTGCGGATCGAGACCGCGACGCCACCCGTCGGACGCATCATCCGCGTCAACGGGCGCAACGTGCATGTCTGGGTCGAGGGCCGCGGCCCGGACCTGGTGCTGATCCACGGCAGCGCCTCGAACCTGCGCGATCCGGTCAATGCGTTGGCGCCGTGCCTGACCAGCCGCTACCGCGTGATCGCCTTCGACCGGCCCGGCCACGGCTATACCGACCGTATATCCGAGGACCATGAGGGGCCGGACAACACCAGAGGAGAAAGCCCGGCAGAGCAGGCCGCCTTGCTGCGCGCGGCGGCGCGCAAGCTCGGGGTGAACCGGCCCATCGTGCTGGGCCATTCCATCGGCGCCGCGGTGGCGCTGGCCTGGGCACTGGCCGCGCCCGACGCGGCGGCGGCGCTGGTGCTCCTGTCGGGCGCGGTGATGCCCTATGACGGCTCATTGCCGGCCTATTACCATATCAGCTCGACCCCGCTCGGCAACAAGACGGCGGTGCCGATGATCGCCGCGCTGACCCCGCCGCGATACCTCGAAACCGCCCGATCCCGCGTCTTCGCGCCGCAATGCCTGCCGCAGGGCTTTGTCGGCGAGTCCGGCGCCGATCTGGCGTTGCGCCAGGAAACCATCCGCGCCGGCACCCAGCAGGTGCGCGACCTGCCCGGCCATCTTGCCGAGATGGTCCAGCACTACGGCTCGCTCCACTTGCCGGTCGAGATCGTCTATGGCGACGAGGACCAGACCCTGCCGTCAGAGCTGCAAAGCGTGCCGCTGGCCGAGGCCCTGCCCAACGCGCGCCTGACCCGCCTGCCCGGCGTCGGCCACATGCCGCACTACGCCGAGACGGCCAAGGTCGTCGAGCTGATCGACCGGGCCGCATTGCGCGCCGGTGTCAAATAGCGATACTGGCCCGACCACAGCGAGGCACTATTGCGATGACCCTTCCGTTCGACGGCGCCATTTCCCGCTACTACGCCGAGGCAGCACCCGACCCCGTGCGCCGGGCCATCGCCGAGGGTGACGCCAGGGACATCCTGACAGACGATTATCCCTATGACCGCTGGATGAAGAAGGACGACTACCAGGACCGGCTGGACGCGCTGCAACTGGAACTGGTGCGGCTTCAGGCCGATGTGAAGGCAACCGGCAAGCGTGTCGTGGTGGTGTTCGAGGGCCGCGATGCCGCCGGCAAGGGCGGCGCGATCAAGCGCTTTCGCGAAAACCTCAACCCGCGCGTGGCGCGCGTCGTGGCGCTGCCGAAACCCTCGGACCGCGAGGCGGGCGAATGGTATTTCCAGCGCTACGTGCGCCAGTTGCCCACCGCGGGCGAGATCGTGCTGTTCGACCGAAGCTGGTATAACCGCGGCGTGGTCGAAAAGGTCTTCGGCTTCTGCACCGAGGCCGAGCGCGCCGCGTTCTTCCGGCAATTGCCCGAGTTCGAGGAGATGCTGGTCGACGAGGGCATCCATTTCGTCAAGATCTGGCTGACCGTCTCGCAACCCGAACAATTGCGCCGGTTCCTGAAACGCGAGCGCGATCCCCTGAAACAGTGGAAACTGTCGTCGATCGACGTCGAGGGGCTGAGCCGCTGGGACGCCTATAGCGACGCGATCCGCGAGACCTTCGCCGCCTCGCACCGCCCGCACGCCCCCTGGACCTTGATCCGCGCCGACGACAAGTACCGCGCCCGGCTGGCGGCGATCGAATCCGTGCTGTCAGGGATCGACTATGCCGGAAAGACCCCGGCCGTCGCCCACGCGCCCGACCCGAAGATCGCGGGCGGACCGGAGCTCTGGCATGGCTAGGGCGCGCAGCCACGCCACCGGGGCCGCCCGATGGTAGGACGGGACAAGAAACGCGGCTACCACCACGGCAACCTGCGGCAGGCGCTGGTCGATGCCGCACTGGAACTGATTGAGGAAAAGGGGCCGACCGGCTTCACCCTGTCGGAGGCCGCCAAGGTCGCCGGGGTCACGCCCGCCGCCGTCTACCGCCATTTCGCCGGACGCGAGGACCTCATCGCCGAGGCCGCGCGGCAGGGCTTCGAGGTCTTCGCCGACCTGATGGAACACGCCTATGCCAAGGGCCAACCCTCGGCGCTGGCCTCGCTCGAGGCGACGGGGCGCGCCTATCTGGCCTTCGCGCGGCGTTTTCCCGGCCACTACGTCGCGATGTTCGAAAGCGGCGTGTCGATCAACCGGACCACGGAATTGTCGCTGGTCGCCAGCCGGGCGCTCGGGGTGATCGAGAAGGCTGCGGGCGATCTCATGTCGCAACTGCCCGAGGACAAGCGCCCGCCGGCGCGCATGGTCTCGGCCCATATCTGGGCGCTGGCGCATGGCGTGGTCGAGCTGTTCGGGCGCGGCGCACCCGGCACCAAGTCACCCTTCCCGCCCGAGGACCTGCTCGAAAGCGGCATCGGCATCTATCTCAGGGGCCTCGGGCTGATCCGCGCCGACGGCTGAAATGCGGGCGGTTGGCACACGCATTCGTGTTCCACGCAGCGCGTTTACGAAACGCCGCAACGTTCCTAGTGTCAAGACAGGTGCCTTCTGCCGGGCCGGTGCAGGCGGCGCCGGTGTGGTTGCGGCAAGGAGCGTGACATGATCATCAATTTCGAAACCCACGCCTCGAACGAACGCACATTTCTGGCCTGGGTGCGGACCGCCGTGGCGATTGTCGGCTTTGGGCTGGCGGCGGCGCGGCTTGGCCCGTCGCCGTCGCCGGCCTGGTCGGACGGGGTGATGCTGGGTGCAGGTGCGGCGGTAATCGTGATTGCATGGTTCAGAATGCGCCATGCGCGCAAGCGCATCGACAGCACCGACCGCCTGCCCGACGAGATCGACCTTGCGGAAATGCTGCTGTTGGCTCTGATCGCCGCGCTCTTTGTGCTGTTGGGGAGCTTTGCCTATCATGTCAGCTAGATACCATAACTTCGGTGCGCCGCCCGGCATTGGCATTCACCCAGGTTGAGGGAGTCTCTCGATGCGCGACAAGGGATCAATGGCGGAAAAGGCCGTTCCCGTCGCGGCCGCGGCTGCGGCGCGCCGGGCGATGCTGCCGTATCTGCTGTCATTGATCGCCGGGCGAAACACGCCGCCGCGCATCCCCTACGGGCTTGCCGACCAGTTGGCGGCGCGGGTGCCGGGCTATGACGATATCAGGTTCTATGTCGATGCGCCGGCCCACGAGATCGCAGCCCGGCACAACGTGTTCCTGCCCGGCTGTGTCGACGGGGCAAGGCCAGCCGAGTGGCTGGTGTTGTCGTCAGGCGGGGCCGGCGGCGCCTTTGGCGCGGGTGTGCTGAGCGGGTGGAGCGAACGCGGCGACCGGCCCCGGTTCGACCTGGTGACCGGGGTCAGCGCCGGCGCGCTGATCGCGCCCTTCGCCTTTATCGGGCCCGAGGCCGATGCGGCGCTTGCCAGGGTGTTCACCGGCGCCTCGACCGACCGGCTGAACCGCAGCCGGTCGCTGATGTCCGGCGTATTCGGCCAGAGCGCGATACCCGCAGCCCCCTTGCGCGAATTGATCGACGGCCATGTCGATGACGCCTTTTGCGACCGGATCGCGGCGCGCCATGATCAGGGCGCGCGGCTGTTGATCGTCACCGCCAATCTCGATGCACAGCGCAACGTGGTCTGGGATCTCGGCGCGATCGCGGCCTCGGGCCAGCCCGACCGGGTGCGGCTGATGGCCGATCTGCTGCAAGCCTCGGCCAGCATTCCGGCGATCCTGCCGCCGGTGCGCATCGCGGTCGCCGGCAACGGGGTCGAATTCGACGAGTTGCACGCCGATGGCGGCGTGATGAGCCAGATCTACCTGGTGCCCGATGCGCTCTGGTCCGATCCGTCGCTTGCCCGGCTATGCCCGAGGATCAGTGCGATCGTGAACGCCGAGATCGCGCCGAGTTTCGCGGTCATCCCGCAACAATCGATCCGCGTGGCAGAGCGCGCGCTGGCCTCGCTGGAGAAATACAACCTGGCGCGCGGGGTTGGCGCCATCGCAGATTTCTCGCGCCGGATCGGGGCGCGTTTCCGGCTGGCCAGCATCGACCGCGCGATCCCGGCCCAACCGCATCTGCCGTTCGATCCGGTGTTCATGGCCGCCGCCTTCGCGCTCGGGCGCGAAAAGGGATTGTCGGGCACCTGGGAGAACGGACCGCCGGTCGGAACGGTTCTGCTGGACGGGCAGTAGTGCCCTGCCCCGCCCCCTGCCCGGCGCTCAGCTCAGCCGAACAGCCGGTGGCACAGTTCCAGACCTTCGATCAGCCGGTCGACCTCGGCCTCGGTGTTGTAAAGCCCGAAGCTCGCGCGCGCGGTGGCGGGCACGCCAAGATGCTCCATCAACGGCTGGGCGCAATGATGCCCGGCCCGGACCGCGATGCCCTTCTTGTCGAGGATCGTGGAAATGTCATGGGCATGCGCCCCACCCTCGACCGTCATCGAGAAGATCGCCGCCTTGCCCGGCGCGTCGCCCTGAATGTGGAGCCAGTTCAACACCTTGAAGCGTTCGCGCGCATAGGAAGCCAGCCGCGCCTCGTGGGCGGCGACGTTGTCCATGCCCAGATCCATCAGGTATTCCAGCGCCACGCCCAGCCCGATGGTCGGCACGATCGCCGGGGTGCCGGCTTCGAATTTCATCGGCGGATCGGCATAGCTGACCGCGTCCTTGGTCACGTCGCGGATCATGTCGCCGCCGCCCATGAAGGGCCGCATCTCGGCCATCCGCTCAGCCTTGACATAGATCGCGCCGGACCCGGAGGGGCCATAGAGCTTGTGGCCGGTGATGGGATAGAAATCCGCCCCGATGTCCTGCATGTCGACCTTCATGTGCACCGCACCCTGCGAGCCATCGACCAGAACCGGCACGCCCTTGTCATGCGCGCCCGCGACGATGGTTTTCACGTCCACCACCGTCCCCAGCACGTTCGAGCAATGGGTGACCGCCACCAGCCGGGTGCGCGGCGTGATCGCAGCCAGAACCTTGTCGGGGTCAAGGCTGCCATCGGGCTCGGGATCGACCCAGACCAGCCGCACGCCCTGCCGTTCGCGCAGGAAGTGCCAGGGCACGATGTTGGCGTGATGCTCCATCGTCGACAGCACGATCTCGTCGCCCTCGACCATGCGCGGCGCGGCCCAGGCATAGGCGACCATGTTGATGCCCTCGGTGGTGCCCGAGTTCAGGATGATCTCATCCTCGCTGGCGGCGTTGAGGAACCGCGCGATGATGCCGCGCACGGCCTCGTAGCGCTCGGTCGAGATGTTGGACAGATGGTGCAAGCCACGATGGACATTGGCGTATTCATGGCCATAGCCGCGCAGGACCGCGTCGATCACCGCCTTGGGCTTCTGCGCCGAGGCGCCGTTGTCGAGATAGGTCAGCGGCTGTCCGTTCACCTCGCGCGCGAGAATCGGGAAATCCGCGCGCACCTTGTCCACGTCATACATCAGAACTCTCCAGGTTTGGTCGCCACACCGACGCCGAGCATCGCCAGCACCACCGACAGCACGATGACCATGCCGAAGATCGCGAGGATGATCCCGACAAAGACCATCCCGGCGGAGCGGAACTCGTGCATCTCGGTGATGAAATGGGTCAGGATCCAGAACCCCATCACGCCGCCCATCAGCCACAGAAGCATCGCCATGGTCGGTGCGAATACGCCCAGGAACAGCACCCCGATCTCGACGATCAGGAGCACGAATTGCAGCCAGATCACGGTCAGAAGCGCGTCCTCGAACCGCCCCTTGCCGCCGGCCGCCCGCCCGATCCCGTAGATCGCGAAGACCGTGAGGACCGAGGCCAAGGCCTCCGAGACGGCCAGGATCCAGGGGCTGGCGAAAAGCGGCCCCATCATCTCGGGGTCGACCGGGAACAGGATCGACGAGATCACGCCCATGAAGGCCGAGCCGACCAGGATCAGCGCCAGCACCTGCCACAGCACCGGGCGCGGATAGGCGAGCGCGAAAAGGTCGCGTGCGACCTTGCGCGGCTCTGGCACGGTTTGCAGCGCCATGCCGAAAAGAGTGCCCCAGTCGAAGATCATGCCCGCTCCGCCACCCACAGGTTGAGCGACCAATGAACCAGAAAGGCGGTGAGCGCAACGGCACCGACAAGATTGAGCTGCACCCCCGGCCCGATCAGCCCGGCGACCATCCCCCAGAGCAGCCATAGCGGGCTGGCGACCAGCAGCGCCCAGAACAGCGCGAAACGCGCCGAATAGCCCGACCCGGACCCGCCGAACGGCCGGATCAGCATGTGGGTGAGCGTGCCGATCGCATAGGCCGCCAGCGGCACGATGAACAACCAGGCCAGAAGCGCACCGCCGACCAGCGGCTGGAAGTCCGCCCCGGTCTCGAAGGCTTCGCGTTGCAGACGCGGCCATTGCGCCACGAAGATCAGGCAGCAGGCCGCCATCAGCACCACCAGCGCCCGGTCTTCCCGCACGCCTTCACCGAGCCGCGCGCGAAACACCGCCTGCGGCGCGCGGTAGGCGCGCAGGATGTCACCGGCGACCGACATCAGCCCCGTCGGCGTTTGAGCCAGGCGTCAAGCCGCCCGGTGATGTCGACGGCGATGTCCTCGTCCTCGATCTCCTCGATCGCATCCGCAAGGAAGGCGAGCACCAGAAGATCGGCCGCGATTTCCTCGGGAATACCCCGCGAGCCCAGATAGAACAGCGCGGCCTCGTCGATCGCGCCCGAGGTCGAGCCATGCGAACAGGCAACGTCGTCGGCATAGATCTCAAGCTCCGGCTTGACCAGGAACGTCGCGTCCTCGTCCAGCAGCAGCGCCTGCGACTTCTGATAGCCGTCGGTCTTCTGCGCGCCGGGTTTGACCAGGATCTTGCCCTGAAACACCCCGACGGCACCGTTGCGCAGCACCTTCTTGAACACCTGCCGGCTTTCGCAATGCAGCGCGTCATGGGTGACGAACACGGTGTCGTCATGGTGGAAATCGCCGTCGCCCATCGCCGCCCCCGCGACATGCGCGACCGCGTCATTGCCACGGAACTCGATGACACATTCGTTGCGCGTCAGCCGGCCATTGACCGTGAGGGTGAAGCTCTTGAACACCGATTTCTCGCCAAGACGGGCGAAGATATGCGTGACCGCCTGACGCTCATGGTCGCGGCCCTGCGCGCGGACATGGTGGAAGGCGGCGCCGTCGGCGACCTCGACCTCGAGCACCTTGTTGAACCGCGCCGCCCCCGGCCCGTCCTCGAGCAGCGTCAGATCGGCGCCGGGTTCGAGCTTGACCACATGGTGCAGCACCGCGTCGGATGTCTCGCTCTCATGCTGGTAGATCAGGCTGACTGGCCGCGCCGCGCGCCCCGTCACCCGGATCGCCACGCCGTCAGTGGCAAAGGCCGTGTTGAGCACGCCGAAGGGGCGCGCCACCGGGGTCTGACCGTTGGTCTCGAGCACGCCGTAAACCTCGCGCGCCCAGTGGATGTCGGCTTGGGCGGCATCGGCCAGACGCTCGATCTCGATCCCGGCCATCTCGAGCGGGTCGGATTGCGCCGGGTCGAACACACCGTCGACAAAGACCACCTTGAGCCGGTCAATCGCGTGAAACACCGGCACGGCATCGCCATTCGCCAGCTTCGCGGCAGGCGCTGGATCGGGCGCGTTCAGGCTGTCGGGCCGGGTGAAGCGCCAGTATTCGTCGCGCCGCCCCGGCAGACCCATCGCCTTGAGCCGCGCCAGCGCGGACTTGCGCGCCTCGGTGATCCAGACGCCGCCTTCGGGGAGCGTGAGCCCCTCGAGACGCTGCGCCAGCGCATCGGGTTTTTGCTGAGCGAGTGCCATCACACCGCCTCCGCAAGAATGTCGGCATAGCCGTGGTTCTCGACCTCGAGCGCCAGTTCCGGGCCGCCCGACTTGACGATGCGGCCATCGGCCATGATGTGCACCACGTCGGGTTTGATGTGGTCGAGCAGGCGCTGATAATGCGTGATGACCAGGAACGCCCGGCCCTTGTCACGCAGCGCGTTGACGCCTTCGGACACCAGCTTCATCGCATCGACGTCAAGGCCCGAGTCGGTCTCGTCGAGGATGCACATCTTGGGTTCCAGCATCGCCATCTGCAGGATCTCGTTGCGCTTCTTCTCGCCGCCCGAGAAGCCGACATTGACCGGACGCTTGAGCATCTCGGCGTCGATCTTCAGCGCCTTGGCCTTGGCGCGGATCAGCTTGAGGAAGTCGGCGGCGCTCAGTTCTTCCTCGCCGCGCGCCTTGCGTTGCGAGTTCATCGCGGTGCGCAGGAAGGTCATGTTGCCGACGCCGGGAATCTCGACCGGATACTGGAAGGCGAGAAACAGACCGGCCGCGGCACGCTCATCCGGCGACAGCTCCAGCAGGTCGCGGCCCTCAAGCGTCGCGCTGCCCTCGGTCACCTCATAGCCACCCTTGCCCGACAGGACATAGGACAGCGTCGACTTGCCCGACCCGTTCGGCCCCATGATCGCATGGACAGCGCCCGCCGGCACCTCGAGGTCGACACCCTTGAGGATCTGCTTGTCCTCTTCCTCAAGTTTGACGTGCAGGTTCTTGATCTTCAGCATTTTTCTTCCTCTCGTTCGCGCGTTCGGATTGGTGTGTCGGTCATCATGGCGATCACCTGAAGCAGGTCGCGCGGGTCAAGTTGCAGCGGTGTGACGCGAAAATACGCCATCCGGCCGGTGAGTTCGGGCGCGCCGAGCCAATGCTCGATCGCGTGGTATCTGCGTCGCCCGGCATAGTCGTCGATGAACAGGTCCACCGGGGCGGTGATGTTCAGTGCGGTGGCCATCGCGCACCCGGCACGAAAGCGTCCGTCGACCAGCACGACGTCCGGGTTCAGGGCCTCGCCGGTCGACCAGACTCCAAGCGGATAGGCCGCGAAGTTGCGCCAGGCAGTTTCGCCACAGGGATGGCCCCATTCCCCCGTCGGCCCGATATCGACCCAGCGGATGTCGACAGCGGTGCCCTGTGCCGGTGGGTTGTCGGCGAACCATGCGCGCATCCTGTCGGCCCAGGCCTCGTCGCTTTCCACAGCGGTGATGGTCTTGCCCGGCATCTCGGCTGCCATCAACGTCGAGCCGCCCGAGCCATATTCGAGGATCACCCGCGCACCTTCATAGGCCGCGCGCAATCGCGCCGCCTCGGCCCCGGGCAGGCTCAGCGTCGGGCGCATTGCCGGACCCGGCGACACGGCCTCCTGCAGCTTGGTTTTGAATATCCTCGGCAGCACGTGGCAATCCGATCCTAGTCGTGGTGTTCGCTGGTGCGGTCGGCGCAGGTTTCGGTCCGGCGCACCGGCACCGTCACCGGCGCGCGCAAAACAGGCGTCATCGCGGCGGTCAGCGTGGCCAATGTCAGAACGATGGCGATCCAGATCATGATCATTTTCCCATACTCCCAGCCAAGGGAGAAACCGGCATCACCTGTCGGTTTCCCCGTTGAGTTCCGATTCGGTCCGTTCCTTCACGACCTTCACCAGCGCGACCGTCAGCCAGCCCCAGATCACGAACAGAACCAGACCGAACACGATCTCGCCAAGCCAGCCGCGGCCTTCGCTGATCCGTCCGGCCTCGACCAGTTCGGCGACGATCTCGTCGTGCGCAATCGACAGCACGAACACCAGAACGAAGCCAAGGATCAGCAGCGTCAGCCGCCTTGTGCCGGGGCGCAGGCGCCCCGGATGGCCAAAGACCGGAGCGAGCTTTCGCCGTGCGCGATCCGGTGCCGGCGTCTTCACCCCACGCTTCCTTCCAGCGAGATCGCCACAAGCTGCTGGGCTTCCATTGCGAACTCCATCGGCAGCGCTTGCAGCACCTCCTTGGCGAACCCGTTGACGATCAGCGCGACGGCGGCCTCTTCGCCCATGCCGCGTTGCTGGCAATAGAACATCTGGTCTTCGTCGACCTTCGAGGTTGTCGCCTCGTGTTCCACCCGGCTCGAGTTGTTCTTGACCTCGATATACGGCACCGTATGGGCGCCGCACTTGTCGCCGATCAAGAGGCTGTCGCACTGGGTGTAGTTGCGGCTGTTCTTGGCCTTCGGATGGATCGAGACCAGCCCGCGATAGGTATTCTGCGCCCGGCCCGCCGAAATCCCCTTGGAGACGATCCGCGACTTCGTGTTCTTGCCCAGATGCGTCATCTTGGTGCCGGTATCGGCCTGCTGGTAGTTGTTGGTGATGGCGATCGAATAGAACTCGCCCTGGCTGTCGTCGCCGCGCAGGATGCAGGACGGGTATTTCCACGTCACCGCCGAGCCGGTCTCGACCTGGGTCCACATCACCTTGGCGCGGTCGCCGCGGCAATCGGCGCGCTTGGTGACGAAATTGTAGATGCCGCCCTTGCCGTTCTCGTCGCCGGGAAACCAGTTCTGCACGGTCGAGTATTTCACCTCGGCGTCGTCGAGGATGACGATCTCGACCACCGCCGCGTGAAGCTGCGCGACATCGCGTTTCGGCGCGGTGCAGCCTTCGAGGTAGCTGACATAGCTGCCCTTGTCGGCAATGATCAGCGTGCGCTCGAACTGGCCGGTGTTCTCGGCGTTGATGCGGAAATAGGTCGACAGCTCCATCGGGCAACGCACGCCGGGCGGGATGTAGACGAAGGAGCCGTCGGAAAACACCGCGCTGTTCAGCGTCGCATAGAAGTTGTCCGATTGCGGCACGACCGAGCCGAGATATTTCTTGATCAGCTCGGGATGTTCGCGGATCGCCTCGGAGATCGAGCAGAAGATCACGCCGACGGCCTTGAGTTCCTTCTGGAACGTGGTGCCGACCGAGACCGAGTCGAACACCGCGTCCACCGCGACCCGGCGCTCGGAATTGGCCCCGTCCGCCGGAACCTCGCCAGCGCCCTCGACGCCGGCCAGAATCATCTGTTCCTGCAACGGAATCCCGAGTTTGGCGTAAGTCGCCAGCAGCTTCGGATCGACCTCGTCAAGCGACTTGGGCCTGACCTGCATGCTTTTCGGGCGGGCGTAGTAATACTGGTCCTGAAAGTCGATCTCGGGATAGTCGACCATCGCCCATGTCGGTTCGGTCATCTTGAGCCAGCGCCGATAGGCTTCAAGGCGCCATTCGGTCATCCACTCGGGCTCTTCGTTCTTGTGCGAGATCAGCCGGACGATGTCCTCGGTCAGCCCCTTGGGGGCGTATTCCATCTCGATCTCGGTTTCCCAGCCGTATTTGTAGCCCTCGCCCAGCGAGCGCACAGCCTCGACGGTATCCTTCTCGACGCCTTCCTTGACGATCACGTCCTTGATGCCAGCCATCCTGTCTCGCCTTTCCTGTCGTCCCTCCGTCACACGCGCACGGCGGCGCGGGTGCGGAATTTCCCGTATTCACCAAGCCAGGCCCTGGCAAACTCCATGACCTCGGCCTCGGTCGTCGTCGGCCCGATCGAAACCCGCAGCGCCGATGCGGCCGCCACGTCGTCGAACCCCATCGCGCGCAAGACGCGGCTTGGCCGAACCTTGCCGGATGAACAGGCGGAGCCTGCCGAAACGGCAAACCCCGCCAAGTCCATCACCATCACCTGGGTCTCCCCTTTCCACCCCGGCGTGATGAAGCACGAGGTGTTGGGGAGCCTGTTCGCGTCTTTCCCGACAAAAATAGTCTCTTTTGTCTCCGACGACAATGCATCTTCTAGAATATTTCTAATTTTTTCGACTTTTGCCATGTTGCCGGCGTCAAGATCGCGCGCCGCCGCCTCGGCGGCGGCACCGAATCCGGCGATGCCGATGACGTTTTCGGTGCCCGAGCGGCGACCCATCTCCTGCCCGCCGCCGGTGATCCGCGCCGCGACATCCAGCCCGCGTTTCAGGATCAGCGCACCGACGCCCTTCGGCCCACCCAGTTTGTGCGCCGAGACGATCGCCATGTCGGCGCCCGACCAGTTGAAGGCGAACGGGATCTTGCCGAACCCCTGCGTCGCGTCGGTCAGCGCCAGACCCTCGGGCAGCACCTGGATGATGCCGGTCTCGCTGTTGGCAAGCTGCAAGGCGGCACGGGCCGGGTCGGGGACTGTCACCGCCCCGGCATGGTCCGTGGTCAGAACCACCTCGCACCAGCTTGCCACGGCGTCATGCTCGACCGGCGAACAGGCGATGCCGCGCCCGGCCAATGCCAGCGCCGCCGCCTCGGTCGCCGACGAGGTGAAGACGACATCGGCCCCCTCGGCCCCGACCGCGGCGGCAACCTGCCTGCGGGCGGTCTCGACGATCCCCTTGGCGGTGCGACCCTCGGCATGCACGCTTGAAGGATTGCCGACCGCCTCCATCGCCGTGAGCATCGCCGCGCGCGCCTCGGGGCGCAGCGGGGTGGTTGCATTCCAGTCGAGATAGACGCGGGGCATCGGCCCCTCCTTCATTGCCGCATTCAGATCGCGGGATCGGTGTCCGGGATGGCCGCACCTTCATCGCCCTCATCGACGAGCATGAACAATGTCGGAACCGCAGGACAGGGCGCCAACTCGTTGTGCACCACGTCCGACAGCCGGGTCTGGTGCAGAAAGACATAGACCTGCGCCGAAAAGCTTTCCCACAGCCGGTTGGTCAGCGATTGCGCCTTCGACCCCGAGATCGCCCCCGAAGCCCCGGCCCCGGTATGCATGGCGCTCACCGTCTCGTCGACCGCCTCGAGCACGTCCGACACCCGGATCTCGGCGCAGGGCTTCGCCAGCCGGTAGCCACCACCGGGGCCGCGCACGCTCTCCACCAGCCCGGCGCGGCGCAGCTTGACAAAGAGCTGTTCCAGATAGGGCAGCGAAATGTGCTGGCGCCGGGAAAGGTCGGTCAGCGAGGACAAAGCGCCGTCCGGCTGGAGCGCCAGATCCACCAGCGCCACCATGGCATAGCGTCCCTTGGTCGAAAGCTTCATCGCCGGACCCTTTCAAAACATTGACGTCTGGCGTACCCGCCATTAGTTGAACGAAGACGCCTCCCCGGCACCCGGGGCGGTTTACGTATTAGGTTGCCCGATTCTTTTCGTCAAGAAATCGGGGCAAAGAGAGGCCGTGACCAAATGCCCGAGGTGATTTTTCCAGGACCGGAAGGCCGGCTTGAAGGCCGTTATCATGCGCACAAGGAACGCGACGCCCCGATCGCCATCGTGCTGCATCCGCATCCGCAGTTCGGCGGCACGATGAACAACAAGGTCGTCTACAATCTGCACTACGCCTTTCACAACATGGGCTTCAACGTGCTGCGTTTCAACTTCCGCGGCGTCGGGCGCAGCCAGGGCGAGTATGACCAGGGCATCGGCGAATTGTCCGATGCCGCCTCGGCGCTCGACTACCTGCAGACGATGAACCAGAACGCCAAGCATTGCTGGGTCGCCGGGTTCTCGTTCGGCGCATGGATCGGGATGCAGCTTCTGATGCGCCGGCCCGAGATCACCGGCTTCATCTCGGTATCGCCACCCGCCAACATGTATGATTTCTCGTTCCTCGCGCCCTGCCCGGCTTCGGGCCTGATCGTGAACGGCACCGCCGACCGGGTCGCACCGCCCGCCGACACCCATGCGCTGGTCGCCAAGCTGCATGAACAGAAGGGCATCACCGTCACCCATACCGAGATCGAGGGCGCCGGGCATTTCTTCGAGAACGACAAGATGGATCAGATGATCGGCACCGTGGAAACCTACGTGCGCCGCCGCCTGACCGAAACCACCCGCTAGGAGCGCCCGGATGGATCTTCTGCTTCAGGTCGCCGACCAGCTGGCGCAGGAAGTGCTCGAGGTCGAGCGCGAAACCGGTGACGAAGCCGTGGTCGACGAGGTCAAGAAGACCATCGGCGCCTCCTCGACCACGCTCGAGGAAGCCTACATGACCGCGGTCAGGGTGCGCCGCGCCGAGCATCGGGCCCGAACGCTGCTCGAGGAAATCCGCCGCGCGAAACGCGAAAACGGCTGAGGCTGCGGCGACAGGCCGCAGCCGCGCACAGGGCGCCGGCGGTCGTGCCGGGCGCCAGACCGGAGCCCCCGACATGCCGATGACCGCCGCCCGCGACACGATTCGCGACTACCTCAAACAGATCGTCTATGGCGGCAACAACGGCATCATCACCACCTTCGCCGTGGTCGCGGGCTTTGCCGGGGCCGAGGCGCAGGGCACATTGGCGCTCGGCGCGATCGCGGTTGTGGTCTTCGGTGTCGCCAACCTCGCCGCCGACGGCGTCAGCATGGGGTTGGGCGAATTCCTGTCCGGCCGCTCGAACCGCGACCTCTATGACGCGCGCCACATCGAGGCCGAGCTTGCCGCCGAGGCCGACCCCGACGCCGCCGCCGACCGGCTGGCGGCGCACCTGATCGCGCAGGGTCTGGCCGCCGAAAATGCCCGCCACACCGCCGACCAACTCGCCGCCAGCCCGATGCTGATGGCCGATCTCAGCCTGCGCTACGATCACGGCATGGAATCGCCGGATTTCCACAATCCGCGCATGCGCGCCCTGATGACCTTCCTGTCCTTCATCTCCTTCGGCGCGATCCCGATCCTGCCCTTCATGGTTGCGTCCGAAACCTCGGCGACCGCCGGCATCTCGGGTCTGGCCACGGCCGCTGCGCTCACCCTTATCGGGGTGCTGCGCTGGTCGGTGACGCGTGAAACGCTTCTGCGTTGCGTCGGAGAGACCCTTGCGGTCGGAGGCTTCTGCGCCGCGCTCGCCTATGGCGCCGGCCACCTCGTCGCCGGTATCGCATAGGCGCATCCCGTCTTCAGCTTGGCCCAAATACTCAAATCCCGCACGCGCCTCGGGCGCCGCAATGAGTATTTTTTACCAAGATGAAGACAGGCGCGGCCAACCTTTCAGAGGCGATAGACCTCGGCGAATTTCGCTTCGAGATAGTCGAGCAGCGGCGCCTCGCTCGGAGCCGCGCCGCAGGCGCGCGTGATCAGGTCTTTCGGCTCATGAAGCCCGCCGTGGCGCTGCACCTGTTCCGTCAGCCAGCCCGTGACCGATGTCATCTCTCCCCGCGCCAGGCGGTCGTCGAGGTCGGGCATATCGGTCGACAGCTCCTTCATCAGGCAACCGGCATAGACATTGCCCAGCGTGTAGGTCGGGAAATAGCCGAAGAGGCCGACCGACCAATGCACGTCCTGAAGTGCTCCGTTGGCGGGATTGTCGACCGCCACGCCGAAATCCGCCAGAAAGCGCGTGTTCCAGGCCTCTTCCAGATCCTCGGGCGCCAGATCGCCCGCGATCATCCGGCGCTCGAGGTCGAAGCGCAGCATGATGTGCAGGTTATACTGGATCTCGTCGGACTCGGTTCGGATGAAGCCCGGATGCACCCGGTTGACCGCTCCGAAGAACGCCTCGGCGTCGGGGGTCGAGAGCTCGCCGAACGCCTCGCGGTAGCGCTGATACAGCCAGCCGGTGAAGGCGCGCGAGCGTCCGATCTGGTTCTCATAGATCCGGCTCTGGCTTTCGTGCACGCCCATCGACACGCCTTCGCCAAGCGGCGTCAGCAGGTAGGCGCGGTCGATGTTCTGTTCATAGCAGGCATGCCCGACCTCGTGGATGGTCGAATAGGTGCAGTTGAACGGATCATGCGGGTTGGTGCGGGTGGTGATGCGCACATCGAGCCCGGAGCCGGACGAGAACGGATGCACCGCCTTGTCGAGCCGCCCGTGGCGCATGTCGTAGCCAAAGCTGCGCGCCAGCGACCGCGACAGCTTCATCTGGGCGCGTTCGTCGAAGGTGCCGCTCAGGGGCGCGGGCTGGTGATCTGCCCCCATCACCCGGTCGCGCAGCGCCACGAGGCGCGGGCGCAGGGCGTCGAACATCGCCTGCAACTCGGCGCCGGTCGCGCCCGGCTCGTAATCGTCTAGCAGCGCGTCATAGGTATCGCCCCCGTCGGCCAGCGCCGCCGCCTCGTCGCGTTTCAATCCGACGACCTTGGCCAGCACCGGGGCGAAGGACTTGAAGTCGCCGGCCGCGCGCGCCTCGGCCCAGTCGCGTTGCGCGCTTGAGGTAACGCGCGCGATCTCGCCGGCGAGCTTCACCGGCACCCGGCTGGTGCGCTCGAACCGGCGGCGGATGTGGCGCAGGTTGGCGCGGCCGACAGCGTCGAGCCCCTCCTGGTCGATGGCGTCGAGCCAGCCTCCGACCTTCGGGTCGGTGCGCCTAGCGTGCAGCACATGTTCGAGCGCCTCGCTCTCCTCGGCGCGCTGCGGTGCGGCGCCGTCGGGCATCACGGTTTCCTGATCCCATCCCAGCCGCCCGGCGATCTGGCCAAGCGCCCGGGTCTGGCGTTCATGCGCCATCAGATCGTCATAGGCAGACATCGCGGGTCCTTCCCGTGGTCAGGTTTCGCGCCTCAGCCACGCACCGATTGCGCCGCCGGATAGCCGGCGCGAAAGCGCGCGTGGATGATCAGGACCCAGGTCACGATGGCGCCGATCTGGTGGGTAATCGCGATGTCAAGGGGGGCCGCCCAGAGCACGGTGAAGATCCCCAGCACCATCTGCGTCAGCACCATCAGCCCGGCCAGCGTGAAGGCCTGCCGCGTCATCGGGCTGGCGGCCTTGCGCGCGGCCATGAAGGCGCCGATGGCAAAGAGCGCCAGCAAATAGCCGACGATGCGGTGGATGAACTGCACGAGGCCGGGGTTCTCGAAGAAGTTGCGCCAGATCGGTTCGAGCGAGAAGGCATCGGGCGGAAACACCTGCCCGGCCATCCATGGCCAGTCGACGAAGCTGCGGCCCGCGTCGATCCCCGCCACCAATGCGCCCAGCAGGATCTGCAACAGCGCCAGATGCATCAGGCCGGTGCCCATGCCGAAAAGCTTCTTTTCACGCAGGCGGCGGGACTGGATCAACTCGGCCTCGCTTTTCCCCGCCAGCAGCACAGCCCAGGTGATCAGGCCGAGGATGACGAAGGCCAGCCCCAGATGCGTCGCCAGCCGGTAGGACAGGACGGCGACACGCTCGCCTTCAAGCCCTGAGGCGACCATCCACCAGCCGATCACGCCTTGCAGCCCGATCAGCGCGCCGATCCACAACAGCCGCCCGTTCCAGCCGGCCGGCAGCTTGCGGGTGGCGAGAAAGCCGAGAAAGCCAATGATCCAGACCAGACCGATCAGACGGCCAAGCTGGCGGTGGCCCCATTCCCACCAATAGATTACCTGGAAGTCCTCGAAGCTCATTCCGTGGTTCAGGTGCTGGTATTGCGGGCTTTGCTGGTATTTCGCGAATTCGCTGGCCCAGTCGGCCTCGTTCAGGGGCGGTATCGCACCGAGCACCAGGTTCCATTCGGTGATCGACAGCCCCGAGCCGGTCAGCCGCGTCAACCCGCCGACCACGACCATCACCGCGACCAGAACGAACAGCGAGATCAGCCACCACCGCACCGCCCGGCGCGCGCCGTGCGATCCGCCGCGGTCGATCATGCCGGTCGTGGGCGCCTTGCGCGCGCCCTTGCCGGTCTCGTTCACCTCTTCGAAAATGTTGCGCGACTGGGCCATCGGTCTTCCTTTCTGTGGTCGGCGGGACTTTACCGCCCGAGGCGCAAAAGCCAAGCCGTGAAATCGCGGCAAATTGGATGGCAAATCGCGTGGCCCACGCATTGCACCCCAAAGCTTGTAGGTGGTATAAACCGGCAACCAAAATAGAGTGTTTGCCGCTTGGGCAGACCACGGCAGCAGCAGAGAACGGCGGATCACGTGACCGACACTCCGGAACCCCCTGAAATCAATGGCGAAACACCCCCCGAGCGGGCAGTGCATGACGGCCCCACGGTGTCGATCGAGCATGAGATGCGCACCTCCTATCTCGACTACGCGATGAGCGTGATCGTGAGCCGCGCGATCCCCGATCTGCGCGACGGGCTGAAACCGGTGCACCGGCGCATCCTCTATGCGATGAACGAGGTCGGAAACACCCACGACAAGCCCTACCGCAAGTCCTCGCGCCCGGTTGCCGACACGATGGGCAAGTACCACCCGCACGGCGACTCGGCGATCTACGATGCGCTGGTCCGCATGGCGCAGGATTTCTCGATGTCGCTGCCGCTGCTCGACGGGCAGGGCAACTTCGGCTCGATGGACGGCGACAAGGCGGCGGCGTTTCGCTACACCGAAGTGCGCATGGCCAAGGCGGCGGCGTCGCTGCTGGCCGATATCGACAAGGAAACGGTCGATTTCCAGGACAACTACGACGGCAAGGACCGCGAGCCGGTCGTCCTGCCGGCGCGCTTTCCCAACATGCTGGTCAACGGCGCGGGCGGCATCGCGGTCGGCATGGCCACCAACATCCCGCCGCACAACCTGGGCGAAGTGGTCGACGCCACGCTGGCGATGATCGAGAACCCCGACATTTCCGACGAGCGGCTGATGCAGATCATCCCCGCCCCGGACTTCCCCACCGGCGGCGTGATCCTCGGGCGTGCCGGCGCGCGCAAGGCCTACCTCGAGGGGCGTGGCAGCGTGATCCTGCGCGCCAAGACCCGGTTCGAGGAGATCCGCAAGGACCGCTTTGCCATCGTCGTCGACGAGATCCCCTATCAGGTCAACAAGGCCAAGATGATCGAACTGATCGCCGACCTCGTGCGCGACAAGCGGCTCGAGGGAATCTCGGCGGTGCAGGATGAGAGCGACAGGATCGGTATCCGCGTGGTGATCGAGCTGAAACGCGACGCGACGCCGGAAGTGGTGCTGAACCAGCTTTTCCGCTTCACGCCGCTGCAAACCTCGTTCGGCTGCAACATGCTGGCCCTGAACGGCGGCCGCCCCGAACAACTGGCGCTGCGCGATTTCCTGCGCCATTTCATCACCTTCCGCGAGGAAGTGGTGGCACGACGCACGGCGTTCGAGTTGCGCAAGGCGCGTGACCGCAGCCATGTCCTCTGCGGCCTTGCCGTGGCGGTGTCGAATGTCGACGAGGTGGTGGCGACGATCCGTGCCTCCGCCGACCCCGCCGAGGCGCGCGAAAAGCTGATGACCCGGCGCTGGCCGGCCGAGGATATCGCACCCTATATCCGGCTGGTCGACGACCCCGGCCACAAGATGAACGACGACGGCACCTATAACCTGTCCGAGGTCCAGGCCCGCTCGATCCTTGAGCTGCGGCTGCAGCGCCTGACCGCGATGGGCGTGAAGGAAGTCACCGACGAGTTGCAGGAGCTTGCCGGCAAGATCCGGGACTACCTCGACATCCTGCGCTCGCGCGAGCGGATCATGGCGATCATCTCGGAGGAACTGACCGAGGTGAAGGAAGCCTTCGCCGTGCCGCGCCGCACCGAGATTGTCGACTGGTCCGGCGACATGGACGACGAAGACCTGATCGAGCGCGAGGACATGGTCGTCACCATAACCCAGTCGGGCTGGGCCAAGCGCACGCCGCTGGCCGAATACCGCGAGCAGAAACGCGGCGGCAAGGGGCTGTCGGGCATGGCGACCAAGGAAGAAGACGTGATCACCACGCTCTTCGTTGCCAACACCCATACGCAGCTTCTGTTCTTCACCACCGACGGCATGGTCTACAAGCTCAAGACCTGGCGTCTGCCGCAGGGCGGGCGCACCTCGAAGGGCAAGGCGATCATCAACATCCTGCCGATCCCGCAGGGGGTTTCGATCGCCGCGATCATGCCGGTCGATGTGCCCGAGGAAGACTGGGACAACCTGCAGATCTTCTTCGCCACCTCCACCGGCGACGTGCGCCGCAATGCGCTGTCGGATTTCACCAACGTCAAGTCGAACGGCAAGATCGCGATGAAACTGCCCGAGGGCGTGGAACTGGTGAACGCGCGGATCTGCACCGAGGACGACGACATCATGCTGGTCACGGCCTCGGGCCGCGCGATCCGCTTTCCCACCACCGAGGTGCGGGTGTTCAAGGGCCGCGATTCGACCGGGGTGCGCGGCATCAGGCTGCTCGCCAAAGGCGACCGCGTGGTGTCGATGGCGGTGGTCCGGCACTTCGACGCCACGGCCGAAGAACGCGCCGCCTACCTCAAGATGCGCCGCGCACTGGCCGGGGCGGACGACGAGGGTGCCGAGGACGAGATCGCGGGCGACATTTCCGCCGAGCGGTTCGAGGAAATGCAGGAAGCCGAAGATCTGATCCTGACCATCACCGAGGCGGGCACCGGCAAGCTCAGTTCCAGCCACGACTACCCGGTTCGCGGACGCGGCGGACAGGGCGTGGCGGCGATGGACCGGGCAATGCGCGGCGGCCCGCTGGTCGCCTCGTTCCCGGTCGGGCCTGACGATCAGGTGATGCTGGCAACCTCCAAGGGCCAGTCGATCCGTTGCCCCGTCGCGGGTATCTCGTTCCGCTCGCGCGGGGCCGGCGGGGTCAAGGTCTTCGACACCGCCAAGGGTGAGAAGGTCGTCTCGGTCGCCTGGATCGCCGAAACCAGCGACGAAGACGAAGACGTCGGGGCCGAATGACGCCGGGGGGCTTCCCCGGCGTGGCCTTTCCTTTTGCCTCGGACATGCATAGATCGACGCCATGACGGACAGGACACTTCACATCGTCGGCGGCGGCATGGCCGGGTCAGAAGCCGCATGGCAGGCGGCTGGGGCCGGGCTTGACGTGGTCATCCACGAGATGCGCCCCAAGGTCGGCACCTTCGCGCACCAAACCGGCAAGCTGGCCGAGATGGTATGCTCGAACTCGTTTCGCTCGGATGATGACGAGCAGAACGCGGTCGGGCTGTTGCACTGGGAAATGCGCGCGGCCGGCAGCCTGATCATGCAGTCCGCCGACCGCCACCGCCTGCCCGCCGGCGGAGCGCTGGCCGTCGACCGCGAGCCGTTTTCGCAGGACGTGAACGACATCCTTCGGGCGCTGCCCAACGTCACCGTGGTCGAAGGCGAAATCACCGCCCTGCCCGACAGCGGCCACTGGATCTTCGCCACCGGCCCCTTGACCTCGCCCGCCCTCGGTGCCGCGATCCAGGCCGAAACCGGCGCCGAGCGCCTCGCCTTTTTCGACGCCATCGCGCCCATCATCTATGCCGAATCCATCGACATGAACGTCGTCTGGGCGCAGTCGCGCTATGACAAGGGCGACACCGAGGACGAGCGCCGCGCCTACCTCAACTGCCCGATGAACCGCGATGAATACGAAGCCTTCATCGACGCACTTCTGGCCGCCGACAAGACCGAGTTCCACGAGGGCGAAACCGCGAGCTATTTCGACGGCTGCCTGCCGATCGAGGTGATGGCCGAACGCGGCCGCGAGACGCTGCGCCACGGCCCCATGAAGCCGGTCGGGCTGACCAACACGCACAAGCCGGACGAAAAGGCCTATGCCGTGGTCCAGCTTCGCCGCGACAACGCGCTGGGCACGCTCTTCAACATGGTCGGATTCCAGACCAAGATGAAATACGGCGCGCAGACCGAGGTGTTCCGCATGATCCCCGGCCTGGAAAACGCCAGTTTCGCGCGGCTGGGCGGCATCCACCGCAACACCTTCATGAACTCGCCCACCCTGCTCGACAGCCAGATGCGCCTGCGCTCGCGCCCCAACATCCGTTTCGCAGGCCAGGTGACCGGCGTCGAGGGCTATGTCGAAAGCGCCGCGATGGGGCTGCTGGCCGGGCGGCTGGCGGCGGCCGAAATTCTCGGCGGCACGGTGCCCGAGGTGCCGGCGACCACCGCGATGG
The DNA here is from genome assembly GCA_048268845.1 of Maritimibacter sp. Lineage (GTDB taxonomy): Bacteria > Pseudomonadota > Alphaproteobacteria > Rhodobacterales > Rhodobacteraceae > Muriiphilus. The sequence goes on along the minus strand of JBLWUQ010000007.1, from coordinate 62,737 downwards.
GCGCGCTGGTGCACCACATCACCGGCGGCGCCGATGCCAGGACATTCCAGCCGATGAACGTGAATTTCGGCCTTTTCCCGCCCGTCGAGGGGCTGAAAGCCGGGCGGCGCGGGCGGCGCGACCGCTACAAGGCCTATACCGACCGGGCCAAGGATGACTGGCAAGGCTGGCTCGCCGCCGCGAAAGCCCCTGCCCCGGCGTGACCCCATGATCACCCGATTCGCGCCCTCGCCGACCGGGCTTCTGCACCTCGGCCACGCCTTCTCGGCCCTCACCGCCTGGGACATGGCGCGGGCCAATGGCGGCCGCTTCCTGCTCCGGATCGAGGACATCGACACGCCGCGCTGCCGGCCCGAGTTCGAAGAGGCTATCCACGACGACCTGCATTGGCTCGGCCTCGCCTGGCCGGAACCGGTGATTCGCCAATCCGACCGCCTGCCCGCCTATGACGCGGCACTTGCCCGCCTGGCAGACCTGGGCGTGACCTATCCCTGTTCCTGCACCCGTGCCGATATTCGCGACGCCCTCTCCGCCCCGCAGGAAGGCGCGCAGCCCGGCCCCGATGGCCCGCTCTACCCCGGAACCTGCCGCGCGCGCCCGATGGCGGAGCGCGAACCTGACGACGCGATCCGCCTCGACATTGCCAGGGCCGCCACCCTGACCGGCGCGCTCACCTTCAGCGAAACCGGCCCCGGACGCGGCATCGCGCAGGCCATTACCCCCGAGCGTCTGACCCACGAGGTCGGCGATATCGTCCTCGCCCGGCGCGATATCGGCACCTCCTACCACCTCGCGGTGGTTGTCGACGACGCGGCGCAGGAAATCACCCATGTGGTGCGCGGCGAAGACCTGTTCACCGCCACGCCGATCCATGTGCTCCTGCAACGCCTGCTCGGCCTTCCGACACCGACCTACCACCACCACCGCCTGATCCGCGACGAGGCAGGACACCGCCTCGCCAAACGCGACGACGCCCGCGCGATCCAGAGCTACCGCGCGGCCGGCCATAGCCCCGCCGACATCCGCCGCATGGTCGGGCTCTGAGCTTCATCTTGGAAAAATACTCTGCGGGGGTCCGGGGGTGAAAAACCCCCGGCGCCGCGCCGATGTCACGCCATCGGCGCCAGGATCTCGACCACCTCGCCGCCCCGCACCGCCGAATAGAAACACGACCGCCGGTTGGTATGGCAGGCCGGGCCTTCCTGCTCGACCAGCACCAGCACCGCGTCAGCATCGCAATCAAAGCGCAACTCGATCAGCTTTTGCACATGCCCCGAGGTCTCGCCCTTGACCCAGAACGCCTGACGCGAGCGGCTCCAATAGGTCACGCGCCTGCTTTCCAGCGTGCGCGCCACGGCGGCCTGGTTCATCCAGGCCAGCATCAGAACCTCGCCCGAGCGATGATCCTGCGCCACCACCGGCACAAGGCCCGCATCGTTGTAACAAAGTTGTGCGGGGTCAAACGCCATGACTGTCCCTTTCAATTCCACGCTTTGCGTTTTATCTAGACCTGAGCGGCCCGAAGGGAAAGCACCCCAAGCCAAGCCACAGGAAAATGCCATGAGCGATACCGACCTCGTCCAGCTCTATTCCAAACGCATCCTCGCGCTTGCGGCCGACATTCCCCATTCCGGCAAGCTCGACGCCCCGATGGCCAGCGTCAAGAAACGCTCGCCGCTCTGCGGCTCGACGGTGACGGTCGATCTGGTCGTCAGGGATGGGCGGATCACCGAGTTCGCCCAGAACGTGAAGGCCTGCGCGCTCGGGCAATCCTCGGCCTCGGTGCTGGGGCGCGACGTGATCGGGCAGGACCGCGCCACGATCCAGGCCGCGCGCGACGCGCTCGAGGCGATGCTGAAATCGGACGGTCCGACCCCGCCCGCGCCGTTCGACGGGCTTGAAGTGCTGCGCCCGGCACAGGACTACAAGAACCGCCACGCCTCGATCCTGCTGGCCTGGGACGCGACCCTGGCCGCGTTCGACGAGATCAACGCCGCCGCGGGCTGACCCCTTCCCCACAAAAAAACCGCCGCGCTCCGAAGAGGCGGCGGCAGTCACGCGGTGTCGCGGTTCCGTTTCCCGGCCGGGGGACAGAGGCATTGGCCGGGGGGACAGGGGCGGTTGGGAGCCGCCGGCATCTCGGGTCGGTCGGGACAGACCGTAGGGACAGGATGCGTGGAACCGGGCGTATCCGCAGGCAGAAACCTGGTAAGAAATCCGTGTCAGAGCGCTCCGGGCAGATGCAGCGCGGCGATCAGCACCACCATCAGCGCGGTGCCGCCGGCGATGTCCTGCCAGATCGTGGCAGAGGATCGCATCAGAACGTCCTTGATCTCGTTCAGCATGTCTCGGGCTCCTGCTCTCGCGCCGTGCGTTCCGGCTGTGTTCTTCGTTGCCCCTTTGTTCTCACATTTGTTAACCATCTGTAAAGAACTTTTTGCGAACAAACGTGAACTTTTCGCGCGAGACGCCCTAACCGACTGAAATCAAACGGATCGCCTCGTCCTGCCGCATCAGCCACAGCAGCACCCGCGCCGCCTCGCCGCGCGCCGATGTCAGGTCCGGGTCTTCGCGCAGCAGGTTGCGCGCGTCGGTCTGGGCCACTTCCATCAGCGCCGCCTGGGTCTCGAGATCGCCGATCATGAACCTTGGCAGCCCCGATTGCGCGGTGCCGATCACATCGCCCGCGCCGCGCATCGCAAGGTCTTCCTCGGCGATGCGAAAGCCGTCCTCGGTCTCGCGCAGGATGCGAAGCCGCCGCTCGCCGCCCTCGGTCAAGGGCGGTTGATAGAGCAGCAGGCAGGTCGATTGCGTCTCGCCGCGCCCGACGCGGCCGCGCAACTGGTGCAACTGCGCCAGTCCGAAATACTCGGCCCGCTCGACCACCATGATCGAGGCATTGGGCACATCGACGCCGACCTCGATCACCGTCGTCGCCACCAGCACCTTGGTTTCGCCCGACTGGAACGCCGCCATCGCCGCGTCACGCTCGGCCGCCGGCATCTGCCCATGCACCAGCCCGACCACGCCCTCGCCAAGTGCGGCGCGCAGGTGCTTGAATCGTTCCTCGGCCGCGGTCAGTTCGGACACTTCGCTTTCCTCGACCAGCGGACAGACCCAATAGGCCTGCTGCCCCTCGGCGATCGCCCCGCGAAGGCGGTCAACCACCTCACCGATCCGCCCGTCCGAGACCATCGCGGTGATGATCGGCTTGCGCCCCGGCGGCTTTTCATCCAGCACCGAAACGTCCATGTCACCATATTGCGCCAGTGCCAGCGACCGCGGGATCGGCGTGGCGGTCATCACCAGCACATCCGTCACCGTGCCCTTGGCCCCCAGCCGCATCCGTTCGCCCACGCCAAAGCGGTGCTGTTCATCGACCACCGCAAGGCGCAGGTCGTGATAGGTCACATCGTCCTGAAACACCGCGTGGGTGCCGACGAGGACGTGAATGTCGCCGCGCGCCAGGGCTGCAAGCTTGGCCTGCCGCTCGGCCCCCTTGTCGCGCCCGGTCAGGATCTCGACGACCACGCCCGCGGTCTCGGCCAGCGGCACCATGCTGGCCAGATGCTGGCGTGCAAGGATCTCGGTCGGGGCCATCATCACCCCCTGCCCGCCCGCCTCGACCGCGATCAGCAAGGCAAGGAACGCCACCAGCGTCTTGCCCGCGCCGACATCGCCCTGCAGCAGCCGGTTCATCCGCAGCCCCGCCGCCATGTCGCCCGCGATCTCGGCAATCGCGCGCGCCTGTGCGCCGGTCAGGGCATAGGGCAGTGCGGCGCGCACCTTGGCCTGCAACGCGCCGGTGCCCTGGCTCACCCGTCCCTTGCCGCGCCGCACCCGCGCGCGCGCCAGCGCGAGCGTCAACTGATGCGCGAAGAACTCGTCATAGGCCAGCCGTCGGCGCGCCGGTGCCTGCGGCGACAGATCGTTGGGCCCCGCAGGCGCGTGCGCCGCGGTGACGGCATCCTGCCAGTCCGGCCAGTGTTCGCGCAGCTTCAGCGGCGGATCGACCCACTCGGCCAGCGGCTTGACCCGTTTCAGAACCTCGCCGACCGCCTTCAGCATCAGCTTCTGCGTGACCCCGGCGGTCAGGTGATAGACCGGCTCGAAATCCGGGATCTGGTCGGCCTGACCGGGGCGCAGGATGTAATCCGGGTGGACCATCTGGGCGATGCCATCGAACAGCTCGACCTTGCCCGAGACCACACGGCGCTGCCCGGTCGGCAATTGCTTGTCGAGCCAAGGGGCATTGGCGTGAAAGAACACGAGCTGAAACGCGGTCAGCGCGTCGTGCACTTCGACGCGGTATGGCCCGGATTTGGTGCGCGGCGCGATGTGGCGGCCGACCTCGACCTCGACGGTGACGGTCGCGGGCGGCGTCACCTCCTTCACCGAGGCGCGAAAGCGCCGGTCGATGCCGGAATAGGGCAGCGAAAACAACAGGTCGCGCGGCGTGGCAATATCGAGTGCGGCGAACGCCTTGGCGGTCTTCTCGCCAACACCGCCCAGCGTCTCGAGCCCTGCGAACAGCGGAAACAGGATCTCCGGCCGCCCGCTCATGTCGCGCCGATCAGGGCGAGCCAGCCGTCTTCGTCGATGGTCTCGACCCCCAGTTCGGCGGCCTTTTTCGCCTTCGATCCGGCCCCCGGACCGGCAATCAACAGGTCGGTTTTGGCGCTGACCGACCCGGCAACCTTCGCCCCCAATGCTTCGGCCCGCGCCTTGGCCTCGGCCCGCGTCATCTTTTCCAGCGTGCCGGTGAACACCAGCGTCTTGCCCGCAACCGGGCTGCCCTCGGATGCTGGCGGCGCGACCGGCTCGATGTCAAGCTCGGCCGCCAGCCGGTCGATCAAGGCGCGCTCGGGCTCCTGGTGAAACGCGGTGACGAGCGACGTCGCCATCGTCACGCCGACCCCGTCGACGTTCAGAAGGTCGTCCCATGCCGCGCCCTGCCCGACCTCGGCGGCATCCATCGCGGCCTTGAATGCGGCCCAGGTGCCGTAGTGGCGCGCCAGAATCCGGGCGGAACTCTCGCCGACGTGGCGGATGCCGAGCGCGAAGATGACGCGATCAAGCGGGATTCGGCGGCGCGCCTCGATGGCAGCGAACAGCTTGGCCGCCGAGGTCTGGCCCCAGCCTTCGCGGTTCTTCAGCTTTGCGAGGCTCTCGCCATCGCGCGCGGCAAGCGTGAAGATATCGGCCGGTTCGCGGATCGGCAGGGTGTCGTCGTGATAGAACATCTCGATCTGTTTCGCCCCCAACCCATCGATGTCGAAGGCACCCCGGCTGACGAAATGCTTCAGTTTCTCAACCGCTTGCGCCGGACAGACCATGCCGCCGGTGCAGCGGCGCACCGCGTCGCCCTCATCGCGCACCGCCTCGGACCCACATTCCGGGCAGGTGGTCGGGAACACGTAGGGTTCGGCGTCGGCGGGGCGTCTGGCAAGGTCGACATCGGCCACTTTCGGGATCACGTCGCCGGCGCGATAGACCTGCACCCAGTCGCCGACGCGGATGTCCTTGCCGCCCCGGATCTCGGCGCCGGTGGAGGCGCGCCCGGCGATATAGTCCTCGTTGTGCAACGTCGCGTTCGACACCACGACGCCACCCACCGTCACCGGCGTCAGGCGCGCGACCGGGCTGAGCGCGCCGGTGCGCCCGACCTGGATGTCGATCGCCTCAAGCCGGGTCCAGGCCAGTTCGGCGGGAAACTTGCGCGCGATCGCCCAGCGGGGCGTGGTCGAGCGAAACCCGAGCCGCGTCTGCAGCGCCAGATCATCGACCTTGAAGACCACGCCGTCGATGTCATAGGGCAGCGTCGCGCGCTGCGCCTCGATCTGGGCATAATGCGCCTGCATCCCGTCGAGCGTGGTGCAAAGCCGGGTCAAGGGGTTGGTAACAAAGCCGAAGGCTTCAAGCCGTTGGATTGCGCCCATCTGGGTGTCGGCAAGCGGCGCGGACACCTCGCCCCAGGCATAGGCGAAGAAGCGCAGCGGCCGGGCGGCGGTCACTCCCGGGTCGATCTGGCGCAGCGATCCGGCGGCGGCGTTGCGCGGGTTGGCGAAGGTCTTGCCGCCGTTCCCGGCCTGGCGGGCGTTCAGGGCGGCGAAGTCGTCATGGCTCATGTAGACCTCGCCGCGCACTTCGAGCACATCCGGCGCATCGGCTATGGTTTGCGGAATATCGGAGATGGTCCGGGCGTTGGCGGTGACGTTTTCGCCCACGGCACCGTCACCACGGGTGGCGGCCTCGACCAATGCGCCGCTTTCATAGCGAAGGCTGAGCGACAGCCCGTCGATCTTCGGCTCGGCGGTATAGGCCAGCGGTGCATCTGCCGCGAGATTGAGGAAGCTGCGCACGCCGGCATCGAAATCGGCAAGCTCGTCGTCGTCGAAGGCATTGGCGAGCGACAGCATGCGAACCCGGTGGCGGGCCTTGGCAAAGCCCTCGGCCACGGCGCCGCCGACCTGCTCGGACGGGCTGTCGGGCCGTTTCAGGGCGGGAAACCGCGCCTCGATCGCGGCGTTTCGCCGTTTCGCCGCGTCGTAGTCCGCATCGGAGATCTCGGGCGCGTCTTCGGTGTGATAGGCGCGGTTGGCGCGGCGGATGACCGCCGCGAGGCGGGTCAGTTCCGCCTTGGCCTGCGCCCTGCTCAGGTCTTCCACGTCGATAGTCTCGAACCCGGTTTCGGCCACGCGCGCCCCCTTGTCTGTGCCCTTCTTGATAGGGCGGCAAGGGTCACGTCGTCCAGTCCGAAGGCTTCACCCGACACCCGGTGCCGCCCGAGGCGGACACCGGGGCCCGGAGAGACCATATTGGCCGGCCAGATGTCGGGGTTTACGCCCCGAGGGCGATCTGGCGCTCGATCATGGCCGGTTCGGGATCGCGCAGCACATAGCCGCGGCCCCAGACGGTTTCGATATAGGTTTCGCCGCCGGTCACCTGCGCCAGCTTCTTGCGCAGCTTGCAGATGAACACGTCAATGATCTTCAACTCGGGCTCATCCATGCCGCCATAGAGGTGGTTGAGGAACATCTCCTTGGTCAGGGTCGTGCCCTTTCGCAGGCTGAGAAGCTCGAGCATCTGGTATTCCTTGCCGGTCAGATGCACCGTCTGCCCGCCCGACTCGACGCTTTTCGCGTCGAGGTTCACCGCGATCTTGCCGGTGTGGATGATCGACTGGGCATGTCCCTTTGACCGGCGGATGATGGCGTGGATCCGCGCCACCAATTCGTCGCGGTGAAACGGTTTGGTCATGTAATCGTCGGCGCCGAAGCCGAACCCCTTGAGCTTCATCTCGGTGTCGTCGGACCCGGTCAGGATCAGGATCGGCGTGTCGATCCGCGCCATGCGCAACTGTCGCAGCACATCGAGCCCGTCCATGTCGGGCAGGCTGAGGTCGAGGAGGATCAGATCGTAATCATAGAGCTTGGCCAGATCGACGCCCTCTTCCCCCAGATCGGTGGAATAGACGTTGAGATTGGCATGGGTCAGCATCAGTTCGATCGACCGCGAGGTGGTCGGATCATCCTCCACGAGAAGAATGCGCATCAGTATAACTCCGCTAATTTCCGTTCCGTTGACAAGGAGATTGGGGCGAAATGGTTAATGGCACGTTACCGGTGCGGAACTTTTAGCGAATACCACCTAGGGTTGTCGATACTTTTGCAGGGCGGTCGCCTTCAACGCGGCTTCGCCATGGCGCAGGACAGCGGTTTTCCATTCCTGGAACTCGTCCGCGGACAGCCCGTAGGTCTCGAGCGCCTCGGGTTCGGGGATCAGCCCGTAGATCACCGCACGCACCACCGCGGCCTTGCGGCTGGCGACCCATCGCCTCGTGTCGGGCGACGGTAGATCGGCGCGGGTCATGTGTGACCCGTCGGGAAGGCGCACCATGCGCGGTCCATCGACTTTTTTCAGATACATCGGGCTGCCCCTCGTGGTCTGTCGGGGACTTTGACGGCGGCGGCTTAAAGAGTGATGAAGCCCGCCCTTGTTGTTATGTCGAATTTTCCTATATTGCGACCCTTGGAGCGCGAACCCCCATGATGACCATGACTGACACCGATATCCGCTTGAATTCGCTGGGCTTTGCCAAGCCGCCAGCCGAGACCCGAGTCGTCGTGGCGATGTCGGGCGGGGTCGATTCGTCGGTCGTGGCGGCGATGTTAAAGGACGAAGGCTACGATGTGGTCGGCGTCACGCTGCAGCTTTACGATCATGGTGCCGCGCTGGCCAAGAAGGGTGCCTGCTGCGCCGGGATCGATATTCACGACGCCCGCCGGGTGGCCGAGGAGATGGGTTTCCCGCATTACGTGCTGGATTACGAGAACATCTTTCGCGAGGCGGTGATCGAGGAGTTTGCCGACAGCTACCTGGCCGGAGCGACGCCGGTGCCCTGCATCCGGTGCAACGAACGGGTGAAGTTCAAGGATCTGCTGGCCACGGCGCGCGATCTTGATGCCGACTGCATGGCGACGGGGCACTACATCCAGCGATTCGACGGGCCATCAGGGCCCGAATTGCACCGCGCCGCCGATCCGGCCCGCGATCAGAGCTATTTCCTGTTCCCGACCACGCGGGAACAGCTCGACTTCCTGCGATTCCCCCTGGGACATCTGAAAACCAAGGACGAGACCCGCGCGCTGGCCCGTCGCTACGGGCTGATGGTGGCCGACAAGCCCGACAGCCAAGACATCTGTTTCGTGCCCGACGGAAACTATGCCGGCGTGATCGAGAAATTGCGGCCGGGTGCTGCCGAGCCGGGCGAGATCGTCCATGCCGATGGCCGGGTGCTGGGCAGCCATGACGGTGTGCTGCACTACACCGTCGGCCAGCGCCGCGGGCTGGGGATCGGCGGGCTGGAGGAGCCGCTTTATGTGGTGAAGCTCGACGTCGAGGCGCGGCAGGTGATCGTCGGCCCGAAAGAGATGCTGGCAACCAGGGTCATTCAGGTGCGCGAAATCAACTGGCTGGGCGATGCGCCGTTCACCTCGCAAGACGAATGGCACATGTCGGTCAAGGTGCGCTCGACCCGCCCGCCGCGCGCGGCGATCCTGCGCCCGTTGTCTGAAACCGAGGCCGAGGTCGAATTGCTGACACCCGAGGAAGGTGTGAGCCCCGGTCAGGCCTGCGTGTTCTATGCAGCCGAAGGCAGCCGGGTGTTCGGTGGCGGCTGGATCTGGCGCGGGCACTGAAGGCCGTCGGCAGGCGTTGCCGTCAGGCGTCCCCGCCAAGGTCGATCATCGCCGAGAACTCGGCCTGACAGGCGACCGCACCGTTCACCGTGGCCTTGCCCGAGAACTTCCAGATCTTCTGGCCGCCGCGCAGCGTGGTGACCTCCATGCGAAGGATGTCGCCCGGCACCACCTTGCGGCGGAACTTGACCTTGTCGAGCCCCATGAAATAGACCAGCACGCCCTTGTCGACGAGGCCAAGGCTGAGCGCCACCATCACGCCCGAGGTCTGCGCCATCGCCTCGACGATGGTCACGCCCGGCATGATCGGGAGATCGGGGAAATGACCCTGGAAATGCGGTTCGTTCGCGGTGACATTCTTGACCCCGACCGCGCTTTTCCCGGCGACGATATCCTCGACCCGGTCGATGAACAGGAACGGATAGCGATGCGGGATGCAGCGCTTGATCAGTGCAAGATCGGCCGTCGTGGTCACGTCGGTCATGAATTCGTCCTTCTGCGGTCCTCGTTGCCCATTCCGGGCATATGGCTTGCCTGATGCCTCATGCGGTCTTCCCCTATCGGGAAAGCCGCAAAGGCCACACCCGCTCGTGTTGTGGGTGCTGTGTGTCTGATCCCGGCTCGGATCAAACGCAGAACGCTTTAGCAAGCCTCCGACACCAAAACAACGGCTTACTGGTCATCGGAGGGCTCTTGCGGCGCAGGTGTTGTGTCACTGCCCGAATCGGGAGGCGTATCGGGGGCCGGGATGCTGTCGACGGGAGTTGCCGGAGCGGGCGGCGGCGCCGTCGGCTCGGTGTCGCCGTCGGGAGCCATGCCGTCGCCCAGCACCGCATCGATTCGCGTGATCGCTGCCTGGGTGATGTCGACGTCGGCGGCGGCCAGCAGAATCGCGCGCCGGTCGACGATCATGATCGCGCCGCGTTCGCGCACAAGTTCGCCAAGGATCGGGCCGATCCGGTTGAAAAACGTGATCTGCGCGGTTTCGATCTGGCGCATCGCCGCGTCCTGGGCGCGCTCGCGCTCGGCCCGCAGCGCCTGGACCTTTTCATCGAAGGCATCGGCCAGCGCACGGAACTCGGCCACCGGCAAGGTCGCGCGCTTGTCGGTCAACTCGCGTTCCTCGGCCTCGAGCGCCGCTTCGATCCGCCGTGTCTCGACCGCAAGCTCGTTTGACGCCGCTTCAAGCTCGTCGTTGATCCGCTGTCCGTAGAGCGTGCCGGCAAACAGCGCCTCGCGGTCGAGCGTCAGGATTGGCGAAACGATCTCGTCGGCCGGCTGCGCCGAGGCCGGAAAAGCCAGCGCGGCCAGCACGATGGCCAGCCGCGCAAGGGTCAAGGGGTGATAGGCGCGCATCGCTTTCGAGATCAGAACCCGGTCTCGAAGCCGATGCCGAATTTCTGCTCCGTATCGGACGCCCGGCTGAGCAGCGGATAGGCATAGGAGAACCGGATCGGCCCGACGGGGGTATCCCAGTAGATCGCCGCGCCCGCCGAAGCCCGCCAGTACATCGCATCATCGACCACGCCCGGGTTGTCGAGACCGAAGACGGTGCCGCCATGGGCGAAAACACCGCCCTTGATGCCGTATTCCTCCGGCAGACCCAGCGGGAACCGGGCTTCGAGCCGACCGACGGCGAAGTAATTGCCGCCAAGGGATTCGCCACCGTCGTTTGGACCGATGCCGTTATATCCGAAACCATACATCTGGTTCGGGCCGAGGAAGAACCGCTCGGTGACCCGCGCGCCGGCGCCAAAGCTATAGACCGCGCCGCCTTCGACGGTCGCGCTCAACTCGATGTCGTCGTTCAGAGCCGTCGTCGTCACGTTCGCCAGACCCGAGGCGCTGACATATTCGTTGTCAGAGCCAAAGCCGCCTGCGTCAGCCGAGAAGGAGGCATAGAAATTCGTCGGGTTTTGCAGACCGTTACGCCGCGTATCGAAGCTGTAGGTCACCCCGGTATGAGCGCCGACCTGCCAGCCGCGAAGAGCCTCTGCGCTGAGCACACCCGAAGTGCCGATATAGTTTCTGATATCCGTGCCGGACCCGCCCGCCCGGACCCGAAGCCGGCTGAGTTCGCTGAGCGGAAACTCGAGCGACAGCTCGCCGCGCACCTTGGTGGTGTCGAACAGCGACGTCCCTGCCTTGTTGGTCGTGGTATAGAAGGCGTCCACGCCGAGCCGCAGGTCGCGGCCAAGCAGGTTCGGTTCGGCAAAGCCGAAGGCATAGTTCTGGTCGTCGAAGTTGCCCGAGAACTCGAGCTTGAGGTATTGCCCTCGGCCAAGGAAGTTGGTCTCGACGAATGACAGGCTGAAGCCGAAGCCGGTGGCGGTGCCGTAGGTCGCGCCGATCGAGAAACTGCCGGTGCCCTGTTCTTCGACGTCGACATCCACAACGACGGTGTCGGGGGTCGAGCCTTCGCGCGCCTGGATATCGACATCCGAGAAATAGCCGAGTGCGCGGATGCGTTCGGCCGCCGCGCGGATCGCGCGCGGGTTGAACGGGTCGCCTTCGACGACGGTGAACTGACTGCGCACCACCCGGTCGAGCGTGGTGGCGTTACCCTCAATGTCGATCCGTTCGACCACGACACGCGGGCCGCGGATGATGGCGAAGGCGATGTCGAGGGTGCCGTCACGCTCGTTGCGCGTGACCCGCGGATCGACCCGCACGAAGCCATAGCCCATGCGGGCGGCCTCGTTTTCCATCCGCGCGATGGCGCGCTCGATCGTCGCCGGATCGTAGGTCGCGCCGCTGCGCACCGACGCCAACCGGTCCAGCGACTCGGCCGAAATGCCTTCGACCTCAGACACCGTGGTGATCTGGCCGAACTTGAACTGCTGGCCTTCACGCACCTCGTAGGTGACGTAATAGGCATCCTGCTGGCCCGTGACCTCGGAGGCGGTCGCGACCACCTGGAAATCGACATAGCCGCGTGACATGTAGAAATCGCGCAGAAGCTGCTTGTCGAACTCGACCCGGTCGGGATCGAAGGTATCGGCCGAAATGATGAAGCGAAGCAGGCCCGCCTGCTTGCTGGAGATCACCCGGCGCAGACGCGCATCCGAATAGGCGCGGTTGCCGGTGAAGCTGATGCGCTCGACCTCGGTGTTCTTGCCCTCGACCACCTCAAACACCAGATCGACGCGGTTCTGCGGCCGGCGGATGATCCGGGGCGTCACCGTCGCGGCCAGCCGGCCCTCGGCCTGATAGGCTTCGGCGATCAGTTGCGCGTCACGCTCGGCCTTGGCCGGATCGAAGACGTAGCGGGCGCGCGAGCTTATGAGTTCGAGAAGCTCGTCGTCCTTGAGCTTCTTGTTGCCCTCGATATTGATGCGGTTGATGGTGGCGAACTCGGTGACCTTGACCACCAGCGTCGAGCCGGAGGGCACAAGCTCGACCTTCTGGAACAATCCGCTGCCGTTGAGTCGCTGATAGGCGTCATTCAGTGCCGCGCTCGACACCGCTTCGCCGCTCGCGAATCCCAGATAGGACATCACGGTCGCGGCCTCGATCCGGTTCAACCCCTCGATCTGGACCGAGCTGAAGGCGTAGCTCTGTGCCGCCACCGCCGTCGGCAGGGAAATTGAAAGGCTTGAAACACCAAGAAAAACCGCCGTTGCGGCCGATTTCCTGAAGGAGGTTTGGAGCCTGTGTCCAGCCGTTTTGCGCCGCTCGTTATACGTCATATTGTTGTCATCCGCTCACACATCCCAGTCCCTTGTGTCGATACCGGGAAAACGCTGTCGTGTCAAAGCGTCAGAAGACAAAGGCGCGGGACCTGTTGCCCCGCGCCCATAGTGTTTTTTGATATTGCTGGAATCGCCGGCGGGCCCTGCCCCGTTCGCGTCCGGGCCAGAGCGCGCAACTGGCCCCGGATCAGCCCAGAAGGCTGCCGATGAAGCCGCCGGCGCAAAGCGCGAAGGCGATGGTGGCCACGTAAAGCAGCCGATCCCAGTTCAGGTTCATCAGAAGAGAAAAACCGCGATAGGAGTGATTGATCATTTCCATGGCGCCGGGCCCCCGTGTCGGAATTATTCACACCGACAATGGCCCGAAAATCGGGCGGCATGATTGCGGGAATGTGGCAGTTTCGTGGCAGGGTGCCCCGCTCTGCTATGGGCAGAACAGGTCGTTGGTCAGGCCCAGCGCCATGATCCCCAGCACGAGCACCATCCCGATGGTGGTCAGGATCGACAGCGCGCGCGGGCTGGGCGGGCGGCCGGCAATCGCCTCGTAGAAGTGAAACAACAGATGCCCGCCATCGAGCACCGGGATCGGAAACAGGTTCAGAAGCCCCACCGCCGTCGACAGCACCGCGATGAACCAGATGAAACTGGCAATGCCCTGCGACGCGGCGGCGCCCGAGACCTCGGCGATGCCGATCGGACCGCGCAGGTTGCACGACGAGATCGCGCCGGTGATCATGTGGTACAGCCCCGAGATCGAGGCGGTGATGATATAGGCCACCTGATCCACGCCGGCCTTTACGCTCTCGCCCAAGCCGGGCATCCGGGTCGCCGGATCGAAGATCAGACCGCCCGAGATGCCGATCAGCCAGCGCGTCTCGAAGCCGCCATCCTCAAGCGGCAGATCGACCCGGCGCGGAGTCAGCCCGACCTCGATCTGCTCGCCCGCCCGGTTGATCGCCAGCATCAGTTCCGAGCCGTCGCCCTCGGTCACGATCCGGCGCAGGTCTTCGAAGGTCGCGATCGGCTGGCCGTCGACGCTCTCGATCAGGTCGCCGACCTTAAGCCCGGCATCCGACGCCGCCGATTGCGGCGACACCGCGGCGACGAAAGGCGGATAGGGATAGGGCGCGCTCAGCGTCACCTCGGCCCCGTCGCGCCGCACCGTCCAGTCGAGCGGGGTCTCGGCCGGCAGGCTGTCGACATAGCCCGCGAAATCCTCGAGCTTGGGCGTCGCCTGCCCGGCAATGGCAAGGATCTCGTCGCCCGGCGCCAGCGTGCCTTCGACGCCCGCCACCAGCTTCAGATCGGCCACGGTCAGGGGATCGGTCGCCACCCCCACCCACATCGCCATGCCGGCGAAGATCACGACCGACAGGATGAAGTTCGCCAACGGCCCCGCCGCGACCGTCGCCGCGCGCGCCCAGAGCGGCGCGCCGTGCAACGTGGCGCGTTTTTCCTCGGCGCTCATCGTGGCCAACGCATCTTCGTCGCCCGTGGCCGACGCCGCGTTCGCATCGCCGTGAAAGCGCACGTAGCCCCCGACCGGAAAGGCCGCGACCTGCCAGCGGGTGCCGTGCCGGTCCATCCGGCTGGTCAGAACCGGCCCCATGCCGATGGAAAACACGTCCGCCTTGATCCCGGACCAGCGCCCGACAAGGTAGTGCCCCATCTCGTGAATGAAAACGATGATGCTCAGCGCCACGATGAACGCGACGATGGTCAGCGCGAGATTGCCGAATGACGGGATCAGCCCTGCCAGGTCCAAATCTGCCTCCTTGCCGGGTTCAATGTCCGGTCGTGATGATCTCGCGTGCGGCCAGACGTGACATCTGGTCGGCCGCGCGCACGTTATCAAGGGTGATTGCGGCGTGGATGAGGCTTCGGTCGCCCGACATCCTGTCCAGAACCGCCTCGACCACGCCCGCCATTGCCATGAACCCGATCCGCCCCTCGATGAAGGCGTCGAGCGCTTCTTCCTTGGCGGCGTTGAACACCGCCCCGGCCAGCCCGCCCTCGGCCATCACCGCGCGCGCCAGCGCCAGCGCCGGATAGCGCGCCTCGTCCGGGGCGCGAAACTCCAGCTGGCCGATCCGCGCCAGATCGAGCCGTTCGACCGGCAGCGCGTGGCGCTCGGGCCAGTTCAGCGCATAGCCGATGGCGTGGCGCATATCCGGCGGGCCGACATGGGCCATCAGCGCACCGTCGTGAAAGCCCACCAACGCGTGAACCAGCGATTGCGGGTGCACCAGCACCTCGATCTTCTGCGGGTCCACGCCGAAGAACTCGCGCGTCTCGATCAGTTCCAGCGCCTTGTTGAACATCGAGGCCGAGTCGATGGTGATGCGCTGGCCCATGTCCCAGTTCGGGTGGCACGACGCCTCGGCCAGCGTCGCACCGGCGAGCCTGTCCATCGGCCAGTCGCGAAACGCCCCGCCCGAGGCGGTGATGATGACGCGCTCGACCGCCGCCATGTCCTCGCCCGCCAGCGCCTGAAACACCGCCGAATGTTCGCTGTCGACCGGCAGGATCCGCGCGCCATGTTTGCGCGCGGTCTGCATCACCAAAGGCCCGGCGGTAACAAGGCTTTCCTTGTTGGCCAGCGCCAGCGTCGCGCCGATCTCGAGCGCCGCCAGCCCCGGCGCCAGTCCTGCCGCCCCGACGATGGCCGACATCACCCAGTCCGCCGGCCGGCGCGCCGCCTCCTCGATCGCCGCTGTCCCCGCCGCCGCCTCGATGCCGGTTCCGGCAAGGGCCGCGCGCAGGTCGGCAAGGCTTGCCTCATGCGCCGTCACGACGATGTCGGCCTGAAGCGCCCTGGCCTGCTCGGCCAGCAGCGCGACATTGGCGCCGCCGGTCAGCGCCACCACGTCGAAAGCGTCAGGATTGCGCGAGATCAGGTCGATGGTGGACGTGCCGATGGACCCGGTCGCCCCGAAGATCGAGATCCGCCGCGTCATACCAGCTCCAGCAGCCGCGCCAGCGTCACCACCAGGGCCGCGCCCATCAGCGCGTCGAACCGGTCGAACACGCCGCCATGGCCGGGGATCAGCGCCGAGAAGTCCTTGACCCCCTTCGAGCGCTTCAACGCGCTGGCCGCAATGTCGCCCATCTGCGAGGCAAGGGCGACCAGCACCGACAGCCAGATCACCCCGGCTCCGAGATAGGGCGCGAAGACCATGCCGACCGCGCCCGCCGCGACCCAGCCGCCGATGGTGCCAGACCAGGTCTTTTTCGGGCTGATGCGCGGCCAGAACTTCGGCCCGCCGACGGTCCGCCCGACGAAATAACCGGCGATGTCGCAGGCCACCACGAGCGAGGCCAGCCAGATCACCGGCACCATGCCAAGCCCGCGCAGCTCTACCAGCCCCCAGGTCGCGACCAGCACCCAGGCGAGGTAGTTGAACATCCTGAGCCGATCGCCGCCCGGCGCGATCGCGGCGGCGGCAATGACCGGCACGCCGACCAGCAGCACGATCAAGACCCAGTCGGGCGCATAGCCCGAAAACAGGATCGCCGAACCGGCGACGACGCCGGTGGCGACCGGCATCAGCCCGTCGGCCCGGTTGCAGATCCGCGCGATTTCCCAGCCGATCAGCCCGGCGGCGATGGCGGCGACATAGAGAAACCATGCCCCACCCAGCCAGACCGCGCCGCCGCCGATTGCCAGAAGCACGATAGCCGAGATCACACGCGGGCCGAGATCGCCCCATTTGCCCGCTGCGTCAGCCATTCTTCACCGCCCCGAACCGCCGCTCGCGCCCGCCGTAATTGCCGATAATCCCGGCGAAGATCTCGGCGGTGAAATCGGGCCAGAGGGTGTCGACGAACTCGTATTCCGAATAGGCCGACTGCCAAAGCAGGAAGTTGGAAATCCTCGCCTCGCCCGAGGTGCGGATCACCAGGTCAGGGTCCGGCAGCACATAGGTGTCGAGATAGCGCGGCAGGGTTTCCTCATCGACCGTCTCGGGGTCGAGCCGACCCGCCGCCACGTCCTGCGCCAGCCGCCTCGTGGCGCGCGCCACCTCGTCGCGGCCACCGTAGTTGAGCGCGACCGTCAGATGCACCAGATCGTTGCCCGCCGTCAGCGCCTCAAGCTCGTCCATCAGCGCCTGCAGCTTGGCGTCCAGCCGAACCCGGTCGCCGATGAAGCGCACCCTTATGCCGTTCTCGGCCAGCGTGCGCGCCTCCCTGGTGATGTAGCGGCGAAACAGGCTCATCAGCCCGGCCACTTCGGACTGGGTGCGCTTCCAGTTCTCGGTCGAGAAGGCGAAGATCGTCAGATACTTGACGCCCAGCCCCGGACAGGCCTCGACGATCTCGCGCACCCGGCGCGCGCCGGCATGGTGACCGAACAGTCGCGGCCGCCCGCGGCTCTGCGCCCAGCGGCCATTGCCGTCCATGATCACCGCCACATGGCGGGGGCCGTTGGTGCCGCGCGTGGCGACGGCGAGGGACACCGCCGTATCAAGGCCTCTGGGGCTGGTCATTCGCACTCCGTTCCGGGCGCCAGACAGGGTCAGACCTGCATGATCTCTTCCTGCTTGTGTTCAAGCATCTTGTCGACCAGGCCGACATATTTGTCGGTCAGCCCCTGAATCTCGTCCTGCCAGAGCTTCTGGTCGTCCTCGCTCATTCCGTCCTTGGCCTTCTTGAGCGTGTCCATACCGTTGTGGCGCACGTTGCGCAGCGCGATACGGGCGCTTTCGGCGTATTGTGCGGCGACCTTGGTCAACTGGCGCCGGCGCTCCTCGTTCAGCTCCGGGATCGGCAGCATGATGATGGTGCCGTTGGTCTGCGGGTTGATGCCCAGACCCGATTCCATGATCGCCTTCTCGACCTTCTGCACAAGGCTCCGGTCCCAGACGTTGATCGTGACCATGCGCGGTTCGGGGACGTTCACCGTGCCGACCTGGTTGATCGGTGTCATCACGCCGTAGGCCTCGACCTGGATCGGCTCGACCATCGTCGCCGAGGCCCGGCCGGTGCGCAGGCTCGCGAATTCCTGCTTGAGCGCATCCAGCGCCCCTTTCATCCGACGCTCAAGGTCGTCGAGATCAATCTCAAACTCGTCAGCCATGGGTTTGCCCTTCTCGTTCCGGCACGCATTCCGCGCCGGGTATATAGCGAGATGCGCGCCGATGTATAGTCGCCGGGTGGTCGGCCGCGCCTGCGCTCAGCCCGAAACCGTGGTATAGGTGCCCTCGCCGGCGAGGATGCCGCGAAAACCGCCGGGCTCGTCGAGGCTGAAGACGATGATCGGCATCCGGTTGTCGCGCGCCAGCGCGATTGCCGAGGCGTCCATCACCCCCAGGCGTTTGGCAAGAGCCTCGTCGTAGCTCACGTGGTCGTAACGCTTGGCATCGGGGAACTTCTTGGGGTCCTTGTCATAGACCCCGTCGACCTTGGTGCCCTTGAAGATCGCCTCGCAGGCCATCTCGTTGGCGCGCAGGGTCGCCGCGGTGTCGGTGGTGAAATAGGGGTTGCCGGTGCCGGCGGCGAAGATCACCACCCGGCCCTTTTCAAGATGCCTGACGGCGCGGCGGCGGATATAGGGCTCGCAGACCTGATCCATCGGGATCGCGCTGACCACGCGGGTGAAGACGCCCAGATCCTCAAGCGCGGACTGCATCGCCAGCGCGTTCATCACCGTCGCCAGCATCCCCATGTAATCCGCCGTCGTGCGTTCCATCCCCTGCGCCGAGCCCTGCAGGCCGCGAAAGATGTTGCCGCCGCCGATCACCATGCAGATCTCCACGCCCATGTCGTGCACCGACTTGACCTCGTTGGCGATGCGCTGGACGGTCGGCGGGTTGAGGCCATAGCCCTGATCGCCCATCAGCGCCTCGCCCGAGATCTTCAGCATCACGCGCTTGTATTTCGGATGCAGCCGCGCCGCTCCGGTGTCGGTTTCGCTCATCGTCTTGCCCTGTCCCGCCGGTCGTGGTTCGCTTGGCGCAAAATGTCGGAAAAGCCGGGGCGGTTCAATGCGTGAATGTCCCGGCGTGGACAAATAGCCGAAGGATGCGCCCTTGGACGTGGCGATCGAGACCATTCCCGCCGACCGCCCCGTGCTCATCGCCGGGCCGACCGCCTCGGGCAAATCGGCGCTGGCGCTGAGGATCGCGCAGCGCACCGGCGGCGTGATCGTGAACGCCGATGCGCTTCAGGTCTTCGCCAACTGGCGCATCCTGACCGCCCGCCCCTCGAGCGACGAGGAGGCGGTCGCGGCGCATCGGCTCTATGGCCATGTGCCCGGTGACAAAGCCTATTCCGTCGGCCACTGGCTGCGTGACCTGGCCCCGCTGCTCGAAGGCCCCGAGCGTCCGATCATCGTCGGTGGCACCGGGCTTTATTTTACCGCCCTGACCGAAGGACTGGCCGACATCCCCCCGACCCCGGCCGGGATTCGCGCCGAAGCCGACGCGATCTTGGCCGAGTCGGGTCCCGCACCGATGCTGGCCGAGCTTGACCCGGCCACCCGCGCCCGGATCGACACGCAAAACCCGATGCGGGTACAGCGCGCCTGGGAGGTGATGCGCACCACCGGGCGCGGGTTGGCGGAGTGGCAGGACGACACACCGCCGCCGCTGTTGCCGCTGGCGCAGGCGACGCCGCTGGTGCTTGACGCGCCGCGCGACTGGCTGCGCGCGCGGATCGAGCGGCGTTTCGACGGCATGCTGGCCGCCGGTGCGTTGGACGAGGCGCGCGCCAACCTGCCCGGATGGTCGGCCGCCCTGCCCTCGGCCAAGGCGATCGGCGCGCAGGAACTGATCGCGCATCTTCGCGGCGAGGCCACGCTGGCCGAGGCCCGCACCCTCGCCATCATCGCCTCGCAACAATATGCCAAGCGCCAACGCACCTGGTTTCGCGCCCGCATGACGGACTGGCGGCAGGTGCCCTTGGGGTCCGAAGCGCCGTGACCATACGGGGACGCACTTGACCGATTCGGACAACGACCCGACTCGCCGCAGATTGGCCGCGATGCGGGCCGAAGGCGGCAAGATGGCCCCGTCCGGCATCGGCTGAGGCCGCCAAAACAGCCCGATTGCAGCCTGCGGCGCGGGTGCCAAACGGGAATATACGATAAAACTCAATCGTTACGCTGGCTTGCTGCATGTGCACCTGCAGCGGAGGTTTCGCCCCGATCTGCCACGCCCGCCTGCGGCGGTTGCACGCCTGCGCATCGGCATGGCGCCGCCGATGCGGCACCCGGCGTGACACTTCTGCGACAGTTGGATTTCGATTCGGGTTATCCACAGGAAAGCCGGCAGGCTGTGGATAACCGGGGGCGACAGATGGGCCGAAATCAGCTATTCACGAGAACGTGTGTCACCACACCAAGAAGTTTCAGGGACAGCTGCCGCGCCATGCAACATCAAAACTCGCTCGTTTCCCCGTTCCGGGTCCTGCCACTCGCACGTCTGGCGAAAGGGGGGCGCTGGCGGACCGAGGCGATGCGAAGCTATGGCGCGCCGGTTCTCCTGTGGTTCACCCGCGGCCAGGGCCGAATCACCATGAATGGCCGCACGTCGGGCTATACCGCGCATAACGCGGTCTTCGTTCCCGCCGGGACCATGCACGGGTTCGAGATGAATTCGGCGGTGCACGGCATGATCGTGGTCTTCCCCGCCGGGGTCGAGACCCAGCTGTCGCTGCCCGAGGACCCGGTGCACCTGCGCCTGACCGACGCCGAGCAGCATATCGAACTCAACCGCCTGATCGACTCGATCCAGACCGAGCTGGACAATGGCGCCACCGCCTCCGAGCGCGCGCTCCTGTCCCATGCCGGGCTGTTGTCGGTGTGGATCGAGCGGCAGATGGGCGGCTACGAGGTCGAGGAAACCCGCGAGAACGCCTCGACGCGCCTTGCTGCCGCCTTCACCTCGCTGGTCGAGCAGGATTTCCATTCGCCCAAGACCGTGCGCGACTATGCCAAGGTTCTGGGCGTGACGCCGACCCACCTCAGCCGGGTCTGCAACAAGGCCTGTGGCCGCCCCGCATCAGCGATCCTTGCCGACCGGGTGCATTACGAAGCGCGCCGGTTGCTGACCGAGACGCATATGCCGGTCAAGGACATCGCCGTCGCGCTGGGGTTCGCCTCGCCGGCCTATTTCACCCGCGCCTTCACCCAGCACACCGGCCGCACGCCCTCGGCGTTTCGCCGGGGCAGCTAAGCCAACGCAGGTTGCGGTCGTCCGCATGTGATGTGATTTGTCGGTAGGCCGCGCCGGATCTCGCCGGTCAGCCCCCGAGAATCGCCAGGATATAGCCCTGCGTTTCGGCATAGGGTGGCACGTCGTCGTATTTCGCCACCGCCTCCGGCCCGGCATTATAGGCCGCAAGCGCCAGCCGCCAGGATTTGAACCGGTCGAATTGCTGGCGCAGATAGCGCGCGCCACCGTCGAGGTTCTCGAGCGGATCGGTCGCATCGACCCCCAGACGCACCGCCGTGTCGGGCATCAGCTGCGCCAGCCCGAGCGCGCCCTTGTGGCTGACCGCGCCGACGTTCCAGCCCGATTCCTGCTGCACGAGGCGCAGGAACAGGTTCTCGGGGATGCCATGCTTGCGCGCCGCGGCGCGTGCATGTTCCAGGTATTCACCCCGGTAAGAGCCTGTAAAGGCAGGGATTACTCCGTCCTGTCCCGGCGTGTAGGTGGGCGTCAGGCGCACCGAGGCACGATACTGATCGGCCGCGCGCCCGTCGAGCACCTTGAGCGCCGCGGCAAAGCTCGACCCGCCCGAGGATGAGGAGAACAGCGTTTCGGCAGAGGCTGGCATGGCCCCGGCAACCAGCAAAGCCGTCGACAAAAGCATGACCTGTCGCATCACGTCCCCCGCGAGTTTGCGCCATTCTAGCGCAATTGATCCCGCCCCGCCAGACTCCTGCGCCGCCAAACCCGCGGCGGGGAAATTAACCTTTCCTTCACCGTGATCGGGTGTTGTAACCATGGAAACGATTTCAAGGGATTCGGGAGGTCTGCCATGGCGGGTTCGGTCAACAAGGTCATTCTCATCGGCAATCTGGGCCGCGACCCCGAGGTGCGCACGTTCCAGAACGGCGGCAAGGTGTGCAACCTGCGCATCGCGACCTCGGAAACATGGAAAGACCGCACCACCGGCGAGCGGCGCGAAAAGACCGAGTGGCACTCGGTCGCGATCTTCCAGGAAGGTCTGGTCAAGGTCGCCGAGCAATACCTGCGCAAAGGCTCGAAGGTCTATATCGAGGGCCAGTTGCAGACCCGCAAATGGCAGGATGCGTCAGGCCAGGACAAGTATTCGACGGAAGTCGTGCTTCAAGGCTTCAACGGCACGCTGGTGATGCTCGACGGGCGTAGTGGCGGCGGTGGCGGCGACTACGCTGGCGGCGGCGGTGATGACTACGGCGGCGGCTATGGTGGTGGCGTTGGCGGTGGCGACCGTGGACCCGCGCCTTCGGGCGGAGGTGGTGGTGGCGGGTTCGACGACGAGATCCCGTTCTAGACACCGGTTCGGTCCCTGGGGGTTGAGCCTCGGCGCCCGCGCGCACATCTGTGAAGGGCGCACCACCTTCGGTGCGGCGGTATTGCGAGGGGCGTCATGGCGTGGTCATTTCCGATCGGCAGGCTATTCGGCAGTGAACTTCGGGTTCATGCCACCTTTTTCCTGCTGATCGCCTGGATCGGCGTATCGGGCTACCTTGCCGCCGGCCCGTCCGGTGCGGCACTCTACATCCTCTATGTCCTCATCCTCTTTGCCTGCGTGGTGGCGCATGAGTTCGGCCACGCCCTGATGGCGCGGCGCTTCGGCATCCGCACGCCGGACGTCACGCTCCTGCCGATCGGCGGGCTGGCGCGGCTGGAGCGGATGCCGGAAAAACCCTCCGAGGAGATCCTCGTCGCGCTGGCCGGGCCGGCGGTGAACGTGGTGATCTTCGCCATTCTCGCGCTGATCTTCGGCGTCGATGCCGCAGCGACACCCCTGTCCGAGATTTCTCTGGCCACCCTGCCCTCGCAGATCGCGGTCCTGAACCTGGTCCTTGCGGTCTTCAACCTGTTGCCGGCCTTTCCGATGGACGGCGGCCGGGTGCTGCGCGCGCTGCTGGCGATGTCCACCGACCGGGTGCGCGCGACAAGGATCGCCGCGACGGCCGGGCAGGTTCTGGCCTTCGGCATGGGGCTGTTCGGACTGATCGCCGGCAACCCGATGCTGCTGCTGATCGCGTTTTTCATCTTCATCGCGGCCGGCGCGGAAAGCTCGGATGAACAGATGCGCGTGGTTGCGCGTCAGATGATGGCGCGGGATGCGATGATCACGACCTATGACGTGCTCGCACCCGAGGACGGGCTCGACACCGCATCGGCAGCGCTGATCCGCACAACGCAGCACGAGTTTCCGGTGATCGACCCCGCCAGCGGCCGGTTTCAGGGCTTTTTGACGCGCGATGCGCTGTTTCGCGGGCTGGCGGCGGCAGAGCGTCCCCGCCGCGTGGCCGACATCATGGCAAGCGATGTGCCGCGCGCGACGCTGATGGAGGGGCTCGATATCGTGCTGGCCCGGATGCAGCCGGGAACCGCCGCCGTGGCGATCATGGGCGAAGGCGAGCGGATGATCGGCTATATCACCCGCGAGAACGTCGGCGAATTGATGGTGGTGGCGAACGCAAGGCGCGGGTGAAGCGCGCGGGCCTCAACGGGCGCGAAGCGCGTCCGTGATGACGCCGCGAACAACTTCCGCATCGACATTCTCGGCCACGAAAGCCTCACCGATGCCCCGCGCCAGCACATAGCGCAGCCGCCCCGCCTCGACCTTCTTGTCCTGCGCCATCAGCGCCAGAAGCCCGTCCGCATCCGGCAGATCGCCGGGAATGTCGGCAAGGCTGCGTTTCATCCCCATCGACGCGAGGTGTTCGCGCAGACGCGACG
This sequence comes from Maritimibacter sp., assembly GCA_048268845.1. GTDB lineage: Bacteria > Pseudomonadota > Alphaproteobacteria > Rhodobacterales > Rhodobacteraceae > Muriiphilus. The sequence continues at coordinate 38,944 of JBLWUQ010000007.1, read as the reverse complement.
GCGCCTCCTGGCTCATCAGCCCGAGCCGCGCCGACGTCTCGAACGCCAGCGCACAGCCGATGGCGACACCCTCGCCGTGCAGCAGCCGGTCGCTATACCCCGTCGCGGCCTCGAGCGCATGGCCGAAAGTGTGGCCGAGGTTCAATAGCGCGCGGTCGCCCTGTTCGGTCTCGTCGCGCGCCACGATGTCGGCCTTCATCTGGACCGAGCGGCGCACCGCCTCCTGCCTGAGGCCGCTGTCGCCCGCCGCCAGCGCCGGGCCGTTCGCCTCGAGCCATTCGAAGAAGTCGAGGCTGCCAAGCCCGCCATATTTCACCACCTCGCCGTAACCGGCAAGGAAATCGCGCGGCGCGAGCGTGCCCAGAACCCCGATATCGGCCAGCACCAGCGAGGGTTGGTGGAACGCGCCGATCAGGTTCTTGCCGTGGGGCGAGTTGATGCCGGTCTTGCCGCCGACCGAGGAATCGACCTGCGCCAGCAGCGAGGTCGGAATCTGCACGAACCGCACGCCCCGGCGCAGGATCGCGGCGGCGAACCCGACCAGATCGCCGATCACGCCGCCGCCGAAGGCCACGACCATATCCTTGCGCTCGATCTTCTGCGCCAGCAGCCACTCGACCACCTCGGTCAGATGTGCCCAGCTTTTCGTCGCCTCCCCCGGCGGCAGGATCAGTGTCTCGGTCTCGATACCGGCCTCGGCCAACCCCGCCTCGAGCGTCGCCAGATGAAGCCCCGCAACCCGCGCCTCGGTGACGATCGCGATCCGGGGACGGTTCAGAAGCGGCGCGATCTCGGCCCCGGCGCGGGCAAGCAGCCCCTCGCCGATCCGCACCTCATAGGCGCGCGCACCCAGTTCGACCCGAACCACATCCATCATGGCGTCTCCTCCAGCACGTCGGGGCGGGTCAGGAGCACCCGGATCACCCGCTCGGCCATATCGCTGATCGAGTAGCGCGGCATGGCATCGACCACCAGATCGGCCTGTGCATAATCCGCCTCGCGCGCGGCATGGAGCGCAAAAAGCGTCGCGCGCGGATTGGCGGTGCGCAGGAGCGGGCGGGTGTTCTTGTGCCGCACCCGCTCCCACAACAGGTCGGGATGCGCGCGCAGCCAGACCGCCACGCCGGCCGCCGAAATCGCGGCGCGGTTCCCTGCCGCGAGATAGGCGCCGCCGCCGGTCGACAACACGCATGGCCCGGTCTCGAGCAATCGCGCCAGCACCTCGGATTCGCGGTCGCGAAAGAACGCCTCGCCGTCGCGCTCGAAGATCTCGGGGATGGTCATCGCGGCGGCCTTGACGATCTCGTCGTCCGAATCGATGAACTCCACCCCGAGCCTGCGGGCAAGCGCCTGCCCGACCGCGGTCTTGCCCGCGCCCATCATTCCGACCAGAACGACCGGTTTATTCAGCCTCATTCCCAAACTGGCAGCACCTTGCCGAAACTTTCGCACTTGTCTCAATGGTGTGAACACGCGGGAAATGCCATATATGAATCGCCCGCGGGAAAAAACCTGTGAAAAAGAGGGGGCGGGAAGATGCTTTGGCGCTTGGTCAAGTTCGTGTTCGTGGTCGTCGTGCTGGTCGGGATCGGCCTGTCGGTCTTTGCCTATCTGGGCGACCTGTCGCCGGAGCCCAGCGGCGAGAGCCTGTCGGTGACGCTGGATGCGAACTAGCGCGGCGGCATTCCTGATCGGCCTCGGCATCACGACCGGGGCGATGGCGCAGGACGCGGGCGCGCCGATGTCGGCGATTCCGTGGCTGTCGGATTCCGTGGACACGCCGCAGGGGGTGCCGGGCACCTCGGCCGGACTTCCGCTGGTCGATGAACCCGCCGTCACCGCGGGCGGGACCGTCGCCGCCGTCACCGTCACGCCGCTGGGCGGCACAAGGCCCGACGCGATCGGCATCCTTGCCCCCAGTGTCACCGGCTTGCCGCAGGACCTCTGGGGCCAGTCGCGGCCCGAGGACATCGCCCGGCGCTTTCGCGAGATGCCGGCCGAGACCCTGCCGGCGATACAGGCGCTGACCTACAAGCTGCTGCTCGCCGAGCTTGACCCGCCGGTGATGGAGACCGCGGCAAACGGCGCGGTGATCTTCCTTGCGCGGATCGACAAGCTCCTGGACCTTGGCGCGCTGGATCAGGCCGAGGCGCTGCTTGAACGCGCCGGGCCCGATATCCCCGAGGTGTTCCGGCGCTGGTTCGATGTCACGCTGCTGATCGGCGAGGAAGACAAGCTCTGCGACGTGCTGTCGGGGTCGCCCGCGCTGTCGCCGACCTATCAGGCGCGGATCTTCTGCCTTGCGCGGATGGGCGACTGGGACAGCGCGGCGCTGCTTCTGGGCACCGGCAGCGCGCTTGGGCTGATCGCCGAAGCCGATGCCGACCTGTTCGCGCGGTTTCTCGACCCCGACCTGTTCGAGGGGGAGCCGCCCCTGCCCCAGCCCGATCAACCGACGCCCCTGACCTTCCGCATGTTCGAGGCGATCGGCCAGTCGATCCCCACGACCTCGCTGCCCGTGGCCTTCGCCCAGGCCGACCTTCGCGCCAATATCGGCTGGAAGGCCCGCATCGAGGCCGGCGAGCGTCTGGCGCGCACCGGGGCGGTGACCGACAACCAGTTGCTCGGGCTCTATACCGAGCGCCGTGCGGCGGCGTCGGGCGGGGTCTGGACGCGGGTCGAGGCGTTGCAGAAACTCGAAGCGGCACTTGGCGCGGCCGACCCCGCCGCGATAGCCGAAGCGCTGCCGCCGCTGTGGGAGGCCTTGTCGGCGGCGCGGGTCGAGGTTGCCATCGCCCATGTCCACGGTGGCGAACTGGCCGGGTTGGGCCTGCCGGGCGAGGCTGGCCGGATCGCCTTTCGCATGGGGCTTCTGTCGCCCGACTACGAGGCGGTGGCGCAAGCCCCGTTGCCCGAGGCCGCCGACACCCTGGACGAGGTGTTGGCCGCGGTGGCGCGTGGGCAGGTCGCGGGGCTCAGGTCCAGTGACGCGCGGGTGCAGGCGGTGATCGACGGCTTCACCGCCGACGGCCCACCGGCGCGACTGGCCGACCTGATCCAGACCGACCGGCTGGGCGAGGCGATCCTGCGCGCGATGGCCCTGTTCAGCGATGGAACCCAGGGCGATCTCGATCAGGTCACCGACGCGCTGGCGCTGTTTCGCGCGGTCGGGCTGGAAGCGACCGCGCGGCGCGCCGCAATCGAATATCTGATCCTGGATCGGCACGGATGACCCTGCCGGACGAGTCCGGGCGCTGGATCTCGACCTTTCTTGACGCCCAGGCCGCCGAACTGGACGCCGCGCGCAATACGCTTCTGGCCTATGGCCGCGATCTCAAGGATTTCGCGGGGTTTCTCGACCGCAAGGGGCTCGCCTTCGCCAGTGCCGCGCGGGCGGATATCGAGGCCTATCTGGTGGATTGCGACGCGCAGGGGCTGGCACCGGCGACGCGGGCGCGGCGGCTGTCGGCGGTCAAGCAGATCTACCGTTTTGCCTATGAGGAAGGCTGGCGCGGCGACAACCCGGCGCTGCGCATCACCGGCCCCGCCAAGGCCAAACGCCTGCCCAAGACGCTGAGCGAGGCCGAGGTCGAGGCGCTGCTTGACGCCGCACGCAAGCATGGCCGGAGCGAGGCCGACCGGCTGCGCAACACCTGCCTGATGGAACTGCTCTACGCCACCGGGATGCGGGTGAGCGAGCTGGTCGGCCTGCCCGCCAGCGCCGCGCGCGGCGATCCCCGGATGCTGCTGGTGCGCGGCAAGGGCGGCAAGGAGCGGATGGTGCCCTTGTCGCAACCTTCCCGCGCGGCACTGGCGCTGTGGCTGGCGACGCGCGACGCGGTCGAGGCCGCGAAAGCGCCGAAGCAAAAACCATCGCCCTACCTCTTTCCGTCGCGCGGCAAGGAGGGGCACCTGACCCGGCACCGGTTTCACGGCTTGATCAAGGAGATCGCGATTCTGGCCGGGGTGTCGCCGGATGCCGTCACGCCGCACCGGCTGCGCCACGCCTTCGCGACGCATCTGCTCGCCCACGGTGCAGACCTACGCGCGATCCAGACGCTGCTGGGCCATGCCGATATCTCGACCACCGAGATCTACACCCATGTGCTTGACGAACGCCTGAAGGAACTGGTCCTGACGCATCACCCGCTGGCGAAGAAAACCTGAAGGGCCGGATGGGCCTCTAGCTGGCCCCGCCATAAAGCACCTTGGCGCGCGCCTCGAAGGCCCGCACCGACCGGCGCATCGCCTCGTTGAACACCACGCCGATCAGCTTTTGCAGGATCGCGCTCTTGAACTCGAAATCCACGAAGAACTCGATCTCGCTGCCGGTCTCAAGCGCGCGAAAGGCCCAATAGCTTTTCATGTATTTGAACGGCCCGTCGAGATAGCTGGTGTCAATCCGCAGGTTCGCCGGGTCGAGCACCACCCGGCTGCCGAACTTCTCGCGAAACACCTTGAAGCTGACCACAAGGTCAGCCTCCATCACCTCGGTGCCATCGGGCTGCGGCGTCTGGGCATTGATCCGGGCGGCGGAAATCCATGGCAGGAACTCGGGGTAACGCCGGACATCGGCGACCAGATCATACATCTGCTGTGCCGAATAAGGCACGGCCCGTTTCTCCGCATGTGTCGGCATGTCGCCCATTCCTTGCGTAACCTGCCGCGCAGATGTCATAGGATGGGGCGCGACTTCAAGGGGGGTGCCATGCCGACGCGGCCATATGTCATCGACGAAATGATCTCGGCCAAGGCGATCGCCGCCCGGATCGAACTGCTGGCGCGCGAGATCACCGAGGCCTTCGCCGGCACCGACAAGCTGGTCGTGGTCGGCCTGTTGCGCGGTTCGTTCATCTTCATCGCGGACCTTGTGCGCGAGCTTGATCTGCCGGTCGAAGTCGATTTCATCGAGGTCAGTTCCTATGGCAATGCCACTGTTTCCAGCCGCGAGGTGCGCATCCTCAAGGATCTGCGCGGCGAGATCGCGGGGCGTGACGTGCTGGTGGTCGAGGATATCGTCGACACCGGCCATACCCTGAAACACGTCGTCGGCTATCTCGGTGCCAAGGGGCCGAAGCGGCTGCGCACCATCGCGCTCCTCGACAAGCCGACAAGGCGCGAGGTTGACGTCAAGGCCGACTGGACCGGGTTCGAGATCCCCGACAGCTTCGTCGTCGGCTATGGCATCGACTACGCGCAGCGCAACCGCAACCTGCCGCATATCGGCGCGGTCAGGTTCACGGACTGACGATGCTGAACCCCCGCCACTTCCTGCGCATGTCGAAATGGGCGCGCCGGCCGCCGTCGTCGCGGCAGGTCAGGCTGGTGATCGGGGTGATCGTTCTGGCGCTGCTCATCTTCGGGCTGGAGCGGATCTTCGGCACGCCCGACTGGATGATCCTGAACGACATGCCGCGCGGCGGGCGGGTCAACCGATAGGCGCGCCGGCCGTGCGTCCTCACGAAAACGCTATGTCGGATCGTCAATGACCCCATTCACAGATGGATGCCAACCGTTACACTGACCCCCCCAGGCGATTTTCAACCTCAGGAGGTTTTCATGTTTGTTCCCCGCTCCCTCATCCTCGGCCTGACCGGCGCGGCCCTCGTCGCCGGAAGCCTGTTCGCCGCCAGCCATGTCGAAAAGAACCCGGCGGTCGAGGCGCGTCAGGCGCTGATGGACCTGATGGCGTTCAACCTCGGCACGATCGGGGCAATGGCGCAGGACAAGATGCCCTTTGACGGTGCGGCTGCAACCACGGCGGCGGAGAACCTTCTGACCCTCAGCCGGGTCCATGCCGGGCCGATGTTCGTTGAGGGCACCGACAGCATGAGCCTCGAGGGCACCCGCGCGCTGCCGGCGATCTGGGACGACATGGCCGGGTTTCAGGCGCATTTCGGCGATCTGACCACCGCCTCCGAGGCGATGGTGGTGGCGGCAAGCACCGACCTTGCCGCGCTCAAGGCCGCGATGGGTGGGCTTGCTGGCGCTTGCTCCGGTTGCCACAAGGATTTCCGCGAGCCGGAATAGCACCCGACCGCCCGGAGGAATGTCGATGCGCTGGCTGATCCGCCTTGCCGCAATTCTGCTGATCGTCGTCGCCGTCGGGCTCTGGGCCACGCGCCCGGCGGCCGACGGGGCCGAGGCGCTGGCCGGGCTTGTCCCGGACGCGGAAAATGGCGAGCAGGTGTTTCACGCCGCCGGCTGCGCCTCCTGCCACCGGGCCAAGGATGCGACGGCTGAAACCGCGCTGGTCCTGTCGGGCGGCCAGACCTTCCCCTCGCCCTTCGGCAGCTTCACCGCGCCCAACATCTCGACCGACCCCGAGGTCGGTATCGGCGGCTGGTCGGCGGTCGAGTTGTGGAACGCGCTGCACCACGGCACCTCGCCCGAGGGGCGGCATTACTACCCGGTGTTTCCCTATGCGAGCTATGTCCGCATGGCACCGCAGGACGTGGTGGATCTGCACGCATTCATGCAAACCCTGCCCGCCGATCCGACGCCAGACGGCGCACATGACGTGCCGTTCCCGTTCTCGATCCGCGCTGCGCTGGGCGGCTGGAAGCTGCTTTACCTCAATGACAACTGGGTGATGCAGGGCGATCTTGCGCCCGAGCTTCTCCGCGGCCGCTATCTGGTCGAGGCGATGGGGCATTGCGCCGAATGTCACACGCCGCGCAATCCGCTGGGCGGGCTGAAGACAGGGGCGGACTGGATGACCGGCGCGCCCAACCCGGCCGGGCGCGGCACGTTTCCCGACCTGACACCGCCGAAGATGGGCTGGTCCGAGGGCGAACTGGTCGAGTATTTCACCTCCGGCTTCACGCCCGAGTTCGACACCGCCGGAGGGCACATGGCGCTTGTCATCGAGAACCTCGCGCAGTTGCCCGAGGCCGACCGGGCCGCCATCGCCGCCTACGTCAAGGCATTGCCGCTGGACTGACGCCTAGTCCTCGGCCTGCGCCTCGGCGCGGGTCTTGCCGTGGACATCCATCGCCAGCGTCGCCGCCATCAACCCGTCAAGGTCGCCGTCGAGCACCCCTTGCGTGTCGGACGTTTCGAACCCGGTGCGCAGGTCCTTCACCATCTGGTAGGGTTGCAGCACGTAGCTGCGGATCTGGTTGCCCCATCCGGTATCGCCCTTGGCCTCGTGCTGTGCGTTGATCGCGGCGTTGCGCCGGTCAAGCTCCATCTGGTAGAGCCTTGATTTCAGGGCCTTCATCGCGATATCGCGGTTCTGATGCTGCGATTTTTCCGAGCTTGTCACGACGATCCCGGTCGGGACGTGGGTGATGCGCACCGCCGAGTCGGTGGTGTTGACGTGCTGGCCGCCCGCGCCCGACGAGCGATAGGTGTCGATGCGGATATCGTTGGGCGCCACCTCGATCTCGATGTTGTCGTCGACCACCGGATAGACCCAGATCGACGAGAACGAGGTGTGCCGCCGCGCCGCCGAATCATAGGGCGAAATCCGCACCAGCCGGTGCACGCCGGATTCCGATTTCAGCCAGCCATAGGCGTTATGGCCGGTGATCTTGTAGGTCACCGACTTGATCCCGGCCTCGTCGCCCGGCGTTTCCGATTGCAGCTCGACATCATAGCCGCGCGCCTCGGCCCAGCGGACATACATCCGGGCCAGCATCGACGCCCAGTCGCAGCTTTCGGTGCCACCGGCGCCGGAATGAACCTCGAGGAAGGCGTCGTTGGCGTCGGCCTCGCCGTTCAACAGCGCCTCAAGCTCGGCGGCGGCCGCCTTTTCGCGCAGCGTCTTCAGCCCGGCCTCGGCATCGGCAACGACCTCGGCGTCGTCTTCCATCTCGCCCAGTTCGATCAACTCGACACTGTCGGACAGATCCTGCGCCATGGTGCTGTAGCTGTCGATCGCATCCGCAAGCGCCTGCCGCTCGCGCATCAGTTTCTGCGCGCGCGCCGGGTCATCCCACAGCGTCGGGTCTTCGGTCATCGCGTTGAATTCCTCGAGCCGATGGCCCGCAGTATCCCAGCCGATCCGCTGCCGGAGCAACGCGAGCGACTTCTCGATGGCCTCGACGTTGTTTTGCGCCTCTGCGCGCATGGTGCTGCCTTTCGGGTTCGATCTGTTCCGCGTGGATGTATCGTTCCCGACGGGCCGGTTCAAGCACCGAGCCGAAAGACTGGCCTAGCGCGTGCGCAATGACATCCCCTGGTGGAAGATCTGCACCCGTTCCGGATCGGCGGTCAGCTTGACGGTTTTGCCGCGCAGATCGGCATGGGTGCCGGGCAGCTTGGCGACCATCGGGTTGGCGTCATCCGCGGCCTTGAAATAAAGCAGCGTCACCTCGCCAAGCGCCTCGACATAATCCACCGTGCCCTCGAAGAACACATGGTCGCCCGGTTCGGACATGCGGAAATCCTCGGGCCGCACGCCGACATTGACCTCGCGGCCCTTCTCGGCGGCCTGGGTCTCGATATCGGCCAGCGCGACATGGCCATGGGTCAGATCGACCTCGGTCTGCTTGCCGGTTCCGGTGATGGTGCCGGCAAGCAGGTTCATCGCGGGAGAGCCGATGAACTGCGCCACGAACTCGTTTTCCGGCCGCTCATACAGATCGAGCGGGCTGCCCATCTGGGCGATGCCCTTGTCGGCCAGCACCACGATCTTGTCGGCCAGCGTCATCGCCTCGACCTGATCATGCGTGACGTAGATCATCGTCGAGTTCGGCATCGCCTCTTTCAACTCGGCGATCTGGATGCGGGTGGCGACGCGCAGCGCCGCGTCGAGGTTCGACAGCGGCTCGTCGAACAGATAGACCTTGGGATCGCGCACGATGGCGCGGCCGATCGCGACGCGCTGGCGCTGGCCGCCCGACAGCGCCTTGGGCAGGCGGTCAAGGAACGGGTCGAGCTGCAGGATCGAGGCCGCCCGGCGCACCGCCGTGTCGATCTCGGACTTCGATTTCTTGGCGATCTTCAGCGCGAAGGCCATGTTGTCGTAGACCGTCATGTGCGGATAAAGCGCGTAGGACTGGAACACCATCGCGATGCCGCGCTGGCTGGGCGGCACGTCGTTCATCACCACCCCGTCGATCTCGAGCGTGCCCGAGGTGATCTTCTCCAGCCCCGCGACCATGCGCAGAAGCGTGGACTTGCCGCAGCCCGAAGGCCCGACGAACACGATCAGCTCGCCGGTCTTGATGTCCATGTCGATGCCCTTGAGGACTTCGACCTTGCCGCCGTAGACCTTTCCGACATTCCTCAGCTTCAGTTCGGCCATTGGTTCCCCCCTACGCGCGCCCGCTTGCCCGCATCATGATGCAGGGCTGCCAATGGCCCATATGCACCTTGCCGTCCGCGCCCGGATGCGCGCTGTTGAGTTCCGCCCCGATGGGGAGCCATTCGCCCTTGGGCGGCACCAGCGTGACGGGTGCCTCGCCCATGTTGAGCGCGAAATGGATCTCCTCGCCGTCATGCTTGCGCGTGAAACTGAGCACATTACCCTCGACCGCGAGGTTTTCCATCGTACCCTTCATCAAGGCCGGATGGGCATGGCGCAGCGCGATGGCGCGGCGGTAATGGTGGATCAGCGCGCCGGGGTCGGCCTCGGCGGCCTCGACCGATAGGGCCAGATGCTCGCCCGGCACCGGCAGCCAGGTGCGCGGCGCGGTGGAAAACCCGCCCGACGCGTTGGAGCGTTCCCAGACCATCGGCGTGCGGCAACCGTCGCGGCCCTTGAACTCGGGCCAGAACTCGATGCCGTAGGGGTCCTGCAGGTCGTCAAAGGCAACCTCGGCCTCGGGCAGGCCAAGCTCCTCACCCTGATAGATGCAGGCCGATCCCTTGAGGCACATCAGAAGCGTGGTAAAGCCGCGCTGCGCCGGGGCCGACAGGTTCCAGCGGGTGACATGGCGCACAACGTCGTGGTTGGAATAGGCCCAGCAGGCCCAGCCATCCGCCGCCACGTCCTCGACCTTGGCCATGACATCAGCGACATAATCCGCTGATGGCTGATCGCCCGACAGCATTTCAAACGCGTAACACATCTGCATCAGGTCATCGCCGGCGGTGTATTCGCCCAGGATCTCCAGCCCGCGCTGCTCATCGCCGACTTCGCCCACGGCGGCGGCGTTCCACGGCTTCATCACCGCGCGCAGCTTTTTCAGGAAGATCAGGTTCTCGGGCCGCGACTTGTCGTAGAGATGTTCCTGCCAGCTATAGGGGTTCACCTCAGGTGCAGTGCGCGCCGTGCGCCGGGCCGGGTCGAGCGCCGGGTTGTTACGCAACTCCTTGTCGTGGGTGTAGAAATTGATCGTGTCGAGGCGAAAGCCGTCAACGCCGCGTTCCAGCCAGAAGCGGGCGACATCAAGCAGCGCGTCATGCACTTCGGGTTCATGGAAGTTCAGATCCGGCTGCGAGGTCAGGAAGTTGTGCAGGTAATACTGCATCCGCCCGCCATCCCATTGCCAGGCCGAACCGCCGAAGATCGACAGCCAGTTGTTGGGCGGCGTGCCGTCTGGCTTGGCATCGGCCCAGACATACCAATTGGCCTTGGGGTTGGTGCGCGACACCCGGCTTTCGCGAAACCACTTGTGCTGGTCCGAGGTGTGGCTGAGCACCAGGTCGATCATCACCTTGAGGCCAAGCGCATGGGACGTCTCGATCACCGCGTCGAAATCGGCAAGCGTGCCGAACATCGGGTCGACATCGCAGTAATCCGAGACGTCATAGCCGAAATCCTTCATCGGCGAGGTGAAGAACGGCGAAATCCAGATGGCATCGACTCCGAGCGAGGCGATATAGGGCAGCCGACGCACGATCCCCAAAAGGTCGCCGATCCCGTCGCCATTGGAATCCTGATACGAGCGCGGATAGATCTGATAGATCACCGCGCCGCGCCACCAATCGGGGTCTTTCGCCAGATGTGTCACCGCCGGGGCGTCTTGTTGTGCCGTCATGCCAAGCCTCACTTCACTGAGCCGGCCAGCAGGCCGCGCACCAGGTATTTCTGCATTGCAAAGAACACGATCAGCGGCACCGAGATCGACACGAAGGCCGCCGTCGCAAGGATTTCCCAGTTGCCGCCACGGGTGCCCAGCAACTCGACGATCTGGTTGGTCATCACCGTGGTCTCGCCGGTGGCGTCGATCAGGAATACCTTGGCGACAAGCAGGTCGTTCCAGGTCCAGAGGAACTGGAAGATCGCGAAGGACGCCAGCGCCGGGAAACTGAGCGGCAGGATGATCTTGGTGAAGATCTGGAAATCCGTCGCGCCGTCGACCTTGGCGTTCTCGATGATGTCGCGCGGCAGCCCGACCATGTAGTTGCGTAAAAGATAGATCGCCAGCGGCAGCCCGAACCCGGTATGCGCCAGCCAGACCCCGAGATAGCCCTTGCCGATGCCGATCCCCAGATGCAGCTTGAGCAGCGGGATCAGCGCCAGTTGCAGCGGCACCACCAAGAGCCCGACGATCACCGCGATCAGAAGCGCCCTGCCCTTGAAATCCATCCAGGCCAGCGCATAGGCGGCGAAGGCCGCGATCACGATGGGAATGATCGTCGCCGGGATCGTCACCGTGAGGGTGTTGAAGAACGCCTTGGCCATGTTGTCGGTGGTCGAGCCGGAAAACAGCACCTTGTTGTAGTTGTCCAACGTGAATTCCGGCGGTGTGAGGGCGGTGGCGAACACCCTTTGCCCGCGTCCGGTCAGTTGCTCGGCGCTGCCGGTCCAGACATAGGCGCCATCGGCCTCGACCGTTATGGTCTGCCCGTCGCCCAGATCGGCGGTGTCACCGGCGTTGTAGGTGCTGATCTCGCGCGAGGACGTGCCCCAGACGCTGATTTCCGCCTCGGAGCCGGTGCCGAACAGGTTGCCCTCGACGACATAGACACCGTCCCGCTCGATGCGTTCCTCATCCGGGTCGCCGGTGCGCAGCACGAGGTTCTGCTCGGACGGGAACATCGCCTTCCACCAGCCCGAAGTCGCGATCTGGTCGGCGGTGCGGAACGACGATATGAAAAGCCCCAGCGTCGGAAACAGCCACAGCGCGACCAGCACGACGACCGAGATGTTGACCGCCCAGGTGAGGCTCGACTTGGTGCCGGCGATGTTGTCCATGTCCTTGCCCCCTCAGCGCATTTCGCGGCGCGCGGTGCGCACGTTCCAGATCAGGATCGGCAGGACCAGCAGCATGATCACCATCGCCGAGGCCGACCCGATGCCCCAGTCGTTTGCGCGAAACAGCTTGTCATACATGTAGTTGGCCAGAACCTGCGTCTCCCACTGGCCGTTCGTCATGGCAAAGACGATGTCGAAGATCTTGAGCACCGTCAGCGTGATCGTCGTCCAGACCACCACGATGGTGCCGGCGATCTGCGGGATCTTGATCTTGAAGAACACCTGGAACGGGTTGGCGCCGTCGACGATGGCGGCCTCGATGGTTTCCTCGGGAATCCCGCGCAGCGCCGCCGACAGGATCACCATGGCAAAGCCGGTCTGGATCCAGATCAGCACGATCATCAGGAAGAAGTTGTTCCAGAACGGCGTGGTCAGCCAGGTATGCGGCTCGCCGCCGAGGCTCACGACAATCGCGTTGAGGATGCCGATCTGCTCCTGGTCGATCGGGCGGAAGTCATAGACCAGCTTCCAGATCACCGCGGCACCGACGAAGCTGATTGCCATCGGCATGAAGATCAACGACTTGGCGATGCTGCCCCATTTAAGCCGGTCGGTCAGTTGCGCCACGATCAGCCCGAACAGGGTCGACATCGCCGGCACCACCAGAAGCCACAGGAAGTTGTTGCGCACGGCCTCCCAGAACTTCGGCTCGCCCATCATCTGCGAATAGTTGTCGAAGCCGACGAACTTGAAGGTATAGGTGCCGCCGCCACCGGGGATCGGCACGCGGTCGGTCACCGACAGGCGCAGGGTCTCGAACACCGGATAGGCCAGATAGAGCCCGAGCGCGAACAGCGCGGGGAACAGAAACAGCCATGGCCGGACCAGGTTGGCGCGGTTGATGTTGCGGCCGATGTTCTTGCCACGGGCGGGAAACAGCACCTTGTCGATGAACTGGTTCGACAGCCAGAAATACGCCAGGCACCCGCCAACGCCCAAGACGATCGTGATCAACCCTTGCAGTGCCGGATTCATGCTGTCCTCCCGTCGCCGCCTCCGGGTTTCAGCCTACGCGTCATTTCGCGCGCGTGGCAAACACTTCCCGGTTGTTTCAGGAAGGGCCCGAAGCATGCTCCGGGCCCTCCGATCTTGTCGGGCCAGTCAGCCGATCACTTGATCGCGTCCCAGCTTGCCTGGATCGCGTCGGCCACGGCCTGCGCATCCTTGCCGCCGGTATAGTCGACCATGCCGGTCCAGAACGAACCCGCGCCCACGGCACCCGGCATGAGGTCGGAGCCATCAAACCGGAAGGTGGTCGCGCCCAGAAGGATGTCGTTCATCTTCTTCAGCGTCGGGTCCGAGAAGGCATCGGTGTTGACGCCCTTGAACGGGGTCAGGAAGCCCTTGCGTGCCATCCAGACCTCATGCGCTTCCGGGGTCTGCAGGAAGGCGATCAGGTCATGCGCGGCCGGGCTGTCATTGGTGATGACCCAGGTCGTGCCGGCGCCCAGGACGGGCGTGCCGAGGTCCTTGTCGGCATAGGCCGGGAAGTAGAAGAAATCGACGTCCTCACCGACCGAGGTGCCTTCCGGGAAGAAGGCCGGGATGAACGAGGCCTGGCGGTGCATGTAGCACTGCGGCGGCGACGAGAACAAACCCTTCGGGCTGTCGCGGAAGTCGGTGGTGGCCACCGCGCCCGCGCCGCCGACGACGAAGGCGTCATTGCGTGCGAACCAGCCAAACTCCTCGATCGCGGCCACAACCTTGGGGTCGTTGAACGGCAGTTCGTTGGACACCCAGGCGTCATAATCCTCGGGCGACTGGGTGCGCAGCATCAGGTCCTCGACCCAGTCGGTCGCGGGCCAGCCGGTCGCCGCACCCGAGCCCAGCCCGATGCACCACGGCGTGCCGCCATCGGCAACGATCTGTTCGGTCAGCGCCTTGAGCTCTTCCATCGAGGCCGGGATGTCATAGCCCGCATCCTCGAAGTTCTCGGGCGAATACCAGACCAGCGACTTGACGTCGGTCTTGTAGGGGAAGCCGTAGAAATGCTTCTCACCGTCCGCGCCGGTATAGGTGCCGAGATCGACCCAGGACTGGCCGGCGGCGTAGTTCTCGACCAGCCAGTCGGCCACCTCCTGCCCCAGGGGGGTCAGAAAGCCGCGCGCGGCCATGTCCGAGGCAAGCCCCGGCTGCGGGAAAGCGGCGACGTTGGCGGCGGAGCCTGCCTCGAGGTCGACCACGATCTGCTGCTCGAAGCTGTCCGAGCCGACATAGCGGACGTCATGGCCGGATTTCTCGGCGAACACCGCCAGGACCGCCTCGACGTTTTCCTGGTCCGGGCCGAGCCAGGGGCCGGAAACGGTGATCTGCTCGGCCGAGGCATAGCCCGCCGAAAGCGCCAGCGTTGCTGCGCCGGCAAGAAGTGCATGTTTCATGTGATCCTCCCAGATGCGCGCCGTGGGGTGGCGCCAGAAACAATCCACATTGGCTTGGGGGTCTGTCCATCGACTCACCCCAAAGCGCTTTGGATAGCGCTACCGTCGCCGATGGGCCCGCACCTGTCAACGATCCAGATCAGGGAACGGGCAGAAAACGGATATTCCAGCGCAGATTGCCGGTTTGCGGGTTTCTTTTGACCTTTTCGACAACCCGGCTTACCGTCGACACATGCTCAAAGCGCTTTGAACGACGCGGACCGGACATGAAACTGAAAGACCTCTCGGACCTTCTGCACCTGTCGCAGACCACCGTCAGCCGTGCGCTGAACGGCTATCCCGAGGTGTCCGAGGCGACCCGCAAGCGTGTGCTGGCGGCGGCCGAGGCGCATGGCTACCGGCCCAACATGCGCGCCCGCAGCCTCGCCACCGGGCGCGCCATGGCGATCGGCCATGTGATCCCGCTGGCCTCCAAGCACGAGATGGTCAACCCGGTCTTCGCCGACTTCATCGCCGGCGCTGGCGAGGTCTATTCCGCCAAGGGCTATGACATGCTGATCTCGATCGTGCCCGACGAGGATCAGGCCCGCGCCTACCGCGATTTCCGCACCCGCGGTTCGGTCGACGGCATCATCGTCCACGCGCCGAAGGTCGGCGACCGGCGCATCCACCTGCTCAACGAGATCGGCATGCCCTTCGTCGTCCACGGCCGCGCTTCGGACGCGGCCGAGCCCTATTGCTGGGTCGACATGAACAACACCCGTGCATTCCGCCGCGCCACCGACTTCCTGCTCGACCTCGGGCACCGCCGCATCGCGCTGATCAACGGGCTCGAGAACATGGATTTCGCGATCCGCCGCCGCGCCGGGTTCGAGGAGGCACTGGCCGCGCGCGGCCTTGCCCCCGACCCCGCGCTGATGTTCGCCGACGAGATGACCGAAAGCTACGGCCACGACACCGCCCGCGCGCTTCTGGCGATGCCCGACCCGCCGACCGCGTTCCTCGTGTCCTCGATCATCCCGGCCATCGGCGTGCGCCGGGCGATCGAGGAACTTGGCCTCCAGATGGGCCGCGATGTGTCCGTCATCAGCCATGACGACGAGTTGAGTTACTTGAAAAATGGCGCGGATGTGCCTGTTTTCACGGCCACAAGGTCATCCGTTCGCGAGGCCGGAAAACGTGCGGCGCGGATGTTGCTTGAAATCATCGAAGACCCCGCCACCGGCTTTCGCCAGGACCTGCTCGAGGCCGAGTTGATCCTCGGCCAATCGACCGGACCCGCGCCGACCGGCCGGCCATGAACGAGGACAGCATGAACTTCACCCGCTCCGATTTCCCCGACGACTTCCTGTTCGGCACCGCCACATCGGCCTATCAGATCGAGGGTCACGCCTTCGGCGGCGCCGGTCAGACCCATTGGGACAGCTTCGCCGCAACCCCGGGCAACGTCGCCAAGGCCGAGAACGGCGCGACCGCCTGCGACCATTACCACCGCTGGGAGGACGACCTCGACCTGATCGCCGCGGCGGGATTCGACGTCTACCGATTTTCGACAAGCTGGGCGCGGGTCATGCCCGAGGGACGGGGCGCGCCCAACCCCAAAGGGCTCGATTTCTACGACCGGCTGGTTGACGGACTGCTCGACCGCGGGCTGAAACCGGCCGCCACGCTCTATCACTGGGAACTGCCCTCGCCGCTCGCCGATCTCGGCGGCTGGCGCAACCGCGACATCGCCGGGTGGTTTGGCGATTTCACCGAAGCCATCATGGGCCGGATCGGCGACCGGCTATGGTCCGCCGCGCCGATCAACGAACCCTGGTGCGTGTCCTGGCTGAGCCACTTCCTCGGCCACCACGCCCCGGGCCTGCGCGACATCCGCGCCACCGCCCGCGCCATGCACCACGTCCTGCTGGCGCATGGCACCGCGACCTCGGCGATGCGCGCCCTGGGCATGAAGAACCTCGGGGCGGTATGCAATTTCGAGTTTGCCGAACCCGCCGACAGCAGTCCACAATCCCTCGCTGCGACAAGGACTTACGACGCGATCTACAACAGGTTCTTCCTGTCCGGCATCTTCAAGGGCAGCTATCCCGACGAGGTGCTGGCGGGGCTTGAACCGCATCTGCCCGAGGGCTGGCAGGACGACATGGCGCTGATCTCGCAGCCGGTAGATTGGTGCGGGCTGAACTACTACACCCGCAAACTGATCGCCGCCGCGCCCGGCCCCTGGCCGGGGCTTGCCGAAGTCGACGGACCTTTGCCGAAGACCGCGATGGGGTGGGAAATCTATCCCGACGGTCTGCATCACTTCCTGACCATGGCCGCGCGCGACTTCACCGGCGACACGCCGCTTTTCGTCACCGAAAACGGCATGGCCGCGCCGGACCGGATCGAAGGCGGCGTTGTGCAGGATGACGACCGGATCGCCTATGTCGACGCGCATGTCGCCAGGCTGCGTCATTCAATCGCCGAGGGGGTGCCGGTCAAAGCTTATTTTGTCTGGTCTCTGATGGACAATTACGAATGGGCGCTGGGCTATGACAAGCGCTTCGGCCTGGTCCATGTCGACTTCGACACGCTTGAACGCACGCCCAAGGCTTCGTATCACGCACTCTCCAAGGCCCTGACCCGGAGCTGACAATGTCCGCGCGCCCCGCCAACGTCTATTCGCTGCTGGCCGACATCGGCGGCACCAATACCCGCGTGGCGCTGGCCGAGGGAACGCGACTGTTGCCCGACAGCATCCGGCGCTACCGCAATGCCGAGCATTCCGGGCTCGAGACCGTTCTCACCGCCTATCTGGCCGAGGAAGGCGACCCCGACTGTGCCGGCGCCTGCGTCGCGGCGGCCGGGCCGGTGCGCGACGGGGTGGCGACGCTGACCAACCTCGACTGGATCATCGACCATGACACCATTGCGCGGGCGGCAAGGGCCGAGAAGGTATCGGTTCTCAACGACCTGCAGGCGCAGGGCTACGCGCTTGGCCATCTGCCCGAACGCTTGCTGCGCCGCATCGTCGACGGACCCGAGGCACGTCCGGGTGCAGCCCGTCTGGTGATCGGTATCGGCACCGGCTTCAACTGCGCCCCGGTCTACGAAACACCCGGTGGACGGTTCGTGCCGCCCGCCGAGGCCGGTCATGCCAACCTGCCGATCCGCACCGCGGACGAACTGGAACTGTGCCATCACCTTGAGACCGCACACGGCTTTCCCGCCGTCGAGGACGTATTGTCCGGCCGCGGGCTCAGCCATGTCCACGCGTGGCTCGCCAGCCGCGCCGGCACCCCGGCCGAGTTGTCCGCAGCGCAGATCATCCAGGCCGCGGAAATGGGCACCGACGCGATCGCGCTCGACACGATCCGGTTCTTCGTGCGCATTCTTGGCACCGTCACCGGCAATCTGTCGCTGATCCACCTGCCCTTCGGCGGCGTCTACCTGGTGGGTGGCGTCGCGCGCGCGGTCACCCCCTGGCTTGTGCAAATGGGCTATGGCGACGCGATGCGCGACAAGGGCCGGTTTGCAGGTTTCATGAAGAATTTCTCCGTCACTGTCATCGAGGATGATTACGCCGCGCTCACCGGGTGCGCGTATCATCTGGCCAATCTTTAGACGAAAACCCAATCCGCAGCGTTAACGCCGGCGTTACGATCGCGATTTTTTCGGGTCTGGAGATGGTTACTCGGGACCGGGACGCGATCAGTTCGGGGTGAACCTCTCGTTCTGACCCGCTTTGGGTTGGCTTTCGGCCTCGCCAACAGAGCGGTTGGGGCAATTCGACTCCAATGCTTTGTAATCCTAACATAGTCCCCCGACGTCTTCGAAATCGACGACAACGGCCAGATCCCAGAAAGCCTTGAGTTCATCCTCCTGCGCCTTCTCTTCGGCATCTGTGCCTGCATGAATCCGCTCCACGCGAAAGCCGAGGTGTTCAAAGCCACTTCGGTGGACATGGCTGAGGATGACGGGGACGGTGTTTCGATCTGCGGCAGCGGCAGCGAGACGCGCTGCCACAGGGCGGACATCAGCCGGCGCTGATCGCACGCGCAAACCGAAGCGCGCTTCGCCCTGACCTTCGAACGGCCAAAGCCGCGACGTCGTTGGTGGCGCGGCAATATCGTCCAGATGGCTTTCGCATTTGGATGGGGCCACAGATGTGTTTCCCAGCGGGCGCAAATCAGGTGCGTGGACAAACGCGACTGCCGGTAACATTTTTTTCCGACCACCAGAGCCTGCGGGGTCGCGGACCTGCCCGAAACCGTCTCCACCCGTCGCGTCGAATTCGGGAATGGAACCCACCGAAAGGCGGTTCATGATCTCAAGCCAGTCGTCGCGTTTCATCGGGTTCTCCTGCGATATGGGCGGCAGCGGCGGCATTTCCGGGTCGGGGCAGGACCACGTCGGCCAAGGATCGGCGCAGCGCATCGGTGCCGCCCTCCGCGAGCAATGCGCCAACCCGGCGCTGCAGCATGACAAGATCCTCGGGTAAAACGATCTCGGCCAGACCTCGGTCGGCAGCGGCCCGGGCACGGCGCTCCTGATCGTCCATGTAGGGGGCGGTCTGTGGAATGAACAATGTCGGGATGCGATGGTAAAGAATCTCGTGAAACGAGTTGTAGCCGACGGCGGAAACAACGAGGTCGGCGGCTTGTGCCAGACTCAGCGCCTCGAGCGAGCGCACGACCCGGGTATTTTTCCAGAGCATCATCCCCGGTGCGATCTGGGCGCCAGGCCAGACCACAACCAGATGTAGCGTGTCTGTTCTGGCCTCGATCAACGCGGCGAGGGTCTGGAGTTGCGGGCCACGGTCCGCGGCCACGCCGCCGCCGAGCATCGAAACGACCAATCGGTCAAAACCACGGCCGAATTGACGTGCGATCGCCTTCCGGGTGGCTCGAACCTGGGCAGCACCGGCGTGGCTCTGCTGGACGATCGGGCCGACGTGGCGGATATGCGCACCGAACGAGTAGTGCTGGTTGATCTCGTCGAACGCCTCTTCCGGCACGATCACCTGACGGAACGCGTGTTCACGTCCGAGCGCGGCCGTGTTGGTCTGTTGCGCGCGCCAGAGCCCGCGCCGGATCCAGACCGCATCGAGGTCGTGCTCCTGGATGGTGCGATAGATCGAATCGAATACGAAGACCCCGTCGAACACCAACCGGTCGCCCGGCGCGAGCCAGCGGCTCAGTCGCCGATAGTTGACGATGTCGTTGGCGAAAGGATCAGCATGCTCGGAGCTTTTCTGCACCAGCGGACGGCAGGTGAAACCACGCCGCGTGATGAGTTCGACGCAACTGGGAAAGGCGGCGAAGCTTACAGGCTCGGATGCCGGAATGTCTTGCGCGATCAAGGCGCATCGTTGGGCGTGCCCGAGGCCGACCCCGTTGGTGGGCAGAAACACCGTCTGCGGCGCACCCGACGGAGGCGGGATACCCTGTGCCGCATGGCGGTGTGTCGCAGGGGCACACACGTCACGAAGGCGCGCAATCAGCGGATCGAGCCGGTTTCGACGAGTCCAGGGGCTCGCCAGAACTTCGGCGCGGATTGCCGCCAGCTGCGGCAGGATCTCGTGTTCGAAAAAGCCCGGCAGCGCCGCCAGCATCGTCGGCCCGCGCACGATTGGCGCACCTGCGGCCATGAGGGAGGCGGCATCGGTTCCGTCGATCACCACGCCACCTGCCGCCAGGAGCTCGGCGCAAAGCTGACCGATCCGCATGCCCGGGGAGCCCGCACCCAGCACGACAACGATGTCGGCACGTTCCGCGAGCGTGGCCGGCGGCAGTTCGCCATAGGCGAAGACAGGGCCTGGGGTGCCGGGACCGTTGAGCCGGGCCGCGACGGCGGTTTTTCCATTGGCCGATGTCACAAGTCCGGCAGAGATCTGCCGGTTGGCCCCCAGTTCGGTCAGGGCAGCGGCGTTGTCGGGATCTTCGGCGAGTTCACCGGGTAGCACCACCAGAACTCGAGGTCGGCTTTTCGCCGGAGCGGACTCCCTGTCGGTGCCAGACGATAAGTCGCGCGCCGCGAGAAGTGGCGCGATGGCGCCGGCAATTAACGGGTCAGGTTGAAGCTCGGCCAGATCGAGCAGTTCCGGCTCGCGACCGATGGCATAGGCGAGTCGCGCACCGGCGCCAAGGCGTGCCTGGCGGGTGTCGAACCGGCCCAGCGCCATGACCGGCCGGTCGGGTCCAAGCGCGTAGCCGCGAAGGGTCGACAGGGTGGCGTCCGACACGTCGCCAGCACCTAGGAGGAGGATCGCACCGCGCGGCGGCACTGTCGCGCTGGTCACCGCCAGAGTCGCAAGGTCGTATTTGTGGTTGCGGTTCAGGTCGTCGGGCAACGTCCGGTCGTCGAGCGCCGCCGCGATCCCGGCCTGCCGCAGGCTTTGGGCAAAGATCAGCCGGGCCTCGAAACTCTGGTCGTTGCGCTGACCGGCATCGACGTAGATCATGCCGCCTTCTCCCCTGTGGTGAAATCTGCTGTGAACATCTTGGCGAAACGCGCCGCCGAGAACCGCGCGAGGTCGCGTTGCGCCTGCTTGACGCGCGCCTGATACCGTTTGGGCTTGGCGATGTGGTCCGCGACGATCCGATCGACCTCGGAAGGGCGCGCGCCGATCACCCCGCCGCCGAAGCTGCGCGCCGTTTCGGGGTCGGTGATCACCAGTTTGCCTGCCGCGATCGCCTCGGCGATCACGCGGCCAAAGCTTTCGCGCCAGGTCGGCGCGGTGAAATAGACGTAGAAGTCGACCTCTGCGAAGAACGCGTCGACCGCCATTCCCCGAAACGGCACCATGGTCCAATGCGGCCGGCCCTGCGCCTCGGACAGGAAGCTGTCGGCGCCCAGGATGAGATTGGTCGCGGCGGTAGGTGGAAAACTGGCGTCCATCGCCGCGAGGTCGGGAAACTTCTCATAGCCGGGGCGCGAATGGCGTCCGCGTCGGTCGCGCGGGGTGCCGGTTGGCGCAACGATGTCGAAATCGCAGATGTTGAACCAGTCCTCGGGCCAGAGCCGCCAATGCCCCCAGTCGCGGCGTTCTTCGATCCAGGCATCGGCACCCGCCCGGTTCGCAACCGAGATCGGCGCGAGAAACTTGGCCGTTGCCAGCGATGCCCGGTCGATCAGGCCAAGACAGGCGTCCATGTCGAACCCCTCCGCCCCGCCGGGGCGGAGCAGGTTTTCATGCGTCACCACCAGCAGCGTTCGCGCGACGATGCGCGGTGCGAACCCTTGATCGAACTTCAGAAACGCCGGGTTGTGCAGGATCACCCGGTCGGCGGCAATTACCGCCGGGTCCCAGATCAGATCGAGACCGAGATCCTCCAGCGCCTCGGCCAGGGCCGGGGCGACGGTCTTTCCCTTGAACATCGACGATGAAATCCCGAAGACCGAAGTCCGAAAGCCCAGCCCGGCCACGACCCGCAGCTCCCTTGAGACCGCAGACGAGGTGCCACCGGGGAACCGCGGGTCGAGAACGTAGGCAATGCTGGATGGCGAGGCGGCAGGCATCTGCGCCGCCTCCTCAGTAGGAATCCTTTGCCGCTGCGACCGTGGCGAGCCGCGGCAGCGCCGCCGGGACGATCGACGCGATGGTGCCACCGGCGCTTTCGGTCAGGAAGCGCCGCAGTTCGGTCGCGAGCGCCCCGTCACCGTCGAGCAGGAAGGGGTTGGCCGCGAGAAAGGCGCGAAGCTGTTCCCATTGCCCGGCCACGATCAAGTGTTCGATCTGCACGAGATGGTTGAGCGTATAGGCCGCATGTGCGCCCTGCCCGCCAACCGACAGCATCAGTGCGGTGACGATTGCGACGAGTTTCCTGTTTGCCATGGTGAGTCCCTCCAGATGACGTGATCTGAAGCCAGTGAACCCGGTTCGGATTAAGGAAAGGTTACAATCGGCAGGACAGCGCCAGTTTTACGCATATTGCCTCCGGGGCGCGCCCGAAGGCGGCCCCCGGAGGCTTTGGCGCGATCAGCGCGGCGCCATGCGGATGGCGCCGTCGAGGCGGATGACCTCGCCGTTCAGCATCTCGTTTTTGGCAATATGGCGCGCCAGCGCGGCAAATTCCGCCGGGTCGCCGAGGCGCGAGGGAAACGGCACCTGGGCGGCAAGACTGTCCTGCACCTCTTGCGGCAGGCTTTCAAGCAGTGGCGTCAGGAAGATGCCCGGCGCGATGGTGGCCACCCGCACGCCGTCGCGGCTGAGGTCGCGCGCCATCGGCAGCGTCATACCGGCGATCGCCGCTTTCGAGGCCGCATAGGCGACCTGGCCGACCTGTCCGTCATAGGCCGCGACCGACGCGGTCGAGATGATCACGCCGCGCTCGCCCGAAGCGGTGAGCGGCTCGGCCGCGACCATGCCGGCGGCGGATTGCGAGGCGCAGTTGAAGCTGCCGATTAGGTTGACGCCGATCACCTTGGCGAACAGCGCCGCGTCGTGGGGCGCGCCCTTGGCGACGGTTTTCGACGCGGGCGCGATGCCGGCGCAGTTCATCATCACGCGTTCCTGTCCGATCGCGGCGCGGGTTTTCGCGAAGCCCGCCTGCACGCTTTCGGCGTCCGAGACATCGACCCTGGCAAAGACCCCGCCCAGTTCGGCGGCAAGCGCCGTGCCCGCCGCTTCGTTCAGATCGAAAATGCCCACCGGCGCGCCGGCTGCGGCGAAGGCGCGGGCAACCGCCGCGCCAAGCCCCGAGGCGCCGCCCGAGACGACGATGGGGGTGTCTTTGGAAATCTGCATGTCAGGTCCTCGCGATTGGGTTCGCCCGAGGGCGTAGCAGCCGACCGCCGGGCGCGCAATCGGCGCGGGCAGGCTGGCCCTTCCTGACGCTGCGTCTACTGCGCGGCGATCGGGGGCGCGCCCTCCTCGTCCACGGGTGCCAGCGCCCGCATCGCCTGATACTGGCTGAGAAAGACCTGACCCGACAGTGCCTCGAGGAAATGGGTGCGCTGAAGCCGGTCCATCACCGGGCCCTTGACCTCGGACAGGTGCAGCGTGATGCCCATGTCGACAAGCCGCCGGTCGACATCCTCGAGGCTTTCGAGCGCCGAGAGGTCGATCACGTTCACCGCCGAGCACATCAGGACGAGGTGTTTGACCGGCTGGCCACGCTGGAGGCGGTCGAGCAGGTAATCCTCGATATAGCGGGCATTGGCGAAGTAGAGGTTCTCGTCAAGCCGCAGCGTCACGAGCGCGGGGTTGGTCAGGACGTCGTGGCGTTCGATGTTGCGAAAATGCTCGGTGCCGGGAACGAGACCCACCTCGGCGATGTGCGGCCGCGAGGTCTTGTAGAGATAAAGCAGGATCGACAGCAGCACGCCCGCCGACACCCCGGCCTCGACCCCCAGCCCCAGCGTAAGCGCGATGGTGGCGGCAACCGCGCTGAAATCGGCCTTGGAATAGACCCAGGTGCGCTTGAGGATCGAGAAATCGACCAGGCTCAGCACCGCGACGACGATCGTGGCCGCCAGCGTCGCCGTGGGCAGGAAGTAGAGCAAGGGCGTCAGGAACAATGCTGCCAGCGTGATGCCGATGGCAGTCAGCGCGCCGGCCGCGGGGGTCGCGGCACCGGCGTCGAAATTGACCACCGAGCGCGAAAACCCGCCCGTCACCGGAAACCCGCCCGACAGCGCCGAGGCGATGTTGGCGGTGCCCAGCCCGACCAGCTCCTGATCCGGCTGGATGCGCTGGCGGCGCTTGGCGGCAAGGGTCTGGGCGACCGAGATCGACTCGACGAAACCGATGATCGAGATGATGAAGGCCGATCCGGCCAGCGACGACCACAGCGACAGATCAAAGCTCGGCACGGTGAAGGGCGGCAGGCCCGAGGGCACGTCGCCGACGATGGCGACACCGCGCGCGCCCAGCCCGAAGGCAAACGAGATCAGCGTCGTCACCACCACCGCCATGACCGGCCCGGCCTTGGCCAGCAGGTCGGCAAGGCGCGGGCGAAGGCCCAGCCGGATCAGCGCGGGTTTCAGCCCCTTGCGCACCCAGAACAGAAAGCCCGTCGCCCCTGCCCCGATGGCCAGCGTGATCGGGTTGGTCTCGTCCAGATGCGCGACGAGCGAGCCGACCAGTGCGATCAGCGAATGACCGCCCGCGTCGATCCCGAGGATATGCTTGAGCTGCGACACCGCGATGATGATCCCCGAGGCGGTGATGAACCCCGCGATCACCGGGTGCGACAGGAAGTTGGCGATGAAGCCCAGCCGGAACACCCCCATCGCCAGCAGCATCAGACCCGACAGAAAGGCCAGCGCGATCGCCGCGGCGATATATTCGGCACTGCCCGGCAGCGCGAGGTTGCCCACGGCCGCGGCCGTCAGCAGCGACACCACCGCCACCGGCCCGACGGCAAGCGCGCGCGACGTGCCGAACACCGCATAGGCGATGAGCGGCAGGATCGAGGCATAGAGCCCCATCTCCGGCGGCAGACCGGCCAAGAGCGCATAGGCCAGCGATTGCGGGATCAGCATGATGGTGACGATCACCGCGGCAACACCGTCAGATGTCAGCGCGGTGCGGTCATAGCTCCTGCCCCAATCGAGGATCGGAACGAAACGGCGCAGCTTCGCCAGCGCGGGGCGTGAAGTGGATCGGGCCATTGCAGCGACCTTGCAGATTTTCGAATGTAGAGGGGTGCTCCCCGGCGCGGCGATGCGCCGGGGAGTCACGGATGACGCGCCATGCGGCCCGGTTCAGACCAGCCCGCGCGCCTTGACGGCATCGAACAGGATCTCGCAGCGGGTGCCGGTGCGGCAGAAGGCAAAGACCTTTCCCGGCGTCTCGCGCATCGCCTTGGCGAACCCGTTGATCGCGTATTCCGTCGGGTTGCGGTCGGCTTGCGGCACATAGCGCGGCTCGATCCCGTGGGCGCGGCAGGCGTCGGCGATCTCGTCCCAGTCGGGCTGGCCGGCTTCCTCGCCGTCGGGGCGGTTGCACATCACGCATTTGTAGCCGGCGGCGGCGATCTTCGGGACGTCCTCAGGCGCGATCTGCCAGGCGACCGTCACCTGATCGTCGAGATCCTTCCAGTCCATGACCGAGGCATCCTTCACAGCGTGTTGACCGGCACCTTGAGGAAGGTCTTGCCGTCCTCGTCCGCAGGCGGCATTTCACCGGCGCGCATGTTTACCTGAAGCGAAGGGATGATCAAGCGCGGCATCGCGAGGCTGGCGTCGCGCTCGGTGCGGAACTTGACGAAATCCTCGCGGGTCTTGCCGCCGCCGACATGGATGTTGTGTTCCTTCTCGTCGCGCACGGTGGTTTCCCACTGGATGTCGCGCCCGTTCGGGCCGTAGTCGTGGCACATGAACAGCCGCGTCTCGTCGGGCAGCGCCAGCACCTTCTGGATCGAGTCGTAGAGCGTGCCAGCATCGCCGCCGGGGAAATCGGCCCGCGCCGAGCCGCCATCGGGCATGAACAGCGTGTCACCGACAAACGCGGCATCGCCGACGACATGGGTCATGCAGGCCGGCGTATGGCCCGGCGTGTGCAGCGCGACCACGTCCATGTTGCCGATCCTGTAGGTGTCGCCATCCTTGAACAGCCGGTCGAACTGGCTGCCGTCACGCTGGAACTCGGTGCCTTCGTTGAAGACCTTGCCGAAAGTGTCCTGCACCACGGTGATGTTCTCGCCGATGCCGATCTTGCCGCCCAGCTTGCTCTGAATATAGGGCGCGGCCGACAGGTGGTCGGCGTGGACATGGGTTTCGATCAGCCATTCCAGCTTGAGGCCGTTGGCCTCGATATAGGCAATGATCGCGTCGGCGTTTTCGTGGGTGATCCGGCCGGCGGCGTAATCGATGTCCATCACGCTGTCGATCACCGCGCAGGCGTTGCTGGCGGGGTCTTTCACGACATAGGAGATGGTGTTGGTTTCAGGGTCGAAGAAGGCTTCGACCTCGGGCTTCACATTGGTATCGACGGGGTAGGTCATCGCTTGATCATCCATGTTTCGCATCCGTTACTGGTGGGCTCGCATCGGTCCGTGCCCGTCGCGGTCGTGCCGCGAGGTGAGTTTGCCCCGGAGCCGCAGGTCTCCGGGTGGTTCACTCCAATCTAGGATCGCCAAGGGGTCAGGTAAAGGCTTCACATTCATTTTTTTGAATTTGAATGAACGAACGCCCCTCATGCCACCGCGAACACCCGCGCCAGAAGCGACCGGCGCATCGCCACGCGCGCCAGGAACATTCCGGCGACCAGCGCCGCGGTGAAGATCAGAACCGCAGGGTTTCCGGTTCCCAGCGCCGGCAGCGAGGCGCCGGGGCAGAAGCCGGACATGCCCCAGCCGACGCCGAACAGCGCCGAGCCGCCGATCAGTTTCGCGTCGATGGTGCGGCTGGTGGGCACCTGAAAGCGCGGCTCGAAGATCGGCCGGGCGCGGCGCATCACCAGCCGGTAGCCGACCGCCGTCACCGCCAGCGCCGTGACCATGACGATCAGAAGGCTCGGGTCCCAGATGCCGGCGACGTCGAAGAAATTCAGAACCTTGGCCGGGTTCATCATGCCGCTGATCGCGATGCCGATGCCGAACATAAGCCCGGCGAGATAGATGAAGGCGAGTTGCATGTCTCAGCCCCCCAGAACGTGGCGGATCACGTAGACCGTGCCCGCGGTGGTTGCCATGAACACCGCCGTCGCCACGATTGAGCGCCGCGACAGTCGCGCCATGCCGCAGATCCCGTGGCCCGAGGTGCAGCCCGATCCATAGGTCACGCCGACCCCGACGATCAGCCCGCCGACCACCAGCATCCAGGTCGAAACCGGAACTTCGATCGCCGGCATCTGCCCGGTCACGGCAAAGACCAGAACCGGCCCCGAGACCATCCCGGCCAAAAGCACCGCCCGCCAGGCCCAATCGCCCGACGACGATGGCGAAAGCACGCCCGCGAGAATCCCGGTTGCCCCGAATACATTGCCACGCAGCGCCATCAACAGCACCGTGGCCAACCCGATCAGACTGCCGCCAATGGCGGCGTCCACGGGGGTGAACGTCGTTTCAATCATCTGAATTCTTGCCTCACTCAAGCAGTGTCTGTTCGCTTCGAGAAGGGTAGCAAGCGCGGCGTCGGGATTGCAAGCGACTATTCAGATAATTGAATTTGTTGTGAAGACAGGGACAGGACGGGCGAAGCCATGCGCGCTCCCAGCTTGTCCAGAGTGCAAGGAAAATGGCAGGGCCACGCGGGCCCTGCCATGATCGGGATTTACAAGGCAGCTCAGCCGAAGATGTCGGCCGAGATCCCTTCATACCAGCCGATGCTTTCCTCGTAGGTCTGCTTGCGCAGCGCCGCATCCTCGCCGGGCTGGCTGATGAAGCTCTCGACACTGGCGATCTTCTCGTCGGTCGCCTCGTAGGACGCGCCGACCTTGACGCCGTTGTCGGTGTCGATCAGCGACCAGCAGGTGTTCGAGTACTTGGCCGGGAACATCTTGGCGTCGGTCAGCGCCGCGCGCACCGACAAGGCCGCGACCTTGGCCTGGCTGTTGGCCGAGAAGCCCGATTTCGGCATGTCGCCCTGCGCCGCCGAGTCGCCGAGAACGTAGATGTTCTCGTCCGCGCGGCTTTGCATCGTATGCGGCGACACCGGCGCCCAGTTGCCGTCGTTGATGCCGGCGGCCTCGCAGATGATCCCCGCCTTCATCGCCGGAATGACGTTGCAGACATCGACCTTCTCGATCGTGCCGTCGATATCCACCGTCATCTCGTCGGCGTTGACCGACACCTTGTCACCGCCGAAATCCGGCCCGATCCGCTCGACCATGCCGGTGTAGTTGTTGTTCCAGCCCTCCTCGAACAGGCCCTGCTTGGAAAACGACTCCTTCGGGTCGACGATCAGGATCTTCGCGGTCGGGTTGATGTCGCGCAACAGGTGCGCCACCATCGACACCCGCTCATAGGGCCCCGGCGGGCAGCGGTAGGGGTTCGGCGGCGCGATCATCGCAAAGACGCCGCCCTCGGGCATCGCCTCGATCTGCGCCTTGAGCAGTTCGGTCTGCGATCCGGCCTTGTAGGCATGCGGCATCTTGTTCTGCTGGGTCACGTCCCAGCCGGGCACCGCGCCGTCGACGAAGTCGATGCCGGGGCTGAGGATCAGCCGGTCATAGGGCAGCGTCACGCCGGTCGCCAGAGATACGGTCTTGGCATCGCGGTCCACCCCGACGGCATAATCGTGGATCACGTTGATGCCATAGTCGGAGGCCAGCGTGCCGTAGCTGTGCGCCAGGCTCTCGATGGTGCGGAAGCCGCCGATATAGAGGTTCGAGAAAAAGCAGGTGTAATAGGTGCGCGACGGCTCGACCAGGGTGACGTCGATCGCGCCATCCGAATCCTTGGCGATATAGCGCGCCGCCGTGGCGCCGCCCGCACCGCCGCCGATCACCACGACCTTGGGCCTGCCGCCGTGGCTGGCGGCATGGACATGCGGTGCTGCAAGCGCCGTCGCGGCAACCCCCGCCGAGGCGGCGATGAAATGGCGTCTGTTCAGCTTCATGGTCTTCTCCTCCCGTTATTGTTGACCGGGCATCGCCTCACTCGAGGCCCTTGTAATACGCGGCCAGGGCCGCGATCTCGTCGTTCGACAATCGCCCCGCCATCATCTGCATGACGGGGTGCGGTCGGACTTTTTCCTTGTAGGCGTGCATGGCGACAACGAAATCCTCCTCGGGCCAGCCGATGATCGCGGGGATGCCCTGATCGTCGCCGTCGACCTGATGGCAGGTGGTGCACTCGCCCGACAGGTATTCACCATAATCCGGATCGCCCTGCATGGCGAGAATCTCGTCGCTCAGCTCGACCTCGCGCGGCATCGCGGTCGGCGCGGCTTCGGGGATGTTGGCAGGGCTCGCGGAATAGAGCCGCAGGAAGGCCAGGACATCGGCGCGCTCGTCGGCGTCCTTGATCCCGGCGAAGTCCATCCGCGTGTCCGAGGCGAAGGCCTTGGGGTTCTCGATATAGGCGCCAAGCTTGTCGAAATCCCAGACCAGCCCGTCCGCCCCCATCCGCTTGAGCCCGTCCGAATAGCGCTTGAACCCCTCGACCGCAGCGGCACGGCGTCCAAAGATGCCGTTCAGATGCGGCCCGACCCGGTTGAAAGCGCCCTCGCCCACCATGTGGCACGAGAAACACTTGCGAAAAACCTTCGCACCCTCTTCGGGGTCGCCAAAGCCGCTTTGCGCGATGCTCGGCGATGACAGCCAGACGAATACGGCTGCAAATGTGGCAAGTCCTGTTCTTGTCATGCCCCCAAGGCTACCCGACTGCAAAGGTTCCGACAATAATATTCATACGTATTGGTTTCAGAATTTGTCGTGTTAGGAACGGTTCTAATGCTGCAAACGCAAGATTATTGCTGCACCTGCATCATTGCCAGCATCGCCCGCCTGCCCTGCGCCGCGCGTCCCTGTGCCCGCCCCTACAACCGGCGCGGGACTCCGGCCCGCCGGGATCATCCCACGGTGATCGGGCTGGTCGCCTCGTAGACCGACCCGTCGTCGTCATACCAGGTGAACGCGAACTCGCCGGACGCATCGACCCGGGCCTCGAACTCGAAATACGGGTTGGCCGAGATCGCCGGCGCCATCTCGGCGTCGACCACGGTCTCGCCGTTCAGCGTGCAGACGAAGCGGTTGATGATCGAGCGCGGGATGGTGTTGCCGTCGGCGTCCTTGCGCAGGCCCGATTCCATCGGGTGACTGATCAGCGTCTTGACCGTCACCACTTCACCGGGTTTGGCGGAGCTCGGGGCCTTGATGCGGGGTTTCACACCGGTTGCCATTGTCTGTTCTCCTTGTCCTGTTGCCGCTCAGCCGCCGCAGCCGCCGATGGTGACTTTCACGTTGGCGCTGGCCTGGATGAAGCTGCCATCCGCCATGCGCGCGATCGCCAGCACATCCTGGGTGCGCGCGAGCCGAATACGGGTCGCGACGGTCTGCGATCCGGCCGCCGGGCCGAAGGTGAAGGTCACGACCGATGGCGCTGGGTTGTCGGGGGCGATGATCACGATCGCCTCGGCACCCGGCGCGGACACGCCGATCGGCACGGTGGCGCCGTTCTCGGCGATCTCGGCCAGGTCGATCTTGATGTCGCCGGTGCCGATCGCCGCACCGCCGGTGAATTCGGCGATCTTTTCTTCTGCCGCGGCACTCGCCCTCATCGGCAGCATCGCCACCACGGTGGCACCAAGCCCCAGGGCCAGCGCGTCGCGTCGAGTGAGTTTCATTTCGGTCTCCCGTTGGTCCTGTTGGTCCTGTTGGTCCTGTTGTCGTCGCGGATCAGGCCCGCATATCGCAATCCTACTCCTGTTCGTGGCCACGAGTCTTGGCGATGCACGGCATTTTGACAACAACAAATTCTGAAATTCGAATGATTGTTTCGGATCAGCGCCACAAGATACCATGAAATTGCGCGGCACCGGCGCGAAAACCCGCCCGATCTCAACCCATTCTGGAGAATATGGGGAAGGTCTCGAGCAGCCAGAACGAGATGGCGTTGACCGAACCGGTCGCGATCAGAACGGCAAAAACGATCAACATCGCCCCCAGCACCTTCTCGATCACCGGCATGTATCGGCGGTTTCGCGCCATGAAACGAAGAAACGGTCTGGCGAAAACCGCCGCGACCACGAAAGGCGCGGTCATGCCCAGCCCGAACACCACCAGCAGCGTGCCGCCCTGCCAGAGGCTCTCCTTCATCGAGGCCACGAAAAGGATCGTGGCCAGCACCGGGCCGACACAGGCGGTCCAGCCAAAGCCGAAGGCCAGCCCCATGACATAGGCGCCGAGCACGGTCGAGGGGTCCATCCTCGATGCCATCCGCGCCTCGCGCATCAGAAGCGGGATGCGGATCAGCCCGAGGAAATGCAGCCCGAAGACGAAGATGACCGCCGCCGCGACATAGCTCAGCACCTCGCGCCACTGGGCAAAGACCTGCCCCAACGCCGTCGCCCCCAACCCCAGCAGAGCGAAGATCGTCGTCACGCCAAGCGCGAAGAAGACCGCCGAGACAATGACGCGCCGCTGCGCCCCCGGCGCGATCCTGCCCTCGCCGTGCAGTTCGGACATCGAGATGCCCGCCATGTAGCTGAGGTAGAACGGCACCATCGGCAGGATGCAGGGCGTGAAGAACGCCATCAATCCGGCCAGCGCCGCCCCGCCATAAGAGATTTCGGCGAACATCCGGCCTCCCCGGTGACGGCGTCCTGTCGTTACATTCTTGATCCCGACGCATTGTCAAATTATGATCCGTGCAAGCGACCGGTCAAGGGACTCAACCCAATTGGATGGTTTTTCGCCCTTTCGGCTCCTCGTTTCGGGGGCTTTCGCACTCATCACATATGCCGCCGAGGCGGCCGATCTGGTGATGGTCGAGCAGCCGGGTTGCGTCTATTGCGCCGAATGGAACGCCACGCTTGGCCCGATCTACCCGAAAACCTCCGAAGGCGCCTATGCGCCGCTGGTGCGCCTGCAAAAAGCCGCACTGAACGAGTCAGGTATCGCCTTCACCCGCCCGGTCATCTATACTCCGACCTTCGTTCTGGTCGAGGACGGTGCCGAACTGGGCCGGATCGAGGGCTATCCGGGCGAGGATTTCTTCTGGGCCATGCTCGGATTGATGTTGCAGGCCAAGACCGACTATGTCCCCGGAGCGGGCGCGGACGGTTGATGGCAGGGACCGGGCAACCGGACCCGAATGAATTGAAGCGATCGTCCGTTTCCTGATTTCGGGACGGACCGGAACGATAGAGAATTGGGAGAATCCGGATGACCCTGCCGGTGATACGGGAAGACATGTCCGAAGACGACATGGACAAGATGATGTCGAGCGCCTGCGATGCCTCGGCTCTTCTGAAAGCGATCAGCCACGAGGGTCGGCTGATGATCCTGTGCCATCTGGTGACGGGCGAAAAATCCGTGACCGAGCTCGAGGACCTGCTTCACGCGCGTCAGGCGGCGGTGTCGCAGCAACTGGCCCGGCTCAGGCTCGAAGGCCTGGTGACGCCGCGCCGCGACGGCAAGGCGATCTATTACTCGCTGGCCGACGACCGCCCGAAACGCATCCTCGAAGTGATCTACGAGATGTTCTGTTCGGTTCCGAACTCGGCCCCGTCCGGTGAGATCGACGAGGGAACATTGCCGCACCGGCGCGATTTTTCTTGATAACCGCCCCCGACCTCTGTGCAGAATGATCCGTATCGGCGCCCATGGCGCACGACCGGCATCAGCGTCCGAGGGGAGGAGGGCACGGTGTTCGACATCATCAGCGATTCCGCACTCGCCGCGCTGGCCGGACTGGTCGGCGGCGTGATGCTTGGGCTTTCGGCCCGGCTGGGCCGCTTCTGCACGCTCGGCGCGATCGAGGACATGCTCTATGCCGATTCGACCGTCCGGATGCGGATGTGGGGGATCGCCATCGGCACCGCCCTGATCGGCACGTTCGGGCTGATCGCGACCGGGCTGCTCGACCCGGCCGAGGCGGTCTATCTGCGCTTTGCCTGGGTGCCCTGGGCCTCGGTCGCGGGCGGGCTGGTGTTCGGCTACGGCATGGCGCTGGCAG
Source organism: Maritimibacter sp. (assembly GCA_048268845.1). Classification (GTDB taxonomy): domain Bacteria; phylum Pseudomonadota; class Alphaproteobacteria; order Rhodobacterales; family Rhodobacteraceae; genus Muriiphilus. The sequence goes on along the minus strand of JBLWUQ010000007.1, from coordinate 5,861 downwards.
GCAATTGCGGCTTTGGCGCGCTGGCGCGGCTTGGCGGCGGCGATCTGCGCGGGCTTCTGGTGGTTCTGGTGATGGGGGTGTCGGCCTATGTCGCGCTGTCAGGCCCGCTGGCGCGGCTGCGCGTCACGGTGTTTCCCGAACGCGCCCTTGCGCCGGGCGAGCCGCTGCCCGGCCTTGCCCATCTGGCCGAACGGCTGACGGGCCTGTCCGCCCCCGCCATCGGCATCGCGCTGGGCGTCGTCCTGATCGCCGTGACCCTTGCCAGCGCCGAGATGCGCGGCCGCAAGGCGTTGCGTCAGGCGGCATGGGGCGCGGTGGCGGGGCTGGCGGTCGTCGCCGGCTGGGCCGCGACGCAGTGGATCGCGGCCACCGGGTTCGACCCGGTGCCGGTCGAGAGCCACAGCTTTGCCGCACCCTTGGGCGATACGTTGATCTACCTGATGACCTCGTCGGGCGGCGGGCTGAATTTCGGCGTCGGTTCGGTCGTGGGGGTGCTGTTGGGCGCCTTCATCGGCTCGAGCTTTCGGCGGCATTTCCGCTGGGAGGCCTGCGAGGATCCGCGCGAGCTGGGCCGGCAACTGGCGGGTGCCTCCCTGATGGGCATCGGTGCGGTGGTGGCGTTCGGCTGCTCGATCGGACAGGGGCTGTCGGGGTTCTCGATCCTGTTTTACGGCGCCCCCGTGACGTTCCTTGCGATCTTCGCCGGCGCCGCTCTTGGCCTTCGGCAGTTGATCACCGGTTTCGCCCCGGCCCGATAGGACCGGAGCCTTTCCCCTGCCCGCCAGTCAGGCTAGGGTCGCCCCGAGGCGACAGGACAGGACATGACAGAAACCTTTACACCGGGCCCCGGCACCCGCCGCGAGCTGCGCGACGCGCTTGGCACTTTCGCGACCGGCGTGACCGTGGTGACGGTGGCCTCCGAGCGCGGGCCGCTGGGGATCACCGCCAACAGCTTTGCCAGCGTCTCGCTCGATCCGCCGCTGGTGCTGTGGTGTCCGGCCAAGGCCTCGCGCCGCTTTGATGCCTTCGTCACCGCCGAGCATTTCGCGATTCACGTGATGGGCGAACATCAGGACGCGATGACGCTTGGGTTTTCGCGCACTGGCGAGGCGTTCGACGGCTGCGACTGGTCCCTGTCCGACCAGCAGGTGCCCTTGCTCGCCGGCTGCCCGGCACGGTTCGAATGCACCACCCGCGACCGGATCGACGCGGGCGATCATGCCGTCATCATCGCGCGGGTGACACGGGTGACGACCGAACCGACCCGCCCGAGGCTGTTTCACGCCGGCATCTACGGCGGCTTCACGCCGCTGAACTGAACGCGACGGGCTACGGCGTCAGGATCGCGCGGCGGTCATAGCTGGCCGCGTCCGTCGAGCCGTCGTCATATTCCAGCTGAATCTTCACCGTCTCGATCGACCCGAGCGGATAGGCCACATAGAGCGCCTTGTCCGAGGCCTTCAGCGCGTTGGGCTGTGCGTCACCTTCGTAGCAGCCCTCGCCCTGCCAGGCCTTCATCGGCTCGCCATTCACCGAATAGCGGATCACGTCGAGCCCGCAGCGCCATGACATCAGGTGCGTGAAGTAAAGTAGATCCTGACCGTTGAACTCGCGCACCGACACCCAGTTGGCACGGGTCGCGTCGAGGATCGGCCTGACCTCGGCGGCGGTGGTGAACTGCTGGCCCACGGCCGGCGATAACGCCGGCAGCGTCATGGCCAGGGCGGCAAGGGTCAGGGTCATGCGTTTCATGGTCGCTCCAGAGTTCGATTCGATCCGGCGTGGCTTTCGCTTGCGCCCCGCGTCCGCCTATACTGGCAGAAGTTGCAAGGACAGGCAAAACACAGATGAGTGGATCAGCGGCAAGTCCCCCGGCGTTCAACGTGATGGTCGTCGGTCAGGCCGGCCGGCTGCAATACGAGGCGCTCCTGTTCGCGGCCTCGCTGCGACGCGCCGATCCGGGCTTTTCCGGGCGGCTGATCGTGGCAGAACCCCAGCAAGGCGGCGCATGGCCGAAAGACCCGCGCATCGCCCCGGAGGTGCGCGCCGAACTGGAATATCTCGGCGCCGAGATCCGCCCGTTCGAGGCGCATCATTTCGGCCAGTCCTATCCCCAGGGCAACAAGATCGAGGGCCTGTCGGTGCTGCCCGAGGGCGAGCCCTTCGTCTTTTTCGACAGCGATACGGTGGTTTGCGGGCCACTGTCGAAGGTGGCATTCGATTTCACCCGCCCATCGGCCTCGATGAGCCGCGAAGGCACCTGGCCCCTGCCCGAGCTTTACGGGCCGGGCTATGCGGCGATCTGGAAATCGCTCTACGACCGCTTCGGGCTTGATTTCGCCACCTCGCTCGACCCCGCCCAGCCCGAGGAATACTGGGAGCGTTACCTCTATTTCAACGCCGGCTGGTTCTTCGGTGCCGACCCGGCGGCGTTCGGCCAGCGCTTTCTTGAAACCGCCCTGACGATTCGCGACGATGCCCCCGAGGAGCTGGCGCTGCAAAGCCTCGATCCCTGGCTTGACCAGATCGCCCTGCCGCTGGTGATCCACGGGCTTGGCGGCGGGCGGCCGGGGCCGGAACTGGACGGGCTGGATGGCGATGTCACCTGTCACTGGCGGGTGCTGCCGCTGGCCTATGCGCGCGAAAGCGACCGGGTGATCGCGGCGTTCGAGGCTGCGGCGGAACCCAACCGGATCAAGAAGGTGCTGAAATCCTACGAGCCGATGCTCCGGATGATCTATCAGGGGCGCGGCCAGAAGGTGCGAGCGATGTTCGACCGCAATGATCTGCCGTTGAAGGAAAAGACCGTCCGCAACCAGATCAAGCGGGCGGGTTACTGGATGCGCTGAGGGCATTGTGAGTGTTTCGGCTTGCATTTTACCCGGACAAATACTATTTCACCCGGGCATTAACCAAGTGAGTCGACCATGACCGAGACCTTCACCGCCTTCCAGCGCGACAAACGCATCGCACGGGGCAACCGCGAGGCGCTTGCCCGCGAGCTTTCGCCGCTCGGCCCCCATCCCGAGGGGCTGCTGGTGTTTTCGGACGACAGCGGCAGCCAGACCGACCTCGACCTGTCCGGCACCGACCCTGCGCCGCGCGGGCGGCCGAGGCTTGGCGTCACCGCCAAGGAAGTCACGCTGCTGCCCCGGCACTGGGACTGGCTGGGCCGCCAGCGCGGCGGCGCTTCGGCCTCATTGCGCCGATTGGTCGAGGACGCGATGCGCACAGACGCGGGCGGCCAGAACCCCGACGCGGCCTATCGTTTCATGAGCGCCATCGCCGGCAACCTGCCCGGCTTTGAGGCCGCGATCCGTGCGCTTTACGCGGGCGACGCCACCGGGTTCACCGTGGCGATGATCGACTGGCCCGAGGATATCCGCAGTCACGCGCTGGAGCTGGCGCGGCTGGCCTGAACACCCTACCCCGCGAAGACCTGCGCCATGTCGCGGAACCCCTTGATCTCGAAGGGGTTTCCCGACGGGTCACGAAAGAACATCGTCCATTGCTCGCCCGGCTGGCCCTGCAACCGCATCATCGGCACGATCCCCCGGTCGGCGCCGGCAGCCTCCAGCCGATCCGCCAGCCCGCGCGGCGTCCAGATCGGTGACGTTGATGGCCAGATGGAAGGGCGTGATCATGGCGGTCCTCTGCATTTCGTCCCACCGAACCTGGCGCAACCGGAACCGAATTCCACCACGTAACAACCGGGTGAAACAGGCTTCTTTTGTCCGCCGTCCGATTGCCCACCTGAGGCAAATCACATAGCGTCCGGGCAACGAATTGATGGAGAACAGGATGACCGACGAAAAGACTCTGGGTTTTGACACGCTGCAAGTGCACGCGGGCGCCCACCCCGATCCGGCGACCGGCGCGCGCCAGATCCCGATCTACCAGACCACGGCCTACGTGTTCCGCGATGCCGACCACGCCGCGGCGCTTTTCAACCTTCAGGAAGTCGGCAACATCTACTCGCGCCTGACCAACCCGACGGTGTCGGCGCTGGCCGAGCGTATCACCGCGCTTGAGGGCGGCGCGGGCGGGGTCTGCACCTCATCGGGGCACGCCGCACAGATCATGGCACTCTATCCGCTGATGGCGCCGGGGCTGAATATCGTTGCGTCGACAAGGCTTTACGGCGGCACCTACACGCAGTTCACCCAGGTGTTCAAACGTTTCGGCTGGCAGACCAAATTCGTCGATTTCGACGACACCGCCGCCGTCGAGGCCGCGATTGACGACAACACCCGCGCGATCTTCTGCGAGACCATCGCCAACCCCGGCGGCTATATCACCGACCTCGACGCCATCGCGGCGATTGCCGACAAGGCGGGCCTTCCGCTGGTCGTCGACAACACCTCGGCCACGCCCTACCTCTGCCGCCCGATCGAGCACGGCGCGACGCTGGTGGTGCATTCGGTGACCAAATACCTCACCGGCAACGGCACCGTCACCGGCGGCGCAATCGTCGATTCGGGCAAGTTCGACTGGTCCGCCTCGGGCAAGTTCCCGTCGCTGTCCGAGCCGGAACCGGCCTATCACGGGCTCAAGTTCCACGAGGCGCTGGGGCCGATGGCCTTCACCTTCTACTCCATCGCCGTGGGCCTGCGCGATCTTGGCATGACGATGAACCCGCAAGGCGCGCATTATTCGCTTATGGGGATCGAAACCCTGTCGCTGCGGATGCAGCGTCACGTCGAGAACGCCGGCAAGATCGCCGCCTGGCTGGAGAACGACCCGCGCGTCGAGGCGGTGACCTATCCGGGGCTTGCCTCATCGCCCTATCACGACCGCATCCCGCGGATCGTGCCCAAGGGCGCCGGCGCCTTGTTCACCGTCGCGCTGAAAAGCGGCTATGAAGGCTGCGTCACCTTCGTCGGCGCGCTCGACCTGTTCAGCCACGTCGCCAACCTCGGCGATACCCGCTCGCTGGTGATCCATCCGGCCTCGACCACCCACCGGCAGTTGAGCGCCGAACAGCGCGACGCGGCCGGTGCCGGCGACAACGTGGTGCGCCTGTCGATCGGGATCGAGAATGCCGACGACCTGATCGCCGACCTCGATCAGGCGCTGGCCAAAGCCTTCGCCTGATTGCGGGCGCAGGAAACCGGAAAGCCCCGCGCAGCGCGCGGGGCTTTTTCATTTGAACTCAAACGATTGCAAGCAACCCTTCACCCGTTTTCTACTGCGCCATCAGCACCGCCGACAACGGCGCCAGCGTGACCGTCTGCGCCCGGTTTCCAAGGCTCCACTCCAGCAGCGCCTGAAGCGTGTCGGGCCGCGCGCGGGCGACGACGATGACGCCTTTCTCATCACGCGCCCGGAACGCGGCGTTGTCGAGGAAGCGGCGGATCACCACCGGCGCCTGCCCCTCGCCATCAAGGTCGCGAAACACCAGCCCGGCCTCGACACCTTCCTTGATCGCCGCCTTGTGGCCGGTGTTCAGCCCCTGCGGAAAGCTGACCAGCCCATGCCCGCTTGCCGCCAGACCCGAGGCAACCTGCATCGCGCCCTCGCCCAGCGTCTGAAACCCGGACGCCTTGTCGATCATCACCGCCACCGTGGGTTCGAGCAGCGGCGCATAGGCTTCGAAGGTCACGGCGACATCGGTGGCGGTCGCGCCTTCCGGCAGCGGCACGCTCAGCACCGTCTCGGCCCCGAGCGCGCGGTAGAAGGCATTCGCCTCGGCCGCATCGGGGGCGGCGGCATCGACCGCGACGGTGATCGGGAACGGCAGCCTGTCGAGGTCGCCCAGGCCTGCCCGGTCTCCGCCCATGTCGAGCAGCAGGAACGACATCATCGGCTGGCCGACCGGGGCCACGAAGTCGATGGCATTGCGCTCGAGCGCGGGCGCGCGG
>JBLWUQ010000006.1:0-216551 GCA_048268845.1 Maritimibacter sp. | reverse complement strand
GAAAGGCTGCTGGACCCCGAGCGGATCGAAGACGTGCTCGCCTCGCTGCTGGATCGCCGGCAGGAGAGCGTCGAGCGACGGGGCCAGCACATCGCCGAATTGAACCAGCGCGCGGCCGAAGCCGACATGCGGCTAAAGCGCCTCTACGACGCTATCGAGGCGGGTTCGCTCGACCCGGCCGAATCCGCCCTCGGCGAACGCATTGCCGGCCTTACGGCGATACGGGATCAAGCACGGGCGGACGCCGTAAGGACAGAGGCCATGCTGAAAAACTCGGCGCATAAGGGCCTCACAGGGGCGGCCGTGCGGGAACTGGCGAGCGAGGCGCGCACCGGGCTTCGGCTCGAAAAGGGCGGCTATCGGCGGGATCACGTCCGGGCTTTCGCCCAGCATGTCGAGGTCGCAGACGACGCGATCTACATCAACGGCAGCAAAAACACGCTGTTGAAGGCGCTGATCGCCACAAAGGGAGGGAAATCGGCGGGAATCGGCGTTCCCGGTTTTATACCGAAGTGGCGGAGAGACAGGGATTCGAACCCTGGGAACCCGTGAAGGCTCAACGGTTTTCGAGACCGCCCCGTTCGACCACTCCGGCATCTCTCCGCGGGGACATGGCGCGTCACATAATGAACCGCGCGGGGCTCTGCAAGGCATTTTTCCGGCGGGCCTTCGCCAACTTCGCCGCGCGGCCTTGGCAGCGGTCGGCTGCGGCCCTAGGTTCTGGGCACGGCGGAACCGGATGGAGCGTGACATGGCGGTGCAACGAGTGATTCTGGGCGGTCTCGCGGCGATCGTCACCGTCGTGATGGCCTTGGCGGCGCCGGCGGCGGAGCGGGCCGAGTTGCGCGCGTTCCTCGAGGTGACGGGCTTTGACGTCGCGATCACCTCGATGCAGCAGGGCGCGATGGCCGGGCCGGGACTTGCGGGCGACGCGCCCGATGCGTTCGGCGAGCAGTGGGTGCGGCTGGCCGAGGAGGTGTTCGACCCCGACCGGATGATCGACCGCGCGCTCGACATGATGGCCGCGGTGATGCCGGATGGGTTGGTTGAGCATGGCATGGAATTCTATGCCTCCGACCTTGGCATGCGGCTGGTCGCAGCCGAGAATGAAAGCCACGTGACCCCGGATGAGGACCGCTTCGCGATCGGCGAGGATCTCGTCGCGGCGATGCTTGCGGACAACCCGGACCGCGCCGAGGACCTGCGCGCCATGACCAACGCGATCGGCGGGGTCGATGCCAGCGTGCGCGCGGTGATCGAGATCCAGCTGCGCTATCTGCTGGCGGCGTCAGCGGCGCAGGCGGGCGAGGCGACCTATTCCGAGGCCGAGCTGCGCGCGATCCTTGCGGAAATGGCACCGCAGATCCGCGAGAACATCGAGGTCTATTCGCTGATCGGCAGCGCCTATACCTATCGCGATTTCTCGGATGAGGAGGTCGCGGCCTATCTGGCGGCGCTCGAGCATCCGATGATGCAGCAGGTCTACGAGGTGCTGAACGCGGTCCAGCACGAGGTGATGGCCGAACGCTACGAGGCGCTGGCCGCGCGGCTTGACGAATTGAGCCCGCAGCAGGATATCTGAGCCGGCGAACCCCTTGACTTTCAGGCCGATCGACCGGATAAGCACGTTTTCCGGACGGGGGTGAACCTAGTCCGGAACATGTCAATCACGCCCGAAAAGGGCGCGCTGTTTGAGGCAGGGGGAGGTTATTCCCCCACCGAACGCCGGGAAGCCGGGGCCGAAGGACGCGGTAAAATGAAGGAATACCATATGTTTGCGGTCCTCAAGACCGGCGGCAAGCAATACAAGGTCCAGGCCGGCGACGTGCTGCGCGTGGAGAAATTGGCCGCTGCCGCGGGCGAAAAGATCCAGTTCAACGAGATTCTCATGGTCGGCGCGACCGTGGGCACCCCGCTTGTCGAAGGCGCGGGCGTCCAGGCCGAAGTGATCGACCAGATCAAGGGTGACAAGGTCATCCATTTCGTCAAGCGCCGGCGCAAGCACGGCTCGCAGCGCACCAAGGGCCACCGCCAGCAGCTTACGCTCCTGCGCGTGACCGAGGTGCTCGAGAACGGCGCCGACAAGTCGGGCGTCAAGGCCGCGATCGGTGCGGGTTCGGTATCGGGCGTTGCGGTCGCCGCGGCGCAGCCGGCCAAGAAGGCCGCCCCGAAGAAAGCCGAAGCCAAGGCCGAAGCGCCTGCCAAGCCGGCCCCGAAGAAGGCCGCGGCAGCTGGTGCGGACGATCTCAAGCAGCTCTCGGGCGTTGGCCCGGCGCTGGAAAAGAAACTGCACGAGGCCGGCGTGACCACCTTCGCGCAGATCGCGGGCTGGTCCGAGGCCGACATTGCCGAGATGGACGAGAAACTGTCCTTCAAGGGCCGGATCGAGCGCGAAGGCTGGGTCGATCAGGCCAAGAAGCTGGCGAAATAAGGAGAGAGCGATATGGCACACAAGAAAGCAGGCGGTAGCTCCCGCAACGGCCGCGACTCTGCCGGTCGCCGCCTCGGCGTCAAGAAATACGGTGGCGAAGCCGTCATTCCGGGCAACATCATCCTGCGTCAGCGCGGCACCAAGATGTGGCCGGGCGAGGGCGTGGGCATGGGCAAGGATCACACCATCTTTGCGACCGCCGAAGGCAAGGTGACCTTTCACAAGGGCCTCAAGCGCCGCACGTTCATTTCGGTTCTCCCGGTAGCGGAGGCCGCCGAGTAAGCCGAAACCCGGATACGCACATTCGGAGGGGATCGGCGGAAACGCCGGTCCCCTTTCCAGTTTCTACGTTGCCCGGCCGGAGGAGGGTCATGCAATGTTCACAATCCTGGCAGATCATAACCACGTGAGGCCACCGCCGCTCGGGCGCGGTGCGGCCCATATGAAAGATCTGTTCACGCCTTTCGGAGGAGGGGACGACGTGGCAAAAGACGCAGTGATCGAGCAGAAAGAGATCGTGACCGAAACCGGGCGCTTCGTGTTGCGCCCGCCGCGCAAGTCGGATTCTGGGCTGTTGACGCTCTATGCCGGCGACAAGCGTGTTTCGACCGGAACGCGGTCGATCCCGCATCCGCTGCCGCCGGGGCTGGTCGAGGGCTATATCACCCGCGCACTGGCCTCCGACCGCGCCGAGGATGTCTGGATCATGGACGGCACCAACGGCGAGGGCGAGGCGCAGGGGCAAGAGGTTCTGGGCGTCATCAGCCTGACACGGATGGACCGCAACCAGTCGCAGCTCGGCTATTGGGTGGCTCCGGGGTTCTGGAACTCCGGTATCGCGTCCGAGGCGGTGCGCGCGCTGGTCGGGGCCAACCCGCTTGGCAACGCGGCGCTGTTCGCCGAGGTGTTTCAGGACAATGCCGCCTCGGCGCGGGTGCTGACCAATGCGGGTTTCGCCTATATCGGCGATGCCGAGGCACATTCGGTCGCGCGCGACGCCAACGTGCCGACCTGGACCTATATCCGCAAGATGCGCTGACGCGCGATGCCGGACGCGCGGTTCAGCCTGACGACGGCGCGGCTGACGCTGCGCGGCCTCATCCGCAGCGACGCACCGGCACTGGTGGCGGCGCTGAACGACTACGACGTTTCGAAATGGCTGACGGTGGTTCCCTATCCCTACACCGAGGCCGATGCGCGCGCGTTTCTCGACCACCAGGCGGAGACGCCGGCGCTGGCGGCGCTTGGCATCTTTGCGGGTGGCGCATTTGCCGGTGTGGTCGGGGTCAATGACGGTCTGGGCTATTGGCTGGCGCGGGCGCAGCACGGCAAGGGCTACATGACCGAGGCGGCATGGGCCGTCACCGCCGCGCATTTCGCCAGCACCGACCGCCCGGTGCTGACCGCGGGCTATTTCGCGGGCAACGCGGCATCGGCGCGGGTGCTCGACAAGCTCGGCTTTGTCGCGGACGGCGAGGCGAGGGTGAACAGCCGGGCGCAAGGCGCGGAAGTCACGTTGAAAAAGGTGGTTCTGACCCGCGAGGCCTGGGAGGCGCGGCTTGGACACTGAACTGCGCACCGGGCGGCTGTCGCTGCGCCGATCCCGCCCCTCGGACCTCGATGCGATGCAGGCGCTGGTGTCGGACTTCGCGGTGGTCCGAAACACCGGCATCTGGCCATTCCCCGCCGACCGGGCCTTCACCGCGACGCGCTGCGCGCCGCTCGAGCCTGCCCGCGGCATGGCCGGGCCGGTGTTCCATCACGGCGAGCTGGTCGGGTGGATCGGGGTGAACCACAAGGACGGGCGGCCCGAACTGGGCTACATGTTCGCGCGCGCCCATTGGGGCCGCGGCTTTGCCACCGAGATCGGCCGGGCGCTGATCGCCCACATATGGGCAACCCATGACTGGCCGGAGATCGACGCCTGCACCTTCACCGACAACGAACGCTCGGCACGGGTGCTCGAGAAGCTGGGTTTCACCGAGGGGCCGGCATGCGAAGGCGAAAGCCGGGCGCGCGGCGGGCGGTTCGCGACACGCACCTTCACGCTGACCCGGCCACAGCGATTTTCGGCCGCAAACCCGCCCGCCCCTTGAGCGCACCCGCGTTTCCCTCTATCGCACTTGCGAACGACAAAGGCCGAAACACATGAAATTCCTCGATCTCGCCAAGGTCTATATCCGCTCGGGCAGCGGCGGGGCGGGCTGTGTCAGTTTCCGGCGCGAGAAGTTCGTCGAATATGGCGGACCTGACGGCGGCGATGGCGGGCGCGGCGGCGACGTGATCGTCGAGGCGGTCGACGGGCTGAACACGCTGATCGACTTTCGCTACCAGCAGCATTTCTTCGCTAGGAACGGCCAGGGCGGCATGGGCAGCCAGCGCACCGGCAAGTCGGGCGACGACATCGTGCTGCGCGTGCCGGTCGGCACCGAGATCCTCGACGAGGACGAGGAGACCGTGCTGGCCGACATGACCGAGGTTGGCCAGCGGGTCACGCTGGCTACGGGCGGCAACGGCGGCTTTGGCAACCTGCACTTCAAGACCGCGACCAACCAGGCGCCGCGCCGCGCCAATGCCGGCCAGCCGGGGGTCGAGCGCACGATCTGGCTGCGCCTGAAGCTGATCGCCGATGTCGGCCTTCTGGGCCTGCCCAACGCCGGCAAGTCGACCTTTCTGGCCGCCACATCGAATGCACGACCCAAGATCGCGGATTATGCCTTCACCACGCTGGTGCCCAACCTTGGCGTCGTCGGCGTGGACGAGGTGGAGTTTGTCGTTGCCGACATCCCCGGCCTGATCGAGGGCGCGCATGAGGGGCGCGGGCTGGGCGACCAGTTCCTCGGCCATGTCGAACGCTGCTCGGTGCTGCTACATCTGGTTGACGGCACGTCCGAGGACGTGGTGGCCGACTGGCGCACCATCATTCACGAGCTTGAGGCCTATGGCGGCGTGTTGTCGGAAAAGCCTCGGGTGACGGTCCTGAACAAGGTCGATGCGCTGCTGGATGAGGACATCGCCGAAAAGCGCGCGGCGCTGGAGGCGGCGACCGGCGGACCGGTCATGGCCATGTCGGGCGTGTCGCACGAGGGCGTGACCGAGGTGCTGCGCGCGCTTCGGGCCGAGATCAAGGCCGACCGGCTGCGCCAGAAAGCGGTCGATGACGACGAGGAGAGCGGGTCGTGGCAACCCTGAGCGAGGCGCGGCGGATCGTCGTCAAGATCGGCTCGGCGCTGCTGGTCGACCGTGAAACCGGCGCGCTGCGCTCGGACTGGCTGGCCTCGCTGGCGGCGGACGTGGCGCATCTGAAGGCGCGCGGCGCGGATGTGGTGCTGGTGTCATCGGGCTCGATCGCGCTGGGGCGCGGCGTTCTGGGCCTGCCTGCGGGCGGGCTGGCGCTCGAGCAAAGCCAGGCGGCGGCGGCGGTCGGCCAGATCCGGCTGGCGCGTGCCTATGAAGAGGTGCTGGCGCCCTTGGGCATCATCGCGGCGCAGGTGCTGGTGACGCTCGAGGACAGCGCCGACCGGCGACGCTATCTGAACGCGCGCGCGACGCTTGAAACCCTGCTGGGGCTGGGCACGGTGCCGATCGTGAACGAGAACGACACCATCGCAACCGACGAAATCCGCTTTGGCGACAACGACCGGCTGGCCGCACAGGTGGCCGTCACCATCGGCGCGGATCTGACGGTGCTGTTGTCGGATGTCGACGGTTTCTATTCCGGCAACCCAAGGACCGACCCCGAGGCGCGGCGTTTCGACGTGATCGACGAGATCACCCCGGCGATGGAGGCGGTGGCCGGCGATGCCGGCACCGGGTTGTCCAAGGGCGGCATGAAGACCAAGCTGATGGCGGCCAAGACCGCGACCGAGGCGGGCTGCGATCTGATCATCACCGAAGGCGCGCGGATGGCGCCTCTGGCCGGGCTCGAAGCGGGCGCGGCGGCGACGCTGTTCAAGGCGCGCACCACGCCCGCCTCGGCGCGCAAACACTGGATCCGGGCGATGAAGCCGCGCGGCGCGGTGCGGCTCGACGCCGGCGCGGTGCGCGCGCTGGGTCAGGGCAAGTCGCTGCTGCCCGCCGGCGTGACGGCGGTCGACGGACGTTTCGGGCGCGGCGACCCGGTCGACATGCTCGGGCCGGACGGGGTGCGGATCGGCGCAGGGCTGGTGCGCTACACCGCCGAGGAGGCGCGCGCGCTGATCGGCAAACGCTCGGACCAGATCGAGGCGACGCTGGGCCATCCGGGCCGCGCCGCGCTGATCCACCGGGACGACATGGCGCTTTGACCTTGCGACGGCGGGCTGGCAGAATGACGCGGCAATTGTGAAGGCGAAGGCGATGAAGGATCACGGCGACATCCATGCGCTGATGCAGGACATCGGCAGGCGCGCAAAGGCGGCGGCGGCGGTGCTGGCCTATGCGCCCTCCGAAGCCAAGACCCGCGCGCTGATGGCGGCGGTGGACGCGGTCTGGGCGCGGCGCGACGAGATCATCGCGGCCAACGCCAGGGATCTGGCCTATGGACGCGACAAGGGCCTGCCTGCGGCGATGATGGACCGGCTGATGCTGGACGAATCCCGCATTCAAGGCATCTGCGACGGCTTGCGCGCGGTCGCGGGGCTTGACGATCCGGTCGGCAAGGTTATCGCCGAGTGGGATCGGCCGTCGGGGCTGCATATCCAGCGGGTGCGCACGCCGCTGGGCGTGATCGGCGTGATCTTCGAGAGCCGCCCGAACGTGACGGCGGATGCGGGCGCGCTGTGCCTCAAGGCGGGCAACGCGGCGATCCTGCGTGGTGGCTCGGAGAGCTTTCATTCCTCCGGCGCGATCCATGCCTGTCTGGTCGAGGGTTTGCGCGCCGCCGGCCTGCCCGAGGACGCGATCCAGCTTGTCCCGACGCGTGACCGGGCGGCGGTCAGCGAGCTTCTGAGAATGACCGCCCATGTCGACGTGATCGTGCCGCGTGGCGGCAAGGGGCTGGTCGGTCTGGTGCAGCGCGAGGCGCGGGTGCCGGTGTTCGCCCATCTCGAAGGCATCGTGCATGTCTATGTCGACAAGGCCGCCGATGCCGCCAAGACCCGTGCGGTGGTGCTGAATTCCAAGGCAAGGCGCACCGGGATCTGCGGCGCGGCGGAATGCGTGCTGATCCACCGGGATGCGCTGGCGCTGGGGCAACAGGTGCTGGACGACCTTATGGCGGCGGGGATCGAGGTTCATGCCGGGCCGGGGCTGAAAGGCACGGTCGCGGCCACCGATGAGGACTGGGGCCGCGAATTCCTCGACGCGGTGATCGCGGCCAAGCTGGTTGACGACATCGACGCGGCGATCGACCATATCCGCACCTATTCCTCGCAGCACACCGATGCGATCCTGACCGAGGACGATGCCGCCGCGGCGCGGTTCTTCGAGCGGATCGATTCGGCCATCCTGATGCGCAACGCCTCGACGCAGTTTGCCGATGGCGGCGAGTTCGGCATGGGTGCCGAGATCGGCATCGCCACCGGCAAGATGCATGCCCGCGGGCCGGTGGGGGCGGAACAACTGACCAGCTTCAAGTATATCGTCGAAGGTGACGGCACCGTCCGGGCTTGAGCGCCTTGCGGCTTCGAACCGGCTTCGCCGGTCCGACCGGGTGGGGGGCCAGCCCCCCACGTTCAGTTTGCCATGCAAACTGAACGCTCCCCCCGGAGTATTTCGGCCAAGATGAAACAGTGACGGTCAGAAACCGATCGTGATCGTGCTGTCCGTGGTGTCGGCGGCAAGGGTCAGGCCCTGGGCGCGGGCTTCGGGGCCGATCAGCGCGAAATGGACCTGTGCCGGCGTGATATGGGCCGGGCAGGCGGGGGCGTCGAGGCTTGCCCACAGCGCCGGGTCGAGGCTGAGGCGGGCTGCCTCGGCGGTGACAAGCCAGCGCCCGGCATCGGCACTGACGGTGAGCCTGCCGCCCCTTGGCATCGCGGTTTCGCAGCACATCATCGCGAGGAAGGCGAGTTTCGCCGGGCCGGGCGCCACGTCGCCCGGAATCTGCCAGTCGATGACGATCCTGCCGCCGGGCGCGGGGGCGGGCAGCGCCGCGATTTCGCTGGCGGTCACGCGCGCGTCAGGCGGGGCGGCTCCGAAGGCGAGCCGGAACAGGCGGATGCGGGTGTTGGCGCTGGCGACGCTGTCGGCGATCAGCGCAAGCTCGGGCGTGTCGATCCCGGTGAGCGTCAGAAGTTCGACACCATTGCCGATCGCGCCCAGAGGGCTGATAAGGTCGTGGGCGATGCGCGACCCGACCAGCGCGACCAGATCGGGTGCCGGCGCGCCGCTCATCCGCGCGCCCCTGATGAAAGGATGTTCGACATGGCCGATCTCTCTGCTTTGCTGGAACCGGGCATGCTGGTGCGCCATCCGGCGCGTCCGGACTGGGGGCTGGGACAGGTGCAATCCAACATCGGCGGCAAGGTCACGGTGAATTTCGAACACGCCGGAAAGGTCGTGATCGATGGCGCGCGGATCGGACTTGAAATGGTGGCCGAGACGTGAAGAAACATGGTCCGCCGTTCAACTTGAGGGGTCGTCTTGACGGGTATCACAACCAACGCGGGATTCAACCCTGCGCGTGGCGCTTGCCGGTTGCCATCGGCGCGTGTGCCTCCTAGAAGACCGCAGGAAGGACCCGCGCCGGTATGCTGAAACCCGACCCAGACTTCGAAATCTGCCTCGCGAAAGACGCTGCGGATATCCGCGCAGGGCAACGCCTGCGCTATGACGTCTTCGTTGCGGAACTGGGCGGCGACGGCCCTATGGTCGATCATGCCGAGCGGCTGGAGCGCGACGAGTTCGACCCCTATTTCGACCACCTGCTGCTGCGCGACAAGGCGCGGCCGGGCGCGCCCGCGGTCGGGGTCTACCGGCTGATGCGCGACGACCAGATGCAGGCGGCCGGGCGCTATTACTCGGAGGCGGAATACGACCTGACCGCGCTCAAGGCCTCGGGCCGCAGGCTGATGGAGCTGGGCCGGTCCTGTGTCCATCCCGACTATCGCGGTGGCGAGGCGTTGAAGCGTCTGTGGCAGGGGTTGCTTGACTATACGCTGACCCACGGGATCGAGGTCATGTTCGGCGTGGCGAGCTTTCACGGCACCGATATCGAGGTGCTCAAGCAGCCGCTCTCGTTCCTGCATCACGACCATCTGGCACCGCCGGAACTGCGCACCCGCGCACTTGCGCCGCATTTTCAGTCGATGGACCTGATGCCCTCCGAAGACATCGACCGCAGCGCCGCGATGCGGCAGATGCCGGCGCTGATCAAGGCCTATCTGCGGCTTGGCGGCACCGTCGGCGAGGGCGCTTTCGTGGACAAGCCGTTCAACACCACCGATGTCTGCATCATCGTCGATCTCGAGCGGGTTCCGCCGCGCACCCGCGAGATGTTCGGGCGGGGCCTGCGCGGGTGAGCTACACGTGGGACGACGATGCGCCGAAGCCGGACCTGCGGGTGTCGCTGGCCGGCAAGGCGTTGGCGACGGTTCGTTTTCTCCTGTTCATGTCGTGGCTGGCGATCATGTTCCCGCTGACGTTTCTGGCGCGGCTGGCGGAGCGGCATGTCGCCGGGCCGGATCGCCCGATCACGCAGCGCATGACGCAGGCGTTCTTCGCGGGGTCGATGCGGATCTTCGGCATTCCGATCAGAACCGAGGGGACGCCGATGCAGACGGCGGGGGTGGTGGTCGCGAACCATTGCTCGTGGATCGATATCCTTGCGATCTACGGACGCCACCGGGTGTTTTTCGTGGCCAAGGACGAGGTTGCGGCCTGGCCGCTGGTCGGGGGGCTGGTGCGGTTCTCGGGTGCGCTGATCATCGCGCGCGACCGGCGCGAGTCGGCGTCGCAGGTGGCGAACCTGCGTGACCGGGTTCTGGCCGGGCAGCGGCTGATCTTCTTTCCCGAGGGCACATCGTCGGACGGGTTGCGGATGTTGCCGTTCAGGCCGACCCTGTTCGGCGCCTTCACGGATCCGGCGCTGCGCGACATCACCCATGTGCAGCCGGTCACGATGGTCTATCGCGCGCCGAAGGGGGCCGATCCGAGGTTCTATGCGTGGTGGGGGCAGATGTCGATGGGCCCGCATTTCCTGAAAGTTCTGGCGCAATACCCGCAAGGCGATGTCAGGATCATCTATCACGACCCGGTGCCGGTGGCCGGGTTCGCAGACCGCAAGGCGCTGGCGGCGCATTGCGAGGCGGTGATCCGCGAGCGGTTCGAGGTCGAGATGGGCCGCGCGGAGTAGCGGCCGGTTGTTCAACCGGCAGGTGAAGGCAGGTCGTCAACACGCTGTGAAACAAGAGTTTCGCAGGCTTTACGATCTCGTCAGCCGCGCGCCCGCGCCAGCGACAGAAGCCTGTCCATCGGCGAGTCGGCCAGCCAGATCTCCTCGCCAAGCGAAATGAAATCCGTGACCGGTGACAGATCGCGCACCAGCGCCTCGGTCAACCCGCCCTCGGCCACGATCGGGACCTCGATCACTTCGCTCCACCATTCGAAGGTGTCGCGCTCGGCGATCGTGCCGTCGCCAAGCAGCGACGCGCCGACCGGGCCGAAAGTGACGTAGTCGGCACCCGCCTCGCCAGCGGTCATGCCCTCGTGTCGCGAGGCGCCGCAGAAGGCGCCGATGATGGCGTCGCTGCCCAGATCCTTGCGGGTCTTGCGCACGTGGCGCGCACCGTCCGTGAAATGCACGCCGTCCAGCCCGAGACGCTCGACCATCAGCACGTGATCGGTGATCACCAGCGCCACGTCGCGGGCATGGGTCACTTCCCGGCAGGCATCCGCCGCGCGGGCGATCCGGTCCTCGTCGCGGGTGGCAAGCTCGAGCCGGACACAGGCGATCTCGACCGCGTCGAGCAGGCTGGCGAGGATCTCGGGAAACCCGGAAAGCGATATTTCGGGCGGGGTCACAAGGTAAAGCTGCGGCTGCTCGGCATCGGCCATTTTCGGCTCCCTGGCAAAGATCGCCGCTCCATAGCCGGTTTTTTTGCGCTTGGCTATCGCGCGGGCAGGCTGCGGTCGAATTCGCGCGCCATGGCCGGGCGGGCGGCGCGCGCGCTTGCCATCGGTCGCGTCAAGAGCGTATCACGCCGGCGATGAGCGAGGGACGCGAGATGAGCGAAAGTGAACCGGGCCCGACGCCGGCGATCGTGCTGGTGCGCCCGCAGATGGGCGAGAACATCGGCGCGGCGGCGCGGGCGATGCTGAACTTCGGGCTGGACCGGATGCGTCTGGTATCGCCGCGTGACGGCTGGCCGAACCCCAATGCGGTGGCGATGGCCTCGGGCGCGGGCCGGGTGCTGGACGCAGCCGGGGTGTATGACGATCTGGCCGGGGCGATCGGCGATTGCGAATACGTCTTCGCGACCACCGCGCGGGGCCGCGAACTGGCCAAGCCGGTGCTCAGCCCCGAGCGCGCCATGCAAGAGGCGCGCGCGATGGTGGCGGCGGGTCGCAAGGTGGCGGTGCTGTTCGGGCCGGAACGTGCCGGGCTGGAAAACGAGGACATCGCGCGCGCCAACGCGATCATCACCGTGCCGGTGAACCCGGAGTTCGTTTCGCTGAACCTTGCCCAGACGGTGCTGCTGACCGCCTATGAATGGCGCAGGCAAGGCGGTGACGTGGTGCACGAGGTTCTGGCCAACACCGAGTTCGCCAGCGCCATCGAGGTCGAGAAACTGGCCGAGCATTACGAGGCGCGGCTGGAGGACGCGGGGTATTTCTTTCCGCCGACCAAGGCGCCGGCGATGAAGCTGGTGCTGCGCAACATGTGGTCGCGGCTCGGCTTGACCGGGACGGATGTGCAGCGGTT
The DNA here is from genome assembly GCA_048268845.1 of Maritimibacter sp. GTDB lineage: Bacteria > Pseudomonadota > Alphaproteobacteria > Rhodobacterales > Rhodobacteraceae > Muriiphilus. The sequence continues at coordinate 204,276 of JBLWUQ010000006.1, read as the reverse complement.
TCACGGCATGCTGCGGCAGCTCTTGCGCGACCGGAGATAGCGCTCATGGAATGAGTGGGTTTTCCCCAAGCTGATGTTGCGCGGTCAGGCGCGCCGGGCGGCGGCGATCCAGATGAAGACCAGGATGAGCGATGCGACCGCGTTGAAATTCGCCATCGACAGGTCGAGCACGTCCCAGGGGATCAGGTCGGACAGCCGCCAGGGTATCTCGTCGCAGCGCACCAGGGGGGCTGCGGTGATCTGCGCCAGCAGGTCCTGTGCCGACATGCCCGACACGTCGCCGCCCGCACAGGACGCCGGGCCGGGCCACCACTTGCGTTCGACCCCGGAGTGGAAGAACCCGATGCCCGAGGTGGTCGCGGCGGCGAGCGCGCCAAGCCAGGCCAGCGTGCGGATGCGAAGCCCGAGCGCCAGCGCCCCGATCACGATCGCCGCGTAATGCGGGTAGCGCTGGTAGTAGCACAGTTGGCAGGGGGCGTAGCCGAGGCCCTCGAAGGTCCAGGCCCCAAGGACCGACACCACCGAAACCAGCGTTGCGATCAGGATCAAGTGCCGGGAGGTCAGCGCGCTCATAGGAATTTCACCACGTAGAAACCGCCGAGCAGTAGAACGACGAACAGGATGAACATCAAGCCCAGCCGCCGCTCGATGAAGTCACGTATCGGTGCGCCGAACTTCCACAAGAGCGCCGCCACGATGAAGAACCGCAGCCCGCGCGCGGCCACCGAGGCGACCATGAAGACGGTGAAGTTCAGCCCCGTCGCGCCTGACAGGATGGTGATGACCTTGTAGGGGAAGGGCGTGACCCCGGCGATCAGCACCGCCCAGGCGCCCCAGTCGTTATAGGCCGTCTTGAACACCTCGAACTTGTCGGCCATGTGGTAGAATTCGAGCACCGGCCTGCCGACGCTCTCAAACAGCCCCCAGCCGATCAGGTAGCCGGCAACGCCGCCCGATACCGACGCCGCCAGCGCCACCCCGGCGATCAGGAAGGCGCGGTTTGGCCGCGCGATGATCATCGGGATCATGATGACATCGGGCGGGATCGGAAACACCGAGCTTTCGGCAAAGGCCACGACAGCCAGCGCCCAGAGCGCATGCGGGCTTTCGGCCAGCCGGATGGTCCAGTCGTAAAGTCGTCTCAGCATGTCCGGGGCTCCGTTTTCGGCTATCGAGCACGGCAGGCCGGGGCGGTCAACCTTTCAGTGGACGGACGGCATCGCCCGCTTATAATCGAGCGATATTTTGAGGGATTTTTCGAGGATGAAGTGGCAGGGGCGCCGGGGCAGCCGGCATATCGAGGATCGCCGCCGCAGCGCAAGGGGAGGAGCGGCCGGGATCGGCGGGGTCGGCCTTCTGATCGTTCTGGCGATCGGGTATTTCGCCGGCATCGACGTGACGCCATTGCTCGAGGGCCAGCCGAACGCGACGTCCGGCGCGGTGGAGCTGAGCGAGGCTGATATCAGGGCGGGCGAGTTCGTGTCCGTCACGCTGGCCGACACCGAAGAGGTCTGGGGCATCGTGTTTCGCGACCAGGTCGAGGGCGATTACCGGCCGGTGACGCTGGTGCTCTACAAGGGCGTGACGCAATCGGCCTGTGGCGGCGCCTCGGGCGCGACGGGGCCGTTCTATTGCCCCGGCGACGGCAAGATCTATCTCGACACGGCGTTCTTCACCACGCTGTCGCGGCGCTTGGGCGCGGGCGGCGATTTCGCCGCCGCCTATGTCGTGGCGCATGAGGTGGCGCATCATGTGCAGGATATTCTGGGCATCCTTGGCGACGCGAACGCCGCCCGCGCCCGGGTCAATGAGGCCGCATCGAATGCGATCTCGGTTCGGGTCGAGTTGCAGGCCGATTGCTATGCCGGCATCTGGGCGCGCCATGCCGACGAGCAGTTCGGAACGCTCGAACCGGGCGACGTGGCCGAGGCGATGAACGCCGCCAAACAGATCGGCGACGACACATTGCAACGCAGCGCCGGGCGGGTTCCGATGCCGCATACCTTCACCCACGGCACATCGGCCGAGCGGCAGCGCTGGTTCGCGACAGGCTACGAGACCGGCGAGTTGGCGGCCTGCGACACATTCGCCGCAGCGCGGCTGTGACTGCGCGGAAACGGTGAAAACGGGGCCTTGCCCCCGCCGCCAAGCCCTGCAATATTCCGCGCAGCCGGCGAGTTGCGTCGGTGCGCCCAGTTGGGCCCGAGTGGCGGAATGGTAGACGCAGGGGATTCAAAATCCCCCGCCGCAAGGCGTGCCGGTTCGAGTCCGGCCTCGGGTACCAGGCGAACGGCGTCAAAGCGCGCCTGTGCCAGCCAGACACGATCAATCCTGAAAACCGGGGCGGTCCGGCCACCCGCACCGCTGCCCTGGCTTGCGACGTTCTGGCCAAGGTAGAAGGCAAAGTGGCTATTGTGAAAGCAGCGCCTAAGATGCGACGCTTGTGAAAACCGGAGAAAAGCCATGGACCGCGGAACGAAGATCAACCTTTGGTATATCCTGCTCGCCGTGATGGGCGTGGTGTTCCTGCGCGATGTCTGGGTGCAGAGCCAGACCATCGAGACGATCCCCTACAGCCACTTCGAGACCTATCTCGAAGACGGCGCGATCGCGGAGGTCGTCATCGGCAGCAGCACCATCAGCGGCACGTTCACGACGCCGCAGGAGGGCAAGACCGGCTTTCTGACAACGCCCGTCCCGCCGGACCTGGCCGAGCGGCTGAGCGAGACCGGCGTGACCTTTTCGGGCAAGGTCGAAAACACCTGGTTCACCACGCTCCTGTCGTGGGTTCTGCCGGCGCTCCTGTTCGTCGGGATCTGGATGTTCCTGATCCGCCGGATGGGCGGCGGGCAGAGCATGGGCGGCATGATGTCCATCGGCAAGAGCAAGGCCAAGGTCTATGTCGAAAGCGACACCAAGGTGACCTTTGCCGATGTCGCCGGGGTGGACGAGGCCAAGGCGGAGTTGCAGGAGGTCATCGATTTTCTGCAAAACCCCAGGGAATACGGCAGCCTTGGCGCGCGGATGCCCAAGGGGATCTTGCTGGTCGGACCGCCGGGCACCGGCAAGACGCTCTTGGCGCGTGCCGTGGCGGGCGAGGCGGGGGTGCCGTTCTTTTCCATCTCGGGCTCCGAGTTCGTCGAGATGTTCGTCGGCGTCGGGGCTGCACGGGTGCGTGATCTGTTCGAGCAGGCGCGCAAGGCGGCACCGGCCATCATCTTCATCGATGAGTTGGACGCATTGGGCCGGGCGCGCGGCGCGGGCACGATCCAGGGCGGCAACGATGAGCGCGAGCAGACGCTGAACCAGCTTCTGTCCGAGCTTGACGGGTTCGACCCCAGCGAAGGCGTCGTGCTCCTGTCCGCGACCAACCGGCCCGAGATCCTCGATCCGGCCCTGCTGCGCGCCGGGCGTTTCGACCGTCAGGTTCTGGTGGATCGTCCCGACCGCAAGGGCCGGGTGCAAATCCTCGAGGTGCACATCAGGAAGATCGTTCTCGAACCCGGTATCGCGCTGGACGAGATCGCCGCGCTGACCACCGGGTTTTCCGGCGCCGATCTGGCCAATCTGGTGAACGAGGCCGCCCTTCTTGCGACCCGCCGGCGCGGCGATGTCGTGACCATGGACGACTTCACCCATGCGATCGAGCGGATCGTCGCCGGTCTTGAAAAGCGCAACCGGCTGATCAACCCGCGCGAACGCAAGATCGTGGCCTATCACGAGATGGGTCATGCGCTGGTCTCGATGGCGCTGCCGGGGGCGGATACGGTGCACAAGGTCTCGATCATCCCGCGCGGCATCGGAGCACTTGGCTATACCATCCAGCGCCCGACCGAGGACCGCTTCCTGATGACCGAAGATGAACTGCGCAACAAGATCGCGGTTCTGATGGGCGGGCGCGCGGCGGAGATCCTGATCTTCGATCACCTCTCCACCGGTGCCGCCGACGATCTGGCGCGCGCCACCAATATCGCGCGGTCGATGGTCGCGCGCTACGGCATGGATGCGGATCTGGGAAGCGTCAGCTACGAGACCGAGCAGGGCACCTTCCTGGGCGGCCGCACCCCCGGATACTTTGACCGCAGCTACAGCGAGGCGACGGCCGAGGCGATGGACGAAGCCGTGCGCGAGGTGCTGCGCGAGGTTTCGGCACAGGCACTGGAAATCCTGACCGAAAATCGCGATATTCTGGAGTTGACGGCCCGGCGTCTGCTGGAGGTCGAAACCCTGGACGAGGCAGCGTTGCGCGACCTGGCCAAGGGGTTGCGCCGCCGGGGGCCGGTTGAAACAAGGGTGGTGATCAATGAGTGATGATCCCTACAAGGTTCTGGGCGTGTCCAAGGATGCGTCCAGCGCCGAGATCAAGAAGGCCTATCGCAAGCTGGTGAAGGAACTGCATCCCGACCTGCATCCGGGCGACAAGGCCAAGGCGGCGCAGTTTCAGGAAGTGTCCGCCGCCAACGACATCATCGGTGATCCGGAAAAACGCAAACGCTTCGACGCGGGCGAGATCGACGCGAGCGGACAGGAACGGCCGCAGCGGCAATACTACCGCGACCACGCCGATGCCGACCCTCGCGGGCGCTATGATTCCGGCGCAGGCTACAGCGACTTCGAGGATCTGTCGGGCGTGTTCTCCGACCTCTTTGGCGCGCGCGCGCAGGCCAGGACGGGCGGTTCGCAGGGCTTTGCCGTGCGCGGGTCCGATGTGCGCTATCGCCTTGAGGTGGAGTTCATGGATGCCGTGCAGGGTGCGAAACGTGCCGTGCCGCTGCCGGACGGGAGCGCGATCGACCTGACCATTCCGGCCGGTGTGCGCGATGGCCAGACGCTTCGACTGCGCGGCAAGGGTCAGCCGGGGCTGGGCGGCGGCCCGGCGGGTGACGCCTATGTCGAGATCAGCGTGCGTCCGCACCCGGTCTTCACCCGCGACGGAAACGATATCGAAGTGGAGGTGCCGGTTTCCTTCGACGAGGCCGTTCTGGGGGCCAGGGTCGAGGTTCCGACCCTGTCGGGGCGGGTGTCGATGGGTATTCCCAAGGGGGCCTCATCGGGGCAGCGATTGCGATTGAAGGGCAAGGGCGTCCGGCCGGCAAAAGGCACTGCGGGCGATCAGTATGTGCGCCTGAAGATCGTGACCCCGGCCCGGATCGACGCCGAGATGGAGACGATCGCGCAGCGCTGGCGCGACCATGTGACAGAGGACCCCCGCGCCGGACTTTGGAGGGCTTTGTGATGCTTTATGAACGCGATGTGGTCGCCACGGTTCGCCGCGTGGAGCTGCGCGAGCTGCGGCTCTGGGTTCGGCAGGGCTGGATCAAGCCGGCCGAAAGCGACAAGGGCCCGGTTTTCGACGATCTCGACGTGGCGCGTATCCGGCTCGTCTGCGACCTGCGCAAGGAAATGTCGCTGCCCGCCGATGCGGTTCCGGTCGTGTTGTCGCTTCTGGACCAGATCCACGGGCTGCGGCGCGAGCTGCGTGGCCTGACCGAGGCGGTGGATGCGCAGCCCGACGACGCGCGGCAGGCCATCGTCGATGCCTTTCGCGCGGCGATGTCGGAAAAAGGCCAATAGGACTTTGACCCGCAGCGATCCTGACCCAGAACCGACGACCAGAGGCCTGCGACACATTGCCCGTGGTGACGCAGAAGCGTGGCCGCTAGGGTCAGGCGAACCGGGAAGGGCCAGGGAGATCCAATGCGCGTGACGCCGAGTAGTTGGCTGCGGCTCTTGCTGGCCCTGACCATTCTCGTCAGCGTCATGATTCGTCCGCCCGGCACCATGCTGGCGCTCGAAGGCGACACGATCAGCTATGTCCTCTGCACCGGCGGCGGCATGGAAACCGTCGAGGTCGCGCTGGACGGTGCTGAACCCCGCGAAATCGACCTCGGCTGCGACTTCTTCGCGGCGCAGATCGCGGCCCTGCCTGTCATGGCCCCTGTTGCTGCCGTTGCCGCCGCCGACCCGGCCCGTCTGGCCCCGGCCCCGGTGGCCCTCGTCGTCGCCGGGCACGATGTCTGGTCGCCCTACACATCGCGCGCACCCCCCTTTGTGAGCTGACTTCGCCTCAACCGAAATCGCCTCACAAGGATACCTACATGACCCCGTTCACTCTGGCCGCGCGGCTTGCCGCGGCCGCCCTGATTGCCGCGCCGATGGCGCTTGCGCCGGCCCATGCCGAAACCTCGCTTGTCATCGCGGTCAAGCGCGACCGCTACTCGGTCGACGAGCAGAAGTTCACCTTCTCCGTCCTTAACCCGGCGACGCAGATCGTCGAGACGGCGGTAAAGCCGGACGATAGCTTCCTGCCGATCCCCGTGCTGTTTCAAAGCTGGGATTATGCCGACGGCACCTATGTCGTGGACCTGCGCGAAGGCGTGACCTTCTCGGACGGTACGCCTTTCGATGCCGACAGCGCGATTGCCTCGCTCAGGCTCTATGACCAGAGCAAGTCGGACTTCCTGCAGATCGACCAGCAGAGCTTCGAGAAGCTTGGCGACCACCGGATCAGCTTTCGCTCCGAGATCGGTTCGGCGCTGGTCATCGAAAACATGACCCATCGCGCCACGTCGCTGTTCGGCCCGTCCGACAACCGTGCCGAGAATCCGATCGGCACCGGGCCCTACCTGTTCGAAAGCTATGAGCCCAAGCAGCACATCACCGTGGTGCGCAACCCCGACTACTGGGGCGAGGCGCCCAGCGTGGATCGGCTGACGTTCCGCTTCATCGACGACGACAACGCCCGCCTGCTGGCGCTGCAGAACGGCGAGATCGACGTGATCGGCGAGGTCACGCCGCAGATGCTGCTCTCGATGCCGCAGGATGGCTCCGTGGTGCTGCATGAAAGCCGCCCGATCCGCTATGTCGCCCTGCTGAGCAACATCCACGGCGAGGCGCCGTTCAACATCTTGCAGGACCGGCAGGTGCGTGAAGCCCTGGCCTGGGCGATCGACCGCGAGACCCTCGCCAAAGTCCTTTATGCCGGCCGCAGCATTCCGGCCAAAGGCGTGCTGCCGGGCTGGATGTTCAACCTTGGCGACGACCACACCGATGGCTTCGGCCATGACCCTGCCAGAGCCGGTGCATTGCTCGATGCGGCGGGTTGGACAATGGGCGGCGACGGCATCCGCGAGAAGGACGGGCGCAAGCTTTCGCTGCGGCTGATCGCGGCCTATCCGCATGTGTCCACCGTCAAGCCGATGCCCGAGATGCTGGAACAGATGTTCGCCGCCGTCGGGATCGAGATCGATCTGGTCGAGGTCGATGACAGCGGCGTCTACGCATCGACCTACCTCGACACAGGCCAGGCCGACCTGTTTCTGGAGTTCGCGTCGAACAACAACACCGACCCGACCTACCTGCTCTACAACATCTTCAGCACCAACACGGTCTGGGGCGGCTACAAGTTCATTGCCCCCGGTCCGCATGTCGATGCGCTCCTCAACGAGGCCCGTCAGGCGCAGACCCGTGACGAGGTGATCGCCAATGTGCGCGCGGCGCATCGCGCCATCGTTCAGGATGACCTGGTGGCGATCCCGATCCTCCTGGTGCCGAACTTCACCCTGTCGCGTCCGGGGATCGAGGTGCCGATGTCGGAATATGCCGACTGGATCGACTTCGGAAACGTCACGGTCAGCCACTAGGGGCCATTGCGAAACCGGCGGGGTCCCATGTCCGGGGCTCCGCCAGAGCGGATTGCACATATGCTGCGTTTCATCCTCGTTCGACTTGCCATCGTCCTGCCCACACTTCTGGGCATGTCGTTTGTCGCCTTCGCCATCGTGGCGCTGGCGCCGGGCGATCCGGTGATGATGGAGCTGCGCGCCATGGGCATCGTGCCCACGCCGGAGGACATCCTGGCGCTCAAGGCGGAATACGGGCTCGATAAGCCTTTCTTCCTGCGCTACCTCGACTGGCTCGGGCGCGCGCTGCGTTTTGATTTCGGAACCTCCGTCGCAACCGGGCGCAGCGTGATGTCCGAGATCGCGATCCACTTGCCGGCCACCCTGGCGCTGGCGGTCAGTTCGATGATCGGCGCGGTCACGGTCTCGCTCGCGCTCGGCATCCTTGCGGTGGCGGCGGGCCCTGTCGGGGGCGCCGGCATCCGGGGGATCACGATCCTGCTGGTCTCGGTGCCGTCGTTCTGGCTGGCGCTCTTGTTCATCTACGTCTTCGTGCTGAGGCTCGGCTGGGCGCGGCTGGTGGGCAACGGCTCGCTGTCGGATCTGGTCCTGCCCGCGCTCACCCTCAGCCTCGGGGCAGGGGCGGCGCTGGGCCGGGTGGTGTTCGAACGTGTCCGCGCCGAGATGAGCGAAGACCACGTGCGGCTTGCCATCGCCAAGGGGCTTGGCCCGACGCAGATCCTGCTCGGTCATATCGCGCCGCGCGTCATCGGGCCGCTGGCCACCGCCTGGGCCAACACCTTCGGCGCGCTGCTTGGCGGCGCCGTCATCGTCGAGAGCATCTTCGGCTGGCCCGGCCTTGGACAGCTTGTCCTTCAGGCCATCGCGCAGCGCGATTTTCCGGTGATCCAGGCCTATCTGGTGTTCATGGGGCTGATCTTCTTTACCACCAGCCTCTTTGCCGACATCGTCGTGATCCTTGCCGATCCGCAGTTGCGGCGGAGGTTGTCCGATGCGTGAGCGCGCGCTTCGCCTCCCGGCCCTGCGGCTGGGGCTGAGGGGCGGGCGCGTCGGCTTCGTGCTTGGCCTTGTGCTGCTGGCCGGCTTTGGCCTTCTGGGCCTGTCACCGATGGTCTTCGACATCCCGCCACCCGAAGAGATGAACCTCCTGACCCGGCTTGCCGCGCCATCGGCGGCGCATCCGCTGGGCACCGACCACCTTGGCCGCGATGTGCTGGCCCGCCTGATCGGCGCGGTGCCGGTCTCGCTTGGTGCCGCGTTCTCGACGATGGCGGCCATTCTGGCGGTGTCGCTGCCCTGGGGCGTCGTCGCCGCACTCGCGGGTGGCCGGGTCGACATGGTGATGATGCGCCTGGCCGATATCATCATGGCATTCCCCACGCTCGCGCTGGCGTTGGCCGTGATCGGTTTCATGGGGGCCTCGATTGAAGCCGCGATCATCGGCATCGCCGCCGCCTGGTGGCCGTCCAATGCACGCCTGGTGCGGGCGCTGGTGCTGTCGGCCAGCCAGCGCGATTTCGTCCGCGCGGCCCATCTCGGCGGCGCGTCGCGCCTGCGCACGGTGCTGCGCCACATCCTGCCCCAGGTGCTGCCGCCGCTCGCCGTGATCATCTCGCTGGAAACCGCCTCGGTGCTGCTGGCGCTGTCGTCGCTGAGCTTTCTCGGCATCGGCGCCCAGCCACCGACGCCGGAATGGGGCGCGATGCTGAACGAGGCGCGCCCGTTCTTTTCGCAGGCCCTGCACATGCTGCTGGTGCCGGGTCTGGCCGTGACGCTGGCGGTGCTGGCCTTCAATCTGGTGGGCGAAGGCCTGCGCGAACTGCTCGACAAGAGGGAGCCTTACCGATGGTAGCAACACTGTCCGTGCGAAACCTGTCCGTCGCGATCCCCGGCGAGCCACCGCTGCTCGACCGGCTGAGTTTCGATCTCGCGCCGGGCGAGCGTGTCGGGCTGCTGGGCGCAAGCGGCTCTGGCAAGTCGCTGACCGCCGCTGCACTTTGCGGCCTGCTGCGCCCGCCGCTTGCGGCGGCAGGTGGCTCTGTGCGCATCGACGGGGTCGAACTGCTTGGCGCGTCTGCGGCGGGCTGGCGGTGCGCGCGTGGCCGCAAGATCTTCCAGATATTCCAGAGCCCCGGCACCGCGCTGACACCCGGGCGGCGCATCCGCGCGCAACTGGCTGAAACGGCACGGATCGCGGGCGTCGATGCCCGCCAGGCGATCCCGCGCGCGCTGGACGCCGTGGCGTTGCGCGCGCAGGTGGCCGAACTTTTCCCCTACCAGCTTTCGGGCGGGATGAAGCAAAGGGTGCTGATCGCCATGGCGCTGATCCTGCGGCCCCGCATCCTGATCGCGGACGAGCCGACCACCGGGCTTGACGTGCTGACCGAGCGCGACATTCTCGCGGCGCTCAACACCATGGCCGATGAGACCGGCGCCGCCGTGCTGTTCATCAGCCACGATCTGCGTGCGGTGCGCGACGTGGCGCAGCGCACCCTGGTGATGCAGGGCGGGAGGCTGGTGGAAGACGCCCCGATCGACGGGCTGGCATCGTCGCGGGCAGCATCTGCGCGGCAACTGGCGGAGGCGGCGTTCGCGCTGCAAAACCCATGCTGAGCGTGCGCGGGCTGTCCAAGCGGTTCTGCGGCCACGAGGTGCTGAGCGCGATTGACCTGTCGATTTCAGCGGGTGAAGTGGTGGGGCTGATCGGCCGTTCGGGCGCCGGAAAATCCACCCTTGCCCGCTGTCTGGTCGGGCTGGAAACGCCCGATGCGGGCGAGGTCCTGCTTGGCGGCGTCCCGATCACCCCAGGTCGCGGCCGCGCGCGCCAGCATATCCAGTATCTCTGGCAGGACCCGGTCCAGTCGCTCAGCCCTTATCTCAGCGCGCAGAACGCGGTGCTGGAGACCCTGTCGGGGTTTCAGATGGGGCCACCGGAGCAACGACAACAGCGCGCCGCGAGCCTGCTCGAGACCCTCGGCCTGCCGCGATCCATCTGCGCCCGTCGACCACATTCGCTGTCGGGCGGGCAATGCCAGCGCGTTGCCCTGGCGCGGGCGCTGGCGGCCAAACCGGACGTTCTGATCCTCGACGAACCCCTGTCGTCGCTCGATCTGGTGACGCAGATGGCCACGATCCGCCTCTTGCGCCGGATCAGCGCCGAGCGCTCCTTCGCGATGCTGATCGTCAGCCACGACCTTGCGCCCCTTCGCCAGCTTGCCGACCGGATCGCGGTGCTGGACGCCGGGCGGATCGTCGAGGACCTCCCGATGGGCGCCTTTGCCGGCCAGGCGACCCACCCGCTGTCGCGCGCCTATGCCGATACGCTTGCAAAGACGGCCTGACCCCTGCGACCGGGCCCGATCGCAAACGATGCGTTCGTGGATCGGTGTGAGTTGGGCCACGTCCTGAACCATGCCTGCGAACGGTCATGGGCGCCTTCGCCGGGTTGACCCGAGCTGCTCACCCTCATCCGGCGGCAGCGGGTCTGCCAGAGCGAGCCAGAGAACCGCCTCTACGCCGAGTTTCGCGGGTTCCGCGAGTTCCCTTATCCTTTTTCGAACGATGGTCGGGCGGTCTTCGTCCGCGTTGTGATCGCGCGCGCAGAGGCATCGCGGGCATCTTGTCGGTTTGCGCGCTGCCCTGCCCAGACGGAGCCGAGGACGATGGCTGCGCCGAGCATCTGCACCGGTGAGAGGGACTGACTCAGCACCAGCCAGCCGAGGAGTACAGCTGTTACGGGGCTCATCATGCCGAGCATGGAAACCGCTCCGGGTTCGATCCGGGCGACGCCTCGGAACCAGATCGCATAGGTCACCGCTGCGCCAACGACTCCAAGCCAGGTCAGCCCGGCGAGGTTCGTCCACGTGAGCGGCGGCAGGGGTGGCTCGACGAGGAGCGCGAGCGGCAGCAGGATCAGGCCGCCGGCGGTCAGCTGCCATGCGGTGAAGCTGAGGGCCGAGACAGGGGGCTGCCATTTCCGGCTGAGGACGGTGCCCGCCGCCATCGACGCGGCACCGCCGAGGCCCGCTGCGATACCGACAGGGTCAAGGCGCGCTTCGGGACTGATCAGCAGGAACGCGACTCCGATGACTCCGGCGACCGCAGCCAGCACGGCACCCGTGCGCACCGGGGTGCCAAGCCAGCCGCGCGCCATGAGGATGACCATCACCGCCTGCAACGACCCAAGCGTTGCGGCGACCCCGCCGGGAAGCCTGTAGGCGGCCACGAACAGCAGCACCCAGAACAGCGCGAAGTTGAAGCTGCCGAGCAGGAAGATCCGCCCAAGCCAGGCGCGGGGCGGCAAGCAACGCGTCAGCGCAAGCAGCAGCAGACCCGCGGGCAGCGCTCGCAGCGCGGCAAGGGTCACGGGATAGCCAGCAGGCAACGCCTCGGTGGTGACAAGATAGGTGCTGCCCCAGATCGCCGGGGCAAGTGCTGTGAGAAGAATATCGGTCGTGCGTGACATCGGTCGTCTCCGGTTCAGGCTCACCAGGGCGGGTGGAAGGGCATGCGCGGACGTTCGGGCCAGGGATCAAGGCCGATGTCGCGCATCAGGTGAGGCGGCAAGTCGCTGGGCACACGGCGGCGGCGGTGCCGACGGTCTGTGCGACGAAATTTCAGCGTCATGGGGGTTCTCCTTTCAGTCGGCGAGGCGGAGGGCAGCGCGCAGCTGCGCGGCCAAATCCTCGCGGGGTCCGTTGACAAGGCGGCTGCCGGTCTCGCGGACGATGAGGGTGGGGATTGTGCGGACCTGAAGCGCGCGAGCGTGTTGCCTGTCGGCCTCGACGGCCTGCGCAGTGGCCGGGTCGTCGAAAACCTCGGTGAAGGCCGCTGCCTCAAAACCAAGGTCACGGGCGACGTGCATCACGGTCTCGGGATCGGCGAGATTGCGGGCCTCGGAGAGGTGCGCGCGCTGGAGCCGGTCGAACATGTCCCAATGGGCTGCCTGCCCACCGAGCCGCTCCGCCGCCTTGCAGGCCAGCGCCGCCGTGTAGCCATGCGGATAGTCGAAATCGGCTTGCTGCATGGCGTCGACATCGATCAGGTCAGGCCGGTCACTTACGGCGCGGCAGGTGCGCCAGTGACCGAGTATCGTATCGCGGGCCTCTTCAGGGCTGCCCCAGCGTTTTTGCATTTCGGTGGGGCTCGCTTGGAGAACGAAGGTCCGATGGCGGATGTCGAGATCGAACCCCTCGGCCAGTTGCCGCATCCGTGACGAGATGTTGAAGCACCAGCAGCAGACGACATCGTGGAAGAAATCAATGGTGAGAGAGGGCATCACGCGGCCTCCTCTTGCTGTGTGGTCCCAGCCAGTCGCGCGGCGATCCGCGCGACGTGCGCGCCCTGGAAACGTGCACCGGCGAGGTCGGTCTCCGTGGGCCTGCGCGAGCCGTCGGTGCCGGCAATCGTGCCCGCGCCATAGGGCGCCCCGCCGACGATGCCCTCGGCCGTGGTTTGCCCGGCGAAAGTGTAGGGCATGCCGGCGATGAGCATCCCGAAGTGCTGGAGCGGGATCTGGGTGGACAGAAGCGTCGCCTCGTGCCCGCCATGCTGCGAGCCGGTCGAGGCGAAGACCGCTGCCACCTTTCCAACAAGCGCATTCCGCGTCCAGAGCCCACCGGCCTGGTCGAGGAAGGACTTCATCTGTCCGGCCATCATGCCGAACAGCGTCGGCGTGCCGAAGATGATGGCGTCATACGTTTCCAGATCGGCAGGCGCGGCTACTGGTGTCTCATCGGCGGCGAACCCGACCTTTTGCCGGATTTCTTCGGGGACGGTTTCGGGAACACGCCGCAGGTCGACATGGGTGCCGGGCACGCTGCGTGCGCCTTCGGCTTCGGCCTGCGCAAGGGCGCGGACGTGGCCGTAGCTGGAATAGTAAAGAACGAGAACTCGGGTCATGGGATCCTCTAGGGCTGTCGGTTTCGATGCCGGGGAGGATCGGGGATTCGGCTGACCGGAATAACCGGACGGCTGTCACTTCATTCTTTACGCCTGTTGAAGAATGTCAGGACCGCAGCGCCGCGCGGAGATGGTCGAGGAACGCGGTGACCTTCGCGTCCATTCCCAGCCGCGAGGCCGTCACGGCGAAGATCTCCGGTGCGGGAAGTTCCCAGTCCGGCAGCACGCGCACAAGCGCGCCCCGCGCCTCGGGCGCGTTCGACACGAAGTCCGGCAAGGTGCCGATGCCATGACCCGCGATCAGAAGATCGCGGAGAACCAGGCTGTTGCCCACGCGAACAGGCGGATCGAGGTCGATTGACGTCGTGCCGGAGGGTCCGTGCAGGTTCCAGGTCGTCAGGTGGTCCGCGAGCAGGAAGCCGACGACCCGGTGCTGCGCAATCTCCTGTGGTGTCTGTGGCGCGCCAGCCTTCTCGAGATAGGACGGCGCGGCGAAGATCCGTTGCCGAATCGTCCCGATCTTGCGCGCCACCAGCGCCGAGTCCTGCATGGCGGCACGGATGCGGATCGACACATCGAAGCCGCCCTCGACCATGTCCACCACCCGGTCGTCCATGGACAATGTAAGACGCAGGTCAGGATACGCGGCAAGGAACCCCGGCAAGATGGGCGCAATGACAGTCTGTCCGAAGGAACTTGAAGCATTGACCCTGAGATGGCCTCGCACCGCACCTGCGCCGTCGCGGATCCGGGTCTCGACCTCGGTCACGGCCTCGAGGATGCCCGTCGCTTCCTCATAGTAGAGGCGCCCGGCATCGGTCAGCGACATGGAGCGCGTCGTGCGCGTCAAAAGCGTGCTGCCGAGGCTCTCTTCGAGCAGCTTGATCTCGCGGCTCAGAAGCGCCGGCGAGACGCCGAGATCCTCCGCCGCACGCGCGAAGCTGCCGCGTTCGACGATGCGGCGGAAGGCTTGCATGACGGAAAGCTTGTCCATCTCGGGAGCACTCGGTCGGGTTGATTGGCGATCCGCAACGGAACGCGACTCTTCCCGAATAACACAAACTCCAGACTGCGCGAACCACTGCCGAGGGCGTCGCCTGCCGCATCGCGGGCGCGGATGCCGGTCGCGCAGCGGTGATCCGACCGCATCAGGTGGGCGGCTCGTGTTGACCGGGGTAGGTTTGCAGAAATTCGCAGTTTTCCAAGCCTTTGCCTTGAATAGTTCAACCTTAATCTGAGCCTTTCCCGTCGCGCCATGTTCAATCGAAATCGGGCCGCCGCCCTCGCCGGGTGGCGCGATCTGCATGCCGCGTGGCGAGCCGCGTCGCTGTCGAAATCGAGACGGGTTCAAACCCGTCTGACAGCAGACAACGGCTTTATTCCGGTTGCGCTGACAGGGCACGCAGGAGAACTTGTCCAGGCCTATCCGGAAAACAAGAAACTTGACTAGACAAATTTTTGGCGGGTACTAATCGTTCATGAACACCGCCGATTCCAGCCTTCAAAAGCCTCGCTACCGCGCCCTGGCCGACAGCTTGCGGGCAAGGATCGTTGCGGGAGATCATGCGCCGGGCGCGCAGCTTCCGACGGAACTGGACCTCGCGCAGGAATTCGGCGTCAGCCGCGGCACGGTGATCAAGGCGATCGATGTGCTGGTCGCCGAGGGTATCGTGACCAAGCGGCAGGGGGCGGGCAGCTTCGTGTCCTTGCCATCGCTGCATCGGCGCTCGCTTCGTCTGCTGTCATTCTCCGAGACGGTATCCGCCGAAGGCCACAAGGCCACGCAGCGTGTCCTGTCCTATCGCCCCGCCGGAGACGACGAGGCGCGCGCCTTTGGCGCGGTCGAGCCCTCGGCCATGCTGGTCCGTCTGCGCTATGTCGACTCGGTGCCCTGCGCGATCCACCGTTCCGTCATTCCGAACCGGGTGATGGAGCGGCTTCCCGTCGCGATGCTGGGGCAGATCCTGCGCGGCGGGGAAAGCGACTTTTCCCTCTATGCGGCGTTCACCGCGGCGGGGCTGGTGATTGATCGCGGCAACGAACATGTCTCGGCCCGCCTTGCGACCAAGGAAGAGGCGGAGGTGCTGAACGTGCGGCTGCCTGCGGCGCTGATGGTCGTCGTCCGGCAGAGCTTTGACGCCGAAGGGCGCCTGATCGAGGCCGCCGAGGCGATCTATCACGCCGATTACTACAGCTACGATCTGGCGCTGGTGCGCGGCAATTCCCACGACGCGCCACATCGGCTGCGCCTGACGCAAGAAAACCTGAGACCAACACTTCAACAGGAGACCTGACATGACACTGAAGACATTGCTCGCGGGCACCGTCCTTGCCCTCGCCGCCGCCCCGGCACTGGCGCAAACGGCACCGGCCGCGCTGATCGTCGCGCAGGGCGGGCTTGGCGACGGATCGTGGAACGATACCGCCTATTCCGGGTTCGAGGCCGGGATCGCCGAGGTCGGAATCGAGGGCCGCGCCATCGAATCCAACGACGTGGTGGCCCAGGGCGAAGAGATCATGCGCCGTGCCGCCGATGCGGGGTTCGGCCTGGTCATCAGCCTTGAATACGCCCATGGCGAGGCGATGCAGGCGCTGGCCGGCGATTATCCCGGCACGAACTGGGCGATCTACAACCAGGTGCGCGAAGGCGACAACGTGGCCTCGGTTCTCTTCGGCGAACATGAAGGCTCCTACCTCGCCGGCGTCCTTGCGGCGCAGGTGACCACGACCGAGGGGATCGAGGGCATCAATCCCGAGCCGATCCTGGGCGTGATCGCCGCCGTGAAAAGCCCCGGCATCGACAAGTTCATCGTCGGCTTCATCCAGGGCGCGCAATCGATCGACCCCGAGATCCAGGTCCAGGTCGCCTATGCCGAGACCTTCGGCGATCCGACCAAGGGCGAGCAGATGGCCAATGCCATGTTCGAAAGCGGCGCCGACATCATCTATCACATCGCGGGCGGCACCGGCATCGGCGTGATCGCGGCGGCGGAATCCTCGGGCCATTTCGCCATTGGCGTCGACACCGACCAGGACGGCATGGCGCCGGGCCATGTGCTGACCTCGATGGTCAAGCGTGTGGACGTGGCGACCGAGCAGCTTGTCAAGGATTACGCGGCTGGCACCTTTCCGGGCGGCCAGACCCTTGTCTTCGGCCTGGCCGAGAACGGTGTCGGCCTGACCGACATGGAATATACCCGCGACCTGTTTCCGGCCTCTTATCTCGACGCGGTCGAGGCTGCGCGCCAGAGCATCATCGCGGGCGACCTGCATGTCTGGGACGTGTCGAGCGAAGGCTACCCCGACTTCTTCCAGTAAGCCGCCGGCAGGCACAGCCACACAACGAATGGGTGGGCCGGAAACCCGGCCCGCCCTCTCGCCCCGTCCCGTTCCCAGGAGCCTCGCATGACTGCCATCGCGCTCGGAGCCTCGCATGTCTGGAAAAGCTACGGTCCGGTTCAGGCGAACCGGGACATAACCCTTGCCGTGGCACCAGCGGAGATCCACGCCATCGTGGGCGAGAACGGCGCCGGCAAGTCCACGCTGATGCGCATCCTTCAGGGGATCGAGCGGCCGGACCGGGGCAATGTCATCGTCAACGATCAGGCGGTCGAGTTCTCAGGCCCGGGCGAGGCGCTGGCGCGCGGCATCGGCATGGTCCATCAGGAATTCATGCTGGCGCCCGACCTGTCGCTGCTCGAGAACCTGGTTCTGGGTGACGAGCCGGTGCGCGGCCGGGGTGGCGCGCTGGCCCGGATCGACTGGGCCGCGGCCGAGGCACAGGGGCGCGAGCTTGCCGACCGGATCGGCATCGAGGTCGATTGGCACCGGCGTTCGGGCAGCGCCCCGGTCCATATTCAGCAATTCGTCGAGATCATCCGCCTCCTGCGGCGCGGAACGCGCATCCTGATCCTTGACGAACCCACCGCCGTTCTCGCCCCGCAGCAGGTGAACGAGCTGTTCGACCTGTTGCGCCGGATTCGCGAGGATGGCACCACGATCCTGTTCATCAGCCACAAGATCCGCGAAGTCACCGCACTGGCCGACCGCGTGACGGTGATCCGTCAGGGCGCGACCGTCTTCAGTGCCGCATTGTCCGAGACGAGCGCCGACGAGATCGCCTCGCATATCGTCGACGGCACGCCGCCGCCGCGGGCCGAGGCCGAACGGGGTGCGCCGGGGGATCCGGTGCTCGAGGTTCGCGGCCTGTCCGCGCTTTCGGTCGAGAAATCGCGCCAGCTTCGCGACATTTCCTTCACCGTTCATGCCGGCGAGATTGTCGGCCTTGCCGGGGTCGCCGGCAACGGTCAGGTGGAACTGATGGAGGCGCTGTTCGGCCTGATCCGCTCAACCGGATCGGTGCATCTGAACGGTGCCGATCTGTCGGGGCAGGGCCCGGACCGGCGCCGCGGCGCCGGGATCGGCTTCATCAGTGCGGACCGGGGGCAGGAGGGTCTCGCCCTTGCCGCCTCGATCGAGGACAACGTGATTGCCGGATCGCAGCGCGAGGCGCCCATCGGCAAGGGCTGGTGGTTGAGCCGCCGCGCCCTGCGCCGGGTTGCCCTCGACCGGCTGGGCCGGCTTTCGGTCCGCTACGGTGCCGCGCGCGATCTGGTGTCGAGCCTGTCGGGCGGCAACCAGCAACGCGTGGTCTTCGCGCGCGAAACCGCCGGGGCGCCGCCGCTACTTCTGGTCTCGCAGCCCACGCGCGGGGTGGATCTGAACGGCATCGCCGCGATCCATGCAATCCTGCTGGACTATCGGGCGAAGGGCGGTGCGGTGCTGCTTGCCTCCGAAGAGCTGGACGAACTCCAGATCCTGTCGGACCGCATCCTCGTGATGGTGGATGGTGGCATCGCCGGCGAGCTTGCGGCCGATGCCGACCGGGTCGAGATCGGTCGTCTGATGGTGATGGAAGGCGCGGCATGACCTCTTCGTTGTTTCAGACATGGCTCGAGCGCGGCACCGGGTTCGCCGTGCCGATCGTCATCGCATTGGCGGTCAGCGCCGTGGTGCTGCTGTCCATCGGGGAAAGCCCGCTCGATACCTTTTCGCTGATCCTGTCGGAGTCCTTCGGATCGGCGCGGCGCATCGCCTCGACCCTCTCGGCGGCGACGCCGCTTCTGTTCACCGCCGTCGCCACCGCGATCTGCTTTCGCGCCGGGGTGTTCAACGTCGGCGTCGAGGGGGCGTTCCTGATCGGCGGGCTTGCCGCCGTGGTGGCGGGTTTCAGCCTTCCCGCATCCCTCGGCTGGGCGCTGACGCCGATATGCCTGGCGATTGCGGCGGCGTTCGGGGCGGCATGGCTCTGGCTGCCCGGCTGGCTTCTCGCCCGGCTCGACGTCGACGAGGTCGTCTCGACCCTGATGCTGAACTTCATCGCCGCCGCAATCACCGGCTATCTGGTGAATGGCCCGTTCCTGTCGGCGCAATCGGGCAACAACGTCACGCCCCCGGTCCACGAGGCGGCGGAACTGTCGCGCCTGATGCCGCCCGCAACGCTGCACAGCGGCTTTCTGATCGGGCTGGCGATCCTGTTCGTCTATGCCTTCTGGGCGCGCCACACCCCGACGGGGGTCGAGGGGGCCTGGGTCGGGCAGAACCGCCGCTTTTCGCGCGCGGTCGGGATCTCGGTGCGGCGCACGATCATCCTGGCCATGGTGCTCTCGGGCGTCGTGGCGGGACTTGGCGGCGCGTCGCACGGGCTCGGCCAGCTTCACCGTTATACCGACGGGTTCTCGGCGGGTTACGGGTTCACCGGCATGGCCGTCGCGCTGCTGGGGCGCAATCATCCGGTGGGAATGCTGCTGGGCGCGGTGCTGTTCGGAGCGCTCGCCTCGGCCGGGACCACCATTCAGCTATTCTCCGACATCCCGCTTGACCTGGTGAACATCATCCAGGGCATCGTGATGATCTTTTCCGTGGTCGAGCTGGGCCGCATCACCATCCGGCGGAGGGCACGGGCATGATCGAACAGATTCTCGCCGCCGCGATCCTGCTGACGACTCCGATCCTGCTGGCCGCCATGGGCGGTCTGGTCAACCGGCAGGGGGGCATCGTCAACATCGCGCTCGAGGCCAAGATGCTGATCGGCGCCTATGTCGCGGTTGTCGTGTCGTCGGCAAGCGGAAGCTGGATGCTGGCCGTGCTCGCGGCGGCGCTGGTCGGCACGGTGATCGGCTGGCTGTTTTCGCTGTCGATCACGCGGCTCGGCGCCAACATGATCATCGCGGGGCTTGGCCTCAACGTGCTGGCCGCCGGGGCGCTGGGGTTCCTGATGACGATCCTCTACGGCTCGTCCGGGACGCTGCGCCTGCCCGATACCGTCCTGCTGCCGCGCCTTCTGCCCGAGGGCGTTTCGCAGATCCCCCTGGTCGGGCGGATGCTCGCCGGGCTCGACCCGTTGACGGTTCTCGCCTGGGTCTCGGTTGCGTCGCTGCCGTTCCTTCTTGGCTCCACCCGCATCGGACTGTGGATCCGGGCGACCGGCAATGCCGCTCCGGTGGTGCGGTCGGTGGGCCTGCGGCCGGCGCTGGTGCAGGACGTCTCGACCGCATTCGCGGGGTTCTTCTCCGGCCTGGCCGGGGCGCATCTCGCGCTCTATTCCATCGGCATCTTCAACGAGGGGTTGACGGCCGGGCGCGGCTTCATCGCGCTCGCCGCCTTCTATTTCGGCCGCAACAGGCCTTGGCCGACCGCCGCCGCCTGCCTGCTGTTCGGTTTTCTGGATGCGGCGCAGATCCGGATGCAGACCGTGGGCCTGCCGCCCCGGCTCATGGGCGCGCTGCCCTATCTGATGGTCCTCGCCATCCTCGTTCTTACCCAGATGCGCAGCCTCAGGAGGGCGAAATGACCGACCGCACCGCACTTGTCGTCATCGACATGCAGAATTCGTTCCTGCACCCGGACGGCGAGAATTTCTATCCCGCCGCGCCCGAGGTCATCGCCCCGATCCGCGCGCTGATCGAGGCCGCCGCCGCATCCGGCACAACCATCGTGCATGTCTGCGACCGTCATCGCGAGGGGTTCGAGGATTTCGAGCAGATCCGGCTGCCCGTCCATTGCGTGACCGGCGGGTTCAATGCCGAGTTTTTCGACGGCTTCGGCCCGCAAGGCAGGCCGCGCGAGATCACGATCACCAAGCGGCGCTATTCGGCCTTCTTCGCCACCGACCTCGCCCTGTTCCTGCAAGAGCAGGGCATCCGCCGCGTGATCCTCTGCGGCGTCAAGACCAATGTCTGTGTCCGCGCCACCGCGACGGATGCCTTCGCCAACGGGCACGAGGTCGTGCTGGTGCGCGAGGCCACGAATTCCAACCGCGCCCATCTGGCCGACGCCTCGCTGGAAGACGTGGATCGCTATGTCGGCAAGGTCGTCGACCTGAAAACCGCGCTCGGGATGCTGGGATGAGCCATCTCGTCGTCACCGGCTATGCCAGCCTCGACTATGCCGTCGGGCTGGCCGGGCAGGCCATCGGGGACAGGACCACCCTGATCGCCAGCCGCGATACCGGAGCCTGGCCGCGGGCCGGGGGCTGCCCCACCTATGTCGCGGCGGCGGCTGTGCGCGCCGGGCAGCGCGCCACGCCGATCATGTGGGCGGGCAGCGGCGAGGAGGGCGCGCTCTTCACCCGCGCGGTCGCGGCGCAGGGTCTGCCGACCGAGGGGATCGGCACCATGCCGTCGCCGCGCTCGCCGACCGCGCTCATGGTCTATCAGGCGGATGGAAGCTGCATCTGCCTCTACGATCCGGCGCTGAACGGGTCCGAACGCCTGACAGAAACGCAGAAGGCGCTGATCGCCGGCGCGAGCCATCTTTGCATCTCGGTTGGTCCGCCGCATCTGATGGTGCCGATCCTCGATGCCTGTCCGCCCGGCGCGCGCCTCTACTGGGCGGTCAAGAATGACCCCGACGCCTTTCCCGCAGCCCTGCGCGCACGTCTGGCGGAGCGGGCGGACGTGATCTTTTGCAGCGCCTCGGAACGGGTGCTGGTCCCGGCCACCGACGCGCTGGTGGTCGAGACGCGCGGGGCGGCGAGCGTGGCCGTCACCGAGGGCGGCACGACCAAGGAACTGCCTGTCGAACGGGTGGAGACCCGCGACACCACGGGCGCCGGCGATACCTTTGCCGGAGGATTCATCGCGGCCGAGATGTCGGGCGCCACGTCGCTCGCGGCCGCGCAGGCCGGCATAAGTGCCGCAGCCGCGCTCTTGCAAGCGCGCGAAGGAAGGAAAGATCTATGAAAAGAGCATGGTATACCGGCCACGCCGCCGAAGAACTCGGCGAAAGCGCGATCCTGGTCGGCGACCCCGACCGGGTGGACCGGATCGGAGCGCTGCTGTCCGATCCCGTCTTCCTGCCGGTCAAGCGCGGGCTGAAGACCGTGACCGGTGGCTGGAACGGGAGCCGCGTCAGCGTCGTGGCCTTTGGCATGGGCGCGCCCATCGCCACCATCGTCCTGCACGAGTTCGCGGACCTGGGCCTGCGTCGCTTCGTGCGCATCGGCACCGCGATGTATTTCGCGCCCGCCTCAGGCGGCGACTTCCTGATCTCGGACGCGGCGATTGCCTATGACGGCACTTCGCCCGCCTATGGCCTGCCGCATGGCGAAAGCGTTGCTGCGGATCAGACCCTCGCCGCTGCCCTTGCCGCAGCCGCGACGGCACTTGGCGAGACGCCGCATCGTGGGCTCTATGCCACCTATGACGCCTTTTACCGCGACATGTTCGGCATCGACGCCAAGGGCGATGCCCGCGCTCAGGCCATGCGCGCGGCGATGCGCGACAAGGGCGTCACCGCCGTGGACATGGAAACCGCCGCCCTTCTCGCCGCCGGGCGCGACCTTGGCCTGTCGGTCGCGACGCTCTGCTACGGCACGGTCGACGCGATGCGCCAGGAGAAACTGAACGCCGATGATCTTGCGCGTGGCGAAGGCGTCCTGTTTCGCATCGCGCTCGACGCAATCACCGCCCGATAACAAGGATTACACCCATGAGCACCATGCCAAGACGCTATCTGCAAACCCTTCTCGACCGGCTGAACGGGGTCATGCAGACCCAGTGCGAGGCCATCGAGGCCGCGGCAGAGGCCTGCGCGAAATCCATCATGGACGACAAGCTGGTCTTCACCTTCGGCACCGGCCACGGCTCTTTCGCAGCGATGGAGATGTATCCCCGCACCGGCACCGTGACCGGGTTCCGCCCCATCGTGGAAAGCTCGATGATCTCGTTTCACCGGGTCCTGGGCGATGCGGGTGCGCGGCAATACCGTTTCATCCACAGCCAGGAGGGCTATGGCCGCGCGATCTTTGACAGTCACCAGACCGATCCC
This sequence comes from Maritimibacter sp., assembly GCA_048268845.1. GTDB lineage: Bacteria > Pseudomonadota > Alphaproteobacteria > Rhodobacterales > Rhodobacteraceae > Muriiphilus. The sequence goes on along the minus strand of JBLWUQ010000006.1, from coordinate 181,402 downwards.
GGCGACACGATGCTGATCTTTTCGCATTCCGGGCTGAACGCGGTCACGCTCGACATCGCTCTGGCGGCCAAGGAGAAGGGAATGACGCTGATCGGCGTCACCTCGATCCCTCATTCCTCGTCGACCCCGTCGCGCCATTCCTGCGGCAAGCGGCTTTTCGAGATCGCGGATGTGGTGATCGATACGGGCGTGCCGAGGGGCGATGCGGGGATCGAGATTTCGGGCGTCAACGGCCGCACCGGCGCGACCTCGACCTCTGTCGCCATCGCCATCGGCCATGCGATCAACTCCACCACCGCCGAGATCGTCGCCGCCGCCGGCCACGACCCCTATCTCATGGTCAGCCCCAACACGACCGAAAAGGAAGCGGCGACGCGCCAGAACGACCGCAACTACGAAGAACTCTGGCGCCGGTTGAGGATGCGCTGAGATGGATCGCGGATTCTTCATCAATGGCGCCTGGGAGATGCCGCAGGGCGTCGACCGGTTCGAGATCATCAACCCGGCAAATGGCGAACGGGTCGGTTCAACCCTTCTGGCCGATGTGGCGACGGTCGATCGGGCCGTCGCTGCCGCCGAGGCGGCCTTTCCCGCCTTTGCCGCCTTGCCGGTGCGTGCGCGCGCCGACATGCTGCACAAGGCCGCTGCGCTGATCGAGGCGCAAGTGGACGAGATGGCCCGCCTCCTGACCCGCGAACAGGGCAAGCCGGTCCCGGACAACCGCAAGGAAATCCTCTTTGGCTGCGAGGTGCTGCGCTATTACGCCGAGGAAGCGGCGCGCAAGGGCGGCTCGATCCGCCCGGCCTCGTCGCCCACGATCCGCAATCTCGTCACCTATCACCCGGTCGGCGTGACCGCGGCCATCGTGCCGTGGAACTACCCGATCGACCTCTATTGCTGGAAGATCGGCCCGGCGCTGGCCACTGGCTGCCCGATCATCGTCAAATCCCCGCACGAGACGCCGCTTGCCATCGCGATGCTGGTCGATTGCCTGCACGCGGCCGGTTTTGCGCCGGGCACCACCGCGGACCTGCCGGGTCTGGGCCCGGTGGCGGGCGAGGCGCTGTCCTCGCATCCGCGTATCCGTGCCATCTCGGCCACCGCCTCGATCCCGGCCGGGCAGGCGATCATGCGGGCGGCGGCGGGCAACATGAAGCGGCTCTGCCTGGAGCTCGGCGGGCATGCGCCCTACATCGTGCTCGAGGATGCGGACATCGAGGAGGCGGCGCGCGCCGCCCATCGCCGTGCCTATTCCAACATGGGCCAGATCTGCATCACGGTGAACCGGATCCTCGTGGCCAAGGCGCTGGCCCCGCGCTTTGCCGAGGCGCTGGCCGCGCTGGCGGACGCGACGGTGATCGGCGACGGGCTGGACCCTGCGATCGGCTACGGTCCGGTCCAGAATGCCGGCGTCATCGCCCGGATGAACCGGCACATCGCCGATGCCGTCGCCAAGGGCGGGCGGGTCATCGCCGGAGGCGGACGCGCAACAGGCAGCGGTTACGATGACGGGCTGTTCTACCGGCCGACGGTGATCGCGGATGCGCCGCTCGACAGCCTGCCGATGACCGAGGAGAGCTTTGGCCCCGTGGTGGGCATGACGACCTTCGACAGCACCGAACAGCTCCTCGCCATCGCCAACGGGCTCGACTACGGGCTGGCAGCCTATGTCTGCGGGCAGGACCTCGAGCGCGCCTGGTCGATTGCGGAGCGGCTCGACTTCGGGGCCGTGGGTGTCAACGTCAACGACACCAGCGAGCTTCAGGCCCCGTTCGGCGGCTGGAAAATGAGTGGCTTCGGTCGCGAGCTGGGGCCGGAGGGGCTTGATACCTATCTCCAGCCCAAACACCTCAAGATCCGGCTGCGCGAAGCGCGGTAGGCGTCATGCGGGAATGGCCTGACCGGCGCGGGCTGGTCAGGCCGCCGCGCGCCTGCCAATTCTCCGAGACCATCAATGAGACCGGACGCGACTTCCACTCCGGATGCGACCTCTTGCCGGCTGGGCAAGGGGGATGGGTGATGGAATGATATGAGCGTCGCCGGGCGCGTGGTGCAGTGCCGGGCCCACCGATCATGAGTTCCGGCAGCGGGTCATCCATTCGCCACGCCGGGCAATATTCCGGGCAACCCTTTCGCGGACTGCCATTGCAAAAGCGGCAGGCGATGATTTCATGGATGGTAACGGCCAATCCGCAGCCCTTGAACGGTCGTGTGGAAGTTCGCGCACGCAATTGAACGATGAACGGAAAAGAACCATGTCGCAGTCGAGCAAGAAAGAAGCAGGTCAGGCAGGCAACGTCTCGCCGCTCCATCCCGAACCCGAGGTGATCGCCGACCAGCAATTGCCCGACGGCAAGCCTGCGGACATCGACCCCTCCAACGAGCCGATCGCGCCCGAGCTGGGGCTCCGCTGCGACCGCGTCAGGCCTGACCGTTACAGCACGCAAAGCCTGGACCACGCGCTCAAGTCCCAACTGGCCCGCTTCACGATGGGGGTGACGCCGTTCGGATTGTCGTCGAGCTTTTTCAACTGGTGGGTGCATCTGGCCGGCTCGCCCGGAAAGCAGGTGCAATTGGCCGAAAAAGCCGCGCAGAAGGCGACGCGCCTTGCGGTTGCCGCCGGTCAGCAGCTTGACCAGAAGCCGGTGGACCCCTGCATCCTGCCCCTGCCGCATGACAAGCGGTTCGACGCCCCCGAATGGCAGCAATGGCCGTTCAACCTGATCTACCAGAATTTCCTGCTGACCCAGCAATGGTGGTACAATGCCACCAACGACATCGACGGGATGTCGCGCAACGAAGAACGCGTCGTGTCCTTTGCCGCGCGCCAGGTCCTCGACATGCTGTCGCCCTCCAACACGCTCTGGACCAACCCCGAGGTGATCGCCCAGACCACCCGCGAAGGCGGTGCCAACCTGGTCCGGGGCATGCAGAACCTGATCGAGGATTGGCAGCGTTCGATCGCGGGCAAGCCCCCGGTCGGGGCCGAGGATTACCTGCCGGGGCGCGAAGTCGCCGTGACGCCGGGCAAGGTCGTGTTCCGGTCGCACCTGTTCGAGCTGATCCAGTATGCGCCCGAGACCGAGACCGTCGCCTCCGAGCCGCTGCTGATCGTGCCGGCCTGGATCATGAAATACTATATCCTCGACCTGTCGCCGCATAATTCGCTGGTGCGCTACCTGGTCGAGCAGGGCTTTACCGTGTTCATGATCTCGTGGCGCAACCCCGATGCCGGGGATCGCGATCTGGGGATGCAGGACTATATCGACGCGGTCAGCGAAGCGCTGGACGCGGTTGGCGGGATCGTTCCCGACACGCAGGTTCACGGTGTGGGCTATTGCCTCGGTGGCACTCTCATGTCGGCCAAGGCGGCGCAGATGGCGCGCGACCACGACGACCGGCTGAAATCCATGACCCTGCTGGCCACCCAGGTCGATTTCAAGGACCCCGGCGAATTGCAGCTGTTCACCTCCGAAAGCCAGGTGTCATTCCTTGAACACATGATGTGGGATCAGGGCTATCTGGACACCAAGCAGATGGCCGGGGCGTTTCAACTGCTGCGCTCCACCGACCTGATCTGGTCGCGCAATGTCCGCGAATACATGATGGGCGAGCGGCAGGAGATGTTCGACCTGATGGCATGGAACGCCGATGCGACCCGGATGCCCTACAAGATGCACAGCGAATACCTGCGCAACCTCTACCTCGAGAACCAGCTGTCGCAGGGCCGGTTCGAGGTGGACGGCAAGCCGGTCGCGATCACGGATATCTCCGTGCCGGTGTTCTGCGTCTCGACCACCGGCGACCATGTGGCGCCGTGGCAATCGGTCTACAAGCTGCACATCCTGTCGGACACCGAGATCACCTTCGTGCTGACCTCGGGCGGGCACAATGCCGGGATCATCAGCGAGCCCGGCCATACCCGTCGCACCTATCAGATGACGGTGACGCCCAACGCGGCCAACTATGTGCCGCCCGAGGACTGGCGCACGCATACGCCGGTCAAGGGCGGGTCGTGGTGGCCGGAATTCGTGACATGGCTGCGCGCGCAGTCCAGCGGCACCGGCGAGCCGCCGGTGATGGGCGGTGCCGAAGGCGGGGCAGCCCCGCTGGGCGATGCGCCCGGCACTTATGTCTTCCAACGCTGACCGGTCCCCTGAACACGAGAGATCAACATGAATGAATTTGCGACCGCACAAATACCGGAAGGCTTTCGGCTGGACCGGCTGGAGCGTCTCGAACTCCTCGCGCGCGAGGCAGGCCCGGTTCGCGTCGCCGTGGTCTTCCCGGTGGACGGCCCCAGCATCAAGGGCGCGATCGAAAGCCAGACAAGGGGACTGATCGAGGCGGTTCTGGTCGGGCCGGAGGCGCAGATCAGGCAGGCGGCCGAGGAGGCGGGCGTCGATCTGGGCGCGACCCCGATCGTTGCGGCCGACACCCCGGAGCAGGCCGCCAAGGTTTCCGTCGAGCTGGCCGTGGCCGGCAAGGTCGACGGTCTGAAGAAGGGTGCCTTGAAAACCAATATCCTGATGAGTGCCGTCATTTCGGAAAAGGCGATGCGCACCAGCCGCAGGATCAGCCATGTCTTCGTGATCGACGTATCAAGCTATGCGCGGCTGCTTTTCGTGTCGGATGCCGCGATCAACATCCGGCCGGACCTGATGACGCTGCGCGATATCACCTCGAACGCCATCGACCTCGCCCATGCGCTGGGGATCGAGCGCCCGAAGGTGGCACTTCTGTCGGCCTCCGAGAACATCAACGAAAAGATCGAGTCGACCGTCTACGCCGCCGCGATCAGCAAGATGGCGGACCGTGGCACCATTTCGGGGGCCGATGTCGATGGTCCCCTGGCGATGGACCTCGCGATCTCGCCAAAGGCCGCGGCGATCAAGGGGATCGTGTCCAAGGTCGCGGGTCAGGCCGATATCCTGATCGTGCCGGATCTGGTCTCGGGCAATATCCTGGTCAAGGATCTGGACTATCTGGCCCATGCCGAAACGGCCGGTATCGTGATGGGCGCGGCAGTGCCGATTGCCCTGACCAGCCGGGCCGACACGGTGGCACAGCGCTGCGCCTCTGCCGCCTTGGTCGGACTTGTCGTGGCGGCCAAGCGGGCAGGGAGCAAGCTCAATGGCTAAGACCCTGCTGGTGACCTTCAATGCCGGGTCATCGAGCCTGCGCTGCGGCGTCTTTCGGCTGGCCGAGGATGGCCCGCGCCCGATCAGGAGCTTTCACATTCGCGGCCTGCCCGGCAGCATGGTTCTGACCGAGCGCGATCCCGACACCGGCACGCAACAGGAGACCGATCTGGGTGCGCCCGAGAGCGCGGGCAATGCCCATCCCGAAGCCCTGACGCATATGCTCGCCCGTCTGGATGACCTGACGGGCATCGGCAGGATCGCCGCCTTTTCGCATCGCATCGTGCACGGCGGCGCCGATCATGCGGCGCCGGTGTTGGTGGATGACGACGTGCTGGCGGGCCTCGAGAAACTGGAGCCGCTGGCCCCGAGCCATCAGTCGCACAACCTGCGCCCGATCCGGCGGCTCAAGGAACACTACCCGGATATCCCGCAGATCGCGTGTTTCGACACGGCATTTCACCGCACGCAACCGCGCCATGCGCAGATTTTCGGTCTGCCCCGCGCGCTGAGCGACGATGGCATCCTGCGCTATGGCTTTCACGGGTTGTCCTACGACTACATCGCGGGCGCGCTGCGCCGCTCCTATCCCGATCTCGCGGCCAAGCGGGTCATCGTCGCGCAACTGGGGCGCGGCGTCAGCATGTGCGCGATGAGGAACGGGCAGAGCATCGCCACGACGATGGGGCTGACCGCGCTCGACGGTGTGCCGATGGGCCAGCGCAGCGGCGCGCTCGATCCCGGCGTGGTGCTGCATCTGATCATGGATCGCGGCTACAGCCCCGAGGCGGTGCGCGATCTTCTCTATGAACGCTCGGGCCTGCTGGGCGTGTCGGGCATCAGCGGGGAGATGAACGACCTGCTGGCCAGCGACCGCCCCGAGGCCGCCGAGGCGGTGGATTTCTTCGTCTACCGCTGCGGGCGCAGTTTCGGCTCGCTGGCGGCGGCCCTGGGCGGCGTGGACGCCGTGGTGCTGACCGGCGGCATGGGCGAACACATCCCGGCCCTTCGCGCGCGCCTGATCGGCGAACTGGCCTGGCTGGGGGCGGACCTGGATGAAGCGGCGAACCGGGCCGGCGGGCCTTGCCTGACGACGCCGTCAAGCCGGTTCCCGGTGCTGGTGCTCGCCACCGACGAGGAGCAGGTGCTGGCGCAAGCGGCCCAGAAGGTGCTCACCTCCGGGGTCGCGCATCAGCGCGGTGATGGGGCCGGCAGCACCTGAGCGCCGGTCAGACGGTCAGGATTTGCCGGATTTCGCGGCCTTCTTCGTCTTGCCGGCTTTTTCATCCGGCGCCCTGACCTCACCCTGCGCCAGCGCCCCTGCGCATCGCGTCATCATCTCGGCGTAGCCCTTGGCGTCTTCGGCCAGTTGCTGCATCAACCGGGTCTGCCACTCGGCAATCTCCTTGATCGCGCTCGCCGGATCGGTCGGGCCTTCCAACGCGGCCCGGCTGCGGGCCTCGACCATCGCGCGCATGGCGTCATGCCTGCGCTCGAACCAGGCCGATGTGAACCGCTCGACCTCCTTCACAATCCGCTCCTGCGCCGTCAGCAGATCCTGTGCCTGCGGCGCGAAGTAGGCCGGATTCAGGCTGAACACGACCTGAGCGGCGTCCATCGCGTTTTCATCGGCAGCGGTGGTGTTCTCACGGGTAGACATCTTGCTGTCCTTTCGGTGGAAGTCATGTGGTTTCATCCATTCTACCCGGTCCCGCCTCCGGTTGCACTGACCTAGGTCAACACCCGGCGTCACCCTCTGGCGACTGACCGGCGAAACAGGATCAGGCTGATCGCAAGGAAGGCCGCGCCCAGCAGCAGGGTCCAGAGGTATTGCGGCCACACGATGCTGAAATCGGCGCCGCGAATGGTAATGGCGGTGGCGAACTCCATGAAGTGGCGCGAGGGCAGCAGCCAGGTGAGGGGCTGCAGCCAGTCGGGCTGGCCTTCGACCGGTGTCATCCCGCCCGACAGGATCATGATCGGCATGATGACCAGCAACAAGAGCAGCGCGAATTGCGCCATGGTGCGCGCAATGATCCCCAGCAGCAGCCCGATCGACGCCGCGGCGAAGAGATAGACCGCCGTTCCCGCCAGAAACAGCCCTTCGGACCCCGCAAAGGGCACGTCGAGCAGGCCCTCGACCACGATGAAAAGCGAAAACACGAAGGCGCCGAAGACGACCAGCCCGTTGGCCAGTATCTTGGCCAGCGCAATCTCGATTGCCGTGACTGGCATCAGGAGCAGATGTTCGATCGTGCCGTGCTCGCGCTCTCTTATGACCGCGGCGCCGGTCAGCACGATGGTCAGCATCGACAGCCAGTTCAACAGCGACGAGATCGACCGCAACCATACGGTATTGCCGGCGGGGTTGAACGACCGGCGCAGCACCAGTTCGACCGGCGACGCAGGCACGATGTCGCGGTTGGCGGCGAACCGGGCGATTTCCTCGTTGAAGGTGGCCGTCAGATAGCCGGTGCCCACGGCGGCGGCCACCGTCTTGGTGGCGTCGATATTGAGCTGCAGCGACGGCGTGCGCCCGGCGCGCACATCTGCCTCGAACCCGGCGGGGATCACGACGACGAAGATCGTCTCGCCCCAATCCATCATCCGGTCGATCTGGTCGGCATCGGCCTCGAGCGGCGGCAGATAGCGCGGCGGCAGCAGCGCGGTCTGAAGCGCGCGGCTGAGGGAGGATCGGTCCTCGTCAACGAAGGTGACCGACGCCTTCTTGAGCATGTCCCCCGCGCCCGAGCTTTCGACGTAGATGCCCGGCCCGAAGGAATAGAACACCAGCAACAGCAGGATGGCTTCGCGCCAGAGCGTGCGGAACTCCTTCATGATCAGCCAGAACGTGTTGGCGACACTGCGCATCCCTCACCCCTCCTGCTTTTTCATGAACAGGACCGCCAGCGCGACGAACACCGGTGCGAACAGCGAGATCATCAGGATGTTGGGGCCGAGCTGCGCAAAACTGAGCCCCTTGTTGAAGGCGCCGATGCTCATCTGCATGAAATAGTTGGTGGGCCACATCTGCCCCATGATCCGTCCGGCGCCCTCGAGCGTGGCGACCGGTTGCATCAGGCCGGAAAACTGCACCGTCGGCATCATCGCCAGCACCGAAGTCGTAAACACCGCCGCGACCTGGCTGCGCATGAACACGGCGATGATCAGGCCGAACCCGGTCGCCGCCGCGATATAGACCACGGCCCCCAGCGACAGCGCCAGCACCGACCCCTTGAGGGGAACGCCGAACAGGAAGATCGCCATCGCGGTCAGGACCATCCAGTTGACGAACCCGATACCGATATACGGCAGTTGCTTGCCCAGCAGGAATTCGAGCTTGCTGGTCGGCGTGACGTAGAAGTTGGTGATCGTGCCGATCTCCCGCTCGCGGCTGATGCTGACCGCCATCAGGATGGCCGGAAACAGCATCAACAGGATCGCGGGCACCGCTGCGGCCATGATCGGCAGCGTGTTGAAACCGGGGTTGTAGCGGTATCGAGGTTCGATGTTGACGATGGGCTGCACCATGTCCGCCAGCCCGGCCGCCGTGGCGCGGGTCGTCAGGAAGGTGCCATGCGCGCCCTGCACATAGCCCTCGATGGTGGACGCGCGCCCGGTGTCGGTTCCGTCGATCCATGCCGCGACGCCCGTGGGCCGCCCGGTGGTGACGGCGCGCCCGAACCCCGCCGGGATCTCGATTGCCAGCATGATTTCACCCGTCACCATGCGTTGGCGCAACTCATCGTCGCTGGTGACTTCGGGCACCTCCTCGAAATAGGTCGAGCCCGAGAAATTGGCCAGATAGGCGCGGCTCTCGGGCGTCCGGTCCTGATCGAAGGCGGCGAATTTCAGCCCGGTGACGTCCATCGAGATGCCATAGGCAAACAGCAGCATCAGAAGCATGCTGCCGAAGAACGCGAAGGCCAGGCGGACCGGGTCGCGCATCACCTCGAGTGCCTCGCGGCGGCTGACGGCAAGCAGGCGCGTCAGGCCGGCGCTGCGACGCCGCCGCGGCGGCGCGGACACGATGCCTGCCAGCGGTTCGGGCGGGGTTTCGGGTTCGCCGATCGCCTCGGTGATGTAGCGGATGAAGGTCTCGTTCAGCGACGCCGATCCGCCCTCGGTCGCCAGGTTTTCCGGCGTGTCATAGACCAGCACCTCGCCCGCGTGCATCAGGCTGATCCGGTCGCAGCGCATGCCCTCGTTCATGAAGTGGGTCGAGATGAAGATCGTCACCTTGTCGCCGCGCGACAGATCGGCCAGCAGGTCCCAGAACTCATCGCGCGCCACCGGATCGACGCCCGAGGTCGGCTCGTCCAGGATCAGCATGTCGGGTTCATGGATGATCGCGCAGGCCAGCGACAGTCGCTGTTTCAGACCCAGCGGCAATTCGCGCGCAAGGGCATCCGCATGTGGCTCAAGGCCGAAATCAGCAAGCAGCCTGGCGATCCGGGGCGCGATGGTCTGTTGTGGCAACTGGAACAGGCGCGCGTGCAGGCTCAGGTTCTGGCGCACCGTCAGTTCGCCGTAGAGCGAGAAGAACTGCGACATGAAGCCGACGCGCCGGCGCGTCTCGATGTTGCGCGCATCGGCCTTTTCGCCAAACAGCCACGCCTCGCCCTCGGTGGGGGGCAATAGCCCGGTCAGCATCTTCATCACCGTGGTCTTGCCGCAGCCGTTCGAGCCGAGAAAGCCGAATATCTCGCCGCGCCGGATCTCGAAGCTCACGTTATTGACGGCGGTGAAATCGCCGAACCGCTTGGTCAGACCCTTGGCGACAATCACCGGGGCGCTTGTCCCGTCATCCTCGAGCGGCGCCAACTCCACCGGGGCGGTCCTGCGTTGCTTGTCCTCGGGCAGCAGCGACACGAACGCCTCCTCCAGCGTGTCCTTGCCGCTCTGGCGGCGCATCTCGTCGGGCGTGCCGGTGGCCAGAACCCGCCCGTCGTCCATCGCCACCAGCCAGTCGAACCGCTCGGCCTCCTCCATGTAGGCGGTCGAGACCAGCACGCTCATCCCGGGCCGGTCGGCGCGGATGTCGTCGATCAGGTCCCAGAACTGCTCGCGCGACAGCGGGTCGACCCCGGTGGTCGGCTCGTCGAGGATCAGGAAATCCGGGTCATGGATCAGCGCACAGCACAGGCCGAGTTTCTGTTTCATGCCGCCCGACAGCTTGCCTGCGGGACGGTCCAGAAACGGGTCGAGCCCGGTGGCCTTTGCCAGCCTGTCGATCCGCCGCCGCCGCTCGGCAGTATCATGGCCGAACAGGCGGCCGAAGAAATCGAGGTTCTCGAAAACGCTGAGATCCTGATAGAGGTTCTTGCCCAGACCCTGCGGCATATAGGCGATGCGGGCAAACGCCGCCTCGCGGTGGCGCCGGTCGGTCATGTCGCCGCCCAGAACCGTCACCGTTCCGCCCTGGATCTTGCGAACCCCGGCCAAGAGGCCGAGAAACGTGGACTTGCCCACCCCATCGGGCCCGATCACGCCCAGCATCCCGCCCGCCGGCAGGTCCAGCGTCACATCGTCAAGCGCGAGATCCTTGCCGTAGCGATGCGTCAGCGCCAAGACCTGGGCGACGGGGGTATCCTGCATGGCTCAGTTGCCCGAAAGCGCATCGGCGGGGATCGGCGGGCCGACGAACTCGACGGGCCAGGGCAGGTCCTCGGCCCCCGCAAGCCGGATGAAGGCGACGCCGCGCAGGCCGGTCTTGACCTGTTCGATATTGGCCGCAACCAGTTCCTCGGGCAGGCGCACCTTGACGCGGAACATCAGCTTTTCGCGCTCGTCGGCGGTTTCCACCTGTTTCGGCGTGAACTGCGCCTCGGGCGAGACGAAGCTGACATAGGCGGGAACCGCGTAGGGAATACTGTCCAGCCTGATCCGCGCCTCCGCGCCAAGCCCGGTGCGCATCGCCTGATCGGCGGGCAGGAACATCTCGAGATAGACCTGCGACAGATCCAGCAGCGTGATGACCTTGCCACCGCCGCCCAGAACCTCGCCGGGTTGGGCAAGACGATAGAGGACGCGGCCAAGCACCGGCGCGATCAGCGTGGCATCACCGACCTGGGTTTCGATCTGGGCGACAAGCGCGTTCGCGGCCTCGACGCCAAGCTGGGCGCTGTTCAACTGCGCAAGCGCTGCGTTCAGGGCGGCGACGGCCGTGGCCAGCCGGATCCTCTGATGATCCACAACCACCTGCGGATTCACGCCCCGGTCCGCGAGTTCGATCGCGCGGGCGCAATCGTCTTCGGCCTGGGTCTGCTCGGCGCGGCGCAGCTCGATCAGGGCGCGAACCTCCTCGACCTGGCTGGCGGCGCGGGCGGCATCGGCCCGGGCCCGTGCCAGTTGCGCCTCAAGCTCGCGCGTGTCCATCACGGCAAGCACGTCTCCGGCCTGCACCAGCTCGCCCTCGCTGACCCGGATTTCCGCGATGCGGCCCGGCATCCGGGTGGCAATGTCGATCTGGTCCGCCTCAAGCCGGCCATTTCCCATCGCAAACCCGTCCGGCAGACCGCTGACGTTCTGATCCCAGACATACCAGGCAATCGCGGCGATGGCGGCCAGAACCACGACCGCAAAAGCGGCGGGGCGAAGGTATTTCATTCAGGAAACTCCATTGATCAGATCCCGACGGGCGGATTTCTCGGGCAGGTAGTAGGCGACGGTCGGAAAGTCACTCATAACGAAAATGATGGCGCCAGTCCCGACCTCGGCTCCGGCGCAGGTCGCAGCATCCACCTTGCCTCCTGTCTGATTTCAGCCAGCCGGTCCGTGGCCCCGGTCGATGACGGCGGTGTCCACGCGATAACCCATAGAGGCCCGTTTGTCGAATTCCCTCCGCCAAGTGCCCCCGCGACCTTTCGTTGCATCGAATGCCCGGTCCGGTGCCGTCCCGACCAGGCTGACGGCGGAAAGCCGCCGAGTTGGGGGCGGGCAGGGGCGGGAACCGGCGCATACCAGCGCCAATGCCTTTGATCTCTGTGGATATCCTCATCGCCTGGCTTTCGGTCCGAGCCGGGAACCCTGGCCCGCCGGCCGCGTTGAATCGGTGCTAACATGGACGGCAAGGAGCCTGCACATGACGGAGCTCACCATAGCCCTCAAGGCCATAGACAGTCCTGCACCGGGCAGGAAGCACTTGCGGCACGCGCCCGTCGGGGTGATCCGGCCGGGCGAGGTCATCATCGGGCAGGGCTGTCGGTCCGCCATCGTCAGGAGTCGTCCCGCAGCAAAAACCATCGCGGTGGCGAGGCTGACGAAACAGGATACCGGCCGATACGGCGTGTTCTCGCCGAGCGGCAAGGAAGCGAGAGTTTGTATTCCGGCGACCGCCATGGTAGTAAAGACCTCGCGTGGTCAGGCTCCGTCAACACTTGCCGCAGTCGGGCGCACTATCTTGCAACCGATGATCTCTGACGTTCTGGACCACACGCCGAAAGGCGCGGGGGAGACGAGGTTCAGTCGACCGATGCCAGTGCCAGTATCGGCCAGTCCGTTTCGCGGACGGCGTTTCGGTTTGCCGGTTCCCGGCACGGTTGCAGCACCCACGATCGCCGGCTTTCGGCCTCTGACGCTGGTCCGGCGGCGAGAACGCACCGGATGAACCTATACCGCCATCGCGCGCCCGCCGGTCAGGCCCGCGATACACGGCAAAGCCCTTGGTCACTGCCATGACATGAAAGGACGAACCGATGGACTGGAATCAGATCGAAACCAAATGGGCCGTGATGGCCCGCCGTATCCGCGCTGACGTGAAGTGCGGCAAGACCGATGAAACCGTGATCCCGCGCCGCCGCGGACGCACGGATGACGCGGGCAGAAGCATCGTTGTCAAAGAGATCGTCGCGGGCAGTGCCGCAGACGTTCAGAAGCGCGATCCAGTGTCCACGCCTTGATATTGAAGAAGACCCGAGACCAGGTATCGCGAGTGTTTCAGCGTAAGTCGGCGCGAAGCAATCCGGACCTGTGGCAGGACACGTCACCGATCCGGGCCGATATCTTCGGTATCGAGCGGCTCGAGCATCACGCGCGGACACTCGCCGCGGCCCAGGAAATAGCCACCGACGCGGGGATCGGCTCCCCGCGTCTGGACGCGCGCGTCGCCGACAACGCCGATTTTCTGCTCGGGGCCTACCGCACCTGCGCACGGGCGCTGCAGGCCGGACAGACGATGACACCGGCCGCCGAGTGGTTGCTGGACAATTTCCACCTGGTCGAACAGCAATTGCGCCAGATCCGCGATGATCTGCCGCCGGGCTATTACCGACAGCTTCCGAAGCTCGCGAACGGGCCGTTCACGGGCTATCCGCGCGTTCTCGGGATAGCCTGGGCCTATATCGCCCATACCGACAGCCTCATTTCCGGCCCGGTTCTGACCCGTTTCGTGCGCGCCTACCAACAGGTCGAGCCGCTCATGATCGGCGAATTGTGGGCGGTCGCGATCACGCTGCGGATCGTGCTGATCGAGAACATGCGCCGTCTGACGCTGCAGATCGTCGATGGCCATGCACAGCGCCAACAGGCCGACGAGATCGTGAACACCGTTCTGGCCGCCAGGAAGGACGCGGGGCAATCGCCGCTGCTGGTGATGCAGACCGCCGTCGGCCCTTACGAGACCGCCCCGCTGCCCGAGGCGGTCGCGGCCCAGATGGCCAAGCGTCTGCGCGGGTTCGACCCGGCCCAGACCCCGTTATTCGCATGGCTCGAGGATCGGCTGCACCGGCAGCGCCTCACCATCGACGAGGTCGTCACCAACGCGCAGATGCGGCTTTCCGCCTCGAACGTCACGATGCGCAACATCGTCACCTCGATGCGCCTGGTGTCCGAGATGGACTGGGCCGAATTCTTTGAGGAGGTCAGCCTGATCGACGCCCGCTTGCGGGCGGGTTCGGACTTTGCCGAGATGGATTTCGCCACCCGCAACCGCTATCGCACGGCAATCGAGATCATCGCGCGCGGCACCGACCAGACCGAGATCGACGTGGCCGAGGCCAGCCTGGACCTTGCCGCATCCGGGGATACGGACCACAGCCGCGATCCGGGCTATTGGCTGATTGACGCCGGGCGGCCGGCGCTGGAGGCCGGGCTGAGGTTCAAACCGTCGCTGCGCCTGCGGATCTACCGCGGATTCGCGCGTCTGGGCCTGCCGGGCTATCTTGCCGCGATCACGGCGTTGTCGCTGGTGATCCTTGGGTTTGGCGTCTCGTTGGCCGGGGCCGAAGGGGCCGGGGTTCCGGCGCTGCTGGTTCTGGCCGTCACCGGACTGGCGATCGCGATCGAGGTGGGAACCTCCATCGTCAACCTGATCATCACGAGGACCGTGGCGCCAAAGGCCCTTCCCGGCCTTGATATGACCAAAGGCGTCCCCCCGGACCTGCGCACCCTTGTCGCGGTGCCGGTGCTTCTGCATGACATCGACGAGCTGCACGCGCAGATCGAGCAACTGGAAGTGCGCCATCTGGCCAGCACCGGCGGCGCGCTGCACTACGCGCTCCTGTCCGATGCCAGGGATGCCGCGTCCGAGACGACGGAAGGCGATGAGGCCCTTGTCTCTACGGCGCTGGCGTCGATTGCCGAGTTGAACGCGCGCTACCCTTCCGAAGATGGCCCGCGTTTTCACTTCCTGCACCGGCGCCGCTTGTGGAATCCGGGCGAAGGCGTCTGGATGGGGTGGGAGCGCAAGCGCGGCAAGCTGGTCGAGTTGAACCGGCTGTTGCGCGGGGCGACCGACACCAGTTTTTCGGTGATCAGCAGCCCGCTGCCGCAGGGCATCCGCTATGTCATCACGCTGGATGCCGACACGCGGGTTCTGCGCGGGACCGTGCGCCAGATGATCGGCAAGATGGCGCATGCGTTGAACCGGCCGGTGTTCGATGCCGGATCAGGGCGGGTGACGGCGGGCTACGGCATCCTGCAGCCGCGCGTTACGGCCGATCTGCCGATCGGTCGGGAAGGCTCGATCTATCAGCGCATCTTTTCCGGCCCCGGCGGCATAGATCCCTATGTCACGGCGACATCCGACCTCTATCAGGACCTGTTCGCCGAGGGGTCTTTCACCGGCAAGGGCATCTATGACGTCGATGCCTTCACGGCGGCACTGGCCGGGCGCGTTCCCGAGAACACCATGCTCAGCCATGATCTTTTCGAGGGCATCTTTGCCCGCGCGGCCCTGGCCTCGGATATCGAGGTGGTCGAGGATTTCCCGAGCCGATACTACGTGGACCTGCGCCGTCGCCACCGCTGGGTGCGTGGGGACTGGCAGCTCTTGCCCTGGATCCTTGGCCGCAGGGGGGGCGGGTCCGGCGGCATTCCGGCGCTTGGCCGCTGGAAGATAATCGACAATCTGCGCCGGTCGCTGCTGGCGCCGATGGCGCTGCTGACGCTCGTCTCCGGCTGGATGATGCCGCCGGCCGTGGCGCTGATCTGGACGACGTGGATCGTCGGTCTGCTCGCCGTGCCGCGCTTGCTGCCCTTGCCCTTCGGGATCGTGCCGGCGAAGTCGGACGTCACGCTGCGCAGCCATTTCGCGGCCCTGGGTCACGACACCCGGACCGCGCTGGGCCAGATCGCGCTGTCGATGATCCTGCTGGCCGATACGGCGGTGTCCATGGCGGACGCCATCCTGCGCACGATCTGGCGGCTGGCCGTCAGCAAGCGGCACATGCTGGAATGGGTGACGGCGGCGCATCTGGAGGGCAGCGCCCTGCCTTCGGCGGCGGCGCAATACCTGCGTATGGTGCCGGGCGTGGTCATCGGGCTCGGGGCCTGCGCGCTGGCGGTTTGGGTCAACCCGGTCATGCTGCCATGGCTCGTGCCCTTTGCGCTGGCCTGGGCGGGTGCCCCGGTCGTGGCGCGCGTCATAAGCAAGCTTCGCGTCGCCAGACCTGTGGTGCCACTGAACAGCGGTCAGGCCCGCGCGCTGCGCCTGATCGCGCGCCGGACATGGCGCTATTTCGAGACATTCGTGACGGCCGAGGAAAACTTCCTGCCGCCGGACAATTTTCAGGAAACGCCGAAACCCGCCGTCGCCACACGAACCTCGCCAACCAATATCGGGCTTTACCTGCTGTCAACGGTCGTGGCGCGCGACATGGGGTGGATCGGCCAGACCGCAGCACTGCAAAGGATGCGCGACACCCTGCAGACGATCCAGCGGATGCCGCGCCATCGCGGGCATGTTTTCAACTGGCACGACACGCGCGATCTGCGCGTGCTGGAGCCTGCCTATGTCTCGACGGTGGACAGCGGCAATCTTGCCGGGCATCTGATCGCCGTCGCGCAGGCGTGCCGGGAGTGGCAAAGCCTCCCCGTTGCGGTGACCACCCTTCGCCAGGCGCTGGGCGACAATATCTTCCTCGCGCAGCAGGCCCTGGGGGGCGAGCGCGGTGCTGTGGATCTGGGGCAGGTGCTCAAGGCCCTTGCCGTGGCGGCAGAGGCTCCGGCGACCGATCTGGCAGGCATGATCCCCGAAATCGAGGCCGCAAGGCAGAAGGCCGTGGCGCTGCCCGGAGAGGACTCGGACATCGCGTTCTGGATCGGCGCTGCCCTCCAATGCCTGCAGGATCATCTTGCCGACCAGCAGGACGCACCGGACCCAGGCCTTCTGGGCGAAGTCGAGACGATGGCCCGCAGCATCGCCAACGAGATGGACTTCGCCTTCCTTCTCGAGCCGGACAAGAAGCTGCTTTCCATCGGGTTTTCGCTGGCGACCAACCGGCTTGATGCCAATTGCTATGATCTTCTGGCGTCCGAGGCGCGGCTTGCCAGCCTCTTTGCCATCGCCAAGGGCGATGTCGATACGCGCCACTGGTTCCGTCTGGGCCGCACCGCGACGCCCGTTGGCTCGGGTTCGGCGCTGATTTCGTGGTCCGGCAGCATGTTCGAGTATCTCATGCCGTCCCTGGTGATGCGCGCGCCGGTCGGGTCGGTGCTGGAGCAGACCAACCGGCTGGTCGTGGCCTATCAGCAAGGCTACGGCGCGACAATCGGCATTCCCTGGGGGATCTCGGAATCGTCCTACAACGCCCGCGATCTGGAAATGACCTACCAATATTCCAACTTCGGCGTACCGGGTCTGGGCCTCAAGCGGGGGCTGAGCGAAAACCGGGTGGTGGCCCCCTATGCCACGGGGCTGGCGGCGATGGTCGATCCCGTGGCGGCGGTGGAGAACTATGAAAGGCTTGCCGCGCTTGGCGCGCAAGGCCGCTTCGGGTTTTACGAAGCGGTCGATTTCACCCCCGCGCGCCTGCCCGAGAACCAGGACCACGCCCTCGTGCGCAGTTTCATGGCGCATCATCAGGGCATGACGATCACCAGCATCGCCAATGCGCTGCAAAACGGTCGCCTGCGCGACAGGTTCCATGCCGAGCCGATGATCCAGGGTGTGGAACTCCTGTTGCACGAGCGTGTGCCGCGCAACGTCGCCACAGCGCCGCCACGGGCCAAGGACGTGCTGGTCGGCGCAGTTCAGATCACCGATACGCCGACGATGCGGGTGTTCGATCACCCCGCCGAGGCGGCGCCGACTGCACATCTGTTGTCCAACGGAAACTATGGCGTGATGCTGACCGCGACCGGCGAGGGGTTCAGCCGCTGGCGCGATCTGGCCATCACCCGCTGGCGCGCCGAGGCGACGCAGGCGGCGCTTGGGTCGTTCATCTTCGTGCGCGACACCACGACCGGCACGCTGTGGTCCGGAGGGGTTCAGCCGTTGCGCGCGAATACGGGCCGGCACCGCGCGGTCTTCAGCGAACATCACGCGGCGTTCACCAGCCAGGCGGCGCAGTTTTCCACGATGACCGAGGTTGTCGTTTCCGCCGAGGACGATGCCGAGGCGCGGCGCGTGACGCTGACCAATTCCGGCCGCCGCTCGCGCGAGGTGGACGTCACATCCTATGCCGAACTGGCGCTGGCGCCGCAATCGGCGGATCAGGCGCATCCGGCGTTCTCCAAGATGTTCGTCGTGACCGACTATGTGCCGGAACTTGGCGTCGTCATCGCCACGCGGCGCCGTCGCGCATCCTCCGACCCCGAGGTCTGGGCCGCGCATATCGCTGTCGTCGAGGGCCCCGAGACCGGCCCGATCGAGATCGAGACGGACCGGGCGAAATTCATCGGGCGCGGGCGCAATATTCAACAGGCGGCCATGGCCCAGGCACCGCTTTCCGGCACGACCGGCACGGTGCTCGACCCGATTTTCTCGATCCGCCGCCGTGTCAGCATCCCGGCAGGCGGAGTGACCCGCGTGACCTTCTGGACGATGGTCGCGGATTCCCCCGATGCGCTTCTCGACCTTGTCGACCGCCACCGCGACCCCTCGGCCTTCGCCCGTGCCGCCACCCTGTCCTGGACCCAGGCGCAGGTGCAGTTGCGCCATCTCGGGATCAGCCATGCCGATGCCGCCGACTTTCAGGCGCTGGGCGGCATGGTCATGCGCAGTGACAGGCGCCTGCGCGCCTCGAGCGCGCAGATCGCCAACGGGGCCGCGCCGCAATCGGCGCTCTGGGCAATGGGGATTTCCGGCGACCTTCCGATCGTTCTGGTGCAGATCGACGACGCTCAGGACATCGGAGTGTTGCATCAGGTTCTGAGTGCCTATGAATATTGGGGGATGCGGCAGCTTGCCGTCGATCTCGTGATCCTGAACGACCGGCAGTCGTCCTATGTTCAGGACTTGCAGATCGCCATCGACAGCGCCGTGCGCGCCGCCCAGTCCCGGCCGCAGGCCGACGGCATCCACGCCTCGTCGAAAGGCACCATCCACACACTGCGATCCGACATCATCAACCCCGGCGCGCGCGACCATCTGCTTTCAACGGCGCGTCTGGTGATCGTGGCAGGGCGTGGCAACATCAGCCAGCAGCTTGCCCTGCTCGCCGCACCGCGCGCGATCAAGGCGCCCACCCCGAAGCCCCTGCCGCAGACCATGCCCGCGCCTGCCGTGCCGGAGTTGGAGTTCTTCAACGGCACCGGCGGCTTTGCCGAAGGGGGCCGCGAATACGTCACGGTGCTGCGCGATGGCAAGACCACCCCGGCGCCGTGGATCAACGTCATTGCCAATCCCGGTTTCGGCTTTCAGGTGTCCGCCGAAGGGTCCGGCCATATCTGGTCGGAAAACAGCCGCGAAAACCAGATCACGCCATGGTCGAACGATCCCGTCACCGATCCGGCGGGTGAGGCTATCTACCTGCACGATCTGGAGAGCGATGAGGTCTGGACGCCGACGGCGCTGCCGATCCGGGGGCCGGGCACCTATGTTGCGCGCCACTGCTTCGGCTACACGGCGTTTGAGCATGAAAGCAAGGGCATTGCCGCCAGCATGGTGCAATTCGTGCCGCTGGATGCGCCGGTCAAGATCAGCCGCCTGACCCTGCGCAACACCGGCGGAGCGGTGCGCAAACTGTCGGTCACGGGCTATGCCGAATGGGTGCTGGGCACCTCGCGCAGCGCGACCGCCGCCTTTGTGACGACCAAGTCGGACCACGCAACCGGGGCGGTGCTGGCGCAGAACACCTTCAGCACGGCGTTTCCGGGGCGCGTTGCCTTTGCCGATCTTGGCGCCGAGACCAGCAGCTCTACGGCGGACCGCGCGGAGTTCATCGGCCCCGGCGGCACGCTCGCCGCCCCCGCGGCGATCAACGGCAAGCCGCTTTCCGGGCGCACCGGCCCGGCGCTTGATCCCTGCGCCGCCCTGCAACGCCGCGTGACCCTGCAGCCGGGCGAGACCGTCGAAGTCGTGTTCCTGATCGGCCAGGCCGAGAGCGAAGCGCCGGCAAGTGCGCTCATTCAGCGGATGCGCAGTGCCGATCTGGACGAGACCCTGGGCGCGGTGAAACGCCATTGGACGGACGTGCTGAACGCGGTGCAGGTCACCTCGCCGGACCGGGCGATGGATATCATGCTGAACGGCTGGCTGCTCTATCAGACCCTGGCCTGCCGGATCTGGGCGCGCGCCGGGTTCTATCAGGCCAGCGGCGCCTACGGGTTTCGCGATCAGTTGCAGGACGGCATGGCGCTGACATTCAGCCGGCCAGAGATGACGCGGGCACACCTTTTGCGCGCGGCCAGCCGGCAATTCCCCGAGGGCGATGTGCAGCACTGGTGGCTGCCACATTCCGGCCAGGGAGTGCGCACCCGCATCTCGGACGACCGGGTGTGGCTGGGCTACGGCGTTGCGCAGTATGTTGCCGTTTCGGGCGATCTGGCCATTCTGGACGAGGAACTGCCGTTCCTGCAGGGACCGGCGGTTCCGCCCGGCGCGCATGATGATTTCTTTCAGCCGACCATATCGGAGAACACGGCCAGCCTGTTTGAACACTGCGCCCGCGGTCTGGATCAGGCGATTGATCTGACCGGCGACAACGGCATGCCGCTGATCGGCACCGGCGACTGGAACGATGGCATGAACCGCGTCGGCGAAGGCGGCGCGGGCACCAGCGTCTGGCTTGGCTGGCTGCTGATCGCCACGATCGACATGATGGCACCCCTTGCCGACAGCCGCGATCCGGCGCGGGCGGCGCGGTGGCGGCAACATGCAAAGTCGGTGCGCGAGGCCATCGAGGCCAAGGGATGGGACGGCGCATGGTATCGGCGCGGCACGTTTGACGACGGAACCATCCTCGGCTCTGCCGCATCCGAGGAGTGCCGGATCGACAGCATCGCGCAGACCTGGGCCGTCCTGTCGGGGGCAGCCGACCCCGACCGTGCGCGGATGGCGATGGCCTCGATGACCGAGCATCTGGTGCGCCCCGATCCGGGCCTTGCGCTGCTGTTCACCCCGCCCTTCGACCGCGCGACCGTCGATCCCGGCTATATCAAGGGCTATCCGCCCGGCTTGCGCGAAAACGGCGGCCAATACAGCCATGCGGCGATGTGGACCATTCTGGCGCAGGCCAGGCTCGGAAACGGCGATGCCGCAGGCCAGCTTTTCGCCATGCTCAACCCGATCAACCACGCGCTGACAGAGAAGGAAGCCGAGCGCTACAAGGTCGAGCCCTATGTCATCGCCGCCGACGTCTATTCTACCGCGCCGCACGAAGGGCGTGGCGGGTGGACATGGTATACCGGGTCGGCTGGATGGATGTATCGCGCCGGGATCGAGGGGCTTCTGGGGCTGAGCCGGTCGGGCGAGACCCTGCTGTTGAACCCCTGTTTTCCCAAGGCCTGGCCGAAGCTGTCGGCCACCGTCACCCTCGGTCAGGCCCGGATCGGGATCACCATCCTCAATCCCGCGGGCACGGGACGGGGGATCGTGTCGGCGAAACTCGACGGGACCGCTCTGAGCGTCGGGGAGAACGGCGTGAGCCTGCGGCTGGTCGATGGGTCTCACGAGCTGGTCGTGACGCTAGGGCCGGTCACAGGCCCGCAGTCGGGTGGGGTTGTTCGTCCGTCGGATGCGGGCGCGCAAGCTTAGGCGACAAATGCCGAAGGGTTTAATACAGATCAATGCGGTGGCTGACGCAATGACGGAAGGTCCGCGACGAGAGCGGGCCGGGGCGATGTCCGGCGGGACGGACGGAATACGGGAAGGCTGAGTGACGCATGAAGGATCGGACCGAAACAGGCGATGACGCCGGAACCGTCGTCGCGGTGCGTGGCGGTGTCGTCGACGTTGCCTTTTCCGGCAAGGCGCCACGCATCAACGCCCTGGTTCATGCCGGCGGCATCGCGCTGGTGGTTGCCTCGCTGGTCGGCGAAGGCGTCGTGCGCTGCATCGCGCTCGGCTCGGTGCGCGGGCTGGGGCTGGGCGTGCGCGTCACGGCCAGTGGCAAGGGGATCGAGGTGCCGGTGGGCGAGGCGGTGCTGGGCCGGATGCTGAACATCTTCGGCGAACCGCTCGACGGGTTGCCGCCCCCGGTGGCGAGCGCGCATCGCCCGATCCACCGGCCACCACCACCCCTGTCGGAACGCGTGCTGCGCGCCGAGGTGCTGGAGACCGGGATCAAGGCCATCGACCTGCTGTCGCCGATCGAACGCGGCGGCAAGACCGGCCTGTTCGGTGGCGCGGGCGTAGGCAAGACCGTTCTGCTCAGCGAGTTGATCCACAACACGGTCGAGCATCACCACGGCGTCAGCTTGTTTTGCGGCATCGGCGAACGCTCGCGCGAGGCCGAGGAGCTGTGGCGCGAGATGGGCGAGGCGGGCGTGCGCGACAAGATGGTGATGCTGTTTGGCCAGATGAACGAAGCGCCGGGCGTGCGCTTCCTCATCGGCCATTCGGCCCTGACCATGGCCGAGTATTTTCGCGACGATCGCGGCCAGGACGTGCTTCTGATGATCGACAACATCTTTCGGTTCGTGCAGGCGGGGTCCGAAGTGTCAGGCCTTCTGGGCCGGATGCCGTCGCGGGTGGGCTACCAGCCGACACTGGCGACCGAGCTTGCGGCGCTGGAGGAACGGATCACCTCAACCCGCAAGGGCTCGATCACCTCGATCCAGGCGGTCTATGTGCCCGCCGACGATTTCACCGACCCGGCGGCGGCGCATATCTTTTCGCACCTGTCGGCCTCGGTGGTGCTGTCGCGCAAACGTGCCAGCGAAGGGCTCTATCCGGCGGTCGACCCGCTGGCCTCGACCTCGGTGATGCTGACGCCGGGGGTCGTGGGGCAACGGCATTACGACATCGCCCGCGCGGTGCGCCGGACGCTGGCGGAATACGAGGAGTTGCGCGACATCATCGCCATGCTGGGCATCGAGGAATTGTCAGCCCATGACCGCGCCACCGTCGCGCGCGCCCGCCGGCTGGAGCGGTTCCTGACCCAGCCGTTCTTCACCGTGACCGCTTCGGCGGGAACCACGGGGCGGCTGGTGACGATTGCCGAAACGCTCGACGGCTGCGAGGAGATCCTGGCCCAGTCCAGTTTCGACCTGCCGGAAAGCGCCTATTACATGATCGGCGCGCTTTCCGAAGTGAAGGCAAGTGCGGCATGAGCATGGCGGCGCAAATGCAGGTCTGTCTGCGGCTGCCCTCGCGGGTGCTGTTCGAAGGGGCGGCGGTGGGTCTGCGCGGCGAAGCGGCCGATGGCGGGTTCGGCATTCTGCCCAACCATGTGGATTTCGTGACCGAACTGGTCGCATCGGTCCTGCTGATCACCCAGCCGGACGGGCATGAGCGGATTTTCGGCATCGACGAAGGGCTGCTGGTCAAGAAAGGCCACAAGCTCGACGTGGTGGTGCGCCGCGGCGTGGAGAGCGACGATCTGGACGCCTTGCGCGATACCGTCGCGGACAGTTTCGCGAGCCTCGAAGACGAGGAAAAAGTCGCGCGTGCCGCCCTGTCGCGCCTTGAGGCCGACATGGTGCGACGGTTCGCCAGCCTCCGAAAGCCACGCCCATGAGCGATAAGGATGACAAGTCGGCCAAGGATATCGGCCAGCGCGCGCGGCGCATGAAGGCGGCGCGCGACGATCCGGGGCCAAGCCCGCTGCGCGGCATCGGCACCTTCGGCATGATCGGCTGGTCAATCGCGGTGCCGACGGTGGGCGGCGCGTTTCTCGGGATGTGGCTCGACCGCGTGGCGCCGCAGGATTTTTCATGGACCATCGCGCTGCTGCTTGGCGGGGTGGTGGTGGGCGCGGTCATCGCCTGGGGCTGGATCGGCAAGGAAGGAGGCGAAAAATGATTGCGATTGACTGGATCATGCTGGGGCTCGGCGCGCTGGCGGGTGCGCTTGCAAGCGCGCTGTTCTTTGCCGGGCTGGCCTGGGGCATGCGTCTTGCCCTGCGCGCGCGACGCCCGACGCCGGTGCTGCTCCTGAGCGGCGCCATCCGCATCGGTGCCTTGCTGGCGGTCGGCTGGCTGGTGGCGGGGCAGGGGGCGGCATCCCTTGCGGGCTTTGCGCTGGCCTTCCTGGTCGTGCGCTTCGGCATCATCGCCTTCGCCCGGCCCCGGTCGGCGCATGAGGCCGCGTGATGGAACTGACCCCCGACGAAAGCATCATCTTCACCCTGGGCGGCATCGCCATCAACGCCACGATCGTCAACACCTGGGTGATCATGGCGCTTCTCACCGGTGCATCCATGCTGATCACCCGCAACCTGCGCCCGGATGTTCCGCCGAACCGCTGGCGCACCACGCTCGAAGTGATCGTCGGCCTGATCCAGAGCCAGATCGAGGAGATCTCGCAGCGCCGCGACGGGCGGCTGCTCTATTTCACCGGCACGCTGTTTCTGTTCATCGTGGTCTCGAACCTGCTGACGGTGGTGCCGGGTTTCGACTCCCCCACCGCCTCGCTGTCGACGACGGCGGCGCTGTCGCTGTCGGTTCTGGTCGCGGTGCCGATGTTCGGCATCGGCAGCCGTGGTGTGCGCGGCTACCTGCGCACCTATCTGGAACCCTCCGTCTTCATGCTGCCGTTCAACATCATCGGTGAGTTCTCGCGCGGCATCTCGCTCGCCATCCGGCTCTACGGCAACATCATGAGCGGCGCGGTGATCGCCGCGATCCTGCTGGGGGTCGCCCCCTTCTTCTTTCCGGTCGTGATGGACATGCTGGGCCTGCTGACCGGCGTCATTCAGGCCTACATCTTCGCCATTCTCGCCACTGTCTACATCTCGTCCGCCACGGCCCCGGCGCCACAGGACGATGCTAAAAACACAAAGGAACAGACATGACCGATCTTGCCATCATCGCCGCAATCTCGATCCTCACGGCGGGCTTTACCGTCTCGTTCGGCGCAATGGGCCCGGCACTTGGCGAGGGCCGTGCGGCCTCGAGCGCGCTCAACGCCATCGCGCAACAGCCGGATGCGGCATCGACCCTGTCGCGCACCCTTTTCGTCAGCCTCGCGATGATCGAATCCACCGCGATCTACTGTTTCGTCGTCGCCATGATCCTGCTGTTTGCCAATCCGTTCTGGAATGCGGCGCTGGAAGCAGCGGCACCCGGCACGGGCGGCTAGACATGTCGATCGACTGGATCACGGTCGGCGCGCAGATCGTCAACTTCCTGGTGCTGATCTGGCTGCTGAAGCGGTTTCTCTATCGCCCGGTCCTCGACGGGATCGACGCGCGTGAAAAGGAGATTTCCGACCGGATGGCCGAGGCCGCGAAGATCCGCGAGGCTGCCGAGATCGCAGAGGCGGAGCACAAGGCGCAGATCGCCAAGTTGCGCGCCGGGCGTGCCGGTGTGCTGGACGAGGCCCGCGCCGCCGCCGAGGCCGAACGCGACGCGGTTCTGGCCGAGACCCGCAAACGCCTGGCACGGGAAGAGGCCGAGCGCGAGGCGCAGCGCGCCGAGGAGGCGCGCAGATACACCGCCGAATTGCACCGAAGCGGTGCCGAGGCGCTGCTGTCGCTTACCCGCAAGGCGCTGTCTGATCTTGCCGACGAGACGCTGGAGGAACGCATCGTCGCCCATACCGTGACCCGGCTGGGCGAGGTCGCAGACGAGTTGCGCGAGGCCGCCGGCGACAGCCGCGAGGCGGTGGTGCTGACCCGCGATCCGCTGCCCCCCGACGCCACCGAGCGCCTGATCAACGAGGCCGCCTCGGTCCTGCCCGGTTTCACGCTGCGCTTTGACACCGACCCGTCGCTCGGTCCGGGCCTGAACCTGCGGCTGGGCGGTGCGCAGGTCGGGTGGACGCTGGACAGCTATCTCGACGGGCTTGAGGCGGTGCTGGAGGACCGGGCCGGACGGGCCACGACACAGGTGACGCAGGGGTCGACCGATGCCGCATGATGCCGGCGCGGGCCTTACCACGCGTGATCTGGTGCAGGCGCTGCTGGACAGTCCTCCTCCCGCGCCGCAGGTCAGCGAGATCGGCCGCGTGGCCGAGGTTGGAGACGGAATCGCCATCGTCACCGGCCTTGCGCGGGCGCTGTCGGACGAGTTGCTCGAGTTCGCCTCGGGCGTGCGCGGGATCGTCTTCGATCTGGAGCCGGGCCGGCTGGGTGTCGTGCTGCTTGGCCCGTCGGATGACCTGCGCCTGGGCGAGGATGTGCGGCGGACCGGGCAGGTCGTCAGTGTCCCGGTCGGCCCCGCGCTTCTGGGCCGGGTCGTGAATGCCCTGGGCCAGCCGCGCGACGAATTGGGGCCGGTCGATGCGGGTATCCTGCATCCGATCGAGGTCGAGGCGCCGGATATCCTGCACCGCTCCGCCGTGGAGCGCCCGCTCGCGACCGGGCTGAAGGCGATCGACGCTGCCGTCCCGGTGGGGATGGGACAGCGCGAACTGATCGTCGGCGACCGCCAGACCGGCAAGACCTCGATCGCGGTCGATACGATCCTCAATCAGCAGGGCACCGGCGTGATCTGCATCTACTGCGCCATCGGCCAGCGTGGCGACGCGGTGGCGAGCGTGATCGGTGCGCTGCGCGATGGCGAAATGATGGACAATTCCATCGTCATCGCCGCCGGCGACGAGGACGCGCCGGGGCTGGTCTACATCGCGCCCTATGCCGCGATGTCGATGGCCGAGTATTTCGCCGCCAGGGGCCGCGACGTGCTGGTGGTGATGGACGATCTGACCCGCCACGCCCACGCCTACCGCGAATTGTCGCTGCTCTTGCGCCGCCCACCGGGGCGCGAGGCGTTTCCGGGCGACATCTTCTATGTCCACGCGCGGCTGTTGGAACGCGCCGGCCAGTTCACCGGCGGGCGCGGCTCGATCACCGTGCTGCCCGTGGTCGAAACGCAGGCCGAGAACCTGTCGGCCTATATCCCGACCAACCTGATCTCGATCACCGACGGCCAGATCTACCTGTCGCCCGGTCTCGTGCGCAAGAACCAGTTTCCCGCCGTCGATCTGGGCGTGTCGGTCAGCCGCGTCGGCGGCAAGGCACAGGCCCGCGCGTTCCGCGAAGTCGCGGGCAACCTCAGGGTGACGCTGTCGCAGTTCGAGGAGCTCGAGGGGTTTGCCCGGTTCGGCACAAGGCTGGATCAGGCCACGCGCGCCCGTCTGGCGCGCGGTGCCGCCGTGCGCGCGGCGCTGCGCCAGCCCGAGCGTGATCCGATGCCAGCCACCGAACAGCTTGCGGTGCTGCTGGCCGCGATGGAGGGTCTGCTGGACGATCTGGACGAAAAGCAGGTCGCGCCCGCCATGAATGTGATCCGCGCGGCGATCCGGGCCGACGATTGCGGTTTGACGGCGCTTCTTGCCGAGGACGGCAAGCTGACCGATGAGACGCGCGCGCGGGTCGTGGACCTGGCCCGACAGGCGATGGCGACGAGGGCAGAGGCCGATGGCGCAGACGCTTGAACTCCTGACACACCGCACCGAGACGATGCGCAGCATTCGCGGCATCGTGCGCACGATGAAGACCATGTCGGCGATCAACGCCCGCCCCTATGAACAGGCCGCCCACGCCATCGAGGCTTACCGCGAAACGGTGCTCGACGGCTTCCACGCGTTCCTGCATCGCAACGGCCCGCTGCCGGTCGAACCGGACCGAGGCGCGGTGCCGGTCATCATCGCCTTCGGTTCCGACCACGGGCTGTGCGGCAACTACAACGAGGTTCTGGCCGAAGAGGTCGCGCTGGCTATGGATGACTCGCAGGCCACGCGGGTGATCTGCGTCGGCGCGCAGATGGAGGACGCGCTGATCGGGCAGGGCATCCCACCCGAGGAAACATTGTTGCCACCCGCAACCGCCGACGGCTTGGCGCGTCTGGCCAGCAGCCTGATCACCCGGCTTGACGCGGTCCGCCGATCCAGCGCATCCGGCGCGATCACCGTGTCTATGGTGTTCATGCAACGCACCGCCTATGGTCAGCAAGCACCTGAAACAAAGTGTCTTTTGCCGCTCGATCCGGTCCTGATCGGCGCGCTTGCCAAACGCCCCTGGACCTCGCGAAGCCTACCCCGGTTCAGCCTTCCGCCCGACCGGCTTCTGGCGGCGCTGATCCGCAGCTATCTGTTCGCCGACCTGTTTCGCGCCGCCGCCGAGGCGCTGGTGACCGAGAACGCCGCACGCCTTGCGCGGATGAGCCAGGCCGAGCAATCGGTCGACGAGCAACTGGACGAGCTGACCGCCGAGACGCGGTCCGTCCGCCAGAGCGAGATCACCACTGAACTGCTGGACGTGATCATCGGATTCGAGGCGCTGAAGGATCGTGACCGACGAAAGAAGCGCAAGAAAAAGGACGCCTGACGCACGCAGCGCAGCCCAAGGCGCGCGCGACGCTCCTCGCCCCGGTCAGACCTTCCGCACCACGCACCCGGTCGCAGCGCCGGGAGCCTGCCCCCTAGATCGCCCCGGCGATATCCGCCCCGGCCCCGACCAGCGAGGCGCCGGAACCGAGGCCAAGATCGAACAGCGACAGCAGTTTCTGGGTCTGCACCGTTTCGGAGTTCGACACGTAGATCGCATCGCCGGACTGGACAAGGAAACTCTGCGCATAGAAGCGCGAGCGCACGTTCTGCATGTCGATCTGGTAGACCGTAGGCACGCCGCGCGGGTCGTTCTCGAACCGGGCCAGGTTGGGGATGCCAAGGCGTTTGAGCTTTGCCACTGGCTCGAACCGGAACACGAAAACGCCGGTCGGATCGGCCCGCAGGTCCGACAACCCGCCAGCCCGGCCGAGTGCGTCCAGCAGCGACATCTGCGCGGTCTCGAAAGGGAATGTGCCGCCTCGGCCGACCGCGCCGTTGATTGTGAAACTGCGCGGCTCATGCGCCAGAACGACCATGTCGCCGCGCTGCACCAGCGGGTTGTGTGACGGGCTTTCCATCACTTCCATCAGGTTCAGGCTGCCGCGCCGCCCGTCGCGCACCAGCGTGACGCGGGTGTCGTAGGCCGGATAGCGGCTGCCACCGGCGGCGGCGATGACCTCGGCCAGACGGGTCGGGCGCAGCGTCAGGGGCAGGGGGCCGGGACGGCCGGCGTCTCCCGCCACGGTGATGATGTTGGAGGCGGATTCGACGATGCCCACCATCGCCTGCGGCTCGATCGCGGCGCCGGCAAGGCGTTCGACGATGTCCTTCTCGATGTCGCGCGGGCTGCGGCCCAGCGCGGTGATCGTGCCGACATAGGGCAGCGAGATCGTGCCGTCCGATTCGACCAGCACCGTGGGGAAATCGGCAAACCCCAGCCCGCCACCGCTGGCGAAGGTTCCGTTGGTTCCGGCTTCGAGGATGCGCACGCCCAGGACGTCGCCGACGGCGATCCGGTTCTGCGGCAGGCCCGCCGAGGCTGGCGCGACCACCGAGCCGAAGCCACGGCTGCCGTCGTCCACCAGCGCCCGCGAAACCGGGTCGGTCATGGCGACGAGAACGAAATCTCCGGTCGCGCTTTCTTCGACGATTTCACGGGTCAGCGGGCCGTCGGACGGCAGCTTGGTGCAGCCGGCGACAAGGGTCGCGACCACGAGAAACAGACCCAATACGATTCGGTTTCGGCGGGCTTCGCTCGAAGGCATGCAGGTTTCGCCCTATATGTGGCAGACTTCACCGGTGACGCTACCAAATCTCGCGGGCCGAGTCTAACGCCTATATCGCGATTTGCCGCGCGAAATCGGCGCGTCAGGGCAGGTGTTCGCGGATGATCGCGCCGAACAGGACGGTGATCGACCAGGCCATGAACGCCAGCACGCCCACCAGCACCACGTCGAGGAAACGATAGGGATAGATCGCCTTTTCCGGCAGGGACGGCAGCACGAAGGCGGCCAGATAGCGCTGTTGCCGGTCGGCCTCGAGCCGGGCGGCCTCGAGCGAGGTCATCGACGAGACATAGGCGCGTTGCAGGAATTCGAGGTCGACGGCGAGCTCTTCGTAGTTGCTGACGCGCTGGCTGAGCGTTTCGGCGCCTTCACCCGCGCCGCCGCCCGCACCGAGACGGGCGCGCTGCATCGCGACCTGGGATTCCAGCGCCGCGATCTC
Source organism: Maritimibacter sp. (assembly GCA_048268845.1). GTDB lineage: Bacteria > Pseudomonadota > Alphaproteobacteria > Rhodobacterales > Rhodobacteraceae > Muriiphilus. The sequence continues at coordinate 151,441 of JBLWUQ010000006.1, read as the reverse complement.
GCTGTCGAGGAACTTGACCCTTGGCGCGTCGACATTGAGAAACTCGAGCAGCGTCGCCAGCATGGTCTGTTTTTGCGACAATTCGCCCTCCAGCCGGCCAAGCAATTGCTGCTGGGCCTCGACCGAACGGGTGGGGTCGATGTCCTGCCCGTCGTCGCGGAACTGGGCCATCTTGGCGCGGTGGTCGCGCAGCAGCATTTCGTTGCGGCGCACGTCTTCCTCGGCGCTGCGCACGGTGTCGAGGCGGGCACGTTCGGACACTTCGTTCACCAGCTCGCCCGACAATGCCAGCACCTCGCTGGCCAGCCGTTTTGCGTCTTCGGCCGAAAATGCCTGAACCTCGACCGAGATGATCTGCGAGGAGTTGTCGAAATAAGGGTTGATCCGCCATTCCAGGTATTTGATGAATTCCTCTTTCGGCCGCGTGCGGCTGAAGCGCGAGAAATAGTCGATGCCTTCGCGGTCGAACATCCCCCGCAGGTCGATGCGCGCTTCGAGCTTGTCGATCAGGTCGCGCGATTTGAGAAAGTCGGTGACCATGTAGCTGTCTACGGTGGTGATGCCGCCCGATGACATGCCCGACATCAGCCCGGACAGGTCGCTCCCGCCATCGCCCGAGGGCGAGCGGACGGCGAACTTGATCTCGACCGCGTAACGATCCGAGGCGATGAAGCCGAAGTAGACCGCCGACAGCACGATCGGCATGATCACCAGAAGGACGAACGACGCCCGCAACCAATAGCGCGGCTTCGCCTTCGTGCTCGGCGGGCGCTTGGGAAGCTCGGGCACCTTGCGGCTCACCTCGGCCTTCTCGGGGTTCGCGTCCTGGGTGTCGGGTGTATCTTTCATGCGGTCCCTTGGGTCCCTGATCGAGTGATTTTAGCCGATGAGGCGTTGAAACGATATGGAAATCGGCATGTAACGGCCCCGGCCCGCCTAGAACAGCCCATTATAGGCGGCCACGGCATCGGCGATATCGTCATAATAGGTCAAGACCCCGTTTTCGAGCATGATGCCGGCCTCGCAGTATTCCTCGAGCACCTCCATCGAGTGTGACACCATGTAGAGGCAGGCGGTTTTCATCCTGTCATGGAAGGCGGCGCTGGATTTTTCCTGAAAGTTCTTGTCACCCACCGACATGATCTCGTCGATCAGGTAGATGTCGAAATCCATCGCCAGGCTCAACCCGAAGGCCAGCCGCGCGCCCATGCCCGAGGAATAGGTCTTGTAGGGCTCGTTGAGGAACTGGCCCAGCTCGGAGAATTCCCTGACATAATCGACGATATACTCGGTGTTCTGGCCGTAGATGCGCGAGACGAACCTGACGTTCTCGATCCCGCTCAGATCGCGGTGAAAGCTGCCGCGAAACCCCAGCGGAAAGGAAATCGATGCGTTGCGCCGGATATCGCCCTCGTCGGGTTCGATGATCCCGGCGAGCAGGCGCAGGAAGGTCGATTTGCCGGCGCCGTTGCGCCCGACAAGGCCGATGTTCTTCCACGGCACCGTCGCGGTGAGGTCGGTGATGATCGGTTTCACCTCGCCGTTCTTCAGCTTGTAGGACTTCGTAACGCCTTTGAGCTCGACCCCGATCATGTCTCGTCCTTCTTGACGACACGCGCGGCGATCATGCCGATCGCCACCGTGGACAGGGCGAACATCCCGAGATAGCCCAGGTCCAGTTCGTCGGCGCGGTAGCCGGCGAAGAAGCCGGCGCGGAACGCTTCGACGCCGTGCACGAGCGGGTTCCACAGCAGAAGTTGACGATAGTAGGTCGGCACCACAGCCAGCGGATAGATCACCGCCGACAGAAAGAACGCAGCCCCCATGAGGACGGCATAGAACTCGGTGATCGACGGCAGGATCTGTGTCAGGACCGCGATGTTCATGCCGATCCCCAGCGCCAGCGCCGCCATCAGCCCGATCGCGACCAGCACCATGCCGATATCGGCCGGCGGGCTGGCGTGGAAGTAGAAGACCTGGAAGGAAAACACCACCACCATCACAACGATATGCGTCGAGACCTCGAGCACCAATCGGGCAAGGATCGTGTCCATCTGGCGCACCAGCGGATAGTTGAAAAGCGGCCGGTTGGCCTCGATCGCGGAGCTTATCCGGGAGGATGCGGTGCGAAACATCTGGAACGGCAGAACCCCGCTGGCAAAGAAGATCGCAAAGCTGCCGCCTGCCGCCGGCTGGGTGTTTCGGAACGCGCTGAAGACGACGGTCAGAAACGAGATCATGATCGCCGGTTCGACCACCGCCCAGGTATAGCCCAGCCGCGAGCGGCCATAGCGCACCCGCGCCTCGCGCAGGACCAGAGCCACGATCACGCGACCGAACGTGACGCTCGCCGTGTAGTAGTCGCGAAGTGCTTGGGTCATCGGTTCCTGTCGTGCCTGCCCGATTAGGTCCTGATCCGTGGCGGCGCGAGCCTAGGCCGCAAGCCCGCCAAAGACAATGCCGCACGTGCAGCCTGGGGAGGACGGGCGGATCGATGCCGTCGCCCCGGCGTTGAGTGGACTCGAATCGCAATCATTCTCACCCGAGGCTATGGCAATCGCAATTAAGGAACGATAAAGCTAAATGTGGTTGGCTCACAGGGGCCTGATCGCGCGAAAAAGGCCGGGGAAAAAGCTCCGGTCAGTCAAGTACAGAGGTTGATTGGTGGCAGAAATCCTGTTCCGTGGCCGCAGCTGCCGGCTGCCCGGAGGACGCGACGTCAAGGCGTTTTCGCGCCTGCTCAACGATGGAAAATGCGCCGTAAGCTGGATCCCGCCGGATCGCTGGGGCAGCGCGCGCTACCTGCACCCCACACCCGGCACCAGCGGCAAGGCCTATACCTTCGCGGCCGGCGTGCTGGACGATCTGTTCGGCTTCGACCCGCAGCCGTTCGGCATCTCGCCGCGCGAGGCCGGGCAGATGGACCCGCAGCAACGCATTCTGCTCGAGGTCGTGTGGGAGGCGCTTGAAGATGCCGGGCTGCCGCCGTCATCGGTCGCGGGCACCGAGGTCGGCGTCTATGTCGGCGCCTCCGCGCTCGACTATTCGCGGCGCCTGGGCCTGGATGGGCGGGTGTCGGACGCCTACATGATGACCGGCAACACGCTGTCGCTGGTGTCCAACCGCATCTCGCACGTGTTCGACCTGCGCGGCCCGTCGATGACCATCGACACCGCCTGTTCGTCGTCGCTGGTGGCGATGAACGAGGCGATGAAGGCGCTGCGTTCGGGGCGAATCGACATGGCGATCGTGGCGGGCAGCAACGTGCTCCTGGACCCGGTGCCGTTCATCGGCTTCTCGGCGGCGCGGATGCTGTCGCCCAACGGGCTGTGCCAGCCGTTTTCCGCCAATGCCGACGGCTATGTGCGCGCCGAGGGCGCGGTGGCCTTCGTGCTCCACCGCGTCGACAATCCGGAGGGTTATCCCTCCTACGCCAGTCTGGTGGATGTCGAGACCAACGCCGACGGGCGCACCGTGAACGTGGCGCTGCCGTCGCCGGACGGGCAGCGCGAATTGCTCGACATGCTCTATGCCCGCGCCGAGGTCGATCCCAACGCGCTGGCCTTTGTCGAGGCGCATGGCACCGGCACCTTCGTCGGCGACCCGGTCGAGGCCGAGGCGCTGGGGCGCGCCATCGGGCAGAAACGCACCGAGCCACTGCCGATCGGCTCGGTCAAGTCCAACATCGGCCATCTGGAGCCCGCCTCGGGCGTCGCCGGGGTGCTGAAGGCGCTCTTGGCGTTCGAGACTGGGACATTGCCGGCCTCGCTGCATGCCGAGACGCTGAACCCCAACATCCCGTTTGGCGAGCTCAACCTGACGCTGGCGCAAGCGCCGATCAAATTGGCCGAAACCGGCACGCGCGCCCATGCCGGGGTCAGTTCCTTCGGCTTTGGCGGCACCAATGTGCACGCCATTCTGGCCGCGCCCCAGGCGCCGGTTCTGCCGCAGCCGGACGCGGGGGAGGGCCGCATCCTCGTAAGCTCCGCCTTCGCGCGCGAGGCGCTGACGGAGCTTGCCGCCGCGCATGCGGCCAATCTGGCCGACCCGGCGCTGACCGGTGCGGACCGGGCCGCCTATCTCGGCGCGGCACGCGGCGCGCGCGATCTGCATCCGGTGCGCGTGGCGCTTGCCGCCGACGACCCCGAAGCCACCGCCGCCGCGCTGGCCGATTTCGCCGCCGGACGCAAGAACCCGGCCTATGCCAGCGCCGAGACGCACCTTTCGGACGCGCCGCCGGTCTTTACCTTCTCCGGCAACGGCTCGCAGTTCGCCGGGATGAGCCTTGCCGCCCTGGCCTCCGATCCGGTCTTTGCCGCGACTTACGCCGAGGTTGACCGGCTGTTTGCCGACCTGTCCGGCGTGTCCCTGCTGGAGCTGGCCAAATCCGACGATCTTGCGCAGCAGCTTTCACGGGTCGAGGTGGCGCAACCGCTTCTGTTCGCCGACCAGATCGCCAGCGCGGCGGCCCTCGAGGCGCGCGGCCTGGTGCCCGCCGCCGCCATCGGCCACAGCGGCGGCGAGGTTGCCGCGGCCTGGTGCGCCGGTGCGCTCGACCTTGAACAGGCGGTGCGGCTGACCTATGAACGCGCCTATTCGCAGATCGCGCTGCATGGCCGCGGCACGATGGCGGCGCTTCAGGTCTCCGAGGCCGAGGCGCGCGCGGCGCTGGACGAGCTGGGCGCCACCGGCATCGACATCGCCGCGGTCAACAGCCCGCGCTCGATCTCGCTGGTCGGCCCGGCCGAGGCGATTGCCGATTTCATCCCCTGGGCCAAGCGCGCCCGGCGTTGGGCGGCGGTGCGCCTCAGGGTCGAATACCCCTATCACAGCGCGGTGCAGGACGAGATCGAGGCCGAGCTGCGCGACCGGCTGGCGTTCCTCACGCCAAAGCCCACGCGCATACCGTTCATTTCCAGCGTCACCGGCAGGGAAATGCCGGGCGAGGCGCTGGGGGTCGCTTACTGGTGGTCTAACGTGCGCCAGCCGGTGCGCTTCCTGCCCGCCATCGAGACGGCGCAGACAGCGGGCTTCATGGCCTTCGTCGAGATCGGGCCGCAACCGGCGCTGGCATCCTACATCAAGGCAAGCCTGGGCGAGGCCGCCGTCGATTGCTGCATCGCCCACAGCGCGATGAAATCCGACACCGCGGCAAGTGACCCGATGCGCGCGGCCTGGCTGCGCGCGCTGGTCGGCGGCTGCCGGGTGGTCGATGCGACCGATGCCGTCGGCGCGCGGCGCGCGGTGCGGGCGCTGCCGAAATACCCGTTCCAGAACACCGAGTTTCGCCGCGACCAGACCGGCGACATCCAGCGCTATTTCAGCGCCAACGCCGATTTTGCCGCCTCGCTTGGATCGCAGGACCTGACCGGCGAACCGATCTGGACCGTCGATCTGGAGCCGCGCGCGATGCCGGAGCTGGCCGATCACGTCGTCGGCGACACCGCCGTCATTCCGGGCGCGGTCTATCTCGATGCCGCCCTCGGCGCGGCGCAACGCAGCCTTGGCTCCGATCTGGTGGAACTGCGCGACTTTGACATCGTGGCACCGCTGCCGCTGGTCGAAGGCGCCGTGACCGAGATGAAGACGGCCATCGACAAACCCGCGCGGCGCGTCACCATCGCCAGCCGGGGCATGTCCGAGGACGCCGCATGGCGCGATCACGTCAGCGGGCGGATCGGCAAGATCACCGGGGCGAGGCCCGACATCGCAGCACCCGGCTTTCAGCGCGAGGCTGGCGACCGCGACGGCGCGATGCTCTATGCCATCGCGCGGCAGGTCGGGTTGAACTATGGCCCGGCGTTTCAACGTGTCGCGCATCTGCGCAGCCCCGATGCCGATCATATCGAGGTCGTGCTCACCCCCAGCCCGTTCGAGGACCGGCCCGAGCTTGGCCGCTTCGCCATCGACCCGATCGCGCTCGACGCGGTGTTTCACGGGCTGATCGCAAGGCTCGTCGGAACCGACCACGCCGCCGAGCGTCTTGGTTTCGTTCCGGTCCATGTCGGCCGGATGCGGCTTTTCGCGCATGGTGCGCGGCTTCGCGCTGGCCGGGTCTCTGTGCGCCGGGTCGGTGCGCGCTCGATTCTGGCCGATTTCCACGTCTTCGACGAGGCAGGCGCGCTGGTCGCGCATCTCGAAGGCGTGCGCTTTCGCGCGGTGCGGCTGTTCAAGCCGGTCGACCTGCGCCACCACGCCTATGTCACCCGGCTGGAGCCCGCCACGATGCTGCCAGGCGCGCGCGATCCGGGGCTCGGGGTCGATCCCGAGGATATGGTGGCCGACCTTCTGACCCGCGCCGACACCGACGACGCGGGGGACGAGACCTTTCTGCTGGTCGAGGCGATTGCGCAGCGCATCGCCTATGACACCCTGTCCGGGCTTCGCGGCGCGGACGGCTCGGTCGTGCTGCCCGCCGAGATCGACAGTGAGCGCGCGACCTATGTCGCGGCGCTGTGCGAGAACCTTGCCGAGATGGGGCTGGCCGAGGCCGATGACGCTGGCTGGCGGCTGGCACAGACTTGCGATCTGCCGGAAACCGGCGAGCTTCTGGCGGCGCTGATTTCGGACCGGCCTGATCTTGGGGCCGAATATGGCTTGCTCGCGACCCTGCACCATCGGCTTGGCGATTGGCTGCGCGATGGCGGGACCTGGGACAGCGGCGAATTGCTGGGCCGCGCCGCGCTCGACAATGTGCGGATCGGGTCGAGCTTTGCCCAGCTGCGCGCGCGGCTTCTGAACGGCGCGCTGATCGCCCTGGTCGACGCCGCCGATGCGCCGCGCGCGCTCCGGGTGGCCGAGCTTTCGACCGGCCCGGTGACGGCGCTGCGCGCGCTTGACGCGGCCCTGCCAGAACGGGCGATGGCGCTGTTCCGTATCGCGCCGACGCGCGAGGGTGCCGATGCCGGGTTGGGCCCCGAGGATCTGGCGATCTCGCGCCCGCTGACGGAGCTTGCGGCCAGCGCCGAGGACCTTGCCAGGCACGGACCCTTCGACCTCGTGATCGCGTCTGGCACCTTGCGCGCCTTTGACGATGACCCGGCGACGCTGGGATTGCTCGAGACTGCCCTGGCGCCGGGCGGCGCGGTCCTGATGCTGGAAGACACGCCGTCGAGCTTTCGCGAGATGGTCTGGGGCATCGGCGGGCGCTGGTTTGACCGCTCGGCGGGGCCGGATTTCCCGGTCGGGGCTGAACGCGGCACCGACGACCTCGAACGCCTCTTTGCCGACAACTGGCCAGGGACGGCGCGCATCGTGGCGTTGCCCGACGGCTATGCTGGTGCTGCCCTTGTCGTCGCCGTGCCGCATCGGGCCGAGGCCGGACGGCCGGTTCTGTCCGAAGTGCAGGAAGGCGGGTTTTCCGAAACGCTGGCGCGGGCCGGCTACAGGGCCGAAGCCGATCCGGCGACCGGGATCGTCGTCCACCGGCCTGCGCAAACGTCCGAGGACAACGCGCCGGTGATCTGCCATGTGCCGCTTGCCGGCGGCGTCGACGCGACCGGAGCGGTGCAGGCGCGGATCGAGGCGTTTCGGACCCTGCTTGAAGCCTGGGCGAAGGCGACAAATCCGGTCTGGGTGTTCCTGCCGCGCGGGGCTGCGAATGTCGGGGGTGTCGCCGAGCCGGTTCAGGCGGCGATCTGGGCTTTCCTGCGCACCGCGAGCAACGAATACCCCGCGCTTGATCTGCGCAGCTTTGACCGTGATGACAGCCTTGACGGTGCCGATGTGGCGACCCGCCTTTTGCAACTCACCGCTGCGCCGGGCGTGGAAACCGAGGCGGTGCTGGGCCGCGATGCGGTTTCGGCCCTGCGGATATGGCAGGGGCTTGGCGATACTGTCGCCACCGATGATCTGCCGTTCTCGACCGGCACAAGGCTGGTTTCCGACGCTGCCGGGACACTTGATGATCTGGACTGGCGCAGGGTGTCGCGCGCCGCCCCCGGACCGGACGAGGTCGAGGTCGAGATCGCCGCCACCGGGCTCAATTACCGTGACGTGATGTGGGCGCAGGGGTTGTTGCCGGAGGAGGCGCTCGAGACCGGATTTGCCGGGGCCACGCTGGGGATCGAATGCGCCGGGCGGGTCGCGCGCGTCGGCGCCAACGTCACCGACCTTGCGCCGGGCGATCCGGTGGTGACCTTCGGGCCGGGCTGTTTCGCCTCGCACATGGTGATGCACCGCGACTGGGTCGGGCAGATGCCCGAGGACATCGACCTTGCGGCTGCGGCGACGATTCCTGTGGCCTTTTTCACAGCCTATTACGCGATGGTCGATCTGGGCCGGATCGGAGCAGGCGACACGATCCTGATCCATGGCGGTGCCGGTGGCGTCGGGCTGGCCGCGATCCAGATCGCGCAGGCGGCGGGCGCGACGGTGATCGCCACCGCCGGCAGTGCGGTGAAGCAGGACACGCTGCGCGCGCTGGGAGTCGAGCATGTGCTGTCATCGCGCAGCCTCGAATTCGGCGATCAGGTGCGGGCGATTACCGGCGGCGCGGGCGTCGACCTTGTGCTGAACTCGCTGGCGGGCGAAGCGATGGAGGCCAGCCTCAACCTGCTCAAGCCGTTCGGGCGGTTTCTCGAGCTTGGCAAGCAGGATTTCTATGCCAACACCGGAATCGGCCTGCGTCCGCTGAAGGAAAACATCAGCTATTTCGGGATCGACGTCGATCAATTGCTGGCGCTCAGGCCCGACCACGCGCGCGGGCTGTTCGCCGAGATGATCGGCAAGTTCCGCGATGGCACCTACCGCCCGCTGCCTTATCGGCTGTTTGGCCACAAGGACGTGGTCGAGGCCTTCCGGGTGATGCAGCGCTCGGCGCATCTGGGCAAGATCGTGGTTGCGCCGGCCGAACCGGACGCATCCCTGCGCCCGTTGCGGACGCCGGGCTTCGCACCCGACCCCAAGGGCTGGCAGGTGATCGTCGGCGGCCTTGGCGGGCTGGGGCTGGCGCTGGCCGAATGGCTGGTGGGGGCAGGTGCACAACGGGTGGCGCTGACCGGACGTTCGGGCAAGCCCGATGCCGCCACCGCCGAGCGGATCGCGCGTCTGATCGGGCGGGGGGCTGAGGTTCGCGCCATCGCCTGCGACGTGTCCGACGCGGGCGCGACGGCGGCGATGTTCGCGAATCTGCGCAAGGAAGCGCCGGTCAAGGGTGTGATCCACTCCGCGATGGTGCTCGACGACATGCCGATCAAGGACCTCACCGCCGAAGGTCTGGCGCGCACGCTGCCGGCCAAGATTGCCGGGATCGACAACCTTGACACCGCAACTCGGGCCGACAGGCTGGATCATTTCGTCGCGTTCTCGTCGATCGCGACGATGATCGGCAACCACGGTCAGGCCGCCTATGTCGCGGCAAACGCCTATGTCGAGGCGGTGATGGCCGGCCGCAAGGCGCAGGGCCTGCCGGCGCTCGCCGTCGGCTGGGGCCCGATCACCGATGCCGGATACCTTGCGCGCGAAGCCGACAAGGCGCGGCTGATCCGCAAGATCACCGGCAACGCGAGCTTCAATGTCGGACAGGCGATCCACGCGCTCGAACGGCTTCTGGCACGCGCAGGGGTCGGCGACGATCTGCCCGCGACGGTCACGATCTCGCCGATGGGCTGGTCGGGGATGCTGGCGGCGCTGCCGCTGCTGAAAGGGCCGACCTATGCCAAACTGGCCCAGCTTGGCCGGACTTCGGGCGAGGGCGGCGATTTCGAGGATCTGCGCGGCACGCTGATGGCGCTGCCGGTCGACAAGGCCGAAACCCGGCTGGTGGGGTTCCTGACCACCGAGATTGCCCGCATCCTGCGGGTGCCGGAGAACGCGCTATCGGCCAGCCGCGCGGTGTCGGATTTCGGGATGGATTCGCTCATGGGGGTCGAACTGGGCCTCGCCGCGCAGCGGGTGCTGGGCGACGACGTGCCGATGATGGCGATCTCGGACGAGCTGTCGATCCGCGACATCGCCCGCAAGATCGTCACCCATCTGCATGGCGGCGATGCGGTGCAAATGTCCAGCCTTGGCGCGAACATGGCCGCGCAGCATCTGGGCGAGAACGCCGTAGCGCGCATGGCCGAGGGCGACACCGACGACGCCGACCCCACGCCGCAAGCGGCCGGGGTGGCGTCATGACCGGGCCCGCGCGCGCCGCCGGCGACGACGCCCGCAAGAAGGCGATCGACCTCGTGCGGCGCAAGAGCGGCGGCGCGCAGACCCCCGCGCGCGCCAACGGCGCGGCACGGCGCAGCCAGCCCGGGTTCGAGACGCTGGATGACCGCAAGCAGGTCAACGTGATGCGGGTGGTCAGCGAGGCCATGGGCATCGCCAACCCGTTCTTTCGCTCGCATGACGGCCCGGCCTCGGTCGAAACCCATATCGACGGGCGCGCGGCGGTGAACTTCGCCACCTACGACTATCTCGGGCTGGGGCAGGATGCGCGGGTGCGCAAGGCGGCGCATGACGCGATCGACCGCTACGGTGTTTCCGCCGGGGCCAGCCGGCTGGTGGCGGGCGAACGTCCGATCCACGGCGCGCTCGAGGCCGCCCTTGCGCGCCATTACGGCACCGCGGACGCCATCACCTTTGTCAGCGGCCATGCCACCAACGTCTCGGCAATCGGCGCCTTGATGTCGGCCAAGGACCTGGTGCTGACCGACAGCCTGATCCACAACTCGATCTCGGTCGGGGCGCAGCTTTCGGGGGCCAGCCGCCGGAGTTTTGCCCATAACGACCTCGACGCGCTCGAACGCCTGCTGGCCGAGAACGCGCGGCGCTATCGGCATATCCTCGTCGCGGTCGAGGGGCTTTATTCGATGGATGGCGATCTGCCGGACCTGCCACGGCTGCTCGATCTGCGCGCCCGCTTCGGTTTCTGGCTGCTGGTGGACGAGGCGCATGCGCTTGGCACCGTGGGCGCGACCGGCGGCGGGGTGGCCGAGCATTTCGGCATCGACGGCGCCGAGGTCGACATCTGGATGGGCACGCTGTCAAAGACGCTGGGCGCGACCGGGGGCTATATCGCCGGGTCGTCGGCGCTGATCGACATCCTGAAATCCAGCGCGCCGGGCTTCGTGTTTTCGGTGGGCCTGCCGCCGGTTCTGGCAGCAACCGCGCTCGCCGCACTGGGGATCATGGAGGCCGAGCCTGAGCGCAGCCAGAGGCTTCAGCTCAACGGTGTGCGGTTTCTGGCGGGTGCCAGGGCGGCAGGGCTCGATACCGGCGACAGCATCGGATCGTCGGTGGTTCCGATCCTGATTGGCGACTCGCTCAAGGCCGCCAAGCTCAGCGAACTCCTGCTGGCGCGCGGGTTCAACGTGCTGCCGATCCTGTTTCCCGCCGTGCCGATGAACGCCGCGCGGCTTCGCTTCTTCATCACCTCCGAACACACCGCCGAGCAGATCGACGGCGCCATCGCCGCGACCCGCGACGAGATGGATCAGCTCGAGCGTGAGGGTTTCGGAATGAAGCTGACGCCCGAGATCATGGCCCTGATCCGAGACGCGTCCTAGGGGCGGTGGCGGTGTTTACCGACCCCCACCCGACCGGATCGCGCCTCCGCGCCGCAAGCGGATGTGGTCCGCGATGAAGTTGCTCGTTGCAGGCGCGGGGTTCAGCGGCGCGGTGGTTGCGCGCGAACTGGCCGAGCGTGGCCATGACGTGCTGGTGGTTGACGAGCGTGATCATGTCGCCGGCAATTGCCACACCCACCGCGACGCCGACACCGGCGTGATGGTCCATGCTTACGGTCCGCATATCTTTCACACCGATGACAGCCGGGTCTGGGATTATGTCGGGCGCTTCGGCGCGATGATGCCCTATGTCAACCGGGTCAAGGCGGTGGTGCGCGGGCGGGTCTATTCGCTTCCCATAAACCTGCACACAATCAACCAGTTCTTTGACGCCGCTTTCACGCCACATGAAGCGCGCGCGCATGTTGCGGCGCTGGCGTGTGATGATATCGCGGAGCCGGCGAATTTCGAGCAGCAAGGCCTCAAGCTCATCGGCGAAGACCTCTACCGCGCGTTTTTCGAGGGCTACACGCAGAAGCAATGGGGCGTCGATCCGGCGCTGCTTCCGGCCTCGATCCTGAAACGCCTGCCGCTGCGCTTAACCTATGACGACAATTATTTCTTCCACCGCCATCAGGGCATCCCGCGCGACGGCTATACCGCGATGGTGGCCGCGATCCTCGATCATCCGCGCGTGTCGCTGCGTCTGGGCACCCGCGCCGAAGACGTCGCGGGCGACTTCGACCATGTCATCTGGTCCGGGCCGCTCGACCGCTATTTCGACCATGCCGAGGGGCGGCTGGCCTACCGCACGCTGCGGTTTGAGCCGATCTGCGCCGAGGGCGACATACAGGGCACGGCGGTGATGAATTACTGCGACGCCGATGTGCCCTGGACCCGCATTTCCGAACACAAGTACTTCGCGCCGTGGGAGCAGGCGGATTTCGCCCGCTCGGTCGCCTTTCGCGAATACAGTGCTGCCTGCGGGCCGGGTGACATACCCTATTACCCGGTGCGGCTGGCCGATGATAAAACCCTGCTGGCGCGCTATGTCGCGCGGGCGCGGGCAACCCCCGGCGTGACGTTTCTCGGGCGGCTTGGCACCTATGCCTACCTCGACATGGACGTGACCATCGGGCGCGCACTGGACACAGCCGAGGCACTTCAGGCGGCGTGGGATCGCGGCGCAGTTGCCCCCGCCTTCGTGCACGATCCGCTGGGGCAGGGGTGATGCCCGGCCCTGCCGCTCATGTCGTCCAGGACGTCCTGACGCCGATGCCGGGACGGCCCGAGGCGCTGTATCTGGCGGCGGGCGGGTTTGGGCTGGCAGAGGGGGAAACCCTGTCCAGCGACAGCTATTTCAACAGCGTCTACCTTGGCCCGTGGCGGGCACATGCGCAGGTCGGGCGGCTCGGGGTTCGCCTGCACCATGAAGGCACCGCGCTGCTGCGTGTGGTCGGGATCGACGCGACCGGCGCGCGGCATGTGCTGGTCGAGGATGCGGCGACCCCCCTGATCTGGATCGACGCCTTGGGTCAGTCCGATCTGGCGGGTCGCCCTGACCTGCGCCGTTTGTTCCTCGAGGTCGAGGCGCTGAGCGATTGCCGGATCGAAAGCCTCGCCTATGTCACCGACACGCCGCCCGCCAACGATATCCGCCTGTCGATCGGCATCTGCACCTTCAACCGCGAGGCATATCTGGCCGAAACCTTGGCGGCACTTGCCAAGGCGCGCCGCGAAACACCGGAGATATGCGCGATCCGGGTGGTCAATCAGGGGCCGGGTTTCACTGACCCGGAACTTGCCGCCCAGATTGAAGACGCCGGGGCGGAACTGATCGAACAGGCCAACCTCGGCGGCTGCGGTGGCTTCACCCGCACCATGTATGAAGCGGCCATCGCGGATGCCGACGCCACCCATCACCTGCTGATGGACGACGACATCCAACTCGACGCCCGCGTCATTGCCCGCGCGATCCGCTTTGCCGCCCATGCGAGGCACGACCTCACCATCGGCGGCCAGATGCTCGACATCATGGACCCCGGCACCGTCTACGAGGCGGGCGGGATCATGGATGCGGGCTGGCTGGGAAAGGGGTTCGGCAAGGACGCCGTCCTGACCGATCCGGCATCGCTCACGTTCTTCGATGCGCCGGTCGCCATCCACTACAATTGCTGGTGGTGGTGCATGATGCCGACCAGTTTGATCCGCGACATCGGGTTGCCTGCGCCTTATTTCATTCGCGGCGACGATGTCGAATACGGCTGCCGCGCCACCGCCGCCGAGGTGCCCACGGTGCCGCTGCCCGGCGTCTGCGTCTGGCATGAGAGCTTCGGCTTCAAGCTGGGCGACTGGCTGACCTATTACGACGTGCGCAACCGGCTGGTGAATGCCGCGCTCTATCCGCAATTCGCGGCCAGGCTCGACCTGCTCTATCTGCTGGGCGTGTTCTTCAACTACATGCTGCTGCATCGCTATGCGGCGGCGCAAATCATCGCCATGGCGGTGCGCGATTACCTCGCCGGGCCCGAGGCGCTGGCCAGCGAGGACAGCGAGGCGCGCCATCACCGGCTGCTGGCCGATATCGCCCGGATGCCCAAGCCCGAAGTTGTCGCGCGTGTCGATCCTGCCGACTACGACCCCGCCCCGTCGAAAGTGTCGTTCCTGCACTACGGGATTGGCGAGACCGTCTGGGGCTTCACCGCAGCCTTCGCCCGGATCAGTCTGGGGCTTCGCAGGCGGCGGCCGATCCTGTTCGAGATCGGCCCGAACCATCCGGCGCTGGTGGGCGGGCGGGGCTATGCGATGCCGCTTGATATCGAGCACAGCCGCCATGCCGTCTTCACCCCGTCGCGCCTTGCGCTCTGGGGCAATGCGGCCCGCGCGGTCTGGACGACGCTGGCCTACCTGATGCGCCGCCGCGCCGCCGCCCGGCGCTGGCGCGAGGGGTTTGGCGCATTGACCGAGACGCGCGCATGGGAGGAACGCTTTGCCATCCCGCGCGGGCGGGACTTGCCTTAAGGCTTGCGGAACGCCGCGACGAAATCGGCGCGTTTGCCCGAGGTGTATTCCTCATACTGCTTGGTGCCGGGCATGTCGGCCCAGCGTCTGCCGTAGATCGAGAACGGCCAAGGCACGCCCTTGAGCATTTCCTCGCGGCGCGGGATGTCGGCCTTGAGCGCTGCAATGCAGCCCGGCGTGACATCCTGATACAGCAGCATCTCAAGCCCGACCTCGCCCGCGACCCGGCGCAGTCGGTCCTCGATCTCGGCATGGTCGCCCTCGCCATAGCCCGACTTGATCGAGATGATGCCGCCGCTTTGCGTGACCTTCATGGCGTCGGTCAGGAACCGTTCGGCGCCATAGACAGTGGGCGATTCCACCCCGACCACGAGGTCGAAACTGTCGGGCGGAAAATCGAGCCCCGGCCCGGCGCTGCGGATCAGCTCGGTCCCCGAGACACCGGCCAGCAGCTTGCGCCCCCGGCGCAGCGCCGCCGCGCTGCGGTCGACCCCGACGACCTGTGCTCCGGGATAGAGGCGCTGCATGTAGAGCATCCCGCCGCCCATGCCGCAGCCGACATCGAGGATGCGCGCGGGTGTCAGGCCGGTGCCTTCCAGCGCGGTGCTGGCAACGAGGTGATAGGCCATCACGTTGGTCTCTTCGCCCGCCAGTTCCGGCACCGCCACCAGATCCTCGGCAAGCGGCATGTAGCCGCCGTTGAAGAACGTGTTCCGCCGCACCGGCGAACCCATGTAGACGAACTCATAGGCGATGAAATCCACCACACGGAACGCGAGGTTGCCAAGGGATTGCATCGGCCCCTGGCGGGTGTTTGCGGTCATGAATGCTTCCTGTCTCGTGGGTTCGTTGACTCGTCGCGGATCGCGTGCAATCTAACGGCAAGCCGGGCGGGGCGACACCCCAATATCCCCTTTGCGCGGTCAAAAGCCAGATGCGCCAGCCTTGGCGCGACATGCCAAAGCTCAGGGTTCAGGTGACAGGCAGTATCCTCATTCTCCAGGGGCCTCCGGGGCCATTCTCGCGCGTGCTTGGCCGGGCGTTCGAGGCGCGCGGCGCCAGGGTCACACGGGTGAACTTCTGCACCGGCGACTGGCTGACATGGCCGGGGCGCGGGGCGTTGAACTATCGCGGGCGGAAGTCGAAATGGGCCGAATGGCTCGAGGCGCTGATCGTGGGCGAGGGCATCACCGACATCCTCTACTACGGCGACCAGAAGCCCTATCACAAGATCGCGGGCAAGGTGGCCGACCGGCTTGGCGTGCGCACGATCTCCTATGAATTCGGCTACCTCAGGCCCGACTGGATCATCGTCGAGCGCGGCGGCCAGTCGAGCTATTCGCATTTTCCTAACGATCTGAACGCGATCCGCGCCGCGGCGGAAGGCTTGCCCGACGCGGACCGGACGCTGAAATACCCGCACCCATTCCGCAACGAGGCGTTTCACGAGGTCTTCTACAACCTCGTCACCTATTTCCTCTGGTTCTTCTTTCCGCGCTACGATGCCGACCGCTACTACAACCCGATGCGCGATTACCTGTCCTATATTCCCCGGCTGATCGGCGACGAACGGGCAAAAACCGCCGCCAAGGCCGAGATTGACCGGCTGGTGGACGGCGGCAAACGCTTCTTCGTGCTGCCGCTGCAGAAACAGGAAGACTACCAGATCCGCTCCAACACGCCCTATGACGGGCTGCACCCCTATATCCGCGAGGTCATCGCCTCGTTCGCGCAGTACGCGCCCGGTGACACCGAACTGGTGGTCAAGCTGCACCCGCTCGACAACGGGATCGAGCCGTTCCGCCGCACCGTGCGCCGGGCTGCGCGCGAGAACGGCGTGGCGGAGCGGGTCAGCTTCATCGACGGCGGCGATCTGGGCAAGCTGATGCGCGCAACAGCGGGGGTGATCACGCTGAACTCCACCGTTGGCGTTCACGCGCTGCAGGCCCATTCGCCGGTCAAATGCATGGGCATCGCGGTCTACGACATCGCCGGGCTGACGCATCAGGGGCCGCTCGACACATTCTGGACCGACCCCGCGCAGCCCGACCCCGAGGGCGTCGATGCGCTGGTGCGGCTGATGGCGGATGCGATCCATGTGAAGGGCTGTTTTCATACGCGCGAGGGCCGGTTGGCCGGGGCGGCGGCGATTGCCGACAAGGTTCTCGCGGGCCGGATCAACGCCGGTGCCTTCGTCGACCCGCCGCCACGACTGGCGCGGGCGCGCGCGCTCGGGATCGCGGTTGATTAAACGCGGCGCGGCCCTAGGCTGAGGCCGCCGGTATTGAGAGGGCGGGACCATCGCGCAAGGCAAGTTCCATTCGGTTGCGATCACCGGGGCAGGGGCCGGGCTGGGCCGCGCGCTGGCCGTGGAGCTTGCGCAGCCCGGCGTGCGGCTGTTTCTTTGCGCCCGGACCGAGGCGCGGCTGGATGACGTCGCTGCGGCGTGCCGGGAGCGGGGTGCCGAGGTCGACACCCTCAAGGTTGATGTCCGCGACGCCAAGGTGGTGCGCGACTGGCTGGGGCAATGCGATGCGTCGCGCCCGCTCGACCTGATGATCGCCAATGCCGGTGTTCTGACCGGCCGTGCGGCGGATGCCCGGATCGAGGATGCGCTGGCGGCGGCGGACGTCGTGGCCACCAACCTGTCCGGCGCGGTGGTGTCGGCGACTGCGGCGGCAGCGCTGATGGAGCCGCGCGGGCAGGGCCAGATCGCGCTGATCTCGTCGCTGGCGGCGTTCTTTCCCCACGCCGACGCGCCCGCCTATTCCGCCAGCAAGGCCGGGTTGACCGCCTTTGCGACCGCGCTTGACGAAGCGGTGGCATCGGCGGGGCTGATCGTCACCGTGGTCCATCCGGGTCACGTCGATACCGGCCAGACCGCGCGCCAGCAGGGGGCGCTGCCGATGGTGGTGTCGCCCGAGGTCGCGGCGCGGCGGATCGTGGCGGGGCTG
Organism: Maritimibacter sp.; assembly: GCA_048268845.1. GTDB lineage: Bacteria > Pseudomonadota > Alphaproteobacteria > Rhodobacterales > Rhodobacteraceae > Muriiphilus. The sequence continues at coordinate 133,968 of JBLWUQ010000006.1, read as the reverse complement.
GTGCGGGGCAGGCGGCGGATCACCTTTCCGCTGTCACTGCGGTTTCTGATCGGTCTGCACGGCGCATTGCCGCGCCGGATGCGTCACGCGATCAACCGGCCGTTCCGCTTTCACATCTCGGATGCTTCCGACGGCGAGTGAACGAGACAGTGGCAAGGTGACGCATGGCGCGGCAGCCGAAGTTTTCGTGCCGCTGACGTAGCGGCAGGGCCAAAGCGGTTTGGGCGGGTGATTCGGTCAGATCCTCGCGCAAGTGTTTCCGAATTGTCGGCAATCCGCCATCCGCGCCCGAATTGGCCATTGTAACAACGATCACAAGAGCGTGGTGTTAACCGGGATCGGAAATAATCGCGGCGCGTCGTTGCCGGTAGCGACACAGTTGATGGTTTCCAGATGGGAAACATATCTCTACCGCGCGGCGGGAAGCGGTGACATTCGCCACATCTTTTAGGTGTAGTTTTTCCCGTCAGAGTTGTGCAAAGTAGTCGCGCCCGCCGGTGAGTTGAAAGTTCCGTTGCCGTTCCGAGACCAATGCGCCGTTGGCTATCAATCACTCCGCAGGGCCAATCCGCCGGGATCATGGTAAACTGGGCGAGTGTCGCGCCGGGCCGCGGAAATTACCTTTGTGAACCCCGGCCGCGCTCTGTATTTTGAGGTTGCCCATTGGGGGGCAATGTCTGCAGGCCACGGGGGTGGCCGCACGAGCCTACGGAGATTCCGTGGGGAAGATGTGCGCGAACGGGTTTCATACCCGGCGCATGGGAACGCAAGGGTAACGGATCGGGGGGTTCGTTTTTCCACGCTGCCTTATCCGGTCCCGTTTTGGGGCTGGCCTCTTTCCCTATGAAGTCCGAACCTGGCGCTCGGTGCGGCTATCCGTGGCGGATGTTGTTCTTCCTTGGGCAGGAACGAGTGCCTGGCGAGGGGGAAAACATGCTTAGCACGCATGAGCGTGACCGTATTTGCACCGCGACGACTGCGGGGCGGTTCGGCTTTTTCCATATCCAGAGTACAGAGATCGACGTGACCGTGGACCGGCTCATGGCCGGCGGCGTCACCAATGATGCTCCCGTTGCCCTGACGTTCAGGGTGCGGCGGCGCGGACACGAGCAAGGGAACCTGTGATATGACCATTTGGACACCGACCGGAAACTATCTTCTCGATTGGAATCTGACCGGAGCCGACGGCTCGGCGACCCTGAGTTCGGCGGGCACCGGCCCGGACGTGCTGGTCACGGTCGCGACGCCTGCGAATACCAACGGCGACGAGTTCACCGTGAAGAACGGCCAGCTCTATTCCAAGGACGTCTGCAACGAGACGAAAAGTGAAATCACCTTCGGCCAGGCGGTGACGGATGTGAATTTCCAGCTCATCGACGTCGATCAGGGCTGGGACTGGGACGACAAGGTCACGATCCGGGCCTATGACGCCGACAACAACCTGGTGGACGTCGTGTTCAGCGACCTGAAGCCGGGCCAGGTGGTCACCGGCAACACGATCGAGGGTAACCACGCGCTCGACAACCCCGGCGTCACGGTAAATATTGCCGGGCCGATCACCAAACTCGTCATCGTGCATGACAACGGGTCCGATCATCCGGTATCTGGGCACATCATGGTCACCGACCTGGGGTTCAACGCGGCGCCGGTCTGCCCGGTTGAGCCGGACGGGATCGTGCAGGGCACCGATGGCGACGACGTGATCGACATCAACTACACCGGCGACCCGCATGGCGACATGGTCGACAACAACGATGCGATCCTGCCCGGCGAAGGCCCGAACGACGACATCATCCTTGGGTTCGGCGGGAACGACACGATCATTTCGGGCGAAGGCGACGACACGATTTTTGCCGGAACCGGCGATGACACCGTCTATGCCGGTCCCGGCGATGACGTCGTGTTCGGGGGCGAAGGCGACGACGTGATCCACGGCGAGGCCGGCGACGACGTCATCTTCGGCGACGAAGGCAACGACATCCTGCACGGCGGCGATGGCGACGACTTCCTTCACGGCGGCGACGGCGACGACGAGCTTTACGGCGGTGACGGTGACGACATCCTGATCGGCGGCGCGGGCAACGACCTGCTCGACGGCGGCGCCGGTGTCAACCAGCTCTTCGGCGGCGATGACCGCGATACCTTCGTCAACGTCGGCGTTGAGGATTATGTCGATGGCGGCGAAGGCGGCGACGACTACGACACGCTCGATCTGCGCGGGTCGGCCCCGGTCAATGGCGGGCTCAAGGTCACCTATACCTCGCCCGACAAGGAAGACGGCTTCGTCACCTTCTTCGACGAGGACGACAATTCTCTCGGCACGATGAATTTCTACAACATCGAGAAGGTCGTGCCCTGCTTCACCCCCGGCACGCGGATCGCGACGCCGAAAGGGGAAAAGCTGGTTCAGGAGCTGAAGGCCGGCGACCGGGTCATCACCCGCGACAACGGCATTCAGGAAATCCGCTGGATCGGGGCCAAGCCGATGGACTGGAAGGCGGTCGCCACCAACCCGCACCTCAACCCGGTGCTGATCCGGGCAGGCGCGTTGGGCAACGGCCTGCCGGAGCGTGACATGATGGTCAGCCCGAACCACCGCGTGCTTGTCGCCAACGATCGCACCGCGCTCTACTTCGACGAGCGCGAAGTTCTGGCCGCGGCCAAGCACCTGGTCGACAACCGCGGCATCCAGGTGGTCGAGCCGGCGGGGGTGACCTATATCCACTTCATGTTCGACCATCACGAGGTGGTGCTGTCGGACGGTGCCTGGACCGAGAGCTTCCAGCCCGGCGATTATTCCCTGAAGGGCATCGGCAACGCCCAGCGCCAGGAGCTGTTCGAGCTGTTCCCGGAGCTCGAAACCAGCGCCGGCATCGAGGATTATGCTGCCGCGCGCCGGATCCTGAAAAAGCACGAAGCCCGGATGCTCGTGGGCGAGTGATGCAGCGCACCGGCCGGGCGCGATAGTCCGGCCGGTTTCAGACCGAAAGGGGCGGCAACCCCTTGGCCCGCGCAGGCCATGGTCGGACGCGCAACCCCAGTCGCGTCCTCCATCTCGGACTAGGAGGCAATCCCGCAGCGTGCTGCGGGATTGCTTTCGTTTCGGAGGCTGCGCACCGGCGATCACCCGAACTTGGCCCGCCAGACCGGCCCGACCCCGCGCCATGATCAGACAGCCACTTTCTGGCCATTGTTTCGCCTTCCCCAACAATCCCGCGTCATTCTGTTGGACTGTTTCAGGCGCGGTGAGGCGTAACCTTTTGTTAGTTCGCAGCAGGTTAGCCTTTGTTGAGGCGATTCGTGCCATGGTTCCGCACCGAGGCAGCCCGGCCCGGTCAGGCGGCGAATTCGGGCGAAATGTGGCGCGGATGTGGCAGGTGACAAGAGTTTAAGGGGAATCCGGCGGCATGCGCGCCCGCAAACGCCGGGTTGCGAACACATTTACGGCAACATCATTGACTAACGTCAACCAACCGCAGAAGCGGCCCGAAAACCCGAAACGTCTGGACCAGACCCATGCTGCATTTTCGATCTCCCGCTGACGACGCCGACCTGCCTACGGGGCTTGAGGGCACCTTCGCCACCGGGTTCGATCCCCGGATCACGGTAGAGTTCGCCGTATCCGGCATAGCCCAGGCATCCGTGATCGACACCACCCGCGGGCAGGTTCTGGCCCGCGATCTGCGGGTCGGCGACCGTGTGATCACCCGCGACCACGGTGCGCAGCCCCTGCGCTGGCTGGGCGCATCGACGGTGGTCTATCCCGGTCCGGTTGTCCCCGATGTGCAACGCCCAGTCCGCATCCGCGCCGGCGCGCTTTCAACCAGCGAGGCTGCGGGCAACCTCGTGCTCGCGCCGGGTCAGCGCCTGTTGCTGCGCGGCGCGATGAATACGCTCTATTTTGGCACCGACGAGGTTCTGGTGCGCGCCGGCGACCTGACGCATCTCGATGGCGTCGATTTCGTGCCGCGCGAGGTCGGGCGCTGGACGCATCTGCTGCTCGACCGCCATGAGATGATCCGGGTGAACGGGATCTGGATGGAGAGCTTCTCGCCCGACCTCTGGTCGATCCGCGTCGGCCACCCGGACGAGTGGGAGGCGATCACCGACGCGCTGCCCCGGCTTCGGTTCGAGAGCGGGCAGGCGGCCTATGCCGAAAACCGGCTGTCGCTCGACGCGCGCGAGGCGCGGCTGCTCGCCGACTGATCAGGCCCCGGAGTTCCAGCGCGCCCAGTCTTCCGGGGTATCAAGGTCGGTCAGCGCGTGGGCTGCGGGCAGCGCCACCAGCCGCACCCGGCTGCGTTCGCGGCCGAGAACTTCCCGCGCCCCCTGATCGCCGTCGACCTGCGCCAGTGCCGCGAAATCGCGCCGTGGAAACAGGACCGGGTGGCCGGGGGTGCCGTCCGCGCCTGCCCCGCGCAGAATTGCCTGACCATCGGCCCGGTCGATCAGCGCGCGCATGTCGGCGGGGGTGATTTCGGGCATGTCGGCCAGCAGGATCAACACGGACGAGGTATCCGCGGGCAGGGCCTCGATCCCGGCCCGAAGACTTGCCGCCATGCCGGCAGCGGCGTCATCGACCGCCACCGATGTCACGCCAAGCCCCTCGACCGCCCGCCACCTCGCGGGCGCCACCTCGCGGACGGGCAGGGCCACGACAACCGGCGCCCCGGCCGCCAGCGCCGCCTGCGCGCGTTCGGCCAGCAAGGGGCGTCCGCCCACAGGCTCCAGCAGCTTGTCGGCCCCGCGCATCCGGCTCGACGCTCCGGCGGCAAGGATCAGGATTGTGACGCGATCAGGCATCGGATGTTCCGTCTTGCTTCATCGAATGCTCGCCCGCGGGGCGAGGGCGCTGTGATCCCACAGGCGATTGTTCAAGATCAGCGGGCACCCCCCGCGCCGTTTTCGTTACCGGCTATTCTTCGGGGATCAGCCCGCGTGGACTGAACCTGAGCACCAGCAGCAGGATCACCCCCATCGTCAGAAGCCGCAGATGCGCGGTCGACTCGAGCAGATGGGCCTTGACCGCCGACCCGTCGGCCATGCCCGAGGTGACAAGGCCCATGAGCCAATGGCTGAGCGGCTCGACCTGGACCCAGAAGAACCAGATCAGGAACCCGCCCAGCACCGCGCCCCAGTTGTTGCCGGAGCCGCCGACGATCACCATCACCCAGATCAGGAAGGTGAAACGCAGGGGCTGATAGGTGCCGGGCGTCAACTGGCCGTCGAGCGTGACCAGCATCGCGCCGGCAATCCCGACCACCGCCGAGCCCAGGATGAAGACCTGAAGGTGGCGGCGGGTCACGTCCTTGCCCATCGCCTCGGCCGCGACCTCGTTGTCGCGGATCGCGCGCATCATCCGGCCCCAGGGCGATTTCAGCGCCGCCTGGCTCATCGCGACCAGGATCAGAAGCACGACGATGAACAGCCCGGCATAGCCCAGCTTGACCACCACCGACGAGCCGGTGACCGGATCGAAGCCCCAGTTTTCGGCGCGGGCGACGAAGCTGGCCGAATTTTGCAGATCGACCTCATAGGGCACCGGGCGGGGCAGGCCGACGACGTTCTTGACGCCGCGCGCCAGCCAGTCCTCGTTCTTCATCACCGCGATGACGATCTCGGCGATCCCCAGCGTCGCGATCGCCAGATAGTCCGAGCGCAGGCCCAATGCGGTCTTGCCGATGGCCCAGGCTGCCCCCGCGGCGAACAATCCGCCGACCGGCCAGGCCAGCAGGATCGGCAGACCAAGCCCGCCGAGATAGCCGGTGCCGGCCGGGTTCACCGCCTCGATGGCGTCGACGGCAGGGTCGAAGAGTGCGCGGAAGATGAAGAAGCCGGCAACCAGCAGCAGCAGCATGGCGAGGCTGCGCAATGTGCCTTGGGGCAGGCGTTTCCAGGTGAAGACCGCGCCGCCAAGCACCAACCCGGCGAAGATGAGCGCGCCGAGCACCCGCACCCCGCCTGCCGCCCAGGCCTCGCCCACCGGCGGCATCGAGACCAGCACTGGCGCGAGCCCGCCAAGCGCCACGAAGCCCATGATGCCGACGTTGAAGAGGCCGGCATAGCCCCACTGGATGTTGACGCCCAGCGACATGATCGCCGAGATCAGCCCCATGTTCAGAAGCACCAGCGCCACGTTCCAGCTTTGCAAGAAACCCGACCCGAGGATCAGGACAGCGACCAGCGCGAACAGCGCGACGTTTCTCCAGTTCACGCTCATACCGATTTCCCCTTGAACAGACCCGTCGGCTTGAACAGCAGCACGACCACCAGGATCGCGAAGGACACCGCGAACTTGTAGTCGGTGGACAGAAGCTGGACGAGGCCCGATGGCGCGAGGCTGTCGGGCAGCAGGTAGACCAGCACCTTTTTCCACGCATAGGTGACGGTGACTTCGGAAAACGCGATCACGAAGCCGCCCGCAATGGCGCCCAGGGGACTGCCAAGGCCGCCGACGATGGCCGAGGCGAAGATCGGCAAGAGAAGCTGGAAATAGGTGAAGGGCTTGAACGACTTGTCGAGGCCATAGAGCACGCCCGCGATGGTCGCCAGCGCCGCCACGATCAGCCAGGTATAGGTCACCACCCGCTCCGGGTTGATGCCCGAGAGCAGCGCCAGATCCTCGTTGTCGGAGAACGCCCGCATCGACTTGCCGGTGCGGGTGCGGTTGAGAAACCAGAACAGCGCGGCCACGACCACGATGGCGGTGGCGATGGTGATGCCCTGCGAGGTGCGGAAGGCCAGCCCTTCCTCAAGCCCGCTCCAGTCCTTGAAGGCGCGCGCCGAGATGATGAAGCGCTCGCCGTCCGCGAAAGCCTGCTCGCCGGGGCCGACGGTAAAGCGCACGATCCCGTTCATGATGAACATGACGCCGATCGACACCATGACATAGATGATCGGCTTGGCCCGCACCCGTCGGTAGAAGCGATAGACCACGCGGTCGGTCGCCAGCATCATCGCCGCCGTGATGACGATGCCGAATGGCAGCGCGATCAGCGCCGTGGGCAGCGACCCCAGGTGCAGACCCATGGATTGAAACCACCAGGTGATCAGGATCGTCACCATCGCGCCGAATGCCATGGTGTCGCCATGGGCGAAGTTGGAAAACCTGAGGATGCCGTAAACCAGCGTCACCCCCAGCGCGCCCAGCGCCAACTGGCTGCCATAGGCGATCGCCGGGATCAGGACGTAGTTGGCGATCGCCACGATTGCGTTCAGCAGGTCCATCAGAGATCGGCCTCGCGGGTCAGGAATGTGGAAGTTGCGGCGGCGGGGGCCTTGCGGTTCATCTGCCTCATCCCCCCAGGAAGCTCCGGCGCACCTCGGGGTCGGCAAGCAGTTCCTTGCCGGTTCCGGTGTGGGCGTTCTGGCCCTGGACGAGGACAAAGCCCTTGTCGGCGATCTCGAGCGCCTGGCGGGCGTTCTGCTCGACCATCAGGACGGGCAAACCGGTGCGGGCAACCTCGATGATGCGGTCGAAAAGCTCGTCCATCACGATGGGCGAGACTCCCGCCGTCGGCTCGTCCAGCATCAGGACCTTGGGTTTGGTCATCAAGGCCCGGCCTACCGCGACCTGCTGGCGCTGGCCGCCGGACAGCTCGCCCGCCGCCTGATCGCGCTTGTCCTTGAGGATCGGGAACAGCTCGAACACCTGTTCCATCGTCTCCGAGAAGTCGTCGCGCCGGATGAAGGCGCCCATCTCGAGGTTTTCCTCGACCGTCATCGAGGTGAAGATGTTGTTGGTTTGAGGCACGAACCCCATGCCCTTCTGCACCCGGTCCTGCGGGCTGAGGTCGGTGATGTCCTCGCCGTCCAGCCTGACCGAGCCCAGGCGCATGTCGAGCATCCCGAACAGCGCCTTCATCGCGGTCGACTTGCCGGCGCCGTTGGGGCCGACGATGACCGCGATCTCGCCCCGGTCGACCGAGATCGTGCAATCCTGCAGGATGTCCGGCCCCTTGCCGTAGCCGCCGGTCATGTTCGCGCCGATCAGGAACGGCCCGCCGGGGGCCGGTCGGGCCTTGCCGTGCTGCGGCCCCGGCGTCAGGTCGCCCTGGCCGCGCGGGTTCACGATCGAGGCGTCGCGGTTGTAGCCCGGCTGGTTGAAGCGCTCGCTCATGGCGTCGCCTCCAGCTTGTGCTTTCGCCCGGTGCCGAGATAGGCCTCGATCACCTGTTCGTTTGCCTTGATTTCGGCCAGCGTGCCCTCGGCCAGCACCTTGCCCTCGGCCATGCAGATGACCGGGTCGCACAGGCGTTCGATGAAATCCATGTCGTGCTCGATCACCACGAAAGTATAGCCGCGTTCCTTGTTCAGCCGGATGATCGCGTCGCCGATGGTGTTCAGCAGCGTGCGGTTCACGCCCGCGCCAACCTCGTCGAGAAAGACGATCTTGGCGTCGACCATCATCGTGCGGCCAAGCTCGAGCAGTTTTTTCTGCCCGCCGGAAACCTGCCCGGCCTTGTGGTCGGCCAGATGTCCGATCGTCAGGAACTCGAGCACTTCGTCGGCCTTTTCCCTGAGCGCGCGCTCTTCCTCGGCGATGCGCTTGCGGCCGAACCAGGTGTTCCACAATTGCTCGCCCGCCTGACCGCCGGGCACCATCATCAGGTTCTCGCGGCAGGTCATCGAGCTGAATTCATGCGCGATCTGGAAGGTCCGCAGCAGCCCCTTGGCGAACAGCTCGTGCGGCGGCAGCCCGGTGATGTCCTCGCCGTTCATCGTGACGCGGCCTGACGTCGGTGGAAGAACGCCGGCGATCACGTTGAAAAGAGTTGTCTTTCCGGCGCCGTTGGGGCCGATCAGACCGGTGATCGAGCCTTGCCTGATTTCCAGCGACGCCCCGTCAACGGCGTGAAACCCGCCGAAATGTTTGTGAACGTCTTCGACGACGATCATCCGCCCCCCTCTCGTGCTCACCCCGGCACGTCTTGAACGGAAACAGCCCGAGTTCCCCCGGGCTGCCTCCTGATATCCGGTCCGGATCAGCGGTAGCCGATGGTGACCAGCTTGCCGTCCTGCACTTCGATCTCGCGATAGGACCCGGCGCTTTCGCCCTGGCCGATCAGCTCGACCGCCGAGGCGCCGACCAGATCGACGTCACCGCCAGCGGCGAGGATCTCGAGCGCCTTGCCAAGCTCGCCCGGATAGATCAGTTCACCCGGCGCGTTGGCCACGTCCATGATCTTGTCCTTGTAGACCTGCGGATCGGTCGAGCCGGCGGCCTGCATGGCAAGCATGATGAGCGCCGCGGCGTCATAGCCGTTGTCGGCATAGGTCGAGGTGGCGTCGAAGGCGTCACCGACGACCGCGACGAAGGCTTCGGCGGCCGAGCTGCCCGGCGTCTGGCCGAACGAGCCGTTGATGGCCGTGCCGAACTTCTCTTCCAGCGTCACGCTGACCATGCCGTCCGGCAGTTCGAACGTGTCGAAGGCGCCGCTGTCGAGCGCGGCCTGGATGACGCCGGAACCGCCCTGGTCGACATAGCCCGCGACCACGAGGACTTCGCCACCGGCCGAGGCCAGCGCGCCGACTTCGGCCGAGTAGTCGGCCTTGCCGTCTTCATGCGCCGCGTTGATCGTGACGGTGCCGCCAAGGGCTTCCCAGGCTGCCGCGAAGCTGTCGGCCAGACCCTTGCCGTAGTCGTTGTTGGTATAGGTCACGGCGACGTCGTTGTAGCCACGCTCCTTCATCATGTTGGCCATGACTTCGCCCTGACGCGCATCCGACGGCGCGGTGCGGAAGAACAGGCCGTTGTCTTCAAGCGTCGACAGTGCCGGCGAGGTTGCCGACGGCGAGATCATGACCATGCCGTTGGGCATGGCGACGTTCTGCAGGACCGCACCGGTCGCGCCGGAGCACATCGCGCCGATGATGCCCTTGACGCCATCCGAAGTGATCAGCCGCTCGGCGGTGGCGGTTGCAGCACCGGCGTCGATGCAGGTCGAGTCGCCGCGCACCGGGGTAAAGGTGATGCCGTCCATCATCATGCCGGAGGCGTTGACCTCGGCCATGGCGAACTCGGCGCCTGCCGCGATCGCGGGGGCAAGGCTGTCGAGCGGGCCGGTGAAGCCCAGAAGCACGCCGAGTTTTACCTCGTCGGCCGAAGCGGCGCCGGCCACAAGCGCGGTGGCGGCGGTCGCAAGAAGCAGTTTCTTCATGACTCTCTCCCATATTGGTGTCAGTTCCGGGGGACACCCTAGCGCCTCCGATGGAAAAGAAAAGCCTTCCGCTACTGTCCTTAGCCGGTTTTGGTTGCCAATTTCGCGCCAGACCGTTTCGCGCCGCACGCTCTGTCCCGCGCGGCATCGGTCAAACTTCCGGTTTGGCGCCCGTCTGGCTGCCGCGCTCGCGGTAAGGCGTGGTCTCGTATTGCGCGCGGTAGCATTTCGAGAAATGCGACGGCGAGGTAAAGCCGCAGGCCAGCGCCACGTTGATCACGCTCATGTCGGTCTGCATCAACAGGTTGCGCGCCTTTTGCAGCCGCAGCTCCATGTAGTAGCGCTTGGGCGAGCGGTTCAGGTAGCGCCGAAACAGCCGCTCGAGCTGCCGCGTCGACAGGTCGACATCGGCGGCCAGCCGCGACGGGCTGACCGGGTCTTCGAGATTGGCCTCCATCGCGTGGATCACGGCGGCGAGTTTCGGGTGGCGCACGCCGATCCGGGTCGGGACCGAAAGCCGCTGGCTGTCGCGGCCGGTGCGGATCGTGGTGTAGATCTGCTGGTCGGCGACGGCATTGGCCACTTCCGGCCCGTGGTCCTGCGCGATCAGGGCCAGCATCAGGTCGATCGACGAAGTGCCGCCGGCGGTGGTCATCCGGTTGCCGTCGATCACATAGACCGAGCGCGTCAGGTCGACCCCTTCGAAGGCCTCGGCGAAACCGTCGTGGTTTTCCCAGTGGATCGTCGCGCGCCGCCCGTCGAGCAACCCCGCTTCGGCCAGCACATAGGCGCCGGTGCACAGCGCCCCCATCGCCACGCCGCGCCGGCTTTCGCGCCTGAGCCACGAGATGAGTTTCTTCGACGTATGGTCCTGGACGTCCACGCCGCTACAGATGAAGACGACATCGTCGTGGTGCAATTCGCCCAGATCCATGTCCGGCTGAAACACCAGCCCCGCCGATGCGGTGACTGGGCGCGCGTCCTCGGCGGCGGTGACCCAGGAATAGGCGTCAAACCCGAGTTGCCTGTTGGCCAGACGCAGCGCATCGACCGCGCCCGCGAAACTCAACAGCGTGAATTTCTCGAGCAGGACGAAGACGAACCGGCGATGCGTGCCGGTCGTCCGTTTCGATGCCGCCGGGCTCTGGTTCATGCCGGTCTCCGCAAGGGGGTTGGATTGTCGCGAGGACAACACCAGCTTTGGCGCATCTGCGCAAGGCTTGGCCGACGGGTGCCTAACTTTGTTTGCACTCGCGGCGCGTGCGTCCTATAGGTCCTCTGTTCCAACGGAACAGGCCCGCGCACAGAGGCGGGTGCGACAGATGTGAAGACCGATCGGAGACGGCGATGACTGAGTGGAGCAAATCCTCCTGGCGGACCAAACCCAGGATCCAGATGCCCGATTACACCGACCAGGACGCGCTGGCCGGGGTCGAGAAGCAGCTTGCCAAGTATCCGCCGCTGGTCTTTGCCGGCGAGGCGCGCCGGCTCAAGCGCGAGCTGGCGGCGGTGTCGCGCGGCGAGGGCTTTCTGCTGCAGGGCGGCGATTGCGCCGAGAGCTTTGCCGAGTTTTCCGCCGACTCGATCCGCGACACCTTCAAGGTGATGCTGCAGATGGCAATGGTGCTGACCTATGGCGCCAAGGTGCCGGTGGTCAAGGTCGGCCGGATGGCCGGCCAGTTCGCCAAGCCGCGCTCGGCCCCGACCGAGGTCATCGGCGGCGTCGAACTGCCCAGCTATCGCGGCGACATCATCAACGAGCTTGGCTTCACCCCCGAGGCGCGCAACCCGGACCCGCAGAAGATGCTGCAGGCCTACACCCAGGCGGCGGCCTCGCTGAACCTCTTGCGCGCGTTCTCGACCGGCGGCTATGCCGATGTGCATCAGGTTCATTCCTGGACGCTGGGATTCACCGAACAGGACGAGGCCGAGCGTTACCGCGCCATGGCCGAACGGATTTCCGACACGCTGTCGTTCATGCGTGCCGCCGGGATCGACGGCAAGACCGCGCATACGCTGCACACGGTGGATTTCTACACCAGCCACGAAAGCCTGCTTCTGGAATACGAAGAGGCGCTGACCCGGATCGATTCGACCACCGGCCAGGTGGTGGCGGGATCGGGCCACATGCTGTGGATCGGCGACCGCACCCGGCAGCCGGATGGCGCGCATGTCGAATATGCCAGCGGCGTGATCAACCCGATCGGGCTCAAGACCGGGCCGACGACCAATGCCGACGACCTCAAGCGGCTGATGGCCAAGCTGAACCCGGCGAACGAGCCGGGGCGTCTGACGCTGATCAACCGCTTTGGCGCCGGCAAGGTCGAGGAACACCTGCCGCGCCTGATCGCGGCGGTACGCGAAGAGGGCGCCAACGTGGTCTGGTGCTGCGATCCGATGCACGGCAACACCATCAAGTCGGCGACCGGCTACAAGACCCGGCCGTTCAACCAGGTGCTGAGCGAAGTGCAGGAGTTCTTTGCCATCCACCGTGCCGAGGGCACGGTGCCGGGCGGGGTGCATTTCGAGATGACCGGCCAGGACGTGACCGAATGCACCGGCGGCGTTCAGGCGGTCAGTGACGAGGACCTGTCGGACCGCTACCACACCGCCTGCGACCCGCGCCTCAATGCCTCGCAATCGCTGGAACTGGCGTTCCTCGTGGCCGAGGAACTGGCCAAGGGCGTCACCCCGATGACGCAGGCCGCATCGGCCTGAGCGTTCCGACGCGATGAACCTTAGGCCTGGGCTATCGCAAGCCCCTTGCCAGATGTGCCGCAACGCTGGGGCATCACTCCGGCGGTCGTAGATCGGAACTACTCCGCGCGCTCTCGGATATCTGCGAGCGCGCGGGAAAAGCCGCAAGCTCGCGGCGCAAAATCAAGATCGGACCTGTCAGTTGAGCCGATATCCTTCGCTCAAAAACGTGACGCGCTTTCAGCCAGCCCCCTCCGCCAGCCATTTGCCATGCACCCAACCCTTGCGTCGGGGCTGGCCGTAATACACCCCCACCCATGGGCCGTTGCTGGCGCAGGTTCGCACCATGTCGCCGTTGTGCAGTTCATCAATCTTGCGATAGCCCGTCCCCGGGCCAGTGCGCACAGCCAGGAAACCATCTCCGTTCGGGTCCAGACCAGCGACGATGCTCCCGGCACAGCCTGCCGCCTGCGCGTCCTCCAGGATCGGGAAGTCCACATCCATCTGCTGTGCCGCAGCAGCGCTTCCGGTCAGCGAAAGCGTCAATATCAACGCCCACATCTTCATCGGACAATCCTCCGCTACACGTCGCACCAGTCTACAGCTTCCCAATGTGACCTCGCAAGGTGTTCGCCCTCCGGCGGCTTTTGTTGCACGCCGCGCAATGCCCCGCAGCGAGGTGCCAGCGTCCGAACGCACTCAGCCGCTTTCGGACAGATGGTCGTGCCACTCACACACGCCGAACAACAACGGATCTGTTGAGGGGCCTGGGGCCATCATCCGGGCTTTTTTTTGCTCAGACCCGGTCGGCGTCGTGGACAAGCCGCAGCTTCGGTGCGGCTGCGGATTCGACGCGGTGCGGGCGGGCAGGGGAAGGCACGGCGTAATCCTGCGGCGGACGACAGGCGCGCGCCACCTCGATCGGGCGGGTTTCGACATCCTTGATGGCGAAGCGGCGCGGGCCGCGCCCGATCCGGCCATGGGCTTGCAGCGCCCCGAGAATCCGCGTCGGTGCGCCGTGGCCATCACGCATCGGCATCAGGGTCATTCGCGCCTCGAGCCGCGCGCGCGCAAAGCCTCGGTCCGAGACCAGCGACAGGCGCACCAGCGCCGGCATCTCCAGCACGTCCTGGGTGATCCGCTGCATCTCGTGGCGCGCTTCGGGCTGGAACAGCGCGGTGATCGGCATCCCCCGCACTTCCATCGCCATCAGGTCGTTGAGGTGCATCCCGCCAAGCCGGACCCGCGCCAGCCCCGGTGCGACCTTTTCAAGGATGAAGGCGTATTCCAGCGCCTCGGACATGCCGCGCGGATCGACCTCGGCCCGGCCCGGCATCAGGCGCCCGTCGCGCAGCGCCTCCCAATAGGCCTCGACCCGGCCGATGGCGGGAAACGTCGCGCGCCGCGCCGGTGTGAGCGACACGATGGAGCCGCCCTTGAAATACTCGATGGTCATCTCACACTCTCCGGGGGTGCCGGTAGCGGCGCCATTGCTCCGCTTTGCCCCGTCTGCTAACGACAAGTCGGCATACTTAACGAAGTCTTAATGTGCCACAGGCGCGAGGCCGGGTGGGGCAGAAAATGAACAAATGGTTAACCAGATGACCCTCTCCATGACCGGTTTTGCGTCGCTTAAGGGCCACCTCGGCCAGTGGAGCTGGAGTTGGGATATCCGGTCCGTCAACGCGCGCGGGCTCGATATACGGCTGCGGCTGCCGGACTGGATCGACGGGCTGGAGCCGCTGGTGCGCAAGGCGGTTGCGGCCAAGGTGGCGCGCGGCAGCGTTTCGGTCAGCCTGCGGCTTGCGCGCGAGGGTGACGACGGCGCGGCGCGGCTGAACCCCGAGGCGCTCGCGCGCATTCTCGCGGTCCTGACCGAGATCACCCACGCCGCCGAGGCGCGCGGGTTGATGCTGAACCGGCCGAGCCCGGCCGAGATCGCCACCATGCGCGGCGTGATGGACACCAACGGCGACGAGGCCGATCCGGCCCCGCTTCTGGCTGCATTGGGCCGCGATCTGCCGCCGCTGCTGGAGGCATTCGACACGATGCGCCGGCACGAGGGCGCGGCGCTGGCGGCGCTGATCCGGACCCAGCTTGACGAGACCGAAACGCTGGTCGGCCAGGCGTTGACGGCGGTCGATGCCCGGCGCGACGCGCAGGCCGAAACGCTGCGCGCGGCGCTGGCGCGGGTGATGGACAACACCGAGGCCGCCGACCCCGACCGGGTGGCACAGGAACTGGCGCTGATCGCGGTCAAGACCGACGTGCGCGAGGAACTGGATCGGCTGGGCGCCCATGTCGCGCAGGCGCGCGCGCTGTTCGACGGTGACATGCCACGCGGCCGCAAGCTCGATTTCCTGATGCAGGAATTCAACCGCGAGGCCAACACGCTCTGCGCCAAGGCACAATTCGCCGAACTGACCCGCATCGGCCTCGACCTCAAGGCGCTGATCGACCAGATGCGCGAGCAGGTCCAGAACATCGAATGAGGCTGCCATGAACCGCCGTGGACTCCTGATCATCCTGTCGTCGCCCTCGGGCGCGGGAAAGTCGACGCTGGCGCAGCGGCTGATGGGCTGGGACCCGACGCTGTCCTTCTCGGTCTCGGCCACGACACGCAAGCCCCGCGCGGGCGAGGTCGATGGCAAGGATTATCACTTCATCGCGGAACCCGCCTTCAAGACGATGGTGAACGAGGGCAAGATGCTCGAACACGCGCATGTGTTCGGCAATTTCTACGGCTCGCCGGAAGGCCCGGTGCGCGAAGCCATCGACGCCGGGCGCGACGTTCTGTTCGACATCGACTGGCAGGGGGCCGAGCAGATCAAGCACTCTGCCCTGCGCGATCATGTGCTGTCGGTCTTCGTGCTGCCGCCCTCCATCGCCGAGTTGCGCCGCCGACTGGTCAGCCGGGGCAAGGACGACGCCGAGACCATCGCCAAGCGGATGCAGAAAAGCTGGGACGAGATCAGCCACTGGCACGGCTACGATTACGTGCTGGTCAACGACGATCTGGACGCGACCTTCGACAAGCTGACCACCATCGTCAGCGCCGAACGTCTGCGCCAGAAACAGCAGCCCGACCTGTTTCCGTTCATTCGCAGGCTTCAGGCGGAATTCGAGGAGGGAGAGGCATGATCTATTCGCTGGACGGCATGGTTCCCGACCTGGCCCCCGATTGCTGGGTCGCGCCCGATGCCAACGTGATCGGGCAGGTGGTGCTGGGGGCAGGCGTTTCGGTCTGGTTCGGCGCGACGCTGCGCGGCGACAATGAGCCGATTGTCGTGGGCACGGGCACGAACCTTCAGGAAAACGTCGTCTGCCACACCGACATGGGCTTTCCCCTGACGATTGGCGAGAACGTCACGGTCGGGCACAAAGCAATGCTGCACGGCTGCACCATCGGCGATGGCAGCCTGATCGGCATGGGGGCCACGGTGCTGAACGGTGCCAGGATCGGCAAGGGCTGCCTGATCGGAGCCGGCGCGCTGGTGACCGAGGGCAAGGAAATCCCCGACGGATCGCTGGTGATGGGCGCACCGGGCAAGGTCGTGCGGATGCTCGACGACACGGCGAGGGCGGCGCTATTGGCCAGCGCCGAGAATTACCGCACCAACGCCCGCCGCTTCAGGGCGGGCCTGAAGCCGGTGACGTAAGTCGTTGTTTCAGAGGTAAGATATGCCTTGGAGCGACGCCGGATCAGTCGGTGCCGCGATAGGGCTCGACATATTGCAGCGCCATGTCCCAGGGAAAGAAGATCCAGGTGTCCTGGCTGACCTCGGTGATATAGGTATTCACCATCGGCTTGCCCTTGGGCTTGGCGTAAACGGTCGCGAAATGCGCCTTGGGCATCAGCGCGCGGACCACTTCCAGGGTCTTGCCGGTGTCGACCAGATCGTCGACGATCAGCACGCCCTCGCCATCGCCGACCAGTGCCATGTCGGGGGACTTGATCACCACCGGCTCGGATTGCTCCTGGTGGTTGTAGCTTTTCACGCTGATCGTGTCGACGCGGCGGATGTCGAGCTCGCGGCTGACGATCATCGCCGGGGCCATGCCGCCACGGGTGATGGCGACCACGGCCTTCCACGCCCCGCCCTCGAGCGGCCCGTGCCCGTCCAGCCGCCAGGCCAGCGCGCGCGAATCGCGGTGGATCTGGTCCCAGGAGATATGAAAGCCCTTCTCGTGCGGAAGCTGGTCGCTCATCCCTCTTTCCTCCCGGTCAGAAGGTCGATATCGGGCGCGTCCACCGCCTTCATGCCGACGACGTGATAGCCAGCATCGACGTGATGTGTCTCGCCGGTCACGCCGGAGCCGAGGTCGGACAGGAGATACAGCGCCGATTTGCCCACGTCGTCGATGGTCACGTTGCGCCGGAGCGGCGAATTGAGCTCGTTCCAGCGCAGGATATAGCGAAAATCGCCGATCCCCGAGGCCGCGAGCGTCTTGATCGGCCCGGCCGAGATCGCGTTGACACGGATGCCCGCGCGGCCGAAATCCTCGGACAGATAGCGCACGCTGGCCTCGAGTGCGGCCTTGGCCACGCCCATCACGTTGTAATGCGGCATCACCTGCTCGGAGCCGTAATAGGTCAGCGTCAGCATCGAGCCGCCGTTGGGCATCATCGCCGCGGCGCGCTTGGCAACGGCGGTGAAGGAATAGACCGAGATGTCCATCGTCAGCCGGAAGTTCTCGCGGCTGGTGTCGGCATAGCGGCCGCGCAACTCGGCCTTGTCGGAGAACCCGATGGCATGGACGATGAAATCGAGCTTGCCCCATTCGGCCTCGAGCGCCGCGAACAGGCTGTCTATCGAGGCGTCGTCGCCCACGTCACACGGCACCACGAATTCCGAACCAAGCTGTTTGGCCAGCGGCACGACCCGTTTCTTCACCGCGTCGCCCTGATAGGAGAAGGCCAGCTCCGCACCCGCGTCGGCACAGGCCTGTGCGATGCCCCATGCGATTGACTTGTCGTTTGCAAGACCCATGATCAGGCCACGCTTTCCGGTCATCAAACCGTTGGACATTCGCTGTTCCCCGTCCCATCTGCATCGGATAAGTCGGTTTAGGCTATCGGACAGAGGGCTTCAAGCCTGCCCGATGGCGGCACGGTCCGGCCGCGTTTCGCGGCGCGGTCCGTAACGGAGGTGAGGATGAGCGACAGAAGCGGGATATTCGCGGGTGACGACCCGTTCGCGATCGCACGGGGCTGGCTGACCGAGGCCGAGGTCTCGGAACCCAACGACCCCGACGCGATGGCGCTGGCGACGGTGGATGCAAGCGGGCTGCCCAACGTGCGCATGGTGTTGCTCAAGGAGATCGAGCCCGCGGCCTTCGTGTTCTACACCAATTACGGATCGGCCAAGGCGGTCGAGATCGACGGCGCCGGCAAGGCGGCGCTGGTGCTTCACTGGAAAAGCCTGCGCCGGCAGATCCGGGTGCGCGGGCTGGTCAGCCGCGAGGAGGGGCAGAAGGCGGACGCCTATTTCGCCTCGCGCTCGCTCAAAAGCCGTCTGGGGGCCTGGGCCTCGCACCAGAGCCAGCCGCTATCGTCGCGCGGCGCTTTGGTGGCCGAGGTGGCGCGCGTCACCGCCGAGCATGGCATGGCCCCGAAACGCCCGCCGTTCTGGGGCGGCTACCGCATCACACCCTTGGAAATCGAGTTCTGGGCCGATGGCGCATTCCGGCTGCACGACCGCTTCCGCTGGTCGCGCGGGTCGGTCGCCGAGGCCTGGACGATCCAGCGCCTCAACCCGTGACGGAACATCGCACCTGACCAAAAGGACAGGTGCAGCTTTGCTTGCACATTTTGTTGATCTGGCAGAAAAAGGTCACGGGGATGTGACTTAGCGGGTGACCAGATGACCGAAGATTCGGTGCCGCAGGAGCGGGAAATTCTGCACGGCCACGTCAAGTGGTTCGACCCCTCCAAGGGGTTCGGGTTTGTCGTGGTCGACGCGGGCGGACCGGACATCCTGCTTCATGCCAACGTTCTGCGCAATTTCGGCCAGAGTTCCGTCGCGGACGGCGCTCGGATCGAGATTGTCGCCCAGTCCACCAGGCGCGGCATGCAGGCCGTCGAGGTCTTGTCGATCGAACCGCCGTCGGGCGACGAGGGCGGCGGCGACGTCCTGGCCGAAGATTCGGTCGACGTCGATGCGGCCGACCCGCTGGAGCCGGCGCGGGTGAAGTGGTTCGACAAGGGCAAGGGCTTCGGCTTTGCCAACGCCTTCGGCAACCCCGAGGATATCTTCATCCATGTCGAGGTGCTGCGCCGCTCGGGGTTTTCCGACCTTCAGCCGGGCGAGGCGATCGGGGTGCGCGCCATCGACGGCACGCGCGGGCGCATGGCGGTTCTGGTCACGGCATGGGATGCGGCAATCGGCCGTGATGACGACGGATGAGGCGGTGGCGCGCAGCCCTGGCCGCGATTGTGATCGCCGCACCGGCCAGCGCTGACACCTGCGCCGAGACCCGCCTCGACATCCGCGGCGATTTCGGCACGGCGCGCTTCACCGTCGAGATCGCCGACGACCTTGCCGAGCGCGCGCAGGGTTTGATGAACCGCCCGGTTCTGCCGGCCTCGCAGGGGATGCTGTTCGTCTATGACGAGCCGGGCGAGCCGAGTTTCTGGATGAAGAACACGCTGATCCCGCTCGACATGCTGTTCATCAGGCCTGACGGCGTCGTGCAGCATGTGCACGCCAAGGCGGTGCCGGGCGATCTGTCGCCGATCTCGGGCGGTGACGGCATCATCGCCGTGCTCGAGATCAAGGGCGGCATGGCGGCCTCGATCGGCATCGCGCCCGGCGCCGAGGTGCGTCACCCCGCCTTCGATCCCGCGCTTGCCGCCTGGCCCTGCGCCGAATGATCCCCGCGCCCTGATGGGGCTTTCCATTCGCGCCCGTGCTTTGTATGGATTGCGCGGATCGGGGCGTGGCGCAGTCTGGTAGCGCGGCGGCTTTGGGTGCCGTAGGTCGTGAGTTCGAATCTCGCCGCCCCGACCACTCCGCACCAGATACAGACGAACGCGCGCGAAACGCCCTATATGTAGTGGTCGAAATGCGCGTTTCTTTCACGAATCGAACATCGACCCTGTCACATTCTCTTGCCTGTTGCATTGCTGCCGCAGGCGCGGGCCGCCGGAACCGGCGTTGCCGTTGTCGGTCCCGATGATCCGAAATGCGAGGCACTGCGGGGAAGCGCCTGAAATACCGGCGCGTTTTCCGACTCACTGCGAGGGGGGCCGGAGCCGACCCTTCCAAAGCCGCTCACGTCAACCAGAAATAGCCTGACAAATCCCTAACAATTCCGTTGACCGAGGGGGGGCCACACGTCAGGTTGTGCGAGCAAGTCGGCGCGATACCAGATGTAGTGGTGCGGGCAGGCTGGGAACAAGTTGAAACACACCTCACCGAATCCCTTGCCGGGGACAGGTTTTCCGTTGGCCCGAGCCGTGGCCAGCGCCCGAGCTCTGTTGTCTTGTTCCTTCCCTGCGGGGACTTGCACGATGGTTTGACGGGACAGGCCCGAACCCCGCCGACAAGACGGGGCAGGGCGCAAGATAAAGGAACGATGGGGCACATGAAGATCGAAAGAAAATTCACCACCGCCGGCAAAGACGCATACGAGGGTCTGGGATTCACCACCACATCGTCGGAGATCCGCAACCCGGACGGAACGGTCGTGTTCAAGCTCGACAACGTCGAGGTGCCCGCGGGCTGGAGCCAGGTCGCTTCGGACGTCATCGCACAGAAGTATTTCCGCAAGGCCGGTATCCCGGCGGCGCTGAAGCCCGTCAAGGAAAAGGACGTCCCCGAGTTTCTCTGGCGGCAGGTGCCGGATGAGGCTGCGCTGAAGGACATGCCCAGGGAAGCCCGCAGCGGCGGCGAAATCTCGGCCCGGCAGGTGTTCGACCGGCTGGCCGGGGCCTGGACCTATTGGGGCTGGAAGGGCGGCTATTTCACCACCGAGGCCGATGCGCGTGCCTATTTCGACGAAATGCGCTACATGCTGGCCGCCCAGATGGGTGCGCCGAACTCGCCGCAATGGTTCAACACCGGACTGCACTGGGCTTACGGCATCGACGGCCCCGGCCAGGGGCATTTCTACGTCGACTACCAGACCAAGGAACTGACCCGCTCGGCCTCGGCCTATGAGCATCCGCAGCCGCATGCCTGTTTCATCCAGTCGGTCGCGGACGATCTGGTGGGTGATGGCGGCATCATGGACCTTTGGGTGCGCGAGGCGCGCCTGTTCAAATACGGCTCGGGCACCGGCACCAACTTCTCGTCGCTGCGCGCCGAGGGCGAACAGCTTTCGGGCGGCGGCAAATCCTCGGGCCTGATGGGGTTCCTCAAGATCGGCGACCGCGCTGCCGGCGCGATCAAGTCGGGCGGCACCACGCGGCGCGCGGCCAAGATGGTGATCGTCGACAGCGACCACCCGGATATCGAGGAATTCATCAACTGGAAGGTCAAGGAAGAGCAGAAGGTCGCCTCGCTCGTGGCCGGCTCCAAGATGCATGAGCGTCAGCTCAACGAGATCTTCGCCGCGATCCGCGCCTGGGACGGCGCCGAGGCGGACGCCTATGATCCGGCCGTCAACCCAACCCTGAAATCGGCGATTCGCGACGCGAAAAAATGCGCGATCCCAGAGACTTACGTCAAGCGCGTGCTGGATTACGCCAAGCAGGGCTATGGCTCGATCGAGTTCCCGACCTATGACACCGACTGGGACAGCGAAGCCTATGCCACCGTGTCGGGCCAGAACTCGAACAACACCGTGCGCGTGACCGACGCCTTCCTGCAAGCGGTCCGCGACGATGCCGATTGGGAGCTGATCCGCCGCACCGACGGATCGGTCGCCAAGACCATCAAGGCGCGTGACCTGTGGGAACAGATCGGCCACGCCGCCTGGGCCTGCGCCGATCCCGGTATCCAGTTCCACGACACCGTCAACGCCTGGCATACCTGCCCGGAAGACGGTGCGATACGCGGCTCGAACCCGTGCTCGGAATACATGTTCCTCGACGATACCGCCTGCAACCTCGCCTCGATGAACCTGCTGACCTTCCTCAAGGATGGTGAGTTCGACGCCGAAGCCTATATGCACGCCACCCGGATCTGGACCATCACGCTCGAGATCTCGGTGATGATGGCGCAGTTCCCGTCGAAAGAGATCGCGCAGCGCAGCTTTGACTTCCGCACGCTGGGGCTTGGCTATGCCAATGTCGGCGGGCTTCTGATGCAGATGGGGTTTGGCTACGACTCCAAGGAGGGACGGGCGCTGATCGGTGCGCTGACCGCGATCATGACGGGCACCTCCTATGCCACGTCGGCCGAAATGGCGGGCGAGCTTGGCGCCTTCACGGGCTACGGGCGCAACGCCGAGCACATGCTGCGGGTGATCCGCAACCACCGCACCGCCGCTTACGGCGCGACCGAGGGCTATGAGGCGCTGGCGGTCAAGCCGGTCTCGCTGGACCATGCCAGCTGCCCCGACAGCCGGCTGGTCGACCTGGCGATGGCCGCCTGGGACGAGGCGCTGAGCCTTGGCGAGGAATACGGCTATCGCAACGCGCAGGTCTCGGTGATCGCGCCGACCGGCACGATCGGGCTGGTGATGGATTGCGACACCACCGGGATCGAGCCGGATTTCGCGCTGGTCAAGTTCAAGAAACTGGCCGGTGGCGGCTATTTCAAGATCATCAACCACTCGGTGCCGGCGGCGCTGGAAAAGCTGGGCTATGGCCCGGCACAGATCGAGGAAATCGTCGCCTATGCGGTCGGCCACGGCACGCTGGGCAATGCGCCGGGGATCAACCGCACGACGCTGATTGCCAAGGGCTTCGGCGAGGCCGAGATCGACAAGGTCGAAGCGGCGCTGGACTCGGCCTTCGACATCCGCTTCGTCTTCAACCAGTGGACGCTGGGGCTGGATTTCTGCACCGAGACCCTCGGCGTCCCGGCCGACAAGCTGAACGAGCCGGGTTTCGACCTGCTGCGGCATCTGGGCTTCAGCAAGGGCGACATCGAGGCCGCGAACCTGCACGCGATCGGCGCGATGACGCTCGAAGGTGCGCCGTTCCTCAAGGAGGCGCATTACTCGGTGTTCGACTGCGCCAACCCCTGCGGCAAGACCGGCAAGCGGGTGTTGTCGACGGAAAGCCACATCCACATGATGGCGGCGGCGCAGAGCTTCATTTCGGGCGCGATCTCCAAGACCATCAACATGCCCAACTCCGCCAGCATCACCGATTGCCAGAGCGCCTATGAGCTGTCGTGGTCGCTGGGCATCAAGGCCAATGCGCTCTACCGCGACGGCTCCAAGCTCAGCCAGCCGCTGGCCTCGGCGCTGGTCGAGGATGACGAGGAGGCCGAAGAGGTCCTGGCCAACGGCACCGCCCACGAAAAGTCCATGGTGCTGGCCGAGAAGATCGTCGAGAAGGTCATCGTCAAGGAAATCGTCCGCTCGCACCGCGAGAAGATGCCGGAACGGCGCAAGGGCTATACCCAGAAGGCGATCATCGGCGGCCACAAGGTCTATCTGCGCACCGGCGAATATGCCGACGGCCAGTTGGGCGAGATCTTCATCGACATGCACAAGGAAGGCGCGGGCTTTCGCGCGATGATGAACAACTTCGCCATCGCGGTGTCGGTCGGGCTGCAATACGGCGTGCCGCTGGAGGAATTCGTCGACGCCTTCACCTTCACCAAGTTCGAGCCGGCCGGTATGGTCCAGGGCAATGCCGCAATCAAGAACGCGACCTCGATCCTCGACTATATCTTCCGCGAACTGGCGGTCAGCTACCTCGACCGCACCGACCTCGCGCATGTGAAACCCGAGGGTGCGAGCTTTGACGATCTTGGCAGGGGCGTCGAGGAAGGCGTTGAGAACGTGCAGGAATTGTCGCCAACGGCGGCGACCCGGTCGCTTGAAATGCTCAAGCAGATCAGCTCATCGGGCTACCTGCGCAAGCGTATGCCGCAGGAGCTGATCGTGCTGCAGGGCGGCGCCAACGGTGCGGTAGCGTATCAGAACGGGGCCGACCCGGTCGGCGCGCTGCACACGCTGGTGCCTGCCGCGGCGATGTCGACGACGTTCGAGACCATGGTGTCGGAAACCGCCATCGCCTCGGGCACGATCACCACGATGGACGCCCGCACCAAGGCGCGGATGCAGGGCTACGAGGGCGACCCGTGCAACGACTGCGGCAACTACACGCTGGTGCGCAACGGCACCTGCATGAAGTGCAACACCTGTGGGTCCACGAGCGGGTGTAGCTGAGGAATACAGCGGGGCGCATCGCGCGCCCCGCTCGAACACGGGGGCGGGTGCGCTCGCCCCTGACGCGGATAGGGCCGCAGGCAGAAACCGGGCGGTACAATGACGAGCCTTATCAGCGAAACTGGGGCGCCACGTGGCGTCCCTTTTTCTTTTTCGTCAAGGGGTTGCGGGCCGCTTCAGAAGTCGAGCCCGAGGTCGAGCGCGCGCGCCGAATGGGTCAGCGCGCCGGACGAGATGTAATCCACCCCGGTCGCCGCGACCTCGGCGATGCGGTTGAGCGTCATGTTGCCCGACGCCTCCAGCACCACGCGGCCCGCCGCCATCGCTACCGCTTCGCGCAGCGTGTCGGGGTCCATGTTGTCGAGCAGCACCACATCCGCCCCGCCGATGTCCAGCACTTCGGCAAGCTGGTCGAGTCGATCGACCTCGATCTCGACCCGGACCATGTGGCTCGCGTTGGCCTTGGTCGCCGCCAGCACCGCCTTGATGCCACCGGCGGCGGCGATGTGGTTGTCCTTGATCAGGATCGCGTCCGACAGGCTGAAGCGGTGGTTGAAGCCGCCGCCGTGCAGCACCGCCAGCTTTTCGACGATCCGAAGCCCCGGCGTGGTCTTGCGGGTGCAGGTGATGCGGGTGTGGGTGCCGCGCGTCTCGGCCACGTAGAGTGCGGTCAGGCTGGCGATGCCCGAAAGCCGCCCGGCGAAATTGAGCGCCACCCGCTCGCCCGACAGGATCGAGGCGGCTGAACCCTCGATTGTCATCAGGCTCTGGCCCTTGGTGCAGGGCTGACCGTCGGCCAAGAGAGTTTCGATCTGCAAGGCCGGATCGACCAGATGAAACGCCATGCGCGCGATCTGCATCCCCGACACCACCCCGTCTTCGCGGGCGTTGAGCCGGGCGCGGTAGGTCACGCCCTCGGGGATCACCGTGCGGGTGGTGATGTCGCCGAACTGGCCGAGATCCTCGATCAGCGCGGCGCGCACCATGGGTTCAAGCACGAGGTCGGGCAGGGTGGTGGTCATGGCTGTGCCTCCTCGCAGCGGGCGCGGATCGCCAGCGCCTCGTCCAGTGTCATCCGGCTGCGATGCGCCTGATCCGGGTCGCTATCGGGGAAATCGGTGCGAAAATGCCCGCCGCGCGACTCGGTGCGGGCAAGCGCGGCCGCGGCGATCAGCGTGGCGGTGGCGGTCATGTTGGCGAAGGTCTGTGACTGCGATTCCTCGGTCTCGAGCGCGGCGATGCTCGCCAGCGCTTGGGTCAGCCCCGCCGCATCGCGCAGGACGCCGACATGGTCGGTCATGGTCTGGCGCAGCCGCGTGACCGATGCCTCGGAGAAGCCGTCGCTACCGCCTTCGGCGAAGGCCAGCACGACCTCGGGCGTCTCGGCCAGGGCGACCTCAGTCGCGATGTCGTGCGATGCCAGCCGGGCATAGACCAGCGCCTCGAGCAGCCCGTTCGAGGCCAGCCGGTTGGCGCCGTGCAGACCGGTCGAGGCCGCCTCGCCGCAAACCCAGAGCCCGGACAGGCTGGCGCGGCCGATCTTGTCAACGGCGATCCCGCCCATGTGGTAATGCGCGGCACAGGCGACCGGGATCGTCCCGGTCACCGGGTCGATGCCGTTGCGCCGGCAGGCCTCGACCACGCCGGGAAAGCGCGTGAGGATATCGGCCCCGATCGCCTCGCGGGTGTCCAGCGCGGGGCGGCGTCCGGCCTGCGTCTCGGCGAAGATCCCGCGCGCCACGATGTCGCGCGGTGCAAGCTCGCCGCGCGGATCGAGCGCCAGCATGAAGCGGGCGCCATCCTTGTTGACCAGCTGCGCGCCCTCGCCGCGCAGCGCCTCGGTGGCCAGTGGCGCGGGGTCTTCGCCCACGTCCATCGCGGTCGGGTGGAACTGCACGAACTCGGCATCGGCGACCACGGCCCCGGCGCGCGCCGCCAGCCCGATCACCTGGCCACGGATGCGCGGCGGGTTGGTGGTGATGGCGTAAAGCCCGCCCGATCCGCCACCGGCCAGCAGCACCGCCGGTGCCCGCAACAGAACCGTTTCGGTGTCACGGTCGGCGGCCCGGACATGGACGCCGGTGACGCGGCCGGCCACGACCTCGAGCCCGGTCGCCATCGTGCGCTCGCAGACCTGCACCGAGGGCGCCGCGCGCACCGCCGCGATCAGGGTTTCCATGATCTTGGCACCGGCCTGATCGCCCTTGACCCGCACCACCCGTGCGGCGGTATGGGCGGCCTCGAGGCTCATCACATAGCCGCCATCCGGGGTGCGGTCGAACGGCGTGCCCTTGTCGGTCAGGTCGATGATGTGTTCGCGGGCATGGGCGGTGACCATCGCCGCGACCTCGGCATCGACCGTGCCCGCGCCCGCGCCGATCGTGTCGGCGGCATGCGCCTCGGCACTGTCGGTGCGGTCCATCGCGGCGGCAACCCCGCCCTGCGCCCAGGCCGACGAGGCACCCTGACCCAGCGTCTCGGGCGAGACGATCAGGACCGGGCGGGGGGCAAGCTCAAGCGCCGCATAGAGTGCGCCGAGCCCCGCGCCAACGATGACGATGCGCCCGGTCTCGATGGTCTCGGTCAAATACGTGCCCTCAAAGCCCCAGCTCGCGGCTCATGTCGATCATCCGCTCGACCGCGCGGCGCGCCTTGACGGCGATCTCCGGGGCGACGATGACCTCTTCGCGTCCGCTGTGCAACGACCAGAGGATCTTTTCCAGCGTGATCTTCTTCATGAACGGGCACATGTTGCACGGCCCGACGAAATCGACGCCGGGCAGGCTGTCGGCGATGTTGGAGGCCATCGAACATTCGGTGACCAGCATCGCCTCTTTCGGCTTTTCGTCGGTGACGTATTTGATGATGCCGCTGGTCGAGCCGGAGAAATCCGCCTCTGCGATCACCTCGGGGGTGCATTCGGGGTGGGCGATGATGCGGGTTTCGGGGTGCAGCGCGCGGTATTCGCGCAGGTCGCTTGCCGTGTATTGCTCATGCACGATGCAGGAGCCGGCCCACCAGACCACCTCTTTCTCGGGCACGAGGTTGGCGACGTTCTGGGCGAGGAACTGGTCGGGCGTCATGATGACCGTATGCTCGGGCAGGGCGGCGACGATCTGGGCCGCGTTGGACGAGGTGCAGCAGATGTCGGAGGCGGCTTTGACCTCCGCGGTGGTGTTGACGTAGCTGACCACCGGCGCACCCGGATAGCGCGCGCGCATCTCGGCGACGCCTTCGGCGGTGATGCTTTCGGCCAGCGAACAGCCCGCCGCCATGTCGGGGATCAGCACGGTCTTGCCGGGGTTCAGGATCTTCGAGGTCTCGGCCATGAAGTGCACGCCGCATTGCACGATGACATCGGCCTCGACCTTGGTCGCGGCGATGGCCAGTTGCAGACTGTCGCCAACCACGTCGGCAACGCCGTGAAAGATCTCGGGCGTCATGTAGTTATGCGCGAGGATCACCGCGTTCTTTTCCGCCTTGAGCTTGTTGATCGCGGCGACATAAGGCGCGTGGACGGCCCATTCGACCGGGTTCACCACCCGGTCCATGCGGGCGTAGATCTCGCCCATCTGCGACGCAAGCTCCGGGTTCGGCGCAAGGTCGTAGTGTTTGGCGAGTTCATCGCGGATATTGGCAAGGTCGAGCACGTCATTCCCCAATCATGCATAGAGAATGCTGATTTACACACGGCACGGTGAGGGTTTCAAGGGCATTGCGCCACCCGGCCAGTGGCGCGCGGCCTGTGCGGTCAGGTTGCGGGACCGTGCGAGATGATGTGATCGCCCTCGATCGCGCCCAGCGCGTTGAACAGGGCCGAGGTGTTCTTGACCTCGAATTTCTTCAGGAGCTTGGCGCGGTAGACCTCGACGGTGCGGTGCGAGATGTCGAGGTGGCGGGCGATCTCCTTGCTCGACAGGCCTTCGGACAGGTGGCTGAGGATCTCGCGCTCGCGTCGGGTCAGGGGAAAGTAGGGGCGGGTTGGCGACAGGTCGGCAAAGCTCCAGACCGCGCGTTGCAGGGGCGCGTCGGGGGTGAAGGAATGTCCGCGCACCCGGCACCAGAACAGGGTGCCGTCCTTGCGCGCCATCACGCGCTCGTCCCAGTAGCGGTTGGTCTCCTGCAACTGCTTGACGCCACGGTCGCGGATGTTGCGAAACTCGTCGTCGGAAGGATAGAGGATCACGAAAAGCTGGTCGCGCAGCGCCTCGCGCGAATAGCCGAACATCTCGGCAAAGGCGGTGTTGCAGTCGCGGATCACCCGGTTTTCCGTCACCACCAGCCCGATCGGGGCATAGAGATAGGCCAGTTCGGCAAGCGAGCCGCCCGCGAAGGGATCCTGCTCTGGCTTAGGTATTTCCACGATCTTGCCCCGGACCGGTCTGTGCTGAATGTTGCCTGCACAAACTAGACGACCGCTCGGCCCGGCACAACAGCCGCCCGAAGTCGACAAGGGAGGATACCATGAAAGCATTCACACGGCTCGCGGCCGTGCTTGCGGGCGCCGTTGCCTTTGCCGGCCCCGCCGCCGCCCAGGACCCGATCAAGATCGCGCTGGTGCACGGATTGTCCGGCAACAGCCTCGAGGCGTTTTCGCGTCAGGCCCAGACCGGGTTCGAGATGGGCATCGAATACGCCACCGGTGGCACCAACGCCATCGACGGCCGCCCGATCGAGATCATCATCAAGGACGCCCAGTTCAAGCCCGACGTCGCCCGCGCCGTGCTGGCCGAGGCCTATGGCGACGACGGCGTGCTTCTGGCCGTCGGTGCCACCTCGTCCGGCGTGACGCTGGCCATGCTGCCGATTGCCGAGGAATACGGCAAGATCCTGATCGTCGAGCCTGCCGTGGCCGACAGCCTGACCGGGCCGGACAGCAACCGCTTCGTGTTCAAGACCTCGCGCAACTCGTCGATGGACATGCAGGCGCAGGCGCTGGCGCTCCAGCCTGACGAGAACCTCTATGTCGCGACGCTGGCCGAGGACTATGCCTTCGGGCGCGAGGGCATCGCCGCCTTCAAGTCGGCGCTGGACGGCACCGGGGCCACGGTCGTCACCGAAGAATACGTGCCGCAGGGCACCGCCGACTTCACCGCCGCGACCGAACGGATGTTCAACGCCTTGAAGGACAAGGAAGGCCGCAAGGTCATCCTGATCTACGTCGCCGGCGGCGGCGATGCGCCGGGCAAGATCCTCGCGATGGAGCCGGGCCGCTACGACATCGAGATCTCGATGGGCGGGCATATCCTGCCGGTGCTGCCGACCTACAAGCGGTTTCCCGGCATGGAAGGCGCGGTCTATTACTACTACGAGGCCTACGACAACCCGGTGAACGACTGGCTGGTCGAGGAGCACATGAAGCGCTTTGACAGCCCGCCCGACTTCTTCACCGCCGGTGGCATGACGGCAGCACTCGCCGTGGTCAAGGCGCTCCAAACCGCCGCGAGCTATGAGACCGAAGACCTCATCACGGCGATGGAGGGCATGTCCTGGGACACGCCCAAGGGCGAGATGACCTTCCGCGCCGAGGACCATCAGGCGCTGCAGAGCATGGTGCACTTCCGCATCCGCGTCGATGAGGATGTCGAGTGGGCGATCCCCGAACTGGTCCGCATCATCGAAGCCGATGAGATGGACATCCCGATCGGTCGCACCAACGACTGACGCCATTCCCCGGCCCGGCGCGATCCGGGCCGGGGTTCCCGCAGAGCGATGACCCGGCGGACGACCCCCATGACAACACCCTCTCTTGAAACCCGCGACCTGACCATCCGGTTTGGCGGCCATGTCGCGGTGAACCGGGTGTCCTGCGCCTTCCGCCCCGGCGAGCTGACCGCCATCGTGGGTCCGAACGGCGCCGGCAAGACGACCTATTTCAACCTGATCTCGGGCCAGTTGACCGCCACCTCCGGCACGATCCTCAAGGATGGCAAGGACCTGACCAGAATGGCCCCGTCCTCGCGGGCGCGTCAGGGGATCGGCCGGGCGTTTCAGCTGACCAACCTCTTTCCCGAACTCAGCGTGCTGGAAAACATCCGCCTCGCGGTGCAGGCGCGCGCCGGCTACGGCTGGCGGTTCTTTCGCCCGGTCAAGGGCTTTCACCACCTGACCGAGGCGGCCGAACGCACCCTCGAGGCGACCCGCCTGACCAGGCTGGCACACCAGCCCGCCGCCTCCCTGCCGCATGGCGACCAGCGCAAGCTCGAGGTGGCGCTGCTGATGGCGATGGAGCCCGACATCTACATGTTCGACGAACCGACCGCCGGCATGTCGCTGGACCACGCGCCCGACGTGCTGGACCTGATCGCTACGATCAAGACCGACCCGACCAAGACCGTGCTGCTGGTCGAGCACAAGATGGACGTGATCCGCAAGCTGGCCGACCGCATCATCGTGTTGCACAACGGCGAGCTTCTGGCCGACGGCCCGCCCGCCGAGATCATGCAAAGCCAGGTGGTGCGCGACGTCTATCTCGGCACCTCGACGGAGGAGACGGCATGAGCCTCCTGACGCTCGACGACGTCCACACCGACATCGGCCAATATGCGGTGCTGCACGGCATCAGCTTTGCGGTGCCCGAGGGCGGCGTTTTCGTGCTGCTGGGGCGCAACGGCGCGGGCAAGACCACGACGCTGCGCTCGATCATGGGGCTGTGGGTGCCGCGCGCCGGCACGATCAGCTTTGGCGGCGAGGTGATTTCGGGCCAGCGCACGGCGGCGATTGCGCGCAAGGGCATCGCCTATGTGCCCGAGAACATGGGGATATTCGGCGGGCTGACGGTCGAGGAAAACCTTGTGCTGGCCACCGCCAAGGGCAAGTTCGACAAGGCGCGGCTCAAGCGGATCTACGAGCTTTTCCCGGCGCTCGAACAATTCTGGACGAAACAGGCCTGGAGCCTGTCGGGCGGGCAGAAACAGATGCTGGCGGTGGCGCGCGCCATCGTCGAGCCGCGCGCGCTGATCCTGATCGACGAGCCGACCAAGGGGCTGGCACCATCCATCGTCTCGGCGATGGCGGACGCGTTTCGCGAGATCGCCCGGACCACCACGATCCTCTTGGTCGAGCAGAATTTCCACTTCGCCCGCAGCCTTGGCCGCGACATGGCGGTGATCGAGGACGGTCGCGTCGTGCACAAGGGCGCGATGGCCGAATTCGCCGCCGACGCCGACCTTCAGAACCGCCTGCTTGGCCTCGCAACCTAGGGAACGACATGGACAGACTGGCTGATGGGATCGGACGTTTTGGCGGAGTAAACCTGCTTCCGGTGGCTCTGGCGGCGCTGGCCTTCGTGCTGATCGGCGCGCCCTCGTCCTGGGTGACGCTGACGGTCGCCGGGCTCGCGATGGGGCTGATGGTGTTTCTCATGGCCTCGGGCCTCAGCCTGGTGTTCGGGCTGATGGACGTGCTCAACTTCGGCCATTCAGCCTTCATCAGTTTCGGCGCTTTCGTCGCCGCCTCGGTCCTGATCGCGCTGCGCCATTGGCTCGCCGCCGACAGCGTGGTGCTGAACGCGATGGCTCTGGGCTTTGCCTTCATCGCCGCGATCGGGTTCGGCCTTGTCGCCGGGTGGTTGTTCGAAACCGTGATCATCCGCCCGGTCTACCGCGACCACCTGCGCCAGATCCTGATCACCATGGGCGCGCTGATCGTGTCCGAGCAGGTGATCCTGGCGATCTGGGGTGGCACCCCGGTGACGGTGCCGCGCCCGCATTTCCTGGAAGGATCGTGGATCATCGGCGATGTCACGATCGAGGTCTACCGCGCCTTCGCCTTCACGCTTGGCGTGGTAATCTTCATCGGCCTGCATCTGCTTTTGAACCGCAGCCGGGTGGGTCTGCTGATCCGCGCCGGCGTCGAGAACCGCGAGATGGTGGAAAGCCTTGGCTTCAACATCAACCGGCTGTTCATCGGCGTCTTCATGCTGGGCTCGGCGCTGGCGGCACTCGGCGGTGCGATGTGGGCGGGGTATGAGACGCTGATCACCCCGGCGCTCGGCGGCGAGATGATGATCGTGGTCTTCATCGTCGTCATCATCGGCGGGCTTGGCTCGATCCGGGGCACGCTGCTCGGCGCGATCATCGTCGGGCTGACGGCGAATTACGTCGGCTACCTCGCGCCCAAGCTGGCGCTGGCCTCGAACATGATCCTGATGATGGCAATCCTGATGTGGCGCCCCAAGGGGCTGGCCCCGGCGGTGAAGTGAGGCGATGATGGGCAAGCACGACACATTGGGGGCACGCGGCGTCAAGCTCGCCGTCGTGATCATCGCGGCCCTGCTTCTGTTCGCGCCGTTCCTGTTTCAGGACGTCCGCGCGCTGGAAGTGGCGGCGCGGATCTGCATCTTCATCGTGCTGGTGGCGAGCTATGACCTCTTGATCGGCTATACCGGCATCGTCAGCTTCGCCCATACGATGTTCTTCGGCTTCGGCTCATATGGTGCCGCGATTGCATTGAAACAGATGGGGCCGGGCTGGGACGCGGTGGCGCTGGGGGGGCTGGCGGGGGCGGGCGTGTCGCTGGTTGTCGCCGTGGCGATCGGGCTGATCAGCCTGCGCGTCAAGGCGATCTTTTTCGCGATGATCACGCTGGCGGCGGCCTCGGTCGTTCTGGTGCTGGCCTCGCAACTGTCGCACCTGACCGGCGGCGAGGACGGGTTGACCTATAGTGCTCCGGACATCTTCAAGCCCGCGACCAAGCTTTTCACCGACGACGCGGGCAAGGTCGCGACGCTGTTCGGCGTCAAGCTGAACGGCAAGATCGCGGCCTATTACTTCGTCTTCGTCAGCGCGCTGGTGTTGTTCGCGGTGATGTTCCGTATCACCGTCTCGCCGCTGGGCACCGTGCTGGTTGCGATCCGCGAGAACGAGGCGCGCGCCGAAGCGATCGGCTACCGCGTCGTCGCCTACCGCACTTTCGTGTTCTGCCTGTCGGCGCTGGTCGCGTCGCTGGCAGGGACGGTCTATGCCGTCTGGCTGCGCTACACCGGCCCGGATACAGCGCTGTCCTTCGCCATCATGATCGACATCCTTCTGATGGTGGTGATCGGCGGCATGGGTACGATGTGGGGCGCGGTGGTCGGTGCGGTGCTGATGGTGCTGGCGCAGTATTACCTGCGCGACCTGATGGGGGCAGCGGCCGAGGCGGTGACCCATGTGCCGCTGCTGCCCGACCTGCTGAACCCCGACCGCTGGCTGTTCTGGCTGGGCATCATCTTCATCCTCCTGGTCTATTTCTTCCCGAAAGGCATCGTCGGCACGATCATGCAGAACGGCGCGCGGGCATGAGGATGCCGCGGTTCTCCTTCGTCCCGGTGATGGACCACGAAATCCACGTCACCGAATGGGGCGACCCCGGCGCGCCGCCTCTGGTGATGTGGCACGGGCTGGCGCGCACCGGGCGCGATTTCGACGAGATCGCATCGGCGCTGTCGGACCGCTATTTCGTGCTCTGCCCCGACCTGATCGGGCGCGGGCTGTCAAGCTGGGCCGAGACGCCCGAGGCAGAGTATTCCGTCGAATACTATGCCGGCGTCGCGCTCGACCTGCTCGACCGCTACGGCATCGACCGCGCCGGGTGGCTCGGCACCTCGCTGGGCGGGCTGATCGGGATGCGGGTGGCCTCGGGTCCGGCGGCAGACCGGCTGACCTGCCTGATCATCAACGACATCGGCCCCGAGCTTCCCGACCCGGCGATCGAGCGCATCCTGACCTATGTCGGCGCGCTGGCCGGGTTTTCCCGCTATGCCGAGGGCGAGGACTGGCTGCGCGCGGCCTACGCGCCGTTCGGACCGGCGGATGAGGCCTTCTGGCGGCGCATGGCGCGCACCTCGCTGCGCCGGCTGCCGGACGGCACCCTGACGCTGCATTACGATCCGCGCATCGTGGTGCAGTTCGACGCCTCGCGGCCGGAACTGACAAGCTGGGACCGCTGGGCGCGGATCGAGACGCCGACGCATGTGCTGTGCGGCGGCACGTCGGACATCCTGACCGGCCGGATCGTCGCCGAGATGGCGGCGAGCGGGCCGAGGCCCGGCGTCACCGAATTCGCCGATTGCGGCCACGCGCCGAGCCTCTCGCGCCCGGCCGATGCGGCGCTGATCGGCGGGCTTGTCGCGGCGCTCTGGCGCTGATCGACCGATCTGCCACAGATCACGCGGAAATCCGCCGGGCTTGACTTCGATCATTGAGCGCCTGTCACCCCCCGTCTATTTCATTCGGGGTGAGGACAGGCGCGATAACCTGCCCGGAAACATGGTTTTTTCGCGGATGTTCCGCAGGAGGCAGACTTGATCGGACTGGTTCTCTGGCACAATCCCCAGGCGGGCGTGGGCGTCATCTGGTGCGAGGATCAGGGGCCGCTGGCCTTTCTCGGACCCGAGGTGGCAATGCCGGACGGCATCGACATCATGCAGCCGGGCGACGAGGTGACTATCCGCCTTCAGGTCACGGACGGGGTGCGATATGTGCGTGAAATCAGCACGTTGCGGGCAGGCAAGCCCGGCACCGACCCGCGCGCGATCCTGGCCGGGGCAAAGCCTCCGGCCACCGCATCGGGCGCAGGTCTGAGGATCGTCGCCTGAGCGCTACTTCGCGCCGCGGCTGAGCGCGGCGACCCCGGTGCGCGCGCTTTCCACCAGGCCGAGCGGGCGCATCAGGTCGGTGAAGGCGTCGATCTTCTCGGGCGTGCCGGTGATCTCGAACACGAAGCTCTCCAGCGTCGAATCGACCACGTTGGCGCGGAAGATGTCGGCCAGCCGCAGCGCCTCGACCCGCTTTTCTCCGGTGCCCGACACCTTGCACAGTGCCAGTTCCCGCTCGACCGACGCGCCCTCGACCGTCAGGTCATGGACGCCGTGCACCGGCACGATCCGGCCAAGCTGGGCCTTGATCTGCTCGATCACCGCCGGCGTTCCGGTGGTGACGATGGTGATCCGCGACATGTGGCCGGTATGGTCGACCTCGGCCACGGTCAGGCTTTCGATGTTGTAGCCCCGGCCCGCGAACAGCCCGATCACGCGCGCGAGAACCCCCGCCTCGTTGTCGACCAGAACCGCCAGCGTGTGACGCTCGTCGACCTCGACATTGGGGTCACGCAGCTCATAGGCCGATTTGCGGGTGGAGCCTTTTTTGATATTGAGGGCAGCCATTTATCCGTTCTCCTTAAACCAGAACCGCACCGGACGACCCGATCGCGTCGTCGGTCGAGGCATCGCCCAGCAGCATCTTGTTATGCGGCTCGCCCGACGGGATCATCGGGAAACAGTTCTCGTGCTTCTCGACCAGCACGTCGAGGATGAACGGCCCGTCATAGGCCAGCATCTCCTTGATCGCGTCGTCAAGCTCGGCGGGGTCTTTCACCATCCGGCCCTTGCAGCCGAAGGCTTCGGCCAGTTTCACGAAATCGGGCAGGCTTTCGGACCATGACTGCGAATAGCGCTCGCCATGCAGAAGCTGCTGCCACTGGCGCACCATGCCGAGGCGTTCGTTGTTCAGGATGAACTGCTTGATCGGCAGGCGGAACTGCACCGCCGTGCCCATTTCCTGCATGTTCATCAGCCAAGAGGCATCGCCCGCGACGTTGATCACCAGACTGTCCGGGTGCGCCATCTGTGCGCCGACCGTGGCAGGCAGGCCATAGCCCATGGTGCCCAGCCCGCCCGAGGTCAGCCAGCGGCCCGGCTCCTCGAAGCCCATGAACTGTGCCGCCCACATCTGGTGCTGGCCCACTTCCGTGGCGACGTAGCGATCCTTGTCGCGGGTGAGTTCTTCAAGCCTTTCAAGGGCATATTGCGGTTTGATGACCTTGTCGGAATTGGTGTAGGTCAGGCATTTCACCGCCTGCCACTTCTCGATCTGCGTCCACCATTTTCCCAGCGCTTCCTTCTGCACCTTGCGCCCGCGCGCCTTCCAGATGTGCAGCAGGTCCTCGAGAACATGGCCGACGTCGCCGATGATCGGCACGTCGACATGGATGACCTTGTTGATCGACGACGGGTCGATGTCGATATGCGCCTTCTTCGAGCCCGGCGAAAAGCTGTCCAGCCGGCCGGTGATCCGGTCGTCGAACCGCGCGCCGACGTTGATCATCAGGTCGCAGCCGTGCATCGCCATGTTGGCTTCGTAAAGCCCGTGCATCCCCAGCATCCCGAGCCAGTTCTTGCCGCTGGCCGGGTAGGCGCCCAGACCCATCAGGGTCGAGGTGATCGGAAAGCCGGTGGCATCGACCAGTTCGCGCAGAAGCTGGCTCGCGCCGGGGCCGGAGTTGATCACGCCGCCGCCGGTATAGAAGATCGGACGTTCGGCCGCTTCCATCATCGCGACCAGTTGGGTGATCGCGTCGGTGTCGCCCTTGACCTGCGGCTGATAGTGACTGACCCGCGCCTTGGCCATCGGGGTATAGGTGCCGGTGGCGAACTGGACGTCCTTGGGAATATCGACCAGCGTCGGGCCGGGGCGACCGGCCTTGGCGACGTGGAAGGCCTGATGGATCGTCTCGGCCAGCTTGTCGGTGTCGCGGACCAGCCAGTTATGCTTGGTGCAGGGGCGGGTGATGCCGACGGTGTCGGCCTCCTGAAACCCGTCGGTGCCGATCATGAAGGTCGGAACCTGGCCGGTCAGCACCACGATCGGGATCGAGTCCATCAGCGCGTCGGTCAGCCCGGTGACGGCGTTGGTCGCGCCCGGACCCGATGTCACCAGAACCACCCCCGGCCTGCCGGTCGAGCGGGCATAGCCCTCGGCGGCATGCACCGCGCCCTGTTCGTGGCGCACGAGGACGTGGCGGATGTCGTTTTGCTGGAACAGTTCGTCATAGATCGGAAGAACGGCACCGCCGGGGTATCCGAATACCGTGTCAACACCCTGATCCCTCAGGGCCTGTATCACCATTTTCGCTCCGGTCATCTGACGTGTCATTGTTCTCTCCGTTCCACGCTCATCAGAAAAAAAAGCCCCCGATCTGGCGGGGGCGCACGGGGTCATATGAGGGCTACGTCACCGTCCCATGCGCCAATCTTCCACGATTACGAGAATGCGCCGCATAGCGGGGCTCCTTTTCGTTGTGGCGCGACATTATGAGCGGGTGCGGGGGGCGTCAATGCCGAAATGCCTGCATAAAGTGTCGCAGCGGGCATTATTTCGGATTTATTGTTCCGATTGGGCCTTGCACGGCGCAATTTTCCGAATGTGATCGGGGGTTCGCCCGCCCTATCGCCGCACCGCAGAAGCGCCGGGCAGGTTGATCTGGGCGACCTGTTCGGCGATCGGGTCGTTCGACAACGGATGCGGCGCGGACGAGAACGCTTTGGGGTCGGCCAGTTCCGTCCACTGGCCGCCAGTATAGACCTCGAGCGCGGAAAACCGCGCCTTGTAGGCCATCTTGGGGCTGCCGGGGACCCAATAGCCGAGGTAGACGTAAGGAAGACCTGCGTCGCGGGCCAGTTCGATGTGGTCGAGGATCACGTAGGTGCCGAGGCTGTCGCCGGTGCGGGCCGGTTCGAAGAAACTGTAGACCATGCTCAGCCCGTCATCGAGCACATCGGTCAGGCACACCGCCGCGAGGCTCTTGCGGCCATCGTCTCCGGTCGCGGAATACTCGATCACCCGGCTCTTGATCGGCGTTTCCTCGATCATCGCGGCGAATTCGAACACGTCCATGTCGGCCATGCCGCCATCGGCGTGGCGGTGGTCAAGGTAATGGCGAAACAGTTCATACTGCTCTTCGGTCGCCCAGGGCGCGCGGGTGCGCCGGGTCAGGTGACAGTTGCGTCTCGCGGCGCGACGCTGGCTTTTCGAGGGTTTGAAATCCGCGACCCGGATTCGCGCCGACAGGCAGGCCGAACATTCGGTGCAGGAGGGGCGATAGAGCACGTTCTGCGAGCGGCGAAAGCCCTGTTTGGACAGCGCGTCGTTCAACTCGCCCGCCTGTTCGCCCTGCAATGCGGTGAACAACTTCCTTTCCATCCGCCCGTCAAGATACGGGCAGGGCTGCGGCGCCGTCACATAGAATTGCGGGGCAAGCGGAAGGGTATGGCGCATGGTGCGGCGTCGGTCTTGGATCAGTGAATAGGCCCGGTTGGCTCAAGCGTATCAACAGACAGGCAATCCGCCAACCCCCCCGCGCGTCTTCGTGAACATCCGCCGATCTCAGCTTCGGGCGTTTCGGTTGACGGCGGCGGTGCCCAGCAGCATGTCGCTCAGCCCCTGACCGCGCGCCGTGGTCAGCATCAGGATGATTGAGGCGATCTGCGGCAGCACCATCGCGATCGACACCGTGAACCCCAGCGTATGCAGAACGGCGGTGGTCAAATCGAAGCGTTCGCCCTTGTGGTTGCGAAACTCGATCGCGGTCATGCGCATTCCCGGGGTCGCGGAACTGTTGGCCAGCGTCACGACCCGGTAGATGAAACTGACGGCGAGCATCAGAAAACCGAAGAAGAAAAAGCCGACCCCGACCGTGAGCAGCGACAGCAGAACGACAATCGCCAGAATCAGGATGGTGTCGACCACCCATGCAATCGCGCGTTTGGTCGGCACATCGGCGTAGAACTCGGCCTGCGTATCCGGATCGGGCAGGCCCCAGAGGGCATTGGACATCTGCATGTGGTCCTCGACAGCGTTGCGGGGCGGCCCGGGTGGGGCCGCCCCAGAGGGTCAGGCGGTTTGCGTGTCGGCACCGTCCTCGTCGCCGGCCTTGTCGTTGCGGGGCGCAGCGGCGCGGTCGTCCATGAACTGGTCGAATTCGCGCTTGTCCTTGGCGGCGCGCAGCCGTTCGAGGAAGGCTTCGAACTGTTCCTGCTCGTCCATCAGGCGTTGCAGCGTCTCGGCCTTGTAGGCGTCGAACGCGGTGTTGCCGGACGAGTTGAAGCCGTGACGGCGATTCATCCGCTCGGCGTGGCGGTGCATGTGGGTGCGACCGTGGCCGCAGGACTTGTTGAACATCCGTTTACTCCAGATCATGTAGAACAGAACGGCCAGACCGACTGGCCAGAAGGCGATGAAGCCCAGAACCATGACTGCGATCCACGCGCCTTTGCCGCGCTCGTCCAGCCAGGCTTCCGACTTGTTGAACCAGCCTCGGGGATCGGGCCGGTCGAATTCGGTGGCGGTAGACATTGATGGCTCCTTTCGGAAGTGAGGGTATGTGAAGCTCTTTCACATTGAACAGATTGGCATTAGCCCGGTGGGATTCAAGAAAAAATGTGAAGTCGGTTCACATTAATTTGGATTATGAAATGAAATCCGCGACTTGCGCGCCACTCAGGCGAAGAATTTCGCGTGGATCGGCGGCAAATATATGGCGCGGCGTGCCGGCTGCGGCCCAGACGAGGGCGAAATCCAGCAGCCTCGGGTCGAAAAATGCCCGGATCGGGTTCAGATGCCCGATGGGCGCG
The DNA here is from genome assembly GCA_048268845.1 of Maritimibacter sp. Classification (GTDB taxonomy): domain Bacteria; phylum Pseudomonadota; class Alphaproteobacteria; order Rhodobacterales; family Rhodobacteraceae; genus Muriiphilus. The sequence continues at coordinate 94,428 of JBLWUQ010000006.1, read as the reverse complement.
ACGCCACCGATGGCAAAGCCGGTCTGCGCCCGGATCAGGTCGGCATCGGCCTTGCCCAGTGCCTCGCCCGCCGCTGCGCTGGCCTTGGCCGGGTCGACCTGATTGCCGCCGGCGGTGAGGAACATCACCGCCAGCCCGTCGGCCTCGCCGCGAAACACGATCGACTTCACGATCTGGTCAAGCTCGCAACCCGCTGCCTTGGCGGCTTCCACCGCGGTGCGCGTGCCTTCGGCCATCTCGAGGATCTCGGCCGCAACGCCGCCACCTTCCAGCGCCGCGCGCACCCGTTTCAGCGATTTCGACATGCGCCACCTCCTGTTGCCATATTCCATGCCCGCCGCAGCTTGACCACCCCCGCTTGACCGCCACATGGCCCCGGCGCATCTTCCGGCCATGACATTCGCCGCCCGCATCACCCGCCTGCCGCTGCCGTTCGACGCCGATCAGGGCGACGAGGCCGCCGCGCCCTTTGGCGACCTCGCGTCTGAACTGGTCGATCTCATCCGCGGCACCGCCGGGTCAAGCCCCTACCTCAAGGGGCTGATCGAGCGCGATCCCGACTGGTTGCGCATGGCCTTCGACATCGGCCCGGAGGCCGCCTTTGACGACGCGATCCGTGTCGAGGGCGAGACGGACAGCGCCTTGGGCACGAGCCTCAGGCAAGCCAAGCGCCGCGTGGCATTGCTGGTCGCGGTCGCCGATCTGGCCGGGGTCTGGCGTCTGGATGAAGTGACCGGCGCGCTGACCCGGTTTGCCGATCTGGCGACCGACCGGGCGCTGAAGCACCATGTCGGGCGCGAGATCGCGCGCGGCAAGTTGCCCGGCGCCACGCAGGACGACATTGCCACCGCCGCCGGTGCCGTCGCGATCGCGATGGGCAAGATGGGGGCGCATGAGCTGAACTATTCCTCCGACATCGACCTGATCATGCTGTTCGACGAGGACCGCTATGACCGGGTGGATTTCCACGATGCCCGCGCCAGCCTGATACGCGCCACAAGGCGCATGTCGGCGATGCTGTCGGAGATGACCGGCGAGGGCTATGTCTTTCGCACCGACCTGCGCCTGCGACCCGACCCGGCGGTGACGCCGGTGATCCTGTCGATGGGTGCCGCGGAATCCTACTATGAAAGCGTCGGGCGAACCTGGGAGCGCGCGGCGCATATCAAGGCCCGGCCCTGCGCCGGAGACATCGCGGCGGGCGAGGCTTACCTTGAGCGGCTGAGTCCCTTCGTCTGGCGCAAACACCTCGACTTCGCGGCGATCCAGGACGCCCACGACATGCGCCTGAGGATCCGCGAGCACAAGGGGTTGGGCGGGAAGGTCGTGCTGGAAGGCCATGACATGAAGCTCGGGCGTGGCGGCATCCGCGAGATCGAGTTCTTCACCCAGACCCGGCAGATCATCGCCGGCGGACGCGACCCCGAGTTGCGGCTGCGCGGCACCATCGACGGGTTGGCCGCGCTGGCCGAAAAAGGCTGGGTGCCGGTCGACGTCGCGGCCCGGTTGGCGGGGTTCTACCGCGACCACCGCGAGGTCGAGCATCGGGTGCAGATGGTGCACGATTCCCAGACCCACAAGCTGCCGATGTCGGTGGGCGGCTTCACCCGCTTGGCGGCGCTGATGGGCGAGGGCGACCCGGCGGCCCTGCGCGCGCGGCTTGCGGCGGCCCTCGGCGCGGTTCACACCCTGACCGAGGGCTTCTTCGCCCCCGACACGCCCAGATCCGGCGTTCCGGATCTCGATCCCGAGACCGAGGAAATGATCGCGCGCTGGCGCAACTACCCGGCCTGCCGCACGGTGCGCGCCTCGCGGATTTTCGAACGCCTCAAACCCGACCTTCTGGCGCGTCTGCAAAAGGCCGCGCGCCCGCGCGAGGCGCTGACCCAGTTCGACGCCTTCCTGCGCGGATTGCCCGCCGGGGTGCAGCTTTTCTCGCTGTTCGAGGCCAACCCGCCGCTGGTCGATCTGATCGTCGACATCGCCGCCACCGCACCGGCGCTGTCGGTCTATCTCGGGCGCAATTCGCAGGTGCTCGACGCGGTGATCGGCGGCGATTTCTTCTCCGACTGGCCGGGGCAGGCGGCGCTGGCGGACGAACTGGCGACGCGGCTCGAGGCGTTGGGCGGCGATTACGAGGGCCAGCTTGACGACGCAAGGCGCTCGATGAAGGAATGGCATTTCCGCATCGGCGTGCACCACCTGCGCGGGTTGATCGACGGACCCGAGGCGGGCCGGCAATATTCCGACCTTGCCGACGCGGTTCTGGCGACGCTCTGGCCGGTGGTCTGCGCCCAGTTCGCCGAGAAGCACGGGGCCGCCCCCGGCAAGGGAGCGGTGCTGCTGGCAATGGGATCGCTTGGCGCGCGCAGCATCATCTCGACCTCGGATCTCGACCTGATCATGATCTACGATCCCGATGGGGTCGAAAGCTCTGACGGTCGCCGACCGCTGGCGACCCGCGCCTATTACGCACGCCTGACGCAGGCGATGGTGACAGCGCTGTCGGCGCCGATGGCCGAGGGCAAGCTCTACGAGGTCGACATGCGGCTGCGTCCCTCGGGGCGGCAGGGGCCAGTAGCGACCTCGCTTGAGAGTTTCAGCGCCTATCAGCGCGAAGAGGCCTGGACCTGGGAACATCTGGCGCTGACGCGCGCGCGCCCGGTCGCGGGAAACCCCGGGATCGGCATAGCTGTTGAAGCGATCCGCGACGAGGTGTTGTCGCGCGCGCGTGACGCCGGCAAGACCATTGCCGATGTGATCGAAATGCGCGAGCGGATCGCCGAAGCCAAGGGTGGCCGCGCGCCGCTCGATGCCAAGGTCGGGCCGGGGCGGATGCAGGACGTCGAACTGGTGGCGCAATGTGCTGCAGTTCTGGCGCCTACGACGCCGCGCGGGGTTTATGAGCAGATCGAGGCCGGGGTCGAGATCGGCTGGATGAGCCGGGACGAGGCGGCGGCGTTGAAGGACAGCTATGCGCTGATGTGGTCGATGCAGGCGGCGGCGAAGCTGCTGACGGACGGCGCGCTCGACCTTGAGGCGATCGGGCAGGGCGGGCGCGATTTCCTGTTGCGAGAGGTCGGCATGGACAGCATAGAGGCGCTGAACGAGGCAGTGGACGCGAAAAGCCGCGCCGCCGAGGCGGCGATCGAGGCGATCCTCGCGCGCAAACCCGGAGAGGTGGAGGCATGAACACGGAAGACTACGATCCGCGCGGTCTGATCCGCGAGGCCTATCGGATCGACGGGATCACCGAGGTCGAATGTCGCTCGATCTTTTTCGACTGGGCGCTGTCGCGGCCCGACAGCCCCGAGGAGGCGCGCCAGATCAGGGCGCTGTTCGACATACATGCGGTGGATGCGCCCGACCACCCGATGAGCCAGGTCTTGCGCGAAGGTCTGACCGGCATCGCCGCACCGCGTGGCCGCCGGGGCGGCGCAGGCGGGCGGCGCTGATGGCGACCCAGACAGGACCTTGAAGAAAGGTCCTGGCCTCCGGCGGAGGTATTTGTGGAGCAAAGACGCTGGGCGCGGCGGCCGAAGTCAGGTGCGGGGCAGGGCGGCGGCGGTGCGGGCCAGCGCCTCGATACCGGCCCAGTCGCCCTTGGTCACCATATCCTTGGGCGCGATCCAGCTGCCGCCCGCGCAGATCACGTTGGGCAGGCTGAGGTAGCTTTCGGCATTTTGCGGGCTGATCCCTCCGGTCGGGCAGAAGCGGATCTGCGGCAGGGGCGAGGCCAGCGACTTGAGAAACGGCGCGCCGCCAGCGGCTTCGGCGGGAAAGAACTTCTGCACGCGGTAGCCGCGTTCCAGCAGTCGCATCGCCTCGGAGGCGGTGGCGGCGCCGGGCAGAAGCGGCAGCCCCTCGTCCTCACAGGCGTCAAGCAGCGCGTCGGTCGCACCGGGTGAAACCCCAAAACGCGCGCCTGCGGCTTTCGCCGCTTTCACGTCAGCCGGGGTGATCAGCGTGCCCGCCCCGACCACGCCGCCCGCGACCTCGGCCATCGCCGCGATCACGTCGAGCGCCGCCTTGGTGCGCAGCGTCACCTCGAGCGTGGGCAGGCCGCCCGCGACCAGCGCGCGCGCCAGCGGCGCGGCATGGGCGACGTCATCGACCACCAGAACCGGAATGATGGGCGCGAGGCGGCAGATCTCTTCGGCGCGGGTGCTGGCCTCTTGGGGGGGCATCGGCATCCTCCTAAACAACCACCGCCGCGCCGTCGCGCGCGAGGCCGACATTCTGGCGAAACACCTCGAACAGCTCGCGGCCAAGGCCAGTCTGGTTGCCCGAGAGATCGGCGGTGACGGGCGCGCGCGCCTCGAAACCATCCGCCAGAACCTCAAGCCGGCCAGTGTCGGCGTCAAGCCGGATCAGGTCGCCATCGCGGATCTTGGCGATCGGGCCGCCATCCATCGCCTCGGGCGAGACATGGATCGCCGCCGGCACCTTGCCGGAGGCACCCGACATCCGCCCGTCCGTCACCAGCGCCACCCGCAGCCCGCGATCCTGCAACACCGACAGGGTCGGCGTCAGCGCGTGAAGCTCGGGCATGCCGTTCGATTTCGGCCCCTGAAAGCGGACCACGACGATCACGTCTTCGGTCAGCTTGCCCGCCCTGAACGCCTCCTGCACGCTGTGCTGATCGTGAAACACCCGCGCGGGGGCCTCGATCACGTGGCGTTCGGGCGCGACGGCGGAGATCTTGATCACGCTCTGGCCGAGGTTGCCGCTGAGTTGCACCAGCCCGCCGCTGGGCTGGAACGGATCGGTGGCCGGGCGCACGATCCGGTCGTTGAGGCTTGCGCGCGGCCCCGGCTCCCAGCGCACGCGGTCGCCGACGAGCTTGGGGTCCTGCGTATAGGCCGCAAGACCCGTGCCCGCGACGGTTCTGGTGTCGGGGTGCAAGAGCCCTGCCGCGAGCAATTCGCCGATCAGAAAGCCCAGCCCGCCGGCGGCGTGAAAATGGTTCACGTCGGCCAGCCCGTTGGGATAGACCCGCGCCATCAGGGGCGTGATCGCCGAGAGGTCGGCGAAATCCTCGAGCGCCAGTTCGATCCCGGCGGCGCGCGCCATCGCCACCATGTGCAGCACCAGATTGGTCGAGCCGCCCGTCGCCATCAGCCCGACCAGCCCGTTCACGAAAGCCTTTTCGTCGAGCACCTGGCTGACCGGGGTGAAGTCGTTGCCAAGCCCGGTGATCGCCAGTGCGCGGCGCGTGGCCTCGCCGGTCAGCGCATCGCGCAGCGCCGTGCCGGGGTTGACGAAGCTCGCACCCGGCAGGTGCAGGCCCATGAACTCCATGAGCATCTGGTTGGAGTTCGCGGTGCCGTAGAAGGTGCAGGTGCCCGGCCCGTGATAAGCGGCCATTTCCGAGGCCAGCAATTCCTCGCGACCGACCTCGCCGGTGGCGAATTTCTGGCGCACCTTGGCCTTGTCGTCGTTCGAGATACCCGTGGTCATCGGGCCTGCGGGCACGAACACCGCGGGGATATGGCCGAAGGTCGCCGCGGCGATCACCAGACCCGGCACGATCTTGTCGCAGACCCCGAGAAACAGTGCCGCGTCAAATGTGTTGTGGCTGAGCGCCACGCCCGCGGCCAGCGCGATCACGTCGCGCGAGAACAGGCTGAGTTCCATGCCGGTCGCGCCTTGCGTCACACCATCGCACATCGCCGGAACGCCGCCCGCGACCTGCGCGGTGGCGCCTTCGGCGCGGGCCACGGACTTGATCAGGTCGGGAAAATCCTTGAACGGCTGATGCGCCGACAGCATGTCGTTATAGGCCGTGACGATACCGAGGTTCGGGGCGCGGCCCTTGGCCAGCGACTGTTGGTCCTCGCCCGCGCCGGCATAGGCGTGGGCCTGCCCGGAGCAGCTCAGATGCGCGCGTTTCGGTCCGTCTTCGGCGGCGCTCGCCATGCGCTCGAGGTATTGGCTGCGGCGCGGGCGGGAGCGTTCAACGATCCGCTGGGTGATGTCGGTGAGTTTCGGGTGCAAGGCCATGATGTGATCCTGTTCTTCCGGGTGTGGGCTAGCACAACGGGATAGCGCTAACAAGGGTTAGCGCTAACACACTCGGCGATGCCGGTTTCCCGCGCGTCCTTCCGCCGATGAATTGTTTCGCACAGCCCCACAATACACCGTAAACCACATCATCTTCCTTTCTTTTCCTTATTTCCGCCCGCTTTCGGCGGGAACGTCCCGGCAGGAAACGAGCAGGCCCGCACCGGGCCGGATGTTGGAGGACGAACATGAGACCCACCCGAGTCGCCCTGGCGCTTGTCGTCGCCTTCGGGCTTGGCGCCTGTGCAGGGGGCGGCGACGTGACCCGCGCCTCGCCCTTTCAATCCCTGATCGGCCCGGCAGGCGGCGTGGCCGCGCCGATGGTCTTGTCGCGCGACTACAAGGTGGTCGCGGTCGATGTCACCGTGCCCGACAGCCTGACGGTGTCCGAGGAGAACAGCTACAAGCCGCGCGCCGATATCGTCTGGCGCGAAGACCCGAGGGGCGATCGGCGCGCCCAGGTCGACTTGCTTGTGACCGATGCGCTCACCGGCGCGGTCAAGGGTTTGAACGGTGCGCGCAAGGTCAGGCTCGATTTCGTGGTCACGCGGTTCCACGCCCTGACCGAAAAGGCCCGCTTCAGCGCGCCTTCGGGCCTTGGCTCGCACGAGGTCTATCTGACGATGGCGGTGCGCGATGCCGCGACCGGCGACGTGATCGAGCCCGCGCGCGCCGTCGGCTTCAAGATCGAGGCGCATACCAGCGAAGATGCGATCGCCGACATGGCGCAGGGCATCACCCAGCGCAGCCGGATCAGCGAAGCGCTGGCCGACATGGTGCGGCGCGAGCTTGGCGCCACTGGCTGACGGCTGACAGACACGGGAAAAGGCGCGCGCCCAACCCGGCGCGCGCTTTTCGTTTCGGCCTTTTCGCCCTCACGCGCCTCATGTAGTCAAGGCGCATGACAACAGACCGCCCCACCATCCGCCTCAAACCCAAGGTCCAGCCGCGCGCGATCCGCCACGGTTTTCCATGGGTCTATGACAACGAGGTCGTGACCGACCGGCGCACCCAGGCGCTGGCCCCCGGCACCATCGCGCGGCTGGAAGACGCCGAGCGCACGCCTCTGGGCACCGTCGCCGTCAACCCGAAGTCACGCCTGTTCGCGCGGATGCTGGACCGTGACCCTGACGCAGAGATCGGCCCGGACTGGCTGCGCGCGCGGCTGACGGCGGCGCTGGCGCATCGCGAGAGGTTGTTCGCAGAACCCTTTTACCGACTGATCCATGCCGAGGCGGACGGGATGCCCGGCGTAGTCATCGACCGCTTCGGCGATGTCGCGGTGATCCAGCCCAACGCCGCCTGGGCCGAGGTTCTGCTGGAGCCGCTCGCCGCGGCATTGGCCGAGGTGACGGGCGTGTCGGCCATCGTCAAGAGCGCCTCCGGGCGTTCGCGCAGCCTCGAAGGGCTCGATGACGAAACCAAAGTGATCCTCGGCAAGGTCGACGGCCCGGTGCCGGTGGCGATGAATGGCGCGACCTATATGGCGGACCTGTTGGGCGGGCAGAAAACCGGGCTGTTCCTTGACCAGCGCGCCAACCAGGCCTTCGCCGCCGGGTTGGCCAAGGGCGCGCGTGTGCTCGATGTGTTCAGCCATGTCGGCGGCTTCTCCCTCGCTGCGCTTGCGGGCGGGGCGGCGGGCGCGCTGGCGGTCGATTCCTCCGTCGCGGCACTGGCGCTGGCCGAAGAAGGCGCGGCGCGGTCGGGCTTTTCTGACCGTTTCGCGATCCGGCAGGGAGACGCATTCGCCACGCTCGAAGCCCTCGCCAGCGAGGGCGCGGAGTTCGATGTGGTCATTTGCGACCCGCCCGCCTTTGCGCCGACAAAAAAGGCGCTCGACGCCGGGATCCGCGCCTATGAACGGCTCGCCCGCCTGGCCGCGCCGCTGGTCGCTCCGGGCGGCTATCTCGGGCTGTGTTCCTGTTCGCACGCCGCCGATCTCGACAAGTTCCGCAGCGCCAGCAGTCGCGGCATCGGCCGCGCCGGGCGGCAGGCGCAACTGATCCATACCGGCTTTGCCGGGCCGGACCATCCGCAGCACCCGGCGCTGGCCGAAAGCGGCTATCTCAAGGCGTTGTTCTACCGGCTGCTGCCGTGAAGGTGCTGATCGACGCCTGCGTGCTGTACCCGACAGTGATGCGCGAGGTGGTGCTGGGCGTCGCCGCCGAGGGGCTGTTTCAGCCGCTGTGGTCGCCGCGCATCCTTGAGGAATGGGCGCGGGCGGCGGCCAAGCTCGGACCGGGGCAAGAGACCATCGCGCGCGGCGAGATCGCGGCGCTTGTGGCGCGTTGGCCCTATGCCTCCATCACCCCGCGCGGCGCTGATCTGGCGCGGCTCTGGCTGCCCGATCCTGACGACGTGCATGTGCTGGCCGCCGCGATTGCAGGGTCGGCAGACATCCTCTTGACCCTGAACACCAGCGACTTTCCCCGCCACACCCTGACCGAGGAAGGTATCGCGCGCGAAGTGCCCGACCTGTTCCTGCGCGGGCTCTACGACAGCCACCCGGAAACTGTCCGCAAGGTGGCCGAAGCCGTGCGCGCCGAGGCCGAGCGGCTGTCGGGCGAGCCCTGGCCGATGCGCAAGCTGATGAAAAAGGCGCGCCTGCCGCGTCTTGGCAAGGTGCTGGAACCCGCCTAGCTGCCCGCCCAGTCGGGTTTGCGCTTTTCGATGAAAGCCTGCACCCCCTCGGCGGTGTCGCGATACATCATGTTCTCGGCCATCACCCGCCCGGTGTGATCATAGGCATCGGCCAGCGACATCCCGATCTGGTCGTAAAAGGCGCGTTTGCCGACCTTGACGGCGGCGGTCAGCTTGGCGGCGACCACTCCGGCCAAGGCCATCGCTTCATCCGTCAGCGCCTCATGCGCCACGACGCGGTTGACCAGCCCGACCTCGCGGGCGCGGGCCGCGTCGATGAATTCGCCGGTCGTCAGCATCTCAAACGCCTGTTTGCGCGCCACGTTGCGCGACAGCGCCACCATCGGGGTCGAGCAGAACAGCCCGATGTTGACGCCGTTCACCCCAAACCGCGTGCCTTCCGCCGCAACCGCCATGTCGCAGGAAGCGACCAGTTGACAGCCCGCCGCCGTGGCGATGCCGTGGACTTCGGCGATCACCGGCTGGGGCAGGGCGGGGATCATCTGCATGACCTCGCCGCAGCGCGCGAAGAGGTCGAGGAAATAGGCCCGCCCCTTGTCCGCGCCCGCACGCGCCGCCTGCATTTCCTTCAGGTCATGGCCAGCGCAGAACGCCTTGCCATTGCCGGCCAGCACCACCGCGCGGATGCTCGCATCCTCGCCGATCCGCGCGAACTCGGCCTTGAGCGCGGCCAGCATGTCATCGGACAGCGCATTCAGCGCGCTGGGATTGTTCAATGTGAGCCGTGCGATTGACGCTGCGTCCTCGCGTATCAGAATCGGGTCTGCCATCTTGTCCTCCTGGGCCATCGTCGCCCACGATAGGCGCGTATTGCGGGAGGGAAAAGCATGAGCCTGAAAATGAGCCTCGACGAGTTGCGCGTCTTCATCCACGAGGCATTTCCGCAGGTGGCGGACGATTTCGAGATCCTCGACGTCTCCCCGATGCACATCACGGTGCGAAAACTGGTGCAGGACAAGCACCTGCGCCCCGGCGGCACGGTTTCCGGCCCGGCGATGTTCGCGCTGGCCGATGTGTCGATCTACCTTGCGATCCTGGCGATGATCGGGCCGAAGGCGCTCGCGGTCACCACGAGCTGTTCCATCGACTTCATGCGCAAGCCCGTGGCCGACGCCAACCTGCGCGCCGAGGCGCGGCTGTTGAAGCTGGGCAAGGTCCTCGCGGTCGGTGACGTGATGATCTATTCCGAGGGCCACGATCAGCCGGTCGCGCGCGCCTCGATGACCTATTCGATCCCGCCCGAGCGCTGAAGCGTTCTGCCGCGTTGACCCGGCGCGGGCGGGCTGCGCATTGTCGGGGCCGCGACATTTGAAAGGGCCATCCATGAACGACGCACCCGTCAGCCGGTTGAAGCACTACCCGGTCACGTTTTTCGCCATCGTCATGGGGCTTCTCGGCCTGACGCTGGCGCTCAATTCCGCCGGGCGATTCCTGCCGGTGGCCGAACTGGCTTCGGGCGTGATGCTCTGGGTGTCGCTGGTGGCCTTCGCGCTGATCGCGCTGGTCTATTTCGCCAAGCTCCTGCGTTATCCCGGCGCGGTGATCGAGGAATGGCACCACCCGGTGAAACTGGCATTCTTCCCGACCATGACGATCTCGCTCCTGCTGCTGTCGGTGGCGCTGCTGGAAAGCCGGCCCGAGATTGCCGGATGGGTCTGGCTGATCGGCGTGGCGGGGCAGGGCATCCTGACGATTGCCGTGGTCTCGGGCTGGATCAGCCACCGCAGCTTTGAGGTCGGCCACCTGACGCCCGCCTGGTTCATCCCGGCGGTGGGCAACGTGATCGTGCCGATTGCCGGGGCGCGGATGGGCTATATCGAGATTTCGTGGCTGTTTTTCTCCGGCGGGATGATGTTCTGGGGCATCCTTCTGACCATGGTGATGAACCGGCTGGTGTTTCACGACCCGATGCCGGGGCGGCTGTTTCCGACGATGGTGATCCTGATCGCGCCGCCCTCGGTCGCCTTTGTCGCCTATGTCGGGATGAACGGCGTGATCGACGGCTTTGCCCGCACGCTGATCTATTCCGCCTATATCTTCGCGGCGCTGGTGGTGGTGCAGGTGCCGAAACTCGCAGGGCTTCCCTTCGCGCTGAGCTGGTGGGCACTGAGCTTCCCCCTCGCCGCGCTGTCGATGGCGTCGTTCCTGTTCGGGCGGCTCGAGGAGTCCGGGCCGCACCGGACCATGGGCCTTTGGGTTCTGGCGGTGCTGGTCCTTGTCGTGATCGTTCTGACCCTGCGCACGGCCCTCGCCATCTGGCGCGGCGAGATTTGCCGACCGGAATGAGCGGCTTGCGACGGAAACGGCGAAATATGTGGGGTAAAATAATACCTAAAACCTAAGCCATTGGTTTATCAAAGTTTTATCGACCATTCGGCACTTGACTGGGCGCAGGAAACCCGTAGAACACGGCAATCCGAAACCCACCAAGGGCCGAAAGACATGAAAACCTTTTCTGCGACCCCTGCAGACATCGACAAGAAGTGGATCCTTATCGACGCCGAGGGCGTTGTTCTGGGCCGTCTTGCCTCGATCGTCGCCATGCGCCTGCGTGGCAAGCACAAACCCAGCTACACCCCGCACATGGATTGTGGTGATAACGTCATCATCATCAATGCCGACAAGGTGCAACTGACAGGCAAGAAGCGCACCGACAAGCTGCACTACTGGCACACCGGCTATCCGGGTGGCATCAAGTCGCGCAGCGCGGGCGAGATGCTTGAAGGCAAGCATCCCGAGCGCGTCGTCGAACTTGCGATCAAGCGGATGCTTCCGGGCAACAAGCTTGCGCGCAAGCAGATGTCGAACCTGCGCATTTACGCCGGCATCGAGCATGGCCACGAGGCGCAGTCGCCCGAGGTGCTCGACGTCAAATCGATGAACAAGAAAAACACGCGTGAGGGCTGATCATGGCTGAAGAGATCAAATCGCTCGATGAGCTGAGCGCGGTTGTCGAAGGCACCCCGGCGGCGATCGTCGCAACCGAAACCGTCGCCGCTCCGCGCGAACCGGTGCGCGACGCGCTCGGCCGTGCCTATGCCACCGGCAAGCGCAAGGACGCGGTCGCCCGCGTCTGGATCAAGCCGGGCACCGGCAAGGTCACCGTCAACGGCAAGGAAATGGACAAGTATTTCGCCCGTCCGGTGCTCCAGATGATCCTGCGCCAGCCGTTCCAGGTGGCCGGTGTCGAGAACGAGTTCGACGTGATGGCGACCGTCAAGGGCGGTGGCCTGTCGGGCCAGGCCGGCGCGGTCAAGCACGGCGTCTCGAAGGCGCTGCAACTCTATGAGCCGTCGCTGCGCGCCGCGCTCAAGGCGGCGGGCTTTCTCACCCGCGACAGCCGCGTGGTCGAGCGCAAGAAATACGGCAAGGCCAAGGCCCGCAAGAGCTTCCAGTTCTCGAAGCGCTGATCCTGCCAACCGTTCTGCGAAAGGGCCGCCCGATGGGCGGCCCTTTTCACGTTGCGGGAAGATGCGAGTCCGGCAATCCGTGAAGCGCGTCCAGCATCGGACCGAGAAACGGCTCATAACGGCGCCATGCCTCGGAGCTGCCGGTATACATCTTGCGGCGAACCTGATCGCGAGACGCGGTGCGCGCGATCCGGTCGGTCTTGTGAAACTCCAGGCAGGCCGGCTCCCACTCGAGCCCCGCAGCCGCGACGAGGGCGCGGGACTGTTCCTCCTGATCGGTCGTCAGGCGTTCGTAGCAGACGGTGTGGATGCGGTCCGGAAAGCGTTCGATCCAGGTTTCCATCAGGTCCAGATGCATTTGGTAATAGGCGCCAAGATCGGTCAGGCTGTTGCCGAACCGATTTCCGCCTCCGGAAAAGTTCTGTCGGTAATTCGACCAGCAGGTCGCACGAGGATCGCGTCGGGTGAACAGCACGCGGGCTTCGGGTATCGCCGCGAGTGCGAACCCCAGGAAGCGAAAGTTCAGCGGCATCTTGTCGGTGACTACCGGTTTCCCGCCCGCGAGCCTGTCAATGACGGCGAGGTAGTCGTTCCGCAGTGCCGCGAGCACCTCAGGATCGGCCGCGCGTCCGGTCTCGCTGCCTGTCCAGCCCATGCGGCTCATGGTGCGCCCAAGATGTCGCAATTCGCCCGCGGCATGGACGCTGCTGTGTCGGGCAAGGATCTGTTCGACCAGCGTCGTGCCCGAGCGCGGCATGCCGACGATAAAGACGGGACGTGTCCGGCTGGGTTCGGGCGACGTCGCGGCATCGGATGGAACCTCGCTCCGCGCCTTCAGGGCAGCGAACACGCGGCGGTCGTTGGCGATCTCATAGGGTTCATTCACGCGGCGTCGCCGGTTTGCTTCGTCGAGCCACTTGAAGGCATGTTCGGTTTCCCCGAGCGCGTCATGCAGCCCGAACAGGATGAATCCCGCCGCGACCGCATCGACCGGAACGGAGTCAGGCGAACGCAGGATGGCTGCAAGCCGGTCGTGATCGGCGCTGCCTGGCACCGGCGGGTCGATCCGCATTTGCTCGATGAACGCGCCGTCCAGATGCGGATGCAAGGCGACGGCCTGGTTGATCGCGGCGCGGGCGGCGTCGCGGTCGCCAAGATCCGTCAGGCACTTTCCCAGGTATGTCCATGACCTGGCATTGTCGGGCGCTATTTCCAACGCCCGTTCAGCGGCAATGCGTGCGGCCTGAAGCTGGCCGTCATGGACCAGCGATACCACGAGATTATTGGCCGGCGATTGTGCGTTGGGGTGACGTTTGCAGGCAGATTCGAGAACGTCGATTGCCAGATCGAAATCGCCATGCGCGTCCAGCGCGACACCAAGATTGTTGACCGCGTCGATGTCATCCGGCTGCAGTGCGATTGCCTTGCGAAAAAGGCTTATTGCGGCGTCGTGATCCTTGCTCGCCAGCGCGAGGTTCCCCAGACCGATCATGGCGCGCGCAATCTGGGGTGCGGGCGCTTCTGACTGCGCCACCGCCTGAAACCGTGCTTTGGCCTTGTCGGCCTCGCCGATCGAGGCCAGGGCGAAGCCGGCGGACAGGTGACCCTCGGCAAAATCGGGGGCGAGCGCCACGGTGAGCAGGGCCGATGCCGCTGCCTCCTCTCTCCGTCCAAGTGCGATCAGCGATGCGGTGCGGTTGTGGGCCGCGATCGCAAGCGTCCGATCCAGATCGATGGCGCGGGAATAGCTGGCGACCGCGGCCTTGTGATGGCCGGCCTTGGCCTGTGCGAGGCCGAGAAGGTTCCAGCTTGGCGCGTGTCCGGGGTGCGATATCACAAGGCTCTGTGCGCCAGTCAGGACCTGGCGGAACGCCCCGCTCTCGAAAGCCTGTGCCAGCGCCCAATAGCCGGGGGGAGTGGCGCTCCCGCCGGGCGGACGCGATGGCCGCGCGGTCACCGGACCAAGCGCCTGCAGCCCCCGACGGGCTTGCAGGTTCCCCGGAAAACGCTCCAGAATCCCACGGTAAAGCCGGGCCGCTTCAATAGTCTTTCCCGTCTTCGCCAGCTTGGCGGCTCTGCGCAACTCTGTTTCGACTGACATTGGCCCTCCGCGGTGCTTGCGATGTTTTCTCACGAAGTGACCGCTTCTGCCAGAGGGTGATACGACCGTGCCCGGTTTCCCATCCCGATGGTGTGTTGTCGGGGGTCGTCCTGATGGCCGCCCTCGCGGAATTTGCAATTGCGGGCCGCGAGCGAATGCCTTATGTCCGCCCGCAGGCACCCGTGGCCCGGCTGGATGGAGCACCGCGCTCCGAAGGCGATTGGTCAGGGGTGCAAAAGGTTGAAAAGGAAGATATGATCCGGGCGGAATTCTGGCTTGCACAGAAAACCGCACGGAAACGATGGTCCCGTAGCTCAGCTGGATAGAGTGTTCGCCTCCGAAGCGAAAGGTCGCGCGTTCGAATCGCGCCGGGACCGCCACCTCCTTTTTCGTAGACTTTCAAGCAAGAACCGGACCGCCGGGCGCCAGTGGCATTCCCCGCCTCCTGTTCCGCGCGGACGTGCCGAACCCATCCTCGCGCGAAACGTCGGCTCTTGTCCCGTCGATATCAGCCCTGACAGTTTCCGGCCCCTCCCGGTCGACTTCCAGACGATGGGCCGACGCATCCGACTTGTTTGAACCGCATCAGGTCCGACGCCGAGAGCCGGAAGCCTTGTTCCGTCCCGTTCACGCGCCCGCCTCTGGCGGAAGCGTTCCCGCCTCGAAGCCGAGCACCTTGCCGCCGAGCGCGCGGAAGGCGCGTTGGCGGCAGGAGAAGACGATGATCTGCAGGTCCCCGGCCTGCCGATGCAGCGTATCGAACATCCGTTCGATCCGGTCGTCGTCGGTGAAGACCAGGGCGTCGTCGAGGATCACCGGCGCGGCGCGGCCGGAGCCTGCCAGAAGGCGCGCGAAGGCGAGGCGGACGAGCAGGGCGATCTGCTCGCGGGTGCCGCCGGAGAGGTCTTCGAGGCTCTCCTCCTGGCCGTCGCGGGTGAGCGCGGTGGGAAGGATAGTCTCGTCGTCGAAGGTGAGTTCGGCATCGGGCCAGAGCACATGCAGCAGCGGGCGCAGCTCGCGGGTGACCGGCTCGAAATAATGCTCGCGGGCGGAGATGCGCGCGGCTTCGAGTTCGGCCTGGAGCAATGTGAGCATGTCGCGCTCAAAGCTGTAGCGATCAAGCCGCGCGCGCGCCTCGGCCAGTCTGTCGCGGACTTCGGCGAGGTCTTCCTCGATGCCCTCGCCGGCACGCATCGCGATCGTGGTGTCGAGCTCGGCAAGGCGACGGTCGACCGCCCGCAGGCGCTCCTGGGTTGCGTCCAGTGCCGATTGGGCGCGCTTGAAACCGGCTTCGGCCGTGGCAAGATCGGGCGCTTCTGCCGCAAGGCGGCTGGCCTTTTCGGTCGCTTCGGCAAGTGCTGCCTCGGCCCTTGTCACGGCGTCGGCGCGGGCGGTGGTTTCGGCGTCCATATCGACCCCGGCAAGCGCGCCTTCGGCATAGCGCAGGCGGTCCTGCGCCGCCTCGGTCTGGGCCAGGGCCTTGGCGCGGGCAATCTTTGCATCCTGCGCCGCCTTGCTCAGCGCATCGGCCTTGGCCGCTGCGTCCTCAACTGCCGTTCGGGTCGTTGCCACGGCGCGTTCGGCGGTTTCCCGGTCGGGCAGGTCGGGGACGTTTACGGAGGCCTCGGGCTCCTGCGCGCCAAGGGCGGTGCGCTCGGCCTTGAGAGCCTCGATGCCGTCCGGCGCGACCCCTCCCAAGGCCGCGCGGGCCTCGCGAAGCTGGTCTTCGGCGGACTTCCGTGCTGCAGCCAGTTTGCGCGCCTCGTCCATCGTCTCGGCCCCGGCTGCCGCGAGTGCCCGCTCGTATGTCGCGACGGCGTCGTCATGGTCGCGGGCCTGACTGGCACGCGCGCCCGGGGCGATGGTGAGCTGGCCGATGCCCTCGAAGTCGAGCGCGCCGCCCTCGGGCAGGGGGTGGGGCGTGGCTTCATCGAGGGCCGGACCCTCTGCCAGGCGCACGCGGGGAACCTCGGGCGAAGCATAGCGCATGGTCACGGTGAGCGCCGCCTGGTCGCGCAGAGCTTCCTGGACGCGCAGATCGCGGAGGGCGAGGTCGAGCGCTGCGATCATCGCGGCATCCGGCCCCTTTCGGGCCTCGACACTGGCCTTTGCAATGGCATCGGCATGGCGCTCGGCGGTTTCGATCTGCGTGTCGAGGCGGGCGCGCCGCTCACGGTCGCGTGCGGTGGCTTCGGCTGCGATCACGCGCGCAAGCTGGCGCTCGTCGGCCTTTAGCGCGTCGCGTGCCGCTGTCACGGCCGTCTCGGCCTCGGCGAGGGCCGCGTCGCGGCTGGCGACATCCTTTCCGGCGGCGTTCTCTGAACCCTGTGCATTCGCGAGTTGCCTGGCCGCCGCTTCACGGGTCTTTTGAAGCCCGTCCAGTGCATCGCGACGTTCGGCCGCGTGCTCGACCGAGCGCTGTGCCGTTTCAACCTTTTCGCGGGCTTGCGACAGCAGATCGGCATGTCGCCGCGCCGCATCGCGCGCCGCACGGGCGGCTTCAAGGCTCTCCACGGCCTGCGTTGCGGTTTCCGGGTCGCGCAATTCCTCGGCCTCGCGCCGCAGCTTGCGCCGTTCCTCGATCGCGGCCGCCAGCGCGCGTGAGAGATCTTCAAGCTCGGCTTCGCGGCCTTGCAGTTCGGCGACCTCGTCTTCCGCGGTCTTGAGCGGGCCACCGGCTTTTGCCCGCCCGGTGTTGGTTACCAGTTCACTCAGCTCGGCATTGCACTGCAACAGGGCGCGTTCCATGCGCCGCCCGCCGGTCATCGCCTCGACCTCTCCGGCGACCGACGACAGCAGGTCGCGGCGGGCGGTTCTGGCCGGCTCTGCGGATTTCCTGTCGTCGCCATCGAGTGCGGTCACCCCCTGGCGCACCCAGAGAAGCCCGGCCGGGCCACCAGCGTAACCGGACATGAACTGGGCGCTGATCCAGTCCTCGGCGGCATCGTCCTTGGCGACGAGCCGGGAGCCTTCGCGCACCTCGGCCATCGCGCCGGCGAGCCAGCGCTTGGTGATGCGGTAGCGCCCCGACGGCAGTTCGATCTCGACCGACACGGTCGGCCGCCCGCCCGCGTGGGGCTGGAGCGATTTGGCCTCCTTCGCCCGGCTGCGGTGGGACTGGAAGAACACCGCCTGGAGTGCGTCGAAAAGGGTGGACTTGCCGCTCTCGTTCGGTGCGGCCAGCACATTCACACCGCTTTCGAGCCCGCCGATGGTGACGGGCGAGGTGAAGCGGCGCACGTCGGAGAGGGTGATGGAGAGGATCTTCATGCCGCACCCTCGGCATGGAGGTAGCTGTAAAGACGGTTGAGCGCGGCCTCGGCGGTCCGGCGGCTCTCGGCGGATCGGGTCTCGTCGGCGGCCCGTACAGCAAGGCTTTCGGCCGCAAGACGCAGGGCACCCGCGCGGTCGATGGCGTCGAGGTCGGCGGCGGCGAATTCGGTGGCGAGCCGGTCGGTGATGAGCTCGAAATGCCCGAAATCCGGGTCCACGGCGCGGGCGGCGGCGGCAAGGGCGGCCTGTTCGGCCAGGCTTGCCCGCCCTGTTGCCGTGATCTTCAGGAGGTGGTCGCGCCGGGCGCTGCGTTGCGCTGGCAGGAGTGCTGCGAGCGCGGCCGCCGGGTCTGTGCCCGGCAGCAGCGCGAGGTCGGGGGCCTGCCAATGGAACTGGCCGGTCTCGATCGGCGTGACCTCGGGCGGGTGGCCGGGCGTCAGGGAAACCGAGAGACAGGCGCCGCGACCGGAGTGACGGAAATCGGTGTATTCCGGCGTGCCGGAATACCAGGTCCGCTCGCCGATCCGCATCTGCCCATGCCAGTCGCCCAGGGCGAGGTAATCAAGCCCGGCGCGTGCCGCACGGTCCGGCGCGATCACGGCATCGCTGCTTTCGCCTTCCTCGGAAAAATCCGTCACCGGACCGTGCGCAAGGCCGATCCGCAGGCTCCCCTCGGGCGTCGCGGCGCGGTCCATCGGCTCGGTCAGGTCGGCGCCGGGACGCCGCCTCGGCAGCGGGGCGGGCAGGAGCCAGGCACCCGGAGCGATCTCAACAGGGTCATCGCTGCGCAGAAGATGAACGTTCACGGGAGCGCCGGCTGAGAAGCCGTCCCACAGGCCTTCGGCCGCGAGGCTGTCGTGGTTGCCCGGAATGATCCACCACTTGATCGCGCTGTCGTCGGCCATGGCTGCCAGGGCCTGGCTCAGCACCCGCGGGCTGGGCGTCTCGGTGTCGAACACGTCTCCGGCGACCAGCACATGGCCCGCGCCCGCGTCGCGCGCGGCCTGGGCGAGCCGGGTCAGGATGCCATGACGGGCCTCGGTGAGGCGGCCGCTGATCTCCACCGGGAAGCGCGCGAAGCGCTTGCCCAGATGGAGATCCGAGGAATGGATCAATCGCAACATCGTCACTC
The DNA here is from genome assembly GCA_048268845.1 of Maritimibacter sp. GTDB lineage: Bacteria > Pseudomonadota > Alphaproteobacteria > Rhodobacterales > Rhodobacteraceae > Muriiphilus. The sequence continues at coordinate 75,788 of JBLWUQ010000006.1, read as the reverse complement.
GTCATCTCCTCGTGCGGCGAGCCTCTCGGCCCGCGACTCGGTTATAATCGGCAAGGGTGTCAAAACTTGGCATATCGTCGGGCGGACTTGTGCAGGTTTACCTTGTTTTGTCGAACATAGTGTGAACATCATGGAGGGCTGGGGAAATCGCTGCGCTGGTGCCCCTCGACCAGAACCCGCAGACCCTCCGGCGCGATCACCTCAACCGCGTTGCCCCATTGATAGAGGTGCCAGGCCATCTCAAGCCAGCCCGAGGCGTTGAACCGCACCTCGAGACTGCCATCGTCGAGGTGCCGGGTCCGCTGACGCGGGTGAAAACGCCATTCGGCGGCGCGGTCGGAAGCCTCGGGGCGGAAGCGCCAGACCACCTCGCCATATTCATCCTCGTCCTGATAGGAACCGAAGGCGCGCGCGGCATGATCGGCGAGGGTAAAGCCGGGGTCGCGGGCAAACCAGACGCCGGTATCCTCGGGGGCCTCGATCAGGTCGACGCGGAAATGCCTGTATGCGCCATCGGCATCGGCAAGGCGGGCGACGAGGTAGCGCCGCGCGCCGAGCAGGATGCCGTAGGGCTCGACCAACCGGCGCTGGCCCCGGTAGCCGAAAGCAAGGCGGGTGGGGCCGCGCAGGGCTTCGGCGATCACCGCGGCCACGGCGTCGTCGATCTCGACATTCGGTCCGGGCCGCGCGGCCATGCCGTGCGCCTCGAGCATGGCCTCGGCGTCGGCCTCATAGCGGCGGGCGGCGCGCGGCGGCAGCGCTGCCACGAGCCGGTGCCGCAGGGCCGAGAGCGCCGCGGCCTGGCGGCTGTCGCCATCGCCGCGCAGCCGCGAAACCGCGAGGTCGAGCGCTTCCAGTTCGTCCTCGCCAGACAGCGCGAGCCGTGCCAGCGGCACTTCCCGCATCATCCAGCGCCGCCGGCGCTCGCGGTCCTCGATGACCTGCACGGCGTTCGGAAAGGCGTCTTCCAGCGCATCGGTCATGCGCTGCGCGGTGCGGTGGCTGACGCCGAACTCGTCGCGGATCTGTTCGAGGCTCACGCCGAGGTGGCTCGCCGTCGCGAAATCCGCCAGCCGCAACAGGTCGAGCCCCTTCGCAAACGCCATGCTTCAGGCCTCGACCACGGGGTAGAAGGGCCGGCCCCAGTCCTTGTGGGGATTGTCCATCATCAGATCCAGCATGATCGGGACCATCGTGCCGAGGATGGCCGCGGCATCGCGGATCTGGTCGCGGTTGACCCTTGAATTCCAGGTCGCCCCACCGTGCAGGATCTGGTTGCGCAGGACATAGAGCCGGTCAAACAGCATCGACAGGATCAGGGCAGTGTCCTTGCCGACAAGCCCGGCATGAAAAACGCGCTTGGCACGCCGGAACCGGTCCGACCAGTCCGCGTAGTCGGGGTTGCCGTTGTGGTGCTTCCAGAACGGCGAATAGACATAGGGGTTTTCGAGGAACACCCGGATCCTCCCCGAGAAGGTGGTCCAGACCGCGTTGTAGAGCCTGCCGTCGTGGTCGAGCGCGTGCAGCCGGGCGAAGAAGTCCTTGAACTCGGCGCGCGCTTCTCCTTCGCCAAGGTCGTTTGCATAGGCGGCATTGAAGGCCACCCACCAGAACACGAAGGCCGCATCCGGATCGTCGGCTTCGCGCTCGGCGCGCCCGGCCCAGCTTATGGCGCGGTGGATTCTCAGCGCGAAATCCGGCGGAAAGGACTCCCGGATCTCGCGTTGTCTGGTCTTCAGGCTTTCAAATACCATGCCCGCCCCTTCGCCCGTATGTTGACCACCGCAGCCATCGGCCATGCACATCCCAACTTGCGGATGTGAAAGAAGATATCCCCTGTTCACAAAGCAGATTGAGAGCCGCGATATCACGTCAAGTCAACCGGCGTCTTCGGTCGGGCATCGCTGCGCAGGGTATTCATCAGGCGCGGAAATTCGCCGTGATCCACAACCTGATGCCCGAAGCTGGTGAAGCAGCAGGCCAACCGAAGTTTGCCCCTGCGTCAAACGATGCCCTCGCGTTTTGCGCGAAAAAGGCGCAACATTCCTCAACTGGAATACCAAGCCGCCAGTGCGCGGGCGAGGAGGCAGCATGATACGGACGCTATGCCGGCTGATCCTGGCCGCAGCACTTGTCCTGGCCGCGCCGGTCATGGCGCAGGACGATACGCCGACCCCGGCGCCCGCGCCGGTCGGTCTGGCCAATACGACCACGGCGGACCACAGCGCGTTCGGGATCCTGCAACAGACATTCACCTCCGGCCCGGCCGTGACCGCCGCCTGTCTCAGTTGCCACACCGAAGCCGACGACCAGGTGATGCACTCGATCCATTATACGTGGAGCTTCACCTCCAGCGCCGGGCAGGAACTGGGCAAGTCGAACGTCATCAACTCGTTCTGCGGCAACGTTGCCAGCAACGAAGCGCGCTGCACCTCGTGCCATGCGGGCTATGGCTGGGACGACATGTCGAGCCCGCCGCCAGCGCAATCGACTGCCGTCGACTGCCTCGCCTGTCACGACCGCTCGGGGCAATATACCAAGGCCGCGGACACCGCCGGCAACCCGCCGCTCGATCCGGTGAAGCCGGGAACCCTGACGATCACCGGCGCGCGGGCCTGGCCGGTGAACCTGTCATTGGCGGCGCAAAGCGTCGGCCTGCCGGGGCGGGACAATTGCGGCAATTGCCACTTCTACGGCGGTGGCGGCGACAACGTGAAACACGGCGATCTCAGTTCGGCCCTGTTCGCGCCCGACCGGTCGGTCGATGTCCACATGTCGCCGGACGGCCACAACTTCGTCTGTTCGACCTGCCACGTAACGGACCAGCACATCTGGGCCGGCAGCCGCTATGACGTGCTGGCCTCCGACCCGACCGGCACCGGCAAGCCCGGCGCGCGGCGCGACGTGGCGACCTGCGAAAGCTGCCATTCGACCGACCCGCACCCGGCGACGCTGATGGGCATCAAGCTCAACGATCACGTCGACGTCGTGGCCTGCTCGACCTGCCACATCCCTGCGTTCGCGCGCGGCGGAGTGCCGACCAAGACGGTCTGGGACTGGTCGACCGCCGGGAAACTTGGGCCGGACGGCAAGCCGATCGCCGAGCACGGCTTTACCTCGTCGGCGGGCGAGGAGCTGCATACCTACCTGTCGACCAAGGGCGATTTCGAATGGGGCGAGGATGTTGTGCCCTATTATGCCTGGTTCGACGGTCAGGTCGAATACACCCTGGGCGGTGACATCATCGACCCGACGGCGGTGGTCGAGGTCAACCGGTTCGACGGCAACCCCGAGGATGGCGTCAGCCGGATCTGGCCGTTCAAGCGGATGGAGGGGCGGCAGGCCTATGATTCCGTGCTGAACACGCTGGCCTATACCCATACCTGGGGGCCGGACACCGACACTGCGTTCTGGACCAACTTCGACTGGGGCAAGGCGATCGAGGCCGGGATGAAGGCGGCGGGGGCCGAGTATTCGGGCGAATACGGCTTCGTCGACACCTATATGTATTGGCCGATCACCCACATGGTCGCGCCGGCCGAAGACGCGATGGACTGCGCGTCCTGCCATGCGCGGGACGGGCGACTGGCCGATCTGGCAGGCATCTACATGCCGGGGGCAAATCCGAATTCGCCGGCTGGCCTGATCGGGCGGCTCATGGTGCTGGCGGTGCTGCTGGGTGTCGGCGGCCACGCGCTCTTGCGCCTCATCGCCCGCAGGAAGGGAGCGTCGCATGACTAAGCGTCTGGTCAAGGTCTATCCGCGGTTCGAACGGCTCTGGCACTGGACCCAGATGCTGTTGATCTTCATCCTGCTGTTCACCGGGCTGGGCCTGAACGGCGCGCACAACCTGATCCCGTTCGGCCCGGCGGTGATGCTGCATACGCTCACGGCGCTGGTGCTGATGGCGGTCTGGGTGTTCGCGATCTTCTGGTTCGTCACCACCGGAAACTGGCGCCAGTTCGTGCCGAGGTTCGACGGGCTGTTCAAGGTCGCGCGGTTCTATGCCTGGGGCGTGTTCCGCGGCGAGGAGCATCCCTATCGCAAGATGCTGTGGCGCAAGCACAACCCGTTGCAGGTGCTGACCTACTTCATGATGAAGGTGGTGGTGTTCCCGGCGATCTGGATCACCGGGCTGTTGTATCTGACCTACAGCATGTGGGAGCCGCTGGCGAATTCCGGGGCTTTTCTGACACTTGTGGCCAACCTGCACGTGCTGGTGGCCTATGTGATCCTGTCCTTCATCATCGTCCACGTCTACCTTCTGACGGTCGGCCACGGCTTTCGCGCGCACCTGCGCCCGATGATCCGGGGATTCGATCACATCGACCTGACGCCGGAACAGGAAGCCTATCTTGAGGCGAACGAACCCTGGCGGCTCAAGTCGTCCTGAGCGGGCGGCGACAACGATCCTGCTGCCTGAAACGAAAACCCCGACCGCAGGGGCCGGGGCTTTCGTTGTCCGATGTGACAGGTATCACCCGCCCCAGCTTCGCACCACGCCGCAATCCATGTGGACGAAATCCGAGCCCGAGTATTTGCCGACGCCACCGCCACGGCAGGCGGTCGCCGCCTGGAATATCTGGTTGACCGAGCGGTCCTTGAGCCGAAGATCGGCTGCCTGACCCTTCATGTGCAGCGAGTTCCGCGCCACGCCGCGCGAGCGTGACCTGAGCATCGCGTTGGTCGCCGGCGAGCGGTAGCCCGACAGGAGCGTATAGGGCTCGTTCACGTCGAGAAGCCGATGCGCCGCCGCCATGATGTCGACGGTGCGGTTGTCGATGCCGAGGGTCTCGTCGGTGCGCCAGTCACGCATGAAATAGGTGACCTCGTTCAGCGCGTCCTTGATGTATTCGCCTTCGATCCAGTAAATCGTGTCGACCATTTCGCCGGTTCGACCGGAATACATCGCGATCCGCCTGATGTCGCCTGCACCGCGCAAGAAGCCTGCTGCTTTCGAGAATGTCGGCGCTGCGCTCACGGCTGTTGCCGCGAATACACCCAGCAGCGCACGACGGCTGATGCCGTTTGAGCTGGTATCTGTCATCTGTCCCAGTACGTCCCGTATCTGCCCTGGCCGTCATTCTTGACGACCCTTTGAAGTCTCATCCCCAGACGATGTGAAGTTTATGGCACAGGTCGAATCTCGGTCCAAGCCGTTTGTTCCCGAAAAGGCGCGCAGCAAGCCAAATCGGCAAAAACCTGCTGAAAGGTGTCAATCTGTGGTAAATCGCGCGCATATTGTCGCAGCCATGCCGCAGCCATGCAAAATCGGGCCCGCTGGCGGCTTTGTGAGTGGACAGGTGCGGCAGGGCTTACAACATTGAAGGAAACCGGGAATCTGCCCCTTCATAACAAGTGTATCATAACGAGGGTCTCAAGATGCTGCTGCTGCCTCTGCGAAAATCCGTTCTCATCCCCGCGCTGACCGCGCTTGCGCTTGGCCTTGCCGCGCCAGCCCAGGCCGACAGCTACGACATGCGGTTTCCCGCCTTCGCGCAGGCGGTGGCCGAAGCGGCGGTGGATCAGGAAGAGGTCGCGGCCTTCTATCGCTCCAACGGCTATGCCCCGGTCTGGACCGGGCAGTCCGAGGGTGAGCGCGCCCGTCTGGTGGCGCTTCTGCAGGCGATCGGGTCGGCCGACGCACACGGCCTGCCGGTGACCTATTACGACACCGACCGGCTGCTTGCCTCAATGCGCAACGTCACCAGCCAGCGTGATCTTGGGCGGATCGAGGTCGAACTGACCGCGCTGTTCCTGACCTACGCCCACCAGATCCAGACCGGCATCCTGATCCCCAAGCAGATCGACCGCAACATGGCGCGCGATCCCAACCGGCGCGACGGGACCGAGTTGTTGCAGGGCTTCATGGCGGCGCCGAACCCCGAAGCCTTCATGCACGGCCTGGTGCCCACCTCCGAGGAGTACGCCCGGCTGATGCGCAAGAAGCTCGAGCTTGAGCGGCTGCTGGCTGCCGGTGGCTGGGGTCCGACGGTGCAGGCCGGCGCGCTGCGTCCGGGTGAAAGCGGCCCGGCTGTCGTCGCGCTTCGCAACCGGCTGATCGCGATGGGTTATCTCGGACGGTCCGCCACCATGACCTATGACGCCGACATCCAGCGCGCGGTTCAGATGGTGCAGGAAGACATGGGTTTCGAGGCCGACGGCGTTGCCGGGCCGAACACCATCACGGCGATCAACACGCCGATCAGCGAGCGGCTGAAAGCCGTGGTCGTCGCGATGGAGCGCGAGCGCTGGCTGTCGATCGACCGTTCCAAACGCTATATCTGGGTGAACCTCACCGACTACACCGCCCGCATCGTCGATGGCGGCAAGATCACCTTCGAGACCCGTTCGGTGATCGGCCAGCAATACGCCAATACCCAGAGCCCCGAGTTTTCGGATGTGATGGAATACATGGAGGTCAACCCGGCCTGGAACGTGCCGCGCTCGATCTCCGTGGGCGAATACCTGCCGGGCATGATCGCCTCGGGGGGGGCCAGCGCAGGCCATCTGGAGCTGATCGACGGCGCTGGTCGCGTGGTGCCGCGCGGCGCGGTGAACTGGGGCGCCTACAGTCCGGCCAACTTCCCCTATGATCTGCGCCAGCCGCCGGGCAACGGCAATGCGCTGGGGCTGGTCAAGTTCATGTTCCCCAATCAGTACAACATCTATCTGCATGATACGCCGTCGAAATCCCTGTTCCTGCGCGAGCGTCGCGCGTTCAGCCATGGCTGCATCCGCCTGCAAAAGCCGTTCGAATTCGCCTATGCGCTGCTGGCCGAGCAGACTGACGATCCGGTAGGCACGTTCCACTCGGTTCTGAACACCGGACGGCTGACACGGATCTCGCTGGAAACGCCGGTTCCGGTGCATCTGGTCTATCGCACCGCCTTTACCGATGCGCGTGGCCGGATGAACTACCGCGAGGATGTCTATGGCCGCGATGCGATGGTCTGGGACGCTCTGGTGCGCGCCGGCGTGACCTTGCCGGGGCTTGAAAGCTGACCGGGGCCGCGCCCCTTCGCGGGGCGCGGTTTGCTGTTCCCCTGATGGGTCAAAGCGAATAGACACGCCTCACGCAGAGCGATGGGGACGAGCGACCAGATGTCAGACGAGATCCGGAGCAGCGTGATCGAGATCCTTGCCTTGCAGGCGGTCCGCGATCCCTCCGAGCTTGAATTGGATCAGACGATCGAGGCGCTTGGCATCGACAGCCTTGGCGTGGTCGAAGTGATCTTCGCCATCGAGGAGCGTTTCGACATTTCGGTGCCGTTCAACGCCAACGCCCCCTCGGGAGGCGGGTTCGACATCTCGTCGGTCGGCGCGATCGTTGCGGCGGTCGAGCAGCTCATCGCAGATCAGAAGTCCTGAGGCGCCGGGTGCGACGGATCGCGATCACCGGGGCAGGGACGATCAACGCGCTTGGCCGCAACGTGCCCGAGACGCTGGAGGCGATGCGCGAGGGCCGGTTGGGCATTTCCGACCTGGCGTTTCGCGACGTCGAAAGGCTGTCGATCCGGATCGGGGCACAGATCCACGATTATGTGCCCGAAGACCACTTCACCCGCCAGCAGGTCGCGCTTTATGACCGCTTCACCCAGTTCGCGCTGTTGTCGGCGCAGGAGGCGCTGGATCAGGCGGGGCTTGAGTTTTCGGGCGCGCTGGCCGACCGCGCCGGGGTCATCCTAGGCACCTCGGCCGGGGGGATGACCACCACCGACCAGAATTTCCGCGCCGTCTATGAGGAGGGCAGGAACCGGGTTCACCCCTTCGTCGTGCCCAAGCTGATGCCCAACGCCGCCACCAGCCATGTCTCGATGCAGTGGAACCTGCGCGGGCCGAGCTTTGCGGTGTCGACCGCCTGCGCCAGTTCCAACCACGCGATGGGCCAGGCGATGATGATGATCCGCGCCGGGATGGCCGATGTGATGGTCACTGGCGGCTCCGAGGCGATGCTGTGTTTTGGCGGCATCAAGGCGTGGGAAGGGTTGCGGGTGATGGCGCATGACGCCTGCCGGCCCTTCTCGCTGGGCCGAAACGGCATGGTCCAGGGCGAGGGCGCCGCGGTCTTCGTGTTCGAGGAAATGGAGCACGCCCGCGCACGCGGTGCAGACATCCTTGCCGAAGTGACCGGTTTCGCCATGACGGCGGATGCCTCCGACATCGTGATGCCGTCGAGATCGGGGGCTGCACGCGCCATCGCCGGGGCGGTGCGCGATGCCGGGATCGACCCCGAGACAATCGGCTACATCAACGCCCATGGCACCGGAACCACCGCGAATGACCGGATCGAATGTGCCGCGGTGTCCGAGGTGTTCGGAAGCCATGCCGACCGGCTGATGATCTCCTCAACCAAATCGATGCACGGACACATCATCGGCGGCACCGGCGCGGTCGAGCTTCTGGCCTGCATCATGGCGCTGCGCGACGGCGTGATCGCCCCAACCATCGGTTACGAGCGGCCCGACCCGGAATGTGTGCTGGACGTCGTGCCGAACGAGGCGCGCGAGGCGGATGTGACGGCGGTCTTGTCGAACGCCTTCGCCTTTGGCGGGCTCAATGCTGTGCTGGCGCTCGGAAAGGCGCCGTAGGTTCGCACCCGACGGGCAAGAAAAAACCGCCGCGCAATCACGTTGCGCGGCGGTTCATGTTTCAGCGTCCGGAGCTTATTGCGCGGCCGGCGCGGCTGCGGGGTCGGCTGCGGGATCGGCTGCGGGCTCGGCGGCCGGAGCGGGCGCCGGCGGCACCACCGGCACGACCAGCGAGTCGAACGCGGCGGTGAAGCCCTTCAGCGACACTTCCAGCGCGACCTCCACATCCGGCGCCTGCATCGGGACGACGGTGATCTTGGCGACCTTGCCGGCCTTGAACGCCGCGATATCGGCATTGGTCAGGCCGATCTGCGAAACGCAACCGATCGCTTCGCAGAACCGATACTGATAGCGTTTGGGCGCCGCGTTATCGACGCCCACGGTCAGCTGCGCGGTCAGAAGCGTGCCCAGCGGAACGATGATGGTCGACCCGGCCACGGCGTCGCTGCCCGCGGGAAGGCGACCGATGGTGATCTTGCCGACCGGGGTTCCGCCCTCTTCCTGAAACAGCATCTGGGTGATCTGGCAGGGGTCGTCCTGCCCGGCGCCTTCGGGCAGGCGCAGACATTCGCGCTGCCAGGAGTCAAACACCTCGTCGACATAGGTCGGCGCTTCCTGCGCTTCGCCTTCCGGCGCGGCGGCGGGAGCGTCAGCCTCGGTGCCCATGTCAAGCGGCGGTATGCCGGTATCCTGTGCAAGCGCCGGGCCGGCCAGCGCGATCAGCGCAATCAGGCCAAGGGGTTTGAGAAGGTTTGCCATTCGAGGTATCCCGTGTTGTTGAAATTTGTCTGCGGCTGCTTATCACGGCCAACCCTGGCTGTCAGGCGAGAATTGGGCGGTCCCGGCCGCGTCGGGGAAATCTGCCGATCGCGCGGGAGCCTGTCCGGCGTGCCGCCGTCCGCTGGCGGAAAAGAAAAAGGGCCCGCAGCAAGGACCCTTTTTCCGCGTTTTTTGCACTCCCTGCCGGACTGGCCGGCTTGTGGCGAAACGCTACGACAGAAGGTCGCAGGGGTCAACAGTCACGGCGGGCGGTTTTCGCAGTTTTTGAAGCATCACCCGCTGGCGTGGTCTTGCCGAGAAAAAGGCCGTGCCCGAAGGCACGGCCAGTCTGACAGGGAGGAAACACCCGAGCGACACGAACGCGCACCCGGACGGATTCACGGTGGCACAAAGACCTTAAGAATGTATTTTCATCCCGAACGGTGATCGGGCAGGAGCAGGGCATGGACGGCAAGGTTTTCATCGGCGGCGGCGGCGACGGCTATGGCGTCAAACAGGGGTTGCTTCTGAAATACGCCAACCGTCACGGGCTGATCGCCGGCGCAACCGGCACCGGCAAGTCGGTCACGCTGCAAATCCTCGCCGAGGGCTTTTCGGCGGCGGGGGTGCCGGTGTTCCTGTCGGATATCAAGGGCGACCTTGCCGGGCTGGCCAAGGCCGGGTCGGAAAGTTTCAAGCTGCACGATGCCTTCACCGAGCGCGCCGGCAAGATCGGCTTTGACGACTACCGCTATGAGGCCTTCCCCGTCACCTTCTGGGATCTCCACGGCGAACAGGGCCACCCGATCCGCACGACCGTGGCCGAGATGGGGCCGCTCTTGCTGGCGCGGCTGCTGGAACTGACCTCGGCGCAGGAGGGCGTGCTCAACATCGCGTTTCGCGTCGCCGACGAACAGGGTCTGCCGCTTCTGGACCTTAGCGACCTGCAATCGCTCCTGGTCTGGGTCGGGCAGAATTCCGAGGATCTCAGCCTGCGCTACGGCAATGTCGCGACCGCGTCGGTCGGTGCGATCCAGCGCGCGCTGCTGGTGCTCGACAATCAGGGCGGGCAGAACCTGTTCGGGGAACCGGCGCTGGAGCTTGCCGACATCCTGCGCACCGACATCGACGGGCGCGGGCGGATCTCGGTCCTTGCCGCCGACCGCCTGATGGCCGCGCCCCGGCTCTATGCCACCTTCCTGCTCTGGCTGCTGTCGGAACTGTTCGAGGAACTGCCCGAGGTCGGCGACCCGGACAAGCCCAGGCTGGTGTTCTTCTTCGACGAGGCGCATCTGCTGTTCGAGGACGCGCCGAAAGCCCTCATCAACAAGGTCGAGCAGGTGGCGCGGCTGATCCGCTCGAAGGGTGTCGGGGTCTATTTCATTACCCAGAACCCCGCCGACGTGCCCGACAACATCCTCGGCCAGTTGGGCAACCGCATCCAGCACGCGCTGCGCGCCTTCACCGCCAGGGACCGCAAGGAGTTGCGTCAGGCCGCCCAGACCTACCGCGACAACCCGGACTTCGTGATCGAGGACGCGATCCGCGAGGTTGGCGTCGGCGAGGCGGTGACCTCGATGCTCGAGGCCAAGGGTGCGCCGGACGTGGCCCAACGCACCCTGATCCGCCCGCCGTCGTCGCATCTCGGCCCGATCGACGTGGCGACGCGGATGGCGGTGATCGCCGGATCGCCGGTTGCGGGAAAATACGAGACCCGGATCGACCGCGAAAGCGCGCATGAGATCCTTGCCAAGCGCGCCGAAGACGCGGCCAAGGCTGCGGATGCGGAAGAACGCGCGCTCGAGACCGCCGAGGCCGAGGCGCGCGAATACCGGCAGGCGCGGCGCTACGACCCGCGCGACGGCGGCAACGCCAAGCCGGTGTCACGCAAGTCGACCGGTGGACGGATGGGGGATGCATTGACCACGGCAGTGGTCAAGGAATTGAGCGGCACCACCGGACGCCGCCTTGTGCGCGGCATCCTCGGGACGCTGTTCAAGGGGCGCTGAGCCGCGCCCTCAGTTCAGATAGCCCATCGGATCGACCGACAGCGTGCCTTCGCGCACCTGGAAATGCAGGAACGCCGGACTGGCCGCGCGGACCTGCGCGATGGTCTGGCCGCGTTTGACGGTGTCGCCCTTCTTGACGTTGATCGCGTCGATCCCGGCATAGACCGTCAGGACGTTGCCTGCATGCTTGATGACGAGGATCGGCACCTGATCGGTGTCGCGGGTAATCGCGGCAACGGTGCCGTCGGCGGCGGCGCGCACCGGGCTGCCGGCGTTTGCCGAGATGTCGATGCCGTCGGTCTTGCCCTTCTCGAACGCCCGAACGACCCTGCCGTCGACCGGCATCGCCATGCGCGTCGACGAGGCGGCGGTGCGGGTTTCGGCCAGCGCGGGCGAGGCTGGCCCCGCATCGGGGGCAAGCGGCGCCGCGGTTTCGGCGGGCAGGGGGGTGGCGGCGGAAGGCGGGATCGGGGTTGCGGAGCCGACGCCCGGCGGGCTGCCGTCGATCGCCATGGCGGCGCGCTCCAGCACCACCGGGATCAAGAGATACTGGCCCTCGCGCACGGTGAGGGCGGAATCGAGGCCGTTCCAGTCGGCCAGCGAGCGCACCGACACGCCGTAGCGCCGGGCGATGGAATAGGCGGTCTCGCCGCGCTGGACCTGGTGGCGCACCGGCTCGGCGCCGGGGGCCGCGGCGACGGGCGTGCCGGGGGTGGTGCCGACCCGGTCGAGCGCGGTGCCCGCCAGCGTGGTCACGTCGATCGTGCCCGACGCGGTGGGGGTGGCGCTGGCGCCATCGACCCGGCGCGGCAGCGCGATGATCTCGCCCGCGCGCAGGACGGTATCGGCCGGGATGCCGTTATATCGGGCCACGTCGTTGACCGGCAGGCCGACGCGGGTGGCGACATCAGCCAGCGTATCGCCGCGCCGCGCCACCGCGACCTGGTAGGTCGGATAGGAGATCACGCCGCGCGCGTCCGTCTCGGGCCGCGCGGCGGTGCGCGCGTTCAGCGCCGCCTCGGTGGTGGAAAATCCGCCGGCCATGCCGCGCAGGTCGGCGTCGTAGCCATTGTCGGCGCAGCCCGCCAGCGCCAGAAGCGCTGCGGTCGCGACCGCCGCGCGCGGAAAATGTCCGTTCGGAAAACCCATGCTCTAATCCTCTTTCGGCCGGTCTGGCCGTCCTCATTTACCGCGGCGCTCTGTCGGCGCCCTGGCGGCCTGTTCTGGTCGGCACCGCTACCCCAAGCCTTCGACAAGGGGCACGAAACGCACCGGCAGCAGCTCTTCATACTCATACCCGGTCTCGTGGCGCGTGACCTTTATCAGGCTTTGCACCGCGTCCGACTGGCCCACCGGCAGGACCATGATACCCCCGATCGCCATCTGAGCCAAGAGCGGGCCTGGGGGGTCTTCGGCGGCGGCGGTGACGACGATCCGGTCGAACGGCGCCTGTTCCGGCAGGCCGAAACTGCCGTCGCCGGTGATCGCGGTGATGTTGTGAAGGTCGAGCTTGTCGAAGATCTCGCGCGCCGACTGAACCAGCCGCCGGTGCCGGTCGACGGTGTAGACCCTGCGCGCCAGCTTGGCGAGGATCGCCGCCTGATAGCCTGACCCCGTGCCGACCTCGAGCACCTTGCTTTTCGGCTCGACCTTGAGCGCCTGCGTCATCAACCCGACCACCGAAGGCTGGCTGATGGTCTGGCCCGACGCGATCGGCAGCGGCATGTCCTCATAGGCGCGTTCGGCAAAGACGCCCTTGACGAACAGCCCCCGGTCGACCGCCTCCATCGCCGCCAGCACGCGCTTGTCGGTGACGCCCTTGGAGCGCAGGGCGAACAGAAACTGCATCTTGTGCTCGGCGTCGTAGGCCGGAGGCGTCATGCAAAGACCTTTGCCAGAGTGTCGATATGGTCGTGCGCGGTCAGGTCCGCGCGCATCGGCGTGACCGAGACAAACCCGTCGAGGTTGACCGCGGTGTCGCTGCCGGGCGCGGTCGCGACATGCTGCGGGCCGCCCTTGATCCAGAGAAACCGCCGCCCGGTGGGCGCGGTCTGGGCCTCGGTCGAGAACACGGTGTCGGGCCGCCAGCCCTGCGTGGCCGCGCGCACGCCCTTGACCTTGGCGGCCGGGATCGGCGGGAAATTCACGTTGTAAAACAGCCGGTAGGCATGGCCCGCATCCCAGGGCGCCTTGTCGAGCAGCGCGCGGACCACCCCCGCGCCATGGGCGCGGCCGGCCTCGAACTTGTCGTCGAGCTCCTGGGTCTCGGGTCCGAGATATTGCGACAGGGCGATTGCCGGCAGGGATTGCAGCGCCGCCTCGAGCGCCGCGCCGATGGTGCCGGAATAGAGCACGTTCTCGGCCGCGTTGTTGCCGCGGTTGACGCCCGAGAGCACGAGGTCCGGCCTGCCCGGCATCGCGTCGCCGATGGCGGCCAGCACGCAATCGGCGGGCGAGCCTTCGGCGGCGAAACGGCGCGGGCCAAGCTCGGCCATCATCATCGGGCGGGTGTAGCTGATGCAATGGCCGACGCCGGATTGCTCGAACGCGGGCGCGACCGTCCAGACCTCGCCTTTGGGCCCCGCGATCTCGGCGGCGATGGCTTCGAGCACGGCCAGGCCCGGCGCGTTGATGCCGTCGTCGTTGGTAACTAGAATACGCATGTTTCGCCCCGATTTGCCCCGTTCTCAATAGGCGAGGCGCGGGCGCGCGGCAAGCGGGCAGGGGTGAAACGTCCCATAGGCGAGGCGATCGGGCCACGCCGTCCGGGTCCTGTTGCCGGAATGACGCGTGGGGTCAGCCGAGGATTTCGGGCAGGAGACGCCTGGCTTCATCCGCCGGCGGGATCAGGGCTGCGCGGTTTTCACCGGGAAAGAAGCGCGCGCGCATCGCGGTGGCCAGTGGCCGCGGCTCGGTGATGACCACCCTCGGCCCGATCCGGGCGGTTTCCTTCTGCCAGCTTTCGGCCAGCGCGATCTGCGCGGCCTTGGTCGTGCCATAGCCGCCGAAAAAGCTTTCGCCGGCGTGATCGTCGCGGAAGAACACCGCCGTGCCGGTCTCGCCCAGCAGCGGCGCGACGAAGGCGATCAGCCGCACGGTCGCGTCAAGGTTGACCGCGAGCGTGCGCACCCAGTCCTTGCCGTGGATATGCGGAACCGGGGTCAGATGCATCGCCTCAATCGCGGTATGCGCCCAGAGGTCGACCTTGCCCCAGCGGTCATGGATCGAACGGCAAAGCTGCGCCATCGCGGCTTCGTTGGTGATGTCCATCGGCGCCAGCGTCGCCTCGCCGCCCGCGGCCCTGACCCGGTCGTCGACCTCTTCGAGCGCGCCGGTGGTGCGTCCGACCGCGACGATGTGGTGCGTCGGCGCCAGTTCCACCGCCAGCGCGGCACCCAGGCCGCGCGAGGCGCCGGTGATCAGGGCGATCTTGTCGGGCATGATGTCCTCCGTTTTGCCGGGCCGGGTATCTCACCGGTGCCGTGGCATGTCCAGAGGGGGTGGTGCGTGCGGCTATCCGATCTCGGCCAGACGCAGGCGGATCATGTCGTCGAGCGCCCAGTCGGGCAACGGACGGTCGGGGGTGAACTGCACGCCGCTTTTCGAGGTCTTGAAACCCTCGGCGTGCAGGCGGGACGCGATCTGCGGCACCACGCTGCCGGAGAAGGGATAGAATCCCAGATTGCGTTTGAAAGCGGCGAAACCGGCGATCACGGATTTCGATCCGGTGCCGCGGGCCGCGCGAAAGGCTGGCATCGCATAGGAGATGCAGGGCTCGGCGTCCGGCAGGCGGGCGCGGATGCGCGTCGACAGCGCGTTGAGCGCCGCGCGCTGGTCCGGCGGCAGCGCGGCGAGGTAGGCGGCATGGGGGTCGTGCGGCTCCATCCGCCAACCTTGCCGCCGCACTGGAGGTGGCGCAAGTCTCACGCATGGCGCAGCGGCGCGAGGAATGCGGCATTGCCGTTCGCCAACTCCACCACCACACCGGCGCGCGACACCTCGATCAGGATGCCGATGGCGGTCTGGTCGTTCGCCTTTCCCGACAGGATCGCGCCATCCGGCATCCGGATCAGTGCCCGCATCGCGCCCTCGGCCCCCGCGACGCCGATCAGCGCGACCTCGTCCAGCGGCAGCATGTCGGGTTCGGTGGCGTGTTCGGCGACGAAGGCGTTCGGCGCGCCGCCATGCGGGTGTGGGGCCAGGTCGGACATCGCCACCTTCCGGGGCTGGTTTCAGACCCCGCCAGTCTGGTCGCAATGTCGTTGCGATCGCGTTAATCCGGCGCGACTATTCCGCCGCCTTCAACTCGAACCCCTTGGCGATCATGTCGCGTGGTTCGACCGGGTATTCGCCCGAGAAACAGGCATCGCAATACTGCGGGCAATCGGCGTTCCGCCCTGCGGCCTCGCCCACAGCGCGGTAAAGCCCGTCGAGCGAGATGAAGCGCAGGCTGTCGACGCCGAGGTAGTCGCGCATCTCGTCCTCGCTCATCGATGCCGCCAGCAGCTTGGAGCGTTCGGGCGTGTCGACGCCGTAAAAACAGGGCCATGCGGTCGGCGGCGAGGCGATGCGGAAATGCACCTCGCGCGCGCCGGCGTCGACGATCATCTCCTTGATCTTGCGCGAGGTGGTGCCGCGCACCACGCTGTCGTCGACCAGGATCACCCGCTTGCCCTTGATCAGCGCGCGGTTGACGTTGAGCTTGAGGCGCACGCCCATGTTGCGGATCTGCTCGGTCGGCTCGATGAAGGTGCGGCCCATGTACTGGTTGCGGATGATCCCCATGGCGTAGGGGATGCCGCTTTCCTGGCTGAAGCCGATCGCCGCCGGGGTGCCCGAATCGGGTACCGGGCAGACCAGATCGGCGTCCATCGGGGCTTCGCGGGCAAGCTCGACACCGATCTGGCGGCGGGTCTCATAGACCGAGCGGCCGCCGAGGATCGAATCGGGGCGCGAGAAATAGACATGCTCGAAGATGCAGAACCGTGGCGGGCGCGGGCGGAAGGGACGGCGGCTCTCGACCCCGTCCTTGGAGATGACGACCATCTCGCCGGGCTCGATCTCGCGCACGAACTGCGCGCCGATGATGTCGAGCGCGCAGGTCTCGGAACTCAGCACCCAGAAGTCGCCCAGCTGTCCCAGCACCAGCGGGCGCACACCCAGCGGGTCGCGCACGCCGATCAGCTTGGTGCGGGTCATCGCAACAATGGAAAAGGCACCCTCGACCCGGCGCAGCGCGTCCTCCATCCGGGCCGGGATGTCGCGCTGCAGCGACCGCGCCATCAGGTGGATGATGCATTCGGAATCGCTTGACGACTGGAAGATCGAGCCGCGCTCGATCAACTCACGCCGCAGCTCGTTGGCGTTGGTGATGTTGCCGTTATGGGCAATCGCTGCGCCGCCCATCGAGAACTCGCCAAAGAACGGCTGCACGTCGCGGATCACCGCGCCCTTCTTGCCGGCGGTGGAATAACGCACATGCCCGATGGCGACCGGGCCGGGCAGCGTCTCCATCAGCGAGGCCTTGGTGAAATTGTCGCGGACATAGCCGAACCGGCGGGCCGAGTTGAAGCCCTGTTCGGGGTCATGGGCGACAATGCCACCGGCCTCTTGCCCGCGATGTTGCAGCGCGTGCAGGCCGAGGGCGACGAAGTTGGCGGCATCGGGCGGGCCGAGGACACCGTAGACGCCACATTCCTCCTTCAGTTTGTCGCCGTCGCCAGAAAGGTTCCAGGCGTCAAAATCGAAGGGGTGGGCAGGCGGAAGGTCGGGCATGACCAGGGGGCTCCGAATCCGGTTGCGCGGTTGCCCCTCTCATAGAGCCTAGCCCCAGGCATGTCACGGCCCCCAGGCCGATTGTGCGCGGATTGTGATCGAATACTGCCGCGGATGCTCAGTTGCCGGTTTCGCAGGTGTCGACCAGTGCCTCGAAACGCTCGACGATCCAGCTGGGGGCCTGGTCGGGGATCTGCTCGTTGATCTTCTGTTCGCTGCGCGCGAAAATCTTGGCGGTGCGCGAATTGTCGACCATCGGGATCGCCTCGGTCGAGACCAGCCGATCATAGACCACCAGCGCGATGGCGACGATCAGCAGCCCGCGCAGCACGCCGAAGACGAAGCCCAGCGCCTGATCGACGCCGCCAAGCGCCGAGCGCTGGATCGCCGATGAAAACAGCGGTGTGAAGATCGACACCACCACCAGCGCCAGCGCCATCACGCCCGCAAAGGCGGTGATGACGGACAATTCGCAACTGTCGGCGATGAAATCGCTCAGGACCGGGATTTCCTTGACCAGCGGCACGGCGCGCGGCGCAAAGACATAGGCGACGACCGCGGCGAAGACCCAGCCGGCGATCGACATGCCCTCGCGCACGAAGCCGCGCGAATAGGCAAGGATTGCCGACACCAGGATGATCGCGGCGACGATTCCGTCTACCAGAGTGAAACCGTCCATGCGTTCCGTCCTCGTTTGCTGTCTCAGCCGGCGCCGAAGATCTCGCCGACGAAGGTGGTCAGATCGGGCATCGTCGCGGGCGTCATGCCCTTGACCTTGCCGAACTTCGATCCTGTCGGCGCGATGGCCGCTGTGAAACCAAGTTTTTGCGCTTCTTTCAACCTGTTTTCGGTCTGGACCACCGGACGCAGCGCGCCCGACAGAGATATTTCACCGAAAACAACGGTTTCGCGCGGGATTGCGGTGTCTTCGCGGGCCGACAAAAGCGCTGCGGCCACCGCAAGGTCGGCGGCGGGTTCCGAGATCTTCATGCCGCCCGCGACGTTGAGATAGACGTCAAGCCCGGTAAACGGGATGCCGACGCGCGCCTCGAGCACCGCGAGGATCATCGCCAGCCTGCCGCTGTCCCAGCCCAGGACCGAGCGGCGCGGCTGCGCCAGGGGGGACGGTGCGACCAGCGCCTGCAACTCGACCAGCAGGGGCCGCGTGCCCTCGATCCCGGCAAAGACCACGCTGCCCGGCGCGGGCGCGTCGCGTTCGGACAGAAACAGCGCCGAGGGGTTGGCGACCTCGGCCAGCCCGCCGCCGGTCATCTCGAACACCCCGATCTCATCCGCCGGGCCAAAGCGGTTCTTGACCGCGCGCAGGATGCGGAACTGGTGGCCACGCTCGCCCTCGAAGTAGAGCACCGTGTCCACCATGTGCTCGATCACGCGCGGCCCGGCGATCTGGCCGTCCTTGGTGACATGGCCGACCAGCACCACCGAGACGCCGTGGCGCTTGGCGAAACTCGTCAGTTCGAACGCGGCGGCGCGCACCTGGCTGACCGAGCCGGGCGCGGCCTCGACATTGTCGGCCCACATGGTCTGGATCGAGTCGATGATGACAAGATCGGGCTTTTCGGCCTCCAGCGTCGTCAGGATGTCGCGCAGGTTGGTCGCGGCGGCCAGCTTCACCGGCGCATCGACCAGGCCAAGGCGCTGCGCGCGCATCCGCACCTGCGTGGCGGCCTCTTCGCCGGACACATAAAGGCATTTCAACCCGTTACGCGCGAAGCTTGCAGCGACCTGCAACAGCAGCGTGGACTTGCCGATCCCCGGATCGCCGCCGACCAGCAGCGCTGAGGCCGGCACCAGCCCGCCGCCCAGCACCCGGTCGAACTCGGCAATGCCCGACAGGGCGCGCGGCGGTGGCGTTTCCTCGGTGGCGAGGTCCGTCAACTCGATCGACCGCCCGCGCCGCGCGCCCAGCGACTTCGCGGCCGGACCTGCCGACAGCGGCTTTTCCTCGACGATGGAGTTCCATTCGCCACAGGCCTCGCAGCGCCCTGACCACTTGGTCGACGACGCACCGCACGCCTGGCAGGTGAAGCTGGGAGTTTTCGCCATCAGGGTGTCACCGTTTCCTTGCGCACGCGCTTGCCTGTCAGGTGGCTGACCACGATAGAGGCGAGCACGCAGAAGGTGAACAGGTAAAGCCCCCAGCCGGTCTCGATCCTTGCCATGCCGACGCCTTTCAGCACCAAGATGTAGAGCGCGATCAGGAAGATGTCGGCCATCGCCAGCTTGCCCAGCAGGTTCAGGACCGGCAACACCCGGCGGCGCATCTGCCCGAACTGGATCAGCGCCACGCCGATCACCTTAAGCATCGGGGCGAAGATCGCGAAGAACGTGACCAGAAGCGCCAGGAACACATCAGTCTCCCACAGCGCCTGAAGGCCCGAGATCACGCTGATTTCCTCAAGCCCGAACAGGGGCAGGTTGACGCCCGCGCGCAAAAGCGGCGCGAACCACGCGACGGGAAACAGGATCAGGAGCGAGAGGTTGAGGTATCGCAGCGCGGTCATGCCTTCGCTTACCCCAAGCCTTGCCCGATTTCGAGCGGCATTTCACCCGGCCACGAACTCCGCCACCAACTCGTCGCCGGGATCGTCCAGCGCCGTGACCGGTCCTTGCCAGCGGATCCGGCCCTGATCGAGCATCGCCACCCTGTCGGCCATGATCCGGACCGAGGCCATGTCGTGGGTGATGGTGATCGCGGTGGCGCCAGCCGCATCGACCACGTCGCGGATCAAGCGGCTGATAAGCGTCGCATTGATCGGGTCGAGCCCGGTCGTCGGCTCGTCAAAGAACAGGATGTCGGGGTCATGCGCGATGCCGCGCGCCAGCCCTGCGCGCTTCTGCATCCCGCCCGACAGCTCGGACGGATAGCGGTCGGCCACCTCTGGCCCCAGCCCGACGCGGGCGAGTTTCTCGATCGCCAGCGCGCGCGCGTCACGCTTTGACAGGCGTGGGCGCGTATGGGTGAGGCGGAACGCGACGTTCTGCCAGATCGTCAGGCTGTCAAACAGCGCCGCCCCCTGAAACAACATCCCGGATCGGGCCAGCAACGCCCTGCGCGTTCGGTCGAGCACCTTGCCGTCAAGCCGGACCTCTCCCCGGTCCGGCGGCACCAGCCCGAGCACGGTCTTGAGCAGCACCGACTTGCCGGTGCCCGACTGGCCGATCACCACGAGGCTTTCGCCGGTCGCGACGGCAAGGTCGACGCCGGCCAGCACCTGGGTCGAGCCGAACGCCTTGGTGATTCCCGACATCTCGATCATGACGGAAAGAACAGCCCGGTCAGCGCGAAGTTGGCGGCAAGGATCAGGATCGCGGCGGCTTCGACGGCGGTTTTCGTGGCCGTGCCGACGCCACGCGCGCCGCGCCCGGCGTTCATGCCGTGATAGCAGCCCATCAGCGCCGCGATGAAGCCGAACACCGCGCCCTTGGCCAGCGATGTGAGGATGTCGGCGGTCTCGAGGAAATCCCAGGTGTTCGCGACATAGGCCGAGGGGTTGAAGCCAAGGCTCTGCGTCGCCACCAGAAAGCCGCCGAAAACCCCGAGCGTGTCGCCGATGCCGACCAGCACGGGCAGGGTGACGATGGCGGCCAGCAGGCGCGGCGCGACGAGGTATTTCAACGGCTCGGTCGACAGCGTGACCAGCGCGTCGATCTGTTCGGTGACCTTCATCGTCGCGATCTCGGCGGCGATCGACGAGGTGACGCGCGCGGCGATCATCAGCCCGGCCATGACCGGCCCAAGCTCGCGCACGATGCCGATGGCGACGATCTGCGGCACCACGGCGGCGGCCGACATCCGGTCGCCGCCGGCATAGATCTGAAGCGCCAGCGCCGCGCCGGTGAAAAGCGCGGTCAGCCCGACCACCGGCAAGGACAGCCAGCCGATCTGCCAGACGGCGCGGACAAACTCACCGGCAAACCACGGCGGGCGCAGAATGTGGCCAAGGGATGCCAGCGCAAAGATCGTCACCCGCCCGATGGCCGCCAACCCGTCCAGCACCGCGCGCCCCAGCGCCGCGAGCGGACGGGTGAGCGTCACGCCCGTCCCCGGATATAGTCGCGCGCGTAGCGTCGGCCCAACTGGGTCAGCACCTCATAGCCGATGGTGCCGGCCATGTCCGCGATGTCGTCGACCCCCTGATGCGGCCCCAGCATGGCAAGGCTTTCGGGTGCGTCCGCAAGGTGGGTGACGTCGACGCCGATCAGGTCCATCGACACCCGTCCGATGATCGGGCAGGGCGTGTCGCCGTGAAACAGCACGCCGTGGTTGGACAGGTGCCGGGACAACCCGTCGGCATAGCCGCCCGAGATCGTCGCCACCCTCATCGGCACATCGGCGACGAAGGTGTTGCCGTAGCCGACGCTTTCACCATGGCCGACGCTGCGGATCTGGATCACCGGCAGATCGAGCGTGACGACCGGTTCGGCAGTCTCGAACGGCAGCCCGCCATAGAGGCCGACACCGGGGCGGGTCAGGTCGAAATGGTAATCCGCACCCAGCAGGATGCCGCCCGTCGCGGCGAGCGAGCGCGGCACGTCGATGCCTTCGGTCATGTCGTGAAAGGCGGCAAGCTGGCGGACATTCATCTCATGGTCGGGCTCATCGGCGCAGGCCAGATGGCTCATCACGAGGCGCGGGCCTTGCGCCAGAACCACGTCGCGCACCGCCGCCCATTCGGCGGGCTCCATCCCCAGCCGGTTCATGCCGCTGTCAAGCTGGATGCCGAAGGCGTGGTCGGGCAGGGCCTCGAGATGGCGGGTGACCTGTTCGACCGAGTTCAGCATCGGCACAAGGCCAAGGCCCTCGATCAGCGCGGTGTCGCCCGGCATGTGGCCGGAAAAGACCGAGATTTCCGGCCCCGGACCCAGTGCTTCGCGCAGCGCGATGCCTTCCTCGGCCACCGCCACGAAGAACCTGCGCGCGCCCGCCGCCGCCAGCGCGCGCCCGGCGCGGGCCACGCCAAGCCCGTAGGCGTCGGCCTTGACCACGGCGGCGGTCTGCACGTCCGGGTCGCTCATCGCATCGAGCGCGCGCCAGTTCGCGGCCAGCGCATCGAGGTCTATTGTCAGTCGTCCAGTGCTCATGGCCCGAGGGTTTCCGGCAGGCGCGCGTCAAGGTCAAGTGGGAATGCTGCGGCTCCGGTCTACTCGGCCAGTTCGGTCTCGATGCGGCTCTTGGCGTGCAGGGTCTTGTGCACCGGACAGCGGTCGGCAATCTCCAAGAGCCGCGCGCGCTGCTCGGCGTCGAGATCGCCGCGCAGATAGACGATGCGGTTGAACTGGTCGACCTTCTGGCCCTTGCCGCCATCCTCCTGCGCCGCATCCTCGGCATGGACCTTGGCATGGGTCACGTCGACGCGCACATGCTCAAGCGGCCAGCCCTTGCGCCGGGCATACATGCGGATCGTCATCGAGGTGCAGGCCCCCAGCCCGGCGGACAGGAAACCGTAGGGTGACAGGCCCCGGTTGGTGCCGCCATAGGCTTCGGGCTCGTCCGCCAGCACGTGATGAAACGGCCCGTTGGTGATGTCCTGCAAGAACCCGTCCGGGTCGGCCTCGGTCACGCGGATCACGCCTTCGGGGGCGTCGGCGGGTGGCGTGGGTTCCTTGAGGTCGAGATAGCGCGCGGCCCAGGCGGCGATCACCCCGGCGGCGTATTCTGCATCGGCGGCCCGGCTGATCAGGTGGTCGGCATCGTCAAGCGTGACGAAACTCTTCGGGTGCTTGGCGGCCTGAAAGATCGCCTGCGCGTTGTCGATGCCGACGACCATGTCGCGCGGCGCGTGCATCACCAGAAGGGCCGAGTTCAGGTTGCGGATCGCGGGACCGAGCTTCTCGGCCCGGATGTCCTCGATGAAGTCGCGCCCGATCATGAAATTGCGCCCGCCAAGATCGACCTCGGCGACCCCGTCCTTCATGATCGACTCGAGCTTGCCGGTGAAGTTCTGGGTCACGTGGTCGGGCGCGAAGGGCGCGCCCAGCGTCACCACCGCCTTGACCCCGTCAAGTTGCGCGCCGGCCTTCAGAACCGCCGCGCCCCCCAGCGAATGGCCGATCAGCAGCGACGGCGCCATGTCCATCTCGGCCAGACGCCCGACCGCGGCGATCAGGTCGTCGACGTTCGAGGTGAAGGTGGTGTCGGCAAAGTCGCCCTCGCTCTGGCCAAGGCCGGTGAAGTCGAAGCGCAGCACCGCGATCCCGGCCGCGGCAAGGCGTGCGGCGATGCGGCGGGCGGGCAGGATGTCCTTGGAGCAGGTGAAGCAATGCGCAAACAGCGCCGTCGCCAGATGCGGGCCAACAGGGCGGTCGAGCCGCGCGGCCAGTTCCGATCCGTCATGGCCGGGAAAGGTGATGCGTTCGGTTTTCATGTCGCCTCCTTCGGGTCTGGTCCGAAGGTGGCGCGGCGCGGGCGGGGTTGCAAGGGGCGGCGCGTGGCCGAGGGATGGCGCGGTCGGTCGCGGATGCGTCTGCCTTCGCGGGCATGACCGATCTGCTGCATTTTGCCGCGCCCGATCAGGATGCGAGCGCCTGTTCTGACAAGATCCGTTGTTGTCCGGGGCCGGTCGGGCGGGTTAGGCTCGGCCCGAACGAGGCGTGACGGGGTGGGACGGATGAAGATCGGACGCAAGCAGGCCATCGGGCGCGCTGTGGGTATTCTGGCGGTCGCCCTCGCCCTGGCCGGATGCGCCGAACGATATGTCCCGCTTTCCGAGGCTGAACTGGCGCGCACCGATGTGCGCCAGGAGTTGCTCGATTGCTGCCCCGGCCAGGATGGCGGGTTGCCGCCAGAAGTGGTGCTGTCGGTCGAGCGAAACTCGTTCTGGATCGCGCCGACCTCGCGCGCCATCAAGGTGCGGCCGGCCTATCTCGAGGATGACGCCGACTTGCACAGGGCGGTGCTGGCACGCGCCAAGCCGCTCGATACCATCCTGATCGCCAACGGCTCGCGCGCGTCCAGTGCTCTTGGCGGCGGCACCTTCGGCCATCTCGCGATCTATATCGGCACCGAGTCCGAGTTGCGCGCGATGGGGCTGTGGAACCATTCGTTGATCGTGCCGTTTCATGACGACATCCGCGCCGGCAAGGTCGCGATCGAAGCACTCGATACCGACGTGCACCTTTCCGCCCCACCGAAGCTGTTCGAGACCGACCATGTGGCGCTGCTGCGCCCGCGCGGCCTGTCTCCGGCGCGCAAGCGGGAGGCGATCCTCGCGCTGTTTGGCGACATGGGCAAACGGTTCGATTTCCACTTCGACACGCGCGACGACAGCGCGATCTACTGCACCGAACTGCTGGACCGGGCGCTGCCGGAACTGAACCTGCCGGCCCGCGCGATGTTCGGCCGCGAGGTGATCCTGCCCGACGAGATCGCGGCGCAAACGCTTGCCGGTGTGCTGCCGTTCGATGTCGTGCTGTTCATCCGAGGTTACCCGGTCGGCTGGCGGGTGCAGGGCGAGCGCGAGATGGCCGCGCTGGTGCTTGGAACCAATCGCTGAGGATTGCCGGTCAACCCATTGGACATGAAGCGAAAAGGGCGCCCGGTGAGGCGCCCTTTCCGTCTGTGCCATTCCGCCCCTAGCAGCTGTAGTAGAGCTGATACTCGACCGGGTGCGGCGTGTGTTCGTAGAGGTAGACCTCCTGCCACTTGAGGTCGAGATAGCCCTGGATCTGGTCCTTGGTGAAGACGTCGCCCGCCAGCAGGAAATCGTGGTCCTTGGTCAGACAGTCGAGCGCCTCGCGCAGGCTGCCGCAGACGGTGTCGATGCCGACAAGCTCCTCGGGCGGCAGGTCGTAGAGGTTCTTGTCCTGCGACGGGCCGGGGTCGATCTTGTGCTTGATCCCGTCCAGACCGGCCATCAGCAGCGCCGCGAAGGCAAGGTAGGGGTTCGCCGCCGGGTCGGGAAACCGGGCCTCGACGCGCTTGGCCTTCGGGCTTTCGGCCCACGGGATGCGGATGCAGCCAGAGCGGTTGCGCGCGGAATAGGCGCGCAGGACGGGGGCCTCGAAGCCGGGGATCAGCCGCTTGTAGCTGTTGGTTGTCGGGTTGGTGAAGGCGTTGAGCGTCTTGGCGTGCCTGAGGATCCCGCCGATGAACCACAGCGCCTCCTGGCTGAGGTCGGCATATTTGTCGCCGGCGAACAGCGGCTTGCCATCCTTCCAGATCGACATGTTGACATGCATCCCCGAGCCGTTGTCGCCGGCAATGGGCTTGGGCATGAAAGTTGCCGTCTTGCCATAGGCTTGGGCGACGTTGTGGATGACATACTTGTATTTCTGCATCTCGTCAGCCTGGGTCGTCAGCTCGCCGAAGATCAGCCCAAGCTCGTGCTGGGTCGAGGCGACCTCGTGGTGGTGCTTGTCGACCTTCATGCCAAGCTGTTTCATCGTCGACAGCATTTCCGAGCGGATGTCCTGCGCGTCGTCGATCGGGTTCACGGGGAAATAGCCGCCCTTGACGCCGGGGCGGTGGCCGGTGTTGCCCATCTCGTAGTCGGTATCCGAGTTCCACGCCGCATCCACCGCGTCAACCTCGAACGATACCTTGTTCATCTTGTTGGAGAATCGCACGTCGTCAAACAGGAAGAACTCGGCTTCGGGGCCGAAATAGGCGGTGTCGCCGATGCCGGAGGATTTCAGGTAGGCTTCCGCCTTCTGGGCCGTGCCGCGCGGGTCGCGCTCATAGGGTTCGCCGGTATCGGGCTCGACCACGGTGCAGTGGATGCAGAGCGTCTTTTCGGCATAGAACGGGTCGATATAGGCGGCTTCGGAATCGGGCATCAGCTTCATGTCCGAGGCTTCGATCGACTTCCAGCCGGCGATCGACGAGCCGTCGAACATGAAACCGTCCTCGAGGAATTCCTCGTCGACCAGATCGACGTCCACGGTGACGTGTTGCAGCTTGCCGTGCACGTCGGTGAAGCGGATGTCGACATAGGCGACGCCTTCGTCCTTGATCAGCTTGAGAATGTCATCATTGCTCATTCTTGCGTGTCCTTTGTGGTGTTCTTGAGTGCCCGGCGCGGTCAGACGGCGTCTTCGCCGATCTCGCCGGTCCGGATGCGGATGACCTGTTCTACCGGCGAGACGAAGATCTTGCCGTCACCGATCTTGTCGGTGCGCGCGGCGACGATGATCGCGTCGATGGCCGGTTCGACCATGTCGTCGTTCACGACCACCTCGATCTTCACCTTGGGCAGGAAGTCGACAACGTATTCGGCGCCGCGGTAGAGTTCGGTATGGCCCTTCTGGCGGCCGAAGCCTTTGACTTCGATGACCGAAAGCCCCTGGATGCCGACGTCCTGAAGCGCTTCCTTCACTTCGTCGAGCTTGAACGGCTTGATGATCGCTTCGATCTTTTTCATGTGGTCTTCCCCCATGGAAATCTTGTCATGGCCCAGTGATCACTTTCCCCGACTGGCGACAATTGGATAGGGTCGATCAGGTGCGGCGGGGCCGGGGATTCCCGGCGGGTTGCACAAAAAACGTGCAGATTGCCCGCTTGATGGGCGATTGGCGAAGTTCGGGGGGCGCAGATCATGACCAGACTCCTCACGTCCGCGCAGATGCGCGCCACCGAGACCGCCGCCATTGCCTCGGGTGAGGTCAGCGGGCTGGAACTGATGGAGCGGGCCGGACAGGGTGTCGTCGCGGCGGTTCTGGAGGAATGGCCGGGGTTGGCCGCTGGCGGCCGGGCCGTGGTGCTCTGCGGGCCGGGCAACAATGGCGGCGACGGTTTCGTCATCGCGCGGCTGTTGCACCAGCGCGGATGGCGGGTGTCCGCGTTCCTCTACGGCGATCCCGCGCGCCTGCCGCCAGATGCCGGCACGAACCACGCCCGCTGGGCCGAACTGGGCGAGACCATGCGGCTCGCCGACGGGGTGTCTGGCACGTTCGGGTCCGATGCGCCCGATCTGATCGTCGATGCCCTGTTCGGCACCGGGCTGACGCGCCGCCTGCCGACCGAGGTGCATCGGGCGCTTGTCGGGATCAACGATCGGATGCACCGGCAGAGCGTTCCGCCCAAGGTTGTCGCGGTCGATATCCCTTCGGGACTATGCGCCGACAGCGGCCGCAACCGGGGCTGCGCGTTGGCGGCGGGCCTGACGGTCACGTTCCACAGTGCCAAGACCGGGCATTATCTGGCGGAAGCGCCGCGCTGGTGTGGCAAGGTCCGGGTGGTGGATATCGGCCTGCCCGACGACACCGGCGACAAGCGTGTCGATCCGGCGGTTACGCAACTGACCGATGACGCGTGTCGGCGGTTTCTGACCAAGTCGGGAGGGCACAAATACGACCACGGTCATGCGCTGGTGCTGGCGGGTGGCTCGGGCAAGGGCGGTGCGGCGCGGCTGGCAGCGCGCGCCGCACTTCGGGTCGGGGCAGGGCTGGTGACGCTGGGCTGTACGCCCGAGGCGGTGGCGGAGAACGCAGCAAGGCTCGACGCGGTGATGCTGGCGCCGGTCGCGGATGCTCCGACGCTGGCGCGCATCCTTGACGACAGCCGTTTGAACGCACTGTGTCTCGGCCCCGGCATGGGGCAGGAGCGCGCGCGCGAGCTGGTCCCGGTGGCGCTGGCCGCCCGGCGCGCCACATTGCTCGACGCCGATGCGCTGAGCGCCTTTTCCGGCACGCCCGCGACGCTGTTCGCGATGCTGCACCCGGCCTGCGTCCTCACCCCGCATGGCGGCGAGTTCGCGCGGTTGTTCCCGGATCTGGCCAAGCGCCTCGCCGCCCCGCTGACCGATGGTCCGGCATTCTCGAAACTCGACGCGGCGCGCGAGGCGGCGCGGCGCGCGGGCTGTGTCGTGCTTGTCAAAGGCCCGGACACGGTGATCGCCGCCCCGGACGGGCGCGCCGCGATCAACGCCGCGTTCTATGACAGGGCCGTGCCGTGGCTGGCGACAGCCGGGGCGGGGGATGTGCTGGCAGGGCTGATCGCCGGGCTGATGGCGCGCGGTGTGGACGCCTTCGATGCCGCCAGCGCCGCGGCCTGGCTGCACAGCGAGGCGGCGCGCGCATTCGGCCCCGGATTGATCGCCGAAGACCTGCCGGATGCGCTGCCAAGGGTCTTTCGCAGCCTCGGACTCTGACCCCCGATCAGCGGCACCTTTCCGCTCACCCCGCTTCACATTCGAGCGAGTCACGGCCCGGCCTATGGCCCCGGCATCAGGTCGCTGATAGGGGAGGCTCAAACATGCACTCAAGTACAGGACATGGACATGAGCAGATTTCCCCTGACGCGGCGCGGTTTCATCGCCGCCGCCACCTTCATCCCCCTCGCCCCCGCGATCCTGCGGGCCGAGATCGCCGAACCCGAGGTCGAGGCCGCGCCCTTCGCGCGCCACAACATCTCAAGCTTCCGCACCGAGCGCTGGCAGGACCATTTCGAGACGCTGGGCAAGGGCGCCATCGTTTCGGACACGATCAGCCGGGCGCTGCATTTCTGGTCGGGCGATGGCCTGACCTACAAGCTCTATCCGACCTCGGTGCCGCGCACCGACGAGCTGACCAAGCGCGGCTATACCGAAGTGGTGCGCAAGAAGGTCGGGCCGACCTGGACGCCGACTCCGTCGATGCGCGAGCGGATCGAAGGCTTGCCCGAGTTCATTCCGGCGGGCCCCGACAACCCGCTTGGCACCCATGCGCTCTATCTCGACTGGCCCGCCTACCTGATCCATGGCACCCACGACACCCGCAAGATCGGGCGCAAGTCGTCGGATGGCTGCATCGGGCTCTATAACGACAAGATCGCCGAGTTGTTCGAACTGGTGCCGATCGGCACCCAGGTTCGGCTGATCTGACCGGTCGCGACGCGGCTTTCGGTCCGGGCCATGTGCCCGGACCCTTCTGCCAAACCCCTTGTCCGGTGGGTGAATTCCTGCGAACCTGACCCCCACGCGCAGCGCGTGGGGAGATCAGATGGCCAGGGAAATCCCGGACTTCACCATCGGCATCGAAGAAGAATACCTGCTGGTCGACCGCGAGACGCTCGAGCTTGCGGTCGCGCCGAACGGGTTGATGGCGGCCTGCAAGGCCGATCTTGACGAACGCGTCAGCCCCGAATTCCTGCAATGCCAGATCGAGATCGGTACCCGGATCTGCCGCACCATTGCCGAGGCGCGCGAGGATCTCGGGCAACTCAGGCGCACCGTGTCCGGTCATGCCCACGCGCATGGGCTCGAGGTGATCGCGGCCTCGTGCCACCCCTTTGCCGACTGGAAGGACCAGCACCACACCGACCGGGCGCGCTACAACGACCTGCGCCGCGATCTGGGCGGGGTGGCGCGGAGGATGCTGATCTGCGGGATGCACGTGCATGTCGGGATACCGGACGAAGAGGACCGCATCGACATCGTCAACCAGCTGACCTATTTCCTGCCGCATCTACTGGCGCTGTCGGCCTCGTCGCCGTTCTGGCAGGGCGAGGATACCGGGCTCGACAGCTACCGGCTGACCATCTTCGACAACCTGCCGCGCACCGGCTTGCCGCCGCAATTCGGCAGTTGGGCGGAATATGCGCGCTCGGTTCAGGCGGTGGTGGATCTGGGGCTGATCGAGGATGCCTCGAAGATCTGGTGGGACCTGCGCCCCTCGGCGCGGTTTCCCACGATCGAGGCGCGGATCTGCGATGTCTCGCCGCGGATGGAAACCACGCTGACGCTGGCGGCACTGGTGCAATCGCTCGCGCGCTGCCTGTGGCGGCTGAAGAAACGCAACCAGCGCTGGCGGCTTTACGCAAATTTCCTGATCGCCGAGAACCGCTGGCGGGCGCAGCGCTACGGAGTGCGCGGCGGGCTGATCGACTTCGGCCGGAACGAGGTGGTGCCGATGGAGGTGCTGGTCGAGGAGTTGATCGAGCTTGTGGCCGAGGATGCCGAGGCGCTGGGGTGTCTGGATGAGGTCAAGGGTGCGCGCTCGATCCTGACGGCGGGAAATGCCGCCGACCGGCAACGCCGGGTCTATCGCGACGCGGTCGAGGCCGAGTTGCCGGTGGACGAGGCGTTGCGCGAGGTGATGCGCCACCTGATCGCCGAGTTTCACGCCGATCCTTGATGCAGGGCGATTGCCCCTGCCTTGCATCGCTGCAAAGCCTCTTTGAGGGATTTCGGCTTGAGATTTGCGCGAAAACCGGTTCAATTCCGGAATTGAACATCGGTTCAGTTCACGCGCCCCGGCGACAGTGACAACCGGGGCGACCATCGTCGGCGCGGCGCTGTCCGCGCGGACCAGACGGGAGGAACGCTGGGTATGGATTTCGCGCTATCCGAGGAACAACAGGCCATCTTCGACATGGCCCATGCCTTCGGGCAGGAGCATATCGCCCCCTTCGCGAAGGACTGGGAGCGGCAGGGCACCATTCCGAAAGCCCTGTGGCCGAAGGTGGCCGAGCTTGGGCTGGCGGGTATCTACGTCTCCGAGGATTATGGCGGGTCGGGGCTGAGCCGGCTTGACGCGACGCTGGTGTTCGAGGCGCTGGCGATGTCCTGCCCGGCGGTGGGGTCGTTTCTGTCGATCCACAACATGTGCGGCGGCATGATCGACAAGTTCGGATCGGCTGAGGATAAGGCGCGCTGGCTGCCGGACCTCACGTCGATGACCAGGATATTCTCGTATTGCCTGACCGAACCCGGCTCCGGCTCGGACGCGGCCGCGCTGCGCACCCGAGCCGAAAGGACCAACGAGGGCTGGAAGCTGAACGGCACCAAGGCGTTCATCTCGGGCGGCGCCTATTCGGATGTCTACCTGTCGATGGTGCGCACCGGCGGTGACGGGCCGAAAGGCATTTCCGCGATGATCATCGAGGACGGCACCCCCGGCCTCAGCTTCGGCGGGTTCGAGGACAAGATGGGCTGGCGCGCGCAGCCGACCGCGCAGGTGCAGTTCGACGATTGCACCGTGCCGCAGGACAACCTGATCGGCGAGGAAGGGCGCGGCTTTGCCTATGCCATGGCCGGGCTGGACGGCGGGCGGCTCAACATCGCCGCCTCGGCGCTGGGCGGGGCGCAGAACGCGCTGGATCTGACGCTGGCCTATATGGGCGAGCGCAAGGCCTTCGGGCGCACCATCGACCAGTTCCAGGCGCTGCAGTTCCGGCTGGCCGAGATGGAGGTGAAACTGCAATCGGCCCGCACCTTCCTGCGCCAGGCGGCATGGAAGCTCGACAACGCGGCCCCCGATGCGACCAAGTTCTGCGCCATGGCCAAGATGTATGTCACCGATGCCGCCTTCGACGTGGCCAACCAGTGCCTGCAACTGCACGGCGGGTATGGCTACCTGGCCGACTACGGCATCGAGAAGATCGTGCGCGACCTGAGGGTTCACCAGATTCTCGAAGGCACCAACGAGATCATGCGGCTGATCGTCAGCCGCCAGATGCTGGCGGACCGGGGCTGATGGGGCCGCGCGATGAGTGACGACATCCATATCCGCAAACTGGGCCGCGCGGGCCGGATCACGCTCGACCGGCCCAAGGCGCTGAATGCGCTGACCTACGAGATGTGCCTGGCGATCGAGGCGGCGCTGGACGATTGGCGGGGCGATCCCGAGGTCGCGTTGGTGCTGATTGACGCCGTGGGCGAACGCGCGTTCTGCGCCGGGGGCGACATTCAGGAGCTTTACGACACCGCCAAGGCGGGCGATTTCGCCTATGGTCGCCGGTTCTGGGCCGACGAATACCGGATGAACGACAAGATTGCGGAATATCCGAAACCCGTGGTCGCGCTGATGCAGGGTTTCACCATGGGCGGCGGTGTCGGGGTCGGGTGCCACGCCTCGCACCGGGTGGTTTGCGAAAGCTCGCAGGTCGCGATGCCCGAGGTCGGGATCGGGCTTGTGCCCGATGTCGGCGGCTCGCTTCTGCTGGGCCGCGCGCCGGGGCATGTCGGGGAATACCTTGGCACGACGGCGGCGCGGATGGGGCCGGCGGATGCGGTCTTTGCCGGGTTCGCCGACCACTACATCGCGCAGGAGCACTGGCTTGACCTTATCGCGGCGCTTGAGGAAACCGGCGATGCGGGCCATGTGGCGCCGCTTGCCACCACGCCGCCCGAAGGCGCGCTGGCCGGGCAGCAAGCCGAGATCGACGCGCTGTTTTGCGGCGACCGGGCGGGCATCATTGCGGCGCTCGAAGCCGGTGACAGCGAGTTTGCGCGCGCCACCTTGAAGGCGATCCGGCGCAATTCGCCGCTGTCGGTGGCCTGCGCCATCGAGCTCATCCGAAACGCGCGTGAGGCCGGCACGATCCGGGCGGCCCTGGGGATGGAATACCGCTTTACCTGGCGCGCGGCGGAACACGGTGATTTCATCGAAGGCATCCGGGCCGCGATCATCGACAAGGACCGCAATCCGCGCTGGCGGCACGCTGCGCTCGAGGACGTCACCGACGCCGATGTTGACCGGATGCTTGCGGATCTCGGGGAAAAGGCGCTCATTCTGGGGACGAAAGACAGGGGAGAATGACCATGAAGATCGGATTCATCGGACTTGGCAACATGGGCGGGCCGATGGCGGCCAATCTGGTCGCGGCGGGCCATGAGGTTATGGGCTTCGACCTCGCCGCGCCGATGCCCGAGGGCGTGGCGAAGGCGGCGAGCGCTGCCGGGGCGGCGGCGGGTGCCGAGGTGGTCATCACCATGCTGCCCAACGGCGCGATCCTGCGCGCGGTCGCCGCCGAGATCATCCCGGCGATGGCTCCGGGCGCGGTGTTCTGCGACTGCTCGACCGTCGATGTCGACAGCGCCCGTGCGGTCGCGGCTGACGCCGAAGCCGCCGGGCTGGGCGCGGTCGACGCGCCGGTCTCGGGCGGGGTCGGCGGGGCAACTGCGGGCACGTTGACCTTCATGGCGGGCGGGTCGGAGGCGGCGTTTGCCAAGGTCGCGCCGCTGTTTGACATCATGGGCCAGAAGGCGGTTCATTGCGGCCCCTCGGGCAACGGGCAGGCGGCCAAGATCTGCAACAACATGATCCTGGGCGTCACCATGATCGCCACCTGCGAGGCCTTTGCGCTGGCCGACAAGCTGGGGCTTGACCGGCAGAAGATGTTCGACGTGGTCTCGACCTCGTCGGGCTATAGCTGGACGATGAACGCCTATACCCCCGCGCCGGGGGTCGGGGCGAAAAGCCCGGCCGACAACGACTACAAGCCCGGTTTCGCGGCGGAGTTGATGCTGAAGGACCTGCGCCTCAGCCAGCAGGCAGCCGAAGCGGTCGATGCCGATACGCCGATGGGGCAGGCGGCGGCGAAGCTTTACGAGAC
This sequence comes from Maritimibacter sp., assembly GCA_048268845.1. Classification (GTDB taxonomy): domain Bacteria; phylum Pseudomonadota; class Alphaproteobacteria; order Rhodobacterales; family Rhodobacteraceae; genus Muriiphilus. The sequence continues at coordinate 42,378 of JBLWUQ010000006.1, read as the reverse complement.
TTTCGTCGAGCATGAGGGCGGCAAGGGCAAGGATTTCTCGGCAATGCTGCCGCGGTTCGAAAAACGCGGGCGCGGATAGGTCGTCGCGCCCCGTTCAATCCGCTCTGTTTAATGCTACGTATAGGTTGTGGAAGCGTTTTCCATGAAAAGGAGGTCTCCATGTTCAAGACGAATGAAGGCACGACCGACCGCGTTCTCCGGGTGCTTTTCGGCGCGGCGCTGATCCTGGCTTATTTCCTCAACCCGGACGGGGCCTGGAGCTGGCTCTATTGGCTCGGGCTGATCCCGCTCGTGACCGGCCTGGTCGGATGGTGCGCCATCTACTCCCTGCTGGGGATCAATACCTGCAAGGTGAAGGACTGAGGTTTCACCTGCTGACGCAGGCGATCCGCCGGGGAGGGCGCTGCCCTCCCCGGACCCCTCCCGAGGTATTTTCAGAGCAAAGACGAAGACGCGGCGCGGACGTGGCGCTTGGGCCGGATCGATCGATAGCGGCAACAAAAGACGCCCCGGAGTCTCCTCCGGGGCGTCATGTCATGTCAGGCGGTCAGGCTCAGTCCATCGCCTTGAAGTGGAACTCGCCGCCGTCCTTGATGCCCGAGAACCAGCGTGCGGTGACGGTCTTGGTCTTGGTGTAGAAGCGGAACGCGTCGGTGCCATACTGGTTGAGATCGCCGAAGCCCGACTTTTTCCAGCCGCCAAAGCTGAAATAGCTGAGCGGCACCGGGATCGGGAAGTTGACGCCAACCATGCCGACATTGACCCGGTTGGCATAGTCGCGCGCGGTGTCGCCATCGGCGGTGAAGATCGCGGTGCCGTTGCCGTATTCGTTGTCCATCACCAGTTTCAGCGCTTCTTCATAGCTGTCGGTGCGCACCTGGCTGAGGACCGGGCCGAAGATCTCCTGCTTGTAGATGTCCATGTCCGGCGTGACGTTGTCAAAGAGGCTCGGGCCGACGAAGAAGCCGTCCTCGTAGCCCTGGAGCGAGAAGCCGCGCCCGTCGACGACGAGTTTGGCACCCTGCTTGACGCCGGTTTCGATCAGGCCCTCGATCCGCTGTTTCGCGGCCGCCGTGACCACCGGGCCGTAATCCACGTCGTCGCCGGCCGTGTAGGGGCCGACTTTCAGTTTCTCGATCCGCGGGATCAGGCGCTCGATCAGCGCGTCGGCGGTTTTCTGGCCGACCGGCACCGCGACCGAGATCGCCATGCAGCGTTCGCCCGCCGCGCCAAAGCCGGCACCGACCAGCGCGTCGGCGGCCTTGTCCATGTCGGCGTCGGGCATGATTACCATGTGGTTCTTGGCGCCGCCAAAGCACTGCGCGCGCTTGCCATTGGCGCAGGCGCGGCCATAGATGTATTGCGCGATCGGGGTCGAGCCGACGAAGCCGACCGCTTGGATGGTGTCGTTGTCGAGAATCGCGTCGACCGATTCCTTGTCGCCGTTCACCACCTGGAACACGCCGTCAGGCAGCCCGGCCTCTTGCAGAAGCTTGGCGATCATCATCGGCACCGAAGGGTCGCGCTCGGACGGCTTCATGATCATCGCGTTGCCTGCCGACAGGGCCGGTGCGAGCTTCCACAGCGGGATCATGGCGGGAAAGTTGAACGGCGTGATGCCGGCCACCACGCCCAGCGGCTGGCGCATCGAATAAAGGTCGATGCCCGGCCCGCCGTCATTCATGTATTCGCCCTTGAGCAGCGACGGCGCGCCCATGCAGACCTCGACCACCTCAAGCCCGCGCTGCACGTCGCCGCGCGCGTCGGGCAGGGTCTTGCCGTGCTCGCGGCTGAGAGCCTCGGCCAGCTTGTCCATGTCGCGGTTGAGCAGGTCCGCCAGCTTCATCATCACCCGTGCGCGGCGCTGCGGGTTGACCGCGGCCCAGGCCACCTGCGCTTCGGCAGCGCGCGCCACGGCGGCGTCAAGCTCGGCTTTCGAGGCCAGCGCGACCTTGCCCTGAACCTCGCCGGTGGCGGGGTTGTAGATATCGGCGTAGCGGCCCGAGGTGCCCTTGACGACCTTGCCGTCGATCCAGTGTTCGACTTCGTACATGATATCCTCCTGAAAATTCCCCTGCACATTAGGCTTGCAAAAATGCCGTGAAAAGAGGCAAGTTTTCAAAGGGGTTTTGCGTAAACGCATGATGGGTCGGGCAGGGCTGGTGGGACAGGGGGCTGGTGATGGATCTGGATTGGGACGATCTGAGGGTCTTCCTTGCCGTGGCGCGGGGCGAAAGCCTGTCGGCCGCGGGGCGGGTGCTCAAGCGTGATCCGGCGACGGTGGGGCGGCGGATCACCCGGCTGGAGGAGGTGATGGGTGCGCCGCTGTTTGCACGCTCGCCGCAGGGCTACGGGCTGACCGAGGCAGGCACGCGGCTGATGGCCCACGCCGAGGAGGCGGAGCAGGCGGTGATGCGGGGTGCCGAGGCGCTTGACCGGCAGACCGGCACCTTGTCGGGGCAGGTCAGGATCGGTGCGCCGGATGGTTGCGCCAATTTCCTGCTGCCGCAGGTCTGCGCCCGGATCGCCGCCAGCCATCCCGAACTCGAACTGCATGTGGTCGCCCTGCCGCGCGTGGTGAACCTGTCGAAACGCGAGGCGGACATCGCCATCGCCGTGTCGCCGCCCGAGACCGGACGCCTGACGGTGCAGAAGATCACCGACTACCACCTGCATCTGGTGGCCTCGCGCGGCTATATCCACAAGCACCCACCGATCGAACGCATCGGCGACCTCGCCGGGCATCCGGTGGTCGGCTACATCCCCGACATGATCTTCGACAAGGAGCTGGACTACCTGGCCGAGATCGGGGCGGACCATGTGACACTTGGGTCGAACTCGGTGCCGGTGCAGTTGAACATGCTGCGGCAGGGGGCAGGGCTGGGCATCGTGCACGATTTCGCGCTGCCCTTCGCGCCGGGGTTGCGCAAGATCCTGCCCGATGCGATTTCTCTGACCCGCACCTTCTATCTGCTTCGCCATGCCGGCGATGCCCGGATCGAACGGCTGGCGCGGGTGTCGGAAATGGTGCTCGACGGGGTGCGCTCTGAGGTCGCGCGGCTGGAAGCGCGGACTTGACACCCTATTGGCCGCGCGCGAAGTTGAAAGGGCGCGAGGGGAACCAGGCTGCGGATGTCGCGCCGAGAACAGTCGGAGAACGAAAATGCTTATCAGCCAGATCCTTAGAGACAAGCCAACCCAGGGGGTCCTCAGCGTCAAGCCCGGCACCAGGGTCGCGGACGCGGCGGCGCTGTTGTCGGAGAAGCGGATCGGCGCGGTGATCGTGACCGAGGATGGCGTGCGGCCGATCGGCATCCTGTCGGAGCGCGACATCGTGCGCGAGCTTGGCCGGCGCGGCACGCCCTGCCTTGACGATGAGGTCGAGGCGCTGATGACCGCCGAGCTGATCACCTGCAAGCCGGGGGATCGCGCGCTCGAGGTGCTGCAGGTGATGACCGAGAAACGCTTTCGCCACATGCCGGTGATGGTCGGCGACGAGATGGTCGGGCTGGTCTCGATCGGCGACGTGGTCAAGGCGCGGCTCGACGAGTTGGCACGCCAGACCGACGACCTGAAGAACATGATCATGGGATACTGACGCCGCACCGCAGAAATTTCTTGCAATCGGGTTTGCGTTGATGTTGCCTGCGCGCCAGCAAAACAGGAGTGCCCATGCGCATCGGTCTCTATCCCGGCACATTCGACCCGATCACCCTCGGCCATCTGGACATCATCCGCCGCGCCTGTGCGCTGGTCGACCGACTGGTGATCGGGATCGCGATCAACCGCGACAAGAAGCCCCTGTTCAACCTTGATGAGCGGGTCGCGATGGTCGAGGCGGAATGTGCCAAGCTGACCGCCGAGAACGGCACCGAGATCGTGGCGCATCCGTTCGAGAACCTGCTGATCGACTGCGCCAACGATGTCGGCGCGCAGATCATCGTGCGTGGCCTGCGGGCGGTCGCGGATTTCGAATACGAATACCAGATGGTCGGGATGAACCGGGTGCTGGACAGCTCGGTCGAGACGGTGTTCCTGATGGCCGAGGCCAAGTTTCAGCCGATTGCATCGAAACTGGTCAAGGAAATCGCCCGGCTGGACGGTGACGTATCGCGGTTCGTCACGCCCGAAGTCAAGACCCTGTTGCTCCAGAAATTCGGCAAGATCTGACGCAACGCGCCGCAAGGGCGACACCGCGCCAGCGCAACGAAAAGGGCCGCCCTGTGGGACGGCCCTTGTCAGGCTCCGAACGGGCCGGGATCAGATCAGCTTGCCCATCGCGACGGCGGTATCGGCCATGCGGTTCGAGAAGCCCCATTCGTTGTCATACCAGGTCAGGATCCGCACCATGGTGCCGTCCATCACCTTGGTCTGGTCCATGTGGAAGATCGAGCTGTGCGGGTCGTGGTTGAAGTCGATCGAGACGTTCGGCTCGTCGGTATAGCCAAGGATGCCCTTCATCTGGCCATCGGCGGCGGCGCGGATCGCCGCGTTCACTTCGTCGACCGAGGTTTCGCGCGTGGCCTCGAACACCAGGTCGACGACCGAGACGTTCGGCGTCGGCACCCGGATCGCCACGCCGTCGAGCTTGCCGTTGAGTTCCGGCAGAACCAGACCCACGGCCTTGGCCGCCCCGGTCGAGGTCGGGATCATCGAAACCGCCGCCGCGCGGGCGCGGTAGAGGTCCTTGTGCATGGTGTCGAGCGTCGGCTGGTCGCCGGTGTAGCTGTGGATCGTCGTCATGAAGCCGCGCTTGATGCCGACGGTGTCGTTCAGCACCTTGGCGACCGGCGACAGGCAGTTGGTGGTGCAGGACGCGTTCGACACCACGGTATCCTTGGCGGTCAGCGTGTCGTGGTTGACGCCGTAGACGATGGTCTTGTCCGCACCTGCACCGGGGGCCGAGATCAGGACCCGGCTCGAGCCGTTCTCGAGATGCAGCGCGGCCTTGTCGCGGGCGGTGAAGATGCCGGTGCACTCGAGCGCGATGTCGACATCGGACCAGGGCAGGTCCTTGGGATCGCGGATCGCGGTCACCTTGATCGGGCCACGACCAAGGTCGATCGTGTCGCCCGATACCGTCACCACGCCGGGAAACTTGCCGTGGACCGAGTCGTAGCGGAGCAGGTGGGCGTTGGTTTCCACCGGACCCAGATCGTTGATCGCGACCACCTCGATATCGGTGCGTCCCGATTCCATGATCGCGCGCAGCACGTTACGCCCGATCCGCCCAAATCCGTTGATTGCAACCTTGACACTCATGTGACCTCCAAAAGCTCGTTCCAGCCCCGCACGGCACGTGGGGGCAGTCGCGGCAAAGGTCGCGATTTTCGTCTGGAGGTCAAGGGCAACAGTGTCGCAAAGCGGATGTTTGCGTTACCGCCAGAACGCCAGCCAGTCGAGAAGGACGAAGAACTTGCGGCCGAGAAAGATCGGCAGCGATCCGCCGAACGCGGCCGCATCGACGGCAAGGATGGCGATGATGATCAGGGCGAGGCCGATTGCGATCCGGGTGTTCATGACCGGGTTTCTGTCGCATCGTCCGGTGACGGGCAAGGAAAATCGCCGGTGTGCGGGGGTGGTCAGGGTCTTGTCCATGCGCGCTGATCCTTTAGGGTCGCGCGAATGACAAACCGAACGGGGCGCGCATGAGCGGACTTCTGGCACTTCTGGACGACGTGGCGGCAATCGCCAAGGTGGCGGCGGCCTCGGTCGACGATATCGCGGGGCAGGCGGCCAAGGCGGGGGCAAAGGCCGCCGGCGCGCTGATCGACGACGCCGCGGTGACGCCGAAATACGTGACCGGCTTTGCACCCGCGCGCGAATTGCCGATCGTAGGGAAGATCGCGCTCGGCTCGATCCGCAACAAGCTGTTGATCCTGTTGCCGGCCGGGCTGTTGCTGACATCCTTCGCGCCCTGGCTGATCTCGCCGCTTCTGATGCTGGGCGGGGCCTATCTGTGCTTTGAGGGCGCCGAGAAGATCTGGCACGCTTTGTTCCCGCACGAACACGTGGTCGACGCGCTTCCGGTCACGCCGGGAAGCGCGCTCCACCTCGAAAAATCAAAGGTCGCCGGCGCGATCAAGACCGATTTCATCCTCTCGGCCGAGATCATGACCATCGCGCTGGCCGCGATCCCGCATTCGACCGTTTGGATGGATGCGGCGACACTGGCACTGGTGGCGGTCGGGGTCACGGTTGCGGTCTATGGCTCGGTCGCGCTGATCGTGAAGGCCGACGACGTCGGCCTCGCCATGGGCCAACACGGGCATTGGAGCGTGACGCGCAAACTCGGCTGCGGGCTGGTCAGGATGATGCCGGGTTTCCTGCGGCTTCTGACCATTATCGGCACGGCGGCGATGCTCTGGGTCGGCGGCAACATCGTCGTGCACGGGATGCACAGCCTGGGCTGGCACCCGATCTATGATTTCATCCAGCACTGGGCTGCGGTCGCGGGTGGCATGGTGACCGAGGCGCTGCGGCCCGCGGTGACGTGGATCGCGCGGGCGGCGATGGACGGCGTGTTCGGCCTGGCGCTGGGGCTGGTCATGATCCCGGTCGGCACAAGGCTGGTCGCGCCGCTCTGGCGGGCGGTGTTCAAGAGAAAGGCATGAAAAACCCCGCCGGGCCGGGGCCGGGCGGGGTGGTTCATTTTCTCACGACGCTTGGCGCGGGGCTCAGCCCAGCAGCTCCTTCACCTTCGCGACCACCGCCTCGGCGGTGATGCCGAAGTGCTTGTAAAGCTCGGGCGCCGGGGCTGACGCGCCAAAGCTCTCCATGCCGACGAAGGCCTGTTTCGCATCGCGCCCGCGCTCGCCCAGCAGCCAGCGGTCCCAGCCGCCCTCGCGCAGCGCGGCCTCGATGCCGACGCGCACCGGGCCGGCGGGCAGCACCTTGCGGCGATAGCTTTCATCCTGCGCTGCGAACAGTTCCATCGACGGCATCGAGACGACACGGGTGCCGATCCCTTCGGCCTCGAGCGCCTCGCGCGCCGCCATCGCGATCTCGACCTCCGAGCCGGTGGCGATCAGGATCGCGCGGCGTTTGGCCTTGGCTTCGGCCAGCACATAGGCACCCTGCGCGGTCATGTTCTTGTTGCGATGCTCGCGCCGCAGCGTCGGCAGGTTCTGGCGGCTGAGCGCCAGAACCGACGGTGTCGAGGTCGAGGTCAGCGCCAGTTCCCAGGCCTCGGCGGTCTCGATGGTGTCGCAGGGCCGGAAGGTCCAGGTGTTGGGCGTGGCGCGGCAGATCGCCAGGTGCTCGACCGGCTGGTGAGTCGGGCCGTCCTCGCCAAGGCCGATGCTGTCATGGGTCATGACGTAGGTCACCGGCGCGCCCATCAGCGCCGACAGACGCATCGCACCCCGGGCATAGTCGACAAACGCCATGAAGGTGCCGCCATAGGGGCGCACGCCGCCATGCAGCGCCATGCCGTTCATCGCCGCGGCCATGCCGTGTTCGCGGATGCCGAAATGCACGTAGCGGCCCTTGCGGTTCGACGGGTCGAAGATGCCCAGACCGGCGGTCAGCGTGTTGTTCGAGCCGGTCAGGTCGGCCGAGCCGCCGATAGTCTCGGGCATGATCGGATTGATGACTTCGAGCACCATTTCCGAGCTCTTGCGGGTCGCAACCTTGGGCCCCTCGTCGGAAATCTGCTTTTTCAGCGCCTTGATCGTGGCCGACAACCGGCGCGGTGCGCCGCCTGCAAAGACGCGGGCGAACTCGGCCTGGCGCTGTTCGGACAGGGCGGCAACGCGCGCCTCCCACTCGGTACGCGCCTCAACGCCACGCGCGCCGATGGCTTGCCATTGCCCGGCGATGTCCGCAGGCACCTCGAAGGCGGGATGCGGCCAGCCATAGACCTCGCGCAGCTTGGCGATATTGTCGGCGCCCAGCGGCGAGCCATGCGCCTTGGCGCTGTCCTGAAACGCCGAGCCAAGGCCGATATGGGTCTTGCAGTCGATCAGGGTGGGCTTTTTCGAGGACTTGGCCGCGGTCAGCGCGCGGTCGATGTCCTCGGGGTCGTGGCCATCACAGGCCAGAACCTGCCAGCCGGCAGCGGCAAAGCGCTTGCGCTGGTCGGTCACGTCCGACAGTGAAATCTCGCCGTCGATCGAGATGTTGTTGTTGTCCCACATCACGATCAGCTTGCCGAGCTTCTGCATCCCGGCCAGCCCGATCGCCTCGTGCGAGATGCCTTCCATCAGGCAGCCGTCGCCGGCGATGACATAGGTATAGTGATCCTGCACCTTGCGGCCAAAGCGGGCGCGCAGCGCTTCCTCGGCCATTGCCATTCCGACCGCGGTGGCCAGACCCTGGCCCAGCGGGCCGGTGGTGGTCTCGATGCCCTTGGCATGGCCGTATTCAGGATGACCCGCGGTGATCGCGCCCAACTGGCGGAAATTGCGGATCTGCTCGATCGTCATGTCCTCGTAGCCGGTCAGATGCAGCAGCGCATAGAGCAGCATCGAGCCATGTCCCGCCGACAGCACGAAGCGGTCGCGGTCGGCCCAGTCGGGGTTGGAGGCGTCGAATTTCAGGTGTTTTTCGAACAACACGGTGGCCACGTCGGCCATGCCCATCGGCATTCCGGGGTGGCCCGAATTGGCCGCCTGAACGGCGTCCACCGCCAGCATCCGCACGGCAGCCGCGCGCATCCAGTGTTCGGGGTGTGTGTTGCGAAGCGTTGCGATGTCCACGGCGTGCCGTCCTTGTCTGAGCCCAATACCGGGGTGGTGATAGCAGCCGGGGCGCTTGGGTCAAGCACGCGCGCCAAGTGCTTGACCGCAAAGGGGGCGCATTTCCCCGGACCATTGGTTAAACTTGCCTTGGTTCGACCCCGGTGCGATTCGTTCGGGGGTGCAGGGTTGGCGGGGCGGTGGCTTTATTGTATCCCGCCAGCACGCGTTTCGGGCCGGTGAAACTTGGAGTTGGCAAAGAATGAGCGACATAACGGACCTGCAAAGCCGGATCACCACGGCGCTCGACCGGATCGGGATCGGGCTTGACGCGCTGGTCAAGGCTCCGGACGAGGGTGCCGAGTCCGACGAGGTCATCGGCCTGCGTGCGGCGCTGGCCGAGGAGCGCACCGCCAATGCGCAGCTCGAGGCGCGGGTTCTGGCGATCAAGGAAAAGCAGGACGGCACCGTCACGACCCTCTCCAACGAGGTCGACCGGCTGCGCGGGCTGCTCGAGGCCGAGGAGGCCGCGATTGCCCGCCTCACGCGGGTGAACTCGGAACTGCGCGCCAACAACGCCGCCCTGCGCGACGCGATCGCCGAGGGCGTGGCCGAGCCGCATCTGGTCAACAAGTCGATGATGGCCGAGCTTGACGCCCTGCGCGCGGCACAGGGCGCGGACCGCACCGAGCTTGACGCGGTGCTGGGGGAGTTGTCGCGGCTGGTCGATGACGTGAACACCCGCCCGGCTGCGGGCGAAGGGGAGACCACCGATGCCTGACGTGACGATTACCATCGGCAACCGCGATTTCGAGGTCGCCTGTCAGGAGGGTGAGGAGCATTTCCTGCGCGCCGCCGCCGAGATGCTCAACGCCGAGGCCAGCACGCTGGTCAGCCAGATCAGCCACCTGACCGAAGCACGGATGCTTCTGATGTCGGGCCTGATGCTGGCCGACCGCACGGCCGGGATGGAAGACAACCTCAAGATCGCCGAACAGCAGATCGCCGAACTGGAAGCCGCACTGGCCGAGGCGCGCGAGGCGCAGAGGCCGTCGCAGATTCCCGATGCGGTGACGGATACGCTGGCCGAGATCGCGGCGCGCGCCGAGGCGATTGCCGCGGTGGTCGAGGAAAAGCTGGCGGAATAGCGCCGGGCTGCGAGTGGGCGCAGGGGCGACGGCGTGCGGACCCTGTCCACGCGCCGTCGTTGGCAGAAGATGCCGGGTCTCAGCTTTCTTCGACGAGCGCTGCCTTGACCTGGGCAAGGAACTCGGCGCGCTTGGCGCGCACCTCGTCGGCCGAGGACTTGCTGCCGAGATCGCCCGCGACCTTGCGCACGACGTCCTCGTGGCCGGCCTCTTCGAAATCGGCCTTGATCACCGCCGCGACGTATTCCGCGATCTCGTCGCCCGACTTGCCGAGCTTGTCGGCCGCCCAGAGCGCCAAGAGCTTGTTGCAGCGCGCCTCGGCCTTGAATTGCATTTCCGCGTCATGGGCGAATCTGGATTCGAACGCGTTTTCCCGGTCGTCGAAAATGGCCATCTGTCGGGACCCCCCTGCTGAACTTGCCCCCCATATGCCCGCGCCGGTGCGATCAGGCAACCCCCGTCGCACCATCCGGCGCTCATCGGCGCGGCGGGCCGCCGGTCCGGGCAGCTTGCGGGGCCGCGGGCATTGGACTATACGCGCGCCAAAGGGCTGGCTGATCCCGGCCCGCGCGACGAGAAGGTTTCCCATGGCACGACGCAAGAAGATCTATGAGGGCAAGGCCAAGATCCTTTACGAAGGACCCGAGCCGGGCACTCTGGTCCAGTATTTCAAGGACGATGCCACCGCTTTCAACGCCGAGAAACGTGCCACGATCGAGGGCAAGGGCGTGCTGAACAACCGCTTGTCCGAGTTCTTCATGACCGGGCTGTCCAACATCGGCGTGCCGACGCACTTCATCAAGCGGCTGAACATGCGCGAGCAACTGATCCGGCAGGTGGAAATCATCCCGCTCGAGGTCATCGTGCGCAATTTTGCCGCAGGCTCGATGGCCAAGCGCCTCGGGATCGAGGAGGGCACACCGCTGCCGCGCCCGGTCATCGAGTTTTCCTACAAGGACGACAAGCTGGGCGACCCGCTGGTGCCCGAGGAATACATCATCGCGTTCGGCTGGGCCTCGCAGCAGGATCTGGACGACATCGTGGCGCTGGCACTCAGGGTGAACGACTTCATGGCCGGGGTGATGTTCGCCGTCGGGATCAAGCTGGTCGATTTCAAGATCGAGATCGGACGCGTCTGGGACAACGACTACATGCGCCTGATCGTGGCCGACGAGATCAGCCCGGATTCGTGCCGCCTCTGGGATATCGAGAGCGGCCGCAAGCTCGACAAGGACGTGTTTCGCCGCGATCTGGGCAACCTGACGGACGCCTATACCGAGGTTGCGCGCCGTCTGGGCGTGCTGCCCACCAACGTCACCCACGCCACCAAGCCCACGCTGATCAACTGAGCCGGTTCTGGGTCGGGATCGAGGAAAGGAAGTCGCATGAAAGTCCGCGTCGATGTGATGCTGAAAAAAGGCGTGCTCGACCCGCAGGGCGAGGCGGTGCGCCACGCGCTCGGCAGTCTTGGTTTTGACGGCGTCGAGGGCGTGCGTCAGGGCAAGGTGATCGAGCTCGATCTGGCCGAGACCGACCCGGCCAAGGCCCGCGCCACCGTCACCGAGATGTGCGAAAAGCTGCTCGCCAATACGGTGATCGAGAGCTACGCGATCACGCTGCCATAGCGCGCGCCCCGGCCGCAGACGGGACAGAAGCTCGCCTGCCTATGCGTTGGTGCCATGGCGTGAAAACGGGAAAACCACCATGTTCTTCGTGCCGTCATGCCCGTTTGACATGCGGCCGGGACAGGGGAAAAACGCGGCCGGCCCGGTTTGGTTCCAATCCGTCCCGCAGCGCGATCCCGCGCCCTTGATCTCGGCCCACGCCGGGCGTATCAGCAGATCATCCTTCCCGCCAAGGAGTGCGCCATGAAAGCCGCTGTCCTCGTCTTTCCAGGGTCCAACTGCGACCGTGATCTGGCCGTCGCCTTCGAGCGCGCCGGGGCCGAGGTCACGATGGTCTGGCACAAGGACGACCACCTGCCCGAAGGCACCGACATCGTGGCGGTGCCCGGCGGGTTCTCGTTCGGCGACTACCTGCGCTGCGGCGCGATCGCCGCGCGCTCGCCGATCTCGCGCTCGCTGGTGGCCCATGCCGGGCGCGGCGGCTATGTGCTGGGGGTCTGCAACGGCTTTCAGGTGCTGACCGAGGCCGGGCTGCTGCCGGGCGCCTTGATGCGCAATTCCGACCTCAAGTTCGTCTGCAAACCGGTCGACCTGACGGTCGAAACCACCGACAGCGCCTTCACCTCGGGCTATGCGCGCGGGCAGAAGATCAGCCTTCCGGTCGCGCATCACGAGGGCAATTACAACGTCGATGCCGCCACGCTGGCGCAACTGCACGCCGAGGACCGGGTTGCCTTCCGATATGCCGACAACGTGAACGGCTCGACCGATGCCATTGCCGGCGTCCTGTCGGGCAACCGGCGGGTGCTGGGGATGATGCCGCACCCCGAACGCGCGGTGGACCGGGCGCATGGCGGCACCGACGGGGTGGCAATGTTCCGCTCGCTTGTCGACGCGCTGGTGACCACCTGACTTGTTGCGCCGGTCCTGTGGGCGTAACTTCGCCATATGGCCCGTTCCGACGCCCTCAACTTGCCTAAGTCCGCGCCCTTGCCCTCGCCGGCAAGCCTGTCGTTGCGCGCGCGGCTGGTCTTGTTCGTGCTGGTCTCGCTGGCGGTGGCGGTGGTCTGGGTCTCGAACGACTGGCTGACCCAGCGCTATACCGAGACGACACGGACCCGCGCAGAGCTGCGGCTGGCGCTGTATTCGGGCAACGTGATTTCCGAATTGCAGCGCAATTCCGTGGTTCCGCTTCTGTTGTCGCGCGACCCGGCCCTGATCGGTGCGTTGAATTCGCGCGATTATGCAACCTCCTCGCAACGGCTGATCTCGTTTCGCAACGAGATCGGCGCGGCCTCGCTGGTGCTGCTGGACGAAACCGGGCGCGTGGTCGCTGCAACCAACCGCGAGGAGCTTGGCGCGGTCGACCGGCAGGCGCCATTCTTCGTCAACGCGCTGCGCTCGTCCGACACCGTGTTCACCACGGCTCAGGACGAGACGGGACGTTTCAACTTCACCTATGCCCGCAAGATCCAGACTGCCGGGCAGCTGATCGGCGTCATCGCGGTCGAGGTCGACCTGACCAAGTTCGAGCACGGCTGGGCCGGCATTTCCGACGCGGTTCTCGTCACCGACAGCGAGGGCCGGATCATCCTGACGACCGAGCCGAAATGGCGCGGCAAGACCGAGGCCGAAGCGCTGAGCGCGATGTCGCCGCCAAACGCGATCCAGCGCGCGATCCAGGCGACGGCGGAATGGGCCTCGCTGCCGGCCGAGGCCTTGTTCACCGGCGAGGACGTGATGCGGCAGGAAACGCGCATCCCGTTCCAGGGCTGGCGCATGGCGTCCTTCACCACCTATTCCTCGGTGCGCGAACGGGTGAACGGCATCCTGGCGCTGGAGATCATGGGGTTTGCCATCCTGCTGGCGCTGACCTTCTATGTCATCAGCCGCCGGGCGACCTCGCGCACGCTGCTGTTCGCACTGGAATCGGCCGAGCTTCGGCAGTTGAACCAGGCATTGCACCGTGAGGTCATGGAGCGCCAGAAGGCCGAGAAGAACCTCCAGTTCGCCGAACAGACGCTGGCGCAAAGCTCGAAACTGGCCGCATTGGGCGAGATGTCGGCCGCCGTCAGCCACGAATTGAACCAGCCGCTTGCGGCGATGAAGACCTATCTGGCGGGCGCCAAGCTCCTGTTGCAGCGCAAGCGCCCCGAGGAGGCGCTGTCATCGTTCCAGCGGATCGACGATCTGATCGACCGGATGGGCGCGATCACTCGGCAGCTCAAATCCTACGCGCGCAAGGGTGGCGAAGCCTTCGAGCCGATGGACGTGCGCGAAAGCGTGTCGGGCGCGCTCAGCATGATGGAGCCGCAGCTCAAGCGCCGCCAGGTGCGCATCACCCGCAACATCCCGCGCGAGCCGGTGATGATCCTGGGCGACCGGGTGCGGATGGAACAGGTCCTGATCAACCTGCTGCGCAACGCGATCGACGCGACAAAGACGGCCGACAATCCGCAGGTCGACATCCTCTTGACCGGCGACGAGGCGGTGCTGATCTCGGTGCGCGACAACGGGCCGGGTGTTTCCGATCTCGACCAGTTGTTCGAGCCGTTCTACACCACCAAGTCCCCCGGCGACGGCGTCGGCCTCGGGCTTGCGATCTCGTCTGGCATCGTCGCCGACTTCGGCGGACGGCTGACCGCGCGCAATGGCACCACCGGCGGGGCTGTATTTGAAGTTGAACTTCCTATCTTGAAGGAAGTTGAGCAAGACACTGAGAAGGGCGTCGAAGCCGCGGAATAGCGCGGCACGGGTCCGACCGGGGCGGGATAGCCCGGAGCAACCGGCCCAAGGGGGCCGAAAGGGTAGAGATAGATGGCACAGGCAATGAAAATCGCAATCGTCGACGACGAACAGGACATGCGCCAGTCGATCAGCCAATGGCTGGCGCTGTCGGGCTTCGACACCGAAACCTACCCCTCGGCCGAAGAGGCGCTGAAAACCGTGGGTCAGGATTATCCCGGCGTGGTGGTCTCCGACATTAGGATGCCCGGCATGGACGGGATGCAGTTCCTGAAAAAGCTGATGAGCGTCGACAGCGCGCTGCCCGTCATCATGATCACCGGCCACGGCGACGTGCCGATGGCGGTCGAGGCGATGCGGGTCGGGGCCTATGATTTCCTCGAAAAGCCGTTCAACCCCGACCGGATGACCCAGCTTGCCAAGAAGGCGACGCAACAGCGGCGCATGACGCTGGACGCGCGCGCGCTGCGGCGAGAGCTGGGCGACGGCACCACGATCATGAAAAAGCTGATCGGCGCCAGCCCGGTGATGGAGCGGCTGCGCGAGGATATCCTCGATCTGGGCCAGTCCGACGGCCATGTGCTGATCGACGGCGAGACCGGCACCGGCAAGACGCTGGTGGCCCATGCGCTGCACGCGGTCGGCGCCAAGGCCGGGCGCAAGTTCGTCGTGGTGCGCTGCGCCGGGATCGAGGAAGACGTGCTGGGGCAGAAGCTCTTTGGCCCGATGGACGAGAGCGGACAGCCGCCGCAGGTCGAACAGGCGCGCGGCGGCACGCTGGTGCTCGAGGATATCGAGGCGCTGCCGATGGGGTTGCAGGCCAAGCTTCTGGCCTGGATGAACGACCAGGGCACGCCGCCCGAAACCCGCGTCGTCGCGATCTGCAACCTGCAAGAGGGCGGTCGCACCTGCGAGGATTGCCTGCGGCCCGATCTGTTCTATCGCCTCGCGGCGATGAAGATCAACCTGCCGCCGCTGCGCCAGCGCGGCGAGGATATCCTGATGCTGTTCACGCGCTTCGCCGACCAGTTCGCCGACGAATACGGCTGTGCTGCCCCCGCCGTGACGGCACAGGAGGCGGCGCAATTGCTGCAGGCGCCCTGGGCGGGCAATATCCGACAGCTCATCAACATCGCCGAACGTGCTGTGCTGCAATCGCGGCGCGGCAGCGGCACGATCTCGTCGCTCCTGATGAACGACCATGACGACGTGCAGACCGCGACGATCACCTCGGAGGGAAAGCCGCTCAAGGAATATGTCGAGGCGTTCGAGCGGATGCTGATCGACAACACCATGCGGCGCCACAAGGGCTCGATCGTGGGGGTGATGGACGAGCTTTGCCTGCCGCGCCGGACCTTGAACGAGAAGATGGCGAAATACGGGCTGCAGCGTTCGGACTACCTCTGACGCCGGTTCGCTCCGTCGGTCTCAGTCCTGAACCCGCGCCCTGCGACCGCCCCGGCGCCGTGTCAGCAGCGGCGCGCGGGCGGGCAGGGCGGCCATGATCGCGCGCCGTTCGGCGGGGGCCAGCCCCGACCAGGCCGCGATCTCGCCCGCCGTGCGGTAGCAGCCGACGCAGAGCTTTGACGCGGGTTCGATCACGCAGACCTTGACGCAGGGGCTTTCGACCTCGTCGCGGTTCCAGATCTCGCCGCTCACAGATGCCTCAACCGGTCCAGCGCGCCTTGCAGGATGAAGCCTGCGGCGACGTGGTCGATCACCTCGGCGCGTCGCTTGCGCGAGGTGTCGGCCTCAATCAGCGCGCGTTCGGCGGCGACGGTCGACAGGCGTTCGTCCCAGAACCCGATCGGCAGGTCGGTCAGCCGCGCGAGGTTGCGGGCAAAGGCGCGGGTCGACTGGCAGCGCGGGCCTTCGCTGCCATCCATGTTGCGCGGCAGGCCGATCACGATGCCGCCGATCGCGCGCGCGGTGAGGATCGCCAGCAGTGCCTCGGCGTCCTGGGTGAACTTCTTGCGCCGGATTGTCTCGAGCGGAGAGGCCACCTGACGCATCCCGTCGGACACCGCGACGCCGATGGTCTTGTCGCCAAAATCGAGCCCGGCCAGCGCCGTTGCCGGCGCAAGTGCGGCGGCGAAATCCTCGATCTCGTCGTGGATCACTCCGCCACCCCGGCAGCAATGGCCGCCTTGCGCACGATCTCGAGCGCTTCGGCGTCTTCGGCAAACGCCTTCTGCGCCTCGCGCCAGGTCGAGGCGGCGCGCTCGGGCTCGTCCATTGCCGCCAGCGTGTCGATCAGGTCCACCCATTTCTCGGGCGGACCGCCATCGGTCGCCAGCTCGTCCGCCAGCCGCGTCGCGATGCCGTCGAGCGCCGCGTTGCGGGCGTCGTCAGGAGTTTCTGTCAGCCCCGCCTCGGCGGCGGCGGCGGTGACCAGCGCCAGATCCTCGGGATAGGCCTCGAACACGGCCTCTGCCTCGGCAAGGATCGCCTGCGCCCGGTCGAGATCGCCCTGCACGCCCAATGCGCGGATCAGCCTGGCCCAGTCCTCGGCGGAACCGCCCTCGGTCGCCAGCCGCTGCATCAGCCCGTCGACCATCGCGCCGATCATCTCGGCGCGTTCCTCGGGGGTCATGTTGGCGGCGGCCTCCATGTCCTCGGCGCTTGGCCCGCCGTCCGCCGCGGGCAGGGTGTAGTTGACCCCGGCCATGTCGGCGAGCTGCATGATCTGGCCCCGGATCGGCGCGACCCAGGCATCGGATGGGTCCGAGCTTTCCAGCAGATCGCGCCACATCCGGAAGGCAAGATCAGGCCGGCCGGTCTGGGCATACAGCAACCCGGTGTAATAGCGCGCCACCGGGTTGCGCGGGTCAAGCTGCATCGACGTGGTCAAAGCCTGTTCGGCGTCCGATGAGACATAGCCCTGTGCCGCCATGATCAGCAGGTCGGCGTATTGCGCGTAATCCTCGGCGGTTGCCGCGTCACCCTTCAGCGCGATCACCCGCGCCTGGGCGGCATGGGCGCCGCGGTAGTTGCCCAGCGCGGTCTCGTGGGTGGCCAGAAGGCTCTGACCCTGCAGGTCGTCGGGGCGGCTGGCCGTTGCCGCGCGGAGTTTCTCGACCAGTTCGACGTAATCCGCCGGCGCTTCGGCTGGCGGGCCGTCCCAGGCGGGGATCTCGGCTTCGGCCTCGGCCTGGCTCTTGCGGGTCTCGAGCGCTTCGGACGCGGCGGCGATGCGGCCCTTGAGCGGCATGTCCCAATAGCCCGGCGCGCCAAGGTCATAGTAGAGCCAGCCGCCACCGCCGACCAGCAATGCCACGGTCACGACGATGGCGCCGTAGGTCGCGGCCTTCGGGGCGGCGTCGTTGGCTTCGCCCTCGAGAAGCGCGCGATCCGCCTCGAGCAGACGGCGCGAGATCTCGATGCGGGCGCGTTCGGCCTCGGCCGGAGCGACCACGCCGCGTGCGACGTCGCGGTCGAGCTCTTTCAGCTGGTCGCGGTAGACCCGCATGTCATAGATCGCGGTCTCGGCCATGCCGGAGCCGCGCTTGGCGATCAAGGCGTAGCCGATCACGGCGACGGCGACGAGGGCGGCGGCGAGCGCCAGTATCCAGAACCCCATAGGTTCCTCCGTTCACTTTGACCCCCATCTATATGTTCCGGACGCGGTTCAAAACCCCCTGCCGTTCACATGCGTCACGGCGGCACGGCAGGGCCTGCCGAACCCGCGCCATGTCGCATTTTCGTCGCCGATCGCCGTTGTCTTCTTTGGCGAATCCGGCTTAGGCGCTATGAAGGGCCGGGCGCGATGCTTGCGCCCGCCCGAAGGAGTGCGCCATGCGTCGATATTCAGCCTTTGCCATCGCCCGCGAGGCGCTGCGTCACCACGCCGGCTGGGGCCGCGCCTGGGCCTCGCCCGAGCCGAAAAAGCGCTATGACGCCATCGTGGTCGGGGCTGGCGGGCACGGGCTGGCGACGGCCTATTACCTGGGCAAGAACCACGGCATCACCAATGTCGCGGTGCTGGAAAAGGGCTGGCTTGGCGGCGGCAACACCGGGCGCAACACCACCATCATCCGCTCGAACTACCTGCAAGACCCCTCGGCGGCGATCTACGAAAAGGCGCGAAGCCTCTACGAGACGCTGAGCCAGGATCTCAACATGAACGTGATGTTCAGCCCGCGCGGGTTGATCATGCTGGCGCAGACGCATCACGAGGTGCGTGGCTATCAGCGCACGGCGCACGCCAATGCGCTGCAAGGGGTGGCGACCGAGTTCATCGGGCCCGAGCGGGTCAAGGAACTGGTGCCGATCATCAACATCGACGGCCCGCGTTATCCGGTGCTGGGCGGGCTCTATCAGGCGCGCGGCGGCACGGCGCGCCATGACACGGTGGCCTGGGGCTATGCGCGGGCCTGTTCGGGCATGGGCATGGACATCATCCAGAACTGCGCCGTGACCGGGATCGAGACCGAGGCCGGCAAAGTGCGCGCCGTCAACACCTCGAAAGGGCGGATCGAGTGCGGCAAGCTGGCGCTGGTGGTGGCCGGACATTCCTCGGAACTGGCGGAAATGGCCGGGTTCCGGCTCCCGATCGAAAGCATCGCGCTGCAGGCGCTGGTCTCGGAGCCGATCAAGCCCTGCATGGACGTGGTGGTGATGGCCAACACCGTGCACGGCTACATGAGCCAGTCCGACAAGGGCGAAATGGTGATCGGCGGCGGCACCGACGGGTTCAACAACTACACCCAGCGCGGTTCGTTCCATCATATCGAGGAAACCGTGCGCGCACTGATCGAGACCTTCCCGATGATCTCGCGCCTCAAGATGCTGCGGCAATGGGGCGGTATCGTCGACATGACCGGGGACCGTTCGCCGATCCTGTCGAAAACGCCGGTGGGGGGGGTCTATGTCAACTGCGGCTGGGGCACCGGTGGGTTCAAGTCGATCCCAGGCTCCGGCTGGGCGATGGCCGAACTCGTCGCCAAGGACGCGCCGGGACCCCTGGTGGCGGCGTTCGGGATGGAGCGGTTCCGCGAGGGCCGTTTCATCGACGAGAGCGTGGCGGCGGGGGTGGCGCATTGAGAAATGATGCGACTCAGGTGCGGATCGCCGGCGGTGAGGCGCAAGCCCTTGCCCGTGCTTCATCATCCGTATTGACATGCCTGTCGGAACGGCTCACCTATCAGGTGCGTTATCAAAACGTTAACCAGGAGGTTGGACCGTGTCTCAGCGAAACTGGATCATTCTTATCGTTGTCATCGTCGTCGCCGTCGGTGGCTGGTACTACTTGCGCGACAATTCAACCCCGGCACCGGTTCCCGCGGCAGAAACAACGGCTCCGGCAGCGGAAACACCGGCTCCGGCGGCAACCGCGACCGAATAAGACGACTTTCAAACTGATTGCGGGCGCGCGCGATTCGGTCGCGCCGCGCCGTGAGGCGAAGGTGTGTGTCAGGCTGTCTACCTACTCCCTGACACCACCGACAGCCGCATTTGATCGTTCCTGGCACCCGGGCCGTGGACTTCTGGGAGCCATGCCATGCTGTTGATGTCCTGCCCCTACTGCGGCATCGCCGCCGACGAGACCGAGCTTACCCCCGGTGGCGAGGCGCATCTGAAACGTCATGGGCCAGGGGCGTCGGATGCGGAGTTCGAGGGATACATGTTTGCCCGCAAGAACCCCAAGGGGGTTCATTTCGAGCGTTGGCGGCATGCGATGGGCTGCGGCAAGTGGTTTCTGGCGGCGCGCGATACGGTGACGCTCGAGGTGTTCGGCACCTATCCGGCGCAGGGCGCGGAGCCTCCGAAGGCGTTGATGGCGAAGATCGCCAAGAAGCGTCCGGACTGGAAAGGTTGGCCATGAGCGCATTCGAATTGCTGACGCAATCCGACCGGGGCGAGGGGCGCTGCCCCTCGCGCTCCCCGAGGTATTTCGACCAGAAAGAAGAGGCAGGGCGATGAGTGCGCGGCTGGAGGATTGGGGGCGGCTGATCGACAGGTCCGCGCCGCTGTCATTCTCGTTCAACGGCAAGGTCATGCGGGGCTATGCTGGCGACACGCTGGCCTCGGCGTTGCTCGGCGCGGGGCAGGTGATGCAGGGGCGCAGCTTCAAGTATCATCGCCCGCGCGGCCCGGTGGCGGCGGGCGCGGAGGAGCCGAATGCGCTGGTCAATCTCGGCCTCGGCGGGCGGTTCGAGCCGGACCAGCGCGCGACCACGACCGAGTTGTTTGACGGGTTGGTGGCGGAGAGCCAGAACCACTGGCCGTCGCTGGATTTCGATGTCGGGGCCGTGAACAACGCGCTGGCGCGATTCCTGCCGGCGGGGTTCTACAACAAGACCTTCATGGCGCCGCGCGCGGCCTGGAAACATGTGTTCGAGCCTGCGATCCGGCAATCAGCGGGGCTGGGGCGCGCGCCGAAGGCGGCGGATGCGGACCGCTATGAATACCTCTATGCGCATTACGATGTGGTGGTGGTTGGCGGCGGCGTGGCGGGGTTGGCGGCGGCGCAGGCGGCTGCGGTGTCGGACGTTCGGGTTCTGGTGATGGAGCAGAGCCCGCACTGGGGCGGGCGCGCGCCGGTGGATGGTGGCGAGATCGACGGGGTCGAGCCGGGCGAATGGATCAGGAACGCCGTTGAAGAGCTTGAAAAGGCGGGTAATGTCACCATGCGCTGCCGTATGATGGCGGCGGGAGTCTATGACCACGGCTATCTGACCGGCTATGAGCGGGTGGGCGACCATACGCCGTCGGACGGGCGGCCCAGGCATCGGCTGTGGCGCATCCGGGCGGGGCGGATCGTGACCGCGACCGGGGCAATCGAGCGGCCACTGGCCTTTGCCGGAAACGACGTACCCGGCGTGATGCTGGCCTCGGCGATGCGCGATTATCTGGTCAACTGGGGTGTCGCGGTGGGCCGCCGGGTGGTGGTGGTGACCAACAACGACGACGCCTATCGCACCGCGCTGGCGATGCAGGCGGCGGGGCGCGAGGTGGTGGCGGTGCTGGACGCGCGCCCGCTGGTGACCGGACCGCTTGCGACAGAGGCGCGCGAGGCGGGCATCCGGGTGCTCGAGGGGCGGGCAATCGCCAAGGTGCATGGGCGCAAGGTCGTGACCGGCGTCGCCGTGACGGCGCAGGCCGGGGCGGGTGCTGCGGTCGAGGAGATCGCCTGCGACGCGGTGGCGATGTCGGGCGGCTGGTCGCCGGTGGTGCATCTGTGGTCGCATTGCGGTGGCAAGCTGATCTGGGACGAGGCCCAGGCGCTGTTTCGCCCCGACCCGTCGCGCCCGCCTACGGGGACGGATGGCGAGGGCTTCGTGGTGGCGGCAGGGGCGGCTTCGGGTGCGCTGACGCTGTCCGGGGCGCTGGAGGACGGGCATGAGGCTGGCAAGGCGGCTGCCAAGGCTGTCGGCGGCAAGGCCACGCGTACGGCCGGGCCGAAGGCGGGTGCCGAGGCGGTCCAGCCGATCCTGCCGGTCTGGATCATGCCCGCCGAGGCCGGGCCGGAGCTGAAGGCCAAGATGTGGCTCGACTTCCAGAACGACGTGAAGGTTTCGGACGTCGAGCTGGCGGCGCGCGAGGGCTATGAGAGCGTCGAGCATGCCAAGCGCTATACCACGCTGGGAATGGCCACGGATCAGGGGAAGCTGTCCAATATCAACGGATTGGCCGTGCTGTCTCAGGCTTTGGGGCAGGACATTCCCGCCACCGGCACGACCACCTTCCGCCCGCCCTATACGCCGATCTCGATGGCGTCGATTGCCGGCGAGGCGCGGGGCGAGTTGTTCCAGCCGCTCAGGCGCAGCCCGATGCACGACTGGCACGAGGCGAACGGCGCGCATTGGGAGCCGGTGGGGCATTGGCGGCGGCCCTATTGCTACCTTCGCGGGGTCGAGTCGCCTGGCGAGGCGGTCAATCGCGAGGTGGTCAATGCGCGCGCGAATGTCGGGCTGCTCGACGCGTCGACGCTGGGCAAGATCCTGGTCAAGGGGCCCGATGCCGGGCGATTCCTTGACATGATGTATACCGGCATGATGTCGACGCTGCCGGTTGGCAAATGCCGCTATGGGCTGATGTGTTCGGAGAACGGGTTCCTCATCGACGATGGTGTGGTGGCCCGGCTGGATGAGGATACCTGGCTGTGTCACACCACCACCGGCGGAGCCGACCGGATCCATGCGCATATGGAGGACTGGCTGCAATGCGAGTGGTGGGACTGGAAGGTGTTCACCGCCAACCTGACCGAGCAATATGCCCAGATCGGCCTGGCCGGGCCCAAAGCGCGGGCAGTGCTCGAGGCACTGGGCGGGATGGACGTTTCCAAGGAGGCGCTGCCGTTCATGCAGTGGGCCGATGGTGCGTTGGCCGGGATTCCGGTGCGCCTGTTCCGGATCTCGTTCTCGGGCGAACTCAGCTATGAAATCGCGGTGCCGGCGAACCTTGGCCGGGCGCTCTGGGACAAGATCGTCGCGGCGGGCGAGCCTCACGGGATCATGCCCTACGGCACCGAGGCGCTGCATGTGTTGCGGGCCGAAAAGGGCTTCATCATGATCGGGGACGAGACCGACGGCACCGTCATCCCGCAGGATCTGGGGCTGAACTGGGCGATTTCGAAGAAGAAGGACGATTTTCTCGGCAAGCGGGCGCAGGAGCGTGCGCACATGGCCGACCCCGAGCGCTGGAAGCTGGTGGGGCTCGAGACTCTGGACGGGTCGGTCATCCCCGATGGCGCCTATGTGGTTTCCGATGGGGTGAATGCGAACGGGCAGCGCAACACCCAGGGCCGCGTGACGTCGAGCTATCATTCGCCCACGCTGGAGCGCGGCATTGCCCTGGCGCTGGTGCATCGCGGGCCGGAGCGGATGGGCGAGGTGGTGGATATTCCGGTGCTGGACAAGACGGTCGGCAGCATCAGCGCGCGCATCGTCGAGACGTGTTTTTACGACAAAGCGGGGGCGAAACAGGATGTCTGAGGCGGTTTCGGCGCTGGAGGGCGCGCGGTTCGAGGGGTATTGCACCGTTTTCGACCGGGGTCCGGTCGGGATGGTGACGCTGCGGGGCGATCTGGGGTCGGCTGCTCTGGCCAAGGCGGTCAAGGCGGCCTCGGGCATGGCGCTGCCGGGGCAGGGCGCGATCGTCGCGAAAGGCGGGGTTTCGCTCGCCTGGATGTCGCCCGATGAGGTGCTGCTGTTCTGCGCCTATGGCGACGCGCCGGGGCTGGCGGCAGGTCTTGCCAAGGCGTTGGCGCGTGAACACGCGCTGGTCGCCGACGTCTCGGACGCCCGCGCAGTTCTGCGCGTCGAGGGCAGGGCCGTGCGCGAGGTCATGGCCAAGCTCACCCCCGCCAACGTCGCGCCGGGGGCGTTCGGGCCGGGACAGATGCGCCGCAGCCGCATCGCGCAGGTGGCGGCGGGGTTTCACATGCCGGACGAGGCAAGCTTTGAGGTGATCGTGTTCCGCTCGGTTGCGCGCTATGCCTTCGACCTGCTCGCCAATGCCGCGAGACCCGGCGGCGAGGTCGGGCTGTTCGCCACCTCCTGACCGGCGCGGCGCTCGAAAAACCGCCAAACAAAAGGTTTTGCGCCCCGGCCCCTTGACCATCCCCGGTGCGACAGCCCATCTATGTCTGATAGAAACAGTCAGAACAGGAGGATTTCCCAATGACCTTCAGCCTTCCCGACCTACCATATGCCCATGATGCGCTGGCCGCTCTCGGCATGTCCAAGGAAACGCTCGAGTATCACCACGACCTGCACCACAAGGCCTATGTCGACAACGGCAACAAGCTGATCGAAGGCACCGAATGGGCCGGCAAGAGCGTGGAAGAGATCGTCAAGGGCACCTATCAGGCGGGTGCCGTGGCGCAGAATGGCATTTTCAACAACGCCAGCCAGCATTGGAACCACACCCAGTTCTGGGAGATGATGGGGCCGGGCGGCAAGAAGATGCCGGGCGAGCTGGAAAAGGCGCTGGTCGAGGCGTTCGGCTCGGTCGACAAGTTCAAGGAAGACTTCGCCGCCGCCGGTGCGGGCCAGTTCGGCTCGGGCTGGGCCTGGCTGGTCAAGGACAAGGACGGCTCGCTCAAGGTCACCAAGACCGAGAACGGCGTGAACCCCCTGTGCTTCGGGCAGACCGCGCTTCTGGGGTGTGACGTGTGGGAGCATTCCTATTACATCGACTTCCGCAACAAGCGCCCGGCCTACCTGACCAACTTCCTCGACAAGCTGGTGAACTGGGAAAACGTGGCCTCGCGCCTCTGAACCCCGTCACCCGACGCGATACCGCGGCCGTCCCTCGGGGCGGCCGTTTTCGTTGTGCCCTGTGGGGAGATCACACATGGGCAGTGAAATCTCTTGTCGCGTATTTAGATTGTGTTTAAAACGACGTCCAAAGCACCAAAATAACTGACAAATTCTTAGTCAGAATTTCTCGCAGAGGGTGATTCGGATGACCGACGACAAGCGCCGGGTGGTCAAGCGCGACCGCAAGAGAAAGTCGGCGCGCTTGGGTTGGAGCCTTGCGCCGGTCGTGGCCGTGGCTTGGATGCTGGGCGCAAGCGGTGCACTGGCGCAGGCGACGGGGGAGTGCATCACGCCGCCCGTAGGCGGGCCACCCCACTCCGAGATGTGCAACCTCGGAACGCTGTCCGACGGAACCTATGCCTATAGCGTCGCCAATGGCGTCAGTGCCGATGGCAACGTCGTTGTCGGTCAGTCTGGGTCTGCGGCGGGAAACTTCGCCTTTCGCTGGGTAGCGGGCGGCACGGCGGGCGATGCCGGCAATCCCGAGATGGAGGATCTCGGCACGCTCACCGGCGGGGACTATAGCGTCGCCAATGGCGTCAGTGCCGATGGCAACGTCGTTGTCGGTCAATCTGGGTCTGCGGCGGGATACGTCGCCTTTCGCTGGGTCGCGGGCGGCACCGCAGGCGACCTCGGCAATCCGCAGATGGAGAACCTCGGCGCGTTGACCGGCGGAGCCTTCAGCTATGCCAATGGCGTCAATGCCGATGGCAGCGTCGTTGTCGGCGCGTCGAGATCCACGGTGGGGGTCCGCGCCTTTCGCTGGGTCGCGGGCGGGACGGCGGGCGACCTCGGCAATCCGCAGATGGAGAACCTCGGTACGCTGACCGGCGGAACCGATAGCTATGCCAATGATGTCAATGCTGATGGCAGCGTCGTGGTCGGCTATTCGGACTCAACGGCAGGCGCTCGCGCCTTTCGCTGGATGGCGGGCGGGACGGCGGGCGATGCCGGCAATCCCGAGATGGAGAGCCTCGGTACGCTGACCGGCGGAACCATTAGCTTGGCGTTTGGGACCAATGCCGATGGTAGCGTCGTGGTCGGGGCTTCGGACTCACCGGCGGGAACCCGCGCCTTTCGCTGGGTCGAAGGCGGGACGGCGGGCGATGCCGGCAATCCCGAGATGGAGAACCTCGGCACACTGACCGGGGGAAGTTACAGCGCGGCCTATGGCGTAAATGCCGATGGCAGCGTCGTGGTCGGGGTTTCAGACTCACCGACGGGCAGCCGCGCCTTCATCTGGCGCGGCGCGATGCAGGATTTCACCAACCTGATTGCATCGTTCCCGGTGCTGGCCAATGACAGCGCCGTGGCCGCCGCACAGCAGCAGGGTGCGCTGGGGCAGACGATGGGCCAGGGCTTTCAGGCCGGAGCCGGTCGGCTTGCCGTGCGGGTGCATGGCGGCTTCGGCGACACGGCGCAGAACCCCACCACCGTCGGCGCGCGCACGACCACGCTCGGGGCGGTCAGTTTCGGCTACGGGGTGAGCGACGTCTTCACCCTCGGCGCCACCGCCAGCTTCGCCGGCACCAGCCTTGCCAACAACGGCTTTGACATGCAGTCCGGCGCGGGCCTCGCCGCCTGGGGCCGATTCAGCGCCGGGGGGGCCGCGGGCACCGGCCTGCAGGCCAGCGCCGCACTGGGCTGGAGCCGTGCCGACGGCGAGATCACCCGTGGCCGGCTGCTGGCCGATGTCGACCTCGCCACCGGATCGGCAGCGCTGCAAAGCTGGGGCCTGACCGCACAGGCGGGCTACGGCATGGAGGTCGCAGGCATGCTCGTCACCCCCTTCGCCGCGCTCACGCATTACCAGACCACCCGCGCCGCCTATTCCGAGGCCGGGGCCAGCTTCAACGCCACCTACGACGCGATGGAGGTGTCACGCACCGACCTGACGCTGGGCGTGACCGCCGAGATCGCCATCGGCGCGCTGGGCAGGCTGTCCTTCGGCGCGGGGATCGAACGGGCGCTGAGCGCCAGGGCCGCCGAATTGTCCGGCACCTCCGACATTCCCGGCCTTCTGACCTTCAGCATCCCCGCGAGCTTCGTTCCGAACGACACCCGCGCCTATGCCAGCCTTGGCTACACCCACGATTTTGCAGACGGCTTCAGCGTCGCGGGCGATCTGCGTGTCGGCAATGCCGTGTTTGGGACCAGCCCCGAAGTGCGCGGCGGCCTCACCATCGGCTTTGCCTTCTGAGGCAACGGATGCCGGAAACGGGTTGACCCCGCGCCGCGTCTCTGACCTTTGGCGGTCAGACGAGCGGGACGGGGGCGCAATGAGCCAGATCGGCAAGGGAATGATCGCGATGGTCGCGGCCTGCACGGCCTGGGGGTTGTCGCCACTCTACTGGGATCTTGTGTCGCATGTGCCGCCGCTCGAGGTGCTGGCGCACCGCACGCTCTGGTCGCTTCTGTTCTTCGGGATCGTGCTGGCGCTCCAGGGCAGGCTGTCGAGCGTCAGGCACCTCCTCGCCCGGCCGGGCGATGTCTGGAAGGTGTTGCTGGCGGCGGTGACGATCTCGGTGAACTGGTTTCTGTTCATCTATTCGGTGCAGATCGACCGGGTCGTCGAGGCCTCGCTGGGCTACTACATCTTTCCGCTGGTCGCGGTCCTGTTCGGCATGCTGATCTTTGGCGAGCGCCTCGGCCGGGTGCGCGGAGTGGCGGTCCTGATGGCGGCGGTCGCGGTCGCGGTGCTGACGCTGGGGCTGGGGGTCGCGCCGTGGATCTCGCTCGGTCTGGCGGTCAGCTTCGGGTCATACGGCGCGATCAAGAAGGGGCTGGCTGCCGGGCCGGTGGTGTCGGTCACCGCCGAGGTCACGCTGCTGGCGCCGCTGGCGATCGTCTGGCTGGTCGGCGTGCATCTGTTCGGCTGGACCGGCGTGACCGGAACCGCCGTGGGCGCCTTTGGCCGCGACCTTCAGGAAAGCCTGGTGCTGGCGGGCGCCGGGGTGGTGACGGGCCTGCCGCTGATCCTGTTCAGCTACGGCGCGCGGCGCTTGCCGATGGGCATGACGGGGCTGTTGCAATACATCAACCCGAGCCTGCAATTCCTTGTTGCCGTGACGATTTTCGGTGAGTCGTTCACCCGCTGGCACTGGATCGCCTTCCCGCTGATCTGGACCGCGGTGGCGATCTTCTCGGTCGAGAGCCTGCGTCAGGACAGGGCGGCGCGCAGGCGATCCATCAGCGCGTCGACATCCGGCACGACGGTGATGTAGTCGCGCAAGCTGGCTTCGGCGAAACCCTGGGCGATGACGTGATCGACCAGCCCCATCAGCGGGTCCCAGAAGCCGTTGGTGTTGAGCAGGACCACAGGTTTCTCGTGCAGCGCGAGCTGGCGCCAGGTCAGCACCTCGAAGAATTCATCGAGCGTTCCGGCTCCGCCCGGCAGCACCACGATGGCGTGCGAGTTCATGAACATGACCTTCTTGCGCTCATGCATCGTCTCGGTCACGACGTAACGGGCAAGGTCGCGCTTTCCAGCCTCACGCTCGAGCAGGTGGACCGGGATCACCCCGAGCGTATCGCCGCCAGCGGCCTTCATGGCGCTTGCGACCGCGCCCATCAGCCCGACGTCGCCAGCGCCAAAGACCAGTTGCCAGCCTTCGCGGGCCAGCGCCGTTCCCAGCGCCGAGGCGGCTTCACCATAGGCGGGGTCGGCGCCGAAACGGGAACCGCAGAAGACGCAAACCGAGTTTTGCAGGGCAGTCATGCAGGGGCCTTTCGGTTAAAGTGCTTTGACCGGTCATAAACAGGTTGATAGGTTGCCTCAAGCGCCTGCCGCAAAGAGTGGGCCGCGGGGAAACGGGACCGAGACATATGGGCGGCAACATGCAAGGACGGGGCAGGTGGCTCCTCGGCGCGGCAGCGATCCTCGCGATCGCCCTCGGCTGGTATTTCATCCAGAAGCGCCCGACGCCCGATCCGGCAGAGCAGCCCGCGACCATCGCGCCGACCCCCGAGACGCCGGCAACCGAGCCCGAGACCGCGCCGCAACCGGACGCCACGCCTGAACCTGAGGCAACGCCACAACCGGACGCCGCACCACAACCGGATGCCGTACCGCAACCGGATGCCACGCCTGAACCTGAAGCCACCCCCGAGGTCGAGGAGACTGCGCCCGAGGCCGAGGCTGTCACGCCCGAAACCGAGACAGAGGCCGCTGCCCCCGAGGCTGTCGCCCCGCTGCTGCCGAGTTTCGACGTGGTGCGGATCAAGCCCGATGGCGGCGCTGTCGTTGCCGGGCGCACCGAACCCTCGGTGCCGGTGACGGTGTTGGTCGACGATCTGACCACCGCAGAGGCCACGACCGATGACGCCGGCAATTTCGTCGCCCTCTTTGATCTGCCGCCCGCTGACGTGACGCGGGTGATGACGCTGCAGGCGCTTCTGCCCGACGGGTCGGTGATCCGGTCCGAGCAAAGCGTGATCATCGAGGCGGTCGCGCCGGTCGCCATTGCCGCCGCGCCAGAGGCCGAGGCCGAACCGGAGCAGCCCGCAGCGCCGGGCGCGGATGCCGCGGCGGCTGTTTCCGACACCACCCTACCGACCGGCGAGACCGATGCGCCCGCCGTGGCCGCCGTCCCCGATACGATCGACCCTGCACCCGCGCCCGACACCACCCCCGGTGACGTGGCAGCACTCGACCCGGCCCCCGACGCCGCCCCTCCGGTCGAACCCGGAGCCGTGCCCGAGCCCGTCGCGCCGCGCATCCTTCTGGCCGGGCCCGATGGCATCACCGTGATGCAGGGCCGCGTGCCCGGTGCGTCCGGTCTGTCGATCGACACGATCAGCTACGACGACGGCGGCGAGGTCGCGCTGGCCGGGCGTGGCGGTGCGGCTGAACATTTGCAGATCTACCTCGACAACCTGCCGGTGCGCTCGGCCGAGATCGGCCCCGATGGCCAGTGGCGCGCACCGCTGCCGGAGGTCGATCCCGGCGTCTATACCCTGCGTGTCGATGCGCTGGCGCCGGACGGCACGGTCACGTCGCGGGTCGAGACGCCGTTCAAGCGCGAAGACCCGGTGGTGCTCGAGGCCGCGCAGGCCGAGGCGCAATCCGCCGTCGCCGAGGGTCGCCGGATCGCCTCGATCACGGTGCAGAAGGACGACACGCTCTGGGCCATCGCCCGCGACCGCTATGGCGAGGGGATGCTCTACGTGAAGGTGTTCGAGGCCAACCGCGCCCAGATCCGCGATCCGCACTGGATCTATCCGGGGCAGGTCTTCACCCTGCCCGAAGACGCAGCCCCGCCCGCGACCAAATAGCGGCGCGCGCGGCCTCTGGTCTTTTCCACCAGTCGGCCCTACCTAGTGGGGGTCAACGTTCATGACGTTCCGGCGGCGCTTGGCGTGCGTCGGGAGTTTCGCCCTTTTCCGCCATCGCGGCATCGGTTCCGCTCGTCGCGGATCATCATTCCCGCGCGGACATCGCCGGGGCTGGCGATGAATGGCTGAAACAGGCGGGCGTCATGGCCGGCAAGAGACCCTCGCGGGGGCTGAATGAACAGGATGAGACCAATGCGGGGCGGACGGCCGACAATCACCAGTGCGAATATCTCGGGGGCCCGCAAGGGGCAGGGCTGGCGCACGATCCGGCGGGCGGTGCCCTATCTGTGGCCCGTGGGCGAACCCGGCATCAGGGCGCGCGTCGTCATCTCGATGGCGTTCCTCTTGATCGCCAAGCTGATCTCGGTCGCGACCCCGATGCTCTACAAGGTGGCGGTGGACCTGTTGTCGGGAGACGGGGCCGTATCGCCGGCCTGGATGCTGGCGCTCGGCGCCATCGGGCTGACCGTTGCTTACGGCGTTGCCCGGTTCATGGCAGTCGGCTTTCAGCAATTGCGCGATGCCATCTTCGCGCGGGTCGCACAGCGCGCGCTGCGGGCATTGGCGCTCGAGACCTTCGGCCATATCCACGCGCTCAGCATGCGCTATCACATCACGCGCAAGACCGGAGGGCTCAGCCGGATCATGGAGCGCGGCGTCAAGGGCGTCGAGTTCCTGCTGCGCTTTCTGCTGTTCAACATCGCGCCCCTGATCATCGAACTGGCGATGGTCGCGGCGGTGTTCTTCTTTCTGTTCGACGTCTGGTATCTGGCCGTCGTGGTGGTGACCATCGCGCTCTATGTCCTTTTCACCTTCAAGGTGACCGAATGGCGGGTGAAGATCCGCAAGCAGATGAACGACCAGGACACCGACGCCAACCAGAAGGCGGTCGACAGCCTCCTGAATTTCGAGACGGTGAAGTATTTCAGCGCCGAAAAGCGCGAAGCCCGGCGCTATGACAGCGCCATGGCGGGCTATGAGACCGCGGCGGTGAAGACCTCGCAATCGCTGGCCTTCCTCAACGCGGGCCAGAGCTTTCTCATCACCACCGGGCTGGTTCTGGTGATGGTGATGGCGGCCTACGGAGTGCAGAGCGGCGCCCTGACGGTGGGCGATTTCGTCATGGTCAACGCCTACATGATCCAGATCACCATGCCGCTGAACTTCCTTGGTTCGGTCTACCGCGAGATCCGGCAGGCATTGGTCGACATGGGCGAGATGTTCGACCTGCTCGAGCAACCCGCCGAGGTGACGGACAAGCCCGGTGCGCCCGACCTCAAGGTGACGGGCGGTGCGGTCAGGCTCGAGAACCTGTCCTTCGGCTATGACCCGGCGCGGCCGATCCTGTTCGGCATCGACCTCGATGTGCCGGCCGGGCAGACGGTGGCGATTGTGGGCCCGTCAGGCTCGGGCAAGTCGACCATCGGGCGGCTGTTGTTCCGGTTCTATGACGTCTCGGGCGGCGCGCTGACCATCGACGGGCAGGATGTGCGCGACGTGACGCAGGAAAGCCTGCACAAGGCGATCGGCGTGGTGCCGCAGGACACGGTCCTGTTCAACGACACGATCCGCTACAACATCGCCTATGGCCGCGAAGGGGCGAGTTTCACCGAGATCGAGGACGCAGCCAGGGCGGCACGGATTCATGACTTCATCATGAGCCTGCCCGAGGGCTATGACACCCAGGTCGGCGAACGCGGGCTGAAACTGTCGGGCGGCGAGAAACAGCGCGTCGGCATCGCGCGCACGCTGCTCAAGAACCCGCCGATCCTGCTGCTGGACGAGGCGACATCGGCGCTCGACTCCGAGACCGAGCGCGACATTCAGGAAAGCCTCAAGGCGATGGGCAAGGGCCGTACGGTCATCACCATCGCGCACCGGCTGTCGACGGTGGCCGATGCCGACCGGATCGTGGTGCTGGAGAACGGCGTCGTGACCGAGGAAGGCCACCATGACGACCTCCTGGCGCGCGGCGGCAAATACGCCGCGATGTGGGCGCTGCAGGCATCCGAAGAAGACAGCGAGGCGGCGGCGGAGCCCGCCCCCTCGCGCGGCGATTGCCCTATTCCGCCGCTTTCAGCGGATTACCGTCCTCGTCATAGCCGTCGTCGGGGCGCACCGCCTCGTCCTCATCCGGGCTGCGGCCGCTTTCGGGCAGCATCTGCGTGTCGAGCTTGCGGCCCGTGTCTTCCAGCACCATCCCGATGTCTTCCGGCGCCGGGGCGTCGTCGCCCTCGTCGGCTTCGGTCTGCTCGTCGAAATCCCACACCAGCTCGTCAATCCGGGTGCGCCGCGCGGTGCGGCCAAGCGCGATGTCGCGCGCGGCCCGGCTGTCACGCCCGAGCGCGAGCGCCTTGAAGCCTTTGACCGACTTGTAGGCACCGATCCCCAGCCAGACGCGCAGCGCCAGCATCGAGGGTGTGAACACCAGCGTCAGCACCGTGGCGATGCCCAGCCCGAACACCACGGCGGTGGCAAGCTGTTTCCAGAACGTCGCCGCCGGGGCGTCGATGGAATAGCCGCCATTGATGAAATCGAGGCTCAGCCCGAACATCAGCGGCGTCAGCCCCGCCATGGTGGTGAAGGTGGTCAGCAGAACCGGACGGATACGCGCCTCGGCGGTGCGGGTGATCGCTTCGACCTTCGGCATGTAGCGGGCAAAATCCTGATAGGTGTCGATCAGCACGATGTTGTTGTTCACCACGATCCCGGCCAGCGCGACGATGCCGGTGCCGGTCATGATGATCGAGAACGGCTGTTGCATCACCATCATCCCGACCAGAACCCCGGCGGTCGATAGCACCACCGCAAGCAGCACCAGCACCGAGTTGTAGAAGCTGTTGAACTGCGCCAGCAGGATGATGAACATCAAGAACAGCGCGCCGGTGAAGGCCTGAATGAGAAAACTCTGGCTTTCCGCCTGGTCGATGGTGTCGCCGGTCCATTCCCAGTCGATCCCGACCTGTAGCGGGTCGGTTTTCAGCCATTCGGTGATGCGCGCGATCCGCTCGGTCGGGGTGACGACGGTCCTGGAATAGGCGCCGGGGTCGGCGGCGGCGGCGATGATCCGGTCAGCCTCGTCCATGGACATCACCCGGCCGGTGTCTTCCGTGCCATCGCGCAGAACCACGAGGTTCTCGGACACGCCGGCCTTGATGTCGAAATAGCGCCGCTGGTCGACCCGGTCGATCTGCGCCAGCGTCGGCACCGGCTCGCGCGTGACGAAGTTGGACAGAGGCACCAGCCCTTGCGCCGTGCGCAGTTTCAGGCTGTCGAGCGTCGACAGCACCCGGTCCTTGACCGGCAGGCGCACGCGGATCTCGATCTCCTCGTCGGAGCTGTCGACCCGCATGGTGTCGAGCAGGAGCCCGGTCGTGATCAGTTGCACCATGCCGCCGACGGTGGCGACGTCGGTGCCGTAGCGCCCGGCCGCCTCGACGTCGACGTCGAGCTTCCAGTCGATCCCCGGCAGCGGCCGGCTGTCCTCGAGCGCGATCAGGCCGGGCATGGTTTCAAGCTTGGCGCGGGTCTGTTCGGTTGCATCCAGCAGCGTCTGCCAGTCGTCGCCCTTGAGCCGGAGCGCCACCGCCTTGGCCGAGGCCGGACCACCGGCAATCGCCACCACATCGGTGCGGATGCCGGGCACTTCGGCCAGCCGCGCCTCGAGCGTGTCGACCACCACGTTGCCGTCATAGGCCGGATCGGCGATGCGCCGTTCATAGGGCAGGATGCCAAGAAACCACGCCGGTTCGGTGGTATAGGGGCGGTCCTCCCAGGTCTCCATCTCGATCTGGATCTGGCCGATCTGGTCGCGCGGCCCCGAGGCGCCACCGGTGTTCTGGTTGATCCCGCCCGCGCCGGCAAAGGAAAACACGTTCTTGACGCCCGGCGTGGTGCGCACGACTTCCTCGGCGCGCAGAACCATCGCGTCCTTTTCCTCGACCGACAGGTTGCCGCGGGCCTGGACATAGAGGATCGCGCGTTCCGGCTCGGTATCGGCGAAGAATTTCACCCCCAGGTTGTTCTGGCCGTAGAGCACGAAGGTGCCCGCGACCAGCCCCAGCACCACGGTGATCGCGACCACCGGCATCACCGGGTTGCCGGCGATGGCATGGATCACCCAGCCAAACGGCGTGCGGCGATAGCCTGACCTGATCGGTTTGGGCTTGCGTTTGATCTTGGCCGCGTCCAGCGCGATGGTGGTGAGGATCGCCGAGACCAGAAACAGCCCGATCCCCGGCAGCATCGCCACCATTCCGGTAAAGGGGCTGGTGCCGCCGAAGATGTAGCCGGGGTTCAGCAGCTGCATTCCGGAGATGAACAGCATGACCGCAGGCGGCACGACCAGCAGCGCGCGCACGACCCAGGGCAGGGGGCGCAGCACCCGGCTGGCGCGGTCGAGGGTGCGGCTCAGCCGTCCGGTGACGCCGCCGACGATCGGCAGATAGATCAGCGCTACCAGAAGCGACGAGGTCAGCACATAGATCAACGTAAGTGGCAGCATCGCCATGAACTCGCCCGGAACACCGGGCCAGAACAGCATCGGCAGGAAGGCGCAGAGCGTCGTCGCGGTGGAACTGGTGATCGGCCAGAACATCCGCTTGGCCGCCTCGGTATAGGCGGCCATCGGGCCGACGCCTTCGGAGATACGCTTGTCGGCGTATTCGACCACGACGATGGCGCCATCGACCAGCATCCCGACCGCCAGCATCAGCGCGAACATGACGATGTTGTTCACCGTGAAGCCAAGCGCCCCGAACAGCGCGAAGGTCAGCAGAAACGACGACGGGATCGCAAAGCCGACCAGCAGCGCCGAGCGCATCCCGAGGGTTGCCAGCATCACCACCATGACCAGCGCGATGGCGGTGATGACCGAGCCTTCAAGCTGCGACACCATGCTGCGCACGACCTTGCCCTGATCGTTGGAGAAGCCCATCATCACCGCGTCACGCAGCGGTTCGGGCCAGTCGGCCTGGGCGGCGAGGGCGGCTTCGCGCACCTGATCCACGGTGTCGATCAGGTTGAAGCCCTTGCGCTTGACGACCTGCAGCGCGACCGTGGTCTCGCCGTTGAAGCGCGCGGTGCCGGTGCGGTCCTCGAAGGCCAGCCGGATCTCGGCCAGATCGCCCAGCGTCACCACCGAATCGCCACTGACCTTGACCGGCAGCGCGTAGATGTCGGCGATCTTGGAGAAGCTCGACGGGATCTTGACCGAAGTGGCGCCCGTCGGCGTCACGATCTGCCCCGCCGCGATCAACTGGTTGTTGTTGCGCACCACGTTGATCAACTCGGCGGCGGTGACGTTGTAGCTTTCCAGCTTCAAGGGGTCGATCACGACCTCGAGCATCTCGTCGCGGTAGCCCGCCAGTTGCGCCTCGAGCACCGAATCGAGCGATTCCAGCCGGTCCTGAAGGCTGCGCGCCAGCCGCACCAGGCTGCGTTCGGGAACCTCGCCGGTCAGGTTGATGACCAGAATCGGGAACTCGGTGAAGTTGATCTCGTTCACCGAATACTTGTCGGCGCCGGAGGGAAACTTGGCCTC
The DNA here is from genome assembly GCA_048268845.1 of Maritimibacter sp. Lineage (GTDB taxonomy): Bacteria > Pseudomonadota > Alphaproteobacteria > Rhodobacterales > Rhodobacteraceae > Muriiphilus. The sequence goes on along the minus strand of JBLWUQ010000006.1, from coordinate 7,041 downwards.
GGCCGCGTTCATCGCGTCGCGCACATCGGCGATGGCCTTGGTGCGGTCCCAGCCGAAATTGAATTCGAGCGCCACCCCGGCGTAGTTCTCGGCCGCCGTTGCGGTCATCGACTTCAGCCCGTCGATATCGGCAAGCTCGGTCTCCATCGGCCGGACCAGCAGGCTTTCGCTGTCCTCGGCGGAAATGCCCTGGAACGGCACCGACACGAACAGCGCCGGGATCTCGATGTCGGGATCGCCCTCTTTCGGCAGGCCGAAATAGGCGGCGGTGCCGACCAGCAGTGTGACCGCGATGAAGGCGATCACCATCCGCGCGCGTGACGCGGCAACATCGACGATATGGGTCATGAGCCGCTCTCGCGCAGGGTGACGTCGACCGGGACGCCGTCCTTGACGTAGTCCTGCCCGACCACGATCACCGTGACGCTCTCGGGCAGCCCGGAGACCCAGACGCCCTCGACCGAGTCGCGCAGCATGTCGACCGGGACGAAGCGCGCCACGTCACCCTCGCCGACGATGCGCACGCCAAGTGCTCCGGCATCGTTCAGCGTCAGCGCCGACTGCGGCAGCAGATGCGCCATGCGGCCCGAGGATTGCACGAGGATCTCGGCGGTCTGGCCGTCGCGGATCGTGAGGTCGGGGTTGGCGACCTCGGCCTCGACCCGGAAGGTGCGGGTGGTCGGATCGGCCGAGCGCGACAGGAACGTGACCTGACCGATGACTTCGGCGCCCGAGGCGAGCCGCGCACCGGCCGGGGCGCCGATCGTCACCCGGTCGACATCGACCTCGGCGACGAATCCCACCAGCCGGATCGGATCGAGGTTCAGGATCGTGGCGCAGAGCGAGCCGGGTTGCAGCAGGCTGCCAAGTTCGGCCGTGTCGGTCTCGAGCACCCCGGCAAAGGGAGCGCTGATGCGCGTGCGCGAGATTTCGCGGGTCGCCGCGGCGACGGCGGCGGTCGCGCTTTCGATCGCCGCTTCGGCCGAGGCCGCCCCCGATTGCGCCTGCGTCAGCGCGGCGCGGGCACTTTCCATCGCGGAATTGGCGGCCGCAACGCGGGTCGAGGCGGCAAAACCTTCGCTGGCCAGGCCTTCGGCGGCGTTCAGGTTGATGCGCGCCTCGTCAAGCCGCGCCTCGGCCTCGGCGACGCGGGCGGCGGCGGTGGGGGCGTTGGCGCGCGCCTCGGCCAGCCGCGCCTCGGCCTCGGTCAGCGAGGCGGTGCGGGTGCCGATCTCGATCTCGCACATCAGATCGCCCGCCTCGATCATCGTGCCCTTGGGAATCGGCGCCGATACCACCTTGCCCGAGGTCTCGGCCCGCAGCTCGACCTGCCGCGAGGCTTCGGTGCGGCCGCGCAACACGACCGCGCTGTCGATCTCGCGCGCCGTGGTCTCGATGGCGATCACCTTGACCGTGGGCGGCGTTGCGGTCCCGGCCGGGGTCGGCGCGCTGTCTGGCGCGCTGCTGGCGGTCTCGGCCGCCGGCGTGTCGAGACCGGCGAAGCGGAGAACCGCCTCGCGCTCGAACACCAGGGCGAAAAGTCCTGCGGCCACTGCAATCGCGGTCAGGATCGGAATAATGCGCATGTGTCCCCCGGGCGATGGTCGCCGGTGATGAAGATATGCGGCTGAAATAGGACGATCACGCGTCCGGCTCAACTGCTTCTCTGGGTGTTATAGGCAGATGTTGCGGGTTTGGATCACTTTTGCCGCAACCCTTGGCAAGCGCTTCGGCTTCGCGTTAAAGAGAGGCGACACGAAATGCGGAGACCGAGCCCTTGAGCAACCCCGACTCCTTCATCGACGAGGTGACCGAAGAGGTCCGCCGCGACAAGCTCTATGCCGTGCTGCGCAAGTATGGCTGGATCGGCGTGGCCGGGGTGATCCTGATCGTCGGCGGTGCGGCGGTGAACGAATGGATCAAGGCGCGCGACCGGGCCGATGCCGAAGCGGCAGGCGATGCGATCCTGGACGCGATCGCGGTCGGAGACCCGGCGGCGCGGATCGCGGCGCTCGAGGCGATCCCGGCCGAGGGCGACCGGGCCGCACTTCTGGGCCTGATCGTCGCCGCCGAAACCGGCGATGCGGCCAGCGCCGCCGAGCGGCTGCAGGCCATCGCCGACAACACGGCGCTGCCGTCGCTCTACCGCGACCTCGCGGTGCTGAAACGTGCGATGTTGCCCGGAAGCCCGGTCGCGGCCGCCGAGCGCAAGGAGGCGCTGGCGCCCCTGACTGCTGCGGGTGCGCCTTTCCGGGCATTGGCCGAGGAGCAAACCGCCCTGGCCGAGATCGAATTGGGCGAGACCGACGCCGCTTTGACGCGACTGAGCGCGCTTTTGGCCGATCAGGACGCATCTGGGGCCTTGCGCCAAAGGGCATCACAGTTGATTGTGGCACTGGGCGGAAACCCGGACGGGGCCTGATGGCCCGACGCAACGAAAAAGGGCAGAGCTTGGGGGACGAGCGCGTGAAACAGAATACGGTTATCCGGAACCTGGCTCTGGTATCGGTCATGGCGCTCGTGGTGGCGGGTTGCTCGAAGGACGTGATCCTCACCGGCATGCGCGAAGAGCCGCGCAGCCCTGCCTATGACGTGAACGACCCCGCCGCGGTGGCCGCGGCCGCCGCCGCCGATGCCGAGGCGCTGCGACCCGCCGCGAACCGCTCGGTGCCGGTGAACCTCGGCCCGGCGGTCAACGTGGCAAGCTGGACGCACCGGGGCGGCAATGCCACCCATCTGGTGCCGCACGCCACCCTGTCGGCACAGCCGCAGCTGATCTGGTCGACCAAGGCTGGTGCCGGCAACGGTCGCAAGTCCCGCATCACCGCCGAGCCGGTGTCGGATGGCAGCCGCATCTTCGCGATGGACGCCGAAACCAGCGTCACCGCCGTCGCGATGGGCGGCGGCGCGGTCTGGAGCACCAACCTGACCCCGGCCCGCGAACGTCAGGGCGCCGGCATGGGCGGCGGTCTGGCGCTTGGCGACGGCAAGCTGTTCGCCACCACCACCTTCGGCGAACTGGTCGCGCTCGACCCCGCCAGCGGTGCGGTGCTGTGGCGTCAGGCATTCGATGCGCCGGTTTCGGGTGCGCCGACAGTGTCGGACGGGCTGGTCTATGTCGCGACCGCCACCTCGGACGGCTTTGCCGTCAACAGCGCCACCGGGCGCATCGTCTGGCGGATCTCGGGGATGCCGACGCATCATGGTGTGTCCGGCGTCGCGGCCCCCGCGGCCGCAGGCAATCTGGCGATCTTCCCGCTGGCCAACGGCAGCCTGATGGGCATCGACCGGGGCGACGGCAGCGCCGACTGGGTCGCGCGGGTCGCAGGCTCGCGTCCGGGCCGGGGCAGCGGCGTGTTGCAGGACTTCACCGGCGAGCCGGTGATCTCTGGCGGCACCGTCTATGCCGCGACCCCTGCCGGGCGCACCGTCGCGGTCAGCCTTGGCGGCGATCTTCTCTGGAGCGCCGATGAGGGCGCGCAGGGCATGATGGCGGTGGCGGGCGGTTCGATCTTCTTCGTCACCGACGAGGCCAAGCTGGTGCGGCTTTCGGCGCGCGACGGCGACAAGATCTGGTCGGTCGACCTGCCGCGCTACACCAAGGACAAGCCGCGCCGGTTGAAGACGATCTTCCCCAGCTACGGCCCGGTTCTGGCCAGCGGCAAGCTCTGGGTCGCCTCGGGCGATGGCTATCTTCGGTCGTTCAACCCGGCGGATGGGGCCATGATGTCGATCACCGAACTGCCCGATGGTGCGGCCAGCCGGCCGATCACCGTGAACGGCATGCTGGTGCTGATGACCGAGCGCGGCAATCTGGTGGCTTTGCGTTAGGCACGAAACCGGTGTAAGCGGGCACCTCGACGCCCTTTGGACCTGACACCATGACCTTTACCCTCGCCATCGTGGGCCGCCCGAATGTGGGCAAGTCCACGCTGTTCAACCGCCTTGTCGGCAAGAAGATCGCCCTGGTCGACGACCAGCCAGGCGTGACCCGCGACCTGCGCGAAGGCGAGGCGCGGTTGGGTCCGCTGCGCTTTACCGTCATCGACACCGCGGGGCTGGAAGAGGCGACCGACGAAAGCCTCGAGGGCCGGATGCGGCGCTTGACCGAGCGTGCAGTCGAGATGGCCGATGCCTGCCTGTTCCTGATCGACGCGCGCGCCGGGGTGCTGCCGGCCGACGAGGTTTTCGCCGAGATTCTCAGGCGCAAGAACGCCCATGTGATCCTTGGCGCCAACAAGGCTGAAGGCCGCGCCGCCGATGGTGGTTTGATCGAGGCCTGGGGGCTGGGGCTGGGCGACCCGATCCGGCTGTCGGCGGAGCATGGCGAAGGCATGAGCGAGTTGCTGGCGGCGCTGATGCCGCTGGTCGACAAGATGGCCGAACGCACCGCGCTGATCGAGGCCGAGGCGCCCGAGGTCGATGTCACGATCGACGGCGAAATCCTTGAGGACGACGAGGAAATCCGCAAGCCGACAGTCGCGAGGCCGCTTCAGGTCGCGGTGGTCGGACGGCCGAATTCGGGCAAGTCGACGCTGATCAACAAGCTGATCGGCGAAGAGCGGTTGCTGACCGGCCCCGAGGCCGGGATCACCCGCGATTCGATCTCGCTCAGCTTCGACTGGGCCGGCACGCCGACCCGCATCTTCGACACGGCGGGGATGAGGAAAAAGGCGAAAGTTCAGGAAAAGCTTGAAAAACTCTCGGTCGCCGACGGGCTGCGGGCGGTCAAGTTCGCCGAGGTCGTGGTGGTCCTGCTCGACGCCGCGATCCCGTTCGAGCAGCAGGACCTGCGCATCGCCGATCTGGCCGAGCGCGAGGGCCGCGCCGTGGTGATCGCGGTCAACAAGTGGGACGCCGAACGGCACAAGCAGGAAAAACTGAAAGAACTGCGCGAAGCCTTCGAACGGCTGCTGCCGCAGCTTCGCGGCGCACCGCTGGTGACGATTTCCGCCAAGACCGGCAAGGGGTTGGACCAACTGCAAGAGGCGGTGGTGAAGGCCTATACGACGTGGAACCGGCGGGTGTCGACGGCGAAGCTCAATCGCTGGCTCGAAGGCATGATCGCGGCGCATCCGCCGCCGGCGCCGGGTGGGCGACGGATCCGGCTTCGCTACATCACCCAGGTCAAGACCAGGCCGCCGGGGTTCGTCGTGATGTGCTCGCACCCCGAGAAACTGCCCGAGAGCTATTCGCGCTATCTTGTCAACGGGTTGCGCGACGACTTTGACATGCCCGGCACGCCGATCCGGCTTTATATGCGCAGCCAGGCGGACCAGAACCCCTACAAGAACAAGAAGAAATCGACCCCCTCCCGGTTGCGCAAACACCTGGGAAAGCCGCCGGCGAACACCTGACGGGGGCCGGGTTCACGGTGGCGCGGTGTCGGGACGTGACAAAAGTGCCTTGGATCTCCGGCGCCGGCCCGACCCTCAGAGCGGTCGGATCTTCAGCCGGGCGATGCGGTTCTCGACACGTCGCAGCACTTCGAATCGAAAGCCGTGGAATGAAAACACCTGGCCCTCGTTCGGGATCATCTGCGCTTCGTGGATCACCAGACCGGCGACGGTATTCGCCTCATCGTCGGGCAGGGACCAGTCCGTGGCACGGTTGAGGTCGCGGATCGTCATCGCGCCGTCGACGGTGAATGACCCGTCCGCGAGCTTCTTCAACTCCTGTTCGGCAACCAGCGTGTCGAACTCGTCGGTGATCTCGCCGACGATCTCCTCGAGGATATCCTCGAGCGTGATCAGGCCCTGGAGCGAGCCGTATTCGTCAACCACCAATGCAAAATGCGTGCGACGCTTGAGGAAATTGCGCATCTGTTCGTCGAGCGTGGTGGTTTCGGGGACGAAATAGGGCTCTTTCGCCACCGCCATGATGTTGAACTTGGCGAAGGCCTCCGCGCGTCCGGCGTCTCCGGCTGCTTCGCCGGCGGCGAACATCGCCCTGAGCAGATCCTTGGCGTGGATGACGCCGACGATGTTCTCGGGCTCGTCACGAAACACCGGCAGGCGGGTATGCGGCGAGGCCAGAGCCTGTTGCAACACCTCGGTCGCGTCATTGTCGGCGTCGATCATCTCGATCTGCCGGCGATGCAGCATGATCTCCTCGACCGTGCGCTCGCCCAGGTCGAGCGCCCCGAGCAGGCGGTCGCGGTCTTCCTTCTCCACCGCGCCCTCGCTGTGGCCAAGCGAGATCGCACCCGCAATCTCCTCGCGCACCGCGAGGATCTGCGAATGTGGGTCGGTCTCGACCCCGAACAGGCGCAGCACCAGCCGGGTAAAGGCCCGCACCGCCGAGACGATCGGGGAAAACACCAGGATGACCAGCCGGATCGGCCCCGACACCAGCGCCGCCGCCGCCTCGGGGCGGGTGATCGCATAGGTCTTGGGCAGCACTTCGGAAAAGACCAGCACCAGCACCGTCATCACCAGCGTCGCCAGCGCCACGCCGGAATCGCCAAACAGCCGCGTGAAGAGCGCGGTCGCCATCGCGGCCGAGAGGATGTTCACCAGGTTGTTGCCGAGCAGGACCGAACCGATCAGCCGCTCATTGTCCTCGGTGATCGCCAGCGCCCGTTCGGCGCCCTTGTCGCCCTTGTCGGCGCGCGCCCTGAGCTTGCCGCGTGAGGCCGCCGTTAGCGCCGTCTCGGAGCCTGAAAAGAAGCCCGAGAGCACAAGGAGCAGCAGGATCACGCCGATCGAGATCCAGAAGGCGGTATCGAGCAGGGTGCCGGTTTCGGCGGGAGGCATTTACGTGGTCTTTCCTGAGGCTTCGCCCTTGTATGAGGCCGGGGCGGGCGCGTTTCAAGGGAGGAGGCGTGATTATCAATGTGCGCCTGCGGCGCGCAGGTTGTCTCGTGCCCGTCCGGGGGACGGACCCTCGGGCGCCTCCGGCGGGAGTATTTGGGCCAGGGTCTATTCCAGCTGAGTGTTTCTGAGAGCATGTTAAGGTGCTCTTATGGCTCAGAAAAACCGCTATCTGTTTCGGGGGAGAATTTCGGAGCGGAGGTTCCGCGATCTTCTGCGCCTTTTTGCG
>JBLWUQ010000005.1:0-216867 GCA_048268845.1 Maritimibacter sp. | reverse complement strand
GTTGCCTTCGGTGGGGGTTTCTATTTCTGCAGCGCGGCGCGCAGGCGTTCGTTGGCCTCGCGGATGTTGCCCATGCTGGCCTGTTGCGCGGCGACTGCCGCGCGCACGATCCGGTGCAGGTGCATGGCGTCGATGTTGTCAAAGTCGGGATTTCCCAGCGCCGTGCTGGCAACCTCCAGGACCGATTCAACAAAGCCCTCGGCGTCGTCAACGTCGATCAGCGTGCTACTGCGGATCAGGCACGCATTGGCCCCTTTGGCCGCTTCCAGCGGGTCGCTGGGCAACCCGGCCATGGCGTCGGCGTCGCGCATGTTGCGCGCTTCAACCCCAAGCATTTTGAATTCATGGTGCGAAAGCGGTTTCAGCTTTTCGACGGACTCGGCGGGAAGGTCGGACAGTTTGAAGGTCATGCCGCCACCTCGCCATTGCTAAGGCCGGTGGCGTAGACATTGGCGACCTGCCAGTTCTCGCACGGGGCGGTCCAACCGGCCCTGTCCGCCGGATGCACATGCACATAGATAATCGAGCGGTCGAAACCGTCTTTGTGGGTGGAGTAGTCCAAGGTGCCGCCACACGGCAGGTTGTGCGGAAAGTTCGGTGCGGAATACTTGCTCATGCCGCCACCTCGCGCGCTTCCAGCCACGCAATGATTTCGGCCTCTTTCCAATACCGCCTGCGCCCGATGTAGATCGGCTTGGGGAAATTCACGTCAGGGTCATTCAACCACCGCCAGAGGCTCATGTCGCTGATGCCGCCGCACATCTCACGCACGGTTGCGGCCTGAATTCGCTTGTGGGGGTTCGGATGATGGGACTGTGCGCTGTTGTCGCGCTCAATACCCGGTGCAGTTTGGGTGTTCATGGTGCCACGTCCTTTCGTGTTAGGTCATGGCTCGCCATTGAGGTCATTCTTTCGCACAAGGCAAAAGAGTTCAGGTGCGGTTTTCGAAAACGGCACCATTATTCTTCCGGTCAGTTTTTTAGTGGCTTGTGCTTCTTAAGGAAGTTTAGGACTGCATTTTCAAGTGCATCCTCTCTTTTTTTTGGCCACAAAGCATGCGCTTCCTCTTCGGTCTTTGCTTGCACGGCCAGAGCTTCATAAATCACAGTATCGAAACGATCCGAAAGCTGCCGCAAGAAAGCTGCCCGCTTTGCAGTCGCGGTTTGTGTGCCAACATTCTTTCCGGTGAATTTTCGCGGATATACGTCAGCGGCATTCGTTACGGTATCGGCCCAAAAACGTGACATTTGCCAATAGACCTCCGCCTGTTCCGAAGCATCTCGACGTTGTTCTTCTGTTAAATCGAGATTGAGCGCATCCCTTTTTGCGGCGCGCGCAAGTCTCTCGTTTTCATCGCGCAACAACTCGGCTTTTCGCCTGACTGTGCTCATACCCGCGTCTCCCCAATCCGCACCACGTTATCCGGCGTCCCGTCCACCAGATCGGCCACAAATCGCCCCCATGCGTCCAGTGCGGCGCGCTTTTCGTCGGCGTAGTCGTGCCGCTGGTAAACGCTCACAATGCCGCCCGCCGTTCCGCTCACATGGTTCAGAACCGCCTCGGTAACGCGCACCGGGATACCCAGTCGCGCCATGCCGGTTGCCGCCGTGCGGCGCAGATCGTGAAACGTCCAGTGCGGGATTTCCACGGCTTCGCCGCGTTCCTCGCTGGCGACCTCGATCATGCGTTTGGCAATGTGATTCCGGCCCTTGTGATAGCCCTGTAGCGCGCTCACCCCGTTTGTGGTGAACACATACCCGGCATCGCCTTTGACGCGCTCCACCGCCCCCAGGACGTCCCGTGCGGCTTCTGACAACGGCACGTCATGGGCGCGCGCGTTCTTGGTGCGGTCGGCGGTCAGGTGCCACAGATCGCCGCTCACCTCGCGGTCAGACATGTTCACCACTTCGCCAAGCCGCTGTCCCGTCAACAACAGCAGCTTGCCAAGGTGCCCCCACGGCTGGCCCTCGGCGGTGCAAGCGGCCCAGAACAGCCTGATTTCTTCATCGGTCAGCACACGCTCGCGGGCGCGTTCCTTTGCCACCGCCTTGACGCCCATTGCGGGGGATATGTCCAGAATATCGCGCTCAACGCACCAATTCAGAAATTTGCCAAGATACGCCCGAACACGGTTTGCGGTCACAACTCGCCCGCTGTCGGCTATCCCGTCCAACAGGTCGATCACGTCGCGCTTGGTAATGTCGTGAATGTCGCGCTCACCCCAGATTGCCCTCACATGCCGTTCCAACTCGCGCTTGACGTGGTGCCCGGTTTTCAGCTTGGACAAGTGCAGCCTGCCGTATTGCTCCAACAACGTCTTGATCTCGTCGCGCTCGGATAGCTGCACTTCCAGCCGCGCGTGCTTGGTCGCCCGCTTGGTCGCGCCCGGATCGTTGCCGCGCTCAACCGCCTCAATAGCCTCAGACGCGGCGGCGCGTGCCGCTGCCAGCCCCATGACCGGCCATTTGCCAAGCGTCAGCTTTCGCGGCTTGCCTGCATAGCGATAGCGCAAGGCCCAGGACTTCGCCCCGCTCGGCTGCACCACAAGGTAAAGGCCAGACAGGCCGGGGTCGGGCAGTTCCTGTCGCTTATCGGCGGGCTTTGCGGCCTCTACCGTTCTTGTCGTCAGTGCTCGTGCCATGATCAAACTATCCCCCGGGGTAACACAGGGGTAATAGATTTGGTTGGTTTGCGCTGTTACCCCGCGTTGCTATCACTGCCAAACAAAGTAGGCAAAAGCAAGCCCTGTAAGGATAATTCTAGCGGAGATAGTTTTGCAGAGTTAGGTGGTGTTTTGCTGTCAAATTTGATTTGTAATCAGTAGGTCGGCGGTTCGAATCCGTCTGGGGGCACCATCGGACCAAGGGGCCTGGCCAGGCTTTGCCCGCCGCCACCTGAACATCACAACACCGGAAACTGCTGGAGCTTGGCTGCGAGAACCCGGCTCGAGCGGCGCAGGCTTGTCGTGACTTCCTTCACCGGCATGGTCTGCATCCGTTGCGAAAACCCCGAGATGCCGATCGCGTATTGCACGATGCCGTCAGCGCCCTGCACCGGCACGGCGTAGCTGAGCACGCCGGGGTCGAGTTCGTTGTCGCAGATGGCGATCCCCTGCGTGCGGATGGTTTCCAGTTCCTGCATGATCATCTGCGGGTCGGTCGTGGTGTCGTCGGTGTATTTCATCATGGGCAGGCTCAGGAGCCGGTGAATGAAATCCGGCTTCTGATGCGCCAGGATCGCCTTTGCCGAGGCCGAGGCGTGTATCGGCATGATGCGGCCGGGTTGAACATAGGTCATCTCGCCGTCGTCGGGCATGGCAATGGCGATCGATTCCACGGTCGTGCCCTTGAGTTGCGCCAGGTATGCGGTTTCCGAGAACTCGCGGACCAGCTCGTGCAGCTCGGGCTCGACCATGGCGACGACCGAGGGCGGCGACACCGCCAGCGTGCACAGACGCTCCATCCGGGCGCCGAGCACATAGGTCTTGCCGTCGGTTCGCCGGCTGACCAATCCGATGTCGCACAGGGAATTGACGAGCCTGTGCGCGCTGCTGGCCTGCAGGCCGACCGCCTGCGCGATCTGTGTCAAGGTGAGTCCCTGCGGGCAGGAAACCAGCACTTCCAGGATGCGCGTATACCGCGCCAAGGGTGTTGATGGCTGTGTCATGGTGGCCTTTCTTCCGGTTAGTGGAAGTCCTATCCGGTTGGCAGGGGCGTGACAAGGATTTTCATTGACCGCAGGTGCGAGCGAGGCCGCAGGAAACTCGTCGCCGCAACCAGCTTGAACCAAACAGGAATATCCAGCCGGTCTTGCGGAACCTCTGACGGCTCGGACGTATCGGGCGGATTGCAGCCGGATCGGGCACCGAAATATCTTGACCGATGCGATTTCTCGCTTCAATATTCCGATAAACCAAAGTGATTTCCGAAAACTGGAATTACAGCATGAACGCCGCCCCGAACCCCACATTCGCCAGCATCAATGGCCCGCAGTTTCAGCCGTCCCGCGAACCGGCGGAGCGTGCCGGCGTCGCCTCGCTCATCGTTGCCAGCGGCGGCGGGCGCGTGGTCGGGGTCGGGGCGCGCAAGGTGGGGATGCCGGCATGAGCGGTGGATGGCGGGTCGGCATTGATATCGGTGGCACATTTACCGATGTTGTCGCAATCGCTCCGGATGGCCGGACGGTGCGCACGGCGAAGGTGGATACCCGCACCGACGACCGCGTTCTCGGCCTGCTGGCTGGCCTCGAAGCCGTCGGTCTGGGCTGGGGCGATGTCACCGACCTGGTGCACGGCACGACAATGGTGACCAATGCGATCATCGAGAATCAGATGGCCGACGCGGCGCTGGTGGCGACGCGCGGGTTTTCCGACACGCTGGCCATCGGGCGGCAGAACCGCCGCCACCTTTACCGGCTGGATCTGGAGCCGAAGCTGACGCCGCAGATCCCGGCAGAGCGGCGTTTTGAAGTCGATGGGCGGCTGGATCACACCGGCGCCGAGCTTGAACCGATGAGCGATGCAGGCGTGGCCCGGATTGCCGCGCAGATCGCCGACTCCGGTGTTGCGTCGGTTGCGGTGTCGCTGCTGCATTCCTATGCCAATGGCGCACACGAGAAACGCCTTGCGGAGGCGCTGAAGAAGGTTGTGCCGTTCGTCGCACTTTCGCACCGGGTCAATCCCGAGGCGCGCGAATACGAGCGCACGGCGACGACCGTGCTGAGCGCCGGCCTGATGCCTCTGGTCAGCGGCTATCTCGACCGGCTCGAGAAGGCCTGCCCGGAGACGACGCACCTGCACCTGTTCCATTCGGCGGGCGGCATGGCCTCGGCCAAGGCGCTGCGCGAACTGCCGCTGGCGCTGGCGATGTCGGGCCCCGCCGCCGGTGTCGTTGCCGCCAGCATGGTGGCGCGCGATATCGGGCTCGACCGCGCGATCAGCTTCGACATGGGCGGCACGACGACCGATATCTGCCTGATCATCGACGGTCACGCGCAGGTTTCGAGCGACCGCGAACTGGGCGGGCGCCCGATGCGCCAGCCGATGATCGCGGTCGACTCGATCGGCGCCGGGGGCGGCTCCATCGCCCGGCTGGATCATGCCACGCTTCGCGTCGGGCCAGAAAGCGCCGGATCGTTTCCGGGTCCGGCCTGCTACGGGCGCGGCGGCACATTGCCCACTGTCAGCGATGCCAACCTCATCCTCGGCTATCTCGAGCCCGACAAGACGCTGGGCGACGGGCTGCATCTTCGGTCCGACCTCGCGATCAAGGCGATGGAGCCGCTCGCCGCATTGCTTGGCCGTTCGGTCGAGAATGCCGCGCTGGGCGTGGTCCAGGTGGCCAATGCCGCGATGATGCAGGCGTTGCGCCGCAGCACCGTCGAACATGGTATCGACGGGCGGCAGGCGACGCTGATTGCCTTCGGCGGCGCGGGCCCGATGCATGCCGTGGCCGTTGCGCGCGAATTCGGCATGGCGCAGGTGCTGGTTCCGGCCCATTCCAGCGTGTTTTCCGCGCTCGGCTGTGTCAGCGCCGAGATGTCCTATTCGCAGCAGCAGACGGTGCGCATGGCGGTCGGCGACTGGGATGTGGCGGCACTGGATGCCATTCGCCGCGAGTTGCGCGACCAGACCTGCGAGCCGCTGCACGCCTCGGGTCTTGCGAATGCCGACATCTGCACCCACGAAGTCGCTGCAGTCCGCTACAGCGGCCAGAGCTACGCAATCGAGATCGCAGACCCCGATTTCACCGATCCCGAGGGTCTGGGCCGCCGGTTCGTGGCGCTGCACAACCAGCTCTACGGCTATGCCACCGACGAGCCGTGGCAGCTTGAGGCCATCCGGATGCGCGCCTTCGTGACGCGGGAGTCCGGCAAGCTGACCTCACCCGAGAGTGCCCGCGCAGAAGCGCGCCCGCTCAAGACGCTGCCCTGCATCTTCGACAGCGACGGCCCGGTGCCGACCCCGCGCTACCGCAGGCTGGATCTGGGACCCGGCCAGACCATCGCCGGTCCGGCCATCGTCGAGGACGAATCGGCAACCATCGTCATCCCGCCCGGCGCCGCCGCCACCGCCGATATCCACGGGCATCTGCTCATCACGACCGGAGTGAAGCCATGACGCCACGCATCGATCCCGTCACGCTTGAAGTGATCCGCAACGCGCTGACCGCGGCGGCCGAGGAAATCTCGCTGGTGGTGATGCGCTCGGCCCGCTCGCCCCTGCTGCGTGAAGCCGGCGATCATTCCTCGGTGATAACGGACGCCGACGGCTTTCTGATCGCGCAGGGCCGCGACGTGCCGATGCATATGGGCGTGATGAGCTTCACGGTGCGCGAATTCCTGAAACTGATCCCGAAGGACCGGCTGAACCCGGGCGATGTCTGGTTCGTCAACATCCCCGGCATCGGCGGCAACCACCTGCCGGACGTGAAAGCGATCCGGCCGGTGTTCATCGAGGGCGAGCTGGCGGCCTTCGCGGTCAGTCTCGCGCATTGGGCCGATATCGGCGGGGCGGTGCCCGGCTCCTACGTCACCCATGCCACCGACGCCTGGCAGGAAGGGCTGCGGATTCCGCCGCTGCGGGTGTTCACCGCCGACGGAGCCGACGAGGAAAAGCTGGGCATCATCCTGGCCAATGTTCGCGGCGCGCCGGAACGCAAGGGCGATATCCTGGCGCAGATGGCGGCGACGCGGGCCGCGGACCTCAGGTTGCAGCAGATCGCAGCGCAGCATGGCGCTGGCCTGTTGCAGGACGCGATGGCCGCGATCCATGACCGGGCCGAGGCGCAGATGCGCGCGGCGATTGCCACCATTCCGGATGGCGAATACATAGGCGTCGACTGGCTCGATGACGATGCGGCGGGCGGCGATCCGGTGGCGATCCGGGCGCGGGTGCGGATCACGGGTGAAACGGCGGTCTTCGATTTCAGCGAAACCGATCCGGCGACGCGCGGGCCGATCAACACCACGCCCTTCATCACTGCGGCCTCGGTATTCTACGTGATGAAGGCGCTGTTCGGGCCCGAGATCCAGCCCAGCGGCGGCTGCTACCGCCCCTTCGAGATCATCACCAAGCCCGGCACCGTGCTCGATCCCGGCCCGGAAAAGCCGGTCGTCGGCGGCAACCACGAAACCTCGCAGCGCATCGCCGACGCGCTGTTTCATGCCTTCGCCAGTATCGTGCCGGAAAAGCTGACGGCGGGCGGCGCGACGACTTCGGGGCTGATCCTGTTCGGCGGGCGGCGGGCAGACGGCGTGTGGACGACGCTTTATGAAACGCACGGCGGCGGCGAAGGTGCCCGCATCGACCGTCACGGCGCGCCGGTGATCCGGGTGCACATGTCGAACGTGATGAACACGCCGGCCGAGGTGATCGAGGCCGAGTATCCGCTGAGGATCGAGCAGCAGGCGCTGCGCAAGGGGTCCGGCGGCGCCGGTCGCCATCAGGGCGGCGAGGGGCTGCACCGGATCTATCACGTCCTGTGCGAGGACATGTCGGTAACCTCGATGTTCGAGCGCCGCGTGATCCCGCCCTACGGTCTGGCCGGCGGCGCGCCCGGTGCGCCCTTTCTGGTCGAGATCAAACAGGCCGACGGGCAGGAATACGAGCTTTCGGGAAAGGCCAACATCCGCCTTGGACCGGGCGACCGGGTCGTCGTCCAGAGCTGCGGCGGCGGTGGCTACGGCCCGCCCGCCGACCCCCGAGACATTCACAACACCACGCATCAGAGGAGCGAAGAACAATGAAACTCGAAGGAAAGAAGGCCATCGTCACCGGCGCCGCCAAAGGCATGGGCGCTGACATCACCACGACCCTTGCACGCGAGGGGGCCGATCTGGTCCTGACCGCGCGCGATACCGCGGCGCTGGAAGAAGTGGCGCAGAAGGTCCGTGCCATGGGGCGCAAGGCCCATGTCGTCGCCTGCGACGTGATCGAGGAGGACCAGGTCGAGGCGATGGTCAAGAAGGCGCTCGAGGTCTTCGACGGGCAGATCGACATTCTGGTCAACGTCGCCGGTGTCACCGGCCCGATCGAGACCCCGGTGCAGGACATCAAGGTCGAGGATTTCGACTATGTGATCACCGCCAATCAGCGCGGGACCTTCCTGCCGATCAAGCATGTCACGCCGACCATGATCGCGCAGAAAAGCGGCAAGATCGTCAACATCTCGGGCACGTCGGGGCTGCGCGGCTATCCGATGCGGACCTCCTACAGCGCGTCGAAATGGGGGGTGCGCGGCATCACGCGGACGGTCGCGCTGGAACTCGGCAAGTACAACATCAACGTCAACGCGGTCTGCCCCGGCATTGTCGAAACGCCGCGCATGATGAAGCTGTGTGAAGGCAAGGCCAAGGTCCGCGGCTGGACCGTGGAGCAGGTCTATGACGAATACGTTCAGGACATGGCGCTGAAGCGGGTGACGCTGGGCCAGGACGTCGCCAACGCGGTGCTTTTCCTCAGCACGGAAGACGCGCGCCAGATCACCGGCCAGCACATCGCCGTCGACGGCGGCTGGGACGTGTGACTATGCTCCGCGAAGCGCAGGCCGATGCCGCCGTGGGCAATTGCCCGCAGGTGCTTCGCGGACCATGGCGCAACACGCCTTTCGCCGGTCGCGGGCGCATCCGCGCCCGCGCCGCCTGCGATCAGGCGAAATGCACTCCGGCGCGCATCTGACAACGAAGACATGAGGACATGACCATGTATGCCGAATTCGATCTGATTTCCCCCAACTCCCTGCAAGAGGCGCTGGAGGCACTGGGGTCCGACAAGAAGGGCGCGGTGCCGCTGGCCGGCGGGACCAACGTTCTGCTGGACGTGCGTTCGCAACGGATTGCGCCGGATCACCTTCTGGACCTGAGCCGCGTTGGCGGCTCGCGCGATATCACCGTGGCCGACGGGCGCGTGACCCTCGGGCCGCGAACCACGGTCAGCGACCTGCTCGCCTCGCCCGACATCGCCCGGATCGCTCCGGCGCTGACAGAGGCGGCAAGGGTCTTTGCCGGCCAGATGGTGCGCAATGCCGCCACCGTGGCCGGCAACATCGCCTGCGGCTCGCCCGCGGCCGATCTGGTGCCGCCGCTCATGTGTTTCGATGCCGAGGTCGAGCTGACCAGCATCCGCGGAACGCGAAAGCTGGCGCTGGCGGACTACTATGTCGGCTACAAGGTGGACCGGCGTGAGGAGGATGAGCTGATCACCTCGATCTCGTGGCCGGTGCCGGATGCCAACACCCATGGCGGTTTCTACAAGCTGGCCCGGCGCAAGGGCGACGCGATCACCATGGTCGGCGTCGCCGTCAGCATCGGTTTCGGCGCCGAAGGCTGCGAGCGGGCGCGCATCGCGCTGGCCTCGGTCGCGCCGACCCCGTTGCGCGCGACCCGCGCCGAAGACCTGTTGCTCGGCGGCAAGCTGACGCAGGAGAAGATCGCCGCGGCCGCACGTGCCGCTGCCGAAGATTGCAGCCCCATCGACGATGTGCGGGCGACCGGTGAATACCGGCGTCACATGGTCGCCGTTCTGGTGGCGCGAATGATCAACCGGGCCGTTGAGGCCAATTCCTAAGGAGTGCCGGAGATGACGAAAGACAGCACGATCACGCTGCGGATCAATGGCGGCGAAGAAAAAACCTCGGTGCCGCCGCATCGCACCCTGCTCGAGGCCCTGCGCGGGCTCGGGCATGTCGATGTCAAATGCGGCTGTGAAAAGGGCGACTGCGGCGCTTGCGCGGTGCTGGTCGACGGGAAGGCGATAGACAGCTGCCTGACGCTGGCCCATTCGGCGGTCGGCCACGAGATCACCACCTTGGCGGGCCTTGGCACCACCGAGGACCCGCACCCGCTGCAACAGGCGTTTTCCGAACTGGGTGCGGCGCAATGCGGGTTCTGCACGCCGGGCATGATCATCGCTGCGCACTCGCTTTTGCATCAGAACGCGACGCCGAGCGAGGACGAATTGCGGGTCGCCCTGAGCGGCAACCTGTGCCGTTGCACCGGCTACGTGAAGATTTTCGAGGCCGTCAACGTCGCCGCCGAAGTGATGCGCAACACGGGAGAATTGAAATGACCGCTTCCGACCTGAACACGACCCAACCGAACCTCAGCTTCAGCCAGATCGGCAAACCGCTGACGCGCACGGATTCGCCCGGCAAGTCTACCGGCAAGACGCCCTATGCGGGCGACTACGTGATGCCCGGCATGCTGCATGCCAAGGTGGTTCGCGCCGATATCGCCAGCGCCCGGTTGAAGCGGCTGGATGTATCCAAGGCGCGCGCCCTGCCGGGCGTGATCAGCGTGCTGACCGCCGCCGACATGCCCGACCGCACCATCGCCACCGACATTCCCGGCCAGACCGGGCGGGCCAAGCTCAAGACCGACTCGCAGATCCTCGTCAAGGAGCGGGTGCGCTACTATGGCGAGCCGATCGCGCTGATCGCGGCGGAAACGGCCGACATCGCCGAACAGGCGCGCCGGCTGGTCGAATTCGAGCTTGAACCGATCCCCGGCGTCTACGATCCCGAGGAAGCGATGAAGCCCGGCGCGCCGCTGGTGCAGGGCACCGACAACATTGTCGCGACCCACAAGATCCGCAAGGGCGATGTCGATGCCGGCTTTGCCGAGGCCGATGTCATCGTCGAGAACACCTATATCACCCCGTTTCAGGAACATGCCTTCCTCGAGCCGGAGGTGGGTCTGGCCTGGATCGACGAGAACGAGGTCATCACCATCCGGGTCTGCACCCAGGTGATCGAGCATTTCCGTGCCGTGGCCGATGCCGTCGGGGTGCCGCACAACAAGGTGCGGATCATGGGCGCGCTGGTCGGCGGCGGTTTCGGCGGCAAGGAGGACGTGACCGTCGAGACCTATCTGGCGATCCTGGCCCAGAAGACCCGCCGCCCGGTGCGGCTGGAATTCAGCCGCGAGGATTCATTCGTCGGCCACGGCAAGCGGCATCCGATCAAGCTGAAATACCGCACCGGTGCCACGCGCGACGGCAAGATCACCGCGCTCGACGTCAAGGTCGTCGCGGATGCCGGCGCCTATGTGTATCTCAGCCCCTATGTGCTGCTCTATTGCGCGGTCAACGCGCCGGGGCCCTACAAGGTCGACAACCTCAACGTCTTTGCCCAGGCGGTTGCGACCAACAACATGTTCGCGTCGGCCTTCCGTGGCTTTGGCGGCATCCAGGCCGCCGCGGCCTATGAGCAGCAGATGGACGAGGTCGCCAATGCGATCGGCATGGACCGGATGGAGTTCCGGCGCCGCAACTACATGCAGACCGGCGATGCCACCGCCACCGGGTTCGTGCCGCCAAGCGCGATCTGGACCGAGAAATGCGCCGATCTGGCCTGGGAGGCGCTGGGCGAGCCGACGCCATCGACCGGCTCGATCAGGATCGGTCGGGGCATCGGCGCCTGCCAGCAGAGCTATGGCCGGCTGACCTTCCTGCATGACACCTCCGAAGCCTGGGTCGGCATCGAGATGGATGGAACGGTGACGGTGCGCTCGGGCGTGACCGATATCGGCGCGGGGCAGGCCTCGTCGCTGGCGCAGATCGCCGCCGAGATCCTGGGCGTCACCTTGCCCGACGTGACCGTCTACAACTCGGACTCGCAAGTGACGCCGCTGGCCGGAACGACGACAGCCTCGCGCGCGCTCTACATGACCGGCAACGCCGCACGACTGGCGGCACAGGCGGTCCGCGACCGGCTGGCCGAGGTTGCGGCGGAACTGCTCGAGGTGGAACCGGATCAGGTCGGCATGGCGTTCAATCAGGTCTTCGTCACCGACGAGCCCGAGCGGACCATGGACATCGCCGATCTGGTCAAGGTCTGCGCCTCGCGCGGGGTTCACCGCTCCGAGCTTGCGATCTTCCGCGCGCCCTTCACCGATGTGCTTGACCCCGAAACCGGGCAGGGCCAGGCGCATCCCGACTATGCCTATGGCGCCCATGCGATCGAGGTCGCCGTCGATATCGAGACCGGCGAGGTGACGGTGCTGAAGTCGATTGCCGCCCACGACGTCGGCCAGTGCATCAACCGCTCTGCGGTCGATGGGCAGATCCATGGCGGCACCCAGAACGGTCTGGGCTACGCGCTGAGCGAGGAGATGCTCTACAAGGAAGGCCGGCTGATCACGCCCTCGTTCAGCGAATACCTGATGCCGACCGCGATGGACATGCCGCATGTCGAGACGATCATCCTCGAATCGCGCAGCGGGTTGGGGCCGTTCGGAGCAAAGGGAATCGGCGAGCCGTCGATGACCCCCGTCGCCCCGGCCGTCGCCAACGCCATCGCCGATGCCATCGGTGTGCGGGTGTTCGAGATGCCGATCACGCCGGAACGGATCTGGCGCGCGCTCGAAGCGGCCAAGGCGTAGCGCAAGGCCTGCCAGCGACAAGGCGGAACGCCAGCAATGGCGTTCCGCATCCCCTCGACCAAAGCGCCATCGTGGCGGTTGCCCCTTGCGGCAGACCCCCGCGATTCCCGGATGCCTGCGGGCATCGGTTTCACGCGGCGCTGCATAGAATTTATCTTCCTAATAAACAGATATAATACATTTTACCTAGCGTCGCCGGGAATGTGATGCTGTCCGCAACGACTAATTGCCTCCGTGTTGAGCAAAACACGCGTCGGGATCGGGATCTTTGCGATGACAGCAGCTTGGCTACTTGGAATTGATATTGGTGGAACGTTTACCGACGTGGTGGCAGTAGACCCCGCGGGCGGCGGCGTCCGAATGGGCAAGGTGCTGAGCCAGGCCGACCCGGTCGCGGGCATCATCGCGGCCTGTGGATCGGTTGACCTCGAGCTTTCCGACGTCTCCGACATCATGCATGGCACCACGATGGCCACCAACGCGATCGTCGAGGGACGGCTGGCGCCGATCGCGCTGATCGCCACCGAGGGATTCGCCGAGGTGCTCGACATCGGCCGGCAGAACCGCCGCGAACTCTACAAGATGGAGGTGACACCGCGCCCCGAACCCCTGGTGCCGCGTGACCGCAGGCTCGAGGCGCACGAGCGCATCGACGCGCAGGGCGAGGTGATCACCACCTTGACCGACGCCGAGATCGAGCGGCTGGCGCGCGAGGTGAAGGCCTTCGGGGTCGAATCTGTCGCCATTTCGCTGATCCACAGCTACCTGAACGGCGATCACGAGACGCGCATCGGCGAAGGCCTGGCTGGCGTGGTTCCGTTCGTCGCGCTGTCGCACCGGCTCAACCCCGAGCCGCGCGAATACGAGCGGACCAACTCCACCGCGATGAACGCGGCGCTGATGCCGCTGGTCGCGCGCTATCTCGAACGTCTGGTGGAGCGGATCGGCTCGCAGACCGGCCTGCACATGTTCCATTCCGCCGGTGGCATGGCCTCGGCCGCCTCGATCTCGTCGCGGCCTCTGGCGCTGGCGCTGTCGGGTCCGGCGGCGGGTGTGGCGGCGGCGGCATCGGTTGCGCGGCGGCTCGACCTTGACCACGTCATTTCCTTCGACATGGGCGGCACCACCACCGATGTCAGCATCATCGTCGACGGCCGGGTGCAGATCGACAGCAACCAGCGCATGGCGGGCTATCCGATCCGCCAGATGATGGTGGCGGTCGAGACCATCGGCGCGGGCGGCGGCTCGATCGCGCGCCGCGACGGAACCGCCGTGCGCGTCGGTCCCGACAGCGCGGGCGCCAATCCGGGGCCTGCCTGCTATGGCCTGGGCGGCACCGAGCCGACCGTGGCCGACGCCAACATCATCCTTGGCTATATCGAAACGGGGCGCGAACTGGGCGGCACAGTGCGCCTTGACGTCACCAAGGCCGAGACGGCCTTCGCGCCGCTGGCCAAAGCCTTCGGCACCACCATTCACGAAGCCGCACTTGGCGTGAGGCGCGTCGCCAACGCCAACATGGCGCGCGCGCTGCGCCGGGTCACGGTCGAGCATGGCGTGGACGCGCGGTCCTGCACGTTGCTGGCGTTCGGCGGTGCCGGGCCGATGCACGCGGTGTCGCTGGCGCGCGAATTCGGCATCCGCAATGTCGTCGTGCCACGTTTTTCCAGCGCCTTTTCCGCCTTCGGCTGCATGACCGCCGAGATGAGCTATGCCGAGCAACGCCCGCTGCACATGCAGAGCAATGCCTGGAGCTCCAAGGATCTGACCGACACCCAGGCGCGCATGGCCGAGCAGCTGACCGATCCGCTGTTGAAGTCCGGCTGCGACCGCAACGAGCTGCGCGTCGATGTGGCGGGTCTGCTGCGCTACACCGGGCAGAGCGACGCGGTCGAGGTTCCGCTGGCCACACCGTTCGATCTGAAGGTCGTGGACGCGGACTTCAAGGCCATTCACGAGCGGCTCTATGGCTTTGCCACCGACGAGGCCTGGGAAATCGACACCCTGCGCGTCACCGTCTCGGCACCGCCGAAACAGGACGTCTCGGCGCTCGCCACCCACGCCACCGAGACGTCGACCGAGCCGCTGGCGATCCGCAAGTGCTGGTTCGAGGGCGGGGTTGAGCACGACACCCCCTATTTCGACCGCGACCGCCTTCCTGCGGACTGGAAGATCGAAGGCCCGGCGATCATCGAGGACGCCTGGTCCACCATCATCGTCGATCCGGGCGCGACCGCCTGGGTGGACAAAAATGAGCATCTGCACATCGCCGTGGAGGTTGGCCGGAAATGAAACCCGCAACGAATGCCCGACCCGACCCGTTCACCGTCGAGGTCATCCGCAACGCCCTGACCGCGATTGCCGAAGAGATGTCGCTGGTGATCATGCGCTCGGCACGCTCGCCGCTGCTGCGCGAGGCGGGTGACCTGTCCTCGGCGCTGACCGATGCGGATGGCGGGCTGATCGCCCAGGGGCGCGACATTCCCGCCCACCTCGGCATCATGGGATCGACCGTGACCGAGTTCATCAAGCGCGTTCCGAAGGAGCGGCTGCAACCCGGCGATGTGTGGTTCCTGAACCTGCCCGAGGTAGGCGGCAACCATCTGCCCGACGTCAAGGCGATCCGCCCGATCTTTGCCGAGGGCGAAGTGCAGGCCTTCGCCGTCTGTCTGGCGCATTGGGCCGACGTCGGCGGTGCACGGCCCGGAAGCTACGTTCCCGATGCGCGCGATGCCTGGCAGGAAGGCCTTCGCATCCCGCCGCTGCGTGTCTTTACCGCGCAGGGCACGGACCGCGAAAAACTCGATGTCATCCTTGCCAACGTGCGCGGCAGCGAAGAGCGCGAAGGCGACATCCTGGCGCAGATGGCCGCGACACGGTCGGCCGATGAGCGTCTGCAGGAATTGTTCGCCAGCTACGGCGCTGCCACGGTGCAGGCGGCGATCTCCGACATCCACGATCAGTCCGAACGGCAGATGCGCGCGGCGATCGTCGAGATCCCCGATGGCGTCTATCTGGGCGAGGACTTCCTTGACCATGACGGCATCGACGACCACCCCATCGGTGTGCGGGTGCGCGTCACCATCGCGGGCGACACGGCGACCTTCGATTTCAGCGAGACAGACGATGCCGCCAAGGGACCGCTCAACGCCACGCGCTTCACGGCGGGGGCCAGCGTCTTCTACGCGATGAAGGCGATTGCGGGCCCCGACATCCAGCCCAACGCCGGATGCGGTCGACCCTTGAAGGTGATCACCCGCCAGGGCTCGCTGGTCGATCCGCCCTACAGCCGTCCGGTCGTGGGCGGCAACCACGAGACGTCGCAGCGCATGGTCGACGCGATCTTCAAGGCGCTCGAGGCGGTGGTTCCCGAACGACTGAGTGCCGGCGGCTCGACCACATCCGGGCTCCTGCTGTTCGGCGGGACCGACCCGCGCACCGGCACCTGGACCACGCTCTACGAGGTCCACGCCGGCGGTGAGGGCGCGCGCCACGAGCGCGACGGCGGCCCGACCGCGCGGCCGCACATGTCCAACGTGATGAACACGCCCGCCGAAATCATCGAGTCCTTCTACCCGATCCGCATCGAGCGCCAGGCCTTGCGCCATGGTTCGGGCGGCAAGGGGCGGCACGACGGCGGACCGGGGCAGGAGCGTCACTACCGCATCCTCACCCCCGAGATGTCGATGACCAGCATGGTCGAACGCTGCGTGATCCCGCCCTACGGCTTGCAGGGCGGAGAACCGGGAAAACCGTTCGAAATCACGGTGGAACGGGCGAACGGAGAGCGCCGGCAGATATCCGGCAAGACCAATGTGACCCTTTTCGAAGGCGACTGCGTCATTATGAAATCAAGCGGAGGCGGCGGTTACGGCGCTCCGTCGAAATCAGCGAAAGAACAGGAGAAATCATGAAACTCAAGAACCGCAAGGTCATCATCACTGGCGCCGCGCAGGGCATGGGAGGCGTCATCACCCGCATGCTCGCCGACGAAGGGGCCGAACTGTTCATGACGGCCCGCACCCGCGGCCCGCTCGAGGAGCTGGCCAAGGAGCTCAAGGGCAAGGGCGTCAAGGTCGACCTGCTCGAAGGCGACTGCACCGTCGAGAAGGACGTCAAGGCGGTGGTCGATGCCGCGCTGAAATTCTTCGGCGGCCGGATCGATGTCCTGGTCAACGCCGCCGGTGCCACCGGCCCGATCGAAACCCCGGTCTGGGAGATCGAGGCCGAGGATTTCGACGACCTTCTGCGCAAGAACATCATCGGGCATTTCCTGCCGATGAAGCACGTCATGCCGACCATGATCACCCAGCGCTATGGCAAGATCGTCAATATCGGCGGCGGCTCGGGGCTGCGCGGCTATCGCTACCGTGCCGCCTACAGCTCGTCGAAATGGGGTGTCCGCGGGCTGACACGCTCGGCGGCGCTGGATGCGGGCGAGCACAACATCAACGTCAACGCGATCATGCCGGGCATTGTCGAGACGCCGCGGATGGAAAAGCTCTGCCGGGTGAAGGCCGAAAAGCGCGGCTGGACCTATGAGCAGGTCTACGAGGAATACCTCGACGAGATGCCGCTGCACCGCGTGACCTTTCCCGAGGATATCGCCAATGCCGTGATCTTCCTGTCGAGCGACGACTCGAAGAACATCACCGGGCAGGAACTGGCAATCGACGGCGGCTGGACTGCCTGATCGAAGTCGGACCAAGACGGGCGCCGCAGCATCGCGGCGCCCGGGCGCATGAAGACAGGATGAACGGATGGCCGGCGGGTTACCTACACATGCGGAGATCGTGATTGTCGGCGGCGGGGTGGCCGGGACCAGCCTCGCCTGGCAACTCACGCGGCTGGGCAAGCGCGACATCGCGCTTCTGGAACGCGGCTCGCTGACCTGCGGCACGTCATGGCACGCGGCCGGTCTGGTCATGCAACTGCGCGGCAGCCATGCGATGACGGATCTGTCGCACATGAACGCGAAGGTCTACGAGACGCTCGAGGCCGAGACCGGGCAGGCGACGGGGTTCAAGCAGAACGGGACGCTCGCCATCGCGCGCAGCGATGAGCGGCTTTTCGAGCTGAAGCGGCGGGCATCCATCGCCAAGTCCTACGGGATCGAGGCCGAACTGATTTCGCCGCGCGAAGCGGTCGACCTCTATCCGGGGCTCGAGGGTTCGCTGGTCAGGGGCGCGATGTTCATCCCCAAGGACGGGCAGCTCAACGCCGTCGACACCGTGATGTCGTTCATGGCCGGGGCGCGCAAGGGCGGGGCACGCGTTTACGAGAACAGCCCTGTCACCGAAATCGTGCGCCGGGCAGGGTCGGGCGGCTACCGCGTGACCACGCCGCAGGGCATCATCGAGTGCGAAACGCTGGTGCTGGCCTGCGGGCTCTGGACGCGCCAGCTTGCCGCCACCCTCGGGGCCGTGGTGCCCCTGAACCCGTGCGAACATTTCTACGTCGTGACCGAGGCGCTCGACATCGCGGTGCCGAGCATGCCGGTCCTGCGTGACGTCGATGGCCACGTCTACATCAAGGAGGAGGCGGGCAAGCTTCTGGTCGGCGCGTTCGAGCCGGAGGCCAAGCCGCTGCCGCTGTCCGCGCTGCCGGCGCGGTCGGAGTTCATCGAACTGCCCGAGGACTGGGATCACTTCGCGCTGCCCTATTCCAAGGCCTGCGAGTCGGTGCCGGCGCTCGAGAACACCGGCATCAGCCGGTTCATGAACGGCCCAGAGAGCTTCACCCCCGACGCGAATTTCGCCATCGGTGAAGTGCCCGGCATGCCGGGGCTGTTCATCTCGGCCGGCTACAATTCCGAGGGCTTCGAAATGGCCCCCGGCGCCTCGCTGGCGCTGGCGGAGTGGATCGTCGAAGGCGCACCGACCATGGACCTGATCGACGTCGATGTCGCGCGGTTCCATCCGTTCCAGATGAACACCGCCTATGTCGAGGCCCGCGCCGCCGAATCGCTGAGCTCGATCTTCCAGATGCACTGGCCGAACCTGCAACGCGTCTCGGCGCGCCCGGCACGCAAGAGCCCGCTGCACGACCGCCTTGCCCTGCAGGGTGCCTGCTTTGGCGAGGCGCTGGGGTGGGAGCGGGCGAACTGGTTTGCGCCCAAGGGGGTCGAGCCGCGCGACGTCTATTCCTGGCAACGCTCGAACTGGTTCGAACACACCGCCGCCGAATGCAAGGCGGTGCGCGAGAACGTGGCACTGTTCGACCTCAGCTCCTTCGGCAAGCAGATGGTGCAGGGGCGTGATGCCTGCCGGCTGTTGCAATGGCTCTGCGCCAATGATGTCGACGTGGAACCGGGGCGCATCGTCTATACCCACATGCTGAACGATCGCGGCGGGATCGAGGTGGACGTGACCGTGAACCGGCTGGCCGAAGACTGCTACATGGTGGTCTCGTCCGCCGCGTTCCTGCCACGCGACCGCTCGTGGATCGAGCGGCATATTGGCCCGGACGACCACGTCTTCGTCACCGACGTTTCGTCGGGTTGGGCCGTGCTGTCGGTGCAGGGGCCGCGCGCGCGCGACTTCCTCCAGGGGCTGACCGACGCCGACCTGTCGAACGAGGCGTTCCCCTTCGCCACTTCGCGCGAAATCGACATCGGCTTCGCGCGGGTGATCGCCAACCGCCTGACCTTCGTGGGCGAGCTTGGATGGGAGCTCTATATCCCGACCGAATTCGTGCAGGACGTCTATGACCGGATCGTGTCGGCAGGCGCGGGGATCGGGCTGAAACATGCCGGATACCATTCCATGGAGCATCTTCGCTCGGAACGCGCCTATCGCGAGTTCGGACTTGATCTGACGCCTGACGACACGCCCTACGAGGCCGGGCTTGGCTTTACCGTCAAGCTCGACAAGCCGGGCGGGTTCATCGGCCGCGACGCGGTCGCCGTGCAGCGCGGGCAGGCTCTGGAAAAGCGTATCGTGATGTTCAGCCTCGAAGACCCCGAGCCCGTCCTGCACAAGGACGAGCTGATCCGCATGAACGGCGAGATCGTGGGCTACCTGCGCTCCGCTGTCTACAGCTTCACGCTGGGGCGGTCGATCGGCATGGGCTATGTCCGCCACAAGGGCGGCGTGAACAAGGCGCTGGTGCAGGACAGCACGTTCGAGATCGAGATCGCCGGCGAACGCTATGCCGCGCAGGCATCGCTGCAATCGTTCTACGACCCGACCGGCGAGAAGACACGCGGCTAGCGACTTGCCGCCGCGCGTCATGTCCCGGTCGCGCGGTGGGGCGGCTTGCGCGTGGCCTGCCTCAGGACGCGGCGATGACCGGTTCGCCGCGCTTCGAGAATATCTGCACGCAGATGTCCTGGAACGCCTGACAGCGCCGGGTCATGCGCGCGGTCGGCGCGCGCACGGTGCACATGTTCTGTTCGGGAAGCGCATCGGTCAACGGCCGGCGGTGGATCCTGAGGCCGTCATAGCTCATGTCCGTGCGCGGCTGTGTCACCAGCACCGAATATCCCAGCCCCTGGGCGACGAGGCTGCGCACCACCTCGAACGACGGCGAGGTATGGGCGATCTGCGGCGTCAGGCCGACCGCCTCGAACAGGCTCATGAAATAATGCTCGGCCGGTTTCGAGTTCAAGAGGATGAACGGCTCGTCGCGCAGGTCGAGCAGCGACAGCGCAGGCCGGTCCGCCAGTGGATGCCCGTCGGGCAACACCACATGCGGCAGCGCGCCGTGGATGCGGAGTTTCAGCAGGTCGTCGGGCAGGTCGACGTCATAGGCCAGCGCGATCTCGATCGTGCCGCTGGCCAGCTTTTTCAGCATGTCGTCCACCGTGTCCTCGTGGATCATGATCCGCACCTTCGGATGCTGACGCGCAAACTCGGCGATGATTCGCGGCATGTAGGACGCGGCCAGTGTCGAATAGCACCCCACCGTCAGCGTGCCTGTCAGTTCGTGTGCCTGGGTCTTCGCGCTGGCCTCGAATTCCTCGGCCATGCGCAGGATGCTGCGCGCCTGCGGCAGCAGCCGGTGGCCCGCCGCGGTCAGGGACACGCCCTTCGCGTGCTGCCGCACGAACAGTTCCAGATCGAGCAGCGCCTCCAGCTTCAGGATGGCCCAGGACACCGACGGCTGGGCGACATTGGCCGCCCTGGCGGCCTCGGCGATACTGCCGGTTTCGGCCGCCGCCACGAAGTAGGCCAATTGACGAAGTGAGACCTTCAGCATGCGCGCTCTCCGTTGGCGTCGACTTGTTCCGGCTTGCGGGTCGGCGCGATTGCCGTCACGGTTGACAGACTATCTCTATATCATCCACCACAGCTCTTGGGTTTGTCTATGCCGAAATTGACGTTGCGGCACCCATAGATTTTGCCTATTCAATAACAAGATAAAACACATTTCCGACATGTCGATTGTTGTGCAAGGCTGACCTTGGCGGGGAAGGTTTTCCGTCGACCGGGGGCGATGCGTCGCAGTTGTTTCGCATCGCGCGTATGTCCACCCTGTGGATCATCGCCGGGTTTTCCGCGGTGCTACGCAGGTTGACGGGGGAAGTCGTGAAGCCAGCATCTTTCAAGTATCACAGGCCGGCCAGCGGCGAGGAAGCCCTGAGCCTTCTGGCCGAGCACGGCGCCGATGCGCGGGTTCTCGCGGGCGGGCAGAGCCTGGTTCCGCTGATGAACATGCGAATCCTGTCGCCCGCCGTGCTGATCGACATCAACAGCTGTCACGATCTGGCCTATCTGCGCGAGGATGACGGCGTGGTCGCCATGGGCGCGCTGACCCGGCAGGGCGAGGCCGAGACCAGCGCGCTGGTGGCCGAGCGTCTGCCGCTTCTGGCCGCCGCGATGCCCTATGTCGGGGTGCGCGCCAACCGCAATTTCGGCACCGTCTGCGGCAGCCTTGCCCATGCCGACCCGCTGGGCGAACTGCCGAGCGTGGCCACCGCCCTTGAGGCGCGTTTCGTCATCGCGAGTGCGCGCGGACGGCGTGAAGTGAGCGCGGAGGAGTTCTTCGTCTCGGCGCTGACCAATTGCCTGGAGCCCGACGAGATGCTGGCCGAGGTGCGGCTGCCCGTCACCGCCGCGGGCGCGAAGAACGTGTTTCTCGAAGTCGCCAACCGCGCCCATGGTTTCGCCGTGGCGGGTCTTGCGGCCTCGGTCGAGCTTGACGCGGCCGGGCGCTGCACCCGTGTCCGGCTGTCGGCGATGGGCGCGGGCGACACCACGGCGCGGCTGCACACGGTCGAGGCGCTGCTCGAGGGCGAGGTGCTCGACGACGCGATCATCCGCGAGGCGGGCGAGGCGGCATCGCAGGCGGCCATGCCCTCGGACGACGTGCATGCCAACGCCGCCTATCGCGCCCATCTTGCCGGATCGCTGGTCCGAAAGGCGCTTCGGCAGATGCTCGGGCAAGGGGCGCCGAATTGATGACGCCGGCCTTGCGCCCCCTTTTCCCCCGCCGCCCCGGTGCGGCCCTGACGGCGAGGAACCTGTGATGAGCCAGGAAAAGATTACCGTCCGCATGAAAGTGAACGGCAAGGACTATGTCCGCGATGTCGAGCCGCGCTATCTGCTGGCCGATTTTCTGCGTCACGAGCTTGGCCTGACCGGCACCCATATCGGCTGCGAGCACGGCGTCTGCGGCGCCTGCACGGTGCTGATCAATGGCAAGACCGGGCGCAGCTGCCTGCAATTCGCGGCGGCGCTTGACGGGGCCGAGATCACCACGGTCGAGGGCATCGCCGGCGACGGGCCGCTGCATCCGGTGCAGGAGGCGTTCCACGATGCCCATGCGCTGCAATGCGGCTATTGCACGCCGGGCTTCCTGCTGACCACGATCGAGTTCCTCGACCAGAACCCGGACCCGAACCGCGATGAAATCCGCGAGGCGCTGACCAACAACATCTGCCGCTGCACCGGCTATCTCAACATCATCGACGCGGTCGAGGATGCGGCGGGCAGGCTGCGGGCCGAAGGGGGCAAGGCATGAAAGAGATCGAGGATTTCACCCTGATCGGCAAGACCATCCTGCGGCGCGAGGACAGCTATCTGCTGCGCGGCAAGGCGCAGTTCCTGGATGACCTGCCCGAGCCGAAGAACACCATCCACCTCGCCTTCGTCGCCAGCCCGTATGCCCGCGCCGATATCCTGTCGATCGACGCCTCGGCCGCGCTGGCGCTGCCCGGCGTGATCGACGTTCTGACCGGCAAGGATCTGGTGGACGACATCAAGACCTTCGCCCCGGTGATCGAGATCGACGGCTACCGCGACGTCCGCCGCCCGGTGGTGGCCGTGGACCGCGTCAACTTCGTCGGCGAATATGTGGCGATCATCCTGGCCGAGACACCCTATGTCGCGCAGGACGCGCTGGACCTGGTCGAGGTGGACTACGATCCGCTGCCCTCGGTCGCCGGTATCGAGGATGCCGAGTCCGGTGATGCGCCGGTGATCCATGAGCATCTGGGCGACAACTACATCTTCAAGACCACCTTCGAGACAAACGACTTCGACGCGAAGTTCGCCGAGGGCGATATCGTGCTCGAGGACGAGTTCCGCAACGGCCGCGTTGCCGGCGGCATGATCGAGCCGCGCGGCTGCATGGCCTGGCCGGACCCGGTCTCGACCAACTTCACGCTCTGGACGCCCACCCAGATCCCGCACATCGTGCGCACCGCCATTGCAGACCATCTCGACATTCCGGAATCGGTGCTGCGGGTGGTCGTGCCCGCCGTCGGCGGCGGCTTCGGCATCAAGGCGCATGTCTTCCCCGACGAGCTGATCGTCGTCGCGCTGGCGCGGCGCTACGGACGGGCGGTGAAATGGGTGCAGGACCGGCGCGAGGACCTGCTGGCCAACATGCATGCACGCGGCCACATCCTGCGCATCAAGGTCTCGGTGAAGAAGGACGGCACGCTCTGCGGCGTCCAGCTGAACCTGAAGACCAATTGCGGCGCCTACCCCAATCACCCCTATTCGCCGACGCTCGAGGCGACCGGCTGCGCGCGGATGTTGCCGGGGCCCTATCGCTTCCAGAACTATCGCTACGATGTCTCCTCGCTGATCACCAACACCTGCCCGACGGGGGCCAAGCGCGGCACCGGGCAGCCCTCGGCCTTTCTGGCGATCGAGGGGATGATGGACAGGATCGGGCGCCATCTCGGCATCGACCCGGCCGAGGTGCGGCGGCGCAATACCGTGCGGCCCGAGGAATTCCCCTACGTCAACGTGGTCGGTGTGCGCTATGATACCGGTAGCTACACGGAATCGCTTGAGCGCGGGCTGGAGATGATCGGCTACGACGCCTTCCGCAAGACGCAGCCTGCCGACCGGCTGGTCGATGGCAAGTATCGCGGCATCGGCATCTGCAACTATACCGAAGTCTCGGGCACCGGCGCGCCGGGCTGGCGGGTGCGCGGTTTCGCCAAGATGCCGGGCTTCGACAGTTCGCGCGTGGTGGTCGAGCCCGATGGCAAGATCACCGTCTATGTCAGCCAGGCCGACGCCGGGCAGGGCCACTACACCACCTTTGCCCAGATCGCCGCCGACCGTCTCGGCGCCCACTGGGAGGATGTGACCGTGGTCGAGGGTGATACGGCCAAGACCCCCTACGGCACCGGCACCTTCGCCAGCCGCGGCTCGGTGGTCGGTGGCGGCACGGTGATCCGCTGCAGCGACAAGGTCGGCGCCAAGGTCCGCCATATCGCCGGCTACATGCTCAACATCGACCCGGACCGGCTGGTCCTCAAGGACAGCCGCATCCATGACCGTGACAATCCCGACACCAGCCTGAGCCTGCGCGAAGTCGCCGAGACCGCCTATTCGATGAACAATCTCGGCATGCCGCAGGGCGAGGAACACGGCCTCGAGGCAACCGACTATTACGACCCGCCGATGGTCACCATGGCCAACGGCACCCATGTCGTGCAGGTCGCCGTCGATCCCGAGGACGGGCGCGTCGAGATCGAGCGCTATGCCGTGGTGCATGACTGCGGACGGGTGATCAACCCGCTGATCGTGGCGGGTCAGGTCCACGGCGCCACCGCGCAGGGCATCGGCGAGGCCTTGATGGAGGAAATCCATTACGACGAGGAAGGCCAGCTTCTGAACGCCAACCTGCTCGACTACCTGCTGCCCACCGCGATGGACATGCCGGACCTCGAGATGTCGCATATCGAGACGCCCAGCATCGACACAGTGGCCGGCATCAAGGGCGCGGCCGAAGGCGGGGTGACAGGCGCGGTGCCGGCCTTGGCAAACGCGGTCGCCGACGCGCTGTCAGGGCTTGGGGTGAACATCACCCGGGTGCCGCTGCGCCCGTCCTACATTCTGGATCAGATCCGCAACGCGAGCGGCAAGGCGGCGGAATGATTGTCGCGAATCCGGCGCGGACGACCGCACCACACATGAGGAACACGACAACATGATACTTGAAGGTGACACGCTCATTCCGGCAGACCGCAGCACGGTGTGGAAAGCGCTCAATGACCCCGACATGCTCAGGGCCTGCATTCCCGGCTGCCAGTCGCTGGAAAAACTCTCGGACGTCGATTTCACGTCGAGCGTGCGCGCCTCGGTCGGCCCGATCAGTGCGACCTTCGGCGCGAAGATCACCCTGACCGAGATCGAACCCGATCGCGGCTACACGATCGTCGGCGAAGGCAAGGGCGGTGCCGCTGGCTTTGCGCGCGGCAAGGCCAAGGTCGAGCTTACGGACGAGGATGGCGGCACCCGCCTGCGCTACACCGCCGATGTGAGTGTCGGCGGCAAGCTCGCGCAGGTCGGCTCGCGGCTGATCCAGGGCACGGCGAACAAGCTTGCCGAACAGTTCTTCGGCTGCCTCTCGGAAACCCTCGGCGGAGGCGCCGCCACGGCGGATGCGGCACCGGCAGTCGCCAAGGCGCCTGCCGCACCGGCCGCCACGCCTGACCGGCGGCTGATCTGGGGCGTGGCGATCGCCGTCATCGTCGTTGCGGTCGGCTGGTGGATCATGCGCTAGCGCGCCGCCCGCATATCGGACCCGGTTTTATCGGTTCCCGGCGGCTCCATCTCGGCTCCGGGTGCATCGAGAGGGGAACCCCCTCGAAGGTCGAAGCGACCAAGCAAGAGAAGAAAAGGACAAGGGAGAGAAAAATGACAAACTTCAACCTGACACGGCGCAACCTGATGGGGGCCTTCGGGCTTGCCACGGCGATGGCGCTGGCGTCTTCGGGCGCGATTGCCCAGGACAAACCCACCATCAAGCTCGGCTTCATCGGGCCCGTCAGCGGCGGCAACGCCATGCAGGGCCTTGGCGCGCAGAACGGCTTCCTGCTCGCCATCGACCAGATCAACGCCGGCGACTACCCCTATGTCGTCGAAGGCATAACGCTCGACGACGCATCGGACCCGCAAACCGGCGTCGGCGCGGCCCTCAAGCTGGTCAACGACCCCGACGTCGTGGCGGCGATCGGGCACTGGAACAGCCCGGTGGCGCTGGCCACGATGCCGGTGTTCAACCGCTTCCAGATGCCGCTGATCGTCTGGGGCGCGATCAGCCCGAAGATCACCGAGCAGAACCTGCCGGAAGTGACCCGCGTCACCCCGACGCTGCTGACCGAGAACAAGCCGCTGGCCGACTGGGCCGCGGGCGATCTCGGCGTCAAGAACGTCGCCATCATCGCCGACACCAGCGACTATGGCGCGGGCAACGCCGCGGCCTTCGAAACCTACTTCACCGAGGCGGGCGGCACGATCGCGTCGACCGACCTGTTGCCCGTGGGCACGACCGATTTCCGTGCCGTGCTGACCAAGATCAAGGGCAGCGGCGCCGATGCGATCTACTTCGGCGGCGTCATCACCGAGGCGGGCATCCTGCGCAAGCAGCAGATGGAACTGGACCTCGACATTCCGATGATCGGCATTTCGGGCTTCTATGACCCCGAGTTCATCGCCCTTGCCGGCGATGCGGCCGAAGGCACGATGGTCAGCTATCCGGCGGCCCAGACCAACCCGGCGCTGGACAAGCTCTATGCCGACTACGAGGCGCATGGCTTTGCCGAGGCGACCAGCCCCTACACCAAGTATGCCTATGACGCGACCAACATCCTGCTGACCGCGATCAAGGAGGTTGGCATCGAGGACAAGGCGGCGCTGGCCGCGGCGATCCGCGGCATTTCCTATGACGGCGTGCTCGGCGTCACGACCTTCGACGAGAACGGGCAGACGGAAATCCCGGTCGAGGTCGAGATCAAGATCGTCAAGGACGGCGAGTGGGTCACAAGGGAACAGTGACCGTCGGCATGCCCGACTGACACGACACGCGAATGCACCCCGCCCCCAGGCGCGGGGTGCATTTCGAACCCACCGGACCTGACCGCAACAATCCGACAGCAGGGGGAGACCGCGCATGGACGCCCAATTGGCGCAGCATCTGATGAACTGGCTGGTACTCGGCAGCATCTATACGCTTGTCGCACTTGGTTTCAGCCTGCTTTTCGGCGTGCTCAATGTCATCCATTTCTCGCACGGCGACGTGGCGATCGTGGCGCCCTTCGTGGTTCTGGCAACGGTCCAGGTGCTGATCTCGACGGTGCTTCCCGCCGGCAACCTCGCCGCACTGGTGCTGGCCTGTCTGGCGGCGATCCTGGTGGTGGGGCTGATCGGTGTCCTGCTCGACTGGCTGGTGATCCGACGCTTCCGCAAGGCGCCCGCGATGATGGCGCTGGTCGCGACCGTGGCGCTGGGAACGGTGGTGCGAGAGCTTATCCGCACGCTCTACCCGCAGGGCAGCAACCCGAAACCCTTCCCCCGGCTGATCGAAAGCCGCATCATGATTGGCGATTTGGCCGTGCCGATGTTCAGCCTGTTCGCCATCGCGACCGCGGTTCTGATGGTGCTCATGCTGTTCGCGGTGATGCGCTTCACCCCGCTTGGCCAGCGCATCCGCGCGGTGGCCGAGGACCGTGACATCGCCCGGCTGATGGCGATCCGTCCCAACCGCATCTTCGCCGCCACGTTCTTCATCGCGTCCGCGGTGGGCGCAATCGGCGGCATCCTCTTTGCCAGCTATGCCGGTGTCGTTCGGTTCGACTTCGGCATCCAGCTTGGACTGATCGGCTTTTCCGCGGCTGTCATCGGCGGGCTCGGCAGCATGCAGGGCGCGATCCTGGGCAGCCTGCTCATCGCCGGGATCGACACGCTGGTGCAGGCGACGATGGCCGAGGGCGCGTCCTACCGGCTGGTGTTCTCGTTCCTGCTGGTCATCCTCGTTCTGGTCCTGAAGCCCTCGGGCATTCTCGGCAAACCGGTCATGGAGAAGGTCTGACATGCAAGGCCATTCCTCCAAAACCGTCGTGCTACCCCGTCGCGCCGCCGCGCTGGACCTGTCCATCGTGGCCGCGACCGAGCTTGGCGGCGCCGTCATTCTGGGCGTGTTCCTGCTGGCGGACGATGCGCGCATCATCGTGGCGATGCTGGGCCTGCTGGGCGCCGGCTTTGCCCTGCTGCAGCTCCGCCCCGCCATCGAGGAAATGATCGTCTCGGCCTTTCGCAGCGCGCGCCGGCCGGCCTTGTTTCTCGGCATTGCAATCGTGCTGGTCTATCCTTTCATGATGCAGGGCAGCAGCTATGCTCTGCACCTGCTCATCATCGCCCAGCTCTATTCGGTGCTGGCGCTGGCGCTGAACTTCCAGCTTGGCAGCGCCAATATCCCGAACTTCGCCACCGGCGCCTCCTACGGCATCGGAGCCTATACCTCGGCGCTTCTGGCGATCAGTTTCGGCATCTCGTTCTGGCTGACGCTGCCGATCGCGGCGCTGGTGGCGACCTTCTTCGGCTTCGTGCTGGGGTTCCCGTCGATGCGGACGCGCGAGACCTATCTGGCGCTGGTCACTATCGCCTTCGGCATCGTCGTGCATCAGCTTCTCAACAACTTCACCTGGACCGGCGGCCCGAACGGCCTGGTCGGGGTGCCGGCACCGGTGCTGTTCGGCCATTCCTTCACCCAGCCGATCGTAGTGTTCGGCCAGCGCCTGCCCAGCCAGGCGAATTTCTACTACCTCTCGGCCGCGCTGGTGGCCCTGACCATCATCAGCGCGCGCCGGCTGCATGACAGCCGCGTCGGGCTGGCCTGGAACGCCCTGCGCGGCGATGAACTGGCGGCGCGCTGCCAGGGCATCAACGTCGTCTGGTTCAAGATCCAGGCCTTCGCGGTCGACGCCTTCCTCGCCGCCTTCGCGGGGTCGATCTACGCCTCCTATGTCAGCTACATCTCGCCGGACAACTTCACCTTCCTGGTGTCGGTGACGATCATGACCATGGTCATCGTCGGCGGCATGGACAACACGCTCGGGGTGATCCTCGGGGCCTTCCTGCTGACGATGCTGCCCGAAAAGCTGCGGATCTTCTCGGACTACCGCCTGCTTTTCGTCAGCGTGATCGTGATCCTGTTCCTGATCCTGCGCCCGCAGGGCCTGTTCCCGCAACGCCCGCGCAATTACGGAGACCGCTGATGGCCACTCCGCTTCTGGAAACACGCAACCTGTCGATCCGGTTCGGTGGTCTGGTCGCCGTGAACAGCGTGGATATGACCCTCATGCCGGGCGAGATCCTCTGCATCATCGGCCCGAACGGGGCCGGGAAATCGACGCTCTTCAACCTGATCTCGGGCATCTACCCGGCAAGTTCGGGCAGCGTGCATCTGGATGGGCAGGACATCACCGGCAGACCGGCGCACAAGATCGCCGCGGCCGGGATCGCGCGCACCTTTCAGTCGAGCCGGTTGTTCAACGACCTCACGCTGGTCGACAACGTGATCATCGGCATGCACACCCGCACCAAGACCGGCGTATTCGACGCGCTGCTGCGCCCGCGCTGGGCACGCGCCGAACTTGACGCGGCCGCCGACCGCGCGGGCGAGCTGCTTCGGCTGATGTCGCAGGACCTGTTCGAGCGGCGTCACGTTCTGGCCGGAACCCTGCCGCAGGCCGACCGGCGACGGCTCGAGATCGCCCGCGCGCTGGCCTCCGAGCCGCGCGTCATCATGCTCGACGAGCCGTCCTCGGGCATGGATGAGCGCGATACGGATGCGCTGATCGAGGACATCCACACGGTGATGGCGGAGCGGCCGGGCCTGTCCTTCATCGTCATCGAACACGACATGCGCCTTGTCGCGGCGATGCCCGAACGGGTGGTCGTGATCGACTACGGCGAAAAGATCGCCGAGGGCCATTTCAGCGAGGTGCGGCTGTTGCCGCGCGTCCAGGAGGCATATTTGGGACAGAAGGCCGCTCATGCTTGATCTTTCCTCAGTTTACACGAGCTACGGACCGGTTCCGATGCTGCGCGACGTCTCGCTGAACGTGGCGAAGGGCGAACTGGTCTGCCTGCTCGGCCCCAACGGCGCCGGCAAGAGCACGACCTTCAACGCGATCTGCGGGCTGCTCAGGCCGGACCGTGGCACCGTCCGGATCATGGGCCGCGACGTGGCCGAGACGGGGACCGAACGTCTGGGGGCACTCGGCGTCGGCTTCGTGCCCGAGGGACGGCGGCTGTTTCCGACGCTCACGGTGCGCGAAAACCTCAAGCTCGCCTACGACGCCTCGAATTGCACCACACCGTTCGAGGACCGGCTCGAGGCAATGGCGGTGCTTTTCCCGCGCATCCGCGAACGCCTGCGCCAGGGCGCGGGCACCATGTCGGGCGGTGAGCAGGCGATGGTCGCGCTGGCGCGGGCGCTGATCGGCGATCCCGCCCTTGTCGTCATGGACGAACCCTCGCTCGGGCTATCACCAAAACTGATCGACGAGTATTTCGGCATCGTCGCCTCGATCCACCAACGCGGCACCACGGTGTTGCTGATCGAACAGAACGTCGAAACCGCGCTTTCCATGGCGGACCGCGGCTATCTGTTGATCCGCGGCAAGATCGCCGTCAGCGGAACCAGCCGCGACCTGTTGCAGGACGACACGGTGCGCCAGCTTTATCTCTGAGCGCCAAAGCCCGATTATTAACCGTTGATATTATTGCTTGCCCGTATCAGGCCGCGCTGGCACGCTGTTTGCCAGCACGAAACTCAATAAATAATGAACCCCGGAAATTTCCGGGGTTCATTTCTGCTTTCAAAAAAGATCCTGCGACGTGAAAGGCGATCAACCCGTCACGCCAGATCGCCAATCGCTCCGCGCAATGCCGTGATGATCTCGTCGCATTCGTTCTTCTGGATGATGATCGGCGTGAAGAACTTCAACGACGGCGGTTCGATCTCGCTGACCGAATGGCACAGCACCCCGTGCCGGTAAAGATTGGCATAAAGCTTGCGGGCCAGATCGCGGTTGCCGACCGCAACCGAATGGACGCAACCCAGTGCCGTGACCGGACCGATGATATCGGGGTGGTCCTTGCCGACGGCTTCGAACTCGGACGCGAGATAGGCGGATACTTCGTTGACATGGGCAAGCATCTTGGGGTCGCTCGCCACATCCAGAACCGACAAGGCCACCAGACAACTGATCTCGTTTCCGCCAAGGCTGGAAATATACGAGAACTTGTGCTCGTTCATGCAGGTTTCATAGATGTCACCGCGCATCAGCAGGGCGCTGACAGGATAGAGTCCGCCCGAAAGACCCTTGCCGGTGACGAGAATATCGGGGCGCAGGTCATAATGCTCGCTGGCCCACAGCTTCCCGGTGCGCGCAATGCCGGTGCGGGTTTCGTCGATGATGAACAGGGTCCCGTTTTCGCGGCACAGGCGGGTGACGCCATCGAGAAACTCGCGCGAGGCAAAGTTGAAGGTCTCGTAATCCATCGGCTCGAACACGATGGCGGCAATGTCGGGGGTCATTTTCGCGGCAATTTCGTCAAGGTCGCCGTAAGTCTCGAAAAACGCCGTATTCGCGCCGGGCAGATTGTAGTGGTCGATCACGCCTTCATCCGCCGATCCGGTGATCATCGCGGCAAAGCCGGAATGTCCGTGATAGCCGTGCCGATAGGCGAGGATTTTCTGCCGGCCGGTGACGCGGAACGCGAACATCGTCGCGACGTCGATCGACAAGGTCGAGCACAGCGTCACGACACTATGGGTCAGGTCGGGCGACGGCGAGAGCTCGGCCAATCTGTCCTGAAGCTGCAGATAAGGAACGTTCGGCACCGACCAGAGCCCGGTATCGCGCCCGTCGTCCAGCGCCTTGCGAAGCGCGGCAAGAACCGCGGGGTGACGATGGCCCAGGGAATGAACGCCACCGCCGATCCCGCAATCGATCAACCGGTGCTCGCCTTCGAGATCCCACATATAGACGCCTTCGCGCTTGCCGATCACGAATTCGGCGCCCTTGGCACGTTGACGCTCGGCATTGGACCGCCACGAACGGGCAATATAGGCATCCAGAACTTCGGAACTGGTCTTGAAATCGGCTTCGAGGCTCATTTGTCCGCTCCATTTTTCTTCTCGGCCATCGTGAAGTCCCAGGTCTTCGAGACGATCTTCCATTCACCATCGGATTTCATCACCACCAGAATGTCGGTGAAGGTCTTCGGCAGAAAATCCTCTCGGGTGGTGAGAATGGCGAGGGTCGGGGACATGAATGAAATGCCGAGTATTTCATCCACGCGGGCCTCGCCGCGGGCCGCGGGTGCTTCGCGGTTGCGCACGACGTCGAGATAGGCGGGGACATCCATATGGACATAGGCGCCGCCACCATTGCTGTGAAGGTAGGCGTCCTTGTGGAAAACAGCCTCGAACTTCGCAGCATCGCCTTCGTAGAGCGCGTCGAAATAGGTCTGGGCAAGCTCCGCGATGGCCGCGTGATCTTGAACGTTCATTGAATAGTCACCTTTCATTTTCGGGGTAGGATATTCTGCTTCCGCGCCATGCCACGAAAATCCCGATCGAATGGACCTGTCAGCCCGAACGCTCGGCCGCGCATCGGCTATTATCACCTCTGATATTATACCCGCCGAAGGAACGGAGGGCCACAAGATAGACGTCGAAAACAGCGATATTCGACCTCTCGGGTGGGGATTTGCCATCGGTTTTTCCCGATTTCCGAAACATCGAGACGACGCGTCTCGCTATGTATCGGCACGAGCGAACGGCGAGTAAATTTTCGGCGTCCCGCCGTCTTCGCCATCGTCGCGTGGCGAGTTGTCATTCAATATATTTCGGCCCGGTCCCGCCTGAGGCGATGTCGAAACGCGCCAAAGAGAGAAGTCGCCAAGCCCCTGTTATTCAACGTTGTT
Organism: Maritimibacter sp.; assembly: GCA_048268845.1. Classification (GTDB taxonomy): domain Bacteria; phylum Pseudomonadota; class Alphaproteobacteria; order Rhodobacterales; family Rhodobacteraceae; genus Muriiphilus. The sequence continues at coordinate 184,303 of JBLWUQ010000005.1, read as the reverse complement.
CTATTGATCAACCAGGGTGATATGGGAAAAGTATTCACCACAAGGGAAATTACGTCCCGGTGAAACCTCCATCAGCGCGTGCCCCATCGTCCAGCGGCCGGACCGGTGATTCGCGGGTCTGTTTCTCGTTCGGATCGACCGTCCCGGCGCGGTCATCGCGCAGGGTCGCCATCGGATTCAGGCCCCGGTCGGGGCGTGAATCGTCGCCAATTCGCAGTGGAGATAAAAGATTCTTATGGGGATTCACGGCCGTGCACCGCGCCCGCGTCACCCGGAGGATTGGATCTCTATCGACAACTGGTCGATCGGAATACCCCGGCGGGCGGCGCTCTCATGGACGGCGTCCTGCATGGTCTTGCTGCGTTTCAACAGCCGCAGGAACCGGGCTTCGTCGAGGACCAGCAGCGTCGAGGGGGCGATGGCGCGCACCTCGGTGCGCGACGGGCGGCGCATCAGGAGGCCCATCTGACCGAACATCTCGCCCCGTCCCAACCGCCAGGATTGGCCTGCCACCTCGAGCTCGACCGCGCCCGACGCCACGAAATAGACGTTTCGGGAGGCGCTGTCGCGGCTCAGAATCCGCTCGCCGGCGTTGACGTAGCGCGTCATGAGCGTGCGCGCCAACTGGTTCAGAACCGCCTCGTCCATCTCGGAGAACAGCGGGAACTGGCGCACCAGCTCGGTCTTCTGCATCGCGAGATCGAGCAGCGGCGCGGCCTCCGCATGGTCGCGGCGGGCACCGATATCGCGGGAAAGGGCGCTGTGGACCTCCTCGCCGATCAGCCCGTCCTCCAGCAGCGCGTCGTATTCGCGTTCTTCCAGACGTAGCGAGGTGCGGCGGATGAAGCGGCGCTCCATCTCCTCGGCGTAGCCCGGATATTGCAGCCGAAGCCCCTCGAGCGCCTGTTCGACATTGCCGATGCGCCGGTCGAGCATGGAGTGCAGCAATTCGGCCACCCGCCGGCCATGGATGCGCCGGATGCGCCCGTCGATGAAGCCGTGCAGGTCGCGCAGGATCAGCCGTTGCGACAGGAGCAGCCCGAAGCGCGTCGCCGTGATCCGTGCCAGCGGCAGGGAAATGCGCAGGCGGTTGTGCATGAAGATCGCCGGGCGCAGCCAGCGTCCGAACCCGAGGCTGCGACGTGCCGCGACCTTGTAGCCGGAGCGTCCGTTGTGACGCGACGCCTCGATCAGGGCGTCCGCGTCCGACAGCAGCCGCTCGGACAGGCCCGCCGAGATCGTCCGGTCGCGAAACCGCGCGAGGATCAGGTCGCGCTCGGCGCTGGCCAGCGCGATCAGCCCGAGGGTGATGCGGTCACGGTCGGGAATGTTGGTGTCGTCATCAGCGGATTTGATCGCGACATCCAGCCGCTCGCCGAACTTCTTGGCCTCGGCGCGGACGGTCTCCTTGGTCAGGTCGTAATTCTCCGTGACCTTGGACAGATCCTCGCGCACGGTCTGCAACGCGACCGCGATCACCTGATTGTAAAGCGCGTTGTCGAGCGGCGACAGCTTGTCGAGCCCCAGCCGGCCGATCACCCAGCGCAGCGTGGTGCCCTGCACCAGCAGGGTGAACAGGGTGAAGCCGGTCGCCAGAACCGCGACCTGCCGCTTGACCTCGACCGGCACCAGAAAGCTCTCGGTCACCGCCAGCGCCAGCGACAGCGTGACCGCGCCGCGCAGGCCCCCCCACATGATCGCGACGCGGTAGGGGCGGTCGACCTGTGGCGACAGCCGCAGCCGGGTCAGCAGGGGCAAAAGCCCGTAGAGGATGATCGCCCGCGCCACGATCGCCGCGACGACCACCACCATGATCAGGCCAAGGTCCACCCACCGCACCGATTCCAGCATCCGCGGGATCAGCAGCGCGGCGAGGATGAAGATCAGCGCACCGGCCCAGTGCGCCAGCAGCCCCCAGACCTCGCGCAGGTTCTGCCATGTGGTCGGCGGCAGGCGGCCCGGACCGACCAGTTGCAGCGTCATCGCCGCGACGACCACGGCGATGACCCCCGAGGCGCCCACGCTCTGTTCGGCGACGATATAGGCCAGGTAGGGCAGGGTGATCGACACCGAGATCACCGCCAGTTCATAGCGGCTGAACAGCGCCATGATCCAGATCGCGATCCGCGCCGCGAACCAGCCGACCAGCACGCCGCCGAGCAGCAGAACGGGAAACCGCGCCAGCGCGCTCTGCACCGACGGATCGGGCGACCCGGCCTTGACGTATTCCATGAACAGGGCCGCCAGCGCGATGGCGGCGGCGTCGTTGAGCAGGCTTTCGCCCTCGATGATCCGCGCCAGCCGGCGCGGCGCCGAGATCGAGCGGAAGATGCTGACCACCGCCGAGGGATCGGTGGTCGAGACGATGGCGCCGACCAGAAGCGCTGCGGCCAGCGTCAGGGAACTGACATAGGCCAGCGAATAGCCGATGACGAAGGTCGCAACGAACACCGCGACCACCGCGAGGACAAGGATCGGCACCCAGTCATCGACCATGCGCCGCAGGTTCAGCCCCAGCGTGACCTGGAACACCAGCGTCGGCAGGAAGACGTAGAGGAACACGTTCGACCGTATCGGCAGCGCCAGGATCGCGTCGGCCACCGGGTTCAGCGCATCGGTCAGTTCGGTGCGCAGGAAGAACGTCGCCGCCAGACCGACGATGATGCCAAGGCAGGCGATGATCACCGCATAGGGCAGACGCAGATAATCGGCCAGCGGCTCGGCTGCCCCGATGAGCAGGAAGAGCGATGCGATGATGGTCGTGATCAGAATGATGTCCATGGGACGGGGATACCAAATTAATCGGGTCGCGAAAGGGCGAAGGCCGCGAAAACCCGGCTGCGGCCTGCATTGGCTGGATTGTCGCCGAAAACCGTGGCGCGGCGCAAAGGTCTCGGTCCTGCCGCCTTCGTCGCAGACCGTGCTGCCCGAAGTGCCGGGCCCTACGGGTCGGGCGGTATCACCAGCACGTCCCGGTCGGCGCGGCGCAGAACCTCCTCGGCGACGCTGCCCAGGAATGTCTTGCGCAGATCGACACGCCCCCGGCTCGACACCACGATCAGATCCGCGACCATCAGGGCCGCCGTCTTGAGGATCTCGGCCGAGATGCCGGTGTCATCATGTTGTGAAATCGTGTCGTAGCGGTCTGCCCGCAAGGTCGCGGCGAACCGCGCGAGCGCCTGGTCGGCCTCGACCTGCATCGCGGCGAGGTAGTCTTCCATCTGCGGCTTGGTGAGCGCGCTGCGCATCATCAACTGCTGCGCCGGGGCATCGAAGACATGCATCAGGGTGATGTTCTTCTGCTCGGTCAGATCCATGTCGGCAAGACGCTCGACCGCCTTGCGCGACACCTCGGACAGGTCGGTGGCCAGCATCACGCTGGCATAGTCATGTTCGGCCGGCGCATTGACCATCAGGACCGGCCAGCGTGTCCGGCGGATCGTCCGTTGCGCGGTCGTACCGACGAACACGTCGCGCAGCACCCGGCGGCGATGCGCCCCCAGCACGACAAGGTCGGGCTTGATGGCATCGGCGGCCTTGACGATGCCCTCGAACGGATCGCCCAGCACCACCGCTGTCGTGCAGGTCAGCCCGTCGATCTCGTTCAGCCGCCTGGCGTCCTCTTGCAGCACCTGCTGCGAGGTGGCGGTTTCGCTGTCGATGATCTTCTGTTTCTGGTCATCGTCGACCACATGCACCAGATGCACCCGAGCCGCGGATCGCACCGCGATCAGGGCGGCGCGGGCCAAGGCCCGGTCGGATCGCTCGGAAAAGTCGGTTGCAACCAGAATCGTGTCCATGCCGGCTCCTCCATCGCCAAATCCCTATTCCCATACCATAGGCCCGCGGCAAGGTCTTTCCTGCCGGAGCAAACACGGCGTCAGGGATATGCGACGCCGCCGGTGGCGCGGCGCGGTTTGCCGGGGCCTTCGGGCAGCGGGATGAAATCCGCTTCGTCCCCCGGCACGGTGTCGAACCGGCCCCTGGCCCATTCCTCTTTCGCCGCCTCGATCCGTTCGGGGCGCGAGGAGACGAAGTTCCACCAGATATAGCGCGGCCCCTCCATCGGCGCGCCGCCGAACAGCATGAACCGCGCGGTCGAATTGGCGCGCACAGTGATCGCGTCGCCCGGTCGCAGGATCAGAAGCTGACCCTTGTCGAACCGATCCCCCGCGATCTCGATCTCGCCGGAAATGGTATAGAGCGCGCGTTCCTCATGGGTCGCGTCGATCGGGATCTGGCGGCCTGCCTGCAACTCGACATCGCCATAGAGCGTCTCCGATGCCGTCCGGAGCGCGGACGACTTGCCGAACGCTTCGCCGGCGATGATGCGCGCCTTGATCCCGTCGCTGTCGAACATCGGCAGGTCGTCCGATCCGTAGTGGATGAACTCGGGCGCGGATTCCTCCTGCGCCTCGGGCAGGGCAACCCAGGTCTGCAACCCGAACAACCGCTGGCCGTGCTTTCGCTTTTCCTCGGAGGTGCGCTCGGAATGAACGATGCCCTTCCCGGCCTTCATCCAGTTGACCGCGCCGGGGCGGATGGTCTGCTCGGTTCCCAGTGAATCGCGGTGCAGGATTTCGCCCTCGAACAGATAGGTCAGCGTGGCGAGGTTGATATGCGGGTGCGGGCGCACGTCGATGCCCTGATCCGTCAGGAACTCGGCCGGTCCCATCTGGTCAAAGAAGATGAACGGCCCGACCATCTGGCGCTTGGTGGAGGGAAGCGCGCGACGGACCTCCATCCCGCCCAGATCGACGGCACGCGGCACGATCAGGGTCTCGATGGCGTTCACGCCGTCTCGGTCGCCGAGGACGGGGTCGGGGCATGGGCTCCAGCTCATATCGGGCACTCCTGATTGTTCGATTGGTGCGACTATAGCCTGTCGATATCGAATGGTAAGGCGATACCCTTCGGGACGGGTATCACGAAGCCTCGATGGCGCTCGCAGTCACCAGCGGCCTGACCGGTCTGAGGTTCACGACGCTCCAGACGGTTCGACGCGACAGGACGCAAGGCCAGACGGCAGCGTCACTTGACCCCGAAGCCCGAAAGCCGCTCGGTCAGGGTCGCGAAGGGCGCGTAGCCGACCGAAAGCTCATGCAGGCCCGTCGCGGATTGCAGCATCACCGACGGAAACCCCCGCACCCCCAGTTGCCGCGCAAGCCGGAACTCGCGCTGGGTGGCGGCGACGGCCTCGGGACTGGCAAAGCTCGCCTCGAACTCCGCCGGATCAATGCCCGTGTCGATACAGATGTCGCGGTAGAAGGCGGCTTGCTTGGGGTCTTCGCCCTCGACATAGAATTTCCGCTGAACACCGGCGAAAAAGGCCAGCTCCCGGCGGCTGGCCTCCTGTCCCTGACCGAAGAACCCGCGCGCGGTCACGACGGCGCGGCAGGCCGGTTCGGTGTCATATGAGAAGGCCGGACGCTCCAGCAGGCGAAAGCCGAAGGGCTGGCCGGTGCGCGCCGCGATATGCGTCCATTCCTGCCGGAGAAAGTCGCGAAAGCCGGAATTCCACGCATCTCCGCCCCCGGGCCGCAATCCGCCCATCACGAGGCGAAAGCCCAGCCCCTGATCGGCGCAATGCCGGGCCAGCTCCTCGATCACCGGTGACATGCCCCAGCACCACGAACACATCGGATCGCCCACATAATAGACCTGCGCCTGTTCGCTGGTGGCCGCCTCGTCGCCCGGGGTCTGGGCGTCTGGCAGAAGGCAGGCTCCGGTCTCCGGGTCACATTCCATGCTCATGGCGCTGTTCCTTCGCTGTTCAGGGTTTCGCGGCGCGGGTTCGTGCCTTGGCCCGATCCTTCATGGACTATGGCGCACATTCATCCGGCGGCATATTGCGGAATCGCACGCCGCGCGCGCGGGCCGGCAACACTTCGGAAGACCCCGGTCAGCTTTGCCAACCTACTGATTTTCCTAAGGTTGATGGTGCTGTGAGAGAGGATTGAACTCTCGACCTCTCCCTTACCAAGGGAGTGCTCTACCACTGAGCTACCACAGCCTACCTTTTCCAGATAGCTAGCCCGGACGTTGCTCCGATGCAAGCGGGCTCTGGGAAAGCCCTTTTGTTTCAAACACCTCACCCCCGAAAAGCCGCGTCTTGCCGAAGCCGCGCCTTGCTCGGGAAGAAAGCGCCGAACCGTGGGCGGCTGATTAGATCGAAACCGCCGAGGGTGCAAGCGCAATCTGGACGCTCAATCCGGGCTGGGGTAGAGAGGGCGCCATGAGCCGAAAATCCGCCTCCGACAGCCCCAAACCGGTGTCCGCCGAAGCGGCGGCGCGGGCGGATCGTCTGAAAGCGGCCCTGAAGGCGAACATGGCGCGGCGCAAGGCGCAGGCCAAGGCGCGGGTGGCGAAACCGGACGACGACGCGACCGCGAAAACCGAAAAATAGCGAGGCGAGCATGGATTCCATCATGGTGACGGGCAATGGCCCCTTGAAGGGCGAAATCCCGATTGCCGGGGCAAAGAACGCCTGCCTTGCGCTGATGCCGGCAACGCTGTTGTCGGAGGAGCCGCTGACCCTGACCAACGCGCCGCGCCTGTCGGACATCAAGACGATGGCGACGCTGCTGGACTCGCTCGGGGCCGAGGTGAGCAGCCTGCAGGACGGGCAGGTGCTGGCGCTGTCGAGCCACGATCTGACCTCCAGCCGCGCGGACTACGAGATCGTGCGCAAGATGCGTGCCTCCAACCTCGTGCTTGGTCCGCTGCTGGCGCGGTTCGGCCATGCCGAGGTCTCGCTGCCCGGCGGCTGCGCCATCGGCGCGCGGCCGATGGACCTGCATCAGGACGGGCTCGAGGCGATGGGCGCGCAGATCGAGTTGCGCGACGGCTATCTGCACGCCAAGGCGCCGGGCGGGCTGAAAGGCGCGATGATCGCGCTGCGTTTTCCGTCCGTCGGCGCGACCGAGAACATCCTGATGGCATCGACGCTGGCCAAGGGCACCACCGTGATCGACAACGCCGCACGCGAGCCCGAGATCGTCGATCTGGCCCGCTGCCTGCGCGCCATGGGCGCCCAGATCGAGGGCGAGGGCACCTCCCGCATCGAGGTTCAGGGCGTCGACCGGCTGCATGGGGCCACGCACCGGGTGGTGACCGACCGGATCGAGCTTGGCACCTACATGCTGGCCCCCGCGATCGCCGGGGGCGAGGTCGAATGTCTCGGCGGGCGGCTCGATCTGGTGCAGAGCTTCGTCGACAAGCTGCGCGAGGCCGGGGTCGAGGTCGAGGAAACCGCCCGCGGCCTCAAGGTGTCGCGCAAGAACGGCCGGCTGCGTGCCGTCGACGTCACGACCGCGCCCTATCCGGGGTTCCCGACCGACCTTCAGGCGCAGATGATGGCGATGCTCACGACCGCCGACGGGGTCAGCCAATTGCACGAGACGATCTTCGAGAACCGCTTCATGCATGCGCCCGAACTGGTGCGGATGGGTGCGGATATCGAGGTGCATGGCGGCACCGCGCGTGTCACCGGCGTCGCACGGCTGAAAGGCGCGCCGGTGATGGCCACCGACCTGCGCGCATCGGTCAGCTTGATCCTTGCCGGGCTTGCAGCCGAAGGTGAGACCGTGGTCAGCCGGGTCTATCACCTTGACCGCGGCTATGAACATGTGGTTCGCAAGCTCTCGGGTGTCGGAGCCCGGATCGAGCGAGTGAGGGCGCAATGACCAAAGATGCACGTTTCGAGGATGGCGGCGACACGCCGCTGAGGCTGATCGCGCTGGATGCCGACGATCTGGCCGTGGTGTCGGCGCTGGCGCAGGACGCGGTGTTCCCGATCACCGAGATGCAATGGCGCCCGAAGCGGCGGCAATTCGCGATCCTGATCAACCGCTTTCGCTGGGAAGACGCCGAAACCGCGGGGCGGCGCAAGCGGCCGGTGGAACGGGTGCAATCGGTGCTGGCCGTGTCGGATGTTCTGAAAGTGCAAAGTCAGGGCCTCGATCGTGGCGAAAAGGACATGGTATTATCGCTTTTGTCCATCGCCTTCGAGCCGGGCGAGGACGGCACCGGGCGCCTGATGCTGACACTGGCGGGCGACGGGGCCATCGCGCTTGAGGTCGAGGCGCTCGAGGTCGCGTTGCAGGATGTGACCCGTCCCTATATCGCGCCGTCGAGACAGGCGCCCCGTCACCCCGAATGAACAGCACCTGGCGCAACATCGTGGTGACGGCAATTCTGGCCGCCTGCGCGGTGCTCGCGCTTCGGATCGCGCTGCCCTATCTCGAGACCGACCCGATCACCGCGCCGCCCGCCGTCTCGGACTAGGGCGCCGCCCAGAAGTCACGGAGCCCCCGATGCCCCAGTTCCTCTCCACCACCGACGCCGGGTTCGAGGCCGCATTCACCGCCCTTCTGGGCATGAAGCGCGAGGACAGCCCGGACGTGGACGCCACCGTCGCCGCGATCATCGCCGATGTGCGCGCGCGTGGCGATGCGGCGGTGATCGAGCTGACCGCGAAATTCGACCGGTTGGAGCTGACGCCCGAGACCATGGCGTTCAGCCCCGCAGAGATCGAGGCCGAGTGTGCCCGCGTCCCCGCCGCCGAACGCGACGCGCTGGAACTGGCCGCCGAGCGCATCCGCGCCTATCACGTCCGCCAGATGCCGGAAGACGCGCGTTGGACCGACCCCGACGGCGCCACGCTGGGCTGGCGCTGGACGCCGGTCTCGGCGGCGGGGCTTTACGTGCCGGGCGGGCTGGCCTCCTATCCGTCGAGTGTGTTGATGAATGCCGTCCCGGCCAAGGTCGCCGGGGTCGGCCGTCTGGCGGTCACGGTGCCGACGCCGGATGGCGTGGTGAACCCTCTGGTCTTGCTGGCCGCGCGGATCGCCGGGGTCGATGAGGTCTACCGCATCGGCGGCGCGCAGGCGATTGCCGCGCTGGCCTACGGCACCGAGACCATCGCGCCGGTCGACAAGATCACCGGGCCGGGCAATGCCTATGTCGCCGCCGCCAAGCGCCGGGTGTTCGGCAAGGTCGGCATCGACATGATCGCCGGGCCGTCCGAGATTCTGGTGATCGCGGATCGCGACAATGACCCGGATTTTCTGGCGCTCGACCTGATGAGCCAGGCCGAACACGATGAAAGCGCGCAGGCCATCCTGATCACCGACGACGCCGCCTTCGGGCAGGCGGTGGCCGATGCGGTCGCCAAGCGCCTCGAAACGCTGGAGCGGCGCGCCATCGCGGGCGCAAGCTGGCGCGACTTCGGCGCGGTCATCACGGTGCGCGACATGGACGAGGCGGCCGCATTGGCCGACCGGATCGCCCCCGAGCACCTGGAAATCTGCACCGCCGACCCCGAGGCGCTGGCGGACAGGATCAGCCATGCCGGCGCGATCTTCCTTGGCAGCTTCACCCCCGAGGCGATCGGCGACTATGTGGGCGGCCCCAACCACGTCCTGCCCACCGCGCGCTCGGCCCGGTTCTCGTCGGGCTTGTCGGTGCTCGATTTCCTCAAGCGGACCACCATCGCGAAGATGTCCCCCGAGGCATTGAAGGCCATCGGTCCGGCGGCGGAAGTGCTGGCGAAATCGGAGGGCCTCGAGGCGCACGGGCTGTCGGTGCGCGCAAGGCTGGACCGGCTGAACGAAGGGTAGGGCGGGCCTCAGTTCCCCGCCCGCTGCATCATCATGTCGTGCACCGCGTCCATGCCGCGCGCGGCCATGTCGGAGACTTCAGCGGCGTGAAGGTGCAGTGCCGCGACCAGTTCCGGATCGGCACTGGTCTGCACCACCACGATGCCCGCGTCGGAGATGTCGATCTCGGTCTCGATGCCGTCGCCCCGGACGAAAAAGATGTCGAGCGTCGGGCTCTGGATGAAGATCTGCGGATCGTCGCCCGCCTCGACCCGGCCGATCATGCCGACGACATGGCTGATCAGAACCTCCATCACCGCCTCATCCGACGAGCGAGTCACGGTGCGGATACCGTCGGGAAGGTTTTCGACCTCGCGGGTGAGGGTCTCGAAATGCCGAAACAGCGTGGCAAGCTCCGCGCTTTCCTCGGGCGTTGCATTCAGCCCGCGCAGGCCCGGCATGATCATCTCGTCATGCCCGGAGCCATCGGCGCCGTGATGCGCGCCGAACATGCCGCCGGGGTGCATCATCTGCGCCGTGGCGGCGGGCGCCAGCAGGGCCAGAGCGACGGCAAGGGCTGTCAGGTGTCGGGGGCTTGCGGGCATCGGGGGTCCTTTCGGGTTACCCGCGCTTGTTGTCAGAAAAACGCTCGCACGGATACGAATATGTTCCGGTCAGGCCGTGGGCCTCGCGCGGATGTGAAAAGGGGCGCCGCAGCGCCCCTCTCCTTGTTCGGAAACCCGGCTCAGGCCGCCGCCGCCGGGGCGAAGCGGCCATAGAACGTCTCGCCCTTCGCGGCCATGTCGCGCAGCAGGTCCGGCGTGGTGAACCGCGCGCCGAACGCCTTTGTCAGCCCGTCGCAGATCTCCACCGCCTTCCCGGCCCCGATCATGTCGAGCCATGAGAACGGCCCGCCCGACCACGGCGCGAAGCCCCAGCCGAGGATCGCGCCGACATCGCCTTCGCGGATGTCGGTCAGCACCCCATCCTCCAACGCCCGCACCGCCTCCAGCACCTGCGCCATCATCAGCCGGTGCTGCACCTCGCTCAGGTCAGGCTGATCCTCGCGCACCGGGTATTGTGCCGCCAGCCCCGGCCAGTAGCCCAGACGCTTGCCCTTGTCGTCGTAGTCGTAGAACCCCGCCTTGGCCTTGCGCCCCATCCGGCCCTGATCGGCCATCCAGAAGATCACTTCGTCCACCGCGTCATCGGGGTAGGCATCGCCCATCGCCGCCTTTGTCGCCCTGGCGATCTTGACGCCCAGGTCGATCGAGGTCTCGTCGATCAGTTGCAGCGGCCCCACCGGAAAGCCCAGCAGTTTCGCGGCGTTATCGACCAGCGCCGGCGTGACGCCTTCACCGACCATGCGCACGCCCTCGTTGATGTAGGGAATGATGCAGCGGTTGGCATAGAAGAACCGCGCGTCGTTCACCACGATGGGCGTCTTGCGGATCTGGCGCGCGAAATCGAGCGCCTTGGCCACGGCGCGGTCGCCGGTCTGCTTGCCCTTGATGATCTCGACCAGCGCCATGCGCTCGACCGGCGAGAAGAAGTGAATGCCGATGAACTGCTCGGGGCGTTTCGAGGCCTTGGCAAGCTCGGTGATCGGCAGGGTCGAGGTGTTGGTGGCGAAGATGCAATCCTCGCCGATGACCTTCTCCACCGCCTGCGTCACCTCGGCCTTGACCTTGGGGTCCTCGAACACCGCCTCGACGATCAGATCGCAGCCCTTGAGCGCCGCGTAATCCGTCGTCGCGGTGATCAGCGCCAGCGCCGCCGCTTTCTTCTCGGGCGTTGCTTTCCCGCGCGAGATGCCCTTGTCCATGTAGCTTTCGGTATAGGCCTTGCCCCGGTCGGCGGCGGCCTGATCCTGATCCAGCAGCACCACCTCGATCCCGGCCATCGCCGAGACCAGCGCGATGCCCGCGCCCATCATGCCCGCGCCCAGCACGCCCACCTTCCTGACCCGCTGATCGGCCACGCCTTCGGGCCGCACGGCCCCTTTTTCCAGCGCGCTCTTGTTGATGAACAGGGACCGGATCATCGCGCCCGACACCGGGTTCAGCACAACGGAGGTGAACCAGCGCGCCTCGACCCTGAGCGCGGTATCGAACGGCACCAGCGCGCCTTCATAGACCGCCGAGAGCAGCGCCTTGGCTGCCGGGAAAACCCCTTGCGTCTTGGCAAGGATCATCGCCGAGGCGCCGATGAAGGTCTGAAACCCCGCCGGATGATAGGGCGTGCCGCCGGGCATCTTGTAGCCCTTGGCGTCCCACGGCTTGACCAGATCGGCCTCGCCTGCCGCTAGCACCCAGGCTTTCGCGGCGTCGAGCAGCGCCTCCGGCGCCACCACCTCGTCGATCAGCCCGGCCGATTTCGCCTTGCCGGGGGCCAGCGTCTTGCCCTCCAGCAGATAGGGCGCCGCCGCCATCGCGCCCATCTTGCGCACCAGCCGCGTCGTGCCGCCCGCGCCGGGGAACAGCCCGACCATGATCTCGGGCAACCCGACCTTGGCCTTGGGATTGTCGGCCATGAAGATCCGGTGCGTCGCCAGCGCCAGTTCATAACCGATGCCCATCGCGGTGCCGGGCAGGGCGGCGGCCACGGGCTTGGCCCCCTTCTTGGTCTTGAAGTCCATCCCGGCCAGCTCGATCTTGCGAAGCAGCCGGTGCATGTCCATCACGCCGTCGAACACGCCCCTGGCCGGGTCGTCCCCCGCCTCGTCGCGCAGCTTGGCCAGCACGTTCAGATCCATCCCGCCGGCAAAACTGTCCTTGCCCGCGGTGATCACGATGCCCTTGACGTTGTCCTCAGCCAGCGCCTGATCGACACAAGCCTCAAGCTCGCCCAGCGCCTCGAAACTCATCACGTTCATCGACTTGTCCGGGCAATCCCAGGTGATGACGGCCACGCCATCGGCGTCGGTTTTCAGGGTAAAATCGGTCATGTCGTCTCTCCTCACACCCGTTCGATGATCGTGGCGGCACCCATGCCCGAGCCGATGCAGAGCGTCGCCAGCCCCACTTCCTTGCCCGAGCGCTCCAACTCGTCGAGCAGCGTCGACAGGATGATCGCCCCGGTCGCACCCAAGGGATGCCCCATCGCGATCGCGCCGCCGTTCACGTTGGTCTTGTCGTGGTCGGCGTTGAAATAGGTCAGGAACCGCAGGACGACCGAGGCGAAGGCTTCGTTGACTTCGAACAGGTCGATGTCGCCGATCTTCATGCCCGCAGCGGCCAGCACGCGCTCGGTCGCGGGAACCGGGCCGGTCAGCATGATCGTCGGGTCGGTGCCGACACGGCTGGTCGCACGCACCCGGGCGCGCGGCGTCAGCCCGTGCGCCTCGCCGAATTCCCTGGTGCCGATCAGAACCGCAGCGGCGCCATCGGCGATGCCCGAGGAGTTGCCGGCGTGGTGCACATGCTCGATCCGCTCAAGCTCGGGGTATTTCATCAGCGCCACGGCATCGAAACCCGGCATCTGCTCGCCCATCGCCTTGAAGCTGGGGCCCAGCGCGGCCAGCGCCTGCATGTCGGTCGGGCGGATCATTTCGTCACGGTCAAGAATGGTCAGGCCGTTGATGTCCCTGACCGGCACGATGGACTTGAACCGCCCCGCATCCCGCGCGGCGGCGGCGCGTTTCTGGCTTTCGACGGCATAGGCATCGACATCGTCGCGGCTGAACCCGAACTTGGTGGCGATGATGTCCGAGGAAATCCCCTGCGGCACGAAATAGGTCTTCATCGCCAGGTAGGGATCGGCGGCAATCGCGCCGCCATCACTGCCCATCGGCACCCGGCTCATGCTCTCGACACCACCGGCGATGAAGGCCTGCCCGGCCCCGCCGCGCACCTGGTTGGCGGCCATGTTCACGGCCTCGAGGCCACTGGCGCAGAAGCGGTTGACGGAGACGCCGGGGATACGCTCGTCGAGATCGGAATACAGCACTGCCGAGCGCGCAAGGCAGCCGCCCTGTTCGCCGATCTGGGTGACGTTGCCCCAGATCACGTCCTCGACGGCATGGCCCTCGAGGTTGTTGCGCGCCTTGAGCGCATTCAGCACCCCCGCCGACAGGCGCACCGCGGGCACCTCGTGCAGGGTGCCGTCAGGCTTGCCCTTGCCGCGCGGGGTGCGCAGGGCGTCGAAGATATAGGCATCGGTCATGTCATCGTCCTTTCGTCGTCGCTCAGGCCCGGTCGGCGGGCGATCCGGGCATCAGGTCATAGGGATGCTGCCACCCCGGTGTGTCGGAAATACGGGTGAGCCAGGCGTCGATCGCGGGCCAGTCGGCGCGCGCAAAGCCGAACGGCTCGGGGTAGTAGAGATAGCTGCAGCACGACAGGTCGGCCATCGTCATGCCATCGCCCACCAGCCAGTCGCGGGTGGAAAGCTCGTCCTCGAGCACCTCGAACGCGGTTGCAAGCCGTCCCCGCAGAAAGCCGATCACCTCCGCCGGGCGCTTGTCCTCGGGAAGGAAATTCGACAGGAACCGCACCTGCCCGGCGACCGAGGACATCTTGTGATTGTCCCAGAACTGCCAGCGCAACACCTCGCGCGCCTCGGCGGCACCCTTCCCGCCGAACTTGCCGGTCTTTTCAGCCACATACTGCTGGATCACGCCCGACTGGGTCAGCACCAGATCGCCGTCCACCATCACCGGCACTTCGCCCATCGGGTTCAACGCACGGAACTCCGGCGTGCGGGTGCCGCCATGAAAGAAGTCGACGAACACCGGCTCCCAGTCCATGCCCGCCAGTTCCAGCGCCAGCGCCGCCTTGTAGGCATTGCCGCTCTCGCCGAAGCAGTGGAGTTTGATACTCATGCCGTCCTCTTCTTCGCTGCCGCAGAGCCGGGGGTTTCACACCCCCGGACCCCCGTGGAGTATTTCACCAAGATGAAGGGCGCCGGTAACGCGCCGTTAAGGTTAATGCGCCTATGTTGGCATCGCGGTACAGGCTGGAGAGCCGATGACCGCCCAAGGTGAAGCCCCGTCCCCCGCTGCCAGCGCAAACCGGCCCGAGGGGGCGGGGTGACCTCTTGTGCTTCATCTTGGCCCAAATACTCAAATTCCGCCCTCTCACCACGCGCCGCGGTCAGCGTTTTCGCGCCTCGAGCTCCGAGTTGAACAGGCGCAGCCGATGCCCCAGCGCCTCGCCATCCGTCACGCTGTCGAAATGCTCGAACAGGAAGGACAGCGCCTCGCCCTCGTCCAGTCCGGCCTCCTGGGCGAAGCGTTTGAGGCGGCGGTAGCCGTCCTCGGTCATCGCCACCGGAAAGCGGCGGGTGAGGCGAAAGCGTTTCGGCATCGGTTCCCTCCTAGGTCGCTCAGAACTGGTCCGCGTCGAGCGCCATGACCGTCTCGGCGCCGCTTTCGATCCGCGCGCGCAGCATGGCGGTCGCCGGCACTTCGCGGGCCATGTAATAGCGCCCGGTGGCGATCTTGGTCTCGTAGAACGCCGCGTCATCGGCGCCGGCGGCGAGCCTGTCCATCGACGCCTTCGCCATCCTGGCCCACATCAGCCCGATCGCCACATGGCCGAACAGGTGCATGAAGTCATAGGCCCCGGCAAGCGCATCGTTGGGGCGTTTGGCAGCGACCTGCATGAAATACATCGCCGCCGCCTGAAGGTCCTTCGACGCCGCCTTAAGCGGGTCGAGGAAATCGGCCTTGAGGTCTTCGTTGCCCTCGTTGTCCTTGATGAAATCCTTGACCAAGTCGAAAAACGCCATCACGTGCTTGCCGCCGTCCTGCGCCAGCTTGCGCCCCACGAGGTCGAGCGCCTGGATGCCGTTCGCCCCCTCGTAGATCATCGCGATCCGTGCGTCGCGGGCGAACTGGCTCATGCCGTTGTCCTCGATATAGCCGTGGCCGCCGAACACCTGTTGCGCCTCGACCGTCACGTCGAAACCGCGGTCGGTCTGCACGCCCTTGATGACCGGGATCAAGAGCGACACCATGCCCTCGGCGTCGTCGTCGCCCATGCGTTGCGCCCGGTCGATCAGTTGCGCCGCCCAGAAGGTCAGCGCGCGCGCGCCTTCGACAAAGCTTTTCTGGCGCATCAGGCTGCGGCGGATGTCGGGGTGCACGATCAGCGGATCGGCCGGGCCATCGGGGTTTTCCGCCCCGGTCGCGGCGCGGCCCTGGAGCCGTTCGCGGGCATAGGCCACCGCGTTCTGGTAGGCGACCTCGGCGATGCCCAGCCCCTGCACGCCGACGCCAAGCCGGGCCTCGTTCATCATCGTGAACATCGCCCGCATGCCCTTGTGTTCCTCGCCCAGCAGGTAGCCGGTGGCGCCGTCGTAGTTCATCACGCAGGTGGCGTTGCCGTGGATGCCCATCTTCCTTTCCAGCGCGCCGACGGTGACCGCGTTGCGTTCGCCAAGCGCGCCATCGTCGTCCACCATGATCTTGGGCACGATGAACAGCGAAATGCCCTTCACGCCCTCGGGTCCGCCGGGGATCTTCGCCAGCACGAGGTGGACGATGTTCTCGGCCATGTCGTGATCGCCCGCCGAGATGAAGATCTTGGTGCCGGTGATCCGGTAACTGCCATCGTCCTGCGGTTCGGCCCTGGTGCGCATCAGGCCCAGGTCGGTGCCGCTATGCGGCTCGGTCAGGTTCATCGTGCCGGTCCATTCGCAGGACACGAGTTTGGGCAGCCATTTCGCCTTCTGCGCGTCGCTGCCATGGGCGAAGATCGCGGAATAGGCGCCGTGGGTCAGGCCCTGATACATGTTGAAGGCCATGTTGGCGGCGACGAACATCTCGCCGGTCGCGCTGCCCAACAGGTGCGGCATGCCCTGACCGCCAAACTCGGGGTCGCAGTCGAGCCCGGTCCAGCCGCCCTCGCGCAACTGGTCGAACGCCGCCTTGAAGCCGGTCGGCGTGCGCACCACGCCGTTCTCGAGCGTGCAGCCCTCGTGGTCGCCCACCGCGTTCAGCGGTTGCAGCACTTCGGCGGCGAGCTTGCCGGCCTCGCCCAGCACCGCCGTGGTGAAGGCGGCGTCAAGCTCGGCATAGCCCGGAATGTCGCTCTGCTCGACCTGCATCAGGTCGTGCAGCAGGAAGGCCATGTCGCGGGTCGGGGGGGTGTAGCTCGGCATCGGGTGCGGATCTCCTGATCGGTCGTCGCGCGGCCTACTGGGCCGCTTCTTCCTGTTCCATCGAGGCGATCATCCTGCCGCCCCATTCGATCTGCGCCGAGAGGTCGGTGATCGCCTCGTCAAGCTCCTCGCGCTGTTTCTTGAGCGTCGCCAGATGCGCGCGGGCGCGTTCCATCGTCTCGCGATACTGGGTCAGTTGCTGGTCGCCGACATCGTAGAGGTCGAGCAACTGGCGAAGCTCCTCGAGCGGGAAGCCGAAGCGCTTGCCGCGCAGGATCAGCTTGAGCCGCGCCCGGTCGCGCCGGGTGAACAGCCGTTTCTGACCGTCGCGGATCGGCGACAGAAGCTCTTTCGATTCGTAAAAGCGCAAGGTCCGCGCGGTGACACCGAAGGTGTCGCACATGGCGCGGATGGTCATGGTGTCGTCGGTCATGATTTCCTCGGTCATGATGTCCCTGTTCCGTAATGTGGCAGGGCCGGCCCGCAGCGGGCGGCCAGGCGCGATAATGCACAAGATGCACTTTACGTCAACGTCAAGCAAGGGGTGCGGCGCCGCGCGACGCAGCGTCTCGCGCGGATGTGAAGCCTCTGGCCGCGGCTAGGTCAGGGTTTTCGCGGCATCGTCGCGCAGCTTTTGCAGGTCGGCGCGGGCCGCAGTCATGTCCTCGATCTGTCGGGCGAGGGTGACAAGCTGGCGGTCTGCCATCTCGACCCAGGCGCGCATCTGCGCCTCGGTGCCCTGCTCGTCATAGATCAGGAGCCACTGGCGCACTTCCTCGAGCGAAAAGCCGAAGCGGCGGCCGCGCAGGATCAGCTTCATCCGCGCCACTTCGCGCGGGGTATACCAGCGGGTGCGCCCGTCGCGCTCGGGGTCAAGCAATTCGATGTATTCGTAATAGCGCAACGTGCGCGGCGTCACGTCGAATGTCGCGCACATCTCCTTGAATGACAGGCGGGTATCGCTTTTCATGGCGCAAAGATCGCCTGTTCGGTGGGCGAGGTAAAGACGCTATCGCCCGGTGGCGCGGTCCGCCCGTGCCAAGATTGGCCTTGCCCCCGGCAGGTCAAGCACGAATATACGCACGACCCCTGACAGGAGCGGAATGTGAAACGCCGAGACGCCGACCCGAACACCGAGATTGCCCGCAAGTTCATCGAGGCGATCCCGCACTCGATGGCGCTGAACATGCGGCTCGACGAGATCGGGCCGGGGGTTGCGGAAATCTCGATGCCCTATGACACGCGCTTCATCGGCGATCCGCGCTCGGGGGTGTTGCATGGCGGCGTCGTCTCGGCGCTGATGGACACCTGCGGCGGGGCGGCGGTGATGAGCCACGAGGACGCGCCGGCGATGACCGCGACGCTCGATCTCAGGATCGACTACATGCGCCCGGCCACCCCCGGCCAGCGCATCGGCGCGCGCGCCACCTGCTATCACATCACCCGCTCGGTCGCCTTCGTGCGCGCCGTGGCCTTCGACGACGACCGCGAGAACCCGGTGGCAACCGCTTCGGGGGCCTTCACCGTCGCGCCGGATTCCGGACGCAAGTCCTCGGAGGCGGCATCGTGAGGCGGCCCGAACCCGTCCAGGTCATCAAGGAGCGGCGCGACGCGGCGCTGCGCGCGCTGGTCGGCGGCGTGCCCTATGCCGGGTTTCTCGGAATCGAGTTCGACCGGCGCGGCGACGAGTTGACGGCGGTGCTGCCGTTCTCCGACAAGCTGATCGGCAACCCGCTCCTGCCCGCGATCCACGGCGGCGTGACGGCGGCGTTTCTTGAGGTTGCGGCGGTGATCGAACTGGGCTGGTCGATGATTTGGGCCGAGATCGAGGACGGCACCATCGCGCCCGAGAGCCTGACCCCCGAGAACCCGCCGCGCCTGCCCAAGACGATTGATTTCACGGTGGATTACCTGCGCTCGGGCCTGCCGCGTGACGCCTATGCCCGCGCGACGGTGAACCGCTCGGGCCGGCGCTATGCCAGCGTCCATGTCGAGGCCTGGCAGGACAACCGCAGCCGGCTGTTCGCCCAGGCGACCGGGCATTTCCTTATGCCGGCGCGTGGCCGCTGAGGATGTCGTCCCTGCCTGAAACCACGCCGGGGCTGGCGCCCGCGGCGATCACCCACCGGCGTGTCCTGAACATCGCGGTTCCGGTGGTGCTGGCCAATATCACGGTGCCGATCCTCGGTGCGGTCGATACCGGCGTGATCGGGCAACTGGGCGAGGCGGCACCGATCGGCGCGGTCGGGATCGGCGCGATCGTCCTGACGGCGATATACTGGGTCTTCAACTTTCTCAGGATGGGCACCGCCGGGCTGACCGCGCAGGCGAGGGGGGCCGGGCGCGAGGGCGAGGTTGCAGCCCTTCTGACGCGGGTGTTGATGATCGGGTTGGTGATCGGAGCATCGCTGATCCTGTTTCAGGGGCCGATCTTCTGGGGTGCCTTCAAGGTCTCGCCCGCGACCCCCGAGGTCGAGGCCATGGCCCATTCCTACATGTCGATCCGGGTGTTCTCGGCGCCTGCGATGATCTCGCTCTACGGCATCATGGGCTGGCTGCTGGCGCAGGAGCGCACGCGGGCGATCCTGGTGGTGCAACTGCTGATGAACGGCGCCAATATCGGGCTCGATTTCCTGTTCGTGCTGGGGCTGGGCTGGGGCGTCGAGGGCGTCGCCATCGCCACGGTCATCGCCGAGTGGTCGGGCTTTGCGTTGGGCCTGTGGTTCTGCCGCGCTGCCTTTCGGGTGCCGGCCTGGCGCGACTGGGCGCGGGTGTTCGACCGGGTGCAGCTGATCCGCATGATGCGGGTCAACTCCGACATCATGATCCGCTCCTTGCTGCTCGAGGCGATGGTCGTCGCCCTGATGTTCCTTGGCGCCGGGTTCGGTGACGTGACGCTGGCGGCAAACCAGGTGCTGCTGCAATTCCTGCACATCACCGCCTATGCGATGGACGGTTTTGCCTTTGGCGCCGAAGCGCTGATCGGTCAGGCGATGGGCGCGCGAAACCGCGCGGCGCTGCGCCGGGCCGCCATCGTCACCAGCATCTGGGGCGGCATCACGGTCGGGGTGATGGTGCTGATCTTCCTGATCGGCGGCGGCTGGATCATCGACGTGATGACCACCGCGCCCGAGGTCCGCGTCGAGGCCCGCGTCTACCTGCCGTGGATGGTGCTGGTGCCGCTGATCGGCTGGGCGCCGTGGATGCTCGACGGCATCTTCATCGGTGCCACGCGCACCGCCGACATGCGCAACATGATGCTGGTCTCGGCGCTGGTCTATGTCGCGGCGCTGTTTTTGCTGGTGCCGACCTTCGGCAATCACGGGCTCTGGGCGGCGCTGCTGATTGCCTACGCCGCGCGCGGGATCACGCTGGGCCTGCGCTATCCGGCGCTCGAGGCGGCGGCGGATGGGTGACATTGCCCGAAGGTGCGCCTTCGGCGCGCAGATTGTCTCGGTTCCGTCCTGCGGACGGCCCCTCGGGTGTGAGTATTTGCCGCCAAGATGAAGCAGCAGGGGCCTAGAGAATGTCGAGCACCTGTTCGGGCGGGCGGCCGATGCGGGCCTTGCCGTTGGCGAAGACCACCGGGCGTTCGATCAGTTTCGGCGTGGTCGCCATGGCGCGGATCAGGCTGGCGTCGTCGCTGTCGCGGCTGAGGCCCAGTGCTGCGAACTCGGCTTCCTTGGTGCGGATCAATTCGATGGGGGTGAGGTTCAGCGCCTTGAGGGCGGCGCGGATCTCGGCCTCGGTCGGCGCGTCGTCGAGATAGGCGCGCACCTTCGGGGTAAGGCCGCGTTCTTCAAGCAGCGCGAGTGTCTGGCGGCTTTTGGTGCAGCGCGGGTTGTGCCAGATGGTGAGTTCGGTCATAGCCAGTCTCCTCTTTTGGTGCCGACGGCGTCGGAGATGTGCTCGAACCCGTCGCGGGCCAGCAGCGCGTCGAGCCCGGTGAGGATGTTTTCGACCAGGCTCAACCCGTCATAGACCAGCGCGGAATAGAGTTGCACGGCCGACGCTCCGGCCCGGATTTTCGCATAGGCGTCTGCGGCCGAGGCGATGCCGCCGACGCCGATCAGGGGCAGGTTTCCGGCGGTCAGCGCGGACAGGCGGGCGAGCACGCGGGTGGATTTTTCGAACAATGGCGGGCCGGACAACCCGCCTTTTTCGGATTTGTTTGGACTTTTCAAGCCTTGCCGGTCGAGCGTGGTGTTGGTGGCGATGATCCCGTCGAGCCGGACGGCGCGGGCGACCTCGACGATGGCCTCTATCTCGTCGCCCTCGAGGTCGGGGGCGATCTTGAGAAAGACCGGCGTGTATTTGTCCATCGCCTCGCGCGCCTCGAGCACGCGGTCGAGCAGGGCGCGCAGGGCGGCGGCACCCTGCAGGTCGCGCAGGTTTTCGGTGTTGGGCGAGGACACGTTGACGGTGGCGAAGTCGATGAGCGGGCCGCAACATTCCAGCACCCGGACGAAATCGCCGGCCCGGTCGGTGCTGTCCTTGTTGGCGCCGAGGTTCAGGCCGACCGGCACCGGGCTGTTCTGGTCGCGCCGGCGCAGGCGGGCGGCGGCGGCCTCCATCCCCTGATTGTTGAAGCCGAAGCGGTTGATCACCGCGCGGTCCTCGGTCAGGCGAAAGACGCGCGGGCGCGGGTTGCCGGGTTGCGGCAGGGGGGTGACGGCGCCGACCTCGACAAAGCCGAAACCGGCCTGGGTCAGCGCGTCGACAACCTCGGCGTCCTTGTCATAACCGGCGGCGAGGCCAAGCGGATTGGTCAGGGTCATCCCGGCGACGGTGGTGGCCAGCCGGTCGGTGGTGATCGGGCCGGGCAGCGGCACCATGCCCGCCTTCATCGCCAGCAGCGAAAGCCGGTGGGCGCGTTCCGGGTCGATCCGGTGCAGCGCGATCAGCCCGGCCTTTTCGATCAGCTTCATGTCATCGCCTTGGGAAAGACGTGAGCTGTGGGGCCAAGCGGCAGCGGGGCGGACCAGGCGACATCCTCCATGGTGAGCGGCCGGTAGAGGTGGGGAAAGAGCGCGCCGCCGCGCGAGACCTCCCATTTCAGTGCCTCGCCCAGCGGCTCGGCCTTGACCGCGAGCAGCATCAGACCGTCCTCGCCGGCGAAATGTTTGGCTGCCGTGCCCACCGCCTGAGCGGCGGTCGAGAAATGGATGAAACCATCGGCCAGATCGACCGGCGCGCCGTCGGTGCGCCCGGCGCTGTCGAACGCCTGCCATTCGGCGGCGCGCAGGATCTTGTAGATCAGCATGGCCCTGATGTGCCTCTGCGCGGCAATGCCGTCAAGTGGCGCAAACCGCGCCGAGCGGCGCCGGTGCAAACGAGGCTTTGACAGAAGGGATGGACTCGCCGCAGTCTGGACCAAGTGATCAAACAGGGGGTTCCCATGACCTATCGTTTCCTCGCGTCGGTGGCGGCGCTTGCTCTTTCGGCTGGAACGGCGCAGGCGGATTATACGCTGACCATCCTTCACACCAACGATTTCCATGCCCGGTTCGAGCCGATTTCGAAATACGATTCGCCCTGTTCGGCGGAAGAAAACACCGCCGGCGAGTGCTTCGGCGGTTCGGCCCGGCTGGTGACGGCGATCGAGGAGGCCAAGGCGCGGTCGAACAACTGGATCCTTGTCGATGGCGGCGACCAGTTCCAGGGCACGCTGTTCTACACCTATTACAAGGGCGCGCTGGCGGCCGAGATGATGAACAAGATGGGCTATGACGCGATGACCGTGGGCAACCACGAGTTCGACGATGGCCCCGAGGTTCTGCGCGGCTTCATGGATGCGGTGGATTTCCCGGTGCTGATGTCGAACGCCGATTATTCCGGCGAGCCGTTGCTGGCGGACAAGCTGGCGAAATCGGTGATCATCGAGCGCGGCGGCGAGAGGCTGGGCCTGATCGGGCTGACGCCGATCGACACCGATGAATTGTCCTCGCCCGGACCCAACGTGATCTTCACCGATCCGGTCGGCGCGGTGCAGGCCGAGGTTGACCTGTTGACCGCCGAGGGGGTGAACAAGATCATCGTGCTGAGCCATTCGGGCTACAACGTCGATCAGCGCGTCGCGGCCGAGACCACGGGTGTCGATGTCATTGTCGGTGGCCATGACAACAGCCTCTTGTCCAACACCATCGAAGGCGCGCGCGGGCCCTATCCGACGATGGTCGGTGATACCGCCATCGTGCAGGCCTATGCCTATGGCAAGTTCCTGGGCGAGCTGAATGTCACCTTCGACGACGCCGGTGTGATCGTCGCGGCGGTGGGCGAGCCGATTTCGATGGATGCGGCGGTGGCCGAGGACGAGGGCACCAAGGCGCGCATTACCGAGGCGGCGGTGCCGCTGGACGAGATCCGCAACGAGGTGGTGGCCGAGGCCAGCGCCGCGATCGACGGTGCGCGCGAGTCGTGCCGGGCGATGGAATGCCAGATGGGCAACCTGATCGCCGACGCGATGCTGGCGCGGGTGGCCGATCAGGGCATCCAGATCGCGCTGGAGAACGGCGGCGGCATCCGCGCCTCGATCGACGCGGGCGAGGTGACGATGGGCGAGGTTCTGACGGTGCTGCCGTTCCAGAACACGCTGTCGACCTTCTTTGTCTCGGGCCAGACGGTCCTCGACGCGCTGGAGAACGGCGTCAGCCAGTATGAGGACGTCGCGGGCCGCTTTCCGCAGGTTGCCGGGTTGAAGTTCGCCTTCGACGTGTCCGCCGAGGTCGGCAGCCGGATTTCCGACGTGATGGTCGCGGACGGCATGGACTGGAAGCCGATCGACCCGGCGGCGGAATACGGTGTGGTGTCCAACAACTTCGTGCGCAACGGCGGCGACGGCTACAAGATGTTCGTCGATGCCTCGAACGTCTATGACTTCGGCCCCGATCTGGCCGATGTGCTGGCCGAATACCTGGCCGAGCGCACGCCTTACACGCCCTATATCGACGGGCGCATCACTGCCAAATAGGTCTGATGGTGCGAAATTGGCGCGGCCCTTCGGGGCCGCGTCTGGTTTTCCAGCGGGGGGCTTCGCCCCCATCGTTCAATTCGCCGGGGCGAATTGAACGCTCCCCCCAGAGTATTTTTGCCAAGATGAAACCCCTGTGGCGAGCCTGCGATGTATGACGTGAACCACCTTGCCCATGCGATTGCCCGCGCCTCGGCGGGGCGGCTTGATGCCGTGTTTGTTGAGCACGGGCTGAGCGGGGCGGTAACGACCTATGGCGCGTTCTGGCAGGGTGCCGAGCGGATGGCGGCTCTGCTGGTCGCGGCGGGCCTGCGCCCCGGCGACCGGGTGGCGGTGCAGGCGGCAAAGACCGTGGCGATGCTCGAGCTTTATGTCGGCACGGTGCTGGCGGGCGGGGTGCTGTTGCCGCTGAACCCGGCCTATACGGCGAGCGAGGTCGGCTATTTCCTGACCGACGCGGCGCCGCGCGTCTTCGTTTGTGCGCCCGAGCGTGAGGCCGAGCTTGCGCCGGTCGCGGGCGCGGCGGGGGTGGCGCGGCTGTTCACGCTGGCGGCGGATGAGACAGGCACGCTGGCCGAGGCGCGGGATGGCTGCGATCCGGGCTTTGAGGCGGTTCCGCGCGCACCGGGCGATCTGGCGGCGATCCTCTATACCTCGGGCACCACCGGACGCTCGAAGGGCGCGATGCTGACGCATCGGGCGCTGGCGTCGAACTCGCAGACGCTGCGCGAGATCTGGCACTTCAGCGAAGCGGATGTGTTGATCCACGCGCTGCCGATCTTTCACACCCACGGGCTGTTCGTTGCCACCAACGTGGCGATGATGGCGGGCGCGTCCTGTCTGTTCCTGCCGGGTTTCGACGCGGAGGCGATAATGCGCCTGATGCCGCGCGCCACCGCGCTGATGGGGGTGCCGACGTTCTATACCCGCCTTCTGGAAATGCCGGGGCTGGCGGCGGCCAGCGCCGGGATGCGGCTGTTCATCTCGGGCTCGGCACCGCTGCTGGCCGATACCCATGCGCGCTGGCGCGAGGTTACCGGCCACGCGATCCTTGAGCGTTACGGCATGACCGAGACCAACATGAACACCTCGAACCCCTATGACGGCGAGCGGCGGCCGGGCACGGTGGGGTTTGCCTTGCCGGGTGTCGAGTTGCGCATCACCGACCCCGAGACCGGGGCGGAGGTGGGGAAGGGCGAGATCGGCGTGATCGAGGTGCGCGGGCCGAACGTCTTTGCCGGGTATTGGAACATGCCCGAGAAGACCCGCGAGGAGTTGCGCGCGGATGGCTGGTTCATCACTGGCGATCTCGGGACGATGGACCCTGACGGCTATGTCGTGATCGTCGGGCGGTCGAAGGATCTGGTGATTTCGGGCGGCTTCAACGTCTATCCGAAAGAGGTCGAGGCGGCGATCGACGCGCTGGAGGGCGTCGTCGAGAGCGCCGTGATCGGCGTTCCGCACCCGGATTTCGGCGAAGGCGTGGTGGCGGTGGTGGTGGCCGCGCCGGGGGCCGGGTTGAGCGAGGACGCCATCAAGGCAGGCATCGCGCCGAACCTTGCCCGGTTCAAGCAGCCGGGCCGGGTTGTGATCGTCGACAGCCTGCCGCGCAACACCATGGGCAAGGTGCAGAAGAAAGCGCTGCGCGAAGCCTATGCCGGGCTGTTCGGGGCGCGGAGCTAGCCCGCCACCAGATCGGCGACCTCTTCCTTGCGTGCCTCCTGATAATGGTCGAAGGCCGAGGTGAACCAGGCCGTGCCGCGCGTGGTGGCCCCCAGTGCGTTGAACAACTCG
This sequence comes from Maritimibacter sp., assembly GCA_048268845.1. Classification (GTDB taxonomy): domain Bacteria; phylum Pseudomonadota; class Alphaproteobacteria; order Rhodobacterales; family Rhodobacteraceae; genus Muriiphilus. Next base: position 158,836 of record JBLWUQ010000005.1, on the reverse strand, counting down.
TCCTCCGCCGCCATCGGCAAGAGCGTCTGGAACACGTCCCAGCCGGCCGCGTCTTCATGCGCCTCGAAGCCCAGAACCTGCCCCTTCATTCCCGACACCAGCGGCACGAGGCTACCCGAGAACACCGAGGGCACATGGATGGCGACCTTCATGATCGGTTGAAGGAGAACCGTTCCGACTTCGTTCAATGCCTCTTTCACCGCGTTCTTGCCGGCGGTGCGAAAGGCGTAGTCGGAACTGTCGACGGAATGGCTCTTGCCGTCCTTCAGCTCGACCGAGACATCGACCACGGGAAAGCCCTGCGGCCCCTCGGCCAGCGCCTCGATCGCGCCCGCCTCGACCGACGGGATGTAGTTGCGCGGCACCGCACCGCCCTTGACCGAGTCGGTGAAGGTGAAGCCGGACCCTCGCGGCTCGGGTTTCAGGGCGATCACCACGTCGGCGAACTGACCCGCGCCGCCCGATTGCTTGCGGTGGCGGTGGTGCACCTCGGTGCCCTGCCGGATGGTTTCGCGCAAGGCGGCCGGCACCTTGGCCTCGGCGGTCTCGATGCCGAAATCATCCGCCAGTTTCTGCATGAGGCGGCGCAGGTGCAGCGGGCCCTGGGTCGACAGGATCGGGTGGCCGGTCTTTTCGTCCGGCACCACGTCCAGCCCCGGATCAATCTCGGTCAGCCGCTCGAGCGCGCCGGACAGCCGGGTGTCGTCCTTCTCGTGCACCGGGGTGATGATCCGGCGATAGGCCGAGCCATGCGGCCGCGCCCAGCCGGGCAGGTCGGCCGCAGCGGTGGCGGTGAAGCCGCGCCCGGCGCCGAGGTGGTCGGATTTCACCGTCAGCCCGATCTGGCCGGGTGCCAGCGCCGTCAACCCGGTCTTGCCGTCGAGATCGGTGATCGAGCCGACGTTCGCGCCGCCCAGCGATGCCCCGCCCGTGACCGGCCCGCCAAGCGCGCGCACCAGCACGGTCTTGCCCAGATGCTTGACCACATCGGCCAGCGCGCCCACGGCCACAGGCGCGTTGTTCAGCCGGGCGCTGGCAACCTCGACACCCGGCGCCTCGTGGCGCAGCGATTTCATCAGCCGGTTGATGCCGTTGCGATTCACCGCCGCGCCAAGGAAGGCGGGCACCAGCGCGTGGCTTTGCAGGGTTTTCGTCGCGACCTCGTAGATATCGGCGGGCATCACCGCCTTGTCCTCGATCAGTTCCTCGAGCAGCGCATCGTCGAAATCGGCATAGCTCTCCAGCAGTTCGGCGCGCGCCTCGGCCTCGCGCGGGCGGATGTCGTCGGGCATCTCGATCAGGACCGAGGGCTTGCCGTCCTGAAACTTCCAGGCGCGTTCGGACACCAGATCGACCATGCCAACGATCTTGTCGCCGTCGCGGATCGGCACTTCGCGCAGCACGATATGGTGGCGTGAATAGGTCTGCAGCGCCGCCACGATCTCGCTGATCCGGCTGAGCGGTGTATCCACCCGGTTGACGAAGACGATCGCGGGCACCCCGGCCTCTTCGATCATCCGAAGGTAGGGCGCGGCCAACACCGCAGCGTCGGCATCGGCGGGCACGCAGAGTACCGCCGCATCGGACGCCGCCAGCGCCGCGCCGACCGGCGACAGGTTTTCCGAGCCACCGGCGATGTCGATCGCCGCCCAATCCTCGCCCATGAAGCCGAAACCGTGCACCGCGGCGACGCCGGGGATGTCGAGCCGCTTGCCCGGACTGCCTTCGAGCCCGACCAGCGCCTCGACCAATGTCGATTTGCCGGAATTCGATGGTCCTAGAACGGTGAAGACTCTCATCGGGGTTCCTCCTTCGGGTGTTTCTCTGACCTTACGACGCGCAACGCCGCTCTCCTTGCGTCAGATCAAACCCGCCAGACTTGCCGCACCCGGAGGGCCGGGATAGATCGAGGCATGGAAACGCCGAGAAACGCGCTTGCCTTCATCCTAGCGACGATCCTGATTGACGCAATCGGAGTCGGGTTGATCTTTCCCCTGATGCCGGACCTGATGGCGCGGGTCGGGGCGGGGGATACTGCCTCGGGCGCGGTCTGGGGCGGTATCCTGATGGCGGCCTATGCCGCGATGCAGTTCTTCTTTGCCCCGATCGTCGGCGGCTTGTCCGACGCCTTCGGGCGCAAGCCGGTGCTGATGATCGCGATGGCGACGCTGGCGGTGAATTACGTCATCATGGCGCTGGCAGGCAGCTTCGCGTTGCTCCTGATCGGCCGGGTGCTGGCCGGGATCGCGGGCGCGACCCACACCACCGCGACCGCCTATCTGGCCGACATCTCGCCGCCGGAAAAGCGCGCCGCGAATTTCGGGCTGGTGGGCGCGACCTACGGCATCGGCTTCGTCATGGGCCCGGCGCTGGGCGGCGCGCTGGCCGGCTGGCACGTCACCGCGCCGTTCTGGGTGGCGGGGGCCTTTGCGGCGGGTAACGTGGCACTTGGCCTTTTCGCCCTGCCCGAAAGCCTGCCGCCCGCGCGCCGCCGTGCCTTCGGGCGGGCCGACCTCAACCCGTTCGGCGCGATCCTCGCGGCGTTCCGGCTGCCGGGGCTGGCGCTGCCGCTGGTCTGTCTCTTCGTGTTCGAGTTCGCCAACATGGTCTATCCGACGCTGTGGTCGTTCTGGACGCGCGAGGTTTTCGGCTGGTCGGCGGCGATGATCGGGCTGTCCTTTGCCTATTACGGCATCGGCGTGGCTGTGGCGCAGGGGCTGGCATTGCCGTCGCTGATCCGCCACGCGGGCGAGTTCCGCACCCTGATGATCGGCCTCATCGCCGGGATCGTTGCGCTGGTCTGGCTGGGGCTCGGGCCGCCGGCCTGGCTGGTGCTGACGCTGCTGCCGATTGCGTGCCTGTCGGACATCGTGCCGCCGACGATCACGGCCTTGATGTCGAACCGGGTGCCCGACGACCGGCAGGGGTTGCTCCAAGGCGTGCTGGCGGCCTTGGGCTCGATAGCGGCGGTGGTCGCGCCCCTGATCGTCACGCCGATGTTCGAGGCGTTCGCGGCCCCCGATGCGCGGCTCTACGCCCCCGGCGCGCCCTTCCTTGCGGCGGGCCTGCTGCTGGTCGCGGTGCTGCCCTTTTACCTGGCGCTGTCGCCGCGCCGTGCGCGGGTCTGAGGCGGTTGGCGGGTTGATCGCGCCGGGAAATTTGGGCAAGGTCGGCGGACGCGGGGGCCGAGGGACAGGGACGGGATGCAGCGGCTGAGATCACATTGTGTCGGCGTCGAGACCGGCTCGCGGATGCTGTTCGCCGACTACCAGCATGACGGCGTGATGTGGGCGGGTGAGGGCGAGCGCGAATTGCGCCACGGCATCACCTTTTCCGAACCCTTCGCCGGGCCGCCTTCGGTGAAGATCGGGATATCCTTGTGGGACGTGGCCAACACCGCCAACCACCGGATGGACCTGACCGCCGACAACATCACCGCCGAGGGCTTCGACATCGTGTTCCGCACCTGGGAGGATACCCGCGTCGCCCGTGTGCGCGCCGACTGGCTGGCGATCGGTGAGTTGCGCGACGAGGACGATTGGGACGTGGAGTAGGACGCGCCTCAGCTGTCCGGGGCGCAGCGGAACGGTGCGAAGGTGCTGGCCATGCCCTCGTTCATCGTCATCAGGGTGAGCAGATCGGCCAGCCTGAATTCCTGCGGGCTGCGCGGGCAGACATTGCCCCGGATCGTGCAGCCCGAGGCGACGAACTCGGCGCTGGCGGCGATGAAGTCCTCACCGATCCCGTCCGGGCCGACGCTGTCCAGCGCCGCGTCCCATGCGCCCTGATAGAGCAGGCATTTCTGTTCGGGCCAGGTGAGCCCTTCAAGGTCTTGCGCCTGCCCGGCCGTTGCGCCGCCGAGCAGCGCGACCGACAGCACCAGGGCGCGGATCGCCCCGGTCATCGCGACCCCGGCGCGCTCAGGAATAGGCCGTCTCATAGAGCGGTTCGAGCGTCTCGTGGTCGAACAGCGACGAGACCGATGTGCCGCCCCAGATGTTCAGGATCGCCTGGGCAAAGATCGGCGCGGTCGGGACGATGCGGATGTTGGGGGCTGCCAGCACTTCCTTGGTCGGGGCGATCGAGTCGGTCAGGACGAGGCTTTTCATCACCGAATTGGCGATCCGCTCGACCGCCGGGCCGGACATGACGCCGTGGGTGATATAGGCGTGAACCTCGGCGGCTCCCTTTTCCATCAGCACTTCGGCCGCCTTGACCAGCGTTCCGGCGGTGTCGCAGATATCGTCGACGATGATGCAGCGCCGGCCGGATACCTCGCCGATCACCGTCATCTCGGCCACTTCGCCCGCCTTCTCGCGGCGCTTGTCGACGATCGCCAGCGGTGCGTCGATGCGCTTGGCCAGTTCGCGCGCCCGCGACACGCCGCCGACGTCGGGCGAGACCACCATCACGTCGTTGCGGCAATCCTTGAAGTGGTGCTTGACGTCGAGCGCGAAGATCGGGCTGGCATAGAGGTTGTCGACCGGAATGTCGAAAAAGCCCTGGATCTGCGCGGCGTGCAGGTCCATCGTCAAGACCCGCTCGATCCCCGAGCGGGCGATCATGTTGGCCACCAGCTTGGCCGAGATCGGCGTGCGCGCCTTTGAGCGCCGGTCCTGCCGCGCATAGCCGAAATAGGGAATGACCGCGGTGATCCGCCCCGCCGACGACCGGCGCAGGGTGTCGGCAATGATCAGAAGCTCCATCAGGTTGTCGTTCGCCGGCCGCGAGGTCGACTGGATGATGAACATGTCCTCGCCGCGCACGTTCTCGTGGATCTCGACGAAAATCTCCTGGTCGTTGAACCGCTCGACCCGGGCGCTGACCAGATTGACCGGCGCGCCGCGGTGGATCGACATCCGCCGGGCGACGGCAGCGGCCAGTTTGAGATTGGCATTGCCGGAAATGAGTTTCGGTTCGTGAAGTGAGGCCATGAAGCAGGGTCCCGGAAGTGGTTGAGCATGAGAATCGCTGCGAGTGCTGCGTTGACTTCGATTAGCACCGGGATAGGGTCAAGACCACAGACGAGGGAGCGCGCGGAGGACGAAATGGCCGAAATCGAGTATTTTTTCAGCGTGGTCTCGTCCTACACCTATCTTGCCGGGCAACGCCCCGCCGAGATTGCCGCGCGTCACGGGCTGGGCGTGGTCTACCGCCCGCTCGACATCACCGCCCTGTTCGAGCGCACCGGGGGTGTCGCGGTGGGCGCGCGCCATGCCTCGCGGCAGGCCTATCGGCTGCGCGATCTGGCGCGGCAGGCCAGGCGCGCGGGGCTGCCGATCAACCTGCAACCGGCGTTCTTCCCGGCCAACGCGGCGCCCGCCTCCTATGCGATCATCGCGGCGCAGGCGGCGGGCGGCGGCGACATGGCGGCGCTTGTTCACGGCTTGTCGCGGGCCTGCTGGGCCGAGGACAGGAACGTCGCCGACGATGCGGTGATCCGGGCCGCGCTGAGCGGGGCCGGGTTCGATCCTTCGCTGGCCGACAAGGGGCTGTTCACCGGCGCCGATGCCTATACGCAAAACCTCGAGGCGGCGGTTGCGGCGGGCGTCTTCGGCGCGCCAAGCTGGGTGACGCCGGATGGCGAGCTGTTCTGGGGGCAGGACCGCCTGGCCGATCTCGAGGCGCATCTGGCGGAGGGCGTGTGAGCGACCAGCCGCCAAGGATCGCGGGTCTGCCAACCCATGTCGAGCGGTTGGGCTCGGGCGTGCGCCGGGCCCTGTTCATCCATTGCTCCATGGGACGTGCGGCAAGCTGGACCGGGGTGCAGGAGGCGCTGCTCGACAAGCTTTCCATGACCAGTTTCGACCGGCCGGGCCACGGCCAGAGCGCGCCCTGGCGCGGTGACGGCGGGGCTGCGGGGCTGCACGACATCACCACCCAGATCGCGGGCAGCCTGATCGACAGGCGCGCCGACGTGATCGGCCACAGCTTTGGCGGTACCGTCGCGCTGCGTCTGGCGATGCAGCGGCCGGAAAGGGTGCGGTCATTGGTGCTGATCGAGCCTGTGCTGCTGGCCGCGGCGCGCGGGAGTGCCAGGCTTGCCGAGTTCCGCGTGGCGATGGACGAGATCGCGGCATCGCTCGCTGCGGGCGACAGGCCGGCCGCGGCGGCGCAGTTCAACGATCTGGTCAACCCGGACGCGCCATGGTCGGGACTGTCCGGGCGGGCCCGCGACATGCTGGCGGCGCAGATCCACCTGGTCGTCGAGGAATCCGCCGTGGTGACGGATGATGCCGCCGGGCTGCTCGCCCCCGGACGGCTCGAGGCGGTGACGCAGCCGGTGCTGTTGATCGAGGGCAGCCTGTCGCCACCGCTCTTGCACGAGGTCAACGCGGCGCTGGCGGCGCGTCTGCCGCAGGCCCGGCGGGTGGTGGTGGCTGGGGCGGGCCACATGGCGCCGATCACCCATCCCGACAGCGTGGCCGCCGAGATTGCGGCGTTTCTGAAACTGTAGCGGGTTCGCCGGCTGACGCCGGCGACAGGTCGGGGGCTCTGCCCCCGAACCCCCGGAGTATTTGGGCCAAGATGAAGGCCAGACGGATCAGCCCTGCACGAGGGCGGTGAAACGGTCGATCGCCTCGTCGGTTGCCGACCAGTCGCAGACCATGCGCGCGGTCAGGGGCTCAATCGGGTCATCGCCCTTGAGGCTGCCGTCCCAGACGTAATACTGCGCCCCGGCATCGTGGAGCCTCTGGTGTGCGGCACGCGGGAAGGCGGCGAAGCTCATGTTGGCGGCAGGGTCGTGGAGGTAGCGCACCGCGCCGTTGCGGGTGAGCCCATGCGCCAGCCGGGCATTGGCAGCGTTGGCGGCGCGCGCAAGGTCGAGCCACAACCCGTCCTCGAGATAGGCCAGCATCTGCGCCGAAAGATAGCGGTGCTTGGAGAACAGATGCGCGCCGCGCTTGCGCCGAAGCTCGAATTCCCAGGCGCGGGCAGGGTCGAACAGCACCACCGCCTCGACCCCCATCAGCCCGTTCTTGGTGCCGCCGAAGCTGAGCGCATCGACACCTGCCTTCCACGTCATCTCGGCCGGTGTGCAGCCGAGCGCCACCAGCGCATTGGCGAAACGCGCGCCGTCGAGGTGGACGGGCAGGCCGAACCCCTTCGCCACCGCGGCAAGGGCGGCGATCTCGTCGACCGTATAGAGCGTGCCCAACTCGGTCACGCTGGTGATCGACACCGGCCCGCGCTGCGGCCCGTGCACGCCGCGGCTTTCCTCGGCGGCGATGCTGGCGCGTAGCGCCTCGGGGGTCATCCGCGCGGCCTCGGCGGGCACCAAAGTCAGCTTGGCGCCGCCGGTAAAGAACTCGGGTGCGTTGCATTCGTCCTGGTTGATATGCGCCTCGGGGGTGCAGAATATCGTCTGATAGGGCTGCGCCAGCGTGGCCAGCGCCAGCGAATTGGCCGCCGTGCCGGTCGCCACCAGATAGACCGCAGCCTCGGGTGCCTCGAAGACCTCGCGGATCTGGGCGCGCACCGCGTCCATGATCGTGTCGGCGCCGTAAGGCAGGGCATAGCCTTCGTTGGCGCGGGCAAGTGCGGCCATCACCTTCGGGTGGACGGGGCCGGAATTGTCCGAGGCGAAAAACATCTAGAACTCCTCTTCGATCAGGTGGTCTTCCCACTCTTCCTCGGGCACCTCGAATTCGGGCAGGGTCTGGCCCCTGACCGACATGCCCGCCTTGTGCGTGCTGTCGGGGTCGCCGGTGACGAGCGGGTGCCAGTCGGGCAGTGGCTTGCCTTCGTGGCGCAGCCGGTAGGCGCAGGTTTTCGGCATGAAATAGGCAACCTTGCCGATGGTCGAGGGCTTGAGCACGATGCATTCGGGGACGAATTGCAGCCTTATGTCATATTGCGCGCAGCGGCAGGTTTCGTCGTCGAACAGCCGGCAGGCGATGCGGGTGAAGGCGACCTCGCCGGTCTCCTCGTCCTCGAGCTTGTTGAGACAGCATTTGCCGCAGCCGTCGCAGAGCGCCTCCCATTCCTCGGGGCTGAGGTTGGGCAGCGGCAGTTCCCAGAACCGGTTGCGCAGGCGGGGTTTCATCGGACCGCCCATCACAGCGCGGCAAGGATGTCGCGGGCGCGGGCGCAGTCGGCGTTCATCTGGGCGATCAGCGCGTCGACGCTGGCGAACACTTCTTCCGGCCTGAGATACTCGATCAGCGCGACCGAAACCTGTTCGCCGTAGAGGTCGCCCGAAAAGTCGAACAGGTAGCTTTCGAGGTTGGGAAGGTTCTCGCCGAACATCGGGCGCACCCCCATCGAGGCCGCCCCACCATAGGTGCCGGCATATGCGCCGGTCAGCACGTCGACGCGCACGGCATAGACGCCGAATTTCGGCGGGTGCAGGCCCCGGATCGACATGTTGGCGGTGGGAAAGCCGAGGTCGCGGCCGCGCTGGTCGCCACGGATCACCTCGCCGTCGATCCGGTGCCAATGGCCCAGCATCCGGGCGGCGTCGCGCGGGCAGCCGTTCGTCAGGGCGGCGCGGATCGCGGTCGAGCTGATTTCATCGCCGGTGTCGTGCATCAGGGGCGCGATCGTGACGCCGAAGCCAAGCGCGCGGCCCAGCTCCGCCAGAATCTCCGAATTGCCGGCGCGGTCCTTGCCGAACTGGAAATCCTCGCCGACGACGACATGTTTGAGGCCAAGCCCGGCGGTGATCACGTCGCGGGCGAAGGCCTCGGGCGTCTTGGCCGACAGCGTGTCGTTGAAGCTGAGTTCATAGAGCTTGTCGACCCCGAGCCAGTCCAGCCGGTTCGCCCTGCCTTCCGCGTTCATCAGGCGGAACGGCGGCGCCTTGGGGGCGAAATACTCGCGCGGATGCGGCTCGAAGGTCATCACGCCCAGCGGCGCGCCAATCCGGGCCGCCTCGGTGCGGGCGATGTCGATCACGTATTGGTGGCCGCGATGCACGCCATCGAAATTGCCGATCGCGGCCGAGGCGCCGCGGTCTGCCTGATCGACGAACTGATAATCCCGAATGATCCGCATGGGCGGGAATTATCCGCCCGCCGCCGCACGCGCAAGCCCGAACGCCCCGCTGGCACCTTGCGGTGGCGGGGGAGGGCGGCCCGTCTCGGGCGCTTGATGAAAGTGGCGGCGCCGCCGGGGCGCACGCGGTCTCGTCAGGCGGGGATGCCAGCCCCGGACTCTGGCCGGGCTCCCGGCCATCTTGCATGCAGGATCATCGCCACCCCTTGTGGGGCCCATGAAACCTAGTGCTGTGTCGCAGGGCTTGTCAGGCCCCGCACGGATCCGGCGACGAGCCTGGCACAAGCCAGTTAAGACGGCCAAAACGCAGCGTGCGCTCGACCCTTCGTATTTCTTTCTGGAAAAATACCTCGGGTGGGGTCCGGGGAGGGCAGCGCCCTCCCCGGCGCGTCGCGCGCAGCAGCGCGCGAAACCTCAGTCGAACTTGGCCGAAGGCGCCAGAACCGTCGCCTCGCCCTTCAGCACCGGCTTGCCGTCGATCAGGCACTCGGTCTTGAGCTGCACCCGGCGGCGGGAGTGGTCGATCTCCATCACCGTCACCTCGGCGCGCACCACGTCGCCGGGGCGCACCGGGGCGAGGAACTTGAGGCTCTGGCCCAGATAGACCGTGCCATGGCCCGGCAGTTGCTCGCCGATCACCGCCGAGATCAGCCCGGCGGTCAGCATCCCGTGGGCGATGCGGCCTGCGAAGATCGTGTCCCGCGCATAGGCATCGTCCAGATGCACCGGGTTATGGTCGGTCGAAACCTCGGCGAACAGCTCGATATCGCGGTCGGTGATCTGTTTCGTCAGATACCGCATCATGCCGATCTCGAGATCCTCGATGACGATCGTGCCACGGGGCAGGTTGTCCAACATCAGGTCCTCCGGGTAACATCCGAGCGTCAGGGACGCCTTCTGGGCAACAATATTACTTTGCAGGTGCAGAAATCAACCCCGGAAATCGTCAGGCCCATGCGCGCAATTCACTCCGAAAACCGGCCCCGCTTTTCGGATTGCGCGTCAGCGCAGAAAGCCCATCGCATAGGTCGGCGTGATCATTTCACGCTCGATCAACGCCTTCAGCGCGGCAGGGTCCGGCTGCTGCACGGTGCGCGTCTCCGCTGCCGCCAAGCCGCCGGTGATGAACAGCGAATCGATGTCCTCGCCCTGCGCGCCCTGGATGTCGGTGTGGATGCCGTCACCCACCGCAAGGATGCGCGACGCCTCCACCGGCTTGCCGAGTTCTGCCAGGCGGCGGCGGCCAAGGTCATAGATCGGCGGGTGCGGCTTGCCGAAGTAAAGGCTTTCGCCGCCCATCTCGGTGTAAAGCCGCGCGATGGCCCCGGCGCACCACTCGCGGGTCTCGCCGCGGTCGACCACGATATCGGGGTTGGCGCAGAGCAGTTTCATCCCCTTGGTCTTGGCATAGAGCAGTTCCGGGCGCAGCACGGCGGGGTCGGCATGCGGGTCGAACGGGCCGCAGCAGACGATGCCCTCGGCCTCGTCCAGTGGCACCACCTCGATCTCGACCGGGTTGTCGATCAGGTGCATCGGGTCGAAAAAGCTCATGTCATGCGGCTCGCCGATGAAGAACACCTTCTGCCCGACCACGCCCTGAAACATCGCCGCGCGGGCGCTGTCGCCGGAGGTGGCGATGGTGTCCCAGGTGTCGGTGGGCAGGCCCAGCCTGTCGAGATGCCGCGCGACGCTGGCGCGGTGGCGCGGCGCGTTGGTCATCAGAACCACTGTGCCGCCCCCGGCCCGGAAGGCGCGCAGCGCGTCGATGGCGGCGGGGAAAGGCTGCACCCCGTCATGCACGCAGCCCCAGAGGTCGCAGAACAAGGCGTCATAGCCCTGAGAGATTTCGGCGAGGCTTTCGATGATCCGGGTCATGGCGGCTCCTGTCACAACATTCCAGCCCCGCTTGTCCCCCGGCCCCGCGCCCGGTGCAAGTCGATTGGGGCTTGGCAGGGCTGGTCCGGATAACATATACGAAAAACCGAATGTGAATGATGAGGTGAGTCGATGAGCAGGATTTCCAGACGCGGCTTCATGGTGTCGGGGTTCGGCGCCCTGGCGCTGGCCGGATTCGGCATGGCGATGACCGGAAACGAGGCGACCGGGTTCGACCATCGGACCATGAGCGTCGACGAGATGCGCGCCTCGGGCGCGCTGGTGGTCGATATCCGCACGCCTGAGGAATGGGCCGAAACCGGCGTGATCGAGGGCGCGGTGCTGGCAACCTTCACCGACCCCGAAAGCTTCCTCGCGCGCGTCGGCCCCGAGATCGCCGATGGCCGCGATCTGGTGCTGGTCTGCCGCTCGGGCAACCGCACGCGGGCGGCGGCGTCGGCGCTCGAGGGGCGCTTGGCCAACCGCATCGTCTCGGTCGAGGGCGGGATGCGGCAGGTGATCGGTGCGGGCTATTCTCCGGTCCCGCCGGGCTGAACCGGGACTTGCGCGGCATGGCCCGCGCGATTACCGGTGACCCCGCGCAGTGAACAGGAGGACGTCCGATGAGCGGCAGCTATGAGCACAAGATCATGTCGGTCGACGAGATGCGGGCCTCGGGCGCGCTGATCGTCGATATCCGCACCCAGCCCGAATGGTATCAATCCGGGGTGATCGAGGGCGCTCGGCTGATCACCTTTCAGGACCCCAACGCTTTCGTGGCCGAGATCGGGCCGGATATTGCCGATGGCCGCGACGTGGTGCTGGTCTGCCGGTCAGGCTCGCGCACCCAGGCGGCGGGGATGTATCTGGCACAGATGATCCCCAACAAGGTGATTTCCGCCGAGGGTGGGATGATCGAGATCGTGGGGCGTCAGGGCTATCAGCCGGTCGCTCCCGAGTAGTCCGATTGCGACAAAAACGCCCCGTCAGACCGGTCTGACGGGGCGTTTTCTTGCCGGAATCGAACCTTGCCGATCAGAGCGTCAGGTTCGGGACGATCTGCTTCTTGCGGCTCATGACGCCCGGAAGCACCACGCTGTCGCCCTCGACGCGCACGGTGAAGCTCTTTTCCGCCAGCGTCCTGACCAGATCGTTGGGCACCAGCAGCGTCGCTTCCTCGTTCAGGATGTCGATCACGAACAACAGCACCTGATCGGCGCCGTCTTCCTTCGCCACGGTGTCCATCGACGCCATCAGACCCGCCTTGCGCTCGAGCACGACGTCGGGCGAGGTGGTTTCCAGCACCGAGATGCGGAAGGTCTTGCCGCCGACCTCGTAGGCTTTCGAGTCCATCCGCAGCAACTCGCCATCGGAAAACGCCGAGACATCGGACTTGGCCGCGAACATCTCGGCGGCGTAATCCGGGATCGAGATGCCAAGCTCATGCGCCAGATCCAGCGCAACCTCGCGGTCATGCTCCGTGGTGGTGGGCGAGCGGAATTCCAGCGTGTCCGACAGGATGCACGACAGCATCAGCGCGCGCACCCAGTCGGGCATCTTGGCGGTGTCGTCGCCCATCAGGTCGTAAAGGATCGTCGCGGTGCAGGCGACCGGGCGCATGGTGATGTCGATCGCGCCCTTGGTCACAAGCCCGCCCGCCAGCCGGTGATGGTCGATGATCTGGCGCAGGTCGGCGGCGTTGATGCCTGCCGGCAGTTCCGCCGGGTTGTTGGTGTCGACCACGATGCAGGGCTGGCCGGGCTCGACATCGGCGATGATGCGCGGTTTCGGAACCGTCCAGCGCATCAGCACGAACTCGGCCTCGGTGTTGGGCTCGCCCAGCAAGACCGCTTCGGTGGTCATGCCTTTGACCTCGTTCAGATACCAGGCCCAGATGATCGGCGATCCGGTGGAATCGGTATCGGGCGATTTGTGGCCGAAAACGAGTGTGGTCATGGGGGTCCGTCCGTAATGTGAAAATCGCGCGCGTTATACGCAGGCTGTCGGGCGATGTCACGGGTCTGTTCGCAGGCGTGGCAATCGGGTTAGATGGGGCATGGACCGCATGCGCGAAACCGATCTCTACCTGCCGGTCAAGGCATTCCTCGAGGCACTTGGCTATGAGGTCAAGTCCGAGGTCGGACCGTGCGATGTGGTCGGCACGCGCGGCGAGGATATGGTGGTCGTGGAACTCAAGACCGGGTTCTCCCTGACGCTGTTGCAACAGGCGGTGGCGCGGCAGGCGATCACTGATTCCGTCTATGTCGCGGTGCCGCGCTGGGCGGGCAAGGCGGGGTGGCGCACGTTCAAGGGCAACACGGGCTTGTGCAAGCGGTTGGGGCTTGGGGTGCTTTCGGTGCGGCGGAAGGATGGTTTCGTGCAAGTCCACGCCGACCCTGCGCCGTTCCAGCCGCGCAAATCGAAGCCGCGCCGCGCCCGGCTCATGGCCGAATTTACCCGGCGCGAGGGTGATCCGAATTCGGGCGGCACCAACGGGCAGATCGTCACCGCCTACAAGCAGGAGGTGGCGCGCATCCTGGCCTATCTGGCGGAGAACGGCCCGTCCAAGGGTGCTGCGGTGGCGCGCGCCACCGGGGTTGCCAGGGCGACGCGGATGATGGCGGACAACCACCTTGGCTGGTTTGAGCGGGTCGAGGTCGGGATCTATGGGCTGAGCGATGCGGGCCGGGGCAAGATGGATGAGGGCGGATGATGGACGAGGTTCGTGGCAAGGTCGTGCGGCTCCAGATCGGCACACCGCGCCCGTTGGGGCCGGACGGCGCGCCGAGCAGTATTCACCGGGGCGAAGTCGCGGGGCCGGTGGCGCTGGGCGTGACCGGGTTTGACGGCGACCGGGTGGGCGACCCGAAACATCATGGCGGCCCGCAGAAGGCGGTGCATGCCTATCCGCTGGCGCATTACGCGACGTGGCGGCAGGAGTTGCCCGAGACGGCGGCGTTGATGAGGGATGGCGCGTTCGGCGAGAACCTGACCGTCTACGGCTTGACCGAGCCCGACATCTGCATCGGCGACAGCTTTTCGCTTGGCACGGCGCTCTTGCAGGTCAGTCAGGGGCGCCAGCCCTGCTGGAAACTCAACGCCTGGTTCGAGCGGCGCGACATGTCGCGGCTGGTGCAGGACAGCGGGCGCACCGGCTGGTATTTCCGGGTGCTGACGCCGGGGGCGGTTCGCTCCGGGGACGACTTGCGGCTGGTGGCGCGGCCCAACCCGGACTGGCCGCTCGATCGGGTCTGGCGGCTGCTCTACCGCGAGCGGCCGGATGCCGGGACGCTGCGGGCCTTCGCGGCGCTGGAAGGGCTGTCACCTTCATGGCAGGCGCTGGCCGAGAAGCGGCTGGAGCTGCGGACGGTCGAGGACTGGGGCAAGCGGCTCGACGGTTGAGGTCAGGGGCGCGGCGTCACGTCGAAGCGGGCGTTCGAGACCACCTTGCCCGCCTCGTCCACGATCAGCCTGAGCGCGCGCCCGCCATAGCGGAAGGTGAAGCGATAGCGGCCCGCGTCGTCGTCGACGCCGGTTTCGCACAGGCTGGTGATCTCGCCCGCGCGCATCCTGTCGCGCAATGTCGCCTCGTCGAGCCCGAAGGCCGACGCGATGATCTGCGCGTCGACCTCGAAACCCTCGGGCGTGGTGGCGACCACGCTCATGTCAGTCCCTCCAGTAGCCGTTGGCGGCGGCGACGGTGGCGAAATGCCTTGCCACGACGTCGCTGACCGCGATCAGCGAATCGGCGTTCTCGGCATAGTCCGGGCGCAGCCGGTCGCGCACCGCGGGATCGCCCTGGGTGAGCTTGATGGTCATCCGCGACAGCTTGACGGCAAGGTCATAGCCTTCGGTCGGAGTGGCGGTGATCAGGGTCGGAAGCCAGTTGTCCATATGAAATCTCCTGTTGTCGGGGCTGTGCTTAATCGGTATTTACAATACCTATTACATGGGTCTACCTTCACGCAAGCCCCCGTGACGATTGTGCCCGTCGCAAGGCCGATCCGTCCAACAGATTTGAAACCAGGGACAAGACGCCATGACCACCGACCTGCCGCCAAAAGACCCCGCCGCGATGACCAGCTTCATCGAAACCCGCTATCACGCGGTGCATCGCCGGCAATTGCCCGAACTGGCCGAGTTGTCGGCCAAGGTCGAGCGTGTCCATGCCGATGCGCCCGGCGTGCCGGCCGGACTGGCCGATCTGCTCACGCATCTGATCGGCGAGCTTGAGGTGCACATGAAGAAAGAGGAGCTGATCCTGTTTCCCGCGATCCGGCGCGGCGGCATGCCGGGGATCGAGACGCCGATTGCCGCGATGCGCGCCGACCATGACGACCACGAGGCCGAGGTGGCGCAAATCCGTGCGCTGACCGACGATCTGACCCTGCCCGCCGGGGCCTGCCGAAGCTGGACCGCGCTCTATCAGGGGTTGGGGACGTTCCTGGCCGATCTCGACGCACATATCAGGCTGGAAAACGACGTCCTGTTCCCGCAGTTCGAACCCGCCCGCGCCTGAGCGGCGGGGGTGTCCAACACGCAAAGGAGCACCCGATGACCGACATTTCAATGCCAAGGGCGACCCTCGCCCACGCTGAAAAACGCCACGCGCTCGCCCCCGCCCAGGACGACGCCTTTCGCGCCTTCTCGGCGGCGGTGTTCGCGCCCGGCGCGCTCGATGCGCGCACCAAGCAGTTGATCGCGGTGGCGGTGGCGCATGTCACCCAATGCCCCTGGTGCATCGAGGGCCACGTCAAGGCCGCACGGCGCGAAGGCGCCAGCGGCGAGGCGATCATGGAGGCGATCTGGGTCGCGGCGGAAATGCGGGCAGGGGCCTCGTTCGCCCATTCGGTCAAGGCGCTCGACCTGATCGAGACCGGGGAGGCGGGGGGATGAGCGCCGAAATCCACCTCGCCCGCGCCTATGACCTGCGCGACGGCGTCGAGGCGCATGGCGCGCGGCTGCTGGTCGACCGGCTCTGGCCGCGCGGCATCGCCAAGGAGGACCTGCCGCTTGACGCCTGGCTGAAGGATGTCACGCCCTCGGGCGAGTTGCGCACACGGTTCGACCATGACCCGGACAAGTGGGACGAGTTTTCCAAACGCTACCGGGCCGAACTGGACGACGAACCAGAGGCGGTCGAGGAGGCGCTGGAATGGTGCCGCAAGGGGCCGGTGACGCTGATCTATGGCGCCAAGGACACCGAACACACCCATGCGCTTGTGCTGCGCGACTATCTCGAGGAGAAACTGGGGTGATGGAACGCGAGGAGGCAGGACATGACGGATGACGACGCCCCGCACGGCTATGCCTCGCCGCCCTGCCTCGCGCATGAGATCGACCCGGCCTATTTCGATCCGCTGGCGGTGGACCCGCAACAGGCAAGGGACGTGGCGCGCTGGCGCAAGTCCGAACGCATCACCCTGCTCGAGCGGCGCGCGGCGCTGTCGGTCGAGGCGCGCAAGGCCGCGGGGGTCGCGATTGCCCGCCACCTCGACACGCTCCTGGCCGAGCGCTTCGACAGCCTCGACGGGCTGACGATTTCGGCTTGGTGGCCGATCAAGGCCGAGATCGACCTGCGCTTCTGGCTGGCCGGTCTGGCGGAACGCGGCGCACGGGCGGCGCTGCCGCTGGTGGCGGTGAAGGCCGCGCCGCTGATCTTTCGCGAATGGTCGCCGGCAACGAAGATGGAGCGCGGCTTCTGGAACATCCCGGTGCCCGCCGAGGGGTCGGAGATCATGCCCGACATCACCCTGTCGCCGGTCGTGGGCTGGGATGGCGCGTGCTACCGGCTGGGCTATGGCGGCGGATATTTCGACCGCACGCTGGGCGCGGCCGACCCGCGCCCGCTGGCAATCGGGGTCGGGCTCGACGCCGCCCGGATCGCCACGATCTTTCCGCAGCCGCACGATATTCCGATGCAGGCGATCGTGACCGAGACCGGCATCGTGAGGCCCGACGAGGCGAAATGACGCCGCGTCGCGACCTGCGACGATTTCTCGCGTTTGCTGTCAACCCCCCGTTTCCCGCTTGAAAAATCTGCCTGCGCGGTGTTTGTTCCGCGCGATACCCCACAGGTTTCACGAGCTGGCCGGTCTTCCTGCGTGGGGATTTCCCCTGCGACGCCCCGTCCGGGCAAGTTTGATCCAACGCCTGTCCGGCAGGCGACGCTTGATAGAGAGATAGAACGAAGAACCATGAACGCAATTGATGAAAAGCTGCAACCGATCCTCAGCACCGTGCTGCACCGCAATGCCGGCGAGGACGAGTTTCACCAGGCCGTGCAGGAGGTTCTGGAGAGCCTCGGGCGGGTCATCGCGAAACATCCCGAATACGCCGATGATGCGCTGATCGAGCGGATCTGCGAGCCGGAACGGCAGATCATCTTTCGCGTGCCTTGGATCGACGACAACGACGACGTGCAGATCAACCGCGGGTTCCGGGTGCAGTTCAACTCGGCGCTCGGCCCCTACAAGGGCGGCTTGCGCTTTCATCCTTCGGTCAACGTCGGGATCATCAAGTTCCTCGGCTTCGAGCAGACCTTCAAGAACGCGCTCACGGGCATGCCCATCGGCGGCGGCAAGGGCGGGTCGGACTTCAACCCGAAGGGCCGCTCGGACCGCGAGATCATGCGCTTTTGCCAGTCCTTCATGGTCGAGCTGCACCGCCATATCGGCGAATACATCGACGTGCCGGCGGGTGACATCGGTGTCGGCGGGCGCGAGATCGGCTACATGTTCGGCATGTACAAGCGCCTGACCAATCGCTACGAGGCCGGCGTTCTGACCGGCAAGGGCCTGTCCTATGGCGGCTCGCGCGCGCGCACCGAGGCGACCGGCTTCGGCACCGTCTATTTCGTCGAGCGGATGCTGGCCACCAAGGGCACCAGCTTCGAGGGCAAGCGCTGCGTCGTGTCGGGGTCGGGCAACGTCGCGATCTACGCGATGCAGAAGGTGATGTCGTTCGGCGGCAAGGTGGTGGCGTGCTCGGATTCCGACGGCTACATCGTCGACGAGAACGGCATCGACCTCGCGCTGGTCAAGGAGATCAAGGAAGTCCGGCGCGGGCGCATCAGCGAATATGCCGACCTCAAGGGCAATGGCGCGGTTTACGTCAAGGGCGGCTCGATCTGGGACGTGCCTTGCGAGGTCGCGCTGCCCTGCGCCACCCAGAACGAGCTGACCGGCGCCGACGCGAAAACGCTGGTCGAGAACGGCGTGATCGCGGTGGGCGAGGGGGCCAACATGCCCTCGACCCCCGAGGCGGTGCATGTCTTCCAGGAGGCCAAGGTCCTGTTCGCGCCGGGCAAGGCCGCCAATGCCGGCGGCGTTGCAACCTCGGCGCTCGAGATGCAGCAGAACGCCAGCCGCGACAGCTGGTCCTTTGCCAAGACCGAGGAGCGTCTGGCCCAGATCATCCACGGCATCCACGACGCCTGTTTCGAGACAGCCGAGGAATACGGCGCGCCGGGCGATTATGTGCTGGGCGCCAATATCGCCGGCTTCGTGCGCGTCGCCGACGCGATGCGCGCGCTGGGCGTGGTCTGACGACACGGGGCGGGCGGCTCAGGCAGCCGCCCGCTTTTGCTTGAAACGCTCGCGCAACGCCAGCGCGGTATCGACGTCGGCGGCATAGCGGCAGGGCGGTCGGCGCAGCCCGTGGTTCATGAGCGCGCGGCGGATGTCGGGGCTGGCCCCGGTGATCCAGACCTCGACACCGTGCTTGTGCGCCTTCTTCGCCAGTCCCTCGATCATGTTGGCCCCGGTCGAATCGAGAAACGGCACGGCGGCGAAATCAATCACCAGCGCCTTGTGTGTGTCGGAAATCCGGTCGAGCACCGAGCCGATGGAGGCGGTCGCGCCAAAGAACAGCGCCCCGGTGATGCGGTAGATCACCACCTCGCGGTCGGCCGCGCGGGCCTCGTCATAGTCACCGCGCGGCAATTCGCTGTCGGCGATGTCGCGGGCGACAAAGGGCGTATGGGTCTCGATGGCGGTGGTCTGGCTCATCCGGTGGATGAACAGGACCGACCCCAGCGCGAAGCCCACCACTATGGCCTCGGTAAGGTCGCGAAAGATGGTGAGCAGGAAGGTCGTGGCCAGCACCGCCGCCTCGCCGGTGCCGGAGCGCAACAGGATCGCGATGGCGCCCCGCTCGATCATGTTCCAGGCGACCACGGCCAGCACCCCGGCCAGCGCGGCAAGCGGGATATAGGCGGCAAGCGGTGCCGCGATCAGCATGAACAGGAACAGGAATACGGCGTGCAGCATGCCCGCAACCGGGCCATGCGCCCCGGCGCGGACGTTGGTCGCGGTGCGCGCGATGGTGCCGGTGACGCAGAAACCGCCGAACAGCGCCGCCCCCATGTTGGCCGCCCCCTGCGCCACAAGCTCGGCGTTCGAGCGGTGCCGCCGCCCGGTCATGCCGTCCGCGACCACCGCCGACAGCAGCGACTCGATCGCACCCAGGAGGGTGAAGGACATCGCGGCGGGCAGGACGGCGAGGATCTTGTCGAGCGACAGCGCGGGCAGCACCGGCGCGGGCAGGCTCGAGGGGATGCCGCCGAACTCGGACCCGATGGTGGCGATGGGCAGCCCGGCCAGCGCCGCCGCCACCGAGGCCGCGCCGACCGCGATCAGCATCCCCGGCCAGTGCGGGCGCACCCGCTTCAGCCCGACGATGATCGCGATGGTCGCGAGCGACACGGCGAGGGCGGCGGCGGTGAAGCTGCCCCGCACCGCCCAGAGTGCCGGCAGCTTTTCAACCAGCGCGCCGGGTTCGTTCTCCAGCGTCAGGCCGAACAGGTCGCTGATCTGGCTGGCAAAGATGATGACGGCGATCCCGGCGGTGAAGCCGACCGTGACCGGGAAGGGGATGAACTTGATGAAGGTGCCAAGCCGCAGAAAGCCGGTGGCGGCCAGCATCATGCCCGACAGGAACGTCGCGAGGATCAGCCCGTCGATGCCGTGTGCCGCCACGGTCGCGGCGACCAGCACGATGAAGGCACCCGCCGGGCCGCCGACCTGAAAGCGCGAACCACCCAGCGCCGAGACCAGAAAGCCGCCGACGATGGCGGTATAAAGCCCCTGTGCCGGGGTCGCGCCCGAGGCGATGGCGATGGCCATCGACAGGGGCAGGGCGACGATTGCCACGGTCAGCCCGGCGATGGCGTCGGCGCGCAGGTGGCGCAGGTTGTAGCCCTCGCGCAGCACGGTGACGAGCTTGGGCGTGTGGATCTCGCGAAAACTGGGTCTGTTGGCCGTTCGGGCCGATCTCGTGGTCATGTCTTGCCGCACCTTCGTTGAGGGGGTGGCGGGATCGTCGGCAGGTCGTCGGCGGTCGCCGTCGCGTTTTGCTGTTCTTGCGTCAGGGTTTCGGCAGGGCGGATTTCAGGCGCACCCCGCGCCCGCCCTCGGGGCTTGCGGCACCCTCGCCGATCAGATCGACACCGGCCCGGTCGAGCGCTTCGACGACCTTGGTCAGGCTGTCGACGACGCCGCGCACGTTGCCGTCGCTGGCCTCCATGCGCTGGATCGTCGGCACCGAAAGGCCGGACATTTCCGCCAGCCCCTTCTGGTCGATCCCGAGAAGCGCACGGGCGGCGCGCATCTGCGCCGAGGTGATCATGGGCATATCCGATGCGTGATCATTGATACCAAAACCCATCATAGTGATAGATAAGATATCAACATAACAGCTTTGGATATGTATTGCCAAGACGCAATCCACAGCGTCCCACGCGCTGACCCGGAGGCGGAGCGCAGCGTGCAGACGGAACCGCCCCTACGCCTCCGGCAGCGCCGAGAGGGCGACATCGGCCAGTGTCGCGCCGTCGAGATGGGCAAGAAACGCGGCCTCGGCCGAGCGCAGGCGGGCTTTCAGGCGGCATTGTCCGTGAAGGGTGCACCTGCCGTGATCGGGTGCGAAACACTCGACCAGAGACTGACCCTGCTCGAGCGTGCGGACCACCTGACCCAGTTTGATCTCCTCCGCGGGCCTTGCCAGCCGCGCCCCGCCGCCGCCGCCCCGCCGCGTGGTCACGATGTCGGCGCGCGCGAGGCTCTGCATGATCTTGGTCAGATGATGGCGCGACAGCCCGAATTCCTCGGCCAGTTCGGCGGTCGAAAAGGCACGCTCGGGCGCGCTTGCCATGCGCATCAACATGCGCAGGCCGTAGTCGGTGAAGGAGGTCAGGCGCATCCGGGTTCCGGCTTTGAATTGGTATTTACAATGCCTATTAACATGCCTACATGGCATTGCAAGTCCCAAGACGCAGGAGCCCGCGATGGCTGTCAACCAAAAGGATCGCCCGGTGATGACCTCGGCCCGCCCCGCAATGACGGCGGCACTGATGGAACAGACCGGTCTGGACGAGGACCGGCTGACGACGCTGGTGCACCGCTTCTACGGCAAGATCCGCAAGGACGCTGTGCTTGGCCCGATCTTCGAGGAACGCATTGCCGACTGGGGTCCGCATCTGGCGCGGATGGTGGAATTCTGGTCTTCGGTGGCGCTGATGACCGGGCGTTATCATGGTGCTCCGGTGCCCAAACACGTCGGCCTGCCGGTCGACTGGACGCATTTCGAGCGCTGGCTGGTTCTGTTTCGCGAAACCGCGCATGAAACCTGCACCCCCGAGGGGGCCGCGCATGTGATCGAGCGGGCCGAGCGGATCGCGCGCTCGCTCAATATCGCGGTCACGGATGCCGCGGCCGCCAGTGCTGCGCCCGATGCCGCACCGAGCCTGCGCTGACGGACGTTGCGACCGCGCACACCACAGACTAAACCCTGAGACCAACCCGACGCGCACCGCCCCGACAGGACCCTGAGCGGGCCGGGCGTCAGAGCCTGAGAGAAATGACATGAGCAGCACCGCCGAACAGATGCGCGCCTGGCGTGGCCCGGCCATCCTGACCTTCGGGTTTCGCCCCTTCTTCCTTGGCGCGGCGGTCTGGGCCGCGGTCGCGATGGTGCTCTGGCTCCTGATGCTGACCGGGATGCTCGACCTGCCGGTGCGGCTCGACCCGGTGTCGTGGCACTCGCACGAGTTCCTCTATGGCTATGTCATCGCGGTGATCGCCGGGTTCCTGATGACGGCGGTGCCGAACTGGACCGGGCGGCTGCCGATCGTCGGCTGGCCGCTTCTGGGCATCGTGCTCCTGTGGCTGGCCGGGCGGGTGGCAATGGCGTTTTCCGCCTTGATGCCGCCGCTTGCGGTCGCGGTGATCGACCTGTCGATGCCGGTGGCGCTGACGCTGGTGATCGGGCGCGAGATCGTCACCGGCAAGAACTGGCGCAACCTGATGCCGTTGGGGATGCTGGCGGTCTTCACGCTGGGCAACGCGGTCTTCCACATCGAGGCGGCGCGGGATCTGGTCGCCGCACAGGGCTATGGGCTGCGGATCGGGCTGGGGGCCGCGATTGCGCTGGTCGGGCTGATCGGCGGGCGGATCATCCCGTCGTTCACGCGCAACTGGCTGGTGCGTCAGGGGCCGGGGCGGCTGCCGGTTGCCCCGATGCAACGCTTCGACAAGCTGGCGCTGCTGGCGCTGATGGCGGCGGTTCTGCTCTGGGTGGCCCTGCCCGACACGCCGTTGACGGCGGTGCTGCTGATCCTCGCGGGGGTGCTGCACGCGGTGCGGCTGATGCGCTGGGCGGGCGAGCGGACGCTGTCCGAACCGCTGGTCTGGATCCTGCATCTGGCCTATGCCTTCGTGCCGCTGGGCGCGCTGGCGATGGGCGCACAGATCCTCTGGCCTGACTATCTGGGCGCGGCGGCGCCGCAGCACCTCTGGATGGCGGGCGCGCTGGGGATGATGACGGTGGCGGTGATGACGCGCGCGACGCTGGGCCATACCGGCCAGACGCTGACGGCGGGGCCGGGCACGGTGGCGATCTATCTCTTGCTGCTGACCGCCGTGCTGGCGCGATTGGCGGCGGGCTACTGGACCGGTGCTGCGGACGTGCTGCACATCATCTCGGGGGCGGGCTGGATCGGCGCGTTCGGGGGCTATGCTGTGGTCTACGGACCGCTGGTGCTGCGCCGCAGACCCGCCAAGTGACCGGCGGCGCGGGCCGCTCGATTCGGCCCCGCGCCACCCCGGCAGACCGGGCCGGCAACCTGAGGGAGAGGCGGTGTCGCCGCCCTGGCAACACTCGCCCCTGCCACCGCTTTCCGTCTTTGGATCGTCAACGTAAACAGTCTGTTTCCTCCGCGTCGGGCCGCAATTGTGGCAAACCTGTGGCAATGATCGGGCGAAAAGCCGACATGTCACCGGTAAGCCCCGGCACCCGACAAACGGAGGAAACCAGATGGCCTATGAAGCCGGATCCCAGCGGCGGGGCGCGGTCGCCGAGTTGCGTGAAGCCGCGCGTGGCCATGTTCTGCCCGACATCCCGCTGGGCAAGTGGTTGTTTGACAAGGCTTTCGCAGCGGTCGCGCTGGTAACGCTGGCGCCGGCCATGCTGGCGATCGCGCTGGTGCTGCGTCTGAAGGCTCCGGGGCCGGTGTTCTTTGCCCATACGCGGATCGGCAAGGATGGCCGGCGTTTCAAATGCTACAAGTTCCGCACCATGCGCGCCGATGGCGATGCGCGGCTGGCCTGGGTGTTCGAGATCGACCCGATCGCCCGCGCCGACTGGGCCGCGGCACAGAAGCT
Organism: Maritimibacter sp.; assembly: GCA_048268845.1. Taxonomy (GTDB): domain Bacteria; phylum Pseudomonadota; class Alphaproteobacteria; order Rhodobacterales; family Rhodobacteraceae; genus Muriiphilus. The sequence continues at coordinate 135,305 of JBLWUQ010000005.1, read as the reverse complement.
CGAGCGTGATCCGCGGGTTCACCCGCTCGGGCAGTTCCTGCGGCGCACCAGCCTCGACGAATTGCCGCAGTTCTGGAACGTGCTGAAAGGCGACATGTCGATCGTCGGGCCGCGCCCCATCGTGGACGACGAGATCGAAAGATACGGGCGCCACTTCGCCGATTACTGCGCCGTGCGTCCCGGCATCACCGGCGCCTGGCAGGTCGGCGGCCGCACCGGAACGGATTATGACGCGCGTGTCGCGCTCGATGTCGATTATGTTCGCAACGCCAGTTTCCGGGGCGATCTGCGGATCGTTCTGAAAACCGTCGGCGTGGTCCTGAAACAGCGCGGCGCGTGCTGAGGCAAAGACAGGTTACACACCAGATGCACGACCCGAACCGGCCTCAGGACTTGCAGAGCACCCTGAACAGATTGCGCCGCCAGAGCCTTGCGCGCCCGGCAACCGAGGCCGAGATCGCCCAGCGCCCGCAGGATGCGACGACCGCCGCGCGGCGCAGGGACGCGCCGGTGCCGGCGACCGCCCGGCCGCGCATGGTGGTGGCGATTCCCTCGGCGAACCGCCCCGGCATCCTGCCCGACACGGTGCGCGCCATCGCGTCGCAGGACCGGCTGCCAGACCTTCTGATCCTCAGCCTCGCCGCGCTGGAGGATATCGGCGATCTGGCGCCCGAGCACCTGCCGTTTCCGGTCGAGATCGTCGTCGGCCAGAAGGGTGCCACGCGCCAGCGCAACGGCGCGCTGGAACTGTTGAACCCCAGCGACATCGTGCTGTTTCTCGACGACGATTTCCTGATGGCGCCGGACTACCTGCGGCGCACCGCCGAGGTGTTCGCGCGCGATCCCGAGGTCGTTCTGGCCACCGGAACGGTGCTGGCCGACGGCATCCGCGGCCCCGGCTTCAACCACCGGGACGGCGCGCGGATGCTGACGCGCCTGACCGCCACGCCGCCACGCGACACACTGGCCAGCGCCTATGCGGGATATGGCTGCAACATGGCGGTACGGGCCGCGCCGGTGCTGGCGCAGGATCTGAGCTTTGACGAGGCGCTGCCGCTCTATAGCTGGCTCGAGGATGTGGATTTCTCGCGCCGGCTGGCGCCGCACGGCAAGCTGGTCAAGTCCGGCGCGATGCGCGGCGTGCATCTGGGCACCAAGACCGGGCGCACGCCGGGGGTGTTCCTGGGCTATTCGCAGATCGCCAACCCGATCTACCTGCTGAAGAAGGGCTCGATCAGCCGCCGCCACGCCTATGAGATGATGGCGCGCAACGGTGCCTCGAATCTCGTGCGCTCGCTGCGCCCGCCGCGCTGGGCCGATTATCGCGGGCGGCTTCGGGGCAACCTGCTGGCGCTGACCGACCTGATGCGCGGCCGCGCCTCGCCCGACCGGATTCTCACCCTCAAGCCCTGAGTGCCGCGCGCACCCGGTCGTATTCGGCTTCCAGCGCGTCGATCCAGCCGTCGGGTGTGTGGCCAAGCGCTGCCTCGCCGGAAAACCCGCGCTCGCTCATCGCGCGGACCTCGGCGTCGGGCAGGGCCATGATCTGCGTGAGTGCCGCATCAAGGCTGCCGGGCGCGAAAACGTCGAAGCTGAGGCCAAGCCCGGCCCCGACCACTTCGCGCGCCATCAGGGCGGTGTCCGAGACCAGAACCGGCAAGCCACTGGCGGCCGCCTCGGCGATCACCAGCGCGAAGGGCTCCGGGTGGCGCGACGGCATCACCAGCGCGCGGGCACCTGCGACATGCGCGCCGATGGCGGCGCTGTCGACCCAGCCGGTGATCTGCACATTCGGCTGGCTGGCAAGCTCGGCCCGCATCGGCCCGTCGCCCACCAGCGTCAGCGGCACGCCGGTTCGCACCGCCGCCGCCGCTAGCTCGCCGACGCCCTTGTCGGGTTCCAGCCGCCCGACATAGGCGATGCTGCGGTTCGCCTCGGCCGCTATGCGCGCCTTCGTGTAGGGCTGCACCGGGTTGCGGACCGTGACCATGCCCGCCTCGGCAAACCCCGCCCGCGCAAGGCGCGGTTTCATCGCCGGATGCAGCACAAGGATGCCACCCCAGGCGTCGAACGGGGCAAGCGCGCGCCACAGCGCGCGTTGCCGCGCCACCCGCCAGAGCTTGTGGGCATAGCTGCGCTTGTCGCAATTCGTCACGATGCAGGCGGTCGACAGCGGCACCCGCGTGCAGACCTCGTCGCGCCTGTAGTCCATGAAGACGCCGTTGGGGCAGGCCAGGAACATGTCATGCGCATGGATCAGGCTGCGCCCGGCGACCGGGGCGAGGGCGGAAAACACCGACGGCGACAGGATCTGCGACCAGCTATGGACGTGATAGACCGTCTCGGGCGTGTCGCGTGTGGCGACGAAATCGGCCACGATCTTGCGCGCCGCGCTGTTGTGGATGCCGGTGAGGGCGGCGCGGCCGCGCGGGCTGTCGAGCAGGGCACGGTCGCCCAGCGCGACAACCTCGATCCCCAGCGCGGCAAGCTCCGGGTTGTCGCCGCTATCGCCGCAAAGCCAGATCACCTCGTGCCCGCGCGCCACCAGCGCCCGCGCCGCCATCAGCGCCAGCACTGTCGCACCGCCGCGCGCCACGCTGGTGTCGTTCACGATGACGATCCGGGTCTGCTTCATGCTGTCTTTCCTGCCGCGCGATCCCGCCAAGGGCCTATCAGAGGACTGCGGCAATTGCGCGGCATCGGTCAAGTCCAGGTGTGGGATTTGAGCAGCTTCTTGTCTGAATCCGCTGTTGGACAGGTGTTTATCCCGGTGAACTGGCAGCATTGCTACAGGGAACGAACAAACCATGCGCGACGGGCGCGGCGGACGACCCTACCGGGCCGCGCGCAGGGTGAAGCGGTAGAGCGCGTCGTCGCCGTCCGGCGTCGCGCCGGGGCCGACGACGATTTCCAGCCGGTCGCCTGCGCGCAACTCCAGCCCCGGCCGCGTCAGCACGTCTCGCGCGGTCACGATCCGTCCGGCCAGCACCTTCCCATTGAGCGCGACCGTCAGCACCAGACCGTCGCGGCTTTCGGCGGCAGGGTCGAGCATGGCCTCGAGCGTGACCAGCATGTCGCGGGGGGCGTCGAAGGCGTGGACGATCTCGCCCGTCGAGGGCATCAGGAACTCGGCGTCCATGCGTAACATCCCGTCTTGTGCAGTGGCGAGGTAGGGCGTCCAGGGCACCCCGTTCGTCTGCTGGCCGGGGCCGAGGATGAAGGGGATGACCTCGCCATCGATCCGCGCGAACCGGCTGAAGCCATCGCCGGGCTGGCCGGGATAGGCGAACTGGTCGAAGCTGTCGGCCACCACCCCGTGCGGCGCGAGGCGGACGTTGTCGCCCAGCCGGATCGCAGCGCCGTCCGAGACGATCAGGAGCGGCATGTCGCGCGACAGGTTTGGTTGGGCGACCGGCTGGCCGCTGGCGTCGAGTGCGGTGAGTGCCGGGTCGGTCAGCGTGACGGCGCGCGCGGCGCCCCAGATGACCAGAGCGCGCGGGCCGAACTGGCAGGCATAGGTGAAGAGGTCGGGTGCGGCGTCCGCCGCAGGCAAACCGGCAAGCCCTTGGAGAAGCTGGAAGGTTTCACCCACATCGGTCGCGTCGCCTTCGGGCGTGACCAGTGGCGCCATGCCGTCGCCGCGCGTGTTCAGCGGATACCAGACCGCGCGCACAACCCCGGACAGCGCCATCTGGCAGTGGTATTTCATCAGATGCGCGGCGGCCTGGGCCGGGTCGGGGGTGCCGAACTCGGTCGCCTCGATCGGGATGGTTTCAAAGCCCGGTATCTGGCGCAAAAGCGCGATCTGGCGGCGGAATTGTTCGGGCGGGGTGGTGTAGGGATGCAGCGCCAGCGTGTCCATCCACGCGGGCGCGCCGGTCTCGGACAGTGCGCCGAACCACGCCAGCGGCACGGCGAGCGCGGCGCCTCCGATGATGCGCACCTCGGGTCGCGCCGCTTTCACCGCCTGATGCGTTGCGCTGAGCAGCGCCGTGTAGAGCCTTGCCCGCCCGGCGATGTCGGCCTCGCGCATCGGGCCGGAGGTGAAATCGTCGGAGTTCATCTCGTTGCCGACCTCGATGGCGTCGATCGCCGGGAAGCGCGTCACCAGTCGGGCGGCGTAGCTGGCGAAGGCGGCGACGGCGTCGGGCGAATGTGGCGTCACGCCACCGTCGTAAGCAGGGTGTTCGTCGCCCACGATGGCGGTCAGCCCGATGCCGCGCGCGGTCAGCAGCGCCGGGTATTGCGTGATGAACCAGTCGAAACTGTCGCTCCCGTCCACCTCGACATGCCGCCAGTAGACCTCGTCGCGCAGGTCGGTGACGCCAAGCGCTTCGGCCGCATCCAGCATCTCGGGCGCCCATGTCTGGCCGAAGTTGGAGGCGGCGGCGAGGCGCGGGGCGGTCAGGGGATCGGCATTGGCGGCGCCGGCGATCAGCAGGCCGAGAAGGGGCAGAAGGCGGGTCACGCAGCTCTCCGGGTCAGTCGCCCCGACCCTGCCGCAAGGGCGGACGCCCGGCAAGCGGCCTTCACAGCCGGGCGCGATTGGTGCAGGTAAAGGGGGATCGTCACGGCAAAGGCCCGCGCCCGGCATGGAATTCGTCCCCTCGAGCTTTCTGGCGCTTGCCGCCATCGTGGCGCTGGCCGCGCAGGGCGTGCGCCGGGGGGCCTGGGCGTTCTTCGCGCTGCTTCCGTTCGGTGCGGCGGCGGCGTTCAACCTGCCCGCGCTGGGCGGGGCGACGATCGGGGTGGCGGACCTGGCTGCGGTGGTGGTCATCGGCCTTGTCCTTGTCGGCCCCGGCGCCGGGGCGAGCCTGGTCGGCACGTTGCGGCCGTGGCAGCCGGGGTTCATCCTGACGCTGGTGATGATCGTGGCGGCGTTTTCGGCGATCTTCCTGCCGCGCATCTTTGCCGGCGAGACCGAGGTCTTCGGCATCGCGCGCACCGCCAAGGGCACAGGGATCGTGCGCTTTCCGCTTGGCCCCTCGACCGGCAACATCACGCAGCTGTTCCGGCTGGCGCTCGATTTCTTCGTGTTCGTCGGGCTGGCGACGGCGTTCCGGCGGGTCTCGACCGTCGGGCCGGTGCTGACGGCGATGATCGTCGCGACCTGCGTTCATCTGGCGCTGGGCCTGATCGACGTCCTGACTTTCGCGACCAACACCGCGTTCCTGATGGAACCGATCCGCACGGCGAATTACTCGCTGCACATCACCGACACCATGGCCGGGATCAAGCGCATGGTCGGCGGTTTCCCCGAGGCGTCGAGCTTTGGCTACTTCTCGCTCGGGTTGTTCGGGTTCTGGCTGCAATACTGGATCTCGACGCCGCGCTCGAGGGCTGCACCATGGATGCTGGCGCTGGCGACCTTCGCGGTGCTGCGCTCGACCTCGTCGGCGGCCTATCTCGCGCTGGTGGTCTTTGTCGTGGCCTTTGCGCTCTACACCGTGTTTCGTAACCTGCGGCCCGAGGCAGAACGCCGTTCGGTCGCGCTGACCGCGGGCGGGTTCATGCTGCTCTGGCTGGCGGGAGTAGCGGCGGTGGCGAGCTATGAGCTGGTGGCGCCGGTGACGGATTTCCTCGACCGGGTGCTGTTCCAGAAACTCGCGACGGATTCGGGCGTCGAGCGGTTGAGCTGGAACACGCAGGCGCTGATCAATTTCCGCGACACCTGGGGGTTGGGCGCGGGGCTGGGCGCGGTGCGCGCGTCGAACTGGGTGATCGCCTGCCTCGGTAGTATAGGCATCCTCGGCACGGCGCTGTTCATCGCGTTTCTCGCATCAATCGCGGCGGCGCCCTCGGGGCCACGGAGCGACCCGCGTTCGGGCGTGATCCGGGCGCTGAAGGCCGGGTGCCTTGCGATGCTGTCGGCGGCGGTTCTGACCCACTCGACGCCGGACCTCGGGCTGTTCTTCTTCGCGCTGGCGGGGATCGCGACCGGGCTTTCTCGCGCTCTGGTTTTAGAATCGTTACATCACTCGCCCGCCCGACCATAGCCACGACTTTGCCACAATGTTGCCGGGTTTGGGCCAGTCCGCCCCGGCATTTCGCATTGTTGCCGGGCCGAGGCCACAATCCCGCCAAAATCTGCCAAACCCTTGACGTCGCACTCAAGTATGGGGGCAATGGGTGCGGGGGACGACGATGTTTCGCCCGGGGGGGCGATGTGTGGGGTTCCAAGGTGGCAGGAGCGACGGCCGGAAACGGCCATCGTTGACGAGCGAGGGGAACGGGCCGGGCGCGATGAGTGGCGCGCCCGGACCCATCCATTCCAAAGACTGCCGAAGCGGGGGTTCGTCCCCTGCATCCTGGTCGCCGGATGTCCGGCCCTTTCGCATCTGCACCGACGTCCCGGACGCGAGGAGTAGGGTTTGACAACGCTGGATATCCAGTCACCGGTTCCGAACCGCGCCACGCCGCGGCTCGAGGATGCCGACCGCGTCGACGTGCGCGGGCTGCTGCATGCGATTGCCGGCCGTCACATGCTCGTCGCCGGCATCGCCATCGGCATGGCGGTGCTGTTCAATGTCGTGACCGGGCTGCTGCCCTCGACCTGGTCGGCCAATTCCAAGGTCATGCTCGATCCGCGCCATGTCTCGGTGGTGCCCTCGCAGGAGGTGGTGCAGAGCCTAAACCTGTCCGAGCCGGTGATCCTGTCGGAAATGTCGGTGATGCGCTCGAACATCCTGATCGGCAACCTGATCGACAAGATCGGGATCGAGCGGCTGGAAACCGCGCTGTTCGACGCGCCGCAACCCGACACCAACATGGAAAGCCGGATGTCGAGCCTGACATGGGCGATCCGGCGCGACCTGACGATCCGGCGTGAGGGCGAATCCTACGTCATCGCGATCAGTTTCGAGGGCCGCGACCGGGGCCTTGTCGCCGACATCGCCAACGGCATCGCCGACACCTATATCGAGACACAGTTGGCCAACCGGCGCGAAAGCGTGCGTCAGGCGACGACATGGATCGGCGAGCAGGTTGAGGAGGCGCGCATCGCCGTCGAGGCCGCCGAGGCGGCGGTGCTGGCCTACAAGTCCGACCGTCTGGCGCGCGACGGCGGCAGCGTCGAGACCGCGAACCAGCAGCTTGCCAACCTGACCGGCCAACTGGTCGCGGCCCGCGCCGAACGGGTGGCGGCCGAGGCGCAGTTCGATCAGCTCAGGACCATCCTCGTCGAACAGGGCGCGGCCGGGCTGGCCAAGGCCGTGACCTCGCCGGTGCTCGAGCGTCTGGCGCAGGACCGGCTGGACCTGCAACGTCAGGACGGCGAATGGGCGCGCTCGTTCGGCACCGACCACCCGCAGCGCCTGCGCATCCGCAGCGAGATGGAGCGTCTCGACGCCCAGCTTGCGACCGAGGCGCAACGGGTGATCGACCTGCGCAGCAACGAAGTCACGGTCGCGCGGTTGCGCGAGGCGTCGCTGGCCGAGGGTATCCATGACCTCGAGGACCGGATCGCCGGGATCTCGGAAAACTCGCTGGGCCTGCTCCAGCTTGACCGCGAGGCTTCTGCCGCGCGCCAGAATTATGAAAGCCTGCTGACACGGTTCTCGGCCGCCAGCGGACAGGACCGGCTGCAACGCCCCGATGCGCGGATCATCGAGCGTGCGACCTATCCCGATGTCCCCTCGGCGCCGCGCCCGAGGCTGATGGCGTTCTTCGGCCTGATGCTGGGCGGCACCATCGGCATCGGGCTGGCGCTGTTCACCGAGATGACCCGCGCGACCTTCCGCACGAGGCGCGAGATCGAGGCCGAGACCGGCGTCAAGGTTCTGGCCACGCTGCCACGGGTCGGCGGGGGCGATCTCAAGGAGGTCATCGCCGGGCTCAGGTGGAACCCCAACAGCATGTTCGGCGAACGCATCCGCCAGCTGCGCACCTTCCTGTTCATGCAGGGCCGCGCCGCCGACAACCGCGTGGTGCTCGTCACCTCGTCCTATCCCGACGAGGGCAAGTCGATGACCGCGATGGCGCTTGCGGAAATGGCGGCGCTGGCGGGCAAATCCGTGATCCTGGTCGACGCCGACCTGCGCCGCTCGCACCTGGTGAAGTCCTTCGGCTGGGAGCCGGAATATGATCTCGCGGATTTCATACTGGAGCGTTCCGATCTGGCCGAGTCGATCCTGACGGATCACGAGCTTGGCATCCACGTGCTTGCCGCCGCCAACCCGTGCCCCGAGGCCGCCGACGACCTCAACACCGACTGGCTGCGCCCGATGATGGAGGAGTTGAAGCGCGTCTATGACGTGGTGATCGTCGACTCGCCGCCGCTGTTGAAAGTGTCGGACGGGCTGGTTCTGGCACAGGTCGCCGACAGCATCGTCTATGTCGTGCGCTGGGACGTGACGCCGCGTTCGGCGGTGGCCGAGGGGCTGGATGCGCTGGCCGGAATGAACCTTGGCGTGACCGGGATCGTGCTCAATCAGGTCGACCCGAAAGTGGCCGAGAAAGCCTACGGAGAAGGTTATGCAGCATATGCTTGACAGAGGCGCACTCTATGCGCTCGACGACGGCCCCGCCGGGCGCCGTCCGCTGACCGCACCGCAGATCCGGCAGGGCAAGGGCAAACCGCGCGTTGCGATCATCCATTACTGGCTGGTCGGGATGCGCGGCGGGGAAAAGGTGCTCGAGGCGCTTTTGCGCATGTTCCCCGAGGCCGACATCTATACCCACGCCTACAACCCCGACGCGGTCAGTCCGCTGATCCGCTCCAAGCGGGTGTTCACCACCTCGGTCGGCAAGATGCCCTTCGCGCCGAAGCTCTATCAGAAATACCTGCCGCTGATGCCGCGCGCCCTGGAGGAGATCGACCTCACCGGCTACGACCTGGTGCTGTCGAGCGAATCCGGCCCGGCCAAGGGCGTCATCGCGCCGCCCGACGCGCCGCATATCTGCTATTGCCACTCGCCGATGCGCTATCTCTGGGACCAGTATCACGTCTACCGCAGTGACGCCGGGCTGCTGACCCGGGCGATGCTGCCCCGGCTGGCCCACAGCCTGCGCCAGTGGGATGTCGCCAGCGCCGCGCGGGTGGATCGGTTCGTCGCGAACTCGACCCATGTCGAGGCGCGTATCAACAAGTATTGGCGCCGCGAGGCGACCGTGGTGCATCCGCCGGTGGCGGTCGAGGACTTCGCGCCGATCGCGCCCGAGGATCGCGGCGGGTTCTATCTGTGGGTTGGCGAGCTTGCCCCCTACAAGCGCCCGGATCTGGCCATCGAGGCGTTCACGCGGATGGGCAAGCCCCTGTTCGTGATCGGCGGGCCGGACAGCGCCGAACGCGCGCTGGCTGCCAATGCGGGCGACAATGTCCGGTTCCTGGGCAAGCTGCCGTTCGCCAAGCTCAAGGCCTACATGGCCAGTTGCAAGGCGCTGATCTTTCCCGGCGAAGAGGATTTCGGCATCGTTCCGGTCGAGGTCATGGCCTCGGGCCGACCGGTGATCGCGCTGGGCCGGGGCGGGGCGCTGGATACCGTGATCGACCGCCAGACCGGGCTGTTGTTCGACGAGGCCAGCGTCGACGGGCTGGTCGCGGCCGTCGAGGATTTCGAGCGCGAGGGGCTGGAGCATCTCGACCCGCAGGCGCTGGTGCGCCACGCCGCGCGGTTTGACGAATCCGCCTTTCGGCGCGGGATGGAGAGCGTGCTGCGCGAACATGGCGTGCGCCTGCCGACGCGACAGGCCCAAAGCGTCTGACGTGGCTCTAGCGTTTGGAGTGCCGGATGCGATCGCGCGCGAAGGGCGACAGCCGCCAGGCCAGATAGAGCCGCTTGGCGGCGTAATCCTTGGCGCGCGCCAGTTTCCGGCGCAGGCCAGGCGTCGCGCGCATCTGCCCGGCATCGCTGCGGGCGGTGTTGAGTGTCGAGGTGCCGTGACGCTCGACCATCGGGAAGGGAAACAGCAGGTGGTTGTCGAGGCCGTTTTCCCAGAAACGCCCGAACTCGTCGTCAATCGGCCTGACCACACGGCGCACCCGGCTGCGAAACCCCTGCGCTGCGCTGCGCGAGATCAGGTAGCCCTGCGTTCCGAACGGGTCGGTCGCAAGGTAGAGGATTTGCCGCTCGCCAAAGTGAAACCGGGGCCAGGCGCGGCGCCATTCGCGGGCGAACAGCCTGAGAAAGCCGATCTTGTGGTCGTCAAGCCAGGCGGCAAGCGCGCCGTAGGGGAAGGCCGGGTCGAGCCAGACGTCGTCTTCCATCACCAGAAGCCAGTCGAGCGCGGGGTCGGCGTCAAACTCGGCCAGCGCGCGCATGTGGCTCTTGAAACACCCGACCTCGCCCTGCGTCAACTCGCGCCCGAAGCGCATGCGCTGGCCCGCCGGATCGACGGTCAGATCGCTGGCATCAGCCGCGCGGCTGCCGTCGAGAAAGGCCCAGGGCAGGGCGAAGCCTGCAAGGTTCTCGCGCACCAGCGCGCGCCGCTCGGCGCTGTCGTCAAGGCTGATGACGCGGATGGCAAGGGCCGGGTGCGGCATGGGGGTTGTTCCAGCGCGGTTCATAGCGGCCGACATAGCGCCATCGGGCGCGCGATGCACTGGCTTTCAGCAGGGCAACGCCCGTCGAAACACCCTGTTTCGCCTGCCCCCGTCACGCTTTCGCCGCAGTCCCACGGCAGAATGGCCGCCTGCGCAAGACCGGACGGGAGCGGACGGCAGCCATGCTGAGCAAGCTGAGCGAACCCTACGTCGTCGGGGTGGCTTCCCGGATTCTGGGGCAGGCGATTTCCTTCGTCGCGGTCGCGGTCGCCTCGCGCTATCTCGGCCTTGACGTGTTCGGCACCTATGCGCTGGCCTGGGCCGCCACGGTGATCGGCAATACGTTCGTCTTCACCGGCTATTATCAGGCGCTCTTGCGCGCGCCGGATTTCGCCCGCGACCGCGACACGCTGTTCTGGCTCAAGGCGGCGGTGGGCGGCGCCAGCATGGTCGCCATCCTCCTGTTCGGGCTGATGTTCGGCGGGCTGTCCTCGCCCAGCGGGGCGGCGATGATCGCGCTGGCGCCGATCCCGTTCCTGATCGTCCCGACCGCCTGGTGGGAGGCGCAGTTGGTCCACGCAAAACGGGTGCGCGCGGCCAGCCTTTACGTCCTTGTCGCCGAAGCCTTCGGGCTGGCAGCGGCGGTCATCCTGTTGATGCAGGGCTGGCAGATCGGCGCGCTGATCGCCTCGCGCTATGTCTCGCTGGTGGTCGGCTTCGCGCTGACCGGGGCGATGGTGCGCAACCTGCCGCGCCTTCGCGTGAACCGCGATGCGGTGAGACAGGCGCAGAAGACCGCCGTGCCGCTCTGGGGCACGACGAGCGTTCACCTGTTCACCAATTACGGCACCGACCTCATCCTTGGTGCCTTCGCCTCGGCGGCGGTGATCGGCGCCTATCGTGGCGGCGCGCGGATCGCGGTGACGGCCTCGGACCTCGTGCTGCAACCGCTCGGCCTGCTCACCTGGTCGCGCTTCAGCCGGCTCGAGAAGGACCGCGCCGGGGTGGACGAGTTGCGCGCCGCCTGGATCGCCAGCATGTCGATCGCGGCGGCGATCCTGTGGCCGATGACGGCGACGGTGGTGCTGCTGGCCCCGGCGCTGGTCATCACCATCCTGGACGAGACCTGGCTGCCGGCCACCGGCGTCGTGGTGATCCTGTCGATCTCGCGCGCCATCGGCTTTTTCGGGGCACTGCTGGAGCCGACGCTGATGACCACCGGGCGTGCCCGCCAGCAATTCGCCATCCGGCTTTATGGCGCGGGGGCGCTGCTGGTGCTGTTGTTCCTGTTCGCCCGCTACGGCGCCGAGGCGGCGGCCTGGACCCATGTCGCAAGCTCGATCATCGTCGCGGTCCTGTCGCTGGCGGCGATGATGCGCGCGCTTGATTTGCGCCTTGGCCAGTTGGTCGCGACCTTCGTGCCGGGGGTTGCGCTGACGGTTCTCACCTGCGCGGCGATCCTTGGCACCGAAAGCTCGCGCGACGCGCTCGGCACCGGCGCGGGGCTGGCGGCGAGCCTTGCGGCCGTCGCGGTGGCATGGCTGGCGGTGATGGTGCTGTTCCTAAGACGCCGGGTTCTGGTGCTGCCGACGCCGTAGCCTGCGCGCCCCGATCTGACGCCGCCTGATGTCGATCACCACCCGCCCGGCGGCGCTGTCCATGTGGTGACACCCCATGATGCCGGGCGCGAAGTCGGGCCGGATGTGGCGCAGGCGGCGTTCGGAAAACGCGGTCAGGCTCAACTCGGTGATCTCGGTCAGGTTCAGGCCGAAGCCGTAGATCCCGTGCGAATTGTCCTGACTGATGCGGTAGAGCCGCCCGTCACGCTCAAACACCCGCCCGCCGCCGCGTGCGATGGTGGCGTCGATCACCACCGGGTTGAGCGGATGCGGCGTGACCTCGTTCAGCATCGGGCTGTCAACGCGGAACAGGTGAAGCTCGGTGCCGAAATCGCCGAAACTGTCGCGGCAGATGTTGGTCAACAGCCACCACGCGCCCTGATGCTCAAAGACCACGGTATCGGCGGCCTCGACCCCCTCCAGCGCGACCGATGCCAGCTCCCATCCGGTCGGAAACCCGGTCGCGCGCCAGACCTCGACCCGGCCGGTGGCGTGACATTCGGGGATCATCAGGATCTCGCCCTGCCAGCGGAATACGAAGGGGTAGGACAGGTGATGCGGCTGTTTCAGCGCAGTGCCCAGCGGGATCAGCCGGTCGCCCTCAAGCCGCCCGACCGCAAGATGCCCCAGCCCGCTGGCATAGTCGAACTCCTCGTAAAAGAGGTAAAGCGCGCCGTCGTGCTCGAACAGGAACGGGTCGGCCCAATAGGCGTTGCCGGGGGCGATCAGGTCGGTGCCTATGGCGGGATCGAAGTCGAAGGCGTCACCGTCGCAGACACGCAGGAAGAACGCACCGGGCCGCTGGCCGAGCCGGGTCAGCCCGGCGTTCAACGCCCGCGCGGCAAGCTTGGCGGTGGTGCGCAGCGCATATCCGGGCAGATCGCGGGTGGTGAAGGGGCGCGGCTGCGACGCCGGGATCGCCGCCACCAGCGCGCCGGTCAGGGCCAGCCGACCGAGTTCGCGCAGGATCAGCTGCACCGATTTCTCGCGCGTGAAGGCGGCGTTCCATGTCGCCAGAAACTTGGTGTCATAGCGCGCCGCGGCGATCGGCTCGGCCAGCCGCCTGTCGCGGTGGCACCAGAGCGTCACCTCCGAAACCGTCGCCCGGTCGCGCGCTTCGGCCAGTCCGGCGCCCGAGTCGAAGGCCGACAAGCGCCATAGCCCGTGGCGGGTCGTGCGGGCCAGCGCGAGGGCGGCGTCGCCATGGCTGAAGTCGATCACCACGTCGTAGGCCGCCGCCTGTGCCTGCTCGAACGCGATCAGGGGCGCGGTGATGGCGGGGGCGCTGTCGGGGGCGGGAAACACGCCCGCCTCGGCGGCAAGCACGGCGCGCACCGCCATGGGCAAGGTCGTGGCGGGGACCGGCGCGGTGGTGACGGCGGCAAGCTCGAAGCGCGCATCGGCGGTGAGGGCGGCCAGAAGCCTGCGCGCGCCGGGGGCGGGCGTGCGGTCGCGACCGAGGATCACGCAAAGCCGCAGGGTCATGTGTCGCACCTGTATGTCGTCTGCTCGGGCGCAGGATAGCGGTCGAGTCTGGCATCAATGTGGCCCGAAGGCGCGGCCGAGCGTGGCGCAGTGTGTCCATATTCGAAACAATGAATCGGCGCAACCCGATGAAATCAGTTAACCTTTTCGGTTCTGGAATCGCCTGACCCGTGGCACACTAGGTGGCGGTGGAGTGGGAAAACCGAAGGCTGCCAGAGCGAAGGCAAGGCCGGGCGCGGTGCTGCAACCGCGAGCCGGACAGGACCGGCAAAGCTGCTGCCGGTTGCTGCCAGATGAGCCTGTTTGATCACGCACCATGGAAGGACCGTCCGACGGCCGGGGGGCCGGGATGTGGCATTCGTGTCATTTCCGGGCGCAAAGGGGGGAGAAACATGCCGTATCGGTATGATCTGGACAGGCATTTCCGGCTTGTCCGGTCGAAGAGTCAGAACAGTTCGACCAGCCATGACGGGGTAGGCAACGGCCGGATCTATCTCGATGCCAGCGCGCGTGGCGCGGGCTCGATCCGCGACGAGCCGATGACGCGCAAGTTCCTGGCCTGGATGAAGGTCCGCAAGCCGGAGCGGACGCCGGGGAAAGGGTGAACGCGCTGGGCTAGGGGCGCGGCAGGGGGTCTACCCGGTAGCTTTGCGCCAGCCGGTCAAGCGCTGCAACCGTCGCGCCGGTCAGCCCGACTCCCTGCGCGGCGCTGTCGCGCAACGCCTCGGCCCGCGCCGCGCCCGGCAAGCGCACCGCGCCGGACTCAATGACCATCGCGGCCATCGTTTCCATGCGCGCAACAAACGCCTCGGGGTCGAGCCAGCGCGCCGGGTCGAGGACCATGAACAGATGGCCGCTGTGAACCGCCCCCGGCCCGGTCGCGTAGAGCGACCCGACCTCGCGCCCGATGCCGGCGCCGGTCAGCACCCCGGCCAGCACCTCCACCATCAGCGCCAGCCCGAAGCCCTTGGCCCCGGCGGCGGGCAGGAGTGCTCCGGTCGCGTCGGCCACCGCGCCCTCAGGCAGATCACCGCCCGCGCGCTGGGTCGAACCGGCCAGCGCGGCGGTCGAGAAATCCACGATCAGCGGGTCGCCATTGCCCCGTGGCGCGCCGAAGGCCAGCGGATTGGTTCCCAGAACCGGCTGCTCGCCGCCATGGGCGGCGACCTTGGCGAAGGAATTGGAGAACGCGAACGCGATCATTCCTGCTTTCGCCGCGCGCGCCACGAAATGGGCGCCGGTGCCGAAGAAATGGCTGTTCGACACCCCGACGATGCCAACGCCTTGGTCGCGCGCCAGTTCGACCGCCCGGTCGATCGCCAGTCGCCCCGCGTGCTGGCCAAAGCCACCGCCCGCGTCGAGATGGGCGAGTGAGGGCGCGAGGTTGCGAAACTGCATGTCGGCCTCTGCGGCGATGCCGCCAGCCGCTACGCGGGCCAGCATCGCCGCCAAACGCTCGAACCCGTGGTTGTGCCGTCCGGCGGCGTCGTTCCAGATCAGGTTGTCGGTGACGGATGCGGTTTGCGCCGCGTCCACCCCCGCCGCCTGCAACACCCGCGCGGCGAACCCGGCCAGCGCCCCGGTGTCAAAGCGCATGAGATCGCCCGCGTCAGCCGACATGCGCCCACAACCTCCGCCAGTTCGCGACGAGCGAGAATCGCAGAACCTCGACCGAGGGCATCGGGTCGCGCAGGCTGAACAATGGCCCGATGGTGCGGCGCAGGGGCAGGCTGGCGATCCAGTCGCGAAGGCTCAGTTTTCCCTGACGGCGAAGCTCCAGAAAGGCACGGAAATCGCGGATCGGCAGCCACAGCCGCATGTCCTGCCGATAGGTGGTGAACACCGGCGCGGGCTGGCCGGTCAGGTCGCAATAGGCCACCAGATCGACCGGCGCGCCGGAGGCCACCAACAGCCGGTGCGCGGCGGTGTAGCGCGCGTTGACCTCGATCACCTTCAGCTTGCCGTCGCGGGTGTCGCGCTTGAACTCGATGTTGGCAAGGCCCCGCCAGCCGATGCCGCGCAGGTAGCGCAGGCCCATTTCCGCCGTCTCTGGCAGCCATTCGGTGACGTGGTAGACCGCCGGGCCGGAATTGGTCGGAAATCGCCGCACGATCCGCTTGGTGTAGTGAAAGAGCGGCATGCCGCGGTCGTCGATATAGGTGTAATAGCTCGACAACAGGCTGTCCGGGCCGGGGATCATCTCGACCACCGAGATCGCCAGCCCCTTGTCGAGCGCCTGCCTTGCCTTGGCGACCAGATCGTCGAAATCCGCTTCGATGATGAACAACTTCTTGCCGAATGCCCGCACGAACAGATGCGAATGCACCGGCTTGATCATCACCGGGAAGGTGAGGGCGCCGCGCAGTGCCTCGAGGTCGTCCGCGCCTTCGATGGGCCAGTGCTGTGGCGCGGAAACGCCCACTTCGGCCGCCAGTTCGAGCGTGCGGCGCTTGTCGAGCATCGCGGCGCGCAATTCGCCGTCAAAACGCTCCAGCCGGAAACGCGCGCGCAGCGCCGCCTCGTGCGCGACGACGAAGCTGATCGCGTCGTCGTCCATGGCAAAGATGATGTGGCCGGCAAAGCGGCTCGGCCCCTCGGCCAGAAGCAGCGCGCGCCAGTAGTCGTGCGTGGACATGCCGGGCGGGATGCGCAGGCTCTCGGCGCAATCGCGGCTTTCGAGCGCCCATGCGCCGGGCGCGCCGGAAACCCGCACGGTGATGCCCAGCCGTTTGAAATGGCGCACGATTTCGAGCGAATTCACCTCGCCGCCCAGCAAAAGGACCGGGCATGTGGTGTCGATCGCCTGATCAAGCCGTTCGGATTTCATGCCAGCGTCACTCCGGCGCGGTTGGCAAAGCTGTGGCCGGGCGCGACTTCAGTCATCGAAAATGCAGCCCGCCGCCTCCAGCAGGTCATCGACCCAGGCGTTCGAGAACTGGCCACGCTTGACGTTGGCGACATAGGCCTGTTGCCGCTCGCGCCCGGCGCTCAGGCGTTTGAGGATCTCGCCCGCCCAGAGGTGCGGCACCACGGTCACACCGCTGGGGTCGGCGCGGATGATGTCGCCAGGGTTGACCACGATGCCGCCGCAGCTGACGGCGTGGTTGATCTCGCCCGGCCCACGGTGGAGCGGGCCGAACGGCGTCACGCCACGGGCATAGACCGGCAGGCCACATTCGCGCAGGCCGGCCAGATCGCGCACCAATCCGTCGATCACGAACCCGGCGATGCCGCGATGGCGCGCCTTGTTGGCAATCAGATCGCCGATCACCGCCGCGTTCAGGCTGCCGCTGCCGTCAACCACCACCACGTCGCCGGGGCGCGCGATGTCGAGCGCCTTGTGCACCATCAGGTTGTCGCCGGGAAACACCTTGACGGTGCAGGCCGGGCCAAGCAACGGAGCGTCAGAGACGACGTTGTGGATCGTCTCGCCCATCGTATACATGCGGTTGAGCGCGTCCGAGATGTCGGTGGATTCAAAGGCGTCAAACCCGGCGATCAGTTCCTCGGGCAGGCGTTTGAACGACCGGCGCACGCGAAAGCCGGGGCCGGGCGAGATGTCCGAGGACTTGGGCTTGCTGGTGGTCCTGGTCGTGCCCAGCAAGGTCTCGGGCAGGCTTTCCGTCTGCGGGCCGTCCGGTCCGCGTGATCCTGGGTTCATCATCCTGCAACTCCTTTCCCGCGGGCATCGCCCGGAGGGTTCACGTAATCCGCCCCGCGACCAGCAGGCGGTCGCCCACCTTGCGCGCGAACTCGGCCAATGCCTCGGACCCGGCGCGGGCCAGAGGTTTCTGCACGGCCTTGCGCAGCCGCCGCGTCGCGCCAAGCGGGCTGAGCGAGCGTTCGACCGAGCCTTCGCACAGCCCCCGTTCGGCATTGGCGAACCAGAGCTTGTAGTCCTGGTCGCCACGCCCGAAATCAAGCTCGTCGATCCCGGTCGCCGCGGCGTGACGCAGGCTTTCCAGGATCAGCGCAAGGCCGGGCGAGTGGCGTTTGAGTCCGACGTTGTAGGTCGGAAACCACCAATGCCAGGTCGTGCCGGTGCGCATGCCGAAATGCACCGCCGCCAACTCGTCGCCGGCCCACAGCGCCGAGGTCATGCCGCCGAACGCGGGCGTGTCGGTGTCGCGAATGGCCTCGGCCACCTCGCGCGCCCAGGGCACATCAAGAATGAAGCCGACGCCGATTTCCGCCAGCGCCGCACGTTTCCAGTCCATGAGCGACTGCCAGACCTCGTCCGAGGTGTCGTTGGCGACGAGGCGAAGCGGGCCGAGGGTGCGCTCGAGCTTGCGCATCTTGCGCTCGACATCGCTGATCGCGCTGGTCCTGGCGCGGCGACCCTCCCGCCATGCCTCGAAGCCGCCGGACAGATCGACCAGCGGCGAGGTTGTGCGGCGAAAGGCATGGGCGGCAAACGCCGTCTGCGACACCGGCATGTGGTTGAAATCGAAGGCCTGTGCGTTGGCCGCGCGCAGGATGGCGCCGATCCCCTCGCCGCGGGCCGGCGTGCCGACGATGCCGTGATAGTCCGAGATCTGCCCGCCCAGCGGCGCGAGGCGGCCGAAGCGTTGCCGGTGGAAGGGAAACACCCCGCAGACCTTGCCCGCGTCCTCGATCACCGCGATGCGGACATCCTCGCGCACCGCGCCGACGATGCGGCAGAAATCGGGCGAGAAGAACGGGCTGCGCAGGTCGGCATCGGCGGCCTGAAGCCGCCGCCAGTCGGCCCAGAGGCCGCTGTCCAACTCCCGCG
Source organism: Maritimibacter sp. (assembly GCA_048268845.1). Classification (GTDB taxonomy): domain Bacteria; phylum Pseudomonadota; class Alphaproteobacteria; order Rhodobacterales; family Rhodobacteraceae; genus Muriiphilus. The sequence continues at coordinate 116,968 of JBLWUQ010000005.1, read as the reverse complement.
CCGTGATGATTTCGACACTCATCTGTCCACGCCTCGTTCTGCGCCCCGCGCGCTGGTGCACCGGTTCGAGAGGTCGATGGCGTCCGACTGTCGCCCGTTCACGAGGGCAAGACCGTTTCGACAGCGCTGCACCCAGCGTCCCGCCGGGTCAAAGGTGAACATCTGATGCGATCGTCCCAAAGCGTGCCCCGGCGCCAAGGTCGCCGGAATGATGGCGGCTGTCAATCAAGCCGCTGTTTTGCAAGGATTATTGTATCCGCAGCGGGGTCAATCCCATGGGCAACACGCTCTCTGTCCGGGTTTCGGCAATGATCGCGCGGGTCGCGCTGCGTACATCTCGGGCCCCGCCCCCCCGATTCCCGCGCGCCTGCCTGCCCCTTATCGGGCCGCCCTTGGCAAATCCCATCGCCGCGCGTATAGCCCACGCGAACCACAGGAGCGCCCGATGCAAGGCAGTGCCAACCTCAACGTCATGATCAAGGCCGCGCGCAAGGCGGGCCGCAGCCTTGTGAAGGACTTCCGCGAGGTCGAGAACCTTCAGGTCTCGATGAAGGGCGCGGGGGATTTCGTCTCGAAGGCCGATATCTCGGCCGAGGAGATCATCCGCGAGGAATTGATGGGCGCGCGCCCGAACTACGGCTGGCTGGGAGAGGAAGGCGGCGGCGAGGCGGGCAAGGACCCGACACGGCGCTGGATCGTCGATCCGCTCGACGGCACCACCAACTTCCTGCACGGGTTGCCGCATTGGGCGGTGTCGATCGCGCTCGAGCACAAGGGCGAGATCATCGCCGGCGTGGTCTTCGACCCTGCCAAGGACGAGATGTTCATGGCCGAGAAGGGGCAGGGCGCCAAGCTCAACGACACCCGCCTGCGGGTATCGGGACGCAGCAAGCTGATCGAGTCGATCTTCGCCACGGGCCTTCCGTTCGGCGGGCGCAGCGACCTGCCCGAGACCCTGCAGGATCTGGCGCGGCTGTTGCCGGCGGTGGCCGGGGTGCGGCGCTGGGGGGCGGCGGCGCTCGACCTCGCCTATGTCGCGGCGGGCCGCTACGACGGGTTCTGGGAGCGGCGTCTGCACCCCTGGGACATCGCGGCAGGCCTGATCATCCTGCGCGAATCCGGTGGGCTGGTCGAACCGGTCACGCCGGGCGAGGACATTCTGGCTTCGGGCGAGGTGATCGCGGCGAACGAGGTGATCTTCGACAAGTTCGCGGCGATCATCCGGGGTTAACGCCGCAAGACCGGCAAATCCCCACATCCGCGCCAGATCACGGCCGTATTCCTGCCGTCTTTTGCGGCGATACTGACCCCCTGTGCCTGAGAACGGGCGCATTGGCGCGAGTGGACAGGAATGCGGAAACTGCTTTTTACCCGAGACGAATCCGGCGCTGTCACCGTCGATTGGGTGGTCCTGACGGCGGCGCTGGTGTTCATGGGCATTTCCGCGGCGTTCTATGTCTCGTCCAGCGCACCCGAGCTCGCCAACAAGATCAGCACCTACATGGGCGACATGACGGTCACGCCGAACTGAGGCCGGATTTCACGATTCCGGCTTTTCCGGCCCGTCCGACCGGCTTTTCGCGGCTCTGCAGCACATGAATCGAACATCGGCCCAGTCCTCTAACGCTTGCGCCGCACGCTGGGGATCGAGCTGCGCACCACCTTGTATTTGGCTGGCGGGTGGTCGGGATGGCCCTCGGTGCGCGCCCAGTAGTCGCGCCCGCCAAGCCTGCGCCAGACCGGATAGACCCAGGCCAGCCCCACGACGAAGCCACCGGCATGCGCCCAATAGGCCACGCCGCCCTCGCCGACCGGCGCGCTGAGGCCGTTGAAGATCTGGAAGGCGAACCAGATCCCCAGCATCATCCAGGCGGGCAGGGCGACGACCCGGTAGAAGACGATGAAGACCACGATCACATCGACCCGTGCGCGGGGAAACAGCAGCAGATAGCCTCCCATCACCCCGGCGATCGCGCCCGATGCGCCGATCAGCGGCACCGTCGATGTCGGATCGGACAGCATCTGCAACAAGGCCGCCCCAGACCCCGCGACCAGGTAGAACATGAGAAAGCCGAGATGGCCCAGCTTGTCCTCGAGGTTGTCGCCGAAGATCCACAGAAACAGCATGTTGCCACCGAGGTGGAACAACCCGCCGTGCAGGAACATGGTTGTGACGATGCCAAGCAGCCCCTCTCCCTGGGTCACCCTCGCCGGGACCAGGCCGAACCGCCAATAGACCTCGAACAGGGCGCGCTCGTCGCCCATCAGGGGCAGCATCGCCAGAAACATCGCGACATTCACCGCGACCAGAAGATAGGTCACGACAGGCGTGCGCTCGGACGGGTTATGGTCGCGGATCGGGAACATTGGCCGAGGTCACACGAACGCGGCCGGGGCGTCAAGCCGTGATGCCGGATCTTCCCCCTCGCGAGGCGTTCCGCTAGGGTCGCGCCGCTGGCCCGCGTGGTGGAATGGTAGACACAGGGGACTTAAAATCCCCAGCCTCAGGGCGTCCCGGTTCGAGTCCGGGCGCGGGCACCAGCCGGAGGCTTCGGGAAAATGTCGGCTGGATTGAACCAGATCAAGGTCATCGGGCCACATAACCGCGACAAGACCCGAAAAGGGGGCAGGATGGCCGAGCGCATCTTCCATACCGAAGACATAACCAAGGTCTACCGCACCGGCGATGTCGAGGTGCATGCGCTGCGCGGTGTCAACGCCGAGCTGTTCGCGGGTGAATTCACCGTCTTGCTGGGGGCCTCGGGGTCGGGCAAGTCGACGCTTCTGAACATCCTCGGCGGGCTCGACAGCGCGACCTCGGGACGGGCGTGGTTCAAGGACCTTGAGCTGACCGCGATGCGCGACCGCGAACTGACACGCTACCGGCGCGATCATGTCGGGTTCGTCTTCCAGTTCTACAACCTCGTGCCCAGCCTTACCGCGCGCGAGAACGTGTCGCTTGTCACCGAGGTTGCGAAAGACCCGATGTCGTCGGAGGAGGCGCTGGAACGCGTCGGGCTTGGCCACCGGATGGATCACTTTCCGGCCGAGATGTCGGGCGGCGAACAGCAGCGCGTGGCGATTGCGCGCGCCATCGCGAAACGTCCCGAGGTGCTGCTGTGCGACGAACCCACGGGGGCGCTTGACTCGAAGACCGGGGTGCAGGTGCTCGAGGCGCTCGAGAAGATCAACGACGAGCTTGGCACCACGACGGTCGTCATCACCCATAACGCCGGCATCCAGAAGATGGCGCACCGGGTGTTGAACTTTGCCGACGGCAACATCGCCAGCGTGACGGTGAACGAGACACGGATCGAACCCAGCGAGATCGAGTGGTGATCTGATGCGTGCGCTCGACAAGAAACTGGTTCGCGACATCAGACGGCTCTGGGCGCAGACGCTGGCGATCGCGCTGGTGCTGGCCGCCGGGGTCATGGTCATGGTGATGATGTCCGGCGCCGACCGGTCGCTGACCGAGACCCGCGACACCTATTACGAGCGCACGCGCTTTCCCGATGTGTGGTCGGGGGCGGCGCGCGCGCCGAAAAGCCTGGTGCCGGAGATTGCCGCCCTCGAGGGCGTCGCCCAGGTCGAGGCGCGCATCACCCAGTTCGCCATTCTCGACATCGCCGACATGGACAGTCCGGCGATGGGGCAGCTCATCTCGATCCCTCCCTCGGGCTCGCCCGAGATGAGCCGGCTGATCGTTCGCAGCGGACGGTTGCCCGAGCCGGGGCATGACCGCGAGGTGGTGATCAGCGAGGCCTTCGCGCTGGCGCACGGGTTTCGCGCCGGCGACACGTTCGGGGTGACGCTCAACGGTCAGAAACGCACCGTCGCGATCACCGGCGTCGTGCTGTCGCCCGAGTTCATCTATACCATCGGGCCGGGCTCGATCTTTCCCGATGACAGGCGGTTCGGCATCCTGTGGATGTCCGAAGAGGTGCTGGCGGCGGCCTTCAACCTGTCGGGCGCGTTCAACTCGGTCACGCTCGGGGTGACGCGGGGAACCGACCTCGAGGTGATCAAGGACGAGCTTGAGGCGCTGTTGAAACCCTATGGCGGCAGCGGCGCCTATGACCGCGAGGCGCAGATCTCGAACGCATTTCTTGCCGGCGAGTTGGAACAGCTGGCCGTGATGGTGAAGGTGTTGCCGCCGATCTTCCTCGTCATCACCGCGTTCCTCGTCAACATGGTGCTCGGCCGGCTGATCAAGCTCGAGCGCGAGCAGATCGGGCTGCTCAAGGCGTTGGGCTATGGCCGCTGGGACATTTCCTGGCATTACCTGAAACTCGCCATGGGGATCGGCGCGATCGGCATCGCGATCGGCTGGGCGGTCGGGTACTGGTCGTCGATCGTGATCGCGCAGGTCTACGGCGAGTTCTTCCACTTTCCCTATCTGGTGTTCGTGCAATACCCGACGGTCTATGCCCTGTCGGCGGTGATCGGGCTGGGCGCGGCCGTGTTCGGCGCGGCGCTGGCGGTGCGCAACGTGGTGATGCTGTCGCCCGCCGTGGCGATGAGCGCGCCTGCGCCCGCAAGGTTCCGGCGCGGGCTTCTGGACCGGATCATCGTGTTCTTCCGCCCGAGCCAGCCGACGATGATGATCCTGCGCGCCATCGGTCGCTGGCCGGTCCGCGCGGCGATGACCTCGCTGGGCATTTCGATGTCGGCGGCGATGATCGTCGCGGGCCTGTTCATGCTGGACAGTTTCGACGAATTGCTCGACGTCGCCTTCGTGCAGGTCAACCGGCAGGATGCGATGCTGGAATTCGCGCTGCCGCGATCTGAATCGGTGCTGGACGATATCGAGAACCTGCCCGGCGTGATGCGGGCCGAAGGTGCCTTTGCCACCCCGGCGCGGTTGTTTCACGGGCCGCGCACCCGGACCATCGCCATCGAGGGACGGCGCGAGACCAACACGCTGGCGCGGGTGTTTGACGGCGACAGCCGCACCGAAGTGCCGCCCGAGGACGGGATCGTGCTGGAAGTCAGGCTGGCCAACCACCTCGATGCCCGTGTCGGCGACGTGATCGAGGTCGAGTTCCTTCAATATGGCGATCTGCGCCACCCGGTCGTCGTCACCGGCACGGTCTCGACCTTCTTCGGGCTTGGCGCCTACATGGATCAGGATCATCTGTCCGCGCTGCTGGGGCAGGTGCCGCAGGCGACGCTGGCCAACGTGATGATCGACGATGCGTTGCAGGACGAGCTTTACGAGGCGATCAGGAACACGCCGGCGATCTCGGGCATCACGCTGATGTCGCAGGTGCGAAACAGTTTCGACGAGACGATGGCCGAAAGCGCCAATATCTCGGTCGTGGTGTTCTCGCTGGTCGCCTCGCTGATCGCCATCGGTGTGGTCTACAACTCGGCCCGCATCCAGCTCTCCGAACGCGCCCGCGAAATTGCCAGCCTGCGGATTCTCGGCTTCACCCGAGGCGAAGTCAGCTACATCCTGTTGGGCGAGCTGTTCATCCTCGTGGCGGTGGCGATCCCGCTGGGGCTCTGGATGGGATACGGCATGGCGGGTTCGATGGTTGCCGCGTTCGACAGCGATCTCTATTCGATTCCGCTGATCATCACTCAACAAACCTATGTCCGTGCCGCGCTTGTGGTGGCCGGGGCCTCGATTGCCTCGGCGCTGCTGGTGCGTCGCCGGATCGACCGGATGGACCTGGTATCGGTCATGAAAACAAGGGAATAACCAATGGCGCTCAGTGTTCGCAAAGTGATCTTGGGGGTGGTGATTCTGGCTGCCGCAGGGGCCGCGGCCTATGAACTCAGCAAGCCTGAACTGGTGCCGGTCGATATGGCCACGCTCGGGCGCGGGGTGCTCGAGGTGACGGTGAACGCCGACGGGCAGACCCGCATCCGCAACGTCTTCGAGGTGTCGGCGCCGGTCTCGGGGCAGGTGTTGCGCAGCCCGGTGGCGATCGGTGAGGCGGTGGTGCAGGGCGAAACCATCGTCGCCCGGATCAAACCGGGTGAGCCGGCGTTTCTCGATGAACGCGCCCGCCGACAGGCCGAGGCGGCGGTGGCGCAGGCCGAGGCGGCGCTGGCGCTGGCGGATGCGAACGTGCGCGCCGCCGAGGCGGATCTGAACAACGCCCAGCGGCAGCTCAACCGGGTGTTCAGCCTGAACGAACGCGGCACCGCCTCAGAGGCGCAACTGGAGGAGACCGAGGTGGCACTGGATATCGCCGCCGCCCAGCTTGACAGCGCGCATGCGACACAGGCGATGCGGCAGAGCGATCTCGAGGCGGCGCAGGCGGTGCTGATCGAGCCCAACAGCGAGCCGACCGACCTTGGCGGCGCCGATTGCTGCATCGAACTGACCGCGCCGATCACCGGACAGGTCCTGTCTGTCGCCAATGACAGCGCGCGGATGGTTTCGGCCGGCACGCCGCTGTTGACGATGGGGCGCACCGACGATCTGGAGATCGCCGTCGATCTGCTGTCGTCGGACGCGATCAGGATCGCCCCCGGCGCGCCGGCCTATGTCGAGCGCTGGGGCGGCGACCACGCGCTGGCCGCCACGGTGCGCGAGATCGAGCCCGCCGCCTTCACCAAGGTCTCGGCGCTGGGGATCGAGGAACAGCGCGTCAAGGTGCTGCTGGATTTCGTCACACCCGCCGCCGAGCGCCCGGCGCTGGGCCACAACTTCCGCGTCTATCTGCGGATCGTCGAATGGCGCGGCGAGGATGTGCTGCGCCTGCCGATCAGCGCGCTGTTTCGCGAGGATGGCGACTGGGCGGTGTTCGCGGTCGCGGAGGGTGTGGCGCATGTGAAGAAGGTCGAGGTCGGGCGGCGCAACACCGAGTTCGCCGAGGTGCGCGGCGGGCTCGAGGCGGGCGATCTGGTCATCACCCATCCGTCCGACAAGGTGGCCGAGGGCGTGCTGGTGGTCGACCGCACGACGCTGGAATAGCCGATCTGTCGTTTTCCGCCCCCCGAATGACGCTGGCGCGATAGGCGGCGGCGGTATCGGGCTGCGACGCTTGCCGGGTCGGTCCGCGCCCCGCTCACGGGGCCGTGCCGTCAACCCAAATCGCCATCGGGGGTAGCATGGGCTATGACAGGGCCCCGTTCTCGCAACGGGAATACGTGCGGCGGCTGGCCAAGGTGCGCGCGCAGATGGCCGAGCGGGGGCTTGATGCGCTGTTCGTCGAGGACCCTTCGAACATGGCGTGGATCACCGGCTATGACGGCTGGTCGTTCTATGTGCATCAGGGCGTCATCGTCACCCATGACCGCGACCCGATCTGGTGGGGCCGCGAGATGGACGCCAATGGCGCGCGCCGCACCGCCTGGCTGTCGGAGGACGATCTGTGGCCCTATGACGACAGTTTCGTCATGTCCGACCGGCGCCACCCGATGCAGCACCTCGCCACCCTGATCCGCGAACTGGGGCTGGGCGAGGGGCGGATCGGGGTCGAGATGGAGAACTATTATTTCTCGGCCAAGGCTTACGTGACGATGCTTGAAGAACTGCCGGGGGCCGAATTGCTGGACGCGACCGCGCTGGTGAACTGGCAGCGGGCGGTGAAGTCCGACGAGGAGATTGCCTTCATGCGCAAGGCGGCGCGGATCGCCGAGAAGATCGTTGACGGGATCTACCTGCGCGCCGAACCAGGCCTGCGCAAGAACGACCTGATCGCGGGGATCTATTCCGACGCGATGTCGGGCATCGGCGACGACTGGGGCGATTATCCGGCCATCGTGCCGATGGTGCCGTCGGGCCGCGACGCCTCGGCGCCGCACCTGACCTGGGACGGGGATGACCTGAAAGCGGGCGAGGCGACGTTCTTCGAGATCGCGGGCTGCTACCGTCGCTATCACACGCCGTTCTGCCGCACGATCTTTCTGGGCAAACCGCCCGAGCAGATGCGGCTGGCCGAGGACGCGCTGATCGTCGGGCTCGAGGCCGGGCTTGAAATGGCGCGCGCCGGCAACCGGGCCTGCGACGTGGCAAATGCGCTGGGCGACGTGCTGGAAAGTGCCGGCATCAGGCGCGGCGCGCGGGCGGGCTATCCGATCGGCCTGTCCTATCCGCCTGACTGGGGCGAGCGCACGATCTCGCTGCGCGCCGAGGATGAAACCGTGCTCGAGCCGGGAATGACCTTTCATTTCATGCCCGGATTGTGGATGGAGGAATGGGGGATCGAGATCACCGAGCCGATCCTGATCCGCGACGAAGGTCCGGCGGAATGTTTTTGCGACCGGCCGCGCCGCATCTGGGTGAAGGACTGACATGGACCGACTGACCGAAACCAGGGCGATCCTGCGCCAGCTTGTCGCCTTCCAGACGGTCTCGACCGACCCCAACCTCGCGCTGATCGAATGGGTGGCGGATCACCTCGTAGGCTTGGGCGCGCGGGTCGAGGTCCTGGGCGACGCGAGCGGCAGCAAGGCCAACCTCTTTGCCACGCTCGGGCCGGAGGGCGATGGCGGCATCGTGTTGTCGGGCCATACCGACGTGGTGCCGGTGGCCGATCAGGACTGGAGTTCGGACCCCTGGGAGCTGCGGGAGGAGGGCGGGCTGCTTTACGGTCGCGGCACCTGCGACATGAAGGGGTTCATCGCCGCAACGCTGGTGGCGGCGCGCGACTACGCCGGGTCCGACCTGCGCCGCCCGCTGCATTTCGCCTTTACCTATGATGAGGAGGTCGGCTGCCTTGGCGCGCGGGATCTTGTCGGGACACTGACCGCGCGCGGGCTGAAACCGGCGATGGCGATCATCGGCGAGCCGACCGAGATGCGCGTGGTCGAGGGTCACAAGGGCTGCCACGAATACACCACCCGCTTCACCGGCGCCGAGGGGCACGGCTCGGCCCCCGATCTGGGCGTCAACGCGGCGGAATACGCGGCACGCTATGTCGGTCGATTGCTCGACCTGCGCGAGGCGCTGAAGCCGCGCGCGCCTGCGACCAGCCGGTTCGAGCCGCCCTGGACCACGATCAACATCGGCGGCATCCATGGCGGGATGGCGCATAACGTGATCGTCGGCAAGGCCGAGGTGGAATGGGAAATGCGCCCGGTTCAGCCATCGGACGCGGATTTCGTGCGCGACGGCATTGCTGCCTATGCGCGCGACGTTCTCTTGCCCGCGATGCAGGCCGTTGCCCCCGACGCGAGCATCGAGACCGAGGTGGTCGGCGAGGTTGTCGGCCTCACGCCGATGGACGCGAACGCGGCGCGCGATCTGGTGGCCGAGCTGACCGGCGCGAACGGCGCGGACGTGGTGTCCTTCGGCACCGAGGCGGGGCTGTTTCAGGGCATGGGGATGAGCGCGGTGGTCTGCGGTCCGGGCTCGATCCGGCAGGCGCACCGGCCCGACGAATTCGTCGCGGAGGACCAGTTGGCGGCCTGTCTCGACATGCTGGCGGGGCTGGGGCGCAAGCTGGTCTAGGCGCGCCTACTGCGACGACCCGATCGCCAGCCCGCGCGTCTCGCGCAGCAGTTTGCGCACCATCGCGGCCTCGAAATCCGCGAAATCCGCCGCGTGTTCGACAAAGGCGCCCGGTCCCCGGATCACAGTTTCGCGGAAATACTCGACCAGATCGCCGGTCGAGGCCAACGTCTGACGCTCGCCAACTCCGATTGCCAGCGCGTTCACGGTGATGTCGTCGAACAGGGCGAGGGTGCCGATGTCCTGCGGTCGCGGCCCGGTGTTCGAGGTGCCGTCGCCCGATATGTCCAGCGTGCGGGTCCAACATTCGCCCTGAGCGGCCAGCATCTGCGCCCCTGCGGCCATCGCCGTGCCAAGCGCGGTCGAGGGTGCGGCGGCGACGCGCCCGGTGTTGCGCAGGGTGGCGGCGATGCTGGCCAGCGTCGCGGCGTCGCCCACCTCGGTCCAGTCGAGGATGACCCGCTGATGCGACGGCCCGCTCCATTCATAGACCAGAAGCCGAACCGGGGCAGCCGCGCCTGCGACGAACGCCTGCACCACCTCGGGGTTGGTCAGAGCTGCGGCAAGCCCGTCCAGTTGCAACCGGTATTCGTCGGCATCGACCGAACCCGAAACGTCCAGCGCCAGCGCCAGCGCCTGCCGGCACGACGCGGCGTGGCCAGGGCCGGGCAGGGCCAGCGCGAACAGGGCGGCAAGGACGATCCGGGCTGTCATCGTGCTCCTTCGCCGCCGTGGCGGTCAGAACTGCGACCTGACCCCGAGCCCGAAGCGCAGCGTGCGCGACTGAAAGGCCGGGATGTTCGACAGGTTCCGCTCGATCTCGGCGGAAAGCAACGGAACAAAGCCCATATAGGCCATATTCGGAAGGGCGGCTTCGGCGGAAGCCGACAACAGCCAGTCCTGCCGCCCGGAGGGATCGAAGCTCGACACCTCATAGTCGCGGTAGGACGCGCCCGCGCTGAAGCTGAATTCCGCGCCAAGGACCGGCTGGCCGAGGGTATAGGCGATCTGGCCGCGCCCGCCGATGAACTCGCGCGGTGCGTCGTCGGATATGGCGCCGGTCGCAGCCAGCGTGACCTCGATGCTGTCGCCCCAGTCGAACCGCTGGCGCACACGTCCGCCCGCCTCGCCGGAATAGACCGGCGCATCGCCCGGATCGGCGAAAAACTGGCCGCGTCCCTTGGTGAACACCGCGATCTGCCCGCCCTCGCCGAACGGCAGACGCCATTCCACGCCGAGGTTCACGACATCGGCGAAATGCTCCCAGCCATACCAGGTGCGCCCGACATTGGCCGAAAGCTCCAGCGCCGTCGCCCCGATCGGGCGGATATGGCGCAGCGTCGCCATCGCCTGCACATAGTCGAAATCGTGCTGGCTGTCGTCAGGGTCGGAATTGCTTTCGAGGACGGCAAGACTGTCTGCGTCAAACCAGTTGATGCGGGCGAAAAGCTGCGCGCCGACATGGGTCTCGGTGCCGTTCTGGCCGGAAAAGCGGTAGCTCACACCGACATTTGCCTGCGCGGTATAGCCGGAATAGAGCACCGGCGTGAACGGCAGGTTGCCGATCCACAGCACATCGGCGGACGAGCCGTTGTTGAGGTTCGAGTTGGGCGACATCCCGAAGCTGAAGGTATAGCTCCACGGGTTCCTCGCCTTGACGTATTGATAGCCGCGCACCGCCAGCGCCCGTTCGGTATCGTTGCGCGCGACCTCATGCGCCCGGCGCAGCCAGACCTGCGCCATGGTGCGGCTGCCATCCGACGACAACGCCTGTGCCAGCGCCATTGCCGAGGCATAGCGCGCGGCGTCGTTGTCGGACAAGGCCCAAGCCGCCTGCGCCGCCGCCTGCGCCTCGGCGTAGCGGCCAAGATCACGCAGGGCGCGGGCCTTGAGCACTAGGGCGGCGATGTCTTCGGGGTGGACGCGCAAGACCGCTTCGGCCAAGGCCAGCGCCTGAGGCGCCGCACCGGCGTCGAGTGCGCGGTGCGCGGTCGCCAGCATGTCGTTGCGGGTCAACTGGACAGGCTCCGCCGTGACCGGGGCAGAGAGGAGCGCGGTCAGCGCGATGATCGCTGCCTTGATTACCCTGAACACCGCCCTAGCCCCCCGGCCGCGCCTATTGCCGCTCCATGACGAAGCCGCCGGTTTCGCGGAATCTCGTGTCGTCACGCAGATCGACGCCCTCGACGACGATGACCCCGACAAGCTCCATGTTGGCGCCGGAACCCGCGAGAAGGCCGTAGTAATTGCCGGTCGAGAAGCTCTGCACCTTGCCGTCTTCGTCGATATAGTTCGCGAACATGCCCTGGGTCATCTCGCCCGCAGCATTCATCGCGCCCGGCCCGACGACCGGGTTCAGGTCCGGATATGTCGTCTGGTTGACCGAGTCGAAGGCCGTGACCAGGGCGGCGGTAATGTCGGCGCCGTATTGGTCGAAGACCCGCCGGTTGGTCACGAAGATACGCACCGCGTTGCCGGCGTTGAAATCGTCGAAGTCGATCGCCGCCTCGGCGTTGCCGGTGACATATTCCAGCCCACCCTTGCCTTCGAAGTCGCGGATCCCGGTGTAATCTCCGGTGAAACGGGCCTGGCCGCTGTCGGGAAGCGTCACGCTGCCGTCGCGCGAATACATGAAGCCGCCGAAGCCATAGCCGACATAGGCGCCGGTGCGCACGATGGCGACGCGGGTGCCGCCCGATGCGCCCTCGGCGATGATCGCACGGTGCATGAACTGATCAATGGGAAGGCCGGTCACGTCATCGGGATAGGTGCCGTCGTTCTCGTAGACGCGAAAGCCGTTCAGAGTGAGGTCGTTGCCGAAACTGTCGTGGGCACGGGCATAGGTGTTGGCGCCGTCGAAGGCGAGGTTGTCGACCGTGAAGGTGTCGCTGACCGGGTTGTAGGTGATCGACCGGGCATAGCCGTTGCCGCTGCCGTCTTCGGCCTCATAGCGCTTGATCGGCGTGCGCCACGATGTGTCCTCGGTGCCGGGCGGCAGATCGAGATCGTTATCCCCGCCTGTGTTCACAAGCGGGTTGAGCCCGTCGAGGCAGGCGGCAAGCGAAAGCGCCGCGAGGAGGGTTGCGGTTTGCCTGTACATGAAACACTGCTCTTTTTTAGTTTTTTCTTATCAGCACATTACAACGCATTTGTGTCAAGGTTCGGGTGGGCGGAGTTATACTTTTCGAACAAGTGTGCTTTCCATGTTCCTACGTCATATGGCGGGTGCGATGCGGCCCACTGCAATATATAGTTGCCAAACACCAATTGGAGACAGATTCGCCATGCCCCTCAGCCCCGAACAGCAAGCCGAAATCGAAGCCTCGCGCGGCCAGAGCGCCCGGACGCTCCGCGCCGTCAGCCCCGGAATGGAGGCGCATCTCTACACCGCGCACGAGGTGCTGGACCACGGTTTCGTGCGGGTGATCGATTACATGGGCGACGACAGCGCGATCTGTCAGGCGGCGCGGGTCAGCTATGGCAAGGGCACCAAGAGCGTGCAGAACGACGAGGGCTTGATCCGCTACCTGATGCGGCACTGGCACTCGACCCCGTTCGAGATGTGCGAGATCAAGCTGCATGTGAAACTGCCGGTCTTCGTCGCCCGCCAGTGGATCCGCCACCGCACCGCCAATGTGAACGAATACTCCGCCCGCTACTCGATCATGGACCGCGAGTTCTACATCCCCGCGCCGGAAAACATCGCCGCGCAATCGGTGGTGAACAATCAGGGAAGGGGCGAGGTGCTGGAGGGCGAGGAGGCGCAGCGGGTGCTGGAAATCCTCAAGACCGACTCGAACCGCGCCTATGACAATTACGAGGCGATGATCTCGCAGGAGGGCCAGCAGGGTCTGGCGCGTGAACTGGCGCGGATGAACCTGCCGGCGAACATATATACCCAGTGGTATTGGAAGGTCGATCTGCACAACCTCTTTCACTTCCTGCGCCTGCGCGCCGACAGCCACGCCCAATTCGAGATCCGCGTCTACGCCGAGGCCATCGCGGCCGTGGTCGCCGACTGGGTGCCGTTCGCCTACAAGGCGTTCGAGGATTACCGCATGGGCGGTGAGACCCTGTCGGCAACGGCGATGGAGTGCGTCCGGCGGATGCTGAAGGGCGAGACGGTCACACAGGAAAACTCCGGCATGTCCAAGGGGGAATGGCGGGAATTTGAGGGGGTTTTGAGGGGGTAGGAACGAAAGCTTGGAGTATCTGCTTGTACAAAGTGAGAACAGCGTCGTCGGGGGATTAAGAATTGACGCGACCGGCGCGATCACGTTCAACATGCCTACAAGGGCACAGCCAGTATTGGGGGTTGCGTTCGGGGAGTCCAATAGTTGGACCGTGGAAACGCTAGCGAAACGGATTAATAATCACGGGCGCGCGGTGGGCGGCGCAAACTGGAAAGACCTCCGGGTAGTTCCGGCTTTTGTGCCTGCAGGCTGCTTTTACCCGAGGATTTCGCGCCCAACGGTCGATCACCCAGATGACCCGCCATCTGCTCAAGGATTGGGACATGATGACCGTATTGAGATGCAGCAGTCAAAAGGTCAACTCAAGTCATTGGTTTCAATGCTGGAAGATATTGTTGAGGTCGTTCAGCCTGAGCGTGCCAATTCCAATGTATTCGGACCCAAGATTCGAAATCTGCTAATCTTGGCATCGACAGAATTCGAAGCTGCCGCTAAGTCGGTTCTGAGAAAGAACCGATACGGGAAAGAAAAAACCTCGATCCAAGACTACGAGAAAACTGAAAAGGCCATGCGGCTTTCTCAATATCGTGTCTCCTTTGAGCACTTCCCAGGATTCGAATCTGTGAGACCATTTGAGGCGTGGGGGGAGCGCAGGCATCTTGAATGGTACCGGGCATACAATAACTCCAAACATGACAGACACCTTCACCAAGCGGAGGCGAACCTCGAAAACGCCATGTTCGCGGTGGCAGGATGCTTCTCGTTTCTTGTTGCGAGCTACGGCTGGCGAAACATCTATGGATTTGGCGAGAATCTCGGACTTGGACTGAGAATTGTTGATTTCCCCCAATGGGACCTAGGCCATCTATACCGGCGGGCTAAGTCGCGGCGAATAGGGGCAGGGCCGTATGACGCCCAAGACATCGACACAGCCACGAATTACCCTTTCAATGCCTAATCTCGATTTCTTAATACCACCCGGATCGCTTGCGATCCGGTTCGCGCCCGACCCGCCCCCAGGGCGGGCGCGAAGGGCGCCCACCCTCGTGCCGGGCGCGAACCTCCGTTGCGCAGGACGCGACCTGCTGGCTTCCCTCCGCAAAAACGCTTGTGTCCAGATCGGCAAGCCCGCCCGCGAACAAGCGAGGGCCACCAGAAATATGCGCAGGCCGGTGGCTCGCAATTCCGGACCTGATGCCTGGCCGTGGCCATGGGCGGGCGCAGATCAGCGCTCTCCGAACCCCTTCCCCGCGAGTATCCCCGGCGCGCATTTCGCCACCCGTGCTGCCCGCGTCTCGGCCTTCTTCGCCCCGGCGATGTGCAGCACATAGGCGCGCTGGCGTCCCGGCGTCAGGCCGTCCCAGGCGGTGCGCAGGTCCGGGTTCGCGTCGAAGGCGTCCACCAGTTCCTCGGGCAGTTCCAACGCCGCCCGCTCGCGAAACGCCACCTTCGCCCCGGTGCGCTCAAGCTCGACCGCCTCGGCCAGCAGCGCCCGCACCGCATCGGCGCGCGCCGCTACTTCATCAACGCTGGTGAATTCCACCCGCATCGCCGCCTGTGAGTTTTCGCCCTGTGGCACCAGCAGGCCCTCGGGGTCGCGCATCAGGGTGCCCTTGAAGAACATCAGCGCGAGGTGCGGCTTGAACGGCTGGATGATCGCGACATTGCCGCCCTGAAAACTGTAGCAGGGCTTGCCCCACTTGATCGCCTCATCCAGCCCCGCGCCCAGCACGACCGCGCGCAGGGCCACCGTCTCGTCGTGCCAGCGCCTTGCATCGGCAAGGTAGGCATCGACATCGGGATAGGACCTCATGGCAGCGCCTCAGCTATCGACTTTGCGTTTCTTGCCCTCGCCGTCGAGGGCGACATAGACGAAAAGGCCCTCGGTCACCTTCCGGCGCTCGCCGGTGCCGTGGCGCAGCGCCCAGGCCTCGAGTGCGACGCTGACCGAGGTGGTCCCGACCCGCGCGACATTGCCGTAGATGCACAGGATGTCGCCGACCCTGACCGGGCGGATGAACTTCATCGCGTCGATCGCCACGGTCGCCACCCGGCCACGCGCGCGCTCGCCCGCGACGAGGCCGCCGGCGATGTCCATCTGGCTGAGCACATAGCCGCCGAAGATGTCGCCGGCCGCGTTCACGTCCGATGGCATCGGCACGACGCGCAGGATAAGGTCGGTCTGGTGGTCGGTTTCCGGCATGTTTCCCCCGTTTCCGGTTCACGATAGAACCGGCACGCGGGTCGGACAAGCTTGCGATTGCATTTCGGAAAACGTCCGCCTAGGGTTTTGATCAAATATTCAAATCATCCAGCCCCGGAGGGTCAAATGGACGGCTTCAGCGAGAACGATATCTCCCACGTGGTCGACGCCGACAAGGCGCATGTCTGGCATCATCTGGTGCAGCACAAGCCCTTTGAAACCACCGATCCGCGCATCATAGTCGAGGGCAAGGGCATGCGGGTCTGGGACGCCAAGGGCCGCGAATACCTCGACGCGGTGTCGGGCGGGGTCTGGACGGTCAACGTCGGCTATGGTCGCACCGAGATCGCCGACGTGGTGCGCGATCAGCTGGTCAAGCTCAACTATTTCGCGGGCTCGGCGGGGTCGATTCCCGGCGCGCTCTACGCCAGGAAGCTGATCGAGAAGATGCCGGGGATGAGCCGGGTCTATTACTGCAACTCGGGGTCGGAGGCGAACGAGAAGGCCTTCAAGATGATCCGCCAGATCGCGCACAAGCGCTATGGCGGCAAGAAGACCAAGATCCTCTATCGCGAGCGTGACTATCACGGCGGCACCATCGCCACCATGTCGGCGGGCGGTCAGGACGAGCGCAACATGCAATACGGCCCCTTCGTGCCGGATTTCGTCCGGGTGCCGCATTGCATGGAATACCGTGCGCAATGGGATCTGACCGGCGAGGCCTATGCCGAACGCGCGGTGCAGGCGATCGAGGAGGTCATCCTGCGCGAAGGCCCCGACACGGTCGGCGGGCTCTGCCTTGAGCCGATCACGGCGGGCGGCGGTGTCATCACTCCGCCCGAGGGCTACTGGCCGCGGGTGCAGGCGCTCTGCGACAAATACGATATCCTTCTGCACATCGACGAGGTCGTGTGCGGCATCGGGCGCACCGGCACCTGGTTCGGCTATCAGCATTACGGCATCCGGCCGGATTTCGTGACGATGGCAAAAGGCGTGGCCTCGGGCTACGCCGCGATCGGCGTCTGCGTTGCCACCGAGGCGGTGTTCGAGATGTTCAAGGACGATGCCGCCGATCCGCTGAACCATTTCCGCGATATCTCGACCTTCGGCGGCTGCACGGCGGGGCCTGCGGCGGCGCTGGAGAACATGCGTATCATCGAGGATGAGGGGCTCTTGGAGAACACCACCAGAATGGGCGCGCGGATGATGGGCAACCTTGAAGGCTTGATGGAGAAGCACAAGGTCGTCGGCGACGTGCGCGGCAAGGGGCTGTTTCAGGGCATCGAACTGGTGTCCGACCGCGCGACGAAAGAGCCGGTGTCGGAGAAAGAGGTGGGCGCGGTGGTGGCGGAATGCTCGAACCTCGGCGTGATCATCGGTGCCTCGAACCGCTCGGTGCCGGGGTTGAACAACGTGCTGTGTTTCAGCCCGGCGCTGATCGCCACGCCTGACGATATCGACGAAATCACCGGGGCGCTGGACAAGGCTTTGGCCAAGGTGTTCGGCTAAAGCGCAATCCGAAAAGTGGGAACCGGTTTTCGGAATGAATTGCGCGTCAGAATGCTTTTAAGGTGTCGCCCCTGATTTCGGGGGCGACACCTTAGAGCGCGTCCCTGAGCGCGAAGACCCGGTAGCTCGCATCCAGCAGGACCCGCCGGAAGCGGCCCAGCGGGAAGCGGGCGAGCGGCGCCTGCATCACGGTGGGGTAGGGCAGGCGCGGCACCTTGCCCTGCGCCAGATCGGCCACCAGCGCGCCCGAGTAGCTGGCCATCGCCACGCCGTTGCCGTGATAGGCCATCGCGACGAACGCCCCCGGCAGGCCGGGAACCGGGCCGACATAGGGCGTGAGGCCGCGCGACAGGTTCACGAGGCCGGACCAGAAATGCGGCGTCTCGACCCCGGCCCAGGCGGGAAACATCGCCTCGAAGTCGCGGCGGATCTGGTCGCGCATCGCGGCGTCGCGCGCCGCGCCTGCACGGGTGCCGCCGCGCATGCCGAACAGGAAGCGGCCGTCCGGCATCAGGCGGAAATAATGCAACAGGTTGCGGCTGTCATAGGCCATCAGGTCCGAGGTCCAGCCCTGCGCGGCGCGTTCGTCTTCGGTCATCGGACGCGTGACAAGGATGTTGGATTGCAGCGGCATGGTGCGGGTCCGCAGCCAGGGCGGCAGGTCTTCGGCGGAATAGCCGTTGGTGGCGACGATGATGCGTTTCGCCGTTACCGTGCCCTGCGGGGTGGTCAGGCGAAAGCCGGCATTGTCGCGCTGGATCGCCTCGACCGGCGCGTGCGCCCGGATGTCGGCACCCGCACCCTGCGCCGCGCGGGCAAGCCCGGTGGCGTATTTGCCGGGATCAAGTGCGAAGCCGGTTTTCACATGCAGCGCGCCATGCGCGCCCTCGGCCGTCAGCCCGCGTTCGGCCAGGGCGGCGCGCGTGATGATGTCAGAGGCGATGCCGTGGCGGGCAAGGCGCGCGCGCTCGCCATTGAATTCGCGCATCACGCGCGGGCGATGCGCCAGCACGACCTCGCCGTCGGAATGGCGGTCGGCGTCGATGTTGTGGGTGTCGATGAGGTCCGCGACCAGATCAATCGCGCCGCGCTGGGCGTTGACCCATGCATCGGCCTGATCGCGGCCAAAGCGCCGCGCCAGCGTGGCGTCACCGGCCATCGCGCCGCCCATGCAGCAGAACCCGCCATTGCGCCCCGATGCACCCCAGCCGGGCAATTCGGCCTCGAGCAGCGTCACCCCGACCCCGGCCTGCGCCAGATGCAGCGCCGACGACAGCCCGGTATAGCCGCCGCCGATCACCGCGACTTCGGTGGCAAGATCGCCGTCGAGCCTGGGCCAATCGGTGCTCACCGGCCAGGCGCAGCCGGCGCGGGCGGCGTCGGAGTAGGCGTAGGGCTCGTATAGTCGCTTCACAGTCGCCCCAGATAGGTCCGGTATTCGATCTGGCTGATCGCCGAGGTCAGTTGCGCGATCTCGTCGCGGCGCACGGCGACGTAGAGGTCGCGGTAGGCCGCCCCGAAGATGTCGGCGGCGATCTCGGACTCGGCGAAGGTGTCGACCGCCGTGGTCCAGTCGGCGGTCAGCGCCTCGGCATGTTCGCCGTCCTCGTCATCGAGCGATAGGGGCAGCGGCAGATCGGGGTTGTCCAGCCCATAGAGGATGCCGCCAAGGATCGCGGTGAGCACCAGGTAGGGGTTGGTGTCGGCGCCGGAAATCCGGTGTTCGAGCCGCGCGCCGGGGCCGGAAACCTCGGGCAGGCGGATGCCGGCGGCGCGGTTGTCCAGCCCCCAGTCAGGCGCGTGCGGCGCGAAGGAGGCGGCCTGGAACCGGCGATAGGAATTCATGTGCGGCGCAAAGATCGCCTGAAGGTCGGCCATTGTCGCCAGCACCCCGGCCACCGCCTGTTTCAGCTTGGCCGAGGGCTCGTCGCCGCCATCGTCGAAGATGTTCGCGCCGGTGTCGTCGGTAATCGAGACATGCGCGTGCATCCCGTTGCCGGGATAATCGGCGTAGGGCTTGGCCATGAAGGTCGCGCTCATGCCGTGCTTGCGCGCGGTGCCGCGCACCAGCCGGCGGAAGAACAGCGCGCTGTCGGCGGCCTCGAGCACGTCGTCGGTGTGGTGGAAATTGATCTCGAACTGCCCCGGCCCGTATTCCGCGATCAGCGTGTCGGGCGACATGCCCTGCGCGAAGGATCCATCGAGGATGTCGTCAAGGATCGCCTGGGTGCGCTCGAGCACCTCGAGGTCGTAGTTCTGGAACATCGGGCTGCGGTCGGGCGGAACCGGCGCGTCGTCCTCGCCCTCGCGCGGCTTGTAGAGGTAGAATTCAAGCTCGGTCGCCACCACCGGGTTGAGGCCGCGCTCGCGAAAGCGCGCCAGCATGTTCTCAAGCTGCCGGCGCGGGCTCAGGAAGCTGACCTCCTCGGTCTCGTCGTGCATCTCGACCAGCACCTGCGCGACGTTGGTGTCCTTGGTCGCCCAGGGCACGGGCCTGAGGCTGCCAGGCACCGGGAAAAGCCGCCCGTCCGGGTCGCCGACGGCGATGCCCAGCCCGGTCGCCTCGACCTCCTCGCCAAGGATGTTGGGTGCATAGGTCGACAGGGGCAGGCGCACGCCGCCCTCGGCGATCTTTTCCTCGTCGTCGCCGGGCAGCCACTTGCCACGCAGGATGGCGTTGATGTCGCATAACATCATCTCCACGCGGTCGGGTCGCCCATGCTCTTCGCAATAGGCGGCGTATTCCTGCAAGAAGTCGGTCATGTCTCTGCTCTGTTTTCTTCGCGCATGCGTTTGGTGATTGCGCGCTTCGAGGTCACGGAAAAAGTGATGACGCCCACCGTCACGATGCCGATCAGGATCGATGACAGGGCGTTGATTTCGGGTGATACGCCAAGGCGCACCGCCGAGAAGATCTTGATCGGCAACGTCGTCGAGGACGGGCCGGAGGTGAAGGAGGCGATCACCAGGTCGTCAAGCGACAGGGTGAAGCCAAGCAGCCAGCCGGAAATCACCGCAGGCGCGATGATCGGCAGCGTGACCGAGCGGAAGGCATCCCAGGGCGTGCAGCCGAGATCGAGCGCCGCCTCCTCCAGCGCCCGGTCGAAGCTGACCAGCCGCGACGAGACGACAACCGCGACATAGCTCATCGCGAAGGTGGTATGGGCGAGGATGATCGTGGTCATGCCGCGATCGAGCCCGATCGAGATGAACAGGAGCAGCAGCGACAGCCCGAGGATCACGTCGGGCATGACGAGCGGCGCATAGAGCATCCCCGAGAACAGCGTGCGCCCGCGAAACCGCCCGCCGCGCACCAGCACATAGGCGGCCATCGTGCCCAGCACCGTGGCCAGTGTCGAGGATACCAGCGCGACGCGCAGCGTCACCCAGGCGGCATCGAGGAAAGCCTCGTTGCGAAACAGCGCCCCATACCACTTGGTCGAGAACCCGGCCCAGACGGTGACGAGCTTGTTGGAGTTGAACGAATAGACGACCAGCACCACCATCGGCAGGTATAGGAAGGCAAAGCCGAAGGTCAGCGAGGTGAGGTTGAACCAGGATACGCGCCTCATCCTTCGGCCTCCCGCTGTTTCTGCTCGTTGCGCAGGAACAGCACGATCGGGATGATCAGGATCGCCAGCAGGACCACCGCCACCGCCGAGGCCACCGGCCAGTCGCGGTTCGAGAAGAACTCCTCCCAGAGAACCTTGCCGATCATCAGGGTTTCCGACCCGCCCAGCAGCGCCGGGATCACGAACTCGCCCATCACCGGGATGAAGACCAGAAAACAGCCCGCGATGATGCCCTGTTTGGACAGCGGGACCGTGACCAGCCAGAACGCCGACAGCCGCGAACAGCCAAGGTCCTCGGCGGCTTCGAGCAGCGAGCCGTCGAGCTTGTCGAGCGCGGCATAGAGCGGCAGGATCATGAACGGAAGGTAGGTGTAGACGATACCGATATAGACGGCGATGTTGGTGTTCAGGATGATCAGCGGCTCATTGATGATGCCAAGCGCCGACAGAATCTGATTGAGGAAACCCTCCTGCGCCAGGATCGCCTTCCACGCATAGACCCGGATCAGGAACGAGGTCCAGAACGGCAGGATCACCAGCATCAGGAGCGTCGGGCGCCATTCCTCGGGCGCGCGCGCCATGCCGTAGGCGATCGGATAGCCGACCATCAGCGTGATCAGGGTCGAGCTGGCGGCGATCTTCAGCGAGCTGAGATAGGCCTTCCAGTAAAGCGAGTCCTCGGTCAGGAACACGAAGTTCTCGAAGTCGAGCCCGGCCCACCACTCGCGCAGCCCCGCCAGACCCTGCGAGAAGTCGAGCGTGGGCGTATAGGGCGGGATCGCCAGCGCGGTGTCGGACAGGCTGATCTTGACGACGATCAGGAACGGCACAAGGAACAGCGCCACCAGCCACGAATAGGGCAGAAGGATCAGGACGGTCCTACGCATCGCAACCCCGCGCGTCTCCGGTATGTGCCGCGGTCCGCCTCATTCGGTCAGCACCACGCCGGCGGTTTCGCGCCAGCTCAGCCAGACGTGATCGTCCCAGGTGAAATCGCGCCGGTCCAGCCGGGTCGAGTTGGTCATCGCGGCCTTGATCATCTGCCCGCCGGGCAGTTCGACATGATAGGTCGAGATATTGCCGAGATAGCCGATGTCGATGATCTGGCCCTCGACCGCGTTGACCCGGTCGCCGGGCTTGTCGGCGGTCACGTTGATCTTTTCGGGGCGGATCGCATAGGTCACCTTGGCGCCGTCGCTCAGCGCCGCGGTACATTCGGCGGTGATCGGCGCGTCGACGTCGGCAAAGCTGATGCTGCACCGGTCTTCGCCGGTCCGCTTCGCGATGCCCTCGATCACGTTCACATCGCCGATGAAGTCGGCGACATAGACGTTGGCGGGCGCCTCGTAGATCCGCGCCGGGGTGTCGACCTGCACGATCCGGCCCTGGTCCATCACCGCGATCCGGCTGGCGACCGTCATCGCCTCTTCCTGGTCGTGGGTCACGATCACGAAGGTGGTGCCGGTCTTTTCCTGGATGTCCATCAGCTCGAACTGGGTATCCTCGCGCAGCTTGCGGTCAAGCGCGCCAAGCGGCTCGTCGAGCAGCAGCAGTTTCGGCGCCTTGGCCAGCGAGCGGGCCAGCGCCACGCGCTGCCGCTGGCCGCCGGAAATCTGGTGCGGCTTGCGCTTGGCGAATTGCTCAAGCCGCGTCAGACGCAGCATTTCCTCGACCCGCCTGGCGATCTGGTCCTTGGTCAGCTTGTCGCGTTTCAGGCCGAACGCGATGTTGTCCCACACCGACAGATGCGGAAACAGCGCGTAGCTCTGGAACATCATGTTGACCGGGCGCAGGTTCGGCGGCACCGGCACGATGTTCTCGCCGGCCAGCAGGATCTCGCCCGACGTCGGCGCCTCGAAGCCCGCCAGCATCCGCATCATCGTGGTCTTGCCGCAGCCCGACGGGCCGAGCAGCGCGAAGAACTCGCGTTCGTAGATGTCAAGCGTCAGGTTGTCGATGGCGACGAAATCACCGAAACGCTTGGTGACATTCCTGAACTGGATCAACGGCTTGGCCTGGGGGTCTTCCCACGGGGCAAAAACCGTCTGGGGTGGTTTGCGGGGTTTGTCCGCCATGGGCACCTCGGTCGGAAAGGAACGCCCCCGCCGGTCGGCTGGCGGGGGCGAAGGAGTCGGAGAGGTCGGTCAGGTGCCCGACTTGATCTTGGTCCAGAGCCGCGTCACCACCCGCTGAACCGCGGTGTCATAGGGCGTCGTGGTGAACAGGTTCTCGAGCGTCGCCTCGTCCGGGTAGATCGCCGGATCGCCGATCACGTCTTCGGCGAGGAACTCCTGCGACGCCTTGTTGCCGTTGGCGTAATAGACGTAGTTCGACGATGCCGCCGCGTTCTCGGGCTCCATCATGAAGTTGAGGAAGGCATGCGCGCCCTCGGGGTTCGGCGCGTCGACCGGGATCACCAGCTGGTCGAACCACATCTGCGCCCCTTCGACCGGCGCATGATAGGCGATCTCGACGTCGTTGTCGGCCTCGATGGCGCGGTCGCGGGCCTGGAGGATGTCACCCGACCAGCCGACGGCGACGCAGATGTTCCCGTTGGCCAGCGCCTCGATATACTCGGACGAGTGGAATTTCCGGACATAGGGGCGCACCGCGGCATAGACCGCCTCGACCTTGGCGATCACGTCGGGGTCATGGCTGTCGGGGTCTTCGCCGATATACTTCAGCGCCGCCGGGATCATCTCGGCCGGGGCGTCGAGGAAATGCACGCCGCAGGCGGCCAGCTTTTCCATGTTGGCGGGGTCGAACACCAGGGACCAGCTGTCGATCGGGGCATCCTCGCCGAGGATCTCCTGCACCTTGCCGACGTTCACGCCGATGCCGGTGGTGCCCCACATGTAGTTGATCGAATATTCGTTGCCGGGGTCGTATTGCGCCGTGCGGTCAGCGATCAGGTCCCACATGTTGACCAGGTTGGGCAGCTTCGACTTGTCGAGCTTCTGGAAGGCGCCGGCGGTGATCTGGCGTTGCATGAACGTGCCCGACGGCACCACCACGTCATAGCCCGAGCCGCCCGCGAGCAATTTGGTCTCGAGCACCTCGTTGGCGTCGAACACGTCGTAGATCAGGCCATAGCCGGTCTCGTCGGTGAACTTCTTGAGCAGCGCCTCGTCGATATAGTCCGACCAGTTGTAGACCCGCACGTCCTCGGCGCTCGCCATCCCGGCCGTCAGCGCAATCGCGGTGCTCAGCATCAGCATCTTGGTCTTCATCATGTCACTCCCGTTGGTCTGGCCCTTTGGCCCCCGAATTTTGATCAAAACTAGTGCGAAAGGACGATATGGTCAAATCCTTCGAACTTCACTAGCCTGCCGTGCGAGATTAACGGCTTCGGTGACAAGCGCAATGGTTGACGATCAGAGAGGCGACAGGTGAAGATTTCAGAGCCGAAATTGCCCGACCACGAACGCGCCTATCGGCAGTTGCGCGAGATGGTTCTCTATGGCGAGTTGGCGCCGTGCCAGCCGGTGACGATCCAGGGGCTGGTCGATACGATGGGTCTGGGGATGACGCCGGTGCGCGAGGCGATCCGTCGGCTGACCTCGCAGGGCGCGCTGGAGTTCAAGGGCAACCGCCGCGTCGAGGTGCCGGCGATGGACCTCGCGCAATACCGTGAACTGGCCTTTGCCCGGCTGGCGATCGAGCCGGAACTGGCGCGGCGCGCCGTTGAAAACATGGACGATTCCGATATCGAGATGCTGGCGGCAGAGGATGCCGCAGTGGACGTGGCAATCGCGCGGGGCGACGTGCGCGGCTATCTCGAACACAACCACCGCTTCCACGCGGGACTATACGAGGCGTCCGGCGCGCGGGTTCTGCTGGCGATCTCGGAAATGTTGTGGCTGCGCTCGGGCCCGTCGCTTCGGGTCATGCTGGGGCGCCACGGCACCGCCAATCTGCCCGACAAGCACCGCGAGGCGCTGGCCGCGATGCGGGCGCGCGACCGCGATGCGGTGGAGCAGGCGATCCACGACGATATCCAGCAGGGAATCGCCCAGGTCACGCGCAGCCTCGGGGCGGGCTGAGGTTTGATCAAACGGACCGGGCTGGCGTTGACACTGGGACATTTGATCATATTGTGGAGCTCTAATTCGAGCCGAAGGAGCCTTCGATGAACAAGATCACGAATCACATGCCGACCGCCGAGTTGCAGGCGCTGGACGCGGCCCACCACATGCACCCGTTCACCGCCAACCACGAGCTGGCGAAAAAGGGCGCGCGCGTGATCACCCGCGCCACGGGCGTGATGCTGACCGATAGCGAGGGCGAGGAGATCCTCGACGCGATGGCGGGGCTGTGGTGCGTCAACATCGGCTATGGCCGCGACGAACTGGCCGAGGCGGCGGCGCGGCAGATGCGCGAACTGCCGTTCTACAACACCTTCTTCATGTCGACACATGTGCCGGCGATCGCGCTGTCCGCCAAGCTGGCCGAACTGGCGCCGGGCGATCTCAACCACGTCTTCTTCGCCTCGGGCGGCTCCGAGGCCAACGACACCAACATCCGTCTCGTGCGTCGCTATTGGCAGCTGATGGGCAAGCCGGAAAAGTCGGTGATCATCAGCCGCAAGAACGCCTATCACGGCACCACCATGGGCGGGGCCAGTCTTGGCGGGATGCAGGGGATGCACGCGCAGGGCGGCATGCCGATCCCCGATATCGTGCATATCAACCAGCCCTATTGGTATCTCGAGGGCGGCGACATGGACCCCGAGGAGTTCGGCATCGCCCGTGCGCGCGAGCTTGAACAGAAGATCGACGAACTGGGCGAGGGCCGCGTCGCCGCCTTCATCGCCGAGCCGATCCAGGGCGCCGGTGGCGTCATCGTGCCGCCCGACAGCTACTGGCCCGAGATCAGCCGGATCTGTGCCGAGCGCGAGATCCTGCTGATCGCCGACGAGGTCATCACCGGATTTGGCCGGACCGGCAAGTGGTTCGGCAGCCAGACCTACGACATCAAGCCCGACATCATGACCGTCGCCAAGGGCCTGTCGTCGGGCTATGTGCCGATCGGCGGTTCGATCGTGTCCGACAAGGTGGCCGAGGTGATCGGGCGCGATGAATTCGCGCATGGCTACACCTATTCCGGCCACCCGGTCGCGGCGGCGGTGGCGCTGGAGAACCTGCGCATTCTCGAGGAAGAAAAGATCGTCGATCACGTCCGCGACGTGGCAGCGCCCTATCTGGCCGAGAAGTGGCATCAACTGGCCGACCATCCCTTCGTTGGCGAAACCAAGATCGTCGGCATGATGGCGTCGCTGGCGCTGACCGCCGACAAGTCGGTGCGCAAACCGTTCGAGGCGCCGGCGGGGACGGTGGGCTTCAAGGTGCGCGAGCGGTGTTTTGCCAACAACCTGATCATGCGTCACGTCGGCGACCGGATGGTGGTGTCGCCGCCCTTGGTGATGACGAAAGCCGATATCGACGTGCTGTTCGAGCGCGCGGTGAAGTCGCTGGACGAGGGCTATGCAAACGTGAAGGCGGCGGGGTTGATGAAGACGGCCGACTGATCGGCGCTTCGTCCGGAAAGGCCGGGGGGCCAGCCCCCCGGACCCCCCGGAGTATTTCACCCAAGATGAAGGGCAAGATGGCTGGGCTTGATATTCTGACCGCGAATGATCGGGACGGGGAATATCCGGCGTCGTATTACGCTGCCAAGGCCAGTTTCCTGCCACCGTTCGAGGCGGCAGAGGGCGAGATTTCCTGCGATGTCTGTGTCATCGGCGGCGGCTTCACCGGCTTGTCGGCGGCGCTGCACATGGCCGAGGCCGGGCTGGATGTGGTGCTGCTGGAGGCGCAGCGGGTCGGCTTCGGCGCCTCCGGGCGCAATGGCGGGCAGGTCGGCACCGGGCAGCGGCTGGAGCAGGACGCGCTGGAGCGGCTGGTCGGGGTCGAACGGGCGCGCGCGCTGTGGGATCTGGCGCTGGAGGCGGTGGCGCTGACGAAGGATCTGGCGGCGCGCCATGCGCCAGAGGCCGGGTTCGCGCCGGGGGTGATCCATGCCGATCACCGGGCGCGCTATGTGCCAGAGACGCATTCATATGTGCGCAAGCTGCGCGAGGAGTATGGCCACGAGGCGATCCGGGCGCTCGACCGCGACGAGCTGCGCGCGCTGGTCGGATCTGATGCCTATCACGGCGGCTCGCTCGACATGGCGGCGGGGCATCTCGACCCCTTGGCCTATGCGCTTGGGCTGGCGCGGGCGGCGGTGGCGGCGGGGGTTCGGGTTTTCGAGCGAAGCCGGGTCGAGCGGGTGGTCGAGGGTGATCCGGTTCGTGTCGAGACCGGCAAGGCGGTGGTGCGCGCCGGGCATCTGCTTTGGGCCGCCAATGGCTATCTTGGCCATGCCGAGAAGCGGGTGGCGGCGCGGGTGATGCCGATCAACAATTTCATCGTCGCGACCGAGCCTCTGGGCGATCTTGCGCGGCAGTTGGTCGCCGAGAACCACGCGGTGGCGGACAGCAAGTTCGTAATCAACTATTTCCGTCTGTCGCCGGATGGGCGGATGCTGTTTGGCGGCGGCGAGAGCTATGGCTACCGCTTTCCGCAAGACATCGCCGCCAAGGCGCGGCGGCCGATGGTGGAGATTTTTCCTGAGCTTGCGGATGCGAAGATCGACTACGCCTGGGGCGGCACACTGGGGATCACGGTGAACCGGATGCCGCATTTCGCCCGGCTGGCCGGAAATGTGCTGAGCGCCAGCGGCTATTCTGGGCATGGCGTGGCATTGGCGACGCTGGGCGGCAAGCTGGCGGCGGAGGCGGTCGTGGGGCAGGCGGGGCGGTTCGATCTGATGGCCGATGTGCCGACGCGGCGGTTTCCGGGTGGGGCGGCGCTGCGCACGCCGCTTCTGGTGCTGGCGATGCTGTGGTTTTCGCTGCGCGACCGGCTGTGAGGCAGGCGCTTTGGCGCGTGAACGGACAGCGCGCGTGGATCGCTGGACGCGCTGATTGACAATGCCCGCTCCATGCCTGACCCATGACCGGCGGTTTGAGTGAGGGCGAGATGGCGGGCGGACAATGGGAGTTCTGGATCGACCGGGGCGGCACCTTTACCGACGTGGTCGCGCAGAGGCCCGATGGCGGTCTTGCGACGCTGAAGCTCTTGTCCGAAAACCCAGGTCGCTACCGCGATGCGGCGGTCGAGGGGATCAGGCTGAGCCTTGGGCTGGGCGCGGGCGAGGTAATACCGGATGGTGCGATCCGCGCGGTGAAGATGGGCACGACGGTGGCGACCAATGCGCTGCTCGAGCGCAAAGGCGACCGCACTCTCTTGGTGATCACCAAGGGGTTTGGCGATCTGCTGCGCATCGGCTATCAGACCCGGCCACGGCTGTTTGACCTCAACATCACCCGGCCCGATCTGCTCTATGAGGCGGTGATCGAGGCGGGCGAGCGGTTGGATGCCGAGGGCGGCGTGCTGCGCGGGCTGGACGAGTCGGCTTTGGCAGAGGGGCTGGCGGCGGCGCGGGCCGAAGGGATCGAGGCGGTCGCGATTGCCTTTCTGCACGCGCATGTGAACCCGGCGCACGAGGTGCGGGCGGCGGAACTGGCGGTTGCGGCGGGGTTCACGCAGGTCTCGACGAGTCACGAGGTGTCGCGGCTGGCCAAGCTGGTCGGGCGCGGCGATACCACGGTGGTCGATGCCTATCTCTCGCCGATCCTGCGCCGCTATGTGGCGCAGGTGGAGGGCGCGCTGGACCTCGGGCGCGC
Organism: Maritimibacter sp.; assembly: GCA_048268845.1. GTDB lineage: Bacteria > Pseudomonadota > Alphaproteobacteria > Rhodobacterales > Rhodobacteraceae > Muriiphilus. Next base: position 88,350 of record JBLWUQ010000005.1, on the reverse strand, counting down.
GACGGGCGGGCTTTATTTCATGCAGTCCAATGGCGGGCTGACCGATGCACGCCGGTTTCAGGGCAAGGACGCGATCCTGTCGGGGCCGGCGGGCGGCATCGTCGGCATGGTGCGCACCGCCGAGGCGGCGGGATATGACCGGCTGATCGGCTTTGATATGGGCGGCACTTCGACCGATGTGAGCCATTACGCGGGCAGCTACGAGCGCAGTTTCGAGACTGAGGTAGCCGGTGTGCGGATGCGCGCGCCGATGATGGACATTCATACCGTGGCGGCGGGCGGCGGCTCGATCTGCACCTTCCGCGATGGTCGCTATCAGGTCGGCCCCGAAAGCGCCGGGGCCGATCCGGGGCCGGCGTGTTACCGGCGCGGCGGGCCGCTGACAGTGACCGATTGCAACGTGATGCTGGGGCGGCTTGCGCCGGAGCATTTCCCGGCGGTGTTCGGGCCGGGGGGCGATGAGGCGCTGGATGTTGCGGCGGTGAAGGCAGGGTTTTCCAGGATGGCGCGCGAGATTGCCGGGGCGACAGGTCTGCCCGAGGCCGCGCCCGAGGAGGTCGCCGAGGGCTTTTTGCGCATTGCCGTCGACAACATGGCCGCCGCGATCAAGAAGATCAGCGTCGCGCGCGGCCATGACGTGACTGGCTATACGCTGCAATGTTTCGGCGGCGCGGGCGGGCAACATGCCTGTCTTGTGGCCGATGCGCTGGGCATGCGGCGGGTGTTTTTGCATCCGTTCGCGGGGGTGCTGTCGGCCTTCGGGATGGGGCTGGCCGATATCCGGGCGCTGCGTGAAGTGCAGTTTGACGCGCCGCTGGGCGATGTGACGGCGACGGGGCGGGTGGCGGCGCTGGTGGAGGAGGCCGAGGCCGAGGTGCGCGCGCAGGGCGTGGCGGAGGTGACCAGCGAGCGGCGGGCACATCTGCGCTATGACGGCTCGCACCAGCCGCTTGAGGTGGAGTTCGGGACGATCGAAGGCATGCAGGCGGCGTTCGAGGCGGCGCACAAGGCGCGGTTCGGCTTTGCCTCGCCGGAACGTGCGATCCTCTACGAGGCGCTGGCGGTCGAGGCGATCGGCGCGACCGGGGCAGACCGAACGGCGGTGGCGCCCGACGGGGATGGCGCGCCGATCGACCGGGTGCGCGCGCATTTTGGCGGCTGGCGCGAGGTGCCGGTGTTCGACCGCGACCGGCTGGGCGTCGGCGCGCGGATCGACGGCCCGGCGATCATCCGCGAGGACACCGGCACGACGGTTCTGGAACCCAGCTGGGGGGCCGAGGTGGATGCGTTCGGCAACCTGATCCTGACCCGAACCGAAGCGGCGGCGCGGACCCTCGCCGCCGGGACCGGTGCCGATCCGGTGCTGCTCGAGGTGTTCAACAACCTCTTCATGTCGGTGGCCGACCAGATGGGCGCGACGCTGGCCAACACGTCCTGGAGCGTGAACATCAAGGAGCGGCTGGATTTTTCCTGCGCGATCTTCGACGCGGCGGGCGATCTGGTGGCGAACGCGCCGCATGTGCCGGTGCATCTGGGCTCGATGGCCGATTCCATCCGCACGGTGATGCGCGAGACGGCGGGGCGGCTGCGACCGGGCGATGCCTGCATGCTGAACTCGCCGTTCAACGGCGGCACGCACCTGCCGGATGTGACGGTGGTGACGCCGGTTTTCGTCGGTGAGCGGGTGGCGTTCTGGCTGGGATCGCGCGGGCATCATGCCGATATCGGCGGGCGCACGCCGGGGTCGAGCCCGCCGGATTCGACCCGGATCGAGCAAGAGGGCGTGGTGATCGACACCATGCGACTGGTCGATGGCGGCGTGTTTCTCGAAGACGCGGCGCGCGCGGTGCTGGCCTCGGGCCGCTATCCGGCGCGCAACCCGGATCAGAACATCGCCGACCTCAAGGCGCAGGTCGCGGCGAACGAGACCGGGCGGCGCGAGCTGTTGCGGGTGGTCGAGCGCTATGGGCTGGAGGTGGTGCGCGCCTATATGGGCCACGTGCAGGACAACGCCGAGGAAAGCGTGCGCCGGGTGATCGACCGGCTGGCGGATGGGGCGTTTACCTATCCGATGGATCACGGTGCAGAGATCCGCGTGGCGGTAAATGTGGACCGGGCCTCGCGGACCGCGAAGGTGGATTTCACCGGCACCAGCGACCAGCACAAAGGCAACTATAACGCGCCGCTGTCGATTGCACGGGCGGTGGTTCTTTATACGTTTCGCACATTGGTCGGGTCCGACATCCCGCTGAACGAGGGCTGCCTCAAGCCGATCGAGATCGTCGTGCCGGAAGGTTCGATGCTGAACCCGCGCTATCCGGCGGCGGTGATTGCGGGCAATACCGAGGTCAGTCAGGCCGCCTGCAACGCGCTGATGGGCGCGCTGGGCGCGATGGCCGCATCGCAAGGGACGATGAACAATTTCATCTGGGGCAACGAGGATTTCCAGAACTACGAGACAACCGCGGGCGGCACCGGGGCGGGGCCGGGGTTCGATGGCTGCGACGCGGTGCAGAGCCACATGACCAACACAAGGATGACCGATCCCGAGGTGCTGGAAAAACGCTTTCCGGTGCGGCTGGAGGAATTCTCGATCCGGCATGGCTCAGGCGGAGCCGGGCGCTGGCATGGTGGCGACGGCGTGGTGCGGCGGCTTCGGTTCCTAGAGCCGGTGACGGTGACGACGCTGAGCCTCAGCCGCGATGTGCCGCCGTTCGGGGTGGCGGGCGGCGGGCCGGGCGCGGTCGGTCAGAACATCGCCATATGGCCCGACGGGCGGCGCGAGGTGCTGGGCGGCAATGCCGAGGTTGATCTGCCGGTGGGGGCGGCGTTCGAGATGCGCACGCCGGGTGGTGGCGGTTGGGGCGAGGCTTAGGCGGGGCTACTCGGTCAGACAGCGCGCGATTTCGCCCGCGATGGCGCGCAGCGTGTCGGCGTAGTGCTCCACCCCCGGCGTCTGCAACGTGCCGGTGCTGTCGAGCGTGCCGATTCTGAGCCCGCTATCGGCCGCGATCGACTGCAACAGACCGGCATCGAAACCCGGCTCGGCGAAGGCGCAGACCACGCCGTGTTCGGCCACCAGCGCCTTGAGGTCTGCCATCGCGGCGACCGAGGGCGCGGTCGCGTCGCTGGGGCGCACCGATCCGGCGATCTCGATGCCGAACGTGTCGGTGAAATAGCCGAATGCGTCGTGCAGGGTGACGATCTCGGCGCCTTTGAAGGGCGCGAGGCGGGCGGCGATTTCGGCCTCGAGGTCGGCCGATGCTGCCACGGTGCTTGCCGCGTTGGCGCGGTAGGTGGCGGCGTTTTCCGGATCGTGACTGGCGAGGGTTTCGGCGAACAGCGGCACCCAGGCGCGGGCGTTGGCGGGCGACAGCCAGATGTGCGGGTCGGTGCCGGCGTGGGCGTGGCCGTGGTCGTCGCCGGGTTCGCGCAGGTGGGTTTCAGGCGCGTCGATGAGGGTGATCTGGTCCGCCTTGCTCAACCCCGCCAGCGCGGTTTCGAGCCAGGGGCTGAGCGCCGGGCCGATCCAGACCACCAGATCGGCATCGGCAAGCATCCGGGCCTGGCTCGGGCGCAGGTGGACTTCGTGCGGGTTGGCGTCACGGTCGAGCAGCAGCGCCGGTTCCGCCACCCCCGCCATGACCTGCGCCAGAAGCGACTGCACCGGCGCGATGTCGGCGACCACGCGGGGCGGCTCGGCGTGCGCGGGCAGGGCGAGGAGGAACATGAGGGCGGTGGCGCGAAGCATCGGCATCTCCGGGTGTTATGTTATCACCTTGCGCGTGATGTGCGGGTGTAATAGTATAACGCAAATCGACCCGCAAGGCCCGAAATGTCCGCCAACCCCGCCCAAGCCTTTCACGCCCACGACCACGCCGCCTGCGCCGATGACGCGCTGGCGCGGGCCGAGGCGATCTGTGCGCGGACCGGCGCGCGTTTCACGCCGGTGCGCCGCCGCGCGCTGGAGATTCTGCTGGCTGAACACCGGGCGATGGGGGCCTATGAGGTGCTTGAGGCGCTGGCAGCGGATGGATATGGCCACCAGCCGCCGGTCGCCTACCGGGCGCTCGATTTCCTTGTCGAACAGGGGCTGGCGCACCGCATCCGGCGGCTCAACGCCTTCACCGCCTGCACCCAGCCCGGTGACGCCCACGCGCCGGTTTTCCTGATCTGCACCGGCTGCGATGCGCTGGCAGAAGCGCCCGGCGACGCCGTGCGCACGGCGCTTGACGGCGCGGCGCGCGGCCTTGGCTTCAGCGTCGAGCGCGCCAGTATCGAGGCGGTCGGGCTCTGCCCCGCCTGCTGCGAGGCGGGCGGATGAGCCTGATCGAGGCCAGCGAAATTACCATCGCCTATGGCGGCAGTCCGGTGCTCGACGGGGTGAGCGTGAGCGTTGCGCCCGGCGAGATCGTCACGCTGGTCGGCCCCAACGGGTCGGGGAAATCGACGCTGGTCAAGGCGCTCTTGGGCGTGGTGCGCCCGGATAGCGGCAGGGTCATGCGCAAGCCGGGGCTGCGCATCGGCTATGTGCCGCAGCGGCTGCATATCGACCCGAGCCTGCCTTTGACGGTGACGCGGTTCCTGTCGCTGCCGGTGCGGCACGGCGCGGCCGAAATTGAAAAAGTGTCAGAACGCACCGGGATTTCCGGGCTCGAACACCGCCAAATGACGGATTTGTCCGGTGGGCAGTTCCAAAGGGTGCTGCTGGCGCGCGCGCTGCTGACCGACCCGGAGCTTCTGCTGCTGGACGAGCCGACGCAGGGGCTGGACCAGCTTGGCGAGGCGGCGTTCTACCGGCTTCTGGAGGAGGTCCGCCAGGCGCTGGGCTGCGGCGTGTTCCTGGTCAGCCACGATCTGCATGTGGTGATGAGCGCGTCCGACCGGGTGGTCTGCCTGAACCACCATGTCTGTTGCGAAGGCACGCCGAACGTGGTGCGCGACGCGCCGGAATACCGCGCGCTGTTCGGGCATGGCACGCAGGGCGCGCTGGCGCTCTATCAGCACGATCACGATCATCACCACCACGACCACGACCACGACCACGGGGACAGGGATGCTGGATGATTTCCTGATCCGCGCCGGGTTGGCCGGGGTCGGGCTGGCACTGGCCGCCGGGCCCTTGGGCAGTTTCGTGGTCTGGCGGCGGATGGCCTATTTCGGCGACGCGACGGCGCATGCCGCGATCCTTGGCGTGGCGCTGGCGCTGATCTTTTCGGTGCCGGTGACGCTGGGCACGCTGGTGGTGGCGCTGGCGATGGGACTGGCGGTCAGCTGGCTGGGCACGCGCGGGCACGCGATGGACGCGACGCTGGGGGTGCTCAGCCATTCGGCGCTGGCGCTCGGACTTGTGGCGATCTCGTTCGTGCCGGGGGTGCGGGTCGATCTTTCTGCGTTCCTGTTCGGCGACATCCTTGCGGTGACGCGGGCCGATCTGGCGGTGATCTGGGGCGGGGCGCTGCTGGTGGTGGCGTTGATCGTCTGGCGCTGGTCGCGGCTGTTGACGGCGACGCTGAGCCGGGAGTTGGCGGCCGCATCGGGCATCAACGCGGATCGCGAAGGACTGGTGCTGACGCTGGCGTTGGCGGTGGTGGTGGCGGTGGCGCTGAAGGTGGTCGGCGCGCTGCTGATCGCGGCGATGCTGATCATCCCGGCGGCGGCGGCGCGCAGCCTTGCCCGCTCGCCCGAGGCGATGGCGCTGGGCGCGGTGGCGATCGGAGCGGTGGCGGCGCTGGCAGGGCTGGGGGCGTCGTGGTGGTTCGACACGCCCGCCGGGCCTTCGATCGTCGCGGCGGCGGCAGTTGTGTTCGTCGTCATGGCGATTGCCGGGCGCGGCGCGCGCGGCTAGCCCAGTATCCCGAGCCAGAGCCAGACGCTGAGGATCGACGCGGACGTTGCCGCCAGCACCGCCGTCGCCGCCACGCGCTTGGCGACCCCATACATGTTGGCAAAGATATAGGCGTTGATCCCCGGCGCCATCGAGGCGGTCAGGACCGCCGAGCGGAACTGGCCAGGGCTGAGGTCAAGCGCCGTGCCCATCATCCAGACCACAGCCGGGTGCAGCCCGAGCGACACCACCATGATCCAGCCGACCAGCCGCATGTCGCCCTCCGGGCGGTAGCGCACGAGGATGCCGCCAAGGCCGAACAATGCTGCGGGAAGAGCGGCGCTCGCGATCAGGTCAACCGCCTCGATCACCGCGCCGGGCATGGGCAGACGCGTGAGGTTCACCACCGCGCCAAGCCCGATGCCGATCACCAGCGGATTGCGCGCCATTGAGCGGACGACCGATGCAAGAGTTGCCAGCAGGCCCTTGCCCTCGGCGCGGGCGAACTCCATCGCGGTAACGCCGAGCGTGTAGCAAAACGGCGCGTGGATGGCGAGGATCGCGTAGTTCGGCCCCAGCGCGTCGGCCCCATAGGCGCGTTCGGTGATCGGCAGGCCCAGCAGCAGCGAGTTGGAAAACAGCGTCGTGAAGCCGACCGCGACGCTGTCGGTCCAGGGCCGGTGAAACAGGAACCGCGCCCCGAAAAGGCCGGCGAGAAACCCGGCCACCGCGCCGGTGTAGAAGCTGACCAGCAGCGCGGGGTCGAAATTCGCGCCCAGATCAAGCGTCGAGATCGCGCGAAACAGCAGCACCGGAATCGCGAAATTCTGGGTGAAGCCCATCAGCGCATCGACCCCGGCCTGGGAGAACAGCCCGCGCCAGGTCACGACATAGCCAAAGCCGATGACCAGAAAGACCGGCAGGATGACGTCGATCAGCGCGCTCATGCCGGGCGCACCGCGTCAGACCTCGTAGCTGATCGTCATCCCGTCATGGGCGGGGGTGATGTGGTCGGGTGTTTCGGCCTTCACGGTCTCGTAGTCGAGGTCGATATGCATGTTGGTCAGTATCCCGCGCCGCGTGCCGGATTGTTCAAGCCATTCAAGCGATTGCGCAAGGTGCGCATGTGTCGGGTGCGGCTTGCGCCGCAGCGCGTCGAGCACCCAGCAGTCGAGGTCTTCGAGCACTGCCCAGGCGTGGCGCTTGATCCGCGAGACATCGGGCAGATAGGCCAGATCGCCGATGCGGAACCCCAGCGCGTCGATGCTGCCATGCTCGACCACGAAGGGCGTGAGGGTGACCGCGCCGCCCTCACCGTCGATAGTGACGTCGCCGTCTATCGTGTGCATGTCGAGGATCGGCGGATAGCTCGACCCCGCCGGCTGCATGAAGGCATAGCCGAAGCGGGAATAGAGCGCCTCCTGCGTCGGCCCGTCGGCCCAGACCGGCAGGCGGGCGCGGCGGTGGTAGACGACCTGGCGCAGATCGTCGATGCCGTGGACATGGTCGGCGTGGGAATGGGTGTAGATCACCGCATCAAGGCTCGCGACACCCGCGTCGAGCAGTTGCGCACGCATGTCGGGCGAGGTGTCGATCAACACGCGGGTGGTGCCGCCGGTATCCTCGCGCGTGATCAGCATCGAACAGCGGCTGCGGCGGTTCTTCGGGTTCGTCGGGTCGCAATCGCCCCAGTCGTTGCCAAGCCGCGGCACGCCGCCGGATGAGCCGCAGCCGAGAATGGTGAAGGTCAGCCGCGCCATTACCCTGCCGCCCCGTAGGCTGCGGCCTTCCAGAACAGCCGGTCGAAATTCGCCTCGGTCTGCGCGGCGAAGGTGGCGTAGTCCATGCCGTAAAGCCCGGCGGCAACGCGGGCGGTATGGGCGGTATAGGCGGGCTCATTGCGCCGGCCGCGATGTGGCGGCGGGGCGAGATAGGGACTGTCGGTCTCGACCAGGATGCGCGCAACCGGGGCGGCGGCGAAGATGTCGCGCAGCTCATGCGACTTCGGGAAGGCGGCGATGCCCGAGATCGACAGATAGAAGCCGAGATCGAGCGCGGCCTCGGCCAGTTTCGCGCCGGAGGAGAAACAGTGCATGACGCAGGTGAAGGCGCCGGCGTCATGTTCCTCTGTCAGGATGCGGGCCATGTCGGCGTCGGCGTCGCGGGCGTGGATGATGAGGGGCAGGCGGGTCTGGCGTGCGGCCTCGATATGGATGCGCAGGCTTTCCTGCTGCGCATCGCGCGACTCGGCGGTGTAGTGGTAGTCCAGCCCGGACTCGCCGACGGCGACGAATTTCGGGTGCGCCGCCAGCGCGACAAGCTCCTCGACCTTGGCCATCGGCTCGTCGGCCACGCTCATCGGGTGGGTGGCGGCGGCCCAGAACACCGGCGCGTGCGCCTCGGCGATGGCGCGCACCTGGGGTGCGTTGCGCAGTCTGGTGGCGATCGTCACCATCCGCGTCACTCCGGCCTCGGCGGCGCGGGCGACGACCGCGTCAAGCTCGCCCTCGAAGTCGGGGAAGTCGAGGTGGCAATGGCTGTCGGTGATGCTTGGGGTATTCATGCTGCCCGGTCTGACGCGGTCTCGTTGATCTTGAAGATCATATCGAGGATGAGCGCGGCAGGGTCAAGGTTGACGGCCCGCCCGTGCCCCGCGCGGGCCGAAAGCGCCTGTTGCAGGCTGGCCCAGCCCTGCGCCGCGCGCCGGTCGGGCGACAGGCGGGTGAGAAGCGCGGCCTCGCCGGCGCAGACCTCGGCCTCGGGCGGGTGTCCGGCGCCGCTGCGCGCGAGGCGCGACAGCAGCAGGTTTGTCAGCGTCAGCGTCAGCTCAAAGCGCGGCGCGTTCGCCGCCCCGGTCACCGAATTGGCCAGCGCGATGGCGCGGGGCCGGTCATAGCGTGGGGCCTGCGCGAAGATCGCCACCAGCTCGCCGTAGATCGCCGGCCCGTCGAGCATGGCAAGCTGCAACGCCTCGCCGACCGACCCGCCCGCAAGTTCCGCCAGCGCCGAGGTGTCCGGCCCGGCCTCGGCCCCGGCCGCCGCCAGCGCCGCCGCCAGATCGTCGGGCGCGAGCGGCCCCAGACGCAGATCGCGGCAGCGCGAGCGGATCGTCGGCAGAAGGCGTGAGGGGCGGTGGCTGACCAGCAGCAAGACGGCACCGGCGGGCGGCTCCTCGAGCATCTTCAACAGCGCGTTGGCGGCGGTCGGGTTCATCTCGTCGGCGCAATCGAGGATCACCACCCGCCGCCCGCCATCGGTAAGGGTCAGGCCGAAAAATCCGGCAAGTTTGCGCACATCGACCGCGCGGATCTCGCCGGACATCTTGCCGGTGCTCTCGTTCACGGTGCGGCGCACGAGGTGGATGCCGGCCTCGGTCAGGGCGCGCGAGCGGCGCGCGACCGGGTGGTCGGCGGGAATGTCGAGGGTTTCGGGGGCAGGGGAGTCGCCGAACAGGCCGGATGCGCCGGGCTCGGGCGTGGCGCGCAGGAACCGCGCGATCTTCCAGGCGAGCGTTGCCTTGCCGACACCGCGCGGGCCGGTGATCAGCCAGGCGTGGTGCAGGCGGCCGGAGTTGAACGCCTCGAGAAACGCGGCTTCGGCGGCCTGGTGGCCGAACACATTGGCGGTTTCGCGCGGATGCGGCGCGCCCTCGATACGGTCGGGTTCGGGCAGGTCAACGGGGTCAGCCATGGCGCGTCACCGCGTCCGCTCGCGCGCGATCCGGGCGACCTCGGCCGCCACCACCGCGACATCGCGATTGCCATCGACCACGACGCAGCGGTCGGCGAACTCCTCGGCCAGCGCCAGAAACCCCGCCCGCATCCGCACCTGCAATTCGGTGCCGAAATCCTCGAACCGCTCCTCGGTGCCGCCCCGCCCCTTGGCGCGGCCATGGCCGGTCGAGGGGTCCATGTCGATGATGAAGGTCAGGTCCGGCTCGCGCCCGATCATCAGCGCGTGAAGCTGGTCCACGATGCGCCGCAAGCCCTCGGCGCGCAGGCCCTGATACATCCGGGTCGAATCCGCGAAACGGTCGCAGACCACGATCTTGCCCGCCGCCAGCGCCGGCTCGATCACCCGTTCCAGATGGTCGCGCCGGGCGGCGGTGAACAGCAGGATCTCGGTTTCGGCCGACCAGCGGTCCGGGTCGCCCTCGAGCACCAGCGTGCGGATCTCCTCGGCCCCCGGACTGCCGCCCGGCTCGCGGGTCAGCACCACCTCGCGCCCATCGGCGCGCAGGGTTTCGGCCAGCAGGCGCGCTTGCGTCGATTTGCCTGATCCGTCAATGCCTTCGAAGGTGATGAATGTGCCGGCCATCGGTCAGTTTATGACCGGAACAGCCTCGACGGGCGCGTCGCCGGTGAAGCTGCGGGCCAGTTCGATCGCCTTGATCGTGGCGGCCTTGAACCGCGGCAGGAAGCCCGCCTTCTCGACAGCAGCCCCGGCGAACAGCGGCACCTCGGTGTCGGTCATGCCGTCGCGCCGGATCAGCATCCGGGCGATCTCCTGCCCCTGGGCCACCGGCGCCTTGATCGGGCCGGTCCAGGTGATCTCGGCGTCGATCTGCTTGTTGGCGGTGACCGGCATCAGGATCTCGACGTCTTCATCGGCCACCAGCGCCACCGTCGGTGACTTGCCCAGAAACACCGGCACCTCGGCCAGCACCGCGCCCGCCTTGACCGGCGTGCGCATGGCGAACTGGCGGAACGCCCAGTTGATCACCGCCTCGGATTCGGTGGCGCGGGCGGCCTCGGAGGACAGCCCCGACAGCACGAAGACGATCCGGCGCTTGCCCTGCATCGCCGAGCCGACAAGGCCATAGCCCGCCTCGGCGGTATGCCCGGTCTTGAGCCCGTCCGCCCCGATCCCGAGGTTGAGCAGCGGGTTGCGGTTGAAGCGGTTGTCCGGCGCGCGCCCGTCGAACGGGTATTCGGACATCGCGAAATAGTGGTAATATTGCGGGAAGACCTCGATCAGCCGGGTTGCGATCACCGCCAGATCGCGCACCGACATGCGCTGCGCCGGATGCGGCCAGCCCGAGGAATTGCCGAATATGGAATCATTCATGCCGAGCGCGCGGGCGCGTTCGGTCATCATCGTGGCAAAGGCTTCCTCGGTGCCCGCCAGCCCCTCGGCCACCACGACGCAGGCATCGTTGCCGGAATTGACGATGATGCCGGGGATCAACTCGGCCACGGTCGGGCGGTCGGTGGTGTTGAGAAACATCGTCGAGCCGCCCATCGCCTGGGCGCGCTCGGACACGCCAAAGCGCGTGTCGAGCGTGACGCGGCCATCCTCGAGCGCCTCGAACAGCATGTTCAGGGTCATCAGCTTGGACATCGACGCCGGCGGGATCGGCACGTCGGCGTCCTTCTCCAGCAGCACCGTATCGGTCGCCAGATCGACGACATAGGCGGCGCGGGCCGTGGTGTCGAAGGCGCGCGCGGGCAGGGTCGCGGCCAGCACCAGCGCGAGGATGAGAAACAGGCGGACCAGGGGGAGGCAGCGAAACATGGTGAGGTCGGTCCTTTCGGGTCGGTCAGGGGCAGGCGCGCGGTCGTCAGTTGGTGACGAAATAGGCGTCGTTGAACCCCAGCTCCTTGATCTTTTTCAACAGCGCCGCGCGCTCGCTGGTCGAGGTCGCCGGGCCGACGATCACGCGCCAGAAGTCCTTGCCGCTCATCTTGCCCGGCACCAGCGTCGGCACCATGCCGGCGCGGCGCAGCGCCTCGGCGGTGTTGCTGGCGTTGCCCTCGACCGAGAAGATGCCGATCTGAACATAGGGTTTGCCAAGCCCGCCCGCAGCCGGCGGGGGCGGCGGCGGGGCGACGGGGGCCGCCGCCGCAGCGGGTGTCGCCGTGGGCTGACCCTCGGCCTCGTCAAGCGCTGCGGCCGCAACCGCGATCGGGTCGAGCGGAGTTTCCGCAACCGCCGGCGCGGCGGCAAGCTCGCCTCCCGGCGCCGGTGCGCCTCCGACCGGCACCTCGGCCCGGCGCAGCGCCGTCACGTTCAGCCGCGCCGGTTGCCCGGCCAGCATCTCGAGCTCCTTGGCGGCCTCCGACGAGGCCTGGAAGGCCGGTCCCGGCGCCTGGCGCTCGGGCCGGTAGAGAACGCCGATGACGAACTTGCCGTTGGCCTCGTTGCGGATGATCACCCGCTCGGGGTCCCTGGCGTCGGGATGCGCCACCCAGACGCCGCCCAGCGACGGGCGGCCGTCCCACAGGCCCTGGTCGGTGACCTGAAACACCTCGGGCGCCTCGATGTCACGCTCGACCGTGCGCGACGAGGCGACCGGCGCACCCGCGTCGCCCGCTCCGTCGCCGCGCAGAAAGCCCGGCATCTGTCCTTCGTCGCATGCCGATAACGCCAGTGCGCCGCCAAGTGTAAATGCCAGCCGTATGAGTGCCGTGCTCGCCATGTTCTGATGCCCCTCCGTGCGGCCCAGATCGCGCCGCGCTGCCCGTGTTCACGCTTGTCCCGCGTCTTCCGGCGCAACAATAGCGACAAGCCGATGCCAAGGAAAGTGCTCGTGCCATACTGCGCGAAATCGTGCAGAAAGCTACGGAAATAACCGTGCTTCCAGAATCGCCGCAGGCACGTTATCGCAAACCCCGATCCGGAGGCGTGGCCGAGCGGCCTGTCGCACCGGTGTTGAAAAGCAATGCAGGAAGCGTGGCCGAGTGGTTTAAGGCACTGGTCTTGAAAACCAGCGAACCGAAAGGTTCCGTGGGTTCGAATCCCACCGCTTCCGCCACCCACGCCGATGCGCACATTCCATAACATATTGAAATAAAACAATAGCTTCAGTTTTCTCGACCGGATACTGGCCGAAAAACGGGGGATTACCCAGCGCGAACTGGCTCCTGACGCTTGCGCATGTGACCGGAAAACACCCGCCATGGGCGGTAGACGGTTCGGGGCCGGTCCACAGTCCCAAGAAACCTCGTTGCGAAAGAGGAATGACCGGGGGCAGGTCAGGACACCTCGGGGCATACCCGGTCACTCCGAACGGGCGCTTCGTGCCAGATCAGACCTTATGGGTTCAAGGCTCCGCGCTGGCGAAGATAGCGACCGCGTGGGTGCGGGAGGAAACCCCCAGCTTGCTAAGGATTTCCTGCAGGTGATAGTCGATCGTCCGGTGGGTGCTTCCCATGATGACGGCGATTTCGCGGTTGGTCTTGCCCAGAGCGACCCAGCGTAAAATGTTCACCTGATGCTTCGACAGCAAGCGCATGCGGCGCAGGTTCTCGACCGAGGTCGCGATATCCTCGGTCAATGCCGAGGCGCGTGCCATTGCCATATGCGCCAGGATTTGCGTTCCATGCAGGGCTTCCAAGGTCAACGGTTGCTCCGTGACTGACAAGAGCGCAAATGCTCCAAGGCCTCCGGTCGGGCGATGGAGCGGAATCGTGACGCCACCGGCCACGCCGCTGATGTCTAAGTACTCGACATAGTCCTGTTCCAGACGTCCCAGGCCGTGCCAGTCGTTGGCGCGCCAGATGAAAGGTTTCGTCGCCTCCGCTGTGCGGCGCAAGAGAGGATCGCGGTCGGCCCAGCCGTCCCTCACATATTGGGCAAGATCACTGTTGGACCAGGTGGTGATCATGGGGTCTTCCATGAACTCGACCGGGTAGGTTTTGTTCAAGCTGATATTGAAGGTGGCAAAACCCAGCCCCCGGGTGGCAAGCTCGAGGCCCACTTCCAGATCCTTCATGGATTCCGCGGTGGAAAGCATCGTGATGTACTGCGAAAGTCTTTCCAACATGAGGCCCGCTTGCCTCCGCTATAGTGCGACATTTCCCAAGTGGCTTGCCGCCTGTTGTGAGGTCACCTGAACTCGCCCGCTGATCTGGCGCTTTGCGCTCCAAGCAACCTCCGTTTTGACTGGAGCATACGGATGTGGGCCGATCTGACCCACAACCTCCATCATCCTCGCAGGCGACCAGCTTTATTCAGCGCGGCGGACAGACCTGTTTTTCCACTTCCGCGCCTTTTTTTCATGCTTCTAATACTGAAACACACGGCGGCGGCACTTGCAATCGGACTGCGACGACGGCGATGGCCCCAGACGGCACAATGCCGCGCAAACAAGCGCTGGTCGCAGGCAGACCGGGCCGGTGACGCTACGCCTCGTAGTAGCCGAGGGCATCGGGTGTGCGAGTTGCCCCCGGGAGAATCGGTGAACCCCGCCATTCATCACCGTCAACACGTTGGATTGCATTGGAAATGTCACCAGAATGACGATGAGATCAGCGAATTGCCTGGGGGATGCAGGATGGTTCACGTGCAATTGCCGCTGCTCTCGGGTGGCGGGTTTCCGCCCGAAGTTGCCGCTCGACTGGTAGAAATACCAGTTGAGCCCGCAGGGACACCAAGGAATACCAGCAGGTCAAGTTGCTCATGGCCGTGAAGCAGTGTGATCGTCTTCGCGAGGCTGCCCTTTGTTGAGGCGGCCCTGATGTGCAGCGCAGCAAAATTCTTGATAGGTGACAGAGATGAAAGCAGCAGTGTTTCTCAAGGGTCAAAATGGGACAGCTGAGGCTTTCGACGGGGGTCGCATCACGCTCGAGGCATCGAGCGTGGTCCGGTTGCCGATCGGGCCGGAACGGGTTGCGCGCTTTGAGCGGGACGGCGACGATCTTGTCCTCGTGCTTGACGACGGCACCGTTCTGGTGATCGAGAACTTCTTCGTCGAGACCGTCGATGGCCGCAACGATCTCGTCTTCGAAGACGCGGACGGGGTGACCTGGTGGGCCCAGTACGGCAAGAAGTGGACCGGTTTCGATATTGTCGAGATCAACGACCTCGTTGCCGTGCCGCCATTCCCTCTGGCGGCTCTGGCCGGATTGGGGCTTCTGGGCGGCGGGGCGGCCCTCGCCATGGGCGGCGGCAACACGCCGCCCACCGGGACGGCGGCACCGGTGACCACACCGGAGGACACCCCGGTTGACGGGCAGGTCATCGGGTATGACAAAGACGGCGACGACCTGACCTTCACGCTGCGCAACGATCCCGAGCACGGCACGGTCGTGGTCAATCCGGACGGCACCTACACCTACACGCCGGACCCGGATTACAACGGGCCGGACAGCTTCGAGGTGACGGTGGACGACGGCAATGGCGGCACGGCCGTTGTGACCGTGCCGATCACCGTGACCCCGGTGAACGACCCGGCCACGATAATCGGCGACGCCACCGGCATCGCTGTCGAGGCCGGTGGCGGCGCCAACGGCACTTCGGGCACCCCGAATGCCGGCGGGACGCTGACCGTGTTGGATGTGGACAGCGGCGAGGCGGTATTCCAGACGCCGGCGAGCATTGATGGCGTTTATGGGTCGTTCGCGTTCGATCCGGCAACGGGCGTCTGGACCTATGTTCTCGACGATGACCGCGCAGCGACGCAGGCACTCACCGATGGTCAGGTTGTGACCGACGAGCTTGTGGTGACCAGCCACGACGGCACCGCGAGCGAAACCATCGTGGTGACAATCACCGGCACGAATGACGTCCCCACGGTGACCGACGACACCGGCGCCGTGACCGAGGATGACGATGGCGGCACCGGCGTTCTGACCACCACCGGCCAGGTGACGATCTCCGACCCGGACGCGGGCGAGAGCCTGTTCGACACGGCGACGCTGACGGCCACGGGCACGCCGCTGGGCGTGCTGACCATCGACGCGAACGGCAACTGGGCCTACGAGGTCGACAACACGCTGCCTGCCGTGCAGTCGCTCGCCCTGGGTGAGACGATTGTCGAAACCTGGACGGTGACTTCGCTCGATGGCACCGCGTCCAGCACCATCGCGGTGACGATCACGGGAACGAATGACGACCCTGCCGTCTCGGGTGACAGCAGCGGAGGCGTGACCGAGGACGGCACGGCGACGGCGACCGGGCAGCTTGTCGTGGCCGATGTGGACACGACCAACACCCACACCTGGACGGTCGAGGGAGGCACGGGCGACTACGGGACGCTGACGGTCGAAGCGACCGGCGAATGGACCTACAACCTCGACAACACGAACGCCGACGTGCAGGCACTTGGGTCGGGTGAGACCATGACCGAAACGATCACGGTGCGCGTGACCGACAATGACGGCGGCTATGACGAGCAGGTGGTGACCATCACCATCACCGGCACGAATGATGCGCCGGTCATCGCACCTGGCGGCGATCTGGCCGGAGCGGTCACTGAAATCACCGATGGCGCGGCGGGCGAGAACGCCACGCGGCACAGCCAGACCGGCACGCTCACCATGTCCGATCCGGACACAAGCGACACGCTGAGCGATCTTGCGGTCAGCGTGGTTCCGGGCGCGGCGACGGGTTATCTGGGTTATTTCACCCATACGGTGGACACAACGACCGGCGCAATCGACTGGACGTTCGAGGTAGACGATTCCGATCTGGACGCGCTCAGAGAAGGCGAGGTCCTGACCCAGACCTATGACGTTACCGTCACGGATCCCGACGGGGCGGCCACCACCGAAACTGTCACCATCACCATCACCGGCAGTAACGACCGGCCCGAACCGGAAGACGATGCCTCGCTGATTGCCGCCGGCGGCGGCGACGCGATCATGAACGTCGTGGCCAACGATGCCGACGACGATGCCGGGGAGGCAGCCACGCTGCTGGTGACCTCGGTGGACGGGCTGGCGATCACTCCCGGTGGCAGTGTTGTCCTGAGCGGCGGGCGCGGCACCGTCGCGCTTGACGCCGCCGGCCAGCAACTGGCCTTCACGCCGGGCCCGAATGCCTCGGGCGAGCTGGTTCTGCCCTATGTGGTCGATGACGGCAGCGGCGCGGCCAATGCCACCGCATCGGCGGACTGGATCATCAACATCGCGGGCGTGGACATCTCTGACGATGCCAGCCCGGCGGGCGCCACGACGCCCGACAACGTGCTGTCGTCGATCGACGATCTGGCCAATGTCGCGATCGGTGGTCATGCGGCCGTGGGCGGAAGCGTGACCTCGCTGACCATCTCGGACGGCACGAATACCGTGACCGTTCCGGCGGGCAGCATCATCGTGAACCCGGACGGCTCCTATTCGGTCACGGCCGATCTTGGCGGGCTGGATGACGGCACATTGACGGTGTCCGCCAGCATCACCGATGCGGTGGGCAACCCGGTGACGGTGACCGATACGATCCTGAAGGATACGGTCACGCCGGTCGCCATCGACCCGGTCTTGATCGTGGACGGCGTAGCGCCGACGATCGCCGGAACCGGCGAGCCGGGGGCGAGCATCACGCTCACGGTGGACGGGAACACCTACAACACGACAGTCGCAGGCGACGGCACGTGGAGCGTGACGCTTCCGGCCCCGCTGGGCAGCTCCGACACGAGCATCAGCGCCGCTGCCGAGGATATCTATGGCAACACCAACAGCGCGTCGCGCGACGTGAGCGGGCTTGTTGTAACCGATGAGGTCGCGGGGCAGCCCGAGGATGTCGTGGTGTCGGAATCCGCCCTGACGGGCGGCACGGCTGAGGGCAGCGGGGCGAATGTGGCCAGCTCGACCTTCGTCCTTGGCACCCCTGCGCCGGCGCTTGCGTCGATCGTCATCGGCGGTTCGGTGGTGGGCGGGGCGTTGAGCGGCGGCACCACGGTGACGCTGGCCCAGTTGATCAATGCCAACGTGGTTCCGGTGGACGTGGCAACGCAATACGGCATGCTGAGCATCACCGGCTATGACGCCGGAACCGGAGAGATCAGCTATACCTACACGCTGAGCAACAACACCGAGGATCACAGCGACAGTTCCGCCAACGATCTCGTCCGCGAGGCGATCCAGCTGGCAGTGGTGGAAACTGACGGCGACATCCGGGTAAGCGAGCTTGTCGCCGCGATCGAGGATGACGCGCCGGAAACGCCCGAGGCGGATACGCCTGTGTCGGTTGTCGAGGGCGCCGCCACGGTGGGTTCCGCTGTCGGCGGGGACAACCTCCTGGCCAACGACGCGCTCGGCGCCGACGGTGGCCGGGTGCATCAGGTGACCTATACCGACCGGACCGGGGCGAGCGCGACGGTGACGATCGGCGAGGGCAGCCTTGAAACGGTTCAGACGCAATACGGCTCGCTCACCGTCGCCAGCGACGGGACGTGGTCCTACACGCCGGTAGACAGCGCCGATCACGTGAAGGCGACGAACGACACCGAACTGCGCGACGACTTCAGCTACACGACCATCGACGGGGACGGCGACGTGTCATCCGGATCGGCGACGCAGCAGATCACCGTAACCGATACCGTGCCGGTGCTGGGCACGCCGGACGACGGGTCGCTCGACGAGCAATTCCTGGCCACCGGAAGCAACCCCGACGCCAACCAGCGAGAGGTGAGCGGAATGCTCTACCTGACGCCGGGCGAGGACGACGTTGACGTAACGCTCACCACCACCATCCCGCCGGCCGGGCTGAGCTCGGGCAATGTGGATCTGGTCTATGAGCTGTCTCCCGACAAGCATACCCTGACCGCGCGCAAGGGCGTGGGGGGCGATACGGTCTTCATCGTGACCCTGACCGATCCGACCTCAGCCTTGGCGGGCTATACGTTCGAGCTTCTGGGTCCTATTGACCATGATGGCGCGACCAGCCTCGATCTGACCTTTGGCGTAGAAGCCCGCGACAGCGACGGCGACACCTCAGTTGCCGATTTCACGATCACGGTGGCCGACGACGCGCCGGTCGCGACGCTGGAGCGCAACATTGACGAGGACAGCACCGGCGACAGCTTCACCCTGTCGGCCGACCTGACTGCGGCCAACACCACAGTCACCCAGGGCGGGCTTCCGCCGACCAGTTCGACGACGCAGGGTGACGGCAGCGTTGTGCACGAGTTCATCCATGGGACCCTGACGATCAGCGCCGCGGGCCTCGTGACCTACGTTCCGGCTCCGAACTTCAGCGGAACCGAGGTGTTCGTGTTCACCACGAATGACGACGGGGCGGCGGCCACGTCGACCGTGACGATCAATGTCGCGCCGGTGTCCGATCCGGCGTCGATCAGCGTGGATGATGCGGCGATAAACACCCTGGAAGACACGGCGATCGCGCTGGGGCTGAACGCTCCGACGATCACCGACTCGGCACTTTCGGCGGGCAACAACGCCATCTCAGAACGGATCGGCGAGATCACCCTGTCCGGCCTGCCGGAGGGCGCGATCCTGTCCTGGATCGGCGGCACCGGCGGCACCTATGTCATCGATGCGACCGGCAGCGTGACCATCGTTCTGAGCGATGCTGGGCTGACGGAGGCGGGCGCCATGGGCGCCGCGGGCAACCTGCCCATGTCCCGCGCCCAGTTCGAGACGCTGATGGTTCTGCCGCCCGCGCACAGCTCGGCGAACTTCGAGGTGACCTACAGCGTGGACAGCTTCGAGGTGGACGCCTCGGGCAACAAGCTGGCCGGCGTGGCTGGTGCCAACAGCACGACCAGCGTGCTGGTTTATGTTCAGGCCGACACCGACCCGGCGACACTGACCTTCGACACCGGCGTGGATGTGTCGACGGTGGCGAATGCCGATGCCATCGTGTTCACCGGCGTTACCGAAGCGGACGTGACGCTGAAGGAAGACACGTCGGTCGATATCTCCGGCATCCTCGCGGCAAGCTTCACCGATCTGGACGGCAGCGAAATCCGCTCGGTTACCATCACCAACAACACGGGTTCGCAGATCGTCGTCAACGGCAGCACCCTTGACAACGGCGCGAGCCTGATCGTCGATGCGCCCGGCCTGAGCACCAGCACCACCGCGCTTCCCTCGATCGTCATTGGCGGAACCGGGAATTTCAGCGGCGATCTGGAAGGGATCGAGGTCACCCTCAACGCCCAGGACTACGATTCCGACGGGTATCTCGGGAACACCGGCGCGAATGTGCCCGGGCAGCTCGAAGCCGATACCACCGACAACAGCGTCACGCTGAACCTGCGCGTCACGCCGGTTGCGGACGACGTGCAAGTCGGGGATGTTACGGGCGAGGAAGACAGCCCCATTGCCTTCCTGTCGCGCATCAACGTCACCGACAGCAGCACCGGCGTTGGCGGGACCGAGGTGATCACCCAGATGTCCTTCGAGGTGCCGGCGGACTGGGAGGTCAATGCTCCCGCGTCGCTACCGACGGGTGTCATCGCAACCGCCGGTCTGACCGGAACGACCTACACGATCACCTTCACCGCTGGCGACGAGGCGGATCGCGAGACCTATCTCGAAGGCTTCACCATCACGCCGCCGAACCATGACAGCAGCGATGTGACGATCGCGCTGAACATCACCACGCGGGATACGAGCACTGTTGATGGTGCGACGGTGTTCGATGAGACCACGCAAATCCACGATCTGACCGTGGTCGTGACCGCCGTTCCCGAGCGGATCAATCCCGACGGCACCACCACGGACACCGACGGCAATGGCACGCCCGACCTGACCATGACGCCGGGGTTTGAATTTTCTTCCCCGGCCCAAGAGGATACCTGGTTCAACCTGAACAGCGATGGTTTCGACCTGAGCCTTGGCTGGACCAACGAAGATCCCAGCGAGTTGACCTTTGCGCGGCTGACGCCCGAGCTTCTGAGCGGCGACGGCACTCCGACCAATGCCATCGGGTCGATGTTCCGCTGGACCGAAGGCGGTGTAACGCAGGAGGTGCTGTTCAACGGCACGCCCATCGACGTGCCTGTGGGTGCACTGGATACACTGGAGTTCCGGGCCACCGACAACTTCTCCGGCCAGTTCCGCATCCGGGTGCAGGCGTTGACCCTCGACTACGACGACGACGGTGTGGTCGGCAGCGGCGACTATGTCGAAGCGGTCAGCGGCGAGGCCTATCTGTCCAACGTGCTGATAACGCCCGTGGCGGATGATGTGACTCTGTCTCTGGGCGCGCGCGCCCTTGGCCTCGAGGACACGGAGATTCCGCTGTCGATCCGGCCGACAAGCTCGGACCCGTCCGAGGTGTTCAACATCACCATTTCGGATATCCCGGTCGGTGCCGTCCTGACCTATAACGGGTCGGTGCTGCCGATAACCGGGGGCTCGGTCACGATCGAGGGTTTCGATTCGTCGCTGCCGCTGACCCTGCGCCCGCCGCTCAACAGCAACGACGACTTCACGCTGACGGTCTCGGCCCAGTCCGTGGATCGGCTCGATGTCGGTGGAACCATCTATGAGGACGTCTCCGCGGTGGAGACCCTGACCATGCAGGTCGAGGTCAAGGGGGTCGCAGACGTCGCCAGCGTTGCAGTGACGCCGCAGGCATATATCGAGGCGGAGCTTGACGGCGGCGTGGACAGCGTGGCTTTGGCCGATCTGGTATCAGTCAGCCTGACCGATGCCGACGGCTCGGAAACGCTGACGATGCAGATCACCGGATTGCCGGACGGTTTCGGCCTGTCCCACGGCACCCCGCTGACCGGCCCCGACGTGACCGGCGAGGACCGGGTGTGGGTGCTGCGTGCCTCGCAATTGGGTGATGTCGAAATCCTGGTTCCGGAAAACTTCAGCGGAACCGTGGTCTTCGATCTGGTGCCGGTGACCACCGAGAACGACGGCGCGTCGCTGACCGGGACCGCTCATGCGGTGACCTTCACGGTGGAGCCGTCGCCCGAGGCGACCATCACAACGGGCGCGTCGCTGGTCGAGGATGTGCTGCAGTCGATCAGCATGGGGATCGTCCATCAGAACGGCGACACGGACGAAACGCTTGAGGGTGTTCGCATCCGGGTGTCCGATACCGAGGGCGATTTCACCCTCTACACAGGCACACCCGGCTCCGAGGCGCCGCTGGCCTTGGCCGGCCTGCCCATCGTCGATGTGGGCGGCGTCCAGTATTACGAACTGACGGCGGCACAGGCCCAGCAACTGTCTGCGCAGGGAGGCGCGCATCTTGACGGCACGCTGGGCGGATTCGATCTGTTCTACAGGATCACCGACCCGGGCGATGGCACCGTGGCCCCGGTGACCAGCGACTGGATCGCCGGCCACTTCGACCTGTCGGCGACACCGGTGACCGATCAGCCTGTCCTGTCTCTCGACAACATCGACGTTGGCGGCGGGGTTGGCGGCTCGGTAACAGGCTCCTCGGTCCTGGTCGATACCGCCGGCACCCAGGTCACGCTTGGTCTGAACATCGCAGCCCCCGACGATGATGGCAGCGAACATCTGGTCCGTGTGATCGTCGAGGGCGTGCCGGACGGTGTGACCGTCGAAGGTGGGGAACTGGTCGGCGGTGGCGTCTGGTTGCTGGTCTACCAAGGGCCTCAGGCGCTCTCGATCGGGGCGGGTGGTCTGACCTTGCCGGTCGTGTTCACCGTCGGCACCAGCGCGGGTGGCATCACCGATGCGCCGATCTCGATTGTCGTACAGACGCAGGATCGCGGCGATCAGGCGGGGGTCACCACCAGCGTTCTTGAAGATCGGTTGGACTGGGAACTGACCACGTCCTTCACGCCGGGCGCGCCGGGCTTGCCGCCGAGCATCGAAACCTGGGAATACACCGATGCGTCCACCACCGAGGACATCAGCTTTCAGCTGTCCGAGATGATCGACGCTGAAGTTCTTGCGACCACGACGACTCCCAGCATTCTGACGGTCACGATCACCGATCTGCCCGCGGGCACCGAGGTGTCCGGGATGGTGCGCACGGTCATTGCCGGGGTGGAAACCTGGACCGCGTCGGTGATGACCTTGGCGGTGGATGATGCGTCTGCCGTTCAGGCCAAGCTCGACGCGCTGATGGACAGCATCGTCGTGACTCCACGGCAGGATGGCAACGACAACAATCTTGGTTCGCCTTTCTCGTTCAACGCGACCCTGACCTCGGCGGTTGCCGGGGGCGGGGGGTTCGAGACTGCGACGATCTCTCCCTATATCCCGGTCGATCCGGTGACCGATCCGGCCGATATCTCGATCGTTCTGGGTGCCGCCGATCCCGACGGGGTGCTGACCGAGACCGACACCGAAATCCCGCTGACGGTCACCGTGGACAACCTGGCCGACGGCGCCGCAGGGTCGATTGAAAACGGCGATCTGTATCTTCAGATCGACGGGACAAATGGCCTTGGCGCCGGGGTTCTGACGGTGGGCGGGGTTACCTATACGCCCCAGACCGTGACCGATGTGCCGGGTATTCCCGTTGGCTCCTATTACGTCATCGGCGGTGTCTCCATGGGCGACCCGGTGGACATGGTGTTCACCCCGGATACGATGACGCAAGGCAGCCTCACGGTGGATGCCTGGGTGCGCAACGTAGAAACCGGCGCAACCGCGATGACCTCGACCGGGACGACAACCCTGCCGGTCGAAATCAGCAACGACGGGGTAACCTTCACGTCTCCCGGTCCGGTCTCTGGCAACGAGGCGGCGGATTCCACCAATGCCTCGCTGATCGAGTTGAACCTGGGGCTCGCGCTGACGGACAGCGACGGGTCGGAGGAGATCGTCGCGGTTCTTCTGTCCAACCTGCCGGAGGGCTTCCTGCTCTACACCGGCCCCAGCGCGGGCAATGCCAGTCTGGCCGAGATGGCGACCAACGCCGGCGGGTCCGGCGGCATGAACACCTGGGTTCTGGCCGGGGGCGGGACGCCGATGCCGCCCTATATCGGTATTCTGCCGCCGCAGAACTGGAGCGGCACGCTGGACAGCCTTCAGCTGACCGTGACCTCGGGGGAAACGGCGCTGTCGGACAAACGCGTCGATGTGCTGCCGATTGGCGAGGTGACGGTGAACCCCGTAGCCAACGGAATCGAGTTGGCGCCCACGAACTCCTTCGGGACCGAGGGTCGCATCGTGCCCTTGAACCTGAACGCCGCGATGGCCGATTTCGAGGATGCCTCGGTCGCCGCCGCGCCGGATGAGAGCGTCGAGACCGTAACGCTGACACTGCAGGGCCTGGGGAACTTCGCCTCCTTCTATGTCGGGACCGGGATCATCACCTCCGGGATCAGCTATGATGCAGGGACCGATACCTACATTCTGACCGGGCTGAGCCAGGCCGATCTCGACGCCCTGGGTTTCCGCCAGGCTGCATCGGCGCTGACCGATCAGGATGCCGGAACCGCGGGGGTTCAGATCAACGTGACGGCCAGGACCGTGGACGGAACGGACGAATCCGCCGTGGTGACCGGCACCGCAACGCTGCGGATCAGTTCGCAACTGCCGACCACGGGAGATGACAGCCTGATCTGGACCGGGCAGGCGATCAACGGTCACGCCGGCGAGGATACCGTCCACCTGCGCTATGGCGAAAGCCTGAGCGGCGCCCAGCTCGCGGCGCAGCTGCGCAACATCGAGACGTTGGAACTGGGGATCGAGGGGACCAACTCGATCACGGATCTGACTCCCGAGCAGGTGCAGGCCATATCCGACGCGGACAATCTGCTGACCATCAAGGGCACGGCGGAAGACGGTGTGTCACTGTCCGGGGATTGGACCGACAACGGGGACGGCACCTATACCGGCACGCTTGCAGGGGGCGGCGACGTAACGCTCACGGTCGAGGATGCGACGGTGACGCCACCGATCGGCGGGTTCTCATTGCTCTTTGCCGGAGGGCCGATGATGATGTCCTTCGCGTCCTTCGGTGGCGAAAGCTTCGGCCTGGCGTCGCTCGGCACCGAGCCGCCGGCAGGCGAGACGGACGAGCCCGCGACCGATCCGGTCCGCTTCGACGAGGTGATGTCCTCCGGGGCTGCCGACGAGGATCTGACCGCCAGTCTGCCGGAGGAACAGGCCCCCGCGCCGGCACCGTCCGCGAGCGGAAGCGGCGACGCAGCCGGTGCGGACTGGAACGGATACGCATCGGCACTGGACGACGAGCTTCAGTCTGGCGCGCTCTATGAGGTCTGAGCCGATGGGGGCAGATACCAGTGTCGTTCGCGCCGCCTCTGGCGGGGTCGATCCCCAGCAGGGCTGGATGGATGCGGTGTTGCGCGTGGCCGCGCATTACCGCATCGCCGTCTCGCCAGAACGCATGCGGCTCGATCTGGCCTGGTCGGGGGATCGGGACCAGATCGGACGGTTGGCCCGGACTGCTGGCCTGTCCCTTCTTGAAACCGACGCACGGCCCGAGGCAATCTCGGGCCTTCGTCTTCCGCTCGTGGCCGAGTTCGACGGCGGCGAGATCGGCGTCATCCAGCGGGAAACGGCCGACGGTTTCGGCATTGCTTTCGCGGGCGAGGAGGGGCTGGAAATCCCGTTCACGCACGAGGAACTCTGCGCCCGGCTGCGGCGGCTCTTTGTGCTGCGCCCCTTGTCGAGCCGCCCCGACCGGCGGATCGACGATTATATCGCGCCGTGGCGTCCGGACTGGCTGAAAACCATCGTGCTGGCCGACATGGCGCCCTATCGCGCCGTCATGGTTGCGTCACTCGTGACGAATGTGCTGGCGCTGGCTGGCATGATCTTCGCCATGCAGGTCTATGACCGGGTGGTCCCTGGTCGGTCGATGAGCACGCTCTGGGTTCTGTTCATCGGGGTTATGCTGGCCACGTTCTTCGGCCTGCTGATGCGGATTGCGCGCAGCCGGATCACCGATGTGGCGGGCAAAGCAGCGGATTTGCGGATTTCCGACCGGGTCTTCGGTCATGCGCTCCGGGTGCGCAACACCGCGCGCCCGCGCTCTACCGGCACCTTCATTTCGCAGATCCGCGAACTGGAACATGTTCGCGAAATGATGACCTCCAGCACCGTGGCGGCGATTGCCGATGTGCCGTTCTTTCTGCTGTTCAGCGTGCTCTTTTACTATATCGCCGGGCCGCTGGTATGGATCCCGCTGGCCGCGATGGTCCTGATGGTGGTGCCGGGGCTGCTGGCGCAGAAACGTCTGCGGCGTCTGGCCGAGGCCAATACCCGCGAAAGCTCGCTGCGCAGCGCGATGACGGTCGAGGCGGTGCAGGGGATGGACGACATCAAGTCGCTTCAGGCCGAGGCACGCTTTCAGAACCTCTGGAACCACTACAACGAGACCACGTCGGCATCCTCCATGGCGCAACGCGATCTGGTGAACCGGCTGTCCTCATGGGCGCAGACAGTGCAGGCCGGGGTGTTCGCGGTGGTTGTTTTCTTCGGCGCGCCGCTGGTGATCGCGGGCGACATGAGCACCGGCGTGCTGGTCGCAGCCTCGATGCTCTCGTCGCGGATGCTGGCGCCGCTGGCCTCGGTCACCCAGATCATGAACCGCTGGCAACAGGCCCAGGTGGCCCGCCAGGCGCTCGACGGTCTGATGAGCCTGCCGGTGGATACCCCGGTCGAGGCGCAACCGATCCACAAACCGGTGATCCATGGCGATTTCCGGATCAAGGACGCGATTTTCGGCCATGACCCGAAAACTCCGGTCCTGAAGGTCGGGCAGATGGCCATTGCGCCGGGAGAGCGCATCGCCATTCTGGGCCGCAACGGGGCCGGCAAGTCCACGCTGCTCTCGGCGTTGTCGGGGCTGCTGGAGCCGCTGGCGGGCGAGGTCCGCGTGGACAACGTGGTGCTTGCTCTGATCGACCCGGCCGACATCCGGCGCGACATCAGCCTGATGGGACAGGGCGCGCGGCTGTTTCACGGCACCCTGCGCGAGAACCTGACCCTGGGCGCGCCGACCGCGAGCGACGGGGAGATCCTCGACATGCTCGGGCAGATGGGGCTGGTCGATTTCGTGCACCGGTTACCCGAGGGGCTCGATCACATGATCCTGGAGGGCGGGATTGGCCTGTCGGGCGGGCAGAAACAGGGCCTGCTTCTGGCGCGGCTGCTGCTGCGCCGTCCGAACGTGCTGCTGCTCGATGAACCGACCGCCTCGTTCGACGAAGTGTCCGAGGCGGCGGTGATCGACGTGCTGGGGCGGCTAAGCCCCGAAACCTCCGTCATCGTTGCGACCCATCGCCCGGCGATGCTGCGGATCGTGGACCGGCTGATCGTGGTCAGCAACGGAACCATTGCGATGGACGGACCCAAGGACAATGTGCTGGCGCAGTTGCGCGGCGGAAAGGCGGCGGCATGACCGCGACCTTTGCGACGGAAGATCGCGCGACGGCGCGCGGCGAACGCCGCTTGGTCTGGTTGATCTTTGCGATGCTCGTGCTGTTTCTCGGCTGGGCCTGGTTCTTTCCGCTGGTCGAGGTGTCCAATGGCCAGGGCACGGTGGTCCCCAGCTCACGCGAGCAGGTGATCCAGTCGCTCGATGGCGGGATCGTCGCCGGGATCGAGGTGCGGGAGGGCGATATCGTCGAGGCGGACGAGGTGCTGGCTCGGCTGGACCCGACGCGCTCGGCCTCGAATGTGGAGGAGGCGGCGGCGAAATATCATGCCTCCATCGCGGCGGCGGCGCGGCTGCGGGCCGAGCTGGCCGATGCCGATGCCGTGGATTTCCCCGAGGCGCTCGCGGGTGAGGAGTTCGCGCAGTTGCGGGCCAACGAACTGGCGCTGTTCCGTTCGCGCCGCATGAGCCTTGATGAGGCGCTGTCGGGCCTGACCGAGGGACTGGAACTGACACGGCAGGAGTTGGATATTGTCGAGAAGCTGCAATCGAGCGGTGCGGCCAGCCGGGTCGAGGTGATCCGCCTCCGCCGCGAAGCCGTCCAGACCGAACTGGAAATCGCCCGCCTGCGGGCCGACACGCGGGTGCAGATCGGCGAGGAATTGCAGCACGTCAACGCCGAGGCCGAGGTTCAGGCCTCGATCATGCGCGGGCGCTCGGATCATCTTGACCGGCTGGTGTTCCGCGCCCCGATGCGCGGGATCGTCAAGGATATCGCGGTCACCACCATCGGCGGCGTGGTGTCGCCCGGCGGGCAGCTCATGACGATCGTGCCGATGGACGACCAGTTGCTTGTCGAGGCGCGCATCTCGCCGCGCGACATCGCCTTCATCCATCCGGGGCAGGAGGCGCAGGTGAAAGTGTCGGCCTACGATTACGCGATCTTCGGCGGGCTCTCTGGTGAGGTGGTGACGATCTCGCCCAACACCGTGCGCGACGAGGTAAAGCCGGATCAGGTCTATTACCGGGTCTACATACGCACCCGCGAGGATTACCTCACCAACACCGCCGGCACCCGTTTTCCCATCGTCCCCGGCATGATCGCCACGGTCGATATCCGCACCGGGGAAAAGACTGTCTGGCAATATCTCATCAAACCGTTCAACCGGGCACAGGAGGCGCTTCGTGAAAGATGATTCTACCTCCCGCCAACCCCCGGTTCTGCGGCATCCCTCTGCAATTCTCATGACCCAAGCGAGGTTCACGACATGACACGATGGTTCGGTGGGCGCGGTGCCCTTCTGGCGCTGGCCCTTCTGCTGAGTCTGCCTTCCGGGGCTGCCATGGCGCAAGGCGGCGATCCGCTCAACGAGGTGAACCCGCGTATCGAGTTCTCCTCGGTGTCGCGGGAATATGCCGACATGGACATGCGTTATGTCCGCACAGGAAGCCAGCGCGAGATCGCCCAGGTGCGCCGCGTCGCCGTGGGGCAGTCCTCGGATGAGCTGCAATCCATCCTGGGGCGTCCTGCATTTGGCCATGGCGACGGCTCTCATGAGTTCCTCCTTTCCCTGCCGCTGACCGCACGGGATCGCGTGATCTGTCAGTATCGCGTCTACTTCGACGGCGACGGCAAGGTCGAACGCGCAGTCTGGCGGCGTCCGCAATGCGCCGATCTGGTGCTCGGGCGGCTGAACTGAGGCCCGGATGGAACGGATCGGCTCCTCTCGCATGACTTTCGTCCGCAAGGGTGTTCTGGCGGCTGTCGCTTTGGGCGTGCTGGCAGGCTGTGCGGGCCTGCCTGAACCGGACGGCACCGAGGCCGCGATCATCGCGAGAGCCGAGACGCTGACCCCCCTGACCGCAGCCACTGGTGCGGACGTCAAAAGCGTCGCGCAGAACGGGCTTCTCGTCAGCCCCACGGTGCGTGAGGCCGCCAGCCGGGTGTCGGCCAGCGCCGATGAGGTGCGAGTGCAGCGCGCGGTCCTGTTCCCCAGCCTGAGCTTGTCGCTGGGCGGCGGGGTCGGGCCGGCGGGGAGCGGCGCACCAGGGGTGGCTCTGACCGGCTCGCAGCTCCTGTTCGATGGCGGCAACGCCGATCGAGCGGTCAAGGTGGCGGATTTCGATCTGCAGATCAACTATATCGAGTTTCAGAAATCCGTGGATGAGGTTCTGTTGGAGCTTCTTCGCGCCTATGACGACGTGCAGCGGCAGGCGGAGCTTCTTGCGGTCTACAGCAAACAGTTCAAGGCACTGGGCGAGCTGGAAATGCTGGTGTCCGCGCGGGTCGAAAGCGGGGCGGTATCCTCTACTGATCTGCTCGAAAGCAAACGGCGCCTGCAATCGGCGGCGTTCCTGGTCAACGACACGGAACTGGCGCTGGCCGAGGCGCGCGACCGGCTGATGCTGCTGTCGGGACAGGCAAGCGGCGGCCGGATCGCGATCTCGCCGCGCGCCTGCACGGCTTCGGGCGACTCTGACGCGCTGCTTATTGCGCGCTTGCGCGAGGCGCGCGCGCAGCTTGTGCTGCAACAGGCCGAAAACGCGCTGGCGCCCCGGGTTTTGCTGCAACCGGTTCTTCGCGGGCAACTGGGGACCAGCACCCTTCCCGTGGGTGTCAACCTCGACATTCAGTCCGATCTTCTGCAAGGCGGCGCGTTGACCGCAAAGGCAAATGTGGCGCGCAACGTCCTGGCGGCGACAACGGCGCAACTGGAGGTCGCGCAGCTGGAAAACGACATTGCCGAGGGCGGATTGCGTCGCGCGCTTGAGGCGGGCGCGCGCAAGGGCGAGATGCTGGATCGACAGATCGCCCTTCTGTCGGAAACCCGCGAGCTTTACCGCCGTCAGTATCTGGAAATGGGCACGCGGCAGCTTTCCGAACTGCTTGACGTCGAAGAGGAATACTATGGTCGCCAGGCGGAGCTTGTCGAACTGCGATCGGAGCTTTCGGCGGATCGGCTGGATTGCGCGGTTCGAAGCCGCGTGCTGCGCCGGGAGTTGGGGTTGGAGAGCAATAGTATCTACGGATTTCCCTTGGCCCAAGACTGGTTTTAACGGGGTGTAGTTCTGCTGCAGCGGCGCGGCATCGACGTCAGCCATGAGATCGTGCCTTTCTTGACCTGCCCCGGCTGTCACTTGTTCAGAACGAGAGTCTGCGGGTTTGCCAGACTTCGGTTCGATTTGCGCAAGCGGGCCAAGTGCGGAGCCAACGGATTGCCCCTGCGGCCGGCGTATTTCGGCGCGTGGCGGCGCTCGGCCAGCATTACGTCGAGGATGCCGCAATATGGGCGGTCAGGGCGGCGGCCAATCCGTTGCAGCGTCCGGGGCGGCCGAATAACGCCCCACAATGCTGGTTTCCGAGAGGGCGTATGAGCCCTTAAAGCAACGGAAATCCGCATATTTCTGGCAAGTCGGTGGCGAACGCCGCTCCCGCCGACAAGCCAATAGCCTGGCCGCAAGCCGCAGCCTGCATGAGTGGCATCGACCGTTGCGCTGCCGCCCGCTCGGTGTGCTCGCCCATTACCGTTGCTACCCCGTGGCGCCGTCCTTGTCAGCCAGTTTCGAGGCCCCTGGTTACGTGCCTCTGGTGGAAAGCCGCCTCTGTCTCATCCGGGCGCGGGCCACGGCCCAGAGCGCGGGCAAGGTCGAAGAACCCCTTGCCGGGCAGTTTGCCGGAGCCGCGGCCGACGACCTGCGCGGCGAGGAACGGGCGGTCTGCCGCGGCATCCTCGCGCATGGTGGTTTCGAGCGCGGCGGTGACGGCGCGGATCGAGCCCGGCGCATACATCCCGAGATCGCGCGCGAGGCGGCCATAGGTGATCGGCAGCCTGTCATCCGGCAGCGCCTCGAGATGCGCGCGCACCCGATGCGGCAGCGTGCTGGTTGCGCGCTCGGACGCCGACAGCGGCTTGGGCGGCGGAACCTCGCGCGCCGATCCGTCGGGCATGACATCGGCCGCCCAGGCGCGCGTTGCGCTGCGCGCGGTCACGCGGGTTCGCCCGGAGGTCGCCGCAGCCGCGCTTTCGGTCGTGACGACGACCTCGCCGCGCTCCAATGCCGCCTGCAACGCGTCCGGCTTCAGCCCGAGGCGTGGCGCGAGGTAGTCGGGGTCGATCACCAGCCGACCGTCCTCCCAGGCGACCGAATCCGGGGGCAGGACGCGCGTGGCGATCGGGCTTTGGCCCGGTGTCTGGCGGTAAAAGGGGTTTTGCCCGCTTGAATGATCGGTCACGTCCACGATCTCGCGGATCTGCGGCAAGGCCGCGCGCAACATCGTTTCGACGCCTTTGCGCAGCGTCACCGATGAGGCGGCGCAGCCCTGACAGCCGCCGGACATGCGCAGATAGACGATGCCGTTCTGCACGCCCTCGGCACTGATACGGCCGCCGTGGCTGGCGATCGAGGGGTTTGCCTTGGTTTCGAGCAACTCCGTCACCGCCGCCAGCAGCGCCTCATCGCTGCCTTCGGTCGCTTGCGTGGTGGATGCGCTGCCAAGCGGTTGATCGGTGCTGTCGAGCACCGCACGAATCGCTGCGGCAATGGGGGCCTTGAGCGCCTGCCACTCGCTTCCCGGCGCCCGTGTGATCAGGATCGTCTCGCCGGTGACCTGCACTTTCGCCACGCCCTCGATCGCGAACAGGGCCTGCGGCAGCGGGGCTTCGGCCGTGGTTGCATCGAAACTTGCCGATCGCCCGGCCTCTATCGGTGCGTCGAGGATGAAGCGCATGGTCCGCTGATCGAGCGGCGAGGCCTGCGCGCGGATGCGGCGGGGCTGGGTGTCGTCAGACATCCTCGGCCTCCGCGCTTTCGATGCCGCGCAGCACGGGGAAGGTGTAGATGCCCGACTGGTGCCCGTCGCTGAAGGCGATGCCGAGGGCGTAGTTGCCGACGCTCCAGATCCGGGTCGGAACCACGTCGAGCGGCACCTTGTCCGGCTCCAGAAGCGGCTTGCCGGTCATCTCGTCGCGGCAGGCAGCACAGCGGCAGGCAAGCCGCAGGTCGCGCGGGTCGATCTTCTGAACACGATCGGCCCACCGGATCGTCAACCCGGTCACGTCATGGTCGAGCGCCAGTGGGCGGCCCGCTACCTCATTCCCTGCCGGGGCGGGCCGGCCTTCGCCTGTCGCGACATCCCAGTCAAAGGGGGGCAGACCGGCGGCGGAGGCCATGTCACCGATCAGCCGGTCCGCGATTTCGGCGTAGGTCTGCGCTGCCGGGCTGTCGCTGGCAGCGGCCATCAGCGGGACGCCGGAATCGCCGCCATCGACGATGGCCGGATCAAGCGGGATGGCGCCGAGATAGGGCACGTCGAGGCTGGTCGCGATGCGCGCGCCGCCGCCCTGCTGGAAGATATGCGTGACGTCGCCGCAGGATGGGCAGGTGAAGCCGCTCATGTTCTCGATGATCCCGAGGATCGGCACGTTCACCTGTTCCAGCATGCGCAGGCCGCGACGGGCGATCTTGAGGCTCACATCCTGCGGCGTCGACACGACCACCGCGCCGGTCAGCGGGAATGACTGCGCCAGCGTCAGTTGGGTGTCGCCCGTGCCCGGCGGCAGGTCGAGCAACAGGACATCCAGCTCGCCCCACTCGACCTGGGTGACGAACATCCGCAGATACTTCGTCACCATCGGGCCGCGCAGCACCGCCGGATTGTCGTCGCCGGTGAGCATCCCCATCGAGATGACCTTGACCCCATGCGCCTCGGCCGGAATGATCTTGCCGCTTGGCGAGGTGGCCGGGGGGGCGCCAAGCGGGATGCCCAGCATGCCGGGGATTGACGGCCCGTACAGGTCGGCATCGACCAGCCCGACGCGAAGGCCCCGCTGCGCCAGGGTGACAGCAAGGTTCGCGGTCACGGTCGATTTGCCGACGCCGCCCTTGCCGCTGGCAATGGCGATGATGCGGCCAAGATGCGCCAAGGGATTTGTCGCGGCCTCTGCGGTCTGTGTTTGCTGGTTGGTCAAGCGTCCTGCCTCCTGTCAATGTCGGGCCAAGCGGGCGTCAGGGTGCGACGCCAGGGGTTCGGTTCGGGCGGTTGTGCGTCTGGTGGGTGGATAAGTCGAGTCTGACATATGTGTTCTCACGGGTCGATCCAGTCTGGCGGCGAAATCACGCAGGCCGAGAAGGCGCAGGCTCAGCCCGCCGCCGCCTGTGGCAGGAAATCGGATGGCTGCAACATCACATCGGCCAGCGTGTGACGGTCCATGACCGCCATGAACGCGGCCAGTGCCTCCTGCATGACAGCCGGCAACCTGCAGGCGCTGGTGATGGGACAGGCGTTATGCGACCCCATGCACTCGACCATCTGATAATGGGGTTCGGTATGCCGCAGGACGTCGCCCAGCCTGATGTCGGCGGGCGGCAAGGCCAGCGTGAACCCCCCGGCGCGCCCGCGTTGCGACCGCAGGAACCCGGCCTGGCCAAGGGTGAGGACCACCTTCATGATATGCCCGCGCGAGGCGGGCAGGGCCCTGAGCGTTTCGTCGATCGTCACCAGCCGGTCGGGATGGGCCGCGGCATAGAGCAGGATCCGCAGCGCGTAGTCAGACAGCATGGTCAGTTGCATGGGGTCTCTCCGGTCGGTTCCGCCACGGGTGCTGCCGTCGGGCGGGAGGCCGGATTTTCCGGCTCTCGGGAAGACGCTCGGCCTCGCGCCCCTGATATCGAAAGCGGTCTTAATCCATCAAAAGAATATTGACAATATTTTTTAAAAGGCGGATGCAAATGGTCACGCAAATCAGGAAACACACCAATGACCAACGTCCAATCCCCCGCTGACGATACCCCCGCGATCGTCGACCTGCGGCCGATGATGCCGCCGCAACGCCACGCAACCGTCTTTGCCGCCATCGACGCGCTGGCCCCCGGCAAGGCCTTCGTGCTGATCAACGATCACGCACCCGTGCCGCTTCTGAACCGGATCGAGGCGATGCATCCGGGCAGGTTCACGTTCGAATACCTGCAGGACGGCCCGATCGCCTGGCAGGTCGCAATCACCCGCGCCAATCCGTGACCCCCAAGGCTGGACCGGCGCGAAAGCCGTGGTCCAGCGCGCGGCATCGGGCGGATCACTGTCCAGGCCGGACCGCGTTCGCCTGCCAGACCCCGTTTACGCCTCGGCAATCAGCGCGCTGAGCGTGGCTGCGTTGTCATTCGCCTCGGCCCGCGTCCTGCCCATCACGAAGCCGGTGCAGGAGCCTGTTCCCTCGGCGGCCGGCAAGAGCGTCTGGTCGATCAGGCGGGTCGGAACGAACCAGCCATCGGCAACCGGACCGGCGATCCGGGCAATGACCTCACTGATTGGAAGGGCCGGCTGTGCGGCGAAGGACGTGCTGACGCCAAGGCCGCTGCGCGCCACGGCGGCGGGATGGAGCAAGACCTGCGCCGTCGAGGCATTGAAGCGGAAGTTGGGATCGAAGACGATCAAGCGGCCGTCGCGGGCCTGGCCGATATCGAGTCCGCACACCCCGCGAAAACCCTCGCGATGCGCCGCCGCGGCCACTTCTAGCGCCAGTGAGACCCCCGCTGCGGGGAAGGGGACTTCAGGGTCGATCACGCTGCCCGATTGCCGCGTCGGTGTCGAAAAGGTCTGCTCGGCAGCGCCAAGATAGGTCACCGCCGTATCCAGCACGCTCAGGTTTGCACACCAACATGTTGTGACATCGACGGCCTCTTCCACAAGGATACGCTCAACGCCTTGCTCCGTAAAATCCGCACGCGCGGCCGTCACGTCGTCATCAGTGCACACATGGCGCACGGCAAAGCCCCAGGCTGTTGCGGCCTGTCCTGCTGCCTTCAGGTATGCCGGGCGCTCGGCCAGATCGTGCCCCAATTGCGCAAGCGGCATCACCCGGCGTTTGGCCAGCGCGCCGGCCGGCACCAGATCGCCAAGATGCTCCTTGTTGTTCAATCGCGCCCACAGTACCGGGGGCACCACATGCGCGTCCTCGGCGAAGCGCCCTTCGCGCAGCGGATAATACCAAAAGAGCCGCTTGCCCCGTGCAATCAGGCGGTCGGCGATCGCTTCGGCCTCATCGGCGGTTTCGAACAGGTGCATCTCCTCCTCGATCCGCAACCCGGACCCGGCCAGAAACGTCAGGATTTCGTCGGTCGCACCGGAACGGTGGCGCACGGTGGGCCGCGCACCTAAAAGGCCAAGCAAAACGGTCGTAACAGCATCGAGGTTTCGCGGTCGATAGCCCAAAAGCCGCGTTTGGTGGAGGTCGCTACGCGCCATGAAGGCAGCATCAGGGGGGAGAAGACGCTCTGCCCCCACGACGGGCTCAAGGCGCGACAGCGACATCATGGCAGGAACTCCGTCGCTGCATCAGCCAACCGTTTGAGCCGGTCCGATAGCGGGCCGCCCGAGTAGGTCGGTGTCTTGTTCGCGTCAAGAAGAATGGCGCGACCGTCATGAACGACGTAGTCGAACTTGCCGTAGTCAAACCCCATACGCTGGCGCGCGGCTTCAAGCTCGGGCGGAACTTCATCAAGATATTCGTGGCTGACCTTGTTGGCCGATTTGACCATCGGATGGGTTGAAACAACCCGGTAGCCATAGCTGGCCGCGCCCAGAAAAATCCAGCCGCGCATGGCGAAAAGATCGCCCTCGCGTTCAGGCAGGAAGCGTTCGACCAGGAGATCCTCGCGCCGCCAGACCCAACCCGGCACATCGCTGATCGAAGCCAGAACCGGATAGACCTTGTGCGGCAGGCATCGCGCCAGTTTCCAGTTGTAGCCTGCCAGCAACTTCTGCACCTCGCGCAGGCGGTTGCGCGGCGCGCCGTGGCGTTCCGGGACGCCGAAGTGATTGAGATTGGACTTCACGATGACGGGCCCACCCCAATCGTCGCCGTCCGCCAGCATCAGCTCCGAATAGAGCCGTTTTGAGATATCAAGGACATCGCGGTTCAGAACCCGCAGGCCATCGGGGGAGGGCGGCAGATCGGCCGGATTCAGACGCGTGCAGTTGTGATGGAGGATGCCCAGGTCGGCCGCCGGAGGGAAATCCGATCCGATCTCGACCTCGATGCCTCGGGAGCGCCAGTTTTCGGCCAGGGCGTGCAATATGTATCCTTTGCGAAAGACGCCGCTCGAATGAGATATTCCGATCAAGGGCATGAGGCTTTCCTCTGGTTTCGACACAGTTTAGCGCAATCCTTCCGAAGCTGTAAGCAGTTGAGCGGGAACTGTGCGACAAAACCGGGTCGGGCGGTTCGTGGCTCCGCCGGGCGGGGCGGTGCAGCCGCTTTTTCGTCGTCACAAGCGGCCCCGAGAGCGGTTGTCCGGCAGGACCGGGATTGTGCGGTCTTCTCTTTTTTTCCGCAAGAAACGGGCACTCGGGTCGCGTCCCGCCGGTCATCGGCCAGGGCCGGGCAGGGGTTGAAATCATCGGTTCGCAGGAGGTCATAAGGGTTTCTTATCGCTCACATGCCCCAATTGGATTGGACGAATTGCGCCAAATCTGTTGCTATGGAAGGAAATCAGTAGGAATCATCACCATGGCGAACCGCAAACTCTATCTCAAGTTTCTCGATACCGACGTGAAGGGCATCATCACTCTCTATGAGGATACGGCACCCAAGACCTGTGCCGCGATCTGGAGCGCGCTGCACGAGCCGGTGCAGTGGCCGGCGCTTCACGCCTCCTATACCGGACCCGAAATCATGATGGGTCTGCCGAAAAGCGCGCAGACCTTCGATCCGACCAGCATCGGCCCGGAAAACATCACCAGCTTCCCGGCGCCGGGCGAGTTGCTGTGGTTCTATCAGCCGAAGAACTACTTCAAGATGGACCCGGACGAGTTCTGGGAAGTCGGCCTTGTCTATGGCGAGGGTGCCCGCACCGCCGGCCCGACCGGCTGGACCGCCCCCAACTTCTTCGGCAAGATCACAGAGAATTTCGATGCCGTGGTCGAGCAATGCCGTATCATCCGCCGCAAGGGCGAGCGGATGGTCGAGCTTGGCCGCCACGTCTGACCTGACCGGGCCGCGGCGGCTTGTTGCCGCCTCGGTTCGGCCCGTGACTTTCCCCGTTGACCACAGATAGGAAACACCATGATTATCGCCTCACGCACTCTTCTCGGCTCGGTCGCCGTCGGCCTTTTCGCGCTTCCGGCCATGGCCCAGGAAATCACCATCAACTCGTTCGGCGGCGCCTATGAAGAGGCGCACCGCGCCTGCGTCATCGACCCGTTCGAAGCCGCCACCGGCGCCAAGGTCAACATCGTGACCGCCTATTCCGCCGATGCCTTCGCGCAGATCCGCGCCCAGAAGGATGCGCCGCAGTTCGACGTCATCCACTTCTCGGGTGGGCAGGAGATCGTCGGCGCGAGCGAAGGGCTGTTGCAGCCGATCGACCCCGAACTGGTCCCCAACCTGGCCGATGTCTACGATTTCGCCAAGACCGGCATCGCCAGCGGTGAAGGCCCGGCCTACCAGATCGCCGCGGTCGGGCTGGTCTATGCCGCCGACAAGATGGCCGAAGCTCCGACCAAGTGGGCAGACCTTCTGAACCCGGAATACAGCGATCGTCTGGTCCTGACCGATATCTCGAACGGCTACGGCATGATCGGCATGCTGATGCTGAACCAGATTTCGGGCGGCACGCTCGAGAACATCCAGCCCGGCCTCGACGCGGTTGCCAAGCTGCTCGAGCAGGGCGCGATCGTGGTGTCGAAATCGCCGGAAATCCAGCAGGAGTTCGCCCAGAACGACGCCTGGATCGCCCCCTATGCCTCGGACTACGCTTATACGCTGCAACTTGCGGGGCTGGACGTGAAGTTCGTGCAGGGCGAAGAGGGCACGCCGGCCAGCTTCATCACCGCAAGCCTCGTTGCTGGCCGTGACAACGTCGAACTGGCGTCGAAGTTCATCGACATGGAACTGGCACCGGAAGCCCAGGCCTGTTTCTCGGAGGCGCTGCGCTACACGCCGACGAACGCGAAAACGGTTCTGGCCGATGACGTGGCGGCCTCGGTCGTCTACGGTCCCGACGCCACCGCCGGACTGATGCGCTTCGACCCCGTCGCCATCGAGGCCAACCGCTCGGCATGGGTCGAGGCCTGGGGCAAGACGATCGCCCGCTGAAGCAAACCCGGGCCGCGGGACGAAAGCACATGACGAACCGCAGGGAAGCCTGGTTGTTTCTTGTCCCGGGACTGGCATTGCTGGTCCTGGGATTCATCTTGCCGATCATGCGGATGCTGGTCCTGTCGGTGATGGGGCCGGACGGGGTGACGTTCGAGCACTTCGCGCGGTTCTTTCAGGATGGCTATTACCCGTCGATCCTGTGGCGCACGGTCCGGCTGTCGCTGGTGATCACCGCGGTCACGGCGGCAATCGGCTTTCCGCTGGCCTATATCACCTCACGCGTCGGGCCGCAGGCGCGGCTCTGGCTGATCGTGATGGTGATCCTGCCGCTGATGACCTCGGTCGTGGTGCGCACCTTCGGCTGGATGGTCCTGCTGGGCCGCTCCGGGCCGCTGGCGACGACGCTGCGCGACATGGGGCTGGTCGGACGGAGTTTTTCGTTGATGCATACCGAGTCCGCGATCGTTCTGGGCATGGTGCAGGTGTTGCTGCCCTTCATGGTGCTGAGCCTTCTGGGCGTTCTCAGCCGCCTCGACCCGCGGCTGGAAGAAGCCGCGCGGACCATGGGCTGCGGCTTTCTGCAAACCATCAGGCGGGTGGTTCTGCCCCTGTCGATGCCCGGAGTTGTTGCCGGATCGCTGCTGGTCTTCACGCTGTCGGCCTCGTCCTTCATCACGCCAAGCCTGCTGGGCGGGGCGCGGATCGAGGTTCTGGCCGGTTCGATCTATAAAAGCGTGACGCAGACGCTGGACTGGAACTTCGCCGCCGCGCAGTCGGTGATCCTGTTCTTTGGCCTTGCGCTGGTTCTGATCCCCTATCTGCGGCTTGGTGCGCGGCATGGTTAAGGCGATTCCGACATGGTTGCGCTGGCTGGCCTGGGGTTTCGTGATCCTCGCCGCGGTCTTGCTGCTGGCGCCGCTGGTGGTGGTGATCGGCGTTTCGGTCTCGGAAAGCCAGTTCATCGTCTTTCCGCCGCAGGGCTTCACCCTGAACTGGTATCGCAAGGCGCTGGGCTCGCGCGAATATGTCGAGGCGTTCTGGCTGTCGCTGCGGCTGGCGGCGCTTGTCACCGTCTCCGCGACCGTGATCGGCGGCGCGGCGGCCATCGCCCTGTCGCGGCGCGTGAACAGGCAGTCGCTGGAAACCTTCTTCCTGTCGCCGCTGGTCATTCCCAGCATCATTTTCGCCATCGGCATGTTGATGCTGTGGAGTTCGCTGTTCGGGACCACCTCGTTCCTCGCGCTCTGGATCGCGCATACCGTCGTTGCGCTGCCTTATGTGATCCGCACGACGCTGGCGGTGCTGGCCGAGAGCGACCCGTTCATGGAAGAGGCCGCCCGCACGATGGGCGCCAGCTGGTCGCGCCGTCTCTGGCATGTCGTCCTGCCGCAATGCCGGCCGGGTCTGGCGGCGGGGGCCTTCTTTGCCTTCAACATCTCGTTCGACGAAGCGGTGCTGTCCTTGTTCCTGCGCAACCCCGGCCTGAACACGCTGCCCGTGCAGATCTACGGGCAACTCGAATTCTCGCCTGACCCGACGGTTGCGGCGGTTTCCACCATGATGATCGTGCTGACCGTGACGCTGATCGTCCTTCTTGACCGGCTTCTTGGCCTGAACCGCGTGGCAAATACCTGAATGTCCGACCTTACCCTTCGCCAGATACAGAAATCCTTCGGCCGAACCGAAGTGCTGCACGGGATCGACCTCGACATCCAGTCGGGCGAATTCGTGTCGCTGCTCGGGGCATCGGGCTGCGGCAAGACCACGCTCCTGCGCATCATTGCCGGGCTGGAACGGGTCAGTGGCGGCACCGTCAGCATCGGGGGCAAGGATGTCACCCACCTGCCGCCGGAAAAGCGCGACATCGCGATGATGTTCCAGTCCTATGCGCTTCTGCCGCATCTGACGGTCGCCGAGAACGTGCGGTTTCCCTTGCGGATGCGCCGACAAGGCAGCCGCGAGGAACAGGCCGAGCGGGTCGTCAAGGCGCTGGACACCGTGCAACTGGCGCATCTTGCCGACCGGAGAATCCGGCAGCTTTCAGGCGGGCAACAGCAGCGCGTGGCGCTGGCGCGTGCGATCGTGTCCAGCCCGCAGG
This sequence comes from Maritimibacter sp., assembly GCA_048268845.1. Classification (GTDB taxonomy): domain Bacteria; phylum Pseudomonadota; class Alphaproteobacteria; order Rhodobacterales; family Rhodobacteraceae; genus Muriiphilus. The sequence goes on along the minus strand of JBLWUQ010000005.1, from coordinate 48,356 downwards.
TTTTGCTGCTGGACGAGCCCTTGTCCAACCTCGACGCCCGCCTGCGCGAGGAGATGCAGGTCGAGCTGATGGAGATCCACAACAAGCTGGGTCTTACCACGATCTTCGTCACCCACGATCAGGAGGAGGCCTTGTCGCTGTCCGACCGTGTGGTGCTGCTCAACGATGGCCGGATCGAGCAACAGGGCAGCCCGCGCGCGATCTACGGCGCGCCCAAGACAGGCTTTGCCTCGTTCTTCCTCGGGGCTGCCAACCTGCTGCCGGTGGTGGTGGAGGACGGGCCGGTCGCCCGGTTCGCCGATGACCAGGTGCTGGCACTGCCCGAAACCGAGACCCAGCGTGGCGAAATGATGCTGCTCCTGCGTCAGGAAGACCTGGAGATCGTGCCGGTCACCACCGAAGGGGCCCTCAAGGCGCGCGTGGCGATCCGGGTCTTTCTCGGGGCGAGGCACCGCTACATGCTGGATCTGGCGGGCCAGCGGATCAGCCTGAACGCCCCGAACTCGGTCCTTGTCGAGCCGGGCGACGAGGTCGGCCTGACCATCGCGCCGGACCAGTTGCGCCTGCTGTCACGCTAGGGCAGGCGGCTTGCGCCCTGCGTCCACGATGCTATCATCACCGGCGAAAGACGCGGTGCCCGAACTACGCTTGAGGCCAGGCGCCACCCGCGTTCCACGGGGGGGCAAATGCGCACAATCGACATGAGGACCTTCGTCGTCCTGACCCGCACGCGCAATTTCCGCCGCGCCGCGGAAGAACTCAACACCACGCAACCGGCGATCTCGAGCCGCCTCACCGCGATCGAGCGCAAATATGGCAGCCGTCTGATCGAGCGCGGCAATGGCGTGTTCCGCCTGACCGATGCAGGCGAACTGGTGCTGAAGGGCTTCGAGGCGGCGCTGGACGAACTCGATCAGGTCTCGGCCAAGCTGTCGGGCTCACCGCTCAAACGGTCCACCCCGCTGCGGCTGGGGGCCATCGACACGGTGGCCGCGACATGGATGCCCGACCTCATCGACGCGTTGCATGCGCGGTTTCCGGGTGTTCAGATCGAGCTGACGGTCGATGGCACCGCGCCCTTGCTGGCGGGGCTGAAGGCCGACCGTCTGGACGTGGCCTTCGCCATCCAGCCGCTGATCGACGAGGGCTTCCGCAGCTTCTCGGCCTGCATGCTGCAGATGATCTGGGCCGGCTCACCTCGGCTGATCGACCCCGAGCATCTCTACACGCCCGGCGATCTGGCGCGGCTGCCAATCATCTCGTTCGCGAAAGCCTCGCCGCCGTTCCTGATGATCGCGCCGTATTTCCATGACGAGAAACTGCTGGCCACCAACCTGACCAGCTGCAACTCGCTCTATGCGATCGTCAATCTGCTGATCGACGGCTTCGGCGTTGCCGCCCTGCCAGCGGTGTCGATCCGGCGCGAGTTGAAGTCCGGGCAGCTTTGCGCGCTGGACGTCACCAAGCACCTTCCGCCGATGCCGGTGGTGGCGTCCTATCAGGCCCTGACCCAGCAGGACACGATCCGCGCCATGGTCGAAACCAGCCGCGCCGTCGCCGGAGAGTTCTGCGCGCGGGTCGAGCCGGGGACCGCCTGGGTCGAGTAGCCGCCCGCGCCGCGTGTCGCGCCGGCAATCGTCCCGCGGCACGCTCGCCCCGGAACGCCGGAAAGCGGCGTGGCGCGACGTCGCGCAAAATATCAGATCGCGCCTGTTGACAGCCTGTCGGCATCTGCCTAGCTATGCCTCGTTAGCACTCGCCCGAGGTGAGTGCCAAAACCAACCAACTGAGTTGAGGAGCCTCGAAATGGCATTTACTCCCCTGCATGACCGCGTCGTGGTCGAGCGCGTCGAAAGCGAAGCAAAAACCGCTGGCGGGCTGATCATCCCCGACAGCGCCAAGGAAAAGCCCGCAGAAGGCATCGTCATTGCCGTTGGCGCCGGTGCCAGAGACGAAGACGGCGACCGCATCAAGATGGACGTGAAAGCGGGCGACAAGATCCTTTTCGGCAAGTGGTCGGGCACCGAGATCACGCTCGACGGCAAGGAACTGCTGATCATGAAGGAAAGCGACATCCTGGGCATCATCGCCTGATCGTCGAACCGGATTTCACGAGATATAGAGAATAGGAGCCAGGAACATGGCAAAAGAAGTCAAGTTCAATACCGACGCCCGCAACAAGTTGCTCAAGGGCGTCAACATCCTCGCCGACGCCGTCAAGGTGACCCTGGGGCCGAAGGGCCGCAACGTGGTCATCGAGAAGTCGTTCGGCGCCCCGCGCATCACCAAGGACGGTGTGACCGTCGCCAAGGAGATCGAACTGGAAGACCGGTTCGAGAACATGGGTGCGCAGATGGTGAAAGAAGTCGCCTCGCGCACCAATGACGAGGCCGGCGACGGCACCACCACCGCCACCGTGCTCGCCCAGGCGATCGTGCGCGAAGGCATGAAGGCCGTGGCCGCGGGCATGAACCCGATGGACCTCAAGCGCGGCATCGACCTTGCGGTGACCAATGTGGTCGCCTCGATCAGGGCCGCCTCGCGCGAAGTGAACGACTCGGCCGAAGTGGCCCAGGTCGGCACCATCTCGGCCAACGGCGAGGTCGAAATCGGCCGCCAGATCGCCGAAGCCATGCAGAAGGTCGGCAACGAGGGTGTCATCACCGTCGAAGAGAACAAGGGCATGGAGACCGAGGTTGAAGTCGTCGAAGGGATGCAGTTCGACCGCGGCTACCTGTCGCCCTACTTCGTGACCAACCCCGAGAAGATGCTGGCCGAGCTGGAAGACTGCTACATCCTGCTGCACGAGAAGAAGCTGTCGTCGCTGCAGTCGATGGTTCCGCTGCTCGAGCAGGTGATCCAGTCGCAAAAGCCGCTGCTGATCATTGCCGAGGACGTCGAAGGCGAAGCGCTGGCGACCCTCGTGGTCAACAAGCTGCGCGGTGGCCTGAAGATCGCCGCCGTCAAGGCGCCGGGCTTCGGCGATCGCCGCAAGGCCATGCTGCAGGACATCGCGATCCTGACCGGCGGCCAGGTGATCTCGGAAGACCTTGGCATGAAGCTCGAGAATGTCACCATGGACATGCTCGGCACCGCCAAGAAGATCGAGATCTCCAAGGACACCACCACCATCATCGACGGTGCCGGTGAGAAGGCCGAGATCGAGGCCCGCGTGTCGCAGATCCGCAACCAGATCGAGGAAACCACCTCGGACTACGACCGCGAGAAGCTGCAGGAGCGGGTTGCCAAGCTGGCCGGTGGTGTTGCCATCATCCGCGTCGGCGGCATGACCGAGACCGAGGTCAAGGAGCGCAAGGACCGCGTCGACGACGCGCTGAACGCGACCCGTGCTGCGGTTCAGGAAGGCATCGTCGTCGGTGGCGGCGTGGCTCTGGTGCAGGGCGCCAAGGGTCTCGAGGGCATGACCGGTGACAACGCGGACCAGACTGCCGGTATCGGCATCGTGCGCCGCGCGCTGGAAGCTCCGCTGCGCCAGATCGCCGAGAACGCCGGCGTCGACGGCGCCGTGGTTGCCGGCAAGATCCGTGAATCGAACGACCTGAAGTTCGGCTTCAACGCCCAGACCGAAGAATATGGCGACATGTTCAAGTTCGGTGTGGTCGACCCGGCCAAGGTCGTGCGCAACGCGCTGGAAGGCGCTGCCTCGATCGCCGGCCTGCTGATCACCACCGAAGCGATGGTGGCCGACAAGCCGGAAGCCAAAGGCGCCGGCGGCGGCATGCCCGACATGGGCGGAATGGGCGGCATGGGCGGCATGATGTAAGCCACCCGCCACTCGAGAAGGCAAAAGGGGTCGCCCGGTGCGGCCCCTTTTCACGTCCGGACGGCACCCGTTCACGCCGTCGAGGTGCGAAGGTTTTCTTTTGTCCGGCCAATGCTATGGTGCCCGACATTCGCCCGCCCCGGCCCCCAGAACGCAAAAATCCAGAACAGATGAACAGCCCCGACGTCAGAACCGTTCCGCTTTCAGCGATCTCGCCCGAGACCTGGGACGCGGTGGCCTCGGAGGCGGGACGCAGCCCGATGTCGCTGCGGCTCTGGGTCGATTGTGCAGCCGCGGCCTATGGTGTCGCGGGCAGCGCGAAGGCTCTGGTCGTGGGCGATCCGGCGGCGCCACGGGCGGTCCTGCCGCTGGTTCGCGAGTTGGGCCGGGCCGGCCGGCATTTCTTTGTCGGCAACGAAGGCGGCGGCGTTTCGGTGGCCTCTGCGGACGATGACGCAATGGCCGCGCTCGCCACGGGATTGCTCCGGTTCGGCCACCCGGTGAACCTTGGCTACATCCCGACCGGATCGCGCCTGCTCCACCATCTCAGGCGTGGCGCGCGCGGGTTGGCGGTGGTGGTGTCCAAACCGCTGGACAGACCGCTCTGGCCGTTCATTGACCTCGATCCGGGCTGGAGCGACCCGGCGCGCTATCTGCGCCCGAGCATGAGCACATCCATTCGCCGGCGCGAGCGCCAGTTGAACGCGCTAGGCGCGGTCCGGATGGAGTTCCTGGCACCGGACGCGGCTTCGGCCGATGCGGCACTGGACAGGGCGTTCCGCGTCGAGGCGATGGGCTGGAAACACGCCGCCGGGATCGCCCTGGCAAGCGACGACCGCCAGGCCGATTTCTACCGGGCCTATGGTCGCGGTCTGGCGCGGCTGGGCAGGCTGCATGTCACCTTCCTCAGCCTTGACGACAAGCCGCTCGCCATGAGCATCGGCGAGATCCATGCGGGCACCTATTGGGCCTACAAGACCGGCTTCGATCCGACCTACCGCAGATATGCGCCGGGTATCCTGATGCAGCATCACCTGATCCGCCACTGCGCCGCACTTGGCCTGTCGCGGTTCGATTTTCAGGGGCACCAGGACGATTTCAAGCGTTCATGGACCGACAAGGCGATCGCCGCCACGTCGCTGCGGATCTACCCGCTGAACCCGCGCGGTGCGGCGGCGATGGCGCATGATGCGGCCAGACACGGCATCGGCAGGCTGCGCGGCATGGCGCAAGCGCGCCCGCACCGCCCCGGACCCGATCTGCCCGGCGCGCGGGACGAGGCGTTGCCGTGACGTGATCGCAGATGCAGGCGCGGCATATTCCCTCGCGGCCTTAACATCCGCGTGAGCGGTTCATAAGTTAGCTTGAGAAGCATTTTTCTCACGGGGATACCCATGTTAAAATCACTTGTTCCACTTCTGTTCGTGGCGCTCGCCACACCCGCGCTGGCCCAGGACAGCCCATCGGTCTGGAGCTTCGGCGGCGACAACTACATCGCCGGGCGCACCGTGGCGGCCGCCAGTGAGACCGCCGGCGACCTGTTCATCATGGGCTACAACGTCAAGGCGCGCGCCGATGTCGCCGGGTCGGCCCACATGGCCGGGCGCTACGTGACGCTCGACAGTGACGTCGGCCAGAACTTCTATGCGGCGGGTGCCGATATCGACGTGACCGGCGCAGTCGGCGGCAACGCCTCGGTGATGGGCGAGACGCTGAGCATCGCGGCACCGGTCGGCGGCAACCTGCGGGCCATGGGCTCGCGGGTCGAGTTGAGCGCGCCGGTCGCGGGCAACGCCGTGCTGGGCGGGCAGGAGGTCGAGATCGACGCGGCCATCGCGGGCGATCTGGCACTATCGGCCGAAACCGTCGAATGGGGCGAGGCCGCAAGCGTCGGTGGCATGCTGCATGTCTATGCCAACGACCCCGGCGACATCGAGGTTCCGACCCGCGTGGCCCCCGCCGACCGGGTGGAGTTCCATGAGCTTGCCCAGTTCAAGGGCACCGAGGGAATGCAGCGGCCCAGCTTCTTCACCCGCGTGAAGGGCTGGATCGGCAGCGTTCTGGTCGTGGGTCTGCTGGGCACGCTCCTGGCTGCCGTCGCGCCGAATTATGTCGCCGAATTGCGCCAGAAGGTGCTGGCCCGGCCGCTGCGCAGCGCCTGGTTCGGGTTCCTTGGCCTGTCGACCCTGGTCGGGTCGATGCTGTTTCTGGCGATGACCGGAATCGGCATCGTGCTGGTGCCGGTGTCGCTGATCGGGGCGATCCTTCTGGGCGTGGCGGGCTATGTCGTCGGCGCCTATGTGCTGGGCGTCTGGGCGACCGGAATCGCCGGGCGCGGCGAGCCCACCACCACCGGCGACCGCGCCATCGCGGCCTTTGCCGGTGCGGCGATTGCCGGTGCGGTGGCGCTGGTGCCGTGGCTGGGCTGGCTGGCGATGATGGCGATCTTCTTCATCGGCGCGGGCGCGCTGGTGGTCAGGATGTTCGGGCCTGGTTTCCGGGTCGAAGAAGCCTGAGCCGGACCGCACAAGACAGGGTGCCGCGCGAAAGCGCGGCACCTTTTCACATACCCCCTCGTAACCGTCCTGCGGCAGGCATATCTTGGTCCCATGCGAAACGTCATCCTTGCCCTTTCCCTGTCCATCCTGCCCGCCCCGGCCCTGGCCGAATGTGTCGTGCTGCTGCACGGCCTGGCACGCACGCCGGCCTCGATGACGGTGATGGAGGAGACGCTGAAGGAGATCGGCTATACCGTCGTCAACGACGGCTATCCCTCGACCGAAGCGAAGATCGGCGAGCTTGTGGAACTGGCGCTGCCGCCTGCGGTCGAGAAATGCGGCCCCGAGGAGCGGGTGCATATCGTCACCCATTCGATGGGCGGCATCCTTGCCCGGATCTGGCTGCGCGATTTCCGCCCGGCCCGGATGGGGCGGGTGGTGATGCTGGCGCCACCCAACCACGGCTCGCAGCTGGTCGACGAGTTCCGCAACTTCAACCTCGGCGATTTCGAGCCGTTCGAATGGCTGATGGGCCCGGCCGGGATGCAGCTTGGCACCGGGCCGGGGACCGCGCCGAACACCGCCGGGCTGCCGGCCTATGAGCTGGGCGTGATCGCCGGCAACCGGTCGCTGAACCCGGTGTTCTCCGCGATGATCGAGGGCGAGGACGATGGCAAGGTCGCCGTCGAGTCGACCAAGATCGCCGGCATGGCCGACCATATCGTGCTGCCGGTCACGCATACGTTCATGATGGTCAACCCGCTGGTGATCGCGCAGGTAGTGAGCTTTCTCGAGACCGGGCATTTCGACCACACGCTGACGCTGGCCGATATCCTCGACCGGATCGCGCGTGAGGCGGGGTATCGCTGAGGCGAATTGCAGGATTCGCACATTGCCGGAGAGTTTGGCGCGGATTTCGGGTTCGGAAATAGAACTTTTTTGCCTCCGGCGGAGGTATTTTCAGAGCAAAGACGCGGGGCGGGTCAGCCCTTGGCGGGGCCGGTGATGCGGTTCACGTGGCCCATCTTGCGGCCCGGCTTGACCTCGGCCTTGCCATAGAGATGCAGCGCGTTGGCCGGGTCGGCGGCAAGCGCCGGGACGCGGTTCATGTCGTCGCCGATCAGGTTTTCCATCACCACGTTTGAGTGGCGCTCCCCGTCGCCGAGCGGCCAGCCGGCGACCGCGCGTATGTGCTGTTCGAACTGGTCGATGGTGCAGCCGTTCTGGGTCCAGTGCCCCGAGTTGTGCACCCGTGGCGCGATCTCGTTCACCACGAGGCCGGTGCGGGTGACGAAGAGCTCGACCCCCATGACGCCGACGTAGTTCAGCGCGTTCAGGATCCTGCCCGCCAGCAGCACCGCATCGGTGCGCTGGGACGCGCTGAGGCGCGCGGGCACCGTGGTGGTGGCGAGGATGCCGTCCTTGTGCACGTTCTCGCCGGGGTCGAAACAGGCGACCTCACCGCGCATCCCGCGCGCCGCGATCACGCTGGCCTCGAAGCTGAAGTCGATGAAGCCCTCGAGGATCGCACGCGCACCCATCATCGCGGCGAGCGCGGTTTCGGCGTCGTCGGGCGAGGCCAGCCGCGCCTGGCCCTTGCCGTCATAGCCCAGCTTGCGGGTCTTGAGGATCGCGGGCGTGCCGATCTCGTCGATGGCCTCGGCAAGGTCGACCGCGTCGTCCACGGCGGCGTAGGGGGCGACGTTCAGGCCGATCTCGGAGAGGAACGCCTTTTCGGTCAGACGGTCCTGACTGACCGCCAGCGCGCGGCGGTTGGGGCGGACCGGACGCAGGGTTTCCAGAAGGTCCAGCGCGGCGGTCGGGATGTTCTCGAATTCATAGGTGATGACATCGACGCTGCCCGCGAAGGCGGTGAGGGCGGCGGTGTCGTCATAGGGCGCGGTGGTGACGCGGTGTGCGACATCTGCGGCGGGCGGGTTCGCGCCGGGCTCATAGATGTGGCAGCGCAGGCCGAGACGGGAGGCGGCGACCGTCAGCATCCGGCCAAGCTGACCACCGCCGAGAATGCCGATGGTGGCGCCGGGGGCGAGCATGTCAGTCATCGCCGGGCGTATCCGGGATCGAGGCAGACAGCGCCGCGCGCCAGCCATCGAGCCGTTCGGCCAGCGCCGGATCAGTGAGCGCCAGGATAGCGGCGGCCATCAGCCCGGCATTGGCCGCGCCGCCGATCGCCATGGTGGCGACCGGGTAGCCCTTGGGCATCTGGACGATGGAATAGAGGCTGTCGACGCCCGCAAGGGCCTTGGTCTGCACCGGCACGCCGATCACCGGAACGCGGGTTTTCGAGGCCATCATGCCGGGCAGGTGAGCAGCACCCCCGGCGCCCGCGATGATGACGTGAAGGCCACGATCGACGGCGGTGCGCCCATAATCCCACAGCCGGTCCGGGGTGCGGTGGGCCGAGACGATTTTCGCCTCGAAGGCCACGCCCAGGTCTTCGAGCACATTGGCGGCTTCGCGCATGGTCGGCCAGTCGGACTGGCTGCCCATGATGATTCCCACTTTCACGTTGGACATATGTGCCTCGCTGTCAGGAATTGGCGGTCTAGGCGGGATCGGGTCGCCTTGCAATCACGTCTTGCGCGCAGGTCACGCAATGATGTCGGGGGTGAGCTGGTCCTCGATCCGGGCGATCTTGTCCTTGAGCGAGAGTTTCTGCTTTTTCAACCGCCTGATCGTCACCTGATCGGCAGTCCCGCGCTCGACCAGCGCGGTGATCGCCTCGTCGAGGTCGCGGTGCGCGCGGCGGAAAACCTCAAGCTCGACGCGCAACACGTCCTCGGGCTTCATTTCATTGGCGTTGGACATCCGCGCTGGCCTCGTTTCCCCGGTGGATGCGCCAACCTATCCCTTTGTTGCGGCTGCTCCAAGCCCCACGCCCCCCTTGCGGCAATGGGCGCAGGCCCCCATATTTCCCTTGCGGGTTGCCGAAACCGGGGCCCGCACGACAGGTCGCTTTTGAAGAAGGGCATGTGGATGACGAAAGTATCATTGGGGTCGCACCCATTCCTGCTCGGCTTCGAGCAACTGGAACGGATGGTCGAACAGGCCGCGAAAAGCGGCACCGAAGGCTATCCGCCGTTCAACATCGAACAGGTGAGCGACCGCGCCTACCGGATCACGCTGGCCGTGGCCGGGTTTTCGGATGATGACCTGTCGATCACCGTGGAAGACCGCAGGCTCGTGGTGCGTGGCCGCAGTTCCGACCGGGACGACGGCCGTATATTCCTGCATCGGGGCATTGCCGGACGGCAGTTCATGAAGAGCTTCGTTCTGGCCGATGGCGTCGAAGTGATTGGCGCCGCAACCGAAAACGGACTTCTGCACATTGATCTGGAGCGGGCGGAGGCGAACAGGATCGTCCAGACCATCCAGATCCGCAAGGGGTGTCCCTGAGGGCGCCCCGACAAGTCCACTGGCCTCAGGTGAGCAAGGAGAGCGAGCAATGGATGTGAAATACGAAGCCCTGCCCGAAAGCGAAGACCGGATCGTCTATGTCCGTGAAGTGGATGTGGACGAGCTGCCGGAAGAGGTGCGCACCCAGGTGGGTGGATTGAAAAAGCTTTATGCGGTCCACACGGCCGAGGGCGAACGGCTGGCGCTGGTGCGCGACCGGCACATGGCCTTCGTGCTGGCGCGGCAGAACGATTTCGCGCCGGTGACGGTGCACTGAGCGGACAGACTTGTCCGCGAAAGATACGGCGGCCCAGACGAGCGGGCCGCCGTTTGTCGTTGATCAGCCGGCGATCAGCCCCATGCTTTCGAGCTTGAGAATGACCTGGTGGGCGCAGTTGTCGACGTCGACGTTTTCCGTCTCGACCCTGAGTTCCGGGTTCTCCGGCACGTCGTAGGGGTCTGAAATCCCCGTGAATTCCTTGATCTTGCCCTCACGCGCCAGCTTGTAGAGCCCCTTGCGGTCGCGCCGTTCGCATTCCTCGAGCGAGGTGGCGACGTGGACCTCGAGGAAGGCGCCGAACTGCTCGATCTCCTCGCGCACCGCGCGCCGTGTGGCGGCATAGGGCGCGATCGGGGCGCAGAGCGCGATGCCGCCGTTCTTGGTGATCTCGGAGGCGACATAGCCGATCCGGCGAATGTTCAGGTCGCGGTGTTCCTTGGAAAAGCCCAGTTCCGACGACAGGTTCTTGCGCACGATGTCGCCGTCCAGAAGCGTCACCGGACGCCCGCCCATCTCCATCAGCTTGATCATCAGCGCGTTGGCGATGGTCGATTTGCCCGAGCCGGAGAAGCCGGTGAAGAACACCGTGAAGCCCTGTTTCGAGCGGGGCGGACGGGTGCGGCGAAGCTCGGCCACGACCTCGGGGAACGAGAACCACTCGGGGATCTCCAACCCCTCGGCCAGACGGCGGCGCAGCTCGGTGCCGGAGATGTTGAGGATTGTCACGCCGTCCTCGATCTCGTCGGCGGGTTCGTATTGCGCGCGTTCCTGCACATAGACCATGTGCTTGAAATCGACCATCTCGACGCCGATCTCGTCCTGGTATTTGCGCACCAGATCCTGTGCCTCGTAGGGGCCGTAGAAATCGACGCCCTGGCTGTTCTTGCCCGGCCCGGCATGGTCGCGCCCGACGATGAAATGGGTGCAGCCGTGGTTGGCGCGGATCAGCGCGTGCCAGACGGCCTCGCGCGGGCCGGCCATGCGCATGGCGAGGTTGAGAAGGCTCATCGAGGTGGTCGACGAGGGGTATTTGTCCAGCACCGCCTCATAGCAGCGCACGCGGGTGAAATGGTCGACGTCGCCCGGCTTGGTCATGCCGACGACGGGATGGATCAACAGGTTCGCCTGTGCCTCCTTGGCGGCGCGGAAAGTCAGTTCCTGATGCGCGCGGTGCAGCGGATTGCGGGTCTGGAACGCCACCACCCGGCGCCAGCCCATCTTGCGGAAAAACGCGCGCAATTCGTTCGGCGTGTTGCGGCGGCCCTTGAAATCGTAATGCACCGGCTGCTGGAGACCTGTGACCGGCCCGCCGAGATAGACCTTGCCCGCCTGGTTGTGCAGGTAGTTCACCGCCGGATGCGCGTCGTCGTCGGCACCGAACACGCCCACCGCCTCGCGGGCCTTGTCGGGGGTCCAGTTGTCGGTGACGGTCATGGTGGCGAGGATCACGCCCTCCTGGTCGCGCAGCGCGATGTCCTGGCCTTCTTCCAACTGGGCGGCAAACGCCTCGGACACGTCCAGCGTGATCGGGATCGGCCAGAGCGTGCCATCGGCAAGGCGCATGTCCTTGACCACGCTGTCATAATCCGCCTCGGTCAGAAAGCCTTTCAGCGGGTTGAAACCGCCGTTCATCAGAAGCTCGAGATCGCAGATCTGGCGCGGCGTCAGATCCCAGCTGATCAGGTTGCCGGCCTCGACCTTCAGTTTCTGGGCGGAGTCGTATGAGACGTAAAGCTCGGGGATCGGGGTAAGGTTGGGCAACATCATGGAACTGGCTTTCGGTTTGTCTGCTCGACCGGGCTTGATCGGGGCCTAGATTTTGCGCGCATCTAGGCCGCGAATGTGTCGGAATTCAAGCGCTGGCAAGGGAAAACCGGGGAGCGCGACGAAAATGCCCGGGCCTTGGGCGCCGGGCATTTTGTCGTCTGTCTTCGGGCAGGGTGCGGCCGGTGTCAGCCCGCCGCCACCGGCTCGCCCGGCAGGTCGGCGGCTTCGGTCCCGGCATCGAGGTCAAGCTCGGCGATATACTTCTCGGCATCGAGCGCGGCCATGCAGCCCATGCCCGCCGAAGTGACCGCCTGGCGATAGATGTGGTCGGTCAGGTCGCCCGCGGCAAAGACGCCGGGGATCGAGGTGCGGGTCGAACCCGGCTCGACCGTCACGTAGCCGCCGTGGTGCAGCTCAAGCTGATCCTTCACCAGTTCCGAGGCCGGGGCGTGGCCGATGGCGATGAACACGCCGTCGGCGGGCACTTCGGTGATCTCGCCGGTCTTGACGTGCTTCGCGCGCACGCCGGTCACGCCCATCGGCGTGTCGGTGCCGACCACCTCGTCCAGAACGTGGTCCCAAAGGATCTCGACCTTGGGGTTCTTCATCAGCCGGTCGATCAGGATCTTCTCGGCGCGCAACTCGTCCCGGCGGTGGATCAGGGTGACCTTCGAGCCGAAATTGGTCAGGAACAGCGCCTCCTCGACGGCGGTGTTGCCGCCGCCGATCACGACGATCGGCTTGCCGCGATAGAAGAACCCGTCGCAGGTGGCGCAGGCCGAGACGCCGAAGCCCTTGAACTTGTCCTCGGACGGCAGCCCCAGCCAGCGCGCGCGCGCGCCGGTGGCAAGGATCACGGCGTCGGCGGTATAGGTCGTGCCGCTGTCGCCCTTGGCAGTGAAGGGGCGGTTCTGCAGGTCAAGCTCGGTGATGATGTCCGAGATCACCTCGGTCCCCATCGCCTTGGCATGGGCCTCCATGTTGGTCATGAGTTCCGGGCCCTGGATCTCGGTGAAGCCGGGATAGTTCTCGACTTCGGTGGTGGTGGTCAGCTGGCCACCCGGCTCCATCCCCTGAACCAGAACCGGCTCGAGCATGGCGCGGGCGGCATAGACGGCGGCGGTATAGCCCGCCGGGCCGGAGCCGATGATAAGAACCTTGGTGTGACGTGTTGCGGACATCGGATTATCCTTCAAATCTGTGGTTGACCCCGATATAGGCGAGCGACCCCGCCGCCGAAACCCCTTGCGACATGCTGTCGTGTGGCGCGCACGGCCGAACACCACAAGAAACGATGTTGCGCAGACACGAAAGATAATTGCGCATCGCTGCGTGGCGGGATAGTGTCCGCGCAACTTTCAAGAGGATATCCGATGTCGAGTTCCAAGCTAGACCCGATCGACCGCATGATCCTGGCCGAATTGCAGGCTGACGGGCGAATGACGAACGTCGAACTGGCCAAGCGTGTCGGGATCTCGGCGCCGCCCTGCCTGCGCCGGGTGCGCACGCTGGAAGAGGCCGGGTTCATCCGGGGCTATCACGCCGATGTCGACCCGCGCAAGCTGGGCTTCGAGGTGCAGGTCTTCGCGATGGTGGGCCTGCAAAGCCAGGCCGAGGCCGACCTGTCGGCCTTCGAGGAGCGTTGCCGCAACTGGCCCCTGGTGCGCGAGTGTCACATGCTGAACGGCGAGGTCGATTTCATCCTGAAATGCGTGGCGCCGGACCTGTCGAGCTTCCAGAGCTTCCTGACCGGCGAGCTGACGGCGGCCAGGAACGTCGCCAGCGTCAAGACCTCACTGGTGATCCGCGATGCCAAGGACGAACCGGGCGTGCCCTTTGACGTTCTCGAGGCACGGGTGCGCGCCGCGACCTGACGCAGCGGCATTTACGCAAAGCCTGCGACAGAAATGCAAAATCCGCCCCGGTCAGGGCGGATTTGCTTTGCGGAGATGCCTTGATCAGGCGGCGCGGGCGCGTTTGCGGGTGGCGGATTTCCACTGCGCGCGACGGGCGCCACGCGCCCAGGGCATCACGATATCGCCGGAATCGGCGGCTGCGATCACGGATTTCATCCAACGGCGTCTGCTCATGGTAACTCACCTCTTTCAGATCTGGGTGCCCTTGACGGGTGCTCGCCTACAGCAATGACCGCGAAATCGGGCAAAGGTTTGGCGAGGGCGCGAAAAGAGCGCGGCGCGCGCGGGCGATCAGAGGCGGATGGCCGAGATCAGCCGGCCATAATCGGCCTCTTTCAGGTGGACCGAGCGGCGGTAGGAATAGAACCTGTCGGCGTCGGAATAGGTGCAATGGCGCGTCCACTCGGCATGTCCGACCCCGGCGGCGCGCAGCCGGGCCAGCGCATAGCCGGGCAGGTCGAAATGCGCCCGGTCGCCGTTGCCGCCGGCAAAGAACCGGGCATTCCGGGCGTCTTCGTCGATGAACCGCTCGACGAATTCCGGCCCGACCTCATAGGCGCGCTGCGAAATCATCGGGCCGATCACCGCCGAGATATCCTCGCGATCCGCCCCCAGCGCCTCCATCGCGTCGAGCGTGGCCTCCAGCACCCCGTCAAGCGCGCCCTGCCAGCCGGCATGGGCGGCGCCGATCACCCCGGCCTCGGGGTCGGCGAACAGGACCGGGCCGCAATCGGCGGTGAGGATGGCGAGCGCCACGCCCGGCGTTGCCGTCACCAGCGCATCGGCGCGCGGGCGGGCATCGCCAAGCGGACCCTCGATGGCGATGACATCCGGCGAATGGATCTGGTGTACGGTGACAAGGGCGCTGCTTGCGACGCCCAGCGCGTCCGACACGCGGGCGCGGTTGATCTCGACCGCGTCTTTCTGGTCGTCCGAACCGCCGCCGCAATTGAGCCCGGTATAGACCCCCGACGACGCGCCGCCGCGCCGGGTGAAGAACCCGTGGCGAATCGGCGCGATCGCGTCGGCGGTGATGATCTCGAGCGTCATGTCTCCAACCCCGGCAACATCGCAGCGCCCTCGGGCACAAACCCGAGGGTCTTGAACAGCGTTCCCATTTCTTCGGGGTGCGTCAAGCGGCGATGGGCGGCGATGTGGTTATTGAGCGCCTCGCCACTCAGCCCGCGTGCCAGAACCTCGGCACGCCGGGTGATGCCGAGGCGTTCCAGAAACACCCCCTGCGGCGTCAGGCGCGAATGGGTCAGGCCGGGCGTCGCCGCCAGCACCTCGAAATCGACATGCGCGGTCAGGTCGGCCTCGCCGGGGTTGGCCAGCGGGTCTTCGGGCTTGTGGCCGCGCAGCGCTTGCAGCGTATCGCCGAGCGAGCGCCAGTCGCCATAATCGACGATCAGCGCGGCGCCGCCGTGGGCTGCGATGCGGCTGGCGATGGCCGCCATGATGACGGGCGCCTGCGGGCAGACCTCGACCAGATCGCCGTCGGCGGTGTCGGTGCGATCCGCCAGCGCGGCGGGCGTGGTCGGCCCGCCAAGCCCGAAGGCAAGCGCGCCCTCGCGCAACCCCACCTGCCGCTCGCGCCAGTGATCGCCGTCGCGGATGAACTGGCGGATCGGCAGCGCGTCGAAGAACTCGTTGGCGACCAGAAACAGCGGCGCGTCGGGCAGGGCGTCCACGCTATCGGCAAAGCTGACGGGCGACCCGGCAAGGCGGGCGCGCTGGATCTCGCGCAGGGTGGGCGAGGCTTCGATCAACACCACCTTCGCGGCGGCGTGAAAGCCGGGGACAGCGGCGGTGGCGCGCAGAATATCGGCCATCAGCGTGCCGCGTCCGGGGCCAAGCTCGGCGAGGGTGAAGGCGACGGGTGCGCCCTGATCCTGCCAGGTCTGCGCCAGCGCCAGCCCGATCAACTCGCCGAACATCTGGCTGATCTCGGGCGCGGTGATGAAATCGCCCGCCACGCCCAGCGGGTCGCGACTGGTGTAGTAGCCGTGGACGGGATGCAGCAGGCACTCGGCCATGTAATCCGATACCGGCATCGGCCCATTGGCCACGATGCGCGCGGTCAAAATCTGGCGCAGGGTCATTCGGCGCGTCGGGCCCAGACCAGCACCGCGGCCCCCGCAACGATCATCGGCAGGGTCAGCAGCTGGCCCATCGTCATGCCGAGCAACACGTGGCCATAGGGGTTGTCGACGGTTATGAACTGGGCGTCGGCCTGGCGGAAGAACTCAACCGCGAAACGCGCGGTGCCGTAGCCGATGGCAAAGACGCCGGTCAGCCAGCCCGGCCGTTTCAGCCAGCCACGCCGCCAGCCGAGGTAGAGCAGGATGCCGGCCAGCACCACGCCTTCCAGGAGCGCCTCGTACAGCTGCGAGGGGTGGCGGGCGCAGGGCAGGGCGAAGCCGGGGCAGGTCTGCGCCGCCTCGCCGGGAAAGATCACGCCCCAGGGCACGGTGGTCGGACGGCCCCAAAGCTCGGCGTTGATGAAATTGGTGATCCTGACCAGCGCGAAGGCGGGGGCGGTGGACAGCGCGAGGAGGTCAAAGACGCGGATCAGGCGCAACCCGTGCTTGCGGCAGAACAGCCACGTCGCCACCACGACCCCGAGAAAGCCGCCGTGAAACGCCATGCCGCCGGTCCAGACCTGCAAGATCTCGAACGGGTGCGACAGGTAATAGCCGGGCTGGTAGAACAGCACATAGCCCAGCCGCCCGCCGACGATGATGCCGACCACCATCCATGTCACCATCGCCTCCAACTGCTCGCGGGTCATCGGCGGCTCGCCGTCCCAGAGCCGGGGCGTGCGCAGCGCGCGGGCGATGATCGCCCAGGCGATGACGATGCCGGCGATATAGGCCAGCGCATACCAGCGCACGGCAAAATGGAAGCTGCCGAGGTCGAAGGAAAACACCTCGGGCGAAATATCGGGGAAGGGGATTGCGGCAAACATGGTCACTTGTTGGTCCGGTCCGGCGGGGCTGTCAACCTTGTGCAAGCACGCGCGATCGCCCATATAGGCGGCATAGCGCACGAGGAGGCCAACATGCAGACCCGCAACAAGGTGTTCGAGGATATTTCGCAGCTGATGACCAACGCCATGGGCGTGGCCCAGGGCGCGAAGGACGAGGCCGAGACGGCGATGAAAGGCTGGATGGACCGCTGGCTGGCGGACCGCAACCTTGTCACCCGCGACGAGTTCGACGCGGTGCGCGCGATGGCGCAGAAGGCGCGCGAAGAGAACGAGGCGCTGAAGGCACGGATCGTGGCGCTGGAAGAAGCGGCGGCGAAACCGGCGAAGAAGACGGCGGCCAAGAAGGACTGACCGGCTTCGGCGATTGTCGGATATGTGATGAAAAAGGCCCCGGAGACGGGGCCTTTGTTGTTCTGATGATCGGAATTGTCCAAGCGCCGGTGGCGATTGTGGGGCTTGCCCAACGCCTCAGTGCTTCAGGATCGGCGGTTTGGCCGGATCGCTGCCCGGTGCGCGGGTCACAGCCCCGTCGTCGTCGCGATCTTCGGCTTCGGGGTCGGGGAAGTCATAGCGCAGCCCGAGGTGGTCGAGGTGTTCGCAGATTGGATCGCCCGACGAGAAGAAGGCGACATCGACCGAGGCCAGATCGGTGCCCGAGAAGATCAGCGCTTCCTGCGTGGCGCGGGCCAGCGCCTCTTCGGCCCCCGGTGCGGAGTCGATGAAGGCCAGCAGCCAGCCTTCGCTGTCGTCCGAGAACTTGCCCTTGGCAAAGACCGCGTGCGAGGCGAGGCCGATGGCGTTGACCAGCTTTTCCTCAAGCCCGCTGATCAGCGCGTCTGGCAGGCCGAGCGGCGCGTCGATGCCGGTCAACTGGCGCTCGTCGCTGGTTTCGGGCGTGCCCGCCAGCGTGTCGGCCAGCCATTCGAGCGCGATGTCGGGGACCAGGATCGAGGACGGTGCGACGCCAAGGTTCAGCGCCAGCCCGATCTTCTGGCCCTTGAGCATCGTGGCGATCACCCGGCCGGGCAGGGCGGCATAGGGCATCGCGCCCGATTTGTGCTCGGCGGCGAAGGTGCCCAGCCGGTCGGCGTTGTCGAACACCAGCGCGTATTGCTCGGGCGCACCGCCGTCTTCGGCGTCGAGGTCGAGAAGCTCGGGCTCCATCGTCTCGTCCCTGGCCTCGTCCTTCAGCAGCAGGAACAATTCGCTGTCGGCGAGGCGTTCGTAGAACTTCAGCCGCGCGGCGTCGTCGGTCTCGTCGGCGTCCATCGCGGCATGGGCCTTGTCGAGCGGGGTCAGGTTGGTCATGGGGTATCTCCCAGTTGTTCTGCGATGCGGGTGCGCAGGACCGGCAAAAGCTCGGCCTCGAACCACGGGTTCCGTTTGAGCCAGCCCGTATTGCGCCAGGACGGGTGAGGCAAGGGAAAGATGCGGGGCGCATGGTCGCGCCAGCGGGCGACGGTCTCGGTCAGGGGCAGGCGCGTGGCAAGGTAGCGGCGCTGGGCATGGGCGCCGACCAGCAGCGTCAGGCGGGTCCGGGTCAGCGTGGCGTCGAGCGTATCGTGCCAGGTTTCGGCGCAGAGCTTCGGCGGCGGCAGGTCCGATCCGCGCGCGTCGTAGCCGGGAAAGCAGAAGGCCATCGGCGTGATCGCGATGCGGGTCCGGTCATAGAACGTGTCGCGGTCGATCCCCATCCAGTCGCGCAGCCGGTCGCCCGACGGGTCGTCGAAGGGTAGCCCGCTGTCATGCACCCGCATCCCCGGGGCTTGGCCGATGATGCGGATAGAGGCCGAAGGCTCGAACCACGCGACCGGGCGCGGTTCGTGCGCCGTCCGCGTCGCCGCGAAGGTCTCGGCGCAGAGGCGGCAGGCGGTGATCCGGGCGGCAAGGTCGGTCATGGGCAAAAGATAGGCGCGGCGGGCCGGGGTGCAACCGCGTAACGTTTCGATGATTGTCGAAATATCTTGCGGCGAGCGGGACGTTTCGATATTTCTCGAATCATGAAACATGCAACTCCCACCACCTGCCTGCCGGTCGCCGTCGCGGCCTCGACCTTTGCCGCGCTGGGGTCCGAGCAACGCCTCGAGGTCGTGCGCTGCCTCGTTCGCGCCGGGCCCGAGGGGCTGGCGATCGGCGAGCTTGGCGCGCGCACCGGCATCACCGGATCGACGCTGACGCATCACTTGAAAATCCTCGCCGCCGCCGGACTGGTTACGCAGGAGCGGCGCGGCCGCTCGATCATCTGCGGTGCTGCGGACATGGAAACGATGCGGACCATTTCGGCCTACCTCTTGTCCGAATGCTGCGCTGACTGCATCGAAACCCCGAAGGAAACTGCCGATGGCTGACACTTCTTCAACATTGCCGCTCTGGCGCCGGTGGAAGCCGGACTGGGCCTGGATCGCCGTCGGGGCGATCCCGCTGGCGGTCGCGGTGCTCGCGCCGGACGAGGTGCGCGCGATCGTGACCACATCCGCCGGGTCGTTCCTGCGCACGCTGCCCTACATCCTGATCGCGGTCACGGCGGTCGCCTACATGAAGGCAGCGGGGGCCGAGACGCTGCTGTCGCGCGCCTTCGAGGGGCGCGAGGTTCGCATGATCCTGCTGGCCGCGCTGATGGGCGGGCTGTCGCCGTTCTGTTCCTGCCAGGTCATCCCGTTCATCGCGGCCCTTCTGGCGGTCGGAGCACCCCTGTCGGCGGTGATGGCGTTCTGGCTGGCCTCGCCGCTGATGGACCCCGGCATGTTCGCGGTCACGGCGGGGGCGCTGGGCTTCGACTTTGCCATCGGCAAGACCGTGGTGGCGGTGGCGATGGGGCTGTTCGGCGGCTTCACGGTGCGGGCGTTCTCGCGCAGTGCGCTGTTCGCCGATCCGCTGAAACACGCGCCGAAGCCATCGTGCTCGTCCTGCTGCGGCGACGACACGCCGTTCCAGGGCCGCCCGGTCTGGCGCTTCTGGCCCGAGTCTGAGCGCCGCGCGACGTTCCGCGCCTCGGCCTTCGAGAACCTGATGTTCCTCGGCAAATGGCTGGCTCTGGCCTATCTGCTCGAGGCGCTGATGCTGCGTTACGTGCCGGCCGATCTGGTCGGGCACTGGCTGGGCGGCGAGGGCGTCGGGCCGATCGTGCTGGGCGCGGTGATCGGCGCGCCGGCCTACCTCAACGGCTACGGCGCCGTGCCGCTGGTGGCGGGGCTGATCGAACAGGGGATGAGCCAGGGTGCCGCCATGGCCTTCGTCGTCGCCGGCGGCGTGAGCTGCATCCCGGCGGCGGTCGCGGTCTGGGCACTGGTCAAGCCGCGGGTCTTCGCCGCCTATCTCGGCTTCGCCGTCGTCGGCGCGATCATCGCAGGCATGGCGTGGTCCATGGTCGCCTGATCCGCAACACCCGCCCGTCCTGAAATGAACCGGCGCGACACGAGGTTGTGGCGCCGGATTCGTTCGATTATGTCACCGCAATCATCGGTGCAGGACGGGCAGGAGAGCGGGCATGTACAAGGTCTGGGATTTCATCGCGGCCTATTCGGTTCTGCTGATCACCGGCACGGTGCTGGCGCTGATCTGGGCCAATACCGACCCCGGCTCCTACCATCACTTCGTCGAATATCCGCTGTGGTTCAACTCGATCCTCGGGGTCGATTTCCATCACTGGGCCCAGGTGATGGGCCCCGCCGCGGACGCCTATGAAGTCGGCGACGTCGAGAAGGTCCTGACGCTCCACTACCTCGTCAACGACATGCTCATGGCGCTGTTCTTCGCCATGGCCGCGAAAGAGGTCTGGGAGGCGGTGATCCTGAAGAACGGCGCGTTGCGCGGGCGCAAGGCGGCGACACCGCTGATCGCAACGGCCGGCGGCATGGCCGGGCCGGTCGCGGTCTATCTCGGCATCGCTATGATCCTGGGGTCCGAGACCTTCGACGCGGTGTTTCGCGGCTGGGCGATCCCGACCGCGACCGACATCGCGTTTTCCTACCTCGTCGGGCGGCTGGTGTTCGGCGCCGGGCATCCGGCGGTACGGTTCCTGCTGCTTCTGGCCATCGCCGACGACGCCGCCGGGCTGATCATCCTGGCGGTCTTCTATCCCTCGGGCGACATCGCGCCGCAGTGGCTGTTGTTGTCGGTCGGGGCGGCGCTGGTGGTGTTCGTGCTGTTCAACTGGCTGCCGCGCCGGCTGGACCGGGGAAACCAGGCGCGACCGAACTCGACCTGGGTGCGCGCCAGGCTCGGCTTCTGGCCCTATGCGCTGGCGGGCGTCGCAAGCTGGTTCGGCTTTGCCGAATCGGGGCTTCACCCGGCGCTGGGGCTGTTGCCGATCGTCCCGTTCATTCCCCATGCCGACCGGGCCTTCGGCATTTTCGCGGAGGCCGAGAAATACCTCACGGACCTGCTCAACGTGATCGAGCACGCGCTGAGACACCCGGTCGAGATCATCCTGTTCTTCTTCGGACTGGTCAACGCGGGCGTCGAGTTCAACTCGATCAGCGCGCCGACATGGCTGGTGCTGGCGGGGCTGCTGATCGGCAAGCCGGTGGGGATCTTCCTGTTGGGCTGGTTTGCCGCCGGGCCGATGAAGCTGGGTCTGCCCGCCGGGATGCGCATGGTCGACCTGGTCGTGATCGGCACCGTCGCGGCCATCGGCTTTACCGTGTCCCTGTTCATCGCCTCGGTCGCCTTCGATGCCGGGCCGGTGCAGGACGCGGCCAAGATGGGTGCCCTGTTCAGCTTTGGCGCGGTCTTGGTCGCGGTCTTCGCGGGCAAGGTGCTGCGGGTTCAGAAACAGCACGGTTGAGCAACGCGGGGATTCGCTGCGACATTCCGCCCGAAACCCCGAAAACTCCGCCCGATTTCCGCCTCAAACACCCGCACGGCATTGTATTGTTGACCGATCTGCAGACATAATGGCGCCCTATTGGCGGGCTACATAATGGCGGAGAACGACCCGGGACGGGGTTGAACGAAGCAGCAGAAAAAGCCAAGGCGAAATGATCGAATTCAAGGGCGTCAGCAAGTCCTTCTGGACCGGGAAACAACGCAAGGTCATCCTTGATCATGCTTCGTTCAAGGTCGAAATCGGCAATTCGATGGGGATCCTCGCGCCCAACGGCACCGGCAAGACCACCGTCATCAACATGATGGCGGGGCTGGAAAAACCCGACGAGGGCGAAGTGGTGCGCGGTTGCCGGGTGTCGTTCCCGCTGGGGTTCATGGGCGGTGTCGTCGGCAAGCTCTCGGCCAAGGAGAATGCCCGCTACGTCGCGCGGCTCTACGGTCTCGATCCGGACTATATCGAGGCGTTCACGCGCTGGCTGTGCGGGCTCGAGGAATACTACGACTTCCCGGTTGCCACCTACAGCCAGGGGATGCGGGCGCGGTTCACGTTTTCGTTGCTTCTGGCGCTGGAATTCGACATCTACCTTATCGACGAGGGGATGCCGCAGACCACCGATGCCGAGTTCAACCGCAAGGCGGGTGACGTGCTGCGCCAGCGGCTCGAGAACGCGACGGTCGTGATCGTTTCGCACCAGGCGAACACGATCGCCAAGTTCTGCCGGTCGGCTGCGGTGTTGCTGAACGGCCAATTGCATATGTTTGACACCTTGGAAGAAGCGAAACAATTGTATGATTACGAAACCCAAGGCTAAGAAATTCCGCATCCGCCGGACCAGCGGGGCCGCGACGCCTCCGGTCGGCCGCGACGATATTCCGTCGTCGCCGGCGCCCGGCGCGTCACGGCAATTGAACGCATTGGAACAGATCGCCCTTGCCGGCACCGAAGACGGCTTTCCCGCCGATGGTTTTGCCACCGCCGGTCGCGGTGCCGTTCAGGCCCGCGACGGCGCGGTCGAAAGCCCCGCCGAAGTGGCCGCCGATCAGGAGATCGCCGCGATCCGCCGCGAGGGTCTGACCGGGCGTCAGCTTCGCATGGCCCGCCGGGTGGCGCAGAAACACGGGCTGCCCGCAACCTCGGATTTCGACGCGGTGCGGCTGTTGCGCCGGGCCGGGATCGACCCGTTCCTGCAGGCCAACATGCTCGAACTGGTGTCCGCCGACGGCCGCCCGCCCGAGCCGCGCGAGGACCAGGTCAAGCTGCCGCAGACCGTGCCGTCCAAGCAGACCCTGCCCTCGACCCGCGTGATGGACGTGGCCGAGCGGGCGAAGTCGGTGATCGACATCCAGCGCGACATCGCGCGCCGCCGCCGCCGCAAGCTGTCGCTCCTGTTCACCCGTCTGGCGTTCTTCGTGCTGCTCCCGACGCTGATGGCGGGGTATTACTACTATCAGCTCGCCACGCCGATGTATGGCACCAAGTCGGAATTCGTGATCCAGAAGGCCGACGCCGGCGCCACCGGGCTTGGCAGCCTGTTCGCCGGATCGGGGCTGGCGACCAGCCAGGACTCGATCACCGTGCAGAGCTATCTGACCTCGCGCGATGCCTTGCTCCGGCTCGACGCCGAGCTTGGCTTCAAGGCGCATTTCCAGGGCACGGACATCGACCCGATCCAGCGCCTGACGCCGGATGCCTCGAACGAGGATGCCTATGCGCTCTACAAGCGCAATGTGAAGATCGGCTTTGACCCGACCGAGGGCATCATCAAGATGGAAGTGATCGCCGCCAGTCCCGAAATGTCGGCGGCGTTTTCCGAAGCACTGATCCGCTATGCCGAGGAACGTGTCGACAACCTGACCCACCGGCTGCGCGACGACCAGATGGCGGGAGCGGTCGAAAGCTACCGCGAGGCCGAGGAGAAACGCGCGCTCGCCCAGGAAAAGGTGTTGCAGTTGCAGCAGGGCATGGGCGTTTTCGACGCGACCTCGGATGCAAGCTCGGTGATGAGCCAGATCAACTCGTTCGAGATGCAGCTTGGCGAGAAGCGCCTGCAACTCGAACAGCTTCTCGACAATGCGCGGCCCAACCAGGCGCGGGTCGAGGGCGTGCGCGGCGACATCCGGCGGCTTGAAAGCCTGGTCGTATCCCTGCGCGCCAAGCTGACCGAAACCGGCGGCACCGGCGGCGAGGAGAGTCTCGCGCAGATCTCGGGCCAGCTTGCCGTGGCCCAGTCGGATCTGGAAACCCGGACGATCCTGATGCAGCAGGCGCTGCAACAGCTCGAGACCGCCCGGATCGAGGCCAACAAGCAGACGCGCTATCTGGAGATGGGCGTCAATCCCGTCGCTCCCGACCGCCCGACCTATCCGCGCGCCTTCGAGAACACCGTGCTGGCGTTCCTCGTCTTTGCGGGAATCTACCTGATGGTGTCGATCACCGCCTCGATCCTGCGCGAACAGGTCACCGGCTAGCGCCAGACCGGGAAAGGCGGCAAACCGCCTTTCCCCGCCGCGCCTCCCCCTCTAGTCTTGGCAAAACCGGGAAAGGGACGGGTATGGTTCGAGTTCTTCTCATGTTGTTGTGCCTCTCGGTTCCGGCCATGGCACAGGACGGCGCCATCGCGACCGGCAACGGCACCACCGCCGAGCAGGCCGTGACCGACGCCGCCATCGCCACCCGCATCCGCGACATCCTGCACGAGCTTGACGGCTACGAGGACGTGACCGTTGCGGTCAAGGCCGGCATCGTCACCCTGCGCGGCACCACGCTTGACGCCGGCGCGGCCGAGAAGCTGTCCGGGCTGGTGCGGCGTGTCGAGGGCGTGGTGGCGATCGAGAACGGGGTGACGCTGTCAACCAGCGTGACCAAGCGCCTCGCCCCGGTCTGGGCGCGCCTGGTGACGCGGATGCAGCAGACCGTGGCCTTCCTGCCGCTGATCGCCGTCGCCTTTGTCGCCTTCGCGGTGGTGGTCTGGATCGGCTTTGCCATCGCCCGGCGCGAACAACCGTGGGAGCGTCTGGCGCCGAACTCCTTCATTGCCGATATCTACCGCACCCTGATCAAGCTTACCGCGCTGGGGGCGGGGCTGGTCGTGGCGCTCGACATCATGGGCGCAACGGCGCTTCTGTCGACCATTCTGGGCGCGGCCGGTATCATCGGTCTGGCCATCGGTTTTGCGGTGCGCGACACGGTCGAGAACTTCATCGCCTCGATCCTCTTGTCGATCCGCCAGCCGTTCCGGCCCAATGACGCCATCGAGATCGGCGGCGACGAGGGCAAGGTGATCCGCCTGACCTCGCGCGCCACGATCCTGCTGAGTTGGGACGGCAACCACATCCGCATCCCGAATTCGACGGTGTTCAAGAGCCGGATCGTGAATTATTCGCGCAACCCGGAACGCCGCTTCAAGTTTGATATCGGCGTGGCCTATGGCACCGATCTGGCCGCGACCAAGGCGCTGGCTGAACAGACGGTGGCGGCGCTGCCCTTCGTGCTGGCGGTGCCCGCGCCCAATTCCTGGACGACCGAGCTTGGCGGCTCCGAGATCGGCATGACGGTGGTCGGCTGGATCGACCAGCGCAAGACCGACCTGGCCGCCGCACGCTCCGAGGCGATCCGCCAGGTGCTGATCGCGTTCGACAAGGTCGACATCGAGATGCCCGAGCCGACCTACCGGCTGCTGGTCAAGGACGCCGCCAGCGTGCCGATCCCGCCCCTTCAGGCCGCACCCGTCGCCCCGAAACGCGCGCCCGCCGCCGCCCCGACCGAGACGGTTCAGGACGTTCAGGCAACGGCGGAGCACGAGCTTGAACAGATGGTCAACGACGAGCGCGAGGCCACCGATGTCGACGATCTGCTCAAGCACAATGCGCCCAAGGAGTGAGTGGCATGCGCCGGGCATTTTGGGCTTGCAGGGCTGAGCCGGTTTGAGTAGGAACGCCGCACCTCTGGGGTGTAGCCAAGTGGTAAGGCAGCGGTTTTTGGTACCGTGTACCGTAGGTTCGAATCCTACCACCCCAGCCAATGACCTCAAAAAACACCATACTTTCCAATGGGATAGCCGCCCTTCAAGCGGCCAGCCTCCCGTCTGCACGTCGCGGTGCTTCACAAACTGCTTCACATCGGTCTGAGACCAGGCCGCGCGGCGCGGGCAGAAGATGGGGTTTGGCCGCGCAAGGCGTTGATTGTCTGCGTCCGTTGTCCCGTCAGCAGGTCTCGAGATTTCAGCAGCCTTGACCTTCCCCGGGTTTGCCGGAGGCGGGTCGATGTAAGCTAAGCGGCCAGGGTTTCAGTTTCCAGAACTGCGTAGAAGTTGGTTTCGGCCTCTGCCGGCGGGATGTTTCCGATGGGTTCCAGCGGGCGGCGGGTGCTGAACCAGTCGACCCATTCGAGGGTGGCGCATTCTACGGCGTCGAAGCTGCGCCATGGGCCGCGGCGGTAGATGACCTCGGCTTTGAATAGGCCATTGATCGTCTCTGCGAGTGCGTTGTCATAACTGTGGCCGACACTGCCGACCGAGGGCTCGATGCAGGCCTCGGCCAGGCGCCCGGTGTATTTGATAGACGCCTTTGCCCGCTGGATCGTCGGTTGGCGGGTGAGCCGCACGGGCCCTTGCCGGCTTCGTCCTCGACGTCTGGAACACGCCGTTCACCAGCGGCAACCGGGCGCGGGCCTTCACCAGCTTGGTGTCCGGATAAAGCCCGAGCGCCTTGGTGCGTTGCTTTCCTTCGAAGCGGTAGGCCATTCCCGACGCCAACTCCACTCCTCCTGAGTCAGCGGGCTCGTTCTATCCCTCGATTCGGGTTATTTGCGGAAACGCTCTAAAGGCGGGGTGCTTTTGGGTCACGGCAGGCGGTAGAACGCGGCGGCGGTGTCGTGGAACACCGCGGGTTTCGCGGCTTCGGGCAGAAGCGCGTCATAGGCGGCGATGAGGGTGGAAAAGCCGGAATAGAGCGAATCCACCGGGAAATTCGAGCCGAACATGCAGCGATCAGGTGTGAATTGATCCAGGCAGGTCTCGACGATCGGGCGGATGGTGTCGCGGGTCCAGCCGTGGTCGAACATGCCCAGCCCGGAGAGTTTGCAGGTGACGTTCGGGCGCTCGGAGAGCAGGTGTAGCGTCTTTGCCCAACCGGCAAGGCCCTCGGGGCTGCGGTCATGCGGCGAGCCTGCGTGGCAGAGCGCGACCGGTATGTCGGGGGCGGCGTCGAGCACACGGGCCATGCCCGCGTACTGCTCGGGGATCAGTTGCAGATCGAACGACATGCCGCGGCGTGCGACTTCGCGCAATCCTTCGGCAAATCGTGGGTCGTCAAGCAGCGCGTGGGTGCCGGTGACAGCATCCTCGCCGGGGGCACGACCGACGATCTGGCGCACGCCGCGCAGCGTTGACAGGGCCTGATAGCGGTCGAGTTGTGCGCCCAGATCCGACGCGGTGAGGTCGCAGAACACCACCTGAACCAGAGGCCAGTCGGGGGCGGTATCTGCGACGGACTGGACCCAGAGCGCTTCGGCCAGAGGATCGGCGGCGCCGACCTGGATATGCACCGAAGCGTCGAAGCCCACGGCGTCGCGGCGGTAATCCGCCAGCAGGTAATTCCTTTGGATCGCAGTCGGATCGCCAAAAAACCGTGTCTCTCCCCTTGCCATCAGCCAAGGGTAGGCGACCGCGCCCAAATCCCACAGGTGGTGGTGGGCGTCGATCCTCATTGCGCCCCCCCGGTGGCCTCGGCCAGAAAGTCGCGGCCCTGGCTTTTCCAGAAATGCAGAAGGTCGATGAACACCCAGTTCTCGGCCAGCTTGTCGCCGGAGCGGCGGTAGATATCGATCACGCGAAACTCGCCGGGGGTGTCGCTGCCGGGCAGTTGCATGAAGCCGCCGGTGGGGCGCGCGGTGAAGTTGGGCCAGCCGAAGAAGCCGCCGTAATGCCCCTCGGCCAGACGCGCGATATGGCTGGTGGGGGAGCGGTCGGCAAAGCCCGCGCGAAACGGTCCGGAATGCTGTTTGGCGTAACGCTCAATGGTGTAGGTCGCGCCGATCCCCTCCGGCCCCCACCAGATCATGTCGTCGTGCCAGGTGCGGGCCAGTTCCTGCTCCAGCGGCAGGCCCGATTGCCATTGGCCGAGATCGCGGATCATGGCGTTGATCGCAGCAAGCGTCGCCACGCCCTCTTCGGGTGGCTGCGGGTCATAAAGCAGGCCGTCATGGGTGATCGGGCCGGGCTGGACAAGGTGCTGGGCGGTCTGGGCGGGGAAGGGGTTTTGCCCGGCCTGGGTCATCAGGTGCGGGATGTCGAAATACATCGCGGTCTCGGCAATTTGCCCGCCCTCGACCCGGTGGAAGGTGCAATAGCGCAGGAAGGCCATCTTGCCGGTGGGCGCGATGCCCAGCCAGGGCTGGTCGAACAGGCCCATGAGGTGGCCCATCGACACCACCCAGATGCCCGGCGCACCGGCCAGGCTGTTTGCCCCGGCAAAAAACACGTCCTCGCGGCGTTGCATCCGGGTCAGGGCACGCTTTAGCGGGGTCCAGAACCGGGCCGCGACGGCATCGGCACCGCGCAGTTCGCCGAACGGATGATAGCCGCGCCAGAGGTAGTCGGGGGCGGTGTCACGGGCGAGCGATTCGCCGCTGGCCTCGGGATCGGGCGCATCAATAGCGGCGTGATGGGCCCGGATGAGGCGTTTCGCGTCTTGGAAATCCGGCATCTTTTCAGCTTGCTGTCAGTTTTGTTGCATACGCTTGCAGAAAAAACTTGCCCGAGTGGGGGTCAGATGTCTAGCGTTATTGCAAGCGTATTCAAAAATGTGCGTGCGGGAGGGCTCGACTTGGCCGAAATCAGACTGTCCGGTGTGTCCAAGCGCTGGGGTTCGTTCGTCGGGGTCGACAAGTTCGACCTGACCATAGCGGACCGCGAATTCCTGGTGCTGCTGGGGCCGTCGGGCTGTGGCAAGACCACGACGATGCGAATGATCGCCGGGCTGGAAGACCCGACCGAGGGCGAGATCCTGATCGACGGCAAGGTGGTTAACGACCTTGAACCCAAGGACCGCGATGTTGCGATGGTGTTCCAGAGCTATGCGCTCTACCCCAACCTCAACGTCTATGAAAACATCCGCTTTCCGCTGAGGGTGCGCAAGACCGACCCGGCGACCCATGACGAAAAGGTCAGACGCGCCAGCGCGATGGTGGAACTGGACGATTTCCTGCATCGCAAGCCCGCAGAACTGTCCGGTGGTCAGCGTCAGCGGGTGGCGCTGGCGCGCGCCATCGTGCGCGAGCCGAACCTGTTTCTGATGGACGAGCCGCTGTCGAACCTCGACGCCAAGCTGCGCGTCTCGACCCGGGCGCAGATCAAGAACCTGAGCCACGAACTCGCCGTCACCACGATCTATGTCACCCATGACCAGATCGAGGCGATGACCTTGGCCGACCGGGTGGTGGTGATGGAAAAAGGCGTCGTGCAGCAGGTCGGCAGCCCGACCGAGATCTATGACCGCCCGGCCAATACTTTCGTCGCGGGCTTCATCGGCAACCCGGCGATGAACCTGATCGAGGGCGAGGCCGCCGGCGGCGTATTCACCGCGCTGCACACCAGCATTTCCGGCCTCGACGTGGCCGATGGCCCGGTCACGCTGGGTTTTCGCGCCGAGGATGCCACGGTTGCCGCCGATGGCGGGCAGATCACCGCGCCGATCTATACGCTCGAACTTCTGGGCGATGCCACCATGGTCAGCGTGCGGCTGGGTCAGGCGCTGGTTTCGGCGCGCGCCGACAAGACTTTCCGTGCCGAGATCGGCGACATGGTGTCGATCCACATTCCCGCAGATCACTGTCACCTGTTCGACGCCAGGACAGGGACACGCATCGGGGCCTAGCCCCCGAGTCAGCCGGCCTGGGCAGAAGACCCGGGCCAATTCCACAGGGAGAAGAAGACAGATGAAACTCAAGACCATACTCATGGCGGGTGCGATGAGTGTTCTGGCCGGCACCGCCTCGGCGGATTGCGCCTTTGAAAACACGATCCCGTTGCGCTCGCTCACCGCCGGCTTCGAGGCATGGAAGGCCGTGACCGACTCGATGGCCGAATGCGGCAATTTCGAAGCCAACCTCGATCAGGATTTCCGCGAGAAACAGCCGGAAGCCTTCGCGGCCAACCCGTCGCTCTACCAGATCGGCGGCGTGGCCAACTCGACCATGATTCCGCTTCTGACCGCCGGCACGATCCGGCCGTTGGATGATCTCGTTGCCAAGTATGGCCAGCATCTCAGTCCGAACCAGCTGATCACCGTCGACGGCAAGATCATGGCGGTCGCGATGATGGTGAACAACCAGCACCTGATGTATCGCGAGGATATCCTGAACGATCTCGGCATCGCGGTGCCGACCACCTATGACGAGGTGCTGGCGGCGGCGGCCAAGATCCAAGAGGCCGGCGTGGTCGACTACCCGCTGGGCGGTACCTTCATGACCGGCTGGAACCTGGGCGAGGAGTTCATCAACAACTACCTCGGCGAGGGCGGCAAGTTCGTCGACGCCAACAACATGCCGACCATCAACAACGCGCAAGGCGTTGCCGCGCTGGAAGTGATGAAGGCGCTGACCGAATACATGGACCCGGAATACCTGGTGTCGGACTCGACCTATGTCCAGCAGCAGTTCCAGCAGGGCAAGATCGCCATGGCGAACCTCTGGGCCTCGCGCGCGGGCGCGATGGATGACGCAGCCGAAAGCCAGGTTGTCGGATTGGTCAAGATGGCTGCCGCGCCGATGGGGTCGGTCGCGCCCGCCTCGTCGATCTGGTGGGACGGCATCGTGATCGCCACAAACATCACCGATGAAGAGGCCGATGCTGCCTTCCGCGTGGCGATGGAGGGGATGGATACCGAGACGGTCAAGGCCAACAATGATGCAGCGGTCTGGCTGATCGACGGCTATGTGCCGGGTGACCTGGCTGCCGGCGCGGCGGCGACTGCGCAGGCCGGTGCGCTGCCCTATCCCGCCTCGAGCGCGATGGGCATCATGCACACCGTGCTGGGCAACGGCATCGCCGACTACCTGACCGGCGCCAAGGATGCCGAGACCACGCTGGCCGATATCGAAGCGGCCTATGTCACCTCGGCCAGGGAAAGCGGCCTGATCAAGTGATCCGCGGGCGGGGCCGCCCCGGTGGCGGCCCCGCATCCCTGACAGCCTGAACCGTCAACCAGCAAGCAACCGAACGGAGGGTCGCGTGAAGTTCAAGACATTCGCCGCATTTGTCGGTCCGTCCGTATTCATCATGCTGCTGTTCATCGCCTTTCCGCTGGTGACGGTGTTCTGGCAAAGCTTCAACCTGACCCAGCCGATCTATGAGACGGTCGAAAAGGAGACCTGCACGCCCGGTTTCCTGACCCAGACCTGCACGACCGAATTCCAGACCAT
The DNA here is from genome assembly GCA_048268845.1 of Maritimibacter sp. Taxonomy (GTDB): domain Bacteria; phylum Pseudomonadota; class Alphaproteobacteria; order Rhodobacterales; family Rhodobacteraceae; genus Muriiphilus. Next base: position 17,457 of record JBLWUQ010000005.1, on the reverse strand, counting down.
TCCCAGGCTCGACGAGAATGGCAGGGTCATCACCGAAACGACGTTCGTGGGGCTGCAAAGCTATCGCAACGTGCTGGAGCTTGAGCGCTTCTGGAGCGCCGTGAAGGCGCGGTCCTGGGGGACGCTGCAAACCATCGATTTCTGGAAGGCGCTGCGTTTCACCCTGATGTTCACACTTGTCACCATGCCGCTGGTGGTGGGTGTCGGGCTGCTGATCGCGCTGACCATCAACAACGCCGCGCAGTCGATCCGGGGGCCGGTGATTTTCGTGTCGCTCCTGCCCTTCATCATCACGCCGGTGATCGGCGCCCTGTCGATCAACTGGCTGTTTCGCGGTGACGGCATCCTGACCGCGTTCCTGGAATGGTGGCTGAACCGCGATCTCGCGCTGTTCGCGCAGGCCTGGACGATCGAGCTGATGATGATGTTCTACCGCGTCTGGCACGTCGCGCCCTTTGCCGCGATCATCTTTTACGCGGGCCTTCAGACCGTCAACCAGGACAGTCTGGAAAGCGCCGTGATCGACGGGGCGAGCCGCTGGCAGCGGCTGCGCCTGATCATCGTGCCGCACCTGATGCCGCTGATCGTGTTCGTCACCATCATTCACCTGATGGACACCTACCGGGTGTTCGAAGAGATCGTGGGCTTTCGCAGCCAGGGCTATGTGATTTCGCTGCAATGGCTGACCTATGACTTCCTGACGCCCGATCAGGCCGGCAACCGCTCGGTGTCGCGGGCCTCGGCCTCGGCCATGCTGACGATGATCGGGATCGCAATCCTGCTGGTGCCGCTTCTGCGCCGCACCTGGCGCGACCACAGGGGAACCCACTGATGACCGCCCGCGCGCTTCGCCAACCCGCCTCGCTTCGCATCGCCTCGGGCAGCTTCCTGGCGCTCTGGTGCCTGATCGCCGCCTTCCCGATCTTCTGGATCACGGTGATGAGCTTCAAGTCGCCGGTGGATGCCTTCGACTCCAACCCGCTTCATGTGATCTTCGGACCCGAGACCCGGGCCGTGGGCAAGGGGCTGTCGCTGTTCGATATCGCGCTTGGGCTGGTCCTGATCTACGGCTCGATCCGGGTCGGGATGCGCCGCGTGCCGGGCATGGTGCGCCAGTATTCGCCAGCGGGCTGGATCGCGCTGGGCTGGTTCATCGCCGCCCTTCTGGGCGCGGTGGCGGTGGTCGTGGTGTTCCTGGGTCTTCTGCCCTGGATCAGCGACGTGGTGAATCCGCTGCTCGGCCCCCTCGGTCGCGACATCATCGGGGCCACGACAGAGCATTACCGCACCGTTTGGGTGGACAGGGGCTTTTCCAACAACTTCGCCAACTCGCTGATCGTGACCGCCGGGGTCGTGACCGTTTCGCTGAGCGTCGGCACGCTGGCGGGCTATGGGCTGGCGCGGTCGGGGTCGGTGCTGGCGTTCTGGATCCTGATCGTGGCGCTGGTGTTCCGGGCGCTGCCGCATTCGGTGCTGGTGGCGGGCTATCTGCCGGTGTTCATCAATTCGGCCGAATGGCTGTCGCCGATCCTGGGCGACAACGCCCCCACGCTCTATGGCAAGCCGATTGCGGTCATTGCGGTGCTGGTGGCAATCAACCAGCCGTTCACCATCTGGATGCTGCGCAGCTTTTTCTCGAACATCCCCGCCGATCTTGACGAGGCCGCGCGGGTCGATGGGTGCAGCCATTTCAAGGCATTCCGGCTGGTCATCATGCCGGTGATGTGGCCGGGCGTGATCACCACGGGGCTGTTCAGCTTCCTTCTGGCCTATAACGACTTTCTGGTGACATCGCTGCTGCTCGATGCCTCGAACCAGACCATGGTTCCGGCGATTGCCGGGATGTTCAACCGCGAGACCACCACCACCGACCAGGTGGTCGCGGTGGCCGCCGCAGTGTCGATCACCGCACCGCTCTTCGTGCTGGTGATGGTGTTTCAACGTCAGATCGTGAGCGGGCTGACCGCCGGGGCTGTGAAAGGCTAGAGGAAATGAGTGGAGCAAGACCGGAACAGGCGGTGCTCAGCCGCGACACCGACCTGACCAGGACCGACGAAACCCGCGCGGTGATCGAGGGCATGGTGGACGGGCTGAACGACCATCGGATCGACGATATCGGCCAGTTCTTTGCCGACGGGTTCCGCTGGATGGGCAACCAGGGCTGCGGCACCAAGACCGGGCTGACGGAATTCCAGGATAACTGGCAGCGCCCGTTCCAGGCGGCGTTCTCCGACAAGGTCTGCATCGACGAGGCGCGGCTCTACATGGGCGAATGGGCGGCAGCCTTTGGTCGACAGGAGGCGACGCATTCCGGCGAATTCATGGGTGTCGCGCCGACCGGCAAGCGCGTCGAGATCCGCTACATGGATTTCTGGAAGGTGGAGGACGGCAAGATCACCGACAACTGGGTGATGGTCGATTTCCCGCATGTATTGGCCCAGTTGGGCGTCGACGTGTTCGATGGCCACGGCTGGGAGGCTTTTGATCGGGGCGAGAAAACGCCGCCCCGGCCCGGCAAATGAGGACAGAACGATGACGATTACCTATCTGAAGCAGAGCAAACCCGAGGCCGAAAAGGTCGAGGATGACGTCAAGGTGCGCGACGTGGTGGCCGCGACGCTGGCCGATATCGAGGCCCGCGGCGATGCGGCGGTGCGCGAGCTTGCGATCAAGTTCGACAACTATGACCGCGACAGCTATCGTCTGAGCGAGGCCGAGATCGAGGACATCGTGGCCAAGGTCGCCCCGCGCGACATGGAGGACATCAAGTTCGCGCAGGAGCAGGTGGTGAATTTCGCCCGCGCCCAGCGTGACTCGATGAAGGACATCGAGGTTGAAACCCTGCCCGGCGTGATCCTCGGCCACAAGAACATCCCGGTGCAGTCGGTGGGCTGCTACGTGCCCGGCGGCAAGTTCCCGATGGTCGCCTCGGCGCATATGTCGGTGGCCACGGCCAGGGTCGCGGGCGTGCCCCGGATCATCGCCGCGACGCCGCCGTTCAACGGCGAGCCCAATCCGGCGGTGATCGCCGCAATGCATCTGGGCGGTGCGCACGAAATCTATGTGCTGGGCGGCATCCAGGCGATCGGCGCGATGGCGCTGGGCACCGAAACCATCGACCCGGCGCATCTGCTGGTCGGCCCGGGCAATGCCTTTGTCGCCGAGGCCAAGCGGCAACTCTTTGGTCGCGTCGGCATCGACCTCTTTGCCGGCCCGACCGAGACCATGCTGATCGCCGACGACACCGTCGACGCCGAATTGTGCGCCACCGACCTCCTGGGCCAGGCCGAGCACGGCTACAACAGCCCCGCCTGCCTGATCACGAATTCGCGCAAGCTGGCCGAGGAAACCATGTCCGAGATCGACCGTATCCTCAAGATCCTGCCGACCGCTAACACCGCCGCGGTCAGCTGGCGCGATTTCGGTGACGTGATCCTGTGCGACGACCATGACGAGATGCTCGCGCTCGCCAATGACATGGCCTATGAGCATGTGCAGGTGATGACCGACCGCGACGACTGGTATCTCGAGAACATGACCAGTTACGGCGCGCTATTCCTCGGCCCGCGCACCAACGTGGCCAATGGCGACAAGGTGATCGGCACCAATCACACCCTGCCGACCAGAAAGGCCGGACGATATACCGGCGGGCTATGGGTGGGCAAATATCTGAAAACACACAGCTATCAGCGCATCACCACCGACGAGGCGGCGGCGATGATCGGGGCCTATGGCTCGCGCCTGTGCCTGCTCGAGGGGTTCGTCGGCCATGCCGAACAGTGCAACCTGCGGGTCCGCCGCTATGGCGGCCGGAACGTGCCTTACGGAGAAGCGGCGGAATGAGCGACCATCACGCGGCGAACAGGGCGGCGCTCGCACCCCTGCGCGCGGCCCAATATGACTGGGACGACGACGCCTTGCGCGCCGCGCTGGGCGATCTGGCCGCGCCGGATGCGGTGTTCCGCCTGTGTCATCCCTTCGGTGACATGGTCGGGCCGGAGGCGTTTTTCGACGGCGCGCTGGCCGTGCTGCGCGCCGCCTGGCCGGACGTGGAGCGGCGCGACTGGCTGGTGATGGCCGGGCGGGACGAGCATGGCGCCGACTGGGTCGGATGCGGCGGGCATTTCTTTGGCACCTTTGCGTCGCCCCTGCTCGACATCCCGCCGACCGGGCATCTGTGCCACATGCGGTTTCACGAATACTACCGCTTCGAAGGCGGCAAGGTGGTGGAATACCAGGCGATCTGGGATCTGCCCGAGGTGATGATGCAGGCCGGAGCATGGCCGATGGCGCCCTCGCTCGGGCGCGAGTTCTGCATTCCCGGCCCGGCCTCGGGCGACGGGTTGATCCGTGCGCCGCGTGACGAGGGGCAGAGCCGGGCAAGCTGCGATCATGTGGTCAGAATGCTTGACCACATGAAGCGCCACCCGTCGCAGGGCGGACCCGAGGTGATGGAAATGCCGCGGTTCTGGAGCGACCGCATGACCTGGTATGGCCCGGCTGGCATCGGCACCGGGCGCGGCATCGCGGGCTTTCGCAACTGGCACCAGATCCCGTTTCTGCGCGGAATGCCGGACCGGGGGCAGTATGTGGACGAGATCACCTATCATTTCTTCGGGGACAACGACTATGTCGCCGTCACCGGCTGGCCCGACATGATCCAGACCGTGACCCATGACGGCTGGATGGGGATCGCGCCGTCCGGGCGCAAGATCACCATGCGAAGCCTCGATTTCTGGCGGCTTGAGGGCGGCAAGATCCGCGAAAACTGGGTGATGGTCGATATCCTCGACGCCTATCGCCAGCTTGGGGTCGATGTGTTCGCCCGCCTGCGGGAGTTCAACAAGGCCCGCGTGCCGGGGTCGGTGCCGTTTCCGGTGGGAGAGGGGTGATGGACCTGCCCGCAACCCCATCGTTTCGGCTGGACGGCAAGCGCGCGCTGGTGGCGGGCGCCTCGTCCGGCATCGGGCTGGCCTGTGCGGCGGCGCTGGCCGAGGCGGGTGCTGCGGTGACGCTGGCGGCGCGGCGGGTGGCGGCCTTGCAGGAGGCGGCGGACGCCTTTGCCGCGCGGGGATGGGCGGCGGAGGTGCTGCAACTGGATATCGCCGATGTCGCGGCCACACGGGACGCGCTGGAAGATCTCGCGCCGTTCGACGTGCTCTTGAACGCCGCCGGAATGGCCCGGCACACGCCGGCGCTTGAGACAGAGCCGGAGGATTACGACGCGGTGATGGCTGTCAACCTGCGGGGCAGCTATTTCCTGACCCAGGCGGTGGCGCGGCGGCTGATCGCGGCCGGACGCCCCGGCTCGCTGATCACCATATCCAGCCAGATGGGCCATGTCGGCGGGCACGACCGGGCGCTTTATTGTGCGTCGAAATTCGGGGTCGAGGGCATGACCAAGGCGATGGCGATGGAATGGGGGCCGAAGGGCATCCGCATCAACACCATTTGCCCCACGTTCATCCTGACCGACCTGACCCGCGCCACCTTCGATGATCCCGACAAGCGAGCCTGGATCGAGGAAAAGATCAAGCTGGGCCGCCCCGGCGAGGTCGAAGACATCATGGGCGCGGCGGTCTATCTTGCCTCGGATGCGTCGGCCCTGGTGACCGGCACGGCGATGATGATCGACGGGGGTTGGACAGCAGGCTGATGGCACAGAACCGGATCACATCAGCAGAAGTCGCGGCGCGTGCCGGAGTCAGCCAGTCGGCAGTCAGCCGGGTGTTCACGCCCGGCGGCTCGGCGTCGAAAAAGACCGTCGCCAAGGTGCGAAAGGCAGCGGCGGAACTGGGCTATCGCCCCAACTCACTGGCCCGTGCAATGGTGTCGGGGCGCAGCCGGATCATCGGGCTGGTGGTGGCCTATCTGGAAAACCAGTTCTATCCCATCGCGCTCGAGCTTCTGTCGAACGCGCTGGAGGCGCGGGGCTATCATATCCTGATCTTCACGGCGCAGAATTCCACCGATGGGGTCGATGCGGTGATGCAGGGGCTGATGGACTACCAGGTCGACGGCATCGTCGCGGCCTCGGTCTCGATGAGTTCGGACCTGGCCGCGCGGGCCAGGTCCGCGGGCGTGCCGGTGGTTCTGTTCAATCGGGGCCAGGACGGCGAGGGGTTTTCCAACGTGACCTCGGACAACGTGCTGGGCGGGCGCAAGGTGGCCGAGTTCCTGCTGGCGGGCGGGCATCAGCGGATCGCGCATATCGCCGGCTGGCAGGGCAGCACGACCGGGCGCGACCGGCGCAAGGGCTTCGTCGAGACGCTGGAGGCGGCGGGCCGTGCGCCGTTTGCCGTGGTCGATGGCGAATATGACCGCGAGGCCGCTATGGCCGCCGCGCGTGAGATGCTGGCCGGGGCGGTGCGGCCCGACGCGATTTTCGTGGGCAACGATCACATGGCCTTCGGCGTGATCGACGAGGTGCGCGCGGCCGGGCTGGTGCCGGGGCGCGATGTCTCGGTCGTCGGATTCGACGATGTGCCGCTGGCAAGCTGGGCGGCCTATGACCTCACCACCTACCGCCAGCCGGTGAACCGCATGGTCGAGGCCACCGTGGAAACCCTGATCGACCAGATCGAAACCCAGACCGCCGCGCCGCGCCAGATTGCCATCGAAGGCAGGCTGGTGCTGCGCGGATCGGCCCGCATACCCGAAGGATAGACAAAATGATCGGCTTCGATGCGAAATTCGTCGATTTTCCCGACTATATCATCGGCATCACCAAGGAAATCTGGGAAGACCGGGGCATTGCGACCCTGCACCGGTATTACGCGCCCGAGATCGTGGTGCGCTCGCCGGCCTCGGTGGTGGTGGGCAACGAGGGCGTGATCGCCGCGACGATGGCGACGCTGGCCGAGTTTCCTGATCGCACGTTGTTTGGCGAGGATGTGATCTGGTCGGGCAGCCCCGAACCGGGGATGCTGAGTTCACACCGCCTGCATTCCACCGCCACCCACGCCAATCCCGGCGTCTATGGTGCGCCGACCGGCAGGAAACTGGCCTACCGGATCATCGCCGATTGCCACGCCCGCGCCAACATGATCGACGACGAATGGCTGATCCGCGACCAAGGCGCGATCGTGCGCCAACTGGGGTGGGAGCCAAGGGATTTCGCCCGTGACCTGATCGCGCGCGAGGGCGGGCCGGAGGCCTGCGTGCGCCCCTATTCCCCGGCAAACGATGTCGAAGGCCCATACAAGGGACGCGGCAACGACAATGAATGGGGCGTTCGGTTCGCCGATATCCTGACCCGGATCATGGCGGCCGATTTCACCGTGATCCCGGCGGAATACGACCGTGCGGCCAACCTTGCCTATCCCGGCGGGGTCGACACGCTGTCGTTTGACGGGGCGGATCGGTTCTGGATGGGGTTGCGCGCCTCGTTCCCCGACGCCGAGTTTCGTATCCACCACGCAATCGGCCGCGACGATGCGATGATGCCGCCGCGCGCCGCGCTGCGCTGGACGTTGCACGGCAAGCACAGCGGTTGGGGCAGTTTCGGCGTTCCGACCGGGGCCGAGGTGTTTGTGCTTGGGGCCAGCCATGCCGAGTTCGGGGCGCTGGTCGGCGGGCAGCCCAAGCTGCGCCGGGAGTGGACCCTGTATGACGAAACTGCGATCTGGAAGCAGATCCTCCTGCATACGGGCGAGCTTTGATGTCCGCGCCCACCACGCTGATGCTGCGCGACGGCATACTTGCCCGCCGCCGACACGCCTATCTTGCCAGCCGGCGCGCGCGGCGGCTGAACCTGCGCCCGCCGGGGCGGTGTGCCGGACTTCGCTTCAATCACACCACATTTCACGGATAGACCCATGACCAGATCAGATCTCGAAGACCGCATCGTTCGCTACGGCGACCTCATCCCCTGCAAGACCGCCTTCATCGACGCCCATACGCCGGGCAGCGACCAGAAGGAGAACTTCACCATCATCGGCGGCGGCGTCTCGGAAAGCCCCGATCAGCATGTCCACATCGACATCCCGCACGGCTTCAACATCGGCGCGGCCGGGCAGCCGCCGAAGTGCCGCAATTCGCTGCACAACCACCGCACCGCCGAGGTGTTCTTCGTGCTCAAGGGCCGCTGGCGCTTCTTCTGGGGCCGTTGGGGCGATGCCGGCGAGGTCATCCTCGAAGAAGGCGACATCTTCAACATCCCGACCAACATCTTCCGGGGGTTCGAGAATATCGGCACCGACTACGGAATGATCATGGCCGTTCTCGGCGGCGACGACGCCGGCGGCGGCGTGATCTGGGCGCCGCAGGTGATCGAGGATGCCGCCGATCACGGGCTGGTGCTGGGTGAGAACGGCAAGCTCTATGACAGCAAGAAGGGCGAGAAGCTGCCCAAGGGTGTCGGCCCCATGCCGCTGTTGACCGACGCGGAACTGGCGAAGGTGGATGAGCCATCCGCGATGCAGGTGATCGGAGGCTATGTGCGGCGTTACAACGACCTCGTGGCGATTGCCGACAAGGCCCCGGCCAAGGTGATCGGCGAAAACGGCGTGATCCGTGACAAGCCCGGCTTCGAGGTCGACCTGATCACCCGCAAGTCCGCCACCGAGACGCGGCACAGCCATGACAAGCCCTCGGTTCTGATGCCGGTCAAGGGGCACTGGCGTGTCGAGTGGGACGGCGGATCGGCCACGCTCGCCCCCGGCGACACCATGAGCGTGCCGGAAAACCTTGCCCATTCGGCGGTGCCGTCGATGACGGGCGAGGCTGCACTCTATCACGTCGTCGCCACCGACGATGCCGCCGGCGCCACCTGGCGCGGCAACTGAACCAGGGAGAGTCCGCATGACCGCCATCCAGACGACCCATGTGGGCTCTCTGCCCCGCAGCCAGGAGGTTGTGGATTTCATCTTCGCGCGTGAACACGGCACGCCCTATGACGCCGATGCCTTCGATGCCGTGATGCGCGCGGCGGTGTCCGAAACGGTGCGCAAGCAGGTGGGGGCGGGGATCGGCATCGTCTCGGATGGCGAGACCTCGAAGATCAGCTATGCCACCTATGTCAAGGACCGCTACACCGGCTTCGATGGCGACAGCCCGCGCAACGCGCCCGCCGACCTCAAGCTGTTTCCCGGCTTTCTCAAACGCATCGCGGACGAGGGCGGCACGCCGCAATATGCACGGCCCATGTGCGTTGGCCCGGTGGCCTCGAAAGGGCAGGGGGAGCTGGAAAAGGACATCGCCAACCTCAAGGCCGCGATGGCCGAACACGGGGTCGAACGCGGCTTCATGAACGCGGCGTCGCCGGGGGTGATCTCGCTGTTCCTGCAAAACGATTACTATCCGACGCGCGACGCCTACCTCGCCGCGCTGGCCGACGCGATGAAGGCGGAATACGAGACCATCGTCGCCTCGGGCCTCGATCTGCAACTGGACTGCCCCGACCTCGCCCTGTCGCGGCACATGCTGTTCACCGAGCTGTCGGACGACGAATTCGTCAAGGTGGCCGCAAGCCATGTCGAGGCGCTGAACCATGCGCTGGCAGATGTGCCCGAGGACAAGGTGCGCATCCATATCTGCTGGGGCAACTACGAAGGCCCGCATGTCTGCGACATTCCGATGGCCAGGATGTTCGACACGCTGATGAGCGCGAAAGCGCGATGTGTGCTATTCGAGACCTCGAATCCAAGGCATGGGCACGAGTGGACGGTGTTTCGGGATCGCAAAAGTGATATTCCCGACCACAAGGTTCTGGTGCCCGGCGTGGTCGACACGACCACCAATTTCGTCGAGCACCCGGACCTCGTGGCGCAACGGATCGGGCGCTTTGTCGATATCGTCGGGGCCAATCGGGTGATCGCGGGGTCGGATTGCGGTTTTGGCACCTTCGCAGGCTTCGGCGCAGTCGATCCCGATATCGCCTATGCCAAGCTCGCCGCCCTGTCGCAAGGCGCGGCGCGGGTGCGATGACGCCCCTGATCCTGCTTCCGGGGATGATGTGCGACGCCCGGCTGTTTGGCCCGCAGATCGCGGCCCTGTCGGCGCTTGGCCCGGTCTCGGTTGCCGATCTGGGCGGCGCGGACAGCATCGAGGCGTTGGCCAGGGGGCTGTGGGCCGACGCCCCGCCGCGGGTGGCGCTGGCGGGGCTGTCGATGGGCGGCATCGTCGCGATGGAGATGCTCCGGCAGGCGCCGGATCGCATCGCGGGGCTGGCGCTGATGGACACCAATCCGCTGGCGGAAACCGACGAAGTCAAGGCCCGGCGCGGCCCGCAGATCGACAAGGCGCGGGCCGGTCGGCTGGCCGAGGTTATGCGCGACGAGATGAAGCCGAACTACCTGACCGAGGGGCCGCGGCGCGACGAGATCCTGGCGCTGTGCATGGAAATGGCGCTGGACCTGGGGCCGGATGTGTTCTGCCGCCAGTCGGTCGCCCTGCGCGACCGCCCCGATCAGCCCGAAACGCTGGCGGCCTGGCGCGGGCCGACGCTGATCCTCTGCGGTCGCGACGATGCGCTTTGCCCGGTGGCGCGGCACGAGTTGATGCACGCGCTTATTCCGGGGTCCCGCCTGACCATCATCGAGGGCGCCGGCCACCTGCCGACGCTGGAACAACCCGACCAGACAACAGCCGCGCTGATGCGCTGGCGAGAGGAGACAGAGCATGGATGAGGCACTGATTGCGCAACTGCGCGCGGTCGACACCCCGACCGTCTGCAACGCCATCGAGGTGGTCGAGGGCAAGCGGGGCTTCGACCGCTTCACCCGGGGCACGATGCTGTGTTCCGACCCCGGCGCAGGGGCCATCGTGGGCGTGGCAAGGACCGCGAAGATCTCGGCCATCGCGCCGCCTGACGAGCCGGCGGAGGTGATCCGGGCGCGGCGGATGGATTATTACCGGCACATGGCCAGCGGTCCGCGCCCGGCGCTGGCGGTGGTCGAGGATATCGACGGTGCGGCGGCGATCGGGGCCTATTGGGGCGAGATCAACACCACGATCCACAAGGGCTTCGGCCTGTCCGGCGCGCTCACAAACGGGGTCATGCGCGACCTTGGCGACCTGCCCGATGGGTTCCCGGTGGTCGCCGGTTCGGTCGGGCCGAGCCACGGCTTCGTGCATGTGCGCGAGATCGCAACGCCGGTGAGGGTGTTCGGGCTGACCATCGCGGATGGCGAGGTGATCCATGCCGACCGCCACGGCGCGGTGGTGATCCCGGCGGACTACTTGCCCGAGATCGGCGCGGCCATTGCCAAGCTGATCGACACCGAACAGATCGTGCTGGAGGCAGCACGGTGCCCGGATTTCGACTTCGACAGCTTCGCAGAGGTCTGGGCGAGGTTCGAGGCCGCGCGGACCTAGGTGCTGCCCGGCCCGGCCCCGCGCACGGTGTTGCGCAGGATCAGCGCGCCTGAAAAGCGGGTGACGCGCGGGGGCTGGTCGGGGGTGTTCATCTGGTCGATGACGATGTCGACCGCCTCGCGGATCATCCGCCGAATCGGCTGGCGGATCGTGGTCAGCATGTGACCGGGCCAGGCGGCGGCGGGGATGTCGTCGAACCCGATCAGCGAGAAATCGCGGGGCGCTTCAAGCCCGAGGTCGTGGCGCGCGGCATGCAGCACGCCGAGCGCCATCACGTCGCTGGCGCAGAACACCGCATCGGGGCGCTCATTGCGTGAAAACAGCCGGAGCCCCGCCTCGCGCCCGCCGACGAAGGTGTAGTCGCCGGTTTCGTGCAGGAAAACCTCGAGCCCGTCCTCGGCCAGCCGCTCGGCCAGCCCCGCCGCGCGCCCCTGCGAAGTTTCGTCGTTGGGGTCGCCGGCGACGAAGGCGATGCGGTCATGTCCGGCCTCGCGCAGGATGTCGGCGGCGATGCGCCCGCCTTCGTGGTTCTCGATCTGAACCGAGTTCACGTTCAGTCCCTCGGCGCTGCGGTTATACAGCATCACCGGCGTGCCCTGGTCGCGGCAGACGCGGGCCATGTGCTTGCTGAGGATCGCCGACAGGATGATGATGCTGTCGACCTTGTATTGCATCAGCGCATTCAGCGCGCCATCGACTTCGGCCTCGGTGTCGACGGTGAACAGCAGCATGTGCCAGCCGCTGGCCTGCAGGTGGCGGCTGAAATGGGCGATGGTATGGGCGAAGAACGGGTCTTCGAGGCGGGTGACGATGACCCCGACCATGCCCGATTTCTGGTGCGTGTCCTGGCGCGCCGACGACATGCTGCGGGCGATGGCGTTGGGCTGATAACCCATCTCGGCGGCCACATTCAGAATGCGCTCGCGGGTTTTTGCAGCGATCGGCGCGCCGGGAGAGAAGGCCCGCGACACTGCCGATTGCGAGACGCCCGCCGCCTTGGCGATATCGTAGGAGGTGACTGATCTTCTTGGCATGGCCCGGTTTTCCGCAGGCCCCGGCGCCGGGGCGGTATGGAAGGTTACCTATACCAGCCCGGCGAGTTATGGAACCCTACCAGCGTTGCGTGTATCGAGCGGCGAAGGCGGTGATTGACGGATGCAGGTTCTGCATGATAATGAATGCGCATTCATATCGCGAATCGAGGATGCCGTAATGCTGACCGAGGACGAGAAGGACACGTTGTTCGAAGCGATCTGCGACGGTGATCGCGAAACCGTGGTCGAGCTTGTGACCAAGGCGCGCGACAATGGTGATGACCTGGGCGCGCTGCTCGACGACACCATGATCCCGGCGATGGCCGAGGTCGGCGACCAGTTTTCCGCGGGCGAGATCTTCGTGCCCGAGATGCTGGTGGCGGCGCGGGCCATGCAGGGCGGGATCGACATCATCGAGCCGACCCTGGCCTCGACCGCGCGCCAGCCGCTTGGACGCGTCTGCATCGGCAGCGTCAAGGGCGATCTTCACGACATCGGCAAGAACCTCGTGGTGATGATGCTCAAGGGCGCGGGGTTCGAGGTCGAGGATCTGGGCGTCGACGTGCCGGATGAGGAATTCGAGAAAGCGGTGGCGAGGGGCAACCAGGTGGTCTGCCTCAGCGCGCTTCTGACCACCACCAAGCCGCAGATGATCAGCGTGGTGAACCACCTGCGCCAGACCTGCAATCACGCCAAGGTGGTGATCGGCGGGGCGGTGATCACTCAGGATTACGCCGACAAGATCGGCGCCGACGGGTTCGGTGAGGACGCGCCGGGCGCGGTCAAGGCGGTGAAACAGGTGCTCGGTATGCAGGTGGCATGACCGGATGAGCTTTCATCGCGCCTTTCCCGACGTGGCGCTGCGCTTCGAGGCGCCGGTTTCGCTTTACCTCGACACTGCCCGGGCGCGGCTCGGGCGGCAAAAGCAATATGCGCGTCTGCTGGCCAGGGATGGCCGGGCGGCGGATGGGCTGCGTCAGTGGATGGCGGACGCGTCCGCGTGCATCGCGGCGCTGGCCCGGCCGCAGGCGGTGTTCATGCCCGTTCCGGCCCGCGTCGAGGGCGATGCGGTGCGTATCGCCGACCGGGTGACGCTGGAGGACGCCGCACTTGCCCGCGATGTCGCGGGTGGCGGCACGGTCGCGGCGTATCTTCTGACGCTGGGGTTCGACCAGGCGGCGGCGTTCGAGCGGCTGGGCGGGGATTATGCGGCGCACCATGTGCAATCCGACCTGGCGGGCGAGGTGCTGTTCGCGCTTGGCCGCGATGCCCATGCCCGGTTTCGCGCCGAGCAACCCGCCGCGCGGCTCCGGCGTATCCCTGTCCAGGCCCATGCGCTCTGCGGTGAACGCAAGGTCTGGGACCCGGCCCGGGTTCAGGCGCTGCTGGGCGTGTTCGACGGGGTGAATCCCGGCGTGACCGTCACCGGAACCGGCTGTTTCCAGCCGCTCAACTCCCTGCTCGGCCTGACCGTTCAGCGCTGAGGCTCAGGGCTTTTCGCCCTCGGCGTCGATCATCTTGCCGTAGCGGCGTTTGTTGAACGGGTTTTCCGGGTGGTAGCCATAGACCGACTGGTAGGTGTCGTGCTTGTGGCCCAGCCCCTGCAAGACCACCGCCGCGATCAGCCCGCCGACCACCACCAGCGCCAGCGCCCCGGCGACCAGCGGCATCCAGTGCTGCGCCAGCCCGGTCCCGACCGCGCCGCCCGCCAGAAACAGCGCGAAATAGCCCGAGGTCTTGTGCCAGGCCTCGAACCACCAGCGTTGCGGTGTCATGTCGAAATGGTCGCCGCCCCATGTGGCGCGATTGTCTGGGTCGGCGGCGACGGCCTTGCGCCCGCCGTGGCTGCCGCGAAACCATGACGACACGATCTGAAGCGCGCCAAGGGTGAGCGTGCCGATCCCGAACCAGGCGTGCAGCGTGCCGGAAAACCCGCCGCTGAGCAGCATGGCAAAGGCCGCGCCCGCCAGCGCAAGCCCGATCGCGGCGTAGAGGGACCACTTGTGAACCGTCCAGCACAGTTCCGGCCAGGCCCATTTCGGCGTGCCGCGCGGGATGCCGTAAAGGCGGGGTGCGATCTTGCCGAAGCGCAGGAACATCACCGACGCCGGCACCACGACGAACCAGACGGCGAACATCAGGATGGCGTGGTTGTCCCAATGGATCGGGATGGTGATGTCGAGAAAGGGGATCGTGCCTTCGGTCGGGATCTCATAGGCCATGACCGGCCTCGTTCAGGGCTGCGAGGTTGAAGACCAGCGCCGGGTCGAGCTGGCCTTTCAGCCCGGCGATCACGTTGCGGGCCGCGACCTCGCCCATGCGCTGCGCGGTTTCCGCACTCAGCGCGGCGGAATGCGGGCTGAGGACGACGTTGGGCAGGGTCAGAAGCGGCAGGTCGGGGGCAGGGGGCTCGGCGGCGAAACAGTCGAGCCCCGCGCCGCCTCGCGCCATGTGCCCGGTGAGCGCGTCGAAAAGCGCGGCCTCGTCCACCAGCCCGCCGCGAGCTGCGTTGATCAGGATCGCGGTGGATTTCATCGCGGCGAGTTCCGCCGCGCCGATCATGCCCCGGGTCTCGGGCGTGGCGGGCAGGTGCAGGCTGAGCGCGTCCATCTCGGGCAGCGCCGCGCGCCAGTCGGGGGCAGGCTGGTAGCCGGCGGCGCGGATCGTGGCCTCGCCCACGAATGGGTCGTGGATATGCACCTGCATGTCGAAGGCAGCAGCCCTGCGTGCCACCTCGCGCCCGATCCGGCCAAAGCCCACGAGCATCAGGCTGCGGCCCGACAACTCGCCCACCGCGAGGCTGTCGCGGATCGCCCAGTTGCCGCCGCGTACCGCCGCGTCATAGGGGCCGATCTGCTTGATCAGCGCCATCAGCATCGCCATCACCTGCTCGGCCACCGCGACCGCGTTGACCGGGCCGACGATGGTGACGGGCACGCCGCGCGCCGCAAGGGCGGCCACCGGCAGGTTGTCGCAACCGACGCCGTGACGCGACACCACCTTGAGGTTGGGCATCGCGGCGGCCTGTGCCTCGGTCAGATCGCCATAGCGGATCAGAAGCGCGTCGGCAGCGGCCAGCGCCTCGGGCGGCAGCGCCGCGCCGGGGTCGGTGATCGCGGTGATCTCCAGCCCCGGTTCGGCCTCGAGAATCGCCATGCCGGCGGGGTGGATACGCCCGGCGATCAGCACATTTGCCATCAGAGTCCCTCCAGCTCCATGATCGTCAGCCCGGCATTCATGTCGGTGGTGTAGATCAGCCCGGCCTTGTCGACATAGACATCGGTGGTGTCGACCACCACGGGCCGGTTGGGGCGGTAATCCATCAGCTTCTCCGGCGCGGGCGGCACGCAGGCGGCGACCTCTTCGGGGCGGAACGGGTTCGAAAGATCATAGACCCGCAAACCGGCGTTCTGGTAGCTCACGAACATCAACTCCTCGCTCTGGAAGCCCTCGGAGCGGTTTTCGTGCACGTTGTGCGGGCCGAACTGGCCGCCTTTCGACTTGTAGTCGATCTCGTCGGGCGGCAGCGTGGTGGCAATGGTGACGGGGTTTTCCGGCACCGAGATATCATAGACCCAGTTGCGCTTGATGCCGTCCTCGCAGTTGTCGGCCTGGCTTTCCTCGACCACGAACATCAGTCCCCGGCCCGGCAGCGGCAGGGTGTTGTGGGTGTGGCCGGCGAACGGCGGGCAGGGGTTGTCGTGGCTGATGAAGCGTGGGTTGTGACGGTCGGACACGTCGATCAGCGACATGCCGCCGTCACGCCAGGCTGCGGCGGCCAGATCGCCCTTCACGATGGCATGGTGCAGGGCGTAGCGGTATTTCTGGTCCCAATGCGGGGTCTCGCCCGCTGCCGTGTTCATGCCGGGCAGCCAGAGCTGCGACACGATCTCGGGTTTCTCGGGGTTTTTGAAATCCGCGATCATGAAGATGTCGTCGGAGAACCCCGGCGGCAGGGCCGAGAAATAGACCCAGTCGCCGCCGTCCCAGAAGGTGCGGTGAACGCCCAGCCCCGGCACGTCGAAAAAGGCGATCTCGCGCGGGTTGGCGCGGTCGGAGATGTCATAGATGCGCATCCCGGCCGAATAGGGCCGCTCGCCCGCCGTGATGTCGACCTTGTCGGCCACCGAGCCCTTGTAATAGTCGCCCGGATCGAAGGCGCCCGAGGTCTCGACCCGCAGCATGTCGCACATGTTGTTGACGATCATGATGTCGCCATGGGTCTGGATGTGCTGGCTCCAGGTGCCTTCGGGCTGCGGGACGTGGCGCACGAATTTCGGGTTCTTCGCGTCGCGCACGTCGATCACCGAAAAGCCATTGTTGAACACGTGCCCGACATAGGCATAGCCGCCGGACACCATGATCTGGATGCCATCGGCACGCCCGCCCTGATCGGAATGGCCGAGGATGCGGACGTTGCGGGCGTAATCGGGGGTGAGCATGTCTTTTGCCATGATGACCTCAGGGTTTGATGGTGGCCGCAAGCGCCTTGGCGCCGGCGATCAGGAAGGTGTGGTCGGAACCGGTGACGACGAAACTCGCGCCCTTGCCACGCCATTGTGCGGCGTCCTCGGTGGGGCCGCAGTAGAGGCCGGTGGCGGCGCCTTTTGCGCCCAGAACGTCGCCGCAGATCGTGGCGACCTCGGGGGCTGCGAAATCGTCCAGCCCGAAGCTCACGGTCAGATCGGCGCGTCCGATGAAAAGGGCATCGACACCCTCGACGGCGGCGATGGCCTCGAAGCACTCGACGCCTTCGCGGTCCTCGATCTGGCAGATCAGCGCCACTTCGTCGCCTGCCTGGGCGCGGTGTTCGGGCAGCGGCCTTGTGCCGTAGCCCCCGGCCCGCGTGGTCCCGGCGATGCCGCGCCCGCCAGGGGCATAGCGCATCGCCGCGGCCAGGCGCGCGGCCTGTTCGGGCGAGGTGACGTGCGGCACCACCACCCCCGCCGCGCCGCAGTCGAGGACGTTCAGGATGAAGGCGGGGTTGTCGTCGGGCACCCGCACCAGCACCGGGCAGCCGACCGCGCGCGCGGCCCGCATGGATGCCTCGATGGCGGGGCGGGCGGCGGGCGGGGCGCGCGCCCGAAGCGCCGCGTGGAGGCGCGCC
>JBLWUQ010000004.1:0-306947 GCA_048268845.1 Maritimibacter sp. | reverse complement strand
GTGCCCGACTGCCCATCGCCCCAGACCAGCATCGCCGCGCCGACCTCGCGCGGGGCCGAGCCCTGCACGCGCGCCACCACCACGCGCGCGACCGGGCCGTGATCGGCCACGGCTTGCGCAAGGATGTCGCGGCCAAGGCTCATCCGGCCACCCTTTTCGCGGCCAACATCACGCGCTCTGCCGTGGCGGGGGCGTCGAGCGCCGGGTAATCCGCGCCGCAGGACGCCACCGCGTCCGAGAGCGCCATGAACGCCGAAATGCCCAGCATCAGCGGCGGCTCGCCCACCGCCTTCGAGCGGTAGATCGTCGGCACATGGTTCTTGCGGCCCCAGAGCGCGACGTTGAACTGCGCCGGGCGGTCCGAGCAGGCCGGGATCTTGTAGGTCGAAGGCGCGTGGGTGCGCAGCCGCCCCTTGTCGTCCCAGACCAGCTCCTCGGTCGTCAGCCACCCCGCTCCCTGCACGAAGCCGCCCTCGATCTGGCCGATGTCGATGGCCGGGTTCAGGCTGGTGCCGACGTCGTGCAATATGT
Source organism: Maritimibacter sp. (assembly GCA_048268845.1). GTDB lineage: Bacteria > Pseudomonadota > Alphaproteobacteria > Rhodobacterales > Rhodobacteraceae > Muriiphilus. The sequence continues at coordinate 306,416 of JBLWUQ010000004.1, read as the reverse complement.
CGGTGCGCAACAGCCGGTATTCGCCGCTCAGCCGGTCGATCACCACTTCGGTCACTGCCGCGCCATTGGCGAAGTAATAGAACGGGTTGCCCTTACCGGCGATGCGGTCCCACGAGATTTCGGGCGTCTTGTAGAACCCGGTGGCCGACAGGCTGACACGGCCGAGATAGCATTCGTTCACCGCTTCGGCAAAGCGCAGGCGCTGGTTGCCGAGATACACTTTTCCGCCCTTGAACTCGATCGTGCCCGGCTTCAACCCGTGGGCTTCTGCGAGAAATTGAACCATCCGCGTTCTGATCTCGTCGCAGGCCGCCTTCACCGCCATGCCGTTCAGGTCCGACCCGGACGAGGCGGCGGTGGGCGAGGTGTTGGGCACCTTGCCGGTGTCGGTGGCGGTGATGCGCACCTTGCCCAGCCCGACGCCGAAGCTCTCCGCCGCGACCTGCGCAACCTTCTGGAACAGGCCCTGTCCCATCTCGGTGCCGCCGTGGTTGAGGTGGATCGAGCCGTCCTGATAGACATGCACCAGCGCGCCGGCCTGGTTCATGTGCGTCAGCGTGAAGCTGATCCCGAACTTGACCGGCGTCAGCGCGATGCCCTTCTTCAACACCTCGTTCTCGGCGTTGAAGGTCGCCACCGCCGCGCGGCGCTTGTCATATTCCGCGGTTTTCGCCAGCGTCTGCATGATGTCGGCAAGCTCGAAACCCTTGACCGGCTGGCCGTAATGCGTCTCGTCCTTGCCGGATTTCGCATAGAGGTTGGCAAGGCGCAGCTTGAGCGGGTCCATGCCCAGCTCATGCGCGATATGGTCCATCACGCGCTCGATCCCGAGCACGCCCTGCGGTCCGCCAAAGCCCCGGAATGCGGTGGCCGAGGCGGTGTTGGTGCGCAGCCGCAGGCTGACGATGCGCATGTTGGGGATGAAATAGGCGTTGTCGGCATGCAGCATCGCCCGGTCGGCAATCGCCGGGCTGAGGTCGAGCGACCAGCCGCAGCGCACGAACTGCTCGAACTCGACGCCGATCAGCTTGCCCTTGGCGTCGACGCCGGCGCGATAGGTGATGCGGAAGTCGTGGCGCTTGCCGGTGATCACCATGTCGTCGTCGCGGTCATAGCGCATCTTGCAAGGCCGCCCGGTGCGCGAGGCCGCCACCGCGCAGGCCACCGCCGGCGCGTTGCCCTGGCTTTCCTTGCCGCCGAACCCGCCGCCCATGCGCCGGGTCTCGACCCGCACCGCGCTCATCGGCAGGCCGAGCGCGTCGGCGACCTTGTGCTGGATCTCGGTCGGGTGCTGGGTCGAGGCCTGCACCACCATGCCGCCATCGTCCTGCGGCAGCGCCAGCGCGACCTGGCCTTCGAGATAGAATTGCTCCTGCCCGCCGATCTCGATCCGGCCCTCGATCAGGCGCGGGGCTGTCTCGAGCGCGGTCTCGATGTCGCCACGGGTCCAGACCACCGGCCCACCCTCGAAATACGACCCCGCCTCGAGCGCGTCGTCGATGGTCAGGATCGCCGGGCGCGGGGTGATCTCGACCTTGGCGCGGCGTGCCGCGGTGCGCGCGATGCGGTGGCTGGTGGCGATCACCAGAAAGATCGGCTGGCCGTGATAGAGCACATCGCCGGTCGACAGGAGCGGTTCGTCATGCGCCGCTGGCGACACATCGACCGGCCGGTCGAGATCGGCGGCGGTCAGCACCGCCACGACGCCGGGCGTTGCGCGCACCTCGGCAAGGTCCATCGCGGCGATGGTGCCGCGCGCCTCGTGCGACAGCCCGAAGGCCAGATGCAGCGTGCCCTGCGGCACCGGGATGTCGTCGACATAGCGCGCCGCGCCGGTGACGTGCAAAGGCCCGCTGTCATGGGCGAGGGGTTTTCCGACGCTCATGGCAGGACCTCGCGCACCGAGACCGCCACGCCCTGATCCTCGAGATAGCACCGCATGAGCATGTTGGCCGCCGCCTCGATCCGGTATTCGGCGCTGGCGCGCATGTCGGACATCGGGGTGAAATCCTCGGCAAACTTTGCCATCGCGGCCTCGACATTGGCTCGGGTCCAGTCCTGCCCGACCAGCGCCGCCTCGACCGCCCTGGCGCGTTTCGGCACCCCGGCCATGCCGCCGAAGGCGATCCGGGCGGATTGCACTTTTCCGATCTTGACGGTGATATTGAACGCGCCGAGCACCGCGGAAATGTCCTGATCGAACCTTTTTGACAGTTTATACACCTTCAGCCGATCCGGTTCGCGGGGAAGGGTGATGGCCTCGACAAACTCGCCGGGGCGGCGGTCCTGCTTTCGGTAGTCGATGAAGAAATCCTCAAGCGCGATCTCGCGCCGCTCGTCGCCGCGCCGCAGAAGCAGCGTCGCACCGAGCGCGATCAGCGGCGGCGGCGTGTCACCGATGGGCGAGCCGTTGGCGATGTTGCCGCCCACGGTGGCCGCCGCGCGCACCTGCGCCGAGGCGAAGCGCGCCAGCATCGCGGCGAAATGCGGGTGGTGCTGGAGCATCGCCACCCGCAGCGCCTCGACCGAAGCCGCCGCGCCGATGCGGATCATGTAGGGCGCGGTCTCGATGCGGCGCAGTTCCTCGATCTGGCTGACGAAGATCACCTCGCCCAGATCGCGCAGGTCCTTGTTGACCCAGAGCCCGACATCGGTCGCGCCCGCGATGAGCGTTGCCGTGGGGTTCTCGATCAACGCCCACGCCAGCGCATCGGCACTGCGCGGCAGGCTGCGAGAGCCAAGGCCCGGCGACACGCCCGGCCCCGATGCGATGCCCGACAACCAGTCCGGCACCGGCTGGCGCGCGGCGACCTTGGCGGCGCGCACGATCGGCGCGTAGCCGGTGCAGCGGCAGAGGTTGCCTGATAGTTGCCGGTCATGGTCGGTCTCGCCCGCCAATTGCCCGGCGGCCAGCGACACCACGATGCCCGGCGTGCAAAAGCCGCATTGCGAGCCGTGCTGCTCGACCATCGCCGTCTGAACCGGGTGCAGCCGCCCGTCGGGGGCGGCCAGACCTTCGACCGTGGTCAGCGATTTCCCGTCAAGCTGCGCCAGAAACAGGATGCAGGCGTTGAGCGCGCGGGTGCCGGTGGTGTCGGTCAGCATCACCGTGCAGGCGCCGCAATCGCCCTCGTTGCAGCCTTCCTTGGTGCCGGTCAGCCCGGCCTCCTCGCGCAGCCAGTCCAGCGCCGTCGTGGTCGGCGCAACATCGCGCAGCGACACGGTCTCTCCGTTGAGAAGAAACGCGATATCCATGCAATTATCCGCCGCCTTACCCTGTCGCCTCCGGAGCCCCTTCGATACGGCGTAGAAGGGCGGAGCAGTTTTTTTCAAACTATGCGTAAACGCCGGATCAACGCAAGGCACATGGATGCGAGGGCAGGCGGGCGGGGGCTTTTCGCGGATCGGGGGCGATGGCGGCTTTCCGCGCCCGCCGTCCGGGCCTAAAGTCGCCGCATGTCGAAATCGCCCCGATTCATCCATCTGCGCGTTCACACCGAGTATTCGCTGCTGGAAGGCGCGGTGCCGGTCAAGACGCTACCACGCCTTGCCTCCGAGCTGAACATGCCCGCCGTCGCCGTCACCGACAGCAACAACATGTTCTGCGCGCTGGAGTTTTCCGTCGGAGCCGCCGAGGCCGGGGTGCAGCCGATCCTTGGCTGCCAGATTTCCGTGACCTACGATCCGCCCGCGCCGGGCGAGGCGGCGCGCGCGCCCGCGCCCATCGTGCTGCTGGCGCAGGACGAGGCGGGCTATCTCAACCTGCTCAAGCTGAATTCCTGCCTCTACCTCGACGCAGGGGGGGACTTGCCGCAGGTCACGCTCGACGAGCTTGCGGCGCATGGCGAGGGGCTGATCTGCCTGACCGGCGGGGCGGACGGGCCGGTCGGGCGGCTGGTGCAGGCGGGCCAGACCGCGCGCGCGCAGGCGCTGATGGAGCGTATCGCGGCGATCTATCCGAACCGGGCCTATGTCGAATTGCAGCGCCACCCCGGCGAGGGCGGCGGGCTGCCCGCCGCCGAGCGCGCGACCGAGCGGGCGTTTCTGGACATGGCCTACGGCATGGACCTGCCCATCGTCGCCACCAACGACGTCTACTTCCCGAAATCAAGGCTCTACGAGGCGCATGACGCGCTGATCTGCATTGCCGAGGGCGCCTATGTCGACCAGCAGCAGCCGCGCCGCAGGCTGACGCCGCAGCATTACTTCAAGTCGCCGCAGGAAATGGCGGCGCTGTTCGCGGACCTGCCGGAAGCGCTGGAAAACACCGTCGAGATCGCCCGGCGCTGCGCCTTCAAGGCGGAAAGACGCGACCCGATCCTGCCGAAATTCGCCGATGACGAGGTTGAGGAATTGCGTCGTCAGGCCAAGGCTGGGTTGGCCGCGCGGCTCGCGGTGATCCCGCACGCTGCCCCCGTCGCCGAGTATGAGGCGCGGCTCGACTTCGAGTTGGGCATCATCGAGCAGATGGGCTTTCCCGGCTATTTCCTGATCGTTGCCGATTTCATCAAATGGGCCAAGGACCACGGCATCCCGGTCGGGCCGGGGCGCGGCTCGGGCGCGGGGTCGCTGGTGGCCTATGCGCTGACCATCACCGACCTTGATCCCTTGCGCTACAGCCTGCTGTTCGAGCGCTTCCTCAACCCCGAACGGGTTTCGATGCCCGACTTCGACATCGACTTCTGCATGGACCGGCGCGAGGAGGTGATCCACTACGTGCAGGCGAAATACGGTCGCGAGAAGGTGGCGCAGATCATCACCTTCGGCGCACTCCTGTCCAAGGCCGCGGTGCGCGACGTGGGACGGGTGTTGCAGATGCCCTATGGCCAGGTCGACCGGCTGTCGAAGATGATCCCGGTCGAGGGCGTCAAGCCGGTGTCGATCGAAAAGGCCCGCACGGACGAGCCGCGCCTGAACGAGGAAGCCCGCCGCGAGGAGGTGGTGGCGCGGCTCTTGGACTATGCCCAGCAGCTTGAGGGGTTGCTGCGCAACGCCTCGACCCATGCCGCCGGGGTGGTGATCGGCGACCGGCCGCTCGATGAGCTTGTGCCGCTCTATCAGGACCCGAGGTCGGACACGCCCGCGACCCAGTTCAACATGAAATGGGTCGAACAGGCCGGGCTGGTCAAGTTCGACTTTCTCGGGCTGAAGACCCTGACGGTGATCCAGAACGCGCTCGACCTGCTCAAGCGGCGCGGTGTCCAGATCGACATCAACCTGATCCCTCTGGATGACGAAAAGACCTATCAGCTTTACGCCAGCGCCCGCACGGTCGCCGTGTTTCAGGTGGAAAGCTCGGGCATGATGGATGCGCTCAGGCGGATGAAGCCGACCTGCATCGAGGATATCGTGGCGCTGGTGGCGCTGTATCGTCCCGGCCCGATGGAGAACATCCCGACCTATTGCGAGGTCAAGAACGGGCTGCGCGATCTCGAATCGATCCACCCGCTGATCGACCACATCCTCGAGGAAACCCAGGGCATCATCGTCTATCAGGAACAGGTGATGCAGATCGCGCAGGAGATGGCGGGTTATTCGCTGGGCGGCGCCGACCTGTTGCGCCGCGCGATGGGCAAGAAGATCGCCGCCGAAATGGCCAAGGAGCGGCCCAAGTTCGAGGCCGGCGCCAAGGCCAACGGCGTCGATCCGAAGAAGGCGCGCGAGGTTTTCGACCTGCTCGAGAAATTCGCCAATTACGGCTTCAACAAGTCCCACGCCGCCGCCTATGCCGTGGTCAGCTACCAGACCGCATGGCTCAAGGCCAATTACCCGGTCGAGTTCATGGCCGGCGTGATGAACTGCGACATCCACCTGACCGACAAGCTGTCGGTCTATGCCGAAGAGGTGCGCCGCGGGCTCGATATCGAGATCGTGCCGCCCTGCGTCAACCGCTCGCAGGCGACGTTCAGCGTGGACGCGGGCCGGGTGGTCTATGGGCTGGGGGCGCTGAAGAACGTCGGCACCGAGGCGATGAAACTGATCGTCGAGGCGCGCCGTGCCAACCCCGATGACCCCACCAGCCCGGACAAGCCCTTCGTGACGCTCTATGATTTCGCCCGCCGGGTCGACCTCAAGCGGATCGGCAAGCGGCCGATGGAGATGCTGGCGCGCGCCGGGGCCTTCGACGTGCTCGATCCGAACCGGCGCCGGGTGTTCGACGCACTGGATGCGCTGGTGAACTACTCCGCCGCGATCCACGACCAGCGCGCCTCCGCCCAGGTGTCGCTGTTTGGCGAGGCCGGCGACGACCTGCCGGAGCCGCGCATCCTGCCGGTGACGGACTGGCTGCCAAACGAGCGCCTGGCCGAGGAGCACAAGGCGATCGGCTTCTACCTGTCGGGCCACCCGCTCGACGACTACCTGCCGGCGCTGAAGCGCAAGGGCGTGATGACGCTCGAGGAATTGCGCGCCAAGGCCGAGCAGGTCGGGGCGGTGATCGGCAAGGTCGGCGTGGTGGTGTCGGCGCTGCAGGAACGCAAGTCGGGCCGTGGCAACCGGTTTTTCCGCATGAACATCGCCGACCCGACCGGGCAGGTCGCGGGCATCGCGCTGTTTTCCGACGATTTCGACGCCTGCCGGCTGGTGTTCGAACAGACGCTGTCGGTGGTGATGCAGCTGGAAGCACGCTTCAACGACGGCCAGTTCGACCCGATCGGACGTTCGGTGGTGCCGGTCGATACGGTCGTGGCCGATGCCGGCGGCATGACGCTTCGGGTTTATGTCGAACGCGAGGACGCGGTGGCGACGGTGACCGACATGCTGGCGCGGGCAGGCGAGATGGCACGCGGCGCGCGCCCCGGCGAGGTCACGCTGTGCCTGATGAACCCGACCCTGCCCGGCGAGGTCGATGTCAGCCTCGGCGACGTCTTCCCGCTGAACCCGCAGGTCAAGAGCGCGTTGAAGTCGTTGCCCGGCGTGGTCAACGTCGAAGAAGGCTGAACCGAACGGAGCGCCTGCGGCGCGTTGGTTTCATCTGCGTTCAGGCCACGCAGGCCCTGGGGGTTTCACCCCCAGACCCCCAAGGTATTTCGACCAGAAAGAAGTTGGAAAAAGAATGCGACCCGCACAGTCAAGGTGCTGTGCGGGCCGACTTCTTCCTGGACGGTCATCGGCTCCTCAGCCTGTACCGTGTCCCGACGTTAGCAGCGACCAGGTTAACAAGCGCTGAATGATCCGCATTTCTTTCTGGTCGAAATACCTCGGGGGTCCGGGGGCAGAGCCCCCGGCCCGGCCTCACCAATGCGGCGGGCGTTGGTCGGTAAGCACGATCTCGGCGCCGGCCTCGGCATCGCGTTCGGCGGCGCGCTCGATCACAAAGCGCAGGCGCTGGCCCAGCCGGTCGATCTCGCGGTCCTGGCGCGCGACCACGTCCGACAGGTCTTCGACCATGCGGACGAGATGGGCGATCTGTTCTTCCAGCGCGGTGATGCGGTCGTCCATTGCGGGCTCCTTTTGCGGCGGATCATAGCCCTGCGGCGGCGCGGGAGCGAGAGGCAACCGCTCTGCCTTGCCCCGTGACGCGCGCCGGGATAAACCGCGCCCGAGGCAACGACGGGACGCAACATGGCCAAAGACAAGAAACAGCCCCGGCCCAAGGCCGAGACGCCGAAGGGGTTTCAGGACTATTTCGGTGTCGATGTGGACGCGCGCAAGGCGATGCTCGACCGGATCGCGCAGGTCTATCACCGCTATGGCTTTGACGCGCTGGAAAGCTCGGCGGTCGAGACGGTCGAGGCGCTGGGCAAATTCCTGCCCGATGTCGACCGCCCGAACGAGGGCGTCTTTGCCTGGCAGGAGGCGGATGACGAGACGTGGCTGGCGCTGCGCTATGACCTGACGGCGCCGCTGGCGCGGGTCTATGCCCAGCACCGCAACGACTTGCCGACACCTTACCGGCGCTTTGCGATGGGGCCGGTCTGGCGCAATGAAAAACCCGGTCCGGGGCGGTTTCGCCAGTTCTATCAATGCGATGCCGATACCGTGGGAAGTGCCTCGATGGCGGCGGATGCCGAGATCTGCGCGATGCTGGCCGACACGCTCGAGGCGGTCGGCATACTGCGCGGCGACTACCTGATCCGCGTCAACAACCGCAAGGTGCTGAACGGGGTGTTGGAGGTTGCGGGCATCGGAGAGGACGACACCCGCGCCGCCGTGCTGCGCACCATCGACAAGTTCGACAAGGTCGGTGAAGACGGCGTTCGTTCCCTTCTTGCGAAAGGTAGAATGGACGATTCCGGTGATTTCACCGATGGGGCTGGCCTGTCGAGCGAGCAAGTTGAAATTGTCTTGGCATTCGTGAATGCCAAGAAAAACGTCCTAGCTGGCATTGAGGCAATATTGGCCGATATCCAAGAAGAGGGCGGCGAAAAATTCGATCCCACCCAATCGCGCGGCTATCGAAAGATCCAACTTCAAGCTGCGTATATTGCGCAGCCTGGGGCATACAAGGATCCCGTCGGCACCGAAGGCAATGATCGAATTATTGGATACCTACGAGAACTCGTAGCAGGCTCTCCAGTTGGTCTAGAAGGCGTCGAGGAACTTGGCGAGATCGCCACTCTCCTTGCCGCCCAAGGCTACGGACCCGACCGCATCGTCATCGACCCCTCGGTCGTGCGCGGCCTTGGCTACTACACCGGGCCGGTGTTCGAGGCGGAACTGACCTTCGAGATCCTCGACGACAAGGGCCGTCCGCGCCAGTTCGGCAGCGTTGCGGGCGGTGGGCGCTATGACGATCTGGTCAAGCGCTTCACCGGCCAGTCGGTGCCTGCCACCGGCATTTCGATCGGGGTGGACCGGCTGCTGGCCGCGCTGCGGGCCAAGGGGCGGGTCGGGGCGTCGGCGCATGGTCCGGTCGTCGTGACCGTGATGGACCGCGACCGGATGGCGGATTATCAGGCGATGGCAGGCGAATTGCGCGCCGCCGGTATCCGCGCCGAGGTCTATCTCGGCAATCCGAAGAACTTCGGCAACCAGTTGAAATACGCCGACAAACGCAACTCACCCGTCGCGGTGATCGAGGGCGCGGACGAGAAGGCGCGCGGGGTGGTGCAGGTGAAGGATTTGATCCTTGGCGCGCAGATCGCCGAGAATGCGACGCTGGAGGAATGGAAGGAACGGCCCTCGCAATACGAGGTGGCGCGGGCCGATCTGGTGGCCGAGGTGGCGAAGATCATCGCCGCCCACAGCGATGCGAACGATGCCGGATAAGGCCGCCATCAAGGCCGAGGCGGCGCGGCTCATGGCGCTCTTCGAGGCCGAGGGCGCACAGCCGATCGACACCGCGATCCTGCAACCGGCAGAGGTTTTGCTCGACCTTTACGGCGAGGACATCCGCGCGCGCGCCTATGTCACCTCTGACCCGGTGATGGGTGAGGCGATGCTGCGGCCTGATTTCACCGTGCCGATTGTCCAGATGCACATGTCGGACGGGGCGGAACCGGCGCGCTATACCTATGCCGGCGAGGTGTTTCGCAAGCAGGAAGAAGCGGCCGAGCGCGCGCCGGAATATTTCCAGGTTGGCTACGAGGTGTTTGACCGCGCCCGTCTCGCGGAGGCCGATGCCGAGGTTTTCGCGTTGTTTTACCGGGTGTTGGCGCCCTATGGGTTGAGTGCGGCGACCGGCGATCTGGGGCTGCTTCATGCCGCGATTGCCGGACTGACGACGACCGACCGGCGCAAGGCGGCGCTGTTGCGTCACCTCTGGCGGCCGCGCCGGTTTCGCACGCTTCTGGACCGGTTCGCCGGACGCACGCCGCCGCCCGAGGGCCGCGCCGAACTGCTGGCGAGGCCCGATCCGATGGCTTGCGACGCGCTCTTGGTCGGGTTGCGGTCGCAGGCCGAGATTGCCGCGCGGATCGACTGGCTGCGCGAGGACATGGCGGCGGCGCCGATCCCGGAACAGGAGGTCGGGTTGCTCGACGACCTGTTGGGGCTGCGCGAGACCGTGAGCAACGTCACCGGACACCTGCGCGATCTGGCGGTCGACATGCCGGCGATCGGGCCTGCGGTCGACCGCTTTGCCGCGCGCGCCGAGGCGCTGGCGGCAGCGGGGGTGGATATCGAGCGGCTTGATTTCGAGGGTGCCTATGGACGCACCTCGATGGAGTATTACGACGGTTTCGTCTTCGGCTTCTACGCCGAGGGCCGCCCGGACCTGCCGCCGGTGGCGACCGGCGGGCGCTATGACGCGCTGACGCGGGTGCTGGGGCAGGGGCGCGAGATTCCCGCCGTCGGCGGTGTGATCCGGCCGGAAATCCTGCTCGGACTGGCCGAGGAGGCGGGGCGATGAGCGTCAAGCTGGGGGTGCCGTCCAAGGGCCGGCTGATGGAAAAGACCTTCGACTGGTTCGGCGCGCGCGGCGTGACGCTGGCGCACACCGGGTCGGAGCGCGAATATGCCGCCGCGGTGGAGGGGATCGAGGGGCTGGAGCTTGTGCTGCTCTCCGCCGGGGAGATCCCGCGGGAACTGGCGGCGGGGCGTATCCATCTGGGTGTCACCGGCTCGGATCTGGTGCGCGAAAAACTCGGGGCCTGGCAGGAGAAGGTGGTGGAGCTGGAGCCGATGGGCTTTGGCCATGCCGACCTGATCATCGCCGTGCCGCGCGCCTGGGTCGATTGCACTACGCTCGACGATCTCGACGCCATCGCCGCCGCCTTCCGGCGCGATCATGGCTTCCGGCTCAGGATCGCGACCAAGTATCACCGGCTGGTGCGCGACTGGCTGCGCGAGCACGGGGTTGCGGATTACCAGCTGGTCGACAGCCAGGGCGCGACCGAGGGAAGCGTGAAGAACGAGACCGCCGAGGCGATCGCCGACATCACCTCGACCGGCGAGACTTTGCGCGCCAATCACCTCAAGGTTCTGGCGGGCGGGCCGGTGCACCGCTCGCAGGCGGTGCTGTTCAAGTCGCGCAAGGCGACCTGGTCGGACGCGGACCGGCGGGTGATGGCGGCGCTGGAGGCAAAGCTCGGGATCGGCAGGTAAGCGGTGCGCCTTCGGCGCGCAGGATGCGTCTTGGGGGCTTTGCCCCCAAACCCCCAAGGTATTTTACGAGCAAAGACCGGATCAAGTTTCGAGCCAGATCGTGACCGGGCCGTCATTGACCAGCGCGACCTTCATGTCGGCGCCGAAGCGGCCTTGGGCGGTGTCGATGCCGAGGCTTTTGAGGTGGGCGGCGAAATGCTCATAGAGCCGCTCGCCCTCGGCCGGTGGGGCCGCGGTGGAGAAGCCGGGGCGGTTGCCGCGCGAGGTGTCGGCGGCCAGCGTGAACTGGCTGACCACAAGGGCGGCGCCGCCGGTGTCGAGAAGGGATCGGTTCATCTTGCCAGCGTCGTCCTTGAAGATGCGCAGCTTGGCGGTCCTCGCGGCGAGGGCTTCGGCCTCGGCCTCGGTGTCGCCCTGCATGGCGCAGACGAGGATCAGCAGGCCGGGGCCGATTTCGCCGGTGACCTCGCCCGCGACGCGCACCGCGGCCTCGGAGACGCGCTGGACCAGCGCCCTCATAGCTCGTGCGCCCAGGGCGGGTTGGCACCGGCGCGGCTGACGGTGATCGCGGCGGCGGCGGCGCCAAGCTCGAGCGCCGGGGTGACGGTTTCGGCGGTGAGATTGGCGAGGGCTGGCTTGGTGAGCAGCCCGGCGCGCTCGAGCCCGGCCAGCACCCCGGCGTTGAAGGTGTCGCCCGCGCCGACGGTATCGACCACATCGACGCGCCGCGCCGGCACGAAAACTTCGCCGCCGGGCCAGTAGGCCGAGACGCCCTTGGCGCCCCGGGTCATGCAGACAAGGCGCGCGCCCATCGTCAGAAGCGCCTCGACGTCGTGGCCGAGCCAGGCGAGGTCCTCGTCGGAGATCTTCCCGCCACCCGCCCCCGCCAGCATCCGGTCGATCCGGGCGCGGTAGCGGGCCTCGTCGGTGATGAAGCCGGGGCGCACGTTGGGGTCGAGCATCGTCACGCGGCGGTCGGCCTCGCGCAGCATCAGCGCCTCATAGGCCCCGCCGCAGGGCTCGACCACCAGCGAGATGCCGCCGAAGAACATCGCCGTGACGCTTTCGGGCACCTCGGGCAGGTCGTCGGGTGTCAGCATCCGCCCGGCGGTGTTCTCGTCGTAGAAGGCATATTCCGCGTGGCCGTCCGTCAGGGTGACGAAGGCCAGTGTCGTGGGTCGGGCATTGCGCAGCGCCAGCCCGGCATCGACCTTGGCGGCCTCGAGCGAGGCGATCAGGTTTTGCCCGAACAGGTCGGTGGAAATGCCGGAAAAGAACCCGACCTCGGCGCCGAGCCGCCCCAATGCGACGGCGGTGTTGAACACCGCGCCGCCGGGATAGGGCGCGAAGCCCGCTTCGCCCGCCAGCGTTTCGCGCGGCAGCATGTCGATCAGCGCTTCGCCCGAGCACAGGATCATCGGCATCGTCCCTCCATGTTTCTGGGCAAATCCATAGCCCGCCCGGCGCGGTGCGTCCATGTCTGCGGCAAGAATTCGCAGCCTCTTCACAACGCGCCGGGCGCTTCCCACATCTCGATCACACCAAAGGAGGACATCATGGTTGAGAAATCGCAGACCGGCCTCTGGCCATCGCTGTATGACCCCTTCAGGACCTTCGGAACGCGACTTGCCGAAATGCTGTCGCCGGCCACCGACGCCAAGCTCGCGGATGACGTCTATACCATCACGCTCGAATTGCCGGGGGTGGAGGAAAAGGATGTCGAGCTGACCGTGAACGACGGTGTCGTTCAGGTGCGCGGCGAGAAGAAAAGCGAGCGCGAGGAGAAGGGCGACACCTGGTATTTCTCGGAACGCCAGTTCGGGTCGTTCAGCCGCTCGTTCCGGCTGCCACCGGATGCCGATGCGGGCAAGGTCGATGCCGGGTTGAAGGACGGGGTCCTGACGATCACCGTACCGAAATCCGCGCCGAAAACGGCCGAGGCCAAGAAGGTGCAGATCAGGAAAGGCTGACCGGGAGGTGCACCTCGGGACGCAAGGGAAGGGGGCGGATCACCGCCCCTTTCCTATCCGCGCCAGGTGACCCATTCGGCAAGCGGCGCGCGGGCGGTGCGAAAGCTGTTGGCCGGGTGGTCGGGGTCGGCGTAGCCGAAGGACACCACCGCCAGCACCATGCGATCCTCGCCCAGGCCGAACCAGTCATGCAGGAACGGCGAATACCCTGCCGGGGCGGCCTGCGCGATCGTTGCGATGCCAAGCGATTGTGCGGCGAGCGTGAAGCCGGTGATGAAGCCGCCGCAGTCGAGCGCGCCGTAGCCGCCAAGCTCGGTGGCGGATGTGATCAGCGCCACGTGCGGTGCGCCGAAGAAGGCGAAGTTCTGCATCATCTGGCGGGCGGAGGCGGCGCGGTCGCCTTTCTCGACGCCGACCGCGTCGTAAAGCTGCCAGCCGCAGGTGCGCCGCCGCTCTTGCCTCTCGTCGCTGTAGCGCGTGGGGAAGGGCAGGTCGGGGGTCTGCGGCGCGCTGGCGGCTTCGGCGGTGAGGGCATCGCGAAGCCGGTCGGTCTCGTCGCCCGAGGTCACCACAACCTGCCAGGGCTGCGAGTTGCACCATGTCGGCACGCGCTGGGCGGCGGTCAGGATCTTCTCGATCTCGGCGCGGTCCACCTGATCGGGCCGGAAGGCGCGGCAGGAATGGCGGGCGGCGAGGATTCGCGTCAGGGCGTCAAAATCACTCATGTCATTGGTTCTGCGCGATGAAATAACCGATCACGCCGGCCAGGATCAGCCCGACGACCACCGCGAAGGCGATCTTCCAGCCCGACCAAGGCCGTTCGCCCTGCACCTTGCCGGAGCGTCCGTTGACGACAAAGCGGTAGGTCTTGCCGCGATACTTGTAGGCGGCCAGCCAGACCGGCAGGAGGATGTGCTTGAAGGTCACGTCCGAGATCGTGGTGTCGATATTGTGCACCCGCTGGCGGTCGCCGCCGATGTCGAATTTCACGTCGCGCAGGATCACCTGGTCCATGTGGATGCGCGCCTGGTCGTAACCCTCAAGAAGATCGACCGTGTAGCCCTCGGCACGGTAGCCGGCGAGGTATTCCGGGCGGTAGGGCTCCAGCGCGGCGAGATCCCAGGGTTGCAACCCATCAGTGAAGCGCTTGGGCAGGCTTTTCGAGGCCAGCACCAGCACGTCGTCGAAGAACCGTGCCACCCGGCCGGACTTTGCGCTCCAGCGGATGCGTTGTTCCTGTACCTGCACCTGTTTGCCGTCGCGCATCACCGTCTTGGTAACATAGTAGATCGTGCCGCGCTCGCCGCGATAATTCGACTTGGTGTCGGCGTCGAAGGTCCAGAACGGCACATAGATGCCCTGCATCTTGCGGCCTCTGCGGGCGTAGTCCTTGAGGCCGTTGGGCGCGAACCACAGCCGGCCCAGCCAGTCGGTCATCGCCCCGCGCGCCTCACGTTCCTGTAGCGCGAAGGGAAGCAACCCCTTGGGCTTGATGTGCCGGTGGATGCCGGTGTCGGTGACGACGGGGGTGGCGCAGAACGGACATTCGGCGGCGTGGGTGTCGGCGTTGAACTCGACCTGTGCGCCGCAATTGGGGCAGGAGAGAACCCGTGTTTCCTCGATCTCAGCCTCGGGGAGCCTTGCGTCGAGGGCGGCGCGGAAATCAAGCTCCTGAATGGCCGAGACGGTGCCGCCGTGGCCCTCGATCGGTTTGGAAAAGCCGCAATGGTCGCATTTCATCTCGCCCGCCGCCGCGTCGAACCGCATGTCTGCGCCGCATTGCTCGCAGGGAAAGCGATGTTCCTCTTCGGGCTTCACCACGTCGAGCGGGTTGTTGTCGTCCATGTCAGACGCCTCCGGGATGTTCGAAACTGACGATATGGGCAATCTGGCGGGCAGAGGCCGAGGAAAAGCGGATGACGTGGCAGAACAGCCGGGTCTGACTGCCGCGCGTGATCCGGCCAGAGACCGACCCGGCCCGGCCATGGGTGACGACCTGATCGACCGCGATGCGCTCGATCCCGTCGGGCGCGATGGCGGCACGGATGGCCTCGCGCCCCGACACGGCACCGCCCGCCCGGTCCCAGACCGCGTTCTGCGCGATCATGTCCTCGGGCAGGTCGCCCGCGCCGAACAGGGCCAGCGCAATATCCTCGGCGCGCTGGTTCTTCGGTGCGTTGGCGCAATCGGGCGCGCGGATGACCTCGGGCATCCCGGCCTCAGCCCACGGGGGGCGGCGGTGGCATGACGGTGAAAAGCTGCGCCAGTTCGGCCACGTCCTCGGCGGTTTTCCAGCCGTCCTGTCCGGCGGTCCAGACCAGGGTTTCGCGCTTGAGTTCGCCCGCGCCCGCCTTCTGCCCCATCGTGGCGCGCGAGAACGGCCCGCGTGTCTCGCCGTTCTCGGCGATGTGCCAGACCTTCTCGACCGGCGGCGGGGGCGGTGGCGCGGGCTGCGCGGCGGCGGGGGCGGCAGCGGCGGGCATCGCGCCCCATGGGCCGGCCTGTGTGGCCATGCCCATGCCGATCCCCGCACCCATGCCCGCGCCCATCGAGGCGGCCATGGCGCTGTTCTCCGCGCCCATCGCCTCGGCGGCGCTGAACTTCATGTAGCTGTCGAGGTTGCCGACGATCCCCATCGAGGTGCGCTTGTCCATCGCCGCCTCGACGGCGGGGGGCAGCGAGATGTTCTCGATGTAGAACTCGGGGATCTCGAGGCCGTAATCGGCCACAATCTTGGTGATCTCGCCCGCCACCAGCTTGCCCAGACCGTCGGTGTTGGCCGCCATGTCGAGCACCGGAATGGCCGAGCCCGCGACAATGCGCGAGAACGCCTGCACGATGATGTTGCGGATCTGGAAGCTGATCTCGTCCATGGTGAATTCGCCGTCGGTGCCGACGATTTCCTGCAGGAACTTGCCCGGATCGGTCACGCGCACCGAATAGGTGCCGAAGGCGCGCAGGCGCACCGGCCCGAACTCGGGGTCGCGGCACATGATCGGGTTCTTGGTGCCCCATTTCAGGTCGTTGAAGCGGGTCGTGTTGACGAAGTAGATTTCCGACTTGAACGGGCTCTTGAAGCCGTGATCCCAGTGCTGCAGCGTGGTCAGGATCGGCATGTTGTTGGTTTCGAGCATGTAGAGGCCGGGCGAGAACACGTCCGCCAGCTGCCCCTCATGCACGAACACCGCCGACTGGCCCTCGCGCACCGTCAGCTTGGCGCCATACTTGATCTCGTGCGCCTCGCGCTCGAACCGCCAGACCATCGTGTCGCGGGTGTCGTCGGTCCAATGGATGACGTCGATGAATTCGCCCGTCAGAAAATCGAAAATGCCCATTCTGGTCTCCCTATACGTTGCCGTCCATCAACTCGGCGGCGATGCGCTCCACGATCGGGCGGGCCTCGGCCTCGGTCATGCCGGGGCGCAGGCGGTCGTCGTAGAGCATCTTGAGCAGAAGCTCGTCATGTGTGGTCAAGAGGCTGAATTCCTCGTCATCGTTGAAGATCGAGGGCCGCGCAAGCGCGTAGTCGTTGGACAGGCCAAGCCCCTGCGCGATTTCCTCGTGAAGGCAGGAGGCGCGCAACAGGTCCGGGTGCTCGGCGCGGATCACCGCGATGGCCTGATCGTAGCTGCCGTCCTGCTCGGGGTCGGTGGCGAAGGCCAGGCAATAGGTCGAGCGCGGCAGGTTCACCACCGTGTTCAGCGCGGTGCGCGAGATGTTCGGCATGATCTGGCGCAGCGTCGGGCCGAGGGCGCGGCGTTCATCCTCGCTGACGATGAAGACGCGGAAATCCGCGCTTTCGGGCTGGACCTCCCGGATCGGGTGGCCGGTGATGTCGGCCAGCCTGCGGATGAAGCGGACGAACTCGCCCCGGTCGCGGGTGCGCTTGGCCGGATCGACCGAAGCGCCGAATTCGAGCGCGATCGTCACCGGCTTGGTCCAGCGGTGCAACCGGCTGGCGCTTTCGCGCGCGACCAGGCGTCCGCCGGTATCGACGTATTCCTCGTAGAAGGCGATTTTCAGGAAGTTGCGCACCAGGTCGCGCGACGTGAACGGCACGTCCGGCCCGCCGCCATCGGTGCGCAACAGCCCCTGCGCCAGCAGCCCGTTCTGCACCCGCGCATAGTAGTCGGCCAGTTCCGCGCTGGCCCCGGTCGCGGGGACCGAGATCAGCGAGGCCTCAGGCCGCGCCGGTGCGGCGGGCGAGGTTTCGGGCGCGCCCGAAGGTTCGAGCGCACAGCCCGCCAGCAGGGTCGCCCCCGCCAGTGTCGCCACCAGATTTGCCCGCCGCATGTTCATCTGCCGTTTACCCGTCCACCGCCGCGCCAATCTCGTGGCCGGTCGCACCGCCGCGGGCCTTGGCGGCGCCCAGCGCCGCCTTCAGCTCGCCTTCCATCTTCTTGAGTTCCTCCTCGGCGGCGGCACGCTTGGCCTTGCCCGCGTCGGCGATCTGCAGGCTTTCCTCGATCGTCGCGATCAGGTCGGCATTGGCGGTCTTGATCGCCTCGATGTCGAACACGCCGCGCTCCATCTCCTGACGCACGATCTTGTTGGCCTCGCGCAGGTTGGCGGCGTTGGCGGTCAGCAGCTCGTTGGTGAGGTCGCTGGCCTCTTTCACCGCCGCAGCCGCCTCGGCCGAGCGCTGGATCGTCACCGCCTGCGCCAGTTGCGTTTCCCACAGCGGCACGGTGTTCACCAGCGTCGAGTTGATCTTGGTGACAAGGCTCTTGTCGTTCTCCTGCACCAGCCGGATCGAGGGCAGCGACTGCATCGTGACCTGACGCGTCAGCTTGAGATCATGCACCCGGCGTTCAAGGTCATCACGCGCCGCGCGCAGGTCGCGCAGCTCCTGAGACTTGATGACGCCCTTGTCCTCGGGCGCGGCCGCGACCTCTTTTTCCTTGGCCGGAATGGTGGTGGCGTCGAGGTCCTTCAGCTTGGCCTCGCCGGCGGCAATGTAAAGCGCCAGTTCGTCGTAGAAATCGAGCGTCTTGGCATAGAGGTTGTCGAGCGACTTGATGTCCTTGAGCAGCGTATGCTCATGCTTGAGCAGGCTGTCGGTCACGTTGTCGATCTGGCCCTGCACATCCTCGTAGCGCGCCATGAACTTGGCGGCGGGCGCGGTGCGGCCCAGAAGCTTTTCCCAGAGACTGCGCTGGTGCCGCATGTCGAGTTCGCTGACCGAAAAGCCGCGGATCGTGGTCACGATCGAGCGCAGGCTGTCGCCCGCCGGGCCGACATCCTTGTTGCGCACGCCCTGAAGCATCTCCTGGCTGATGACCTGCAATTCGGCCTGCGCGCCCGAGCCGAACTCGATGATCGACTGGGTGTTGCCGATGTCGATCTCGTCCATGCGTTTGCGGATTTCCGCCGAGGTCGGCTCGTCCGCCTCCTCGATCGGCACCAGCGCGGTCGAGGGTTCGGGCAGGATCACGGCGGTCACGGCCTCGACTTCCTTCAGCGTCGCGGCGGCCTGTTTGCGGATGTCTTCGGTCATCAATCTCTCTCCTTCAATCCCTCGGGGTGGCCACGCCTTCGCGCGCCAGACGTTCACGCAGCACCTCGATCTCGACATTCAGATCGCTGCGGTCATCGGTCAGCATCTTCTGGGTGCGGGCGGTGAAACCCGCCTCGAGATCGTCCAGAAGCTGCACATAATCCTTGCGGGCGTCCTTGTCGCGGCCCCGCGTGTAGATGTCGACGAACTTCACCGTCGCGTCGCGTGCGCCCATCAGATAGACGCTGAGATACTTGCGCGCCGCGGTCAGGTCGCGCGGGTCGTTCTCGATGGTGCGAAACATCGTCCGCGCCGTGGCCTGAAACCGGTCGACCCGCGCCTCAAGGTCCCGGTCGCGGGCGCGCAGGATTGCGTCCTTCATCGCCGCCAGCAGTTTCTCGGCATCGCTCACCGCGCGCGCCACGCGATCGGTCTGAAACTCGTCGATGCCTTCCATCCCCTTGTTTTTCAGGGGATCGAGCCCGAAGGAAAAGCTGTGCAGCACCGTCCCCAGCACGCCGAAGATGGCCGCGTTCACGACGTTGCCGCCGGCCAAGCCCGCCAGCGCCAGCCCGGCACCGGTCAGAAATGATGCCACGATCTTGCGCGGCATTGCCGGACGGCGCGCGATCTTGCGCGCCTCATAGGCCTCCTGGGCGATGATCCCCTCGCGCGTCAGCCAGGCGGCGAGGATCAGCAGCCCGAAGGCCACCAGCCGCATCGCAAGCCCGGCAGGTTCGAGAAAGAACGCCGACACCGCCAAGGGGAGCGGCGCGAGAAACAGGAAGTTGACCCGACCGCCCGCCTTGGTGCGCACCTGACCCTCGAACGGGCTGCGCTGCACCGGGGGATCGGCTTCGGAACCGGCGGGCCGGTCCTCGGGGCTGAATTTTCCGCCATAGCGCTGCGCCATCACGCGCCCCCTGTGACGGACACGTAAAGGATCAGCGCCAAGAGCAGAAAAAACGCAAGCTTCTGCAAGCCAGTATCAGACACAACACCCCCCGGAGCGGGAAAACCAAGTTATTGACAGATATAAGGACGATAGGGCGCGCTTGCCAGAACAATCGGGCAATTATCAGCGCCGCGGCGGCTTGTCCTTGCCGGGCCTGGCACCGGGTCTGCCCGCGGGTTTCGGATCGGGCTTGCCGCCGGGTTTCGGGCCGGGCTTGCCGCCCGGCTTGGGTCCGCCCGGCTTGGGTCCGGGTGTGCCGCCGGGTGTCGGAGCCGGCCTCGGGCCGGGCCGCGCGGCGGGCTTGCGGCCTGCACCGCGCTGCGGTTTGGCGGGTCTCTGGCCGGGGTTTTCCGGGGCCGGACCCAGCCCCAACTGGTCACGCATCACGCGCGTGCGCACTTCCTCGACCGCGCCGGGTTTCAGATCGCCAAGCTGGAACGGCCCGTAGCTGATGCGGATCAGCCGGTTTACCACCAGCCCGACCGCCTCCATCGCGCGGCGCACCTCGCGGTTGCGGCCCTCGCGGATGCCCACGGTCAGCCAGGCATTCGCGCCCTGCTGACGATCCAGCGTCACCGACATCGGCTGAAACTTCTCGCCCTCGATCACCAGACCACGGCGCAGCGGCGCGAAATCCTCGTCCTTGGGTTCACCCATCACCCGCACCCGGTACTTGCGCACCCAGCCGGTCGAGGGCAGCTCCAGCCGCCGCTTGATCTCGCCGTCATTGGTGAGCAACAGCAGCCCCTCGGAGGTGATGTCGAGCCGCCCGACGCTCATCACGCGCGGCATGTCCTCGGGCAGGTTGTCGAACACCGTGTTGCGGCCCTTCTCGTCGCGCTCCGTCGTCACCAGCCCGGTCGGCTTGTGATAGAGCCACAGCCGGGAGGGCTCGGGCTTGGCCAGCACCTTGCCGTCAACCACGATCCGGTCGGCCTCGGTCACGTTGATGGCGGGCGAGGTGATCACCTTGCCGTTGACGCTGACCCGGCCGATCTCGATCATGCGCTCGGCCTCGCGCCGCGAGGCGACGCCGGCGCGCGACAGAACCTTGGCGATACGCTCGCCCTTCGGGGTCTCGGTGCTCATGGCGCTTGCGTAGGCCCGGCGCGCGGGCTTGGCAAGCGGGCAATCGCGGGGCATGACGGGGGGATGAGCGCATTTACCTCACATATGGACGTGGCGCTGGACGAGGCGCGGGCGGCAGGCGCGCGCGGCGAGGTGCCGGTGGGCGCGGTGGTGGTCGCCCCGGACGGGCGGATCGTCGCGCGGGCGGGCAACCGGACCCGCGAGACCAGCGACCCGACCGCCCATGCCGAGATGCTGGCGATCCGCGCCGCCTGTGCCGCGCTGGGGTCGGAGCGGCTGACCGGGCATGACCTCTACGTCACCCTGGAGCCCTGTCCGATGTGCGCCGCCGCGATCAGCTTTGCGCGCATCCGCAGGCTCTACTACGCCGCCGCCGACCCGAAATCCGGTGGCGTCGCACAAGGCGCGCGGGTGTTCAGCCACCCGCAATGCCACCACGTCCCCGAGGTCTATGACGGCATCGGGGCCGAGGCGGCCGAGGCCCTGCTCCGGACGTTCTTTGGCGACAAGCGCTGACTGCTTCTTTCTGGACGAAATACCTTGGGGGTCCGGGGGCAAAGCCCCCGGTCCGACCCTCAGATCTCGATCGCCTCCATCACCTCTGGCTCGATCACCTTCACGCCCGGCAGCGCCTTGATCATGGCCGCGGCGGATTGCTCGAGCGCCGGGAAGGTGCGGTAGTGGCAGGGGATCACGGTCTTGAAATCGAAGTATTTCTTCGCCGCATAGCTCGCCCGTTTCATGTCCATGGTGTAGACCCCGCCGGCGCAGATCAGGCCGATGTCGGGCATGTGGATCTCGCCCATCCATTCCATGTCGGCCATGATGTCGGTGTCGCCGGTGGCATAGATCGTGTGGCCCTCGCCCTCGATCATGTAGCCGGATTCGGTCCCCGCATAGATCGGCCCGTTCTCGCCCGCGAGCGATGAGGAATGCACCGCGTTGACCATGGTGACGCGGACCTTGCCAAGCTCGATCGTGCCGCCCTTGTTGAAGCCGATGGTCTCGATGCTTTCGGTGTCCGCCCAATGCTGCATCAGGTCGAACACGCCCGCCGCCGGGATCTCGAGTTCGCGGCAGATATGCGGCGCGTCGCCGGTGTGGTCGCCGTGGCCGTGAGTGATGAGCACATGCGTCGCGCCCGCGACCGCCGCGTCGCGCCGGTCGGCGGGAAAGATCGGGTTGCCCTGAAACCACGGGTCGAGCAGGATCACCGCATCCTCGATCTCAAGCCGAAAGCCCGCATGGCCAAGCCAGATGATTTTCATGTCGTCCTCCAGGTCTGGTTCGCGCCAAGGGTAACATGCGGCAAGGCGAGGGCCAGCGCTTTCGGGGTTTTGTCTTTGGCTCGGCGTCGGCATGCTGCGTATCGGTGAGGGCGGGAGCTTCGGATGGACTGGACAGCGGCGGTTGACGGCTATTGCGAGCGGCTGGGTCCGGCGTTCTGGGCCGAGCCGCTGAACGCCGCGACCAACGCCGCCTTCCTGATCGCGGCACTGGTGATGGCGTGGCGGGTGCGCGGGGCGCACTTGCCTTTAGCGAACATTCTGGTCGGGATTCTGGCCGCAATCGGCATCGGTTCTTTCCTTTTTCATACATTCGCGACGCGCTGGGCGGGGCTTGCCGACACACTGCCGATTCTCGCGTTCATCCTCGCCTACATCTTCGCGGCGACGCGGGATTATTTCGGCGTGTCGAGCTGGATCGCCGCACTCGCGGTCGTCGCCTTCTTCCCCTTCGCCGCGCTGACCGTGCCGCTGTTCGGGCTGATCCCCGGCCTCGCGTCGTCGGCGGGCTATGCCCCGGTGCCGCTCCTGATCCTCGGCTATGCCGCAGCACTGCGCCGCCGCGCGCCAGAAACAGCGCGTAACATGGCCGTCGCGGGCGTGCTGCTGGTCGTCTCGCTGACCTTCCGCACGCTGGACGAGCCGCTCTGCGCCGTGTGGCCCATCGGCACGCATTTCCTGTGGCACATCCTGAACGGCATCCTGCTGGGCTGGCTGATCGAGACCTACCGTCGCCACATGCTTGCGGCGCGCCGCGCCGACCGCTAAACGATGCGGCGAAAACAAGACCGGAGAGGCCCATGTCCATCGACATCGAAACCGCACGAAAAGTGGCGCATCTGGCCCGGATCAAGGTCGATGACGATCACCTGCCGGAACTGGCGGATGAGTTCAACACCATGCTCGGCTTCATCGAGCAGTTGAACGAGGTCAATATCGACGGGATCGAGCCGATGACCTCGGTCACGCCGATGCGGCTGAAACGCCGGGTCGATGAGGTGACGGACGGCGGCTATCAGGACAAGATCCTGTCCAACGCACCCGATGCGCGCGAAGGGTTCTTCGCGGTGCCGAAGATGGTGGAATGATGACCGATCTGAACAAGCTGACCATTGCGGACGCGCGCGATGCGCTGACCAGGGGCGAGGTCACGGCGGTCGAACTGACCGAGGCGTGCCTTGCGGCCATCGACGGTGCCGACCGGCTCAACGCCTTCGTCCACAAGACGCCGGACTTGGCGCGCGAGCGGGCCAAGGCGGCCGATGCGCGGATCAAGGCAGGCGGGGCGCCCGCGATGTGCGGCATCCCCTTGGGCATCAAGGATCTGTTCTGCACCAGGGGCGTGGCCTCGCAGGCAGGCTCGCGCATCCTCGAGGGCTTCAAGCCGGAATACGAATCGACCATCACCCAGAACCTGCTGGACGCGGGCGCGGTGATGCTGGGCAAGCTCAACATGGACGAATTCGCGATGGGCTCGTCCAACGAGACCAGCGTTTACGGCAACGCCGTGAACCCGTGGAAGGTGGACGAGCGTGACCTGACGCCGGGCGGATCGTCGGGCGGTTCGGCCAGCGCGGTTGCCGCCGACCTCTGCCTTGCCGCCACCGGCACCGACACCGGCGGCTCGATCCGCCAGCCCGCCGCCTTCACCGGCATCACGGGGATGAAGCCGACCTATGGGCGGTGTTCGCGCTGGGGGGTCGTGGCCTTTGCCTCGTCGCTCGATCAGGCCGGGCCGATGACAAAATCGGTGCGCGATGCCGCGATCATGCTGGGGGCGATGGCAGGGCATGATGCGAAGGATTCGACCAGCGCCGACATCCCTGTGCCGGATTTCGAGGCGGCGCTGACCGGCGACATCAAGGGCAAGGTGATCGGCATCCCGCGCGAATATCGTCTCGACGGGATGCCCGACGAGATCGAGGCGCTCTGGGCCGAGGGCCGCAGGATGCTTGCGGATGCGGGCGCGCGGGTGATCGACATCTCGCTGCCGCACACCAAATACGCGCTGCCGGCCTATTACGTGATCGCGCCGGCCGAGGCGTCCTCGAACCTCGCGCGCTATGACGGGGTGCGCTATGGCCACCGGGCGAAGCTGGCCGTCGGTGACGGCATCACCGAGATGTATGAAAAATCCCGCGCCGAGGGCTTCGGCCCCGAGGTGCAGCGCCGGGTGATGATCGGAACCTATGTGCTGTCGGCGGGGTTCTACGACGCCTATTACAATCGTGCCCGCAAGGTGCGCGCGCTGATCAAGCGCGACTTTGACGAGGTGTTCGATCAGGGCGTTGATGCGATCCTGACCCCGGCCACGCCGTCTGCCGCCTTCGGGCTGGGCGAGATGGCGGATGCCGATCCGGTCAGGATGTATCTCAACGACGTCTTCACCGTCACGGTCAACCTTGCCGGTCTGCCGGGCATCGCGGTGCCTGCCGGGCTGGACAAGGCCGGGCTGCCGCTGGGGCTGCAACTGATCGGGCGGCCCTGGGAGGAGGCCGATATGCTGAATATCGCCTATGCGCTCGAGGATGCGGCCGGGTTTGTTTCCAAGCCGTCAAAATGGTGGTAGGTGCCACGATCAATCTAGACTTGGGGTAGCAGGGCAGACATGCGTATTCCGGCCATCGGCATTTCGATCCTCGTTCTCGCGGCGTGCAGTCCGGCGGTGCCTGACAGCCGCGCCACCGCGACCGCGCCAGCAGCGTCGCTGCCGCGCGCGGCCAGTGTCGCGACCGCGCCGCTCGACGGTGGCGCCAACAGCCCCGAGGCGCTGGCCGCCGCAACAGCACAGGCGCTGGGCGTCGCCCCCGCAGGCGTCGCCCCCGCAGGCGTCGCCCCCGCAGGCGGCGCGCCGATGACGGCGATGGCCGCTGGCACGGCCACCAACCCGCTGCCCGAGGGCACGCCGGTCGCCCCTGCCGCGATTTCCGACGAGCAGAGCTTTGACGCCGTCACCGCGCGCGAAACCCCCGAATCGGACGCCGCAAGGATCGCCGAGAACCGCGAGCAATACGTGGTGATCCAGCCGACCGACCTGCCGCCGCGCCCGGACGGGCAGGGCCCCTCGACCGTGGCCTTCGCGCTGGCGACCAACAACGTGCCGGGGCAGGCGCTCTATGACCGCTCGTCGCTGTTTTCCAGCGAATCGCGTTTTGCCCGCAACTGCGCCAAGTATGGCGGCGACGACGCGGCGCAGCAGGCGTTCCTTGACGCGGGCGGCCCCGAGCGCGACCGCTACGGCATCGACCCGGACGGCGACGGTTTTGCCTGCTACTGGGACCCGCGCCCGTTCCGCGCCGCCCGTCAGGGTGCCCCCGAGGTCGAGTCCGACTACGAAGTGATCGAGACCCCCGGCCAGTCCTGATGACCGGCCTGATGCGGGGCGCGGGCGAGGTGATCGCACATCCCTCGCCGAATTTCGGGCCGCGCCGCGATGGGCTTGTTCCGCACCTTGTCGTGATCCACTTCACCGCCATGCCGAGCCTCGAGGCGGCGCTGGAGCGGCTCACGTCGCCCGAGCATCAGGTCTCGGCGCATTACCTCATTGGCCGTGACGGGCGGCTCTACGGGCTGGTGGACGAGGTCCAGCGGGCATGGCACGCCGGGCATGGCATCTGGGGCGTGCTGGGCGACGTCAATTCGCGTTCGATCGGGGTGGAGCTGGACAATACCGGCAGTCACCCCTTTGCCGCCGCCCAGATCGACCGGCTCGAGGCGCTGTTGGCGGACCTCATGGCGCGCTGGCAGATCCCGCCCGAGGGCATCATTGCACATTCCGACTTTGCCCCGACCCGCAAGGCCGACCCCGGAGCGCGCTTTGACTGGCGAAGGCTGGCGCGGCGCGGGCTGTCGGTCTGGCCCGATTGCGTGCCTGTGCCGGTCGATGAAGCCGGGTTTCTCGCCGCCGCCGCGCGCTTTGGCTATCCGGTAGAGGACGGGCTGGCGGCGGTGCTGGGCGCGGTCCGGCTGCGGTTCCGGCCCTGGGCCAGCGGAGAGCTTGCGCCCGAGGACATGGGCGCGATCCTCGACCTCGGCGCGCGCTTTGCCGTTGACCGGAGCGGGGCGGATACC
Organism: Maritimibacter sp.; assembly: GCA_048268845.1. Classification (GTDB taxonomy): domain Bacteria; phylum Pseudomonadota; class Alphaproteobacteria; order Rhodobacterales; family Rhodobacteraceae; genus Muriiphilus. Next base: position 280,562 of record JBLWUQ010000004.1, on the reverse strand, counting down.
TAGATCAGTGGTGCGCGGATGGCCGGATGGCCGCGTGGGTGGCAACACCTGCGAGGAAAGTCCGGACTCCACAAGGCAACGGTGCCGGGTAACGCCCGGCCGGGGTAACCCGAGGGAAAGCGCCACAGAGAACAGACCGCTCCGGCCTGCCGGAGCAAGGGTGAAACGGTGGGGTAAGAGCCCACCGCGGGACTGGTAACAGGACCGGCATGGCAAGCCCCACCGGGAGCAATGCCGAATAGGGACTTCACGCGGCTCGCCGCGGGGCCGCCTTGGCCCGGAAGTCCGGGTTGGCAGCTAGAGCGCCGGGGCAACCCTGCGCCCAGAGGAATGGTCATCGGCGGGGGCGACCCCGTCACAAAATCCGGCTTACAGGCCATCCGCGCGATTATATCTTCCGGCGACCCAGACCGACCATGCCCGCGTCAGACGTGCTGGTCGATCAGGATCGCGTTGCCGTCGGGGTCTTTCAGGGTGATGTAGGCCGGGCCGCTGGTCGCCTCGTCGGCCGTCTCGATCAGCTCGATACCATCGGTGCGCAGCCGTTTCTGGATGGCGCGCACGTCCTCGAAATGTTCGAGCTTGTTGCGACCGGCATCCCAGCCCGGATTGAAGGTCAGGATGTTGCCCTCGAACATGCCCTGAAACAGGCCGATCCTGGCGCCGCCGTTCTGCATGACCAGCCAGCCCTGGCTGGCATCGCCGCCGCAGGGGGTGAAGCCGAGTTTGCTGTAGAACGCCTGCGAGGCCGCAAGGTCGCTGACCGCGAGGCTGACTGAAAACGCGCCGAGATTCATGATGTCTCCTTTCCGTTCGCGTTGCCGCGCCATCCTACAACGATTCCGCGCCAAATGCGGTTGACTCGGGCGTGTGGGCAGGTAAAAGGCGGGCTTCAAGGATTTGACCGGGCGCTGGCCGCCCGATGAGGAGCGAACGACATGGCGAAACCGACAACCATCAAGATCCGCCTGAACTCGACCGCGGATACCGGGCATTTCTACGTGACCAAGAAGAACGCCCGCACCATGACCGAGAAGATGGTCGTGAAGAAATATGACCCGGTCGTGCGCAAGCATGTCGAGTACAAGGAAGGCAAGATCAAGTAATCTTGTTGCTCCGGACATGAAAAAAGGCCGCGCCCGATGGGTGCGGCCTTTTTTCTTGTTGTCCTGGCTCTCAGGCGTTCTGGTCTGTCTTGTTGAGACGCCGTTTGCGGGTGCGCTGCATCACGAGGTAGAACAGCGCCACTGCCGAGAGGAATGCGCCGACGCTGAGCGTCAGCCCGGGTCGTGCGATCAGGGAATCGATGACGGATTGCATGGGGTTCTCCTATCCTCGCAGTCATGTGGCGCCAAAGTTATCCACAGAATGAGGCGTCAAGCGGGCGCGGACGCGGAGAAACCGGGGCAGGCGCGGGCCTGGCGTAACAAAAAAAGGCCGGTCGCTGGGACCGGCCTTTTGACGTCAAGGGCTGCGCGGATTACTCGCGGCTGCCCATGAACTGCAGCAGGAACATGAACAGGTTGATGAAGTCGAGATAGAGGTTCAACGCCCCCATGATCGCCGATTTCGCCAGCCATTCCGTATCCATCGCCTGGGCGTGCTGGATGTAGTCGGTCTTGATCCGCTGGGTGTCGTAGGCGGTGAGGCCCGCGAAGATCAGCACGCCGATCACCGAGACCGCGAAGTGCAGCGCCGGGCTGCCGAGGAAGATGTTCACGATCGAGGCCACGATCAGGCCGATCAGGCCCATGATCAGGAACGCGCCCCAGCCCGAGATGTCCTTTTTCGTGGTGTAGCCCCAGAGCGACAGCCCCGCGAAGGAAATCGAGGTCACGAGGAAGGTCTGCGCGATCGAGATGCCGGTGAAGGCCAGGAAGATGAACGACAGCGACAGGCCCATCATGGCCGCGTAGACATAGAAATACAGCTGCGTGCCGGCGGCCGACAGGCGGTTGAGCACCGAGCGGAAGCCGAACACCATGACCAGCGGCAGGAACATCACGATCCAGCCGAGGATGTTCGGGCTGCCGGTCTCGAGGTTGTAGAGCATCGAGATCAGCGCCGGGGTCGAGCCGACGGCCCAGGCCACCGCGGCGGTGAGAAGGAGGCCCACGGACATCGTGCCGTAGACCTTGTTCATATGGGCCCTCAGGCCCGCGTCGATCTCGGCGGCGCGGGTGCCGGCGCCGGTCCGGATCGTGTTGTAGTCAGCCATGTTAAGCCTCCAGAAATACCTATCCCTGTCCGGCGCCCGTACGGCACCGGTTCGGATCGAATATCGTGTAGTCCGATGGCCATTTCAAGACGTTCCGGGCGCAATTCGCGCCGGAAAACGCAGGTCGGGTGCGCTGCCCTTGCCGATCTAGCCGTTGTGGCCGGTCGTCACCACCACCTTGCCGGTCGATTTGCGCGAGCGCAGCAGATCATAGGCCTCGCCCGCCCGCGCCAGCGGGATCGTGTGGCTGACATGCGGCTTGATCCGGCCGGCCTCATACCAGCCCATCAGGGTCGCAAGGCTGTCGGTCAGCACCTCGGGCCTGAACGTGGCATAGGCACCCCAGTAATAGCCGATCACGTCGATGTTCTTGACCAGAAGGATGTTGGCGGGCACCTCGGGCACCTTGCCCGAGGCAAAGCCGACGACGAGGATGCGCGCCTCGGGGTTGGACGCGCGCAGTGCCGCGTTGAACTGGTCGCCTCCGACCGGGTCGTAGACGACATCCGCACCGCCCAGTGCCTTGACCGCCGCGCGGATGTCTTCGGTTTCACTGTCGATCAGGTGATCGGCGCCCGCCGCCCTGCACACCGCCAGCTTGTCGGCCCCGCGTGCGCAGGCGATGACCCTGGCGCCCATCAGCTTGCCGATCTCGACCGCGGTCAGCCCGACGCCGCCGGCCGCGCCCAGCACCAGCAACGTCTCGCCCGGTTGCAGCCGTGCGCGGTGCGCGAGGCCGACATGGCTGGTGCCATAGGCGACCTGGAAGGCGGCGGCGTCGGTGAAGGGCATCGCGTCGGGCAGCGGCACGCATTTGTCGGCGGCGAAAACGCCGGCTTCGGCCAGCCCGCCGGGTCCGCCGGTGACCGCGACGCGCGTTCCCGGTGCCGGGCCGGTGGTGCCGGGGCCGAGCGCACGCACCGTGCCGGCCACCTCCATCCCCAGCGTGAACGGCAGCGGCGGTCTTTCCTGATACTTGCCCTTGGCCATCAACAGGTCGGCGAAATTCAGGCCGCAGGCGGCGATCTCGACCAGAACCTCGCCGGGGTCGGGTTCGGGGCGGGCGATCTCGACCACTTCGGGTGGGGTGTCGTAGTCTGTCAGACGATAGGCTTTCATCCGTTTCTCCTTTTGCCATAACCTAGCAGCAAGCGCCCCCGGCGCGACACCGGATTGCGGCGTCGTCGCGAAGCCACACCCCCGACGATTCCCGTTAAACGTGAATCAGCGCCGACTCTGATTCGACGTTTGCAAAATGCAACGATAAATGCAAAACACGCATAGCGCGTGTTTCCAGAGGTGCGGATAATCCGACCCTGAGACCGTCGTTCGAGGCCGAATCTGCGTAGAATCCTGAAATTAAACACATTCCGCTGACGCCGTAATTGACCAAAAAGACAGGTTGTGGTTGAAGCCCGCGTCATGGTCTGTGGGGTTACTGCTGGGTTTGTGAGGAGAAGTTGTATGAAGCACCCTGTTGATGTCCACGTAGGAAAAAGAATTCGCCACCGTCGCTGGATGGTTGGCATGACCCAGCAGCAACTTGCCGAGCAGGTCGGGATCAAGTTTCAGCAGATCCAGAAGTATGAAACCGGCATGAACCGAGTCAGTGCTTCGCGGCTCTGGGATATCTCCGAGACGCTGTCGGTGCCGATCAGTTTCTTCTTCGAGGGGATCGAAGGCGCGGCCGAGGGCGCGTCGGACGCGACCCTGCCGGGCGACATCATGGCCGACAAGGAAGCGCTGGAACTGGTGCGCAGCTACTACGCGATTCCGGAGAACCAGCGCCGGCGCCTGTTCGAACTGGCCCGCGTTCTGTCGGACGCCGCTTGACGCTCTGACGCCCAGCCATCATTACCGCCGGGGTATTCAACCCCGGTGAACCCATGACACAGATCGACGACACGACCCGCGCGGCGCTGGCCGAAACGGCGAACGCCCTGGCCGATGCCGCACGGGTGGCCACGCTGCGGTATTTCCGGACGGCGGGGCTGTCAGCCGACAACAAAGACGCCAGCGGTTTCGACCCGGTGACGGCAGCCGACCGCGAGGCCGAGCAGGCGATGCGGACGATTCTGGCACGGATGCGGCCTGACGATGCGATCCTCGGCGAGGAATTCGGTGCCAGCGCGGGGACCAGCGGGCTGACCTGGGTGCTCGACCCGGTCGACGGCACCCGCGCCTTCCTGTCGGGAACCCCGACCTGGGGCGTGCTGATCGCGGTGGGAAACGACGCCGGGCCGATCCTCGGCCTGATCGACCAGCCCTATATCGGCGAGCGGTTTTTCGGCGGCTTCGGCTCCGCGACCCTGTCCGGACCGCAGGGTGCGCGCCCGCTGTCCACGCGCGGGCCTCGGCCCTTGTCCGAGACGATCCTGTTCACGACCTTCCCCGAAGTCGGCTCCCTGTCCGAACGCGCCGCGTTCGATGACCTTGCCGGCCATGTCCGGCTGACGCGCTACGGCATGGATTGCTATGCCTATGCGCTGGTGGCGGCGGGGCAGGTGGATCTGGTGGTCGAGGCCGGGTTGCAGGCCTATGACATCCAGGGCCCGATGGCGGTGATCGAGGCCGCCGGCGGCGTCGTCACCGACTGGCAGGGCGGGCCGGCGCACCTGGGCGGGCGGGTGATCGCCGCGGCCAACGCCGAGATTCACGCCGCCGCGCTTGCGGTGCTGTCGAAAGCCGGCTGAGGCCGCTATTCCGCGGCGAGCGCTGTCGGAACCTCATCATGCAGCCGGGCGAAGTGGCGGATATACTCCATCCCCAGCGACGAGGCCGTTGCCTGTGTCTTCACGAACACACCTACGGTGTCGCCCCAGTCGGTGCCTGCGGTGCGCATGGTCTTTTTCAACGCCGGAACCCGCCTGCTGTGCTTGGGGTTGCGGGTGATATAGGCGAAATGCTCCGGCGCCCAGTCGGTCGTCGCCTCGACCACGTCGAGCCCGGCCCATTTGCCCATCGCCGCCATGCCGTCGCGGTAGAAACGCCAGCAATCCTGCGGGTCGCGATGCTCGATCCCGCGCGACGGCATGATGTGCACCATCAGCCCGCCCAGCTTCAGCACCCGCGACATCTCGAGGAAGGTGAGCCAGAAAAACTCGTTGTGTTCCAGCATGTTGCCGGAAATCACCGCGTCGTAGCTGTCGCTGGGAAGGTCGAATTTCCACGGATCATCCAGCACATGCCTGATGTGCGGCCCCTCGACCATGTCCATGCCTTCATAGGTCCAGCCACCGTTTTCCCAGGTCTCGCGAAACCAGCCGCGCTTGCCGGAGGCGCCGACGTCCAGAACCTTGCCGGGCGCGCGGGTGGATGCGTGGCGCCGAAACGCTTCGCGCATGTATTTCCTGGTTTCTCTATGCATTTCCGCCTCAACTGCTCGATTATAATTTTTCAACATTTGGGCAGAAAAAGGCCAAGGACTCAAGGAATTCTGTTGATGGAATCGCGTTTTTTCGGCGTTAGACCAACCTGCCGCCAACCCAGACGGCACGGATCGCGCGGTCGTCGCCCATCATGATCGTGGGGAATACCGCCTGCCACAGGTCGTCGGCGCGGGCGGCGCGCTGGGCGATGGCGGGGGTCGAGGCCAGATCGATCACCGCGAGGTCGGCCTCCATCCCCGGCGCCAGCGTGCCGATGCGGTCGTCGAGGTGCAGCGCGCGGGCCGAGCCCTGCGTCGCCAGCCACCACAGTTGCGCCGGGTGCAGCGCCGCGCCGCGCAGTTGCGCGACCTCATAGGCCGCCGCCATGGTGCGCAGCATCGAAAACGACGACCCGCCGCCGGTGTCGGTGGCCAGCCCCACGGTCTGCCCCTCGGCCATCAGCCCGGCCATGTCAAAGAGGCCCGAGCCGATGAAGGTGTTGGAGGTCGGACAATGGATCAGGCTGGCGCCGGCCTCTTTCAGCCGGGCGCGCTCGCGCGGGGTCAGGTGGATCGAATGACCCATCAGCGCACCTTTGCCCAGCAATCCGAAACGGTCGTAGACATCGAGATAGTCGCGCGCCTCGGGGAACAGATCGGCGACCCATGCCAGTTCCTCGTGCTGCTCGGACAGGTGGGTCTGCATCAGGACTTCGGGGTGGTCGGCCCAGAGAGCGCCCAGCGCCTCGAGCTGTTCGGGCGTCGAGGTGGGCGCAAAGCGCGGCGTGATGACATAGCCCAGCCGGTCGACCCCATGCCATTTTTCAAGCAGCGCCTTGGACTGGTCATGCGCCGTAGCTGCAGTGTCGCGCAGCCCGTCGGGGGCGTTGCGGTCCATGCAGGTCTTGCCGCCCAGTGCGCGCAGGCCCCGGCGCTGCGCCTCGGTGAAATAGGCGTCAACGCTTTCGGGGTGGATCGTGCAATAGCTGACCGTGGTTGTGGTGCCGGCGGCCAGCGTCAGGTCGAAATAGCGCGAAGCGATCTCCCGCGCATGGGAAGCATCGCCGAAACGCATCTCCTCGGGGAAGGTGAAGGCGTTCAGCCAGTCGATCAGCCGCTTGCCCCAACTGGCGATGATCGCGGTCTGGGGATAATGCGCGTGGGCGTCGATGAAGCCGGGCGAGATCAGCGCGTCGCCGTAGTCGGAGACTGGCGCCTGCGGGTGCGCCGCGCGGATCTCGTCTGCCGGGCCGACCGCGTGGATCACGCCACCCGCGATGGCGACGGCGCCCCGGCGCTCATGGCGCACGGCCTCCTGCGGCGGGGTCTCGAACGGGTTCGCGGTGAAGCGCAGCGTCTGGCCAAGAAGTATCTGCATCGTCGTCCCCGTCATTGCGAAGGCCGAGAATAGGCGCGCGGTTTTGCCGCGTCCATCGCTATTCCCCCCTGTTCCTCAAGCCCCCCTTCACCTAATGTCCGACCGGGCGACAGGGGGCGAAAACGCAGGCATGGCGGACGATCAGACCATCGACACGATGATGCCGGAAGAAGGCGACTACGAGCTTGACCGGGCGATCATGCGCCCGGTGCTCGAGGCGCTGGAGGCGGGCGATGCCGAAGCGCTGACCGCGGCGCTCGAACCCCTGCACGCCGCCGACATCGCCGACCTTCTGGAGCAGGTCGATGGCGAGACCCGCCGCGCCATCGTGCAGCTTTACGGTCGTGAGTTCGACGGCGAGATCCTGTCGGAACTCAAGGACTCGATCCGCGAGGAGGTGATCGCGGCGCTGGAGCCGCAGGTTCTGGCCGACGCGGTGCGCGAGTTGGAAACCGACGACGTCGTCGACCTGATCGAGGATCTTGGCGAGGCGCAGCAAGACACGATCCTGGACGCGCTCGAAGCCAGCGACCGGGTCGCGGTCGAACAATCGCTGGCCTACCCGGAATATTCCGCCGGCCGGTTGATGCAGCGCGAGCTGGTGGTGGCGCCCGAGCATTGGGACGTGGGGCAGGCCATCGACCATCTGCGCGCGCAGGAAGACCTGCCCGAGCAGTTCTATCACATGATCCTGGTCGACCCGAAGATGCGGCCCACCGGCTATGTCACGCTGGGTCGGCTCTTGTCGTCGCCGCGCGCCAAGAAGCTTGTCGATATCGCCGAGGACAGTTTCCGCAGCATCCCGGTCATGCAGGAGGAGGGCGAGGTCGCCTATGCCTTCAACCAGTATCACCTGATTTCCGCCCCGGTGGTCGACGCCGATGACCGGCTGGTCGGCGTCATCACCATCGACGACGCCATGGCGATCCTCGATGAGGAACACGAGGAAGACATCCTGCGCCTGGCCGGTGTCGGCGAGGGCAGCCTGTCGGACAACGCGCTGGAGACGACCAAGCAGCGGCTGCCCTGGCTTGCGGTGAACCTGGCGACGGCGATCCTCGCCTCGATGGTGATCGCTCAGTTCGAGGCGGCCATCGCGCAGCTTGTGGCGCTGGCGGTGCTGATGCCGATCGTCGCCTCGATGGGCGGCAATGCCGGAACCCAGTCGCTGACCGTCGCGGTGCGCGCGCTGGCGACCAAGGACCTGACCTCCGCCAACGTCTGGCGGGTGATCCGGCGCGAGGTGCTGGTGGGGCTGGTCAACGGGCTGGTCTTCGCGCTGGTGATGGGCTCGGTCGGCATGGTCTGGTTCGGCACGCCGATGCTGGGGCTGGTGATCGGGATCGCCATGGTGATCAACCTTGTCATCGCCGGGCTGGCCGGGGTGATGATCCCGGTGGCGCTCGAGCGTCTGGATATCGACCCGGCGCTGGCCTCGGGGGCCTTCGTGACCACCGTGACCGACGTGGTCGGCTTTTTCGCCTTCCTCGGGCTGGCGACGGTGCTGTTGCTGTGAGCCTCGAGGCGATCAAGGCCGAGGCGCGCCGGGCGGCCTTCGCGCGGCGGCGCGCGGCGCATGGCGAGGGGCTGGACGCGGCGGCGCAGGCGCGGCTGCTGGCGCTGTTGCGTCAGCACGAGGGCAAGCCGCTGGCGGGCTACATGCCGATCCGCACAGAGATCGACCCGCTGCCGGTGATGGAAGCCTGTGTCGCGCATGTGCCGGTCGGTGTGCCGGTGATCGGGGCGCCGGGGCAGGCGCTGAGCTTTCGCCGCTGGCGGCCGGGGGTGGTGATGGTGGCGGGACCGTTCGGGGCGCTCATTCCCGAAGCGGGCGACGAGGTGGTGCCCGAAGTGCTGATCGTGCCGCTGGTGGCGTTTGATCGCGCCGGCAACCGGCTGGGCTATGGCGGCGGCTTCTATGACCGCACGCTGGAAGGGTTGCGCGCCGCGCGCCCGACCTTCGCCATCGGCTTTGCCTACGGCGCGCAGGAGGCCGAGGCGCTGCCGCTTGAGCCCACGGACCAGCCGCTGGACGCCATTGTCACCGAAGCCGAAACGCTTCTTTTCTGACATCGCCCCGCTTGCACCGCGCCGCGCTTGGGCCTAGGGCTGTCGCCATGAAACTGTTGTTCCTGGGAGACGTCGTCGGCCGCGCCGGACGCCGCGCGATCACCGAGCGGCTGGCAAGGCTGCGCGAAGCGTGGAAGCTCGATTTCGTGGTGGTGAACGGCGAGAACGCGACCGGCGGCATGGGCCTGTCGGGCGAGCACGCCAAGGACCTGCTCGAAGCCGGTGCGGACGTGATCACGCTGGGCGATCATGCCTTCGATCAGAAGGACATGATGAGCTTTTGCGCGCAGGAACCGCGCATCATCCGGCCCCTGAACTACGCCAAGGGTGCGCCGGGGCAGGGGGCGCGGCTGTTTTCGGACGCGCGCGGGCGCAAGGTGCTGGTGGCGCAGGTGCTGGGCAACGTCTTCATGAAACGCGCCTTTGACGATCCGTTCTCGGCCATCGACGCGGCCCTGAAACCCTATCCGCTGGGCGGGCAGGCGCAGGCGGTGATTGTCGATGTGCATTGCGAGGCGACGTCCGAGAAGATGGCGATGGGCCATTTCTGCGACGGTCGCGCTTCGGTGGTGGTGGGCACCCATACCCATGTGCCGACGGCGGACGCGCAGATCCTGCCGCGCGGCACCGGCTATCTGACCGATGCGGGGATGTGCGGCGACTACGATTCGGTGATCGGCATGGACAAGGCCGAGCCGCTGCGCCGCTTTGTCACCGGCATGGCCAAGACCCGCTTCAGTCCGGCGCTGGGCGAGGTGACGCTGTCGGGGCTTTACGTCGAGACCGACGACAAGACCGGCAAGGCGACACGGATCGAGATGGTCCGCGACGGCGGGCGGCTTGTGCCGTCCGGCCCCTGACGCAATCACCGCTTGCCGCTTCCCGTCAGCTTGTTCAAGATACCCCGGCACCGGGAGCGTGACCCATGCAACTATATGAATTAAGCCAATCGACTCAGGCACTTGTCGCGCTGGCAATCGTCGGGCTGATGTTCGTGATGTTCCTGCGCGAGACCTTCCCGACCGAGGTCGTCGCCATCGGCGGCGTCGCGGTGATGCTGGTCAGCGGCATCCTGCCTTACGACGCGGCGCGGGCGGTGTTGTCGAACCCGGCGCCCTGGACCATCGCGGCGATGTTCATCGTGATGGGCGCCCTGGTGCGCACCGGCGCGCTCGACTGGTTCACCGGGCTGGCCGACGGGCTGGCCGCCACCCGGCCGCTGCTGGCGTTGGGTGTGATGCTGGGTTTCGTCATCGTCGCCTCGGCGGTGGTGTCCAACACGCCGGTCGTGGTGGTGATGATCCCGGTCTTCACGCAACTGGCCAAGCGGATGGGGCTGGAGCCGTCGAAACTCTTGATCCCGCTGAGTTACAGCGCCATTCTCGGCGGCACGCTGACCCTGATCGGCACCTCGACAAACCTGCTGGTCGACGGTGTGGCGCGGGCCAACGGGTTGGAACCCTTCACGATTTTCGAGATCACGCCGATCGGGCTGGTGGTGGTGGCCTGGGGCATGATCTATCTGGCTGTCGCCGGGCCGAAGCTCTTGCCCGACCGCGCCTCGATGGCCAGCCTGCTGACGGACCGGTCGCGCAAGAAGTTCTTTACCGAGGCGATCATCCCGCCGGACTCGAACCTCATCGGGCGCGAGGTTCTGGGGGTGCAGTTGTTCCAGCGCGAGGGTGTGCGGCTGATCGACGTGGTGCGCGGCGACACCTCGCTCAGACGCAACCTCGAGGGCGTGACGCTGGAGGTTGGCGACCGGGTGGTGCTGCGCACGCCGATGACCGAGCTTCTGTCCCTGCAGCGCGACAAGAGCCTCAAGCGGGTCGATCAGGTTTCGGCGGTCGAGACCACGACGGTCGAGGCGCTGATCTCGCCCGATTGCAAGATGGCCGGGCGGTCGCTGGGCCAGATGCGGCTGCGCCGGCGCTATGGCGTCTATCCGCTGGCGGTGCATCGGCGCAACCAGAACATCGGGCCGCATCTTGACCATGTCATCGTGCGGGTGGGCGATACGCTGCTGCTTGAGGGTGCGCCGGAGGATATTCAGCGTCTGGCCGCCGACATGAACCTGGTCGATGTCGCCAAGCCCTCGGGCCGGGCGTTCCGGCGGGGCCATGCGCCCATCGCCATCGGCGTGCTGATCGGGCTGGTGGCGCTGGCCGGGCTGGGGGTTGCGCCGATCCTCGAGCTTTCGGTGATCGCGGTGGCCATCGTGCTCCTGACCGGCGCGATTGATGCGGAGGAGGCGTTTTCCTTCATCGACGGGCGGTTGCTCGCGCTGATCTTCGCCATGCTGGCAATCGGCGCGGCGCTGGAAAGCGCTGGCGCCGTGACGCTGATCGCGGGCGCGCTGGCGCCGAAACTGGCCGGGCTGCCGCCGTTCCTGATCGTCTGGGCGATCTATCTGCTGACCTCGGTGCTGACCGAACTGGTGACGAACAACGCCGTGGCCGTGGTGGTGACGCCGATAGCCATCGGGCTGGCCGGTGCCATCGGCATCGACCCGCGCCCGCTGGTGGTGGCGGTGATGATCGCGGCCTCGGCCAGTTTCGCCACGCCGATCGGCTACCAGACCAACACGCTGGTGTTCGGGCCGGGCGGCTATCGGTTTTCGGATTTCCTCAAGGTCGGGGTTCCGCTCAACCTGACGATGGGGCTGATCGCCTCGGCGGTCATACCGCTGATCTGGCCGTTGTGATGCCTAGAGCGGCCAGAACACCAGGATCAGCGGGATCGACACCGCCACCACGATGATCTCGAGCGGCAGGCCCATGCGCCAGTAATCGCCGAACTTGTAGCCGCCGGGGCCAAGGATCAGCGTGTTGTTCTTGTGCCCGATGGGGGTGAGGAACGCGCAGGAGGCGGCGACCGCGACGGCCATCAGGAACGGGTCCGGGTTTCTGCCAAGCTGGTCGGCCATCTGGATGCCGATGGGGGCAGCCACGATGGCCGTGGCGGTGTTGTTGAGCACATCCGACAGCGACATCGTCACCACCATCAGGAGCGTCAGAACCGCCCAGGCCGGCATCCCTTGCGTGACGTCGACCAGCGCGGTGGCGATCAGCTCGGTGCCGCCCGAGGTCTCCAGCGCCGCGCCCAGCGGGATCATCGAGCCCAGCAGCACCACGACCGGCCATTCGACGTGGTCGTAAAGCTCCGACAGCGGCAGGACACCCGTCAGCACGAAGCCGATCACCACGATGCCCAGCGCCACCGGCAGGTAGATCAGCCCGAAGCTGGCGGCGGCGACGGCGGCGGCGAACATGCCGATGGCAAGCCAGGTCTTCTTGTCCTGCGTCACCGCCAGCCCGCGTTCGGCCAGCGGCAGCACGCCCAGCCACTCCGCCACCTCGGCCTCGGTCCCTGCCGGGACGAGCAGGAGCAGGATGTCGCCGGGTTGCGTCTTGGTCTTGCGGATCTGGCTGCGGAACTTCTTGCCGCTGCGCGAGATGCCCAGAAGCACGGCATGGCGGCGCCAGTTCAGCCCGATGGCCTGCGCGGTCTTGCCGTTGATGCGCGAATTGTGGGTGACGACGACCTCGATCTTGGACAGCCCGGCGCTTTCGGCCTTGAGCTGTTCCTTGCGCTTCTCGTCGACGAAGGCGAGCGACAGCGCGGCGCGGAACTCGTCCAGCGCCTCGGGCGTGGCCTCGATCACCAGGGTGTCCTCGGCCTCGAGCTTGGTGGCGCCTTGCGTTCCGTAGCGCCGCTTGCCGTCGCGGATCAGCCCGAGGATCGCGACGTCGTTCTTGTCGGCCTTCTCGTAGAGGTCCTCGACGCGCTTGCCGATCAGCTTGGACTCCGCCGGCACCACCAGTTCCGCGGCATAGCCGGAATACTCGCTCATCGGGTCGGCGACGTCGGCCTTGTCGTCCTGATTCGGGATCAGCCGCCAGCCGATGAGAGCGACGAAGATCAGCCCGGCAATCGCGGTCAGCCCGCCCACCGGGGCGAAATCGAACATCTTGAACGGCTCGCCCAGGTTGTCCTCGCGAATCGCCGAGATGATGATGTTGGGGGGCGTGCCGATCAGTGTCGCCATGCCGCCAAGGATGGTGGCGAAACTGAGCGGCATCAGCGTCAGCCCCGCCACCCGCCCGGCCTTGCGCGCGGTCTGGATGTCGACCGGCATGAGCAGCGCCAGCGCGGCCACGTTGTTCATGAACGCCGACAGCACGCCGCCGATGGCGCCCATGATGGTGATATGGCCGCCAAGGCTGCGGTCGGGGTTTATCAGCGTGCGGGTGATCAGAAACACCGCGCCCGAGCGCACCAGCCCGGCCGAGACCACCAGCACCAGCGCGACGATCAGCGTCGCCGAATGGCCGAACCCGTCGAAGGCGTGCTTGGTGTCGACGACGCCGAGCACCACCCCCAGCATGAGGGCGGCGAAGGCCACCAGATCATAGCGGAACTTGCCCCAGAGCAGGAGCCCGAAGACCGCACCGAAGAGGGAGAACAGGATGATTTGATCTTGTGTCATTTCCGCACCCTAGAGGGGATCGGGCCGACTTGGAAACAGGCAAAATGGCCTCAGGCAAAGACCACCGGATAGAGCGTTGCGACCAGCAGGAGCGCCATTGTCCAGTTGTAGAGCCGCAGCCGCGTGGCATTGGTCAGGATATGCCGGATCTGCTGGCCGAGCACCGCCCAGGCGCTGACCGAGGGCAGGTTGACCAGCCCGAACACCACCGCCACCAGCACCGCCGCGGCAAGGCTGCGGTCGGGCGCATAGGCGGCAATGGCCGACAGCGCCATCGCCCAGGCCTTGGGGTTGACCCACTGGAACGCCGCGGCCTGCAGAAACGTCAGCGGCTTGCCGGTCCCGCCGCCGGCGCCGGGTGCCGCGGCATTGGCGATCTTCCAGGCGAGCCAGAGAAGATAGACCACCGACACCACCTTGAGCACGGTATGCGCCACCGGGAACCGGTCGAACACCGACATCAGCCCGACACCGACCAGCGCCACCATCACCGTGAACCCGAGGGCGACGCCCAGCATGTGCGGAATGGTGCGGCGAAAGCCGAAATTCGCGCCCGACGCCATCAGCATCAGGTTGTTTGGCCCCGGTGTGACCGAGGTGACGAAGGCGAAGCCCACAAGGGCGATGAAAAGCTCTGGTGACATGCGGCGCACAATTGCCGTTCGGGCGGGAAATGGAAATGGGCAATCTGCATCGGCCTCACCGGCGCGCCAGAGCCCCAAGGATTGTGCGCCTGCGGCGCGCAGGTCGGCTTTGCGTTCAGGCCACGCAGGCCTTGGGGGTTTCACCCCCGAACCCCTGAGTGACCGTGCTACCGGCACGGTTGCGAACCCGGCAGGCGGTCCCGCCTTCGGGGCCGCCGAGAGGGCTGAGTATTTTTCCAAGATGAAGCCGTATCGCGGGGGTCTTGCTCCATCCCCGGTGGGTGACATATAGAGGCGCGACATCAAAAACGAGGTGAAGACTCTCATGGCCGGCCACTCCAAATGGGCAAATATCCAGCATCGCAAGGGGCGCCAGGACGCCCTGCGCTCGAAACTCTTTTCGAAGCTGGCCAAGGAGATCACCGTTGCCGCGAAGATGGGCGACCCCGACCCAGACAAGAACCCGCGTCTGCGTCTGGCGGTGAAGGAGGCGAAGTCGCAATCCGTGCCCAAGGACGTGATCGACCGGGCGATCAAGAAATCCATGGTCGGCGAGGGCGATAATTACGAAGAGATCCGTTATGAGGGTTACGGCCCGAACGGCGTGGCGGTGATCGTCGAGGCGATGACCGACAACCGCAACCGCACCGCATCCGTGGTGCGCTCGACGTTCTCCAAGAACGGCGGCAACCTGGGCGAGACCGGCTCGGTGGCCTTCATGTTCGAGCGCAAGGGCGAGATCGTCTATCCGGCATCGGCGGGCGACGACGAGGCGATCTTCGAGGCGGCCATTGAGGCGGGGGCCGAGGATGTGGAAAGCTCGGATGAGGGCCACATCGTCTATTGCGCCGATACCGATCTCAACGAGGTGTCCACCGCGCTCGAGGCGGCGTTGGGCGAGTCCGAATCCACCAAGCTGATCTGGAAACCCGTGACCACCACGGAACTGGGCCTCGAGGACATGCAGAAGCTGATGAAGCTGGTCGATGCGCTTGAGGACGATGACGACGTGCAGCGCGTGACGACGAATTTCGAGACCTCCGACGAGGTGATGGCGCAACTCGGCTGACGTCTTTCTGCCCCTTGCCTTTGGCATGGGCTTCGGGCAATCCCGATCCCATGTCGAGCCAAGCGCAACCCCTGTCTGAGCCGCGCCCGCTGGTCGGGGTGGCATGGATGCTGGTGACGGGACTGAATTTTGTCGCCGTCACCGCCATCGTCAAACACGTCGGCGGGCGCATCCCGGCGGCGGAACTGGCGTTTCTGCGCTATGCCCTGGGGCTGGTGTTCCTGATCCCGATCCTGGGCAAGCTGTTCCGCGTCAGGTTCGACCGCAACGTGCTGACGCTGTTTGCCGCGCGGGGGATGATTCACACGCTGGGCGTGATCCTGTGGTTCTTTGCTATGACCAACATCACGCTGGCCGAAGTGACGGCGATCAACTACCTCAACCCGCTGTTCGTGACGGTCGGGGCGGTGTTTGTCCTGGGCGAGACGCTGCACAAGGGGCGGATCATCGCGATCATGGTGGCGCTTGCCGGGGCGTTTGTCATCCTGCGTCCGGGGTTTCGCGAGCTGCTTCCCGGCCATTTCGCGATGCTGGGCGCGGCGGTGTTCTTTGCCGGCTCCTATCTGATCACCGGCCGGCTGATGGGGCGGGTCACGCCGCTGATCGTGGTGGCGATGTTGTCGCTGACGGTGACGATCGGGCTGGCGCCCTTTGCGGCTGCCGTCTGGGTGACGCCGCAGATCGACGAACTGGCCTGGATGCTTGCGGTCGCCGCGGTTGCCACGATGGGGCATTACACCATGACGAAGGCCTTTGCCTCGGCACCGATGACGGTGACGCAGCCGGTGACCTTCCTGCAATTGCTCTGGTCGGTGCTGCTGGGCGCGCTGTTCTTTGCCGAGCCGGTCGACGGGTGGGTGGTGCTGGGCGGCGTCGTGATCCTGGGCGCGGTGACTTTCGTCACCTGGCGCGAGGCGGTGTTGAAGCGGCGCGTGACGCCGGTGGTCAACGAAACCAAGCTCTAGCTCAGTCGCCGCGCGGGTCGATCAGCCGGGCAAGCACGTCGTCGCGGCTGATGCGCCCGAGGGTGCGCCCGTCCTCGACCACGGCAATCGCGCCGCCCTGGGTGGCCAGCCGTTTCATCACCTCATGCACCTTGGTCGCGGGCGCGATCTCGCTGGTGGTTTCGCCGTCCGGCAGCGCCATGACGTCACGCGCGGTCAACACGCCAAGCGGGTTCATGTGGGCGACGAAATCGGCGACGTAATCGTTGGCGGGCATCGTGAAGATGTCGCGCGGGGTGCCGCATTGTACGATCCGCCCGCCCTCCATGATCGCGATCCGGTCGCCGATCTTGAACGCCTCGTCAAGGTCGTGGCTGACAAAGATGATGGTGCGGCGCAGGGTCTTTTGCAGCTCCATCAGCTCATCCTGAAGCCGGGTGCGGATCAGGGGATCGAGCGCCGAGAACGGCTCGTCCATCAGGAGGATCGGGGCGTCGGTGGCGAAGGCACGGGCAAGGCCGACGCGCTGCTGCATGCCGCCTGACAACTCGGCCACCATCCGGTCGGCCCAGTCGGTCAGCCCGACCAGCGCCAGTTGTTCGTCGACCTTGGCGTGGCGCTCGGGTTTGGCCATGCCGCCAAGCTCGAGCCCGAGGCCGACATTGTCGCGCACGGTGCGCCAGGGCAACAGGCCGAACTGCTGGAACACCATCGCGACGCGGGTCAGGCGGATGTGGCGCAAGGTGGCGCTGTCGGCGTTGGTCACGTCGATCAGCCGGTCGCCGTCCGACACCCGCACGCTGCCGCGCACCACCGGAGTGAGGCCGTTGACCGCGCGCAGAAGCGTCGATTTGCCCGATCCTGACAGACCCATGAGCACGAGGATCTCGCCCTCGATCACGTCGAGCGAGCAATCGTGGACGCCGAGCACCTGGCCGGTGGCCTCCTGCACCTCGGCGCGGTCTTTCATCGCGTCCATCAGGGGCAGGGCGCTCTCGGGGTCGTCGCCGAAGACGATCGAGACCTTGTCGAAGGAAACCGCGACAGCCATCAGCGTTCCACCCTGAGCATGCGGTCGAGCAGGATCGCGACCACGACGATGACGAAACCGCTCTCGAACCCGAGCGCGGTGTTGACCTGATTGAGCGCGCGCACCACCGGCACGCCCAGCCCATCGGCCCCGACCAGTGCCGCGATCACCACCATCGACAGCGACAGCATGATCGTCTGGTTCAGCCCGGCCATGATCTGCGGCGTGGCATAGGGCAGTTCGACCTTGTAGAGCAATTGACGCGGCGTTGCGCCGAACGCCTGGGCCGCCTCGACCAGCGCGGTCGGCGTGCGCGAGATGCCCAGATGCGTCAGCCGGATCGGTGCCGGCAGCACGAAGATCACGGTGGCCAGCAGGCCCGGCACCATGCCGATGCCGAAGAACACGATGGCCGGGATCAGGTAGACGAAGGTGGGCAGCGTCTGCATCAGGTCAAGCACCGGGCGCATCCAGGCATAGAGCCGTGGCCGGTGCGCCGCGACGATGCCGATCGGAACGCCGACCGACATGCAGACGACGCAGGACGACAGGACCAGCGTCAGGCTCTCGGTGGTTTCCTCCCAGTAGCCCTGGTTGAGGATGAAGAGAAAGCCGACCACCACCAGGAGCGAGGTCTTCCACTTGCGTTGCAGCACGAAGGTGAGGCCCGCGAATACCGCGACGACGACCAGCGGATGCGGCGTTTGCAGGACCCAGAGGATCGCCCCGATCAGCCCTTCCATGACCCAGGCCAGCCAGTCGAAGAATGGCCCGCCGACGTCCTGAAGCCAGTCGAAGACGCTCCGGGCGGTCTTGCCCACGGGGATCTTGGTGTCGGTCAGCCAGTTCATGTATCAGACCTTTTCAAGGTGTCTGGTGTCGCCTGACGCCCAGCCCGCGCGAAACACGGTTCCGTCCGGCAGAACGGTTTCCAGCGCCCGGTCGGGCTCAGCGTCGCCCATGCCCATGGCGGCGCAGAACGCCGCGAAATCATCGAACCAGGTCCGTTTCGGGCTGAAGGATTGCACGATCATCGCCGCGACCGGGCGGCGAAAGCGCCGCGCTTCGGCGACGGCGGCGGCCGAGCGTGAGAGGAGTTGATAGCGCAGGTGCGGGGCGGGCCGGTCAAGCCCGAGCCAGCCGGATATCGTGTCCAGCCGGTGCTGCTTGTTGGCGCCGTTGGCGGCGTTCCACTCGGCCAGGGTCTTGTCGAAGGGTTCCTCGACCTTCGCCTCGACCGCCAGCGCGATGTCGCGCCCGTCGGCATGGGCCAGCGCAAAGACGTCGCACTGGGCCGGGCCGCCCTTGCCGGGCATCTCGACCTTGTGTTCGACGATGGCCAGTTGCAGATGCACGTCATTGCCGAGCAGCCGCGCGACCTCGGGCGGAAACCCGGCCTCCCAGGATCGCGCTGTCGCCATCGCCGAAAAGCCGGGTTTCCACTGACGGACGGGATCGGCGAGCAGGGCCCGCCAATCCTCGATTCCGTTCGTGGCGCGCAACGGCACCACCTTAGGTTCGATCACTTGAGCGCCGCATCCACCGCCGCAACCGCGTCGCCGCCGTCCAGCGTGGTCACGCCGTCAAGCCAGGCCTTCCAGACGTCGGGATTGGCCGCCAGCCAGGCGCTTGCGGCATCGGCGGGGTCCTTCGCGTCATCGAGGATCGCGCCCATGATCTCGTTTTCCATCGCCAGCGTGAAGCTGAGGTTGTTCAGGAACGCGCCGACATTGGGGCATTCCGCGACGTAACCGGCGCGGGTGTTGGTGAACACGGTAGCGCCGCCGAGGTCGGGGCCGAAGAAATCGTCACCGCCGGTCAGATAGCCCATCTCGTAATTGGCGTTCATCGGGTGCGGCTCCCATCCGAGGAACACGATCGGCTCATTGCGCGAGGTGTTGCGGCCGACCTGGGCCAGCATCCCCTGTTCCGAGCTTTCGACAACCTTGAAGCCGGACAGCCCGAAGGCGCCGCCGTCAATCATCTCGATGATCAGGCGGTTGCCGTCATTGCCGGGCTCGATGCCGTAGATCTTGCCGTCGAGCGCGTCCTTGTGCGCGGCGATGTCGGCAAAGTCGGCAATGCCAAGGTCCATGCCCGCCTTGTTGGTCGCCAGCGTGTATTTCGCGCCTTCGAGGTTGGCGCGCACGGTGTCGACAGTTCCGGCCTCGCGGTAGGGGGCAATGTCGCCCTCCATCGTCGGCATCCAGTTGCCGAGGAACACGTCGATATCGCCCGCCGCCATCGAGGTATAGGTCACCGGCACCGACAGTACCTTGATGTCGGTGTCATAGCCCAACGCATCCAGCACCACGGTCGCGGCGGCGGTGGTGGCGGTGATGTCGGTCCAGCCGACATCCGAGAAATTGATCTTTTCGCAATCGGCCAGCGCCGGGGTGGCGGCAAGGATCGCGAGCACCGAGAGGGTGGTTTTCAGCTTCATTCTGGTCTCCCTGTTTATTGTTGATTGACGAGTCAATCAAAGTGAAACACTTTCCGAGGCACACGTAAAGGAGTCGTTATGCCCAAGCTCGGGATGCAGCCTATCCGCCGCGCGGCACTTGTGAAAGCCACGATTGCCGAGATTGGCGCGACCGGATCGCTTGACGTGACGGTCAGCAAGATCGCCAAGCGCGCCGGCGTGTCCTCGGCGCTGGCGCATCACTATTTCGGCGGCAAGCAGGATCTGCTGGTCGCGGCAATGCGGCATATCCTGTCGGTCTACGGCTCTGCGGTGCGGCTGGCGCTCAGGCGCGCCGACAGCCCGCGCGCCCGGCTCGACGGCATCGTCGAGGCCAGTTTCGCGCCGGGCCAGTTCGAGCCTGCGGTCATCGCCGCATGGCTGAATTTCTATGTCCAGGCGCAAAGCGCTGCGGGCGCGCGGCGGCTGCTGGCGGTCTATCAGGGCCGGCTGCGCTCGAACCTGATCCATGCGCTGCGCCCCTTGGCGGGCGACCGCGCCCCCGAGATTGCCGAAACACTCGCGGCGATGATCGACGGGCTGTACATCCGCCACGCGCTGGGCGGCGCACCGGACGGGCAGGGCGCCACCACGCGGGTGCTCGCCTGTCTCGACCGCTTTCTGGGTCAGACCTGACCCACAATATTCCCCGGCGACCCCGCCGGCGTTTCCCCCGAGGGGAGTAGGAGAAAAACATGCGCAACTATCACGCCAGACCCACCGGCAGCCATTTCATCGCCGGGCTCTACGTCGAGGATGACGGCGGCACCCCGATCGAGGTGATCTATCCGGCCACCGGCCAGAAGATCGCGCGGGTCCATGCGGCGACGCCTGCCGTGGTGCGCCACGCGCTCGACGCCGCGCAGCGCGCGCAACCGGCATGGGCGGCGATGAGCGGCACCGAACGCGGCCGCATCCTGCGCCGCGCCGCCGACATCATCCGGGCGCGCAACCGCGAATTGTCCGAGCTTGAAACGCTCGACACCGGCAAGCCGATTCAGGAAACGCTGGTGGCCGATGCCACGTCGGGGGCCGATGCGCTGGAGTATTTCGGCGGGCTGGCGGGCGCGCTGACCGGCGAGCATATCCAGCTTGCGGGCGGCGATTTCGTCTATGCGCGGCGCGAGGCGTTGGGGGTCTGCGTCGGCATCGGGGCGTGGAACTACCCGACCCAGATCGCCTGCTGGAAGGCCGCACCCGCGCTGGCCTGCGGCAATACGATGGTGTTCAAACCGTCCGAGACTACGCCTTTGTCGGCCTTGAAGGTGGCCGAGATCCTGACCGAGGCGGGAGCACCGCCGGGGGTGTTCAACGTGGTGCAGGGCATGGGCGAGGTCGGGGCGGCGCTGGTGTCCGACCCGCGCGTCGCCAAGGTATCGCTGACCGGATCGGTGCCGACCGGGCAGAAGGTCTATGCCGCCGCAGCCCTTGGCATGAAGAACGTGACGATGGAACTGGGCGGCAAGTCGCCTCTGCTGGTGTTTGACGATGCCGACATCGAATCGGCGGTGTCGGGGGCTATTCTGGGCAATTTCTACTCCACCGGGCAGGTCTGTTCCAACGGCACGCGGGTCTTCGTGCAGAAGGGCATCAAGGCGGCGTTCCTCGACCGGTTGAGCGAGCGGCTGAAAGCTGCGGTAATCGGCGATCCGCTGGACCCTGCGACGAATTTCGGTCCGATGGTGTCCGAAGGTCAGTTGAACATCGTGCTGAACTACATCGCCAAGGGCGTCGAGGAAGGCGCGCGGCTGGTCGCGGGCGGCAAGCGCGTGGCGCGTGACGGCTTTTTTCTTGAACCAACCGTCTTTGCCGATGTGACCGACGACATGACCATCGCGCGCGAGGAGATTTTCGGCCCCGTCATGTGCGTGCTCGATTTCGAGGACGAGGCCGAGGCGATGGCGCGGGCCAATGCCACCGATTACGGGCTGGCCGCCGGGGTCTTTACCCGCGACATCCAGCGCGCGCACCGGGTGGCGGCGGGGTTCGAGGCCGGCACCTGCTACATCAACACCTATAACGACGCGCCGGTCGAGGCGCCGTTCGGCGGGATGAAACTGTCCGGCGTCGGGCGCGAGAATTCGAAGGCGGCGATCGAGCATTATTCGCAGTTGAAATCGGTCTACGTGAAGATGGGGCCGCTCGATGCGCCGTTCTGATGGGACATACCATGCAGGCTGATTTCGTCATCGTCGGATCGGGCAGCGCCGGGGCGGCGCTGGCCTACAGGCTGTCAGAGGCGGGCTCGTCGGTCATCGTCATCGAATATGGCGGCAGCGACATCGGACCCTTCATCCAGATGCCGGCCGCTTTGTCCTATCCGATGAACATGAGCCGCTATGACTGGGGCTTCATGTCCGAGCCCGAGCCGCACCTCAATAACCGCCGCATGGTGGTGCCGCGCGGCAAGGTGATTGGTGGCTCGTCCAGCGTCAACGGCATGGTCTACGTCCGTGGTCATGCCCGCGATTTCGACCATTGGGAGGATCAGGGCGCGCAAGGCTGGGGCTACGGCGACGTGCTGCCCTATTTCATCCGCATGGAAAACTGGCACGGGCCGGAGGCATCGTCCTGGCGCGGCAAGGACGGCCCGCTGCATGTCCGCCGCGCCCGGCAGGAACACCCGCTGCATCTCGCCTTTGTCGAGGCCGGGCGGCAGGCGGGCTATCCGGTGACCGAGGACTATAACGGCGAACAGCAGGAAGGTTTCGGCGCTTTCGACATGACGGTGTGGCAGGGGCGGCGCTGGTCCACCGCGAACGCCTATCTGCGCCCGGCACTGCGACGCCCGAACTGCACGCTGCTGCGCGGGCTGGCGCGGCGCGTGGTGATCGAGGACGGCCGCGCCACCGGCGTCGAGATCGACCGGGGCGGCAAGATCGAGGTGATCCGCGCGAACCGCGAGGTGATCCTGTCGGCCTCGTCGATCAACACGCCGAAGCTGTTGATGCTGTCGGGCATCGGTCCGGCGGCGCATCTGGCCGAGCACGGTATCAAGGTCGTCGCAGACCGGCCCGGCGTCGGGCAGAACCTGCAGGATCACCTTGAGGTCTATGTGCAGTTCGCGGCGAAGAAACCGATCACGCTGTATCGCTACTGGAACCTCACGGGCAAGGCGTTGATCGGGGCGCAATGGCTGTTCACCAAGACCGGTCTGGGGGCGTCGAACCAGTTTGAAAGCGCGGCCTTCATCCGCTCGCGCGCCGGGGTGGACTACCCCGACATCCAGTTCCATTTCCTGCCCATCGCGGTGCGCTACGACGGCAAGACCGCCGCCGAGGGGCACGGGTTTCAGGCGCATGTCGGCCCGATGCGCTCGGCCTCGCGCGGGGCGGTGACGCTGGCTTCGGCCGACCCGGCAGAGGCGCCGAAGATCGCCTTCAACTACATGAGCCAGGATCAGGACTGGCAGGACTGGCGCCAGGCGCTGCGGCTGACGCGCGAGATCTTCGCCCAACCGGCGCTCGCCGAACACGTCAAGCACGAGATCCAGCCGGGTGCGGCGGCGCAATCGGACGCGGCGCTTGACGATTTCGTGCGCGAACACGCCGAAAGCGCCTATCACCCCTGCGGCACGGCGCGGATGGGGCGGGCGGACGATCCGGGCGCGGTGGTCGACCCCGAATGTCGGGTGATCGGGGTCGAGGGGCTGCGGGTGGCCGATTCGTCGATCTTTCCGCGCATCACCAACGGCAACACCAACGCGCCGTCGATCATGGTGGGCGAGAAGGCCGCCAATCACATCCTTGGCCGCGCGCCGCTGGCGAAGGACAATCGCGCGCCGTGGCGGCACCCGGACTGGGAGCGGGCGCAGCGATAGGGCGCGCCAGCCCGATTCATCTGCCCGGTCTATTCCTCGGCTTTCGCCGGGCCTTCGACCTCGGCCTTGAAACGCTCGAAAAAGGCGTCGACCATCTTGCGGGCGAAGCCCTGGATGATCCGGTTGCCAAGCTGCGCCAGCTTGCCGCCGACCCTGGCATCGACGCTGTAGCTCAGCTCGGTGCCGCCCTCGACCTCGGCAAGGGTCACGTCGGCCACGCCCTTGGCGAACCCCGCGACACCGCCCTTGCCCTCGCCGTTGATCGTGTAGCTGACCGGCGCCTCGACATTGGTCAGGGTCACGCTGCCCTTGAAGGTGGCGCTGACCGGGCCGACCTTCTGCTTGACCACGGCCTCGAAGCCATCCTGCGCGGTGCCGGTCAGCTCCTCGCAGCCGGGGATGCAGGCCGCGAGCGTTTCGGCGGAGTTGAGGTGGGCCCAGACCGTCTCGCGGTCGGCGGCAATGATCGTGCTGCCGGTCAGTTCCATGCGTATCTCCCTGCTTTTCGGGCAAGCCTAGGCGGTTTTTCTCCGGGCCGGAAGAGGCTCAGCGCTCGATCTCGTAGGGCAGCACGCCGCGCGCGTCGGGGTCGATCCTGAGCTTGCGCTCCAGCGGCGGCACCGAGCGCTGGTGGCAATTTGTCCGTTCGCAGATGCGGCAGGAAATGCCGATCGGCTCGAAGGCCGCCGCGTTGGCGGTATCAAGCCCGTCGGCATAGACCAGTTGGCGCGCGTGCTTGATCTCGCAGCCCAGCCCGATGGCATAGCGGCGTACCGGCGCGGTGAAACTGCCGCCGGTCTTGGTCACGTCGCGGGCCAGGCAAAAATAGCGCACCCCGTCCGGCGTCTGGGCCATCTGACGCAGGAACTGGCCGGGGGTCTCGAAGGCGCGGTGCACGTTCCAGAGCGGGCAGGCACCGCCGTAGCGGGCGAATTGCAGGCGGGTGGCCGAGTGGCGCTTGGTGATCGTGCCGGCCTGATCTACACGCACGAAAAAGAACGGCACCCCCTTGGCGCCGGGCCGCTGCATCGTCGACAGTCGGTGCGCCACCTGTTCGATCGAGGCGCCGAAGATGTCCGAAAGCCGCTCAAGGTCGTGGCGGGTGTCGCGGGCGGCCTCGAGAAACCGGATATAGGGCAGGAGCGCCGCGCCGGCGAAATAATTGGCCAGTCCGATCTTGGCGATGCCGCGCGCCGCGTCCGACTGGAACCGGGCCAGGTCGAGCGTGGCCTCGAGCAGCTCGTTCTGGGTCAGGAGCGCGATCTGGTGCAGAAGCTGGAACCGCCGGGTCGGGGCCGGCGCATGCGCCGACAGCATCAGCCGCCCCGCCTCGCGATCAAGACCACGCAACTGGACGGACTCGCTGCGCTCCACCCGGATGCCCAGAGCCTCGAGACGGGCAAGCGCTGTTTCTTCCGGATGTCCGTTTTGTGCAAATCTTTCGGCCGCACGGTCAATTGCATCGATGTAATTGTCGCAATAGTGAAAGAAGTCGCGAACCTCCTCCCAGGGGCTCGCCTGTACCGAAGCGCCCTCGCGCCCTAGTGCCTCGTCCAGCGAGGCGAGGCGTTCATGGCCCTGGCGATAGGCGCGGTGCAGTTCCAGAAACGCCCGCGCCAGCGCCGGTGCGTTCGACGCCACCAGCCGCAGGTCGGCCACGGGCGGGGCCACATCGGCAAAGACCGGGTCGGCCAGCGCCTCGCGCATGTCCGTCACCATCCGCTCGGCGTCGCCGGTCGACAGCTCGGCAACGTCGAAGCCGAATTCCTGCGCCAGCGCCAGGACCACGCCGGTCGAAACCGGGCGGTTGTTGTTTTCCATCTGGTTGAGATAGGGCAGGCTGACGCCGAGTTTCTCGGCAAAGGCCTTCTGCGTCAGGCCCAGCCGCACCCGCGTTTCGCGCAGTTTGACCCCGGCATAGAGTTTCTGTGTCGCCATTCACCGCCCCTGTTTGCAAAGGAGATTGTTACATTTTGCAAACGACCTCGTCCAGCCCGTGACGCGCTCAGGCGGCGCGGTCCTCGCGGATTTCCTCCCAGGCCCGGTTGACCGCGATCAGGTGTTTTTCGGCGAGGCTCACGGCCTCCTCCGGCACGCCGCGCGCGATCAGCTGGTCGGGGTGGCTGGCGCGCACCTCGGCCCGCCAGGCGGCGCGGATCTCGTCCATCGGCGCATCGGGCGAAACCCCCAGGACCGCGTAGGGGTCAGGCTCGGCGTCGGGCACGAAACGGGTGCGCAACGCCTTGAACCGGCGCGCGTCGATGCCGAAGATCGCCGCGACCCGCGACAGGAAATCATCCTCGGCCGGATGGTATTCGCCGTCGGCGATGGCGATGAAGAACAAGCCCTCCATCAGGTCGCAAAGCGCCGGATGCCCGTAGCCGAACAGCCGAACGATCTTTTCGGCGTATTGCTCGAACCCGGCCACGTCCTGACGCGCGCGGTTGTAGACCGTTGCGGCGTGGCGTTCGTCGGTTTCGGGGATGGTGAAGACCTCGCGGAAGGCCGAAACCTCGTCGCGGGTGACATGGCCATCGGCCTTGGCCATCTTCGCGCCCAGCGCGATCACCGCGATGGTGAAGGCGGCCGAGCGTTCGGGCGGCGTGGTCAGACGCGAAAAAACTTCGCCCAGGCTTTCGCCAGCGCTGAGCGCCGCCAGGGCGTCGGTGATGCGGGTCCAGATCGACATGGCGTGGTTCTACAGCAACTTCTGCATCAGGACGAGATCCAACCGGTGGCGAGGGCTGGCTATTGGCCACAGGGGGTCGACTTCTTTCGCACCATCTTCGGGCGTATTGCCGTGCCCCATGGTCTGCCTTTTTGCCTGCGCCCAGGTGCTTGATCGCCCGCGCGCGCGGGCGACCCGCCCCGGCGCGCGCCGGGGCGATCCCTAACGACGGGTCGCGCGGATCAGCTTGAGGATGTCCTTGGACGCCTCGGGGATATTGGTGCCGGGTCCGAAGATCGCCTTGACCCCCGCCTTTTTCAGGAACTCGTAGTCCTGTTGCGGGATCACACCGCCGCAGATCACCAGGATATCCTCGGCCCCCTGCGCCTTCAGCGCCTCGATCAGCTTCGGCGCCAGCGTCTTGTGGCCTGCCGCCTGCGACGAGATGCCGACGACGTGCACGTCGTTGTCGACCGCGTCCTGCGCGGCCTCCTCAGGCGTCTGGAACAAAGGCCCGACATCGACGTCAAAGCCGATATCGGCGAAGGCGGTGGCGATCACCTTGGCGCCGCGGTCGTGGCCGTCCTGGCCCATCTTGACCACCAGCATCCGGGGGCGGCGGCCTTCTTCCTCGGCGAAGGCCTCGACGTCGCGCTGGATCGCCGCAAAGCCCGCGTCGCCCTCATAGGCCGCGCCGTATACGCCTGCGAGCGTCTTCACTTCGGCGCGGTGGCGCCCGAATGTCTTTTCCATTGCCATCGAAATCTCTCCGACCGTTGCACGCGCCCGTGCGGCTTCGACCGCGAGGCTGAGAAGGTTGCCTTTGCCCGACTTCGCCGCCGCTTCGAGATCGGCCAGCGCCGCGTCGCAGGCCGTCTGATCGCGGCTGGCGCGGATCGACCTGAGCCGGGCGATCTGGCTGTCGCGCACCGAGACGTTGTCGACGTCGCGGATCTCGAGCGCGTCTTCGGTGTCCAGCCGGAACTTGTTGACGCCGACGATCACCTCTTCGCCACGGTCGACCGCCGCCTGCCGGCGCGCCGCCGCCTCTTCGATCCGCAGTTTCGGCATGCCGGTGGCGACCGCCTTGGTCATGCCGCCCATGCCGTCGACCTCCTCGATCAGCTTCCAGGCTTCCTCGATCAGGTCGGCGGTCAGTTTCTCGACGTAGTAGGAGCCGGCCAGCGGATCGACCACCTTGGTCACGCCGGTCTCGTTTTGCAGGATCAACTGGGTGTTGCGCGCGATCCGGGCGGAAAACTCGGTGGGCAGCGCGATGGCCTCGTCAAACGAGTTGGTGTGCAAGGACTGGGTGCCGCCAAGTGCTGCCGACATCGCCTCGAAGGCGGTGCGCACGATGTTGTTGTAGGGGTCCTGTTCCTGCAAGCTGACGCCCGAGGTCTGGCAATGGGTGCGCAGCATCAGGCTGCCGGCTTTCTTCGGGTTGAACTCGGACATGATCCGGTGCCACAGGAACCGCGCGGCGCGCAGTTTCGCGGCCTCCATGAAGAAATTCATGCCGATGGCAAAGAAGAACGACAGCCGCCCGGCGAAGGCATCGACATCCAGCCCGCGCGCGATGGCGGTGCGCACGTATTCGCGCCCGTCGGCCAGGGTGAAGGCCAGTTCCTGCACAAGCGTCGCGCCGGCCTCCTGCATGTGGTAGCCGGAAATCGAGATCGAGTTGAACCGGGGCATCTCGGTCGAGGTGAATTCGATGATGTCCGCGACGATGCGCATCGAGGGTTCGGGCGGATAGATATAGGTGTTGCGGACCATGAATTCCTTGAGCACGTCGTTCTGGATCGTGCCCGACAACACCGCGCGGTCATGCCCCTGTTCCTCGCCCGCGACGATGAAACTGGCGAGGATCGGGATCACCGCGCCGTTCATCGTCATCGACACCGACACCTGATCCAGCGGGATTCCGTCGAACAGGATCTTCATGTCCTCGACCGAATCGATGGCGACACCCGCCTTGCCGACATCGCCCACGACGCGCTCATGGTCGCTGTCATAGCCGCGGTGGGTGGCGAGGTCGAAGGCGACGGACACGCCCTGTTGCCCGGCGGCCAGCGCCTTGCGGTAGAAGTCGTTCGATTCCTCGGCGGTGGAGAAGCCCGCATATTGCCGGATGGTCCAGGGCCGTCCGGTATACATCGTGGCGCGCGGGCCGCGGGTGAAGGGCGCGACGCCGGGCATCGAGCCCATGTGCGCAAGCCCCTCGGTGTCGGTTTCGGTATAGACCGGCTTGACGTCGATGCCCTCGGGCGTGTGCCAGGTCAGCGCCTCCAGCGGCTTGCCGCGAAGCTCCTTCTGCGCGAGCGTTTCCCAGTCTTTCTTGTCGCTCATCGTCGTCTCCTCTCAATGGCCGTTCTTGGCCCTTTGTCTCGGTCGTCCAGTCACCTATATTGAAGGCGAAGGAGAACGTATGACTAGATTAACCGCTTTGGTCGCAGCTACCCTGTTCGCGGTCGCCGCACCGGTTGTCGCTGCCGACACTCCGGATGTCTCGCCTGAGGCCGATTTTGTGATCACGGAAGCCGGCGAACAGCTATTGGCCGATTTCATGTGGGTCGCGCGGGTGCTTGTCGTTTTCGCGGACAGTCCGAACGATCCCAATTTCATCACGCAGATGGAGTATCTTGCCGAGCGTCCCCAAGATCTGATCGAACGTGACGTGGTTGTGATCACAGACACCGACCCGGCCGCGAAATCGCCGATCCGCATGGCGCTGCGCCCGCGCGGGTTCGATCTGGTGCTGATCGGCAAGGACGGCAGTCGATACCTGCGCAAGCCGCTGCCATGGGACATGCGCGAGATTACCCGCTCGATCGACAAGATGCCGCTGCGCCAGCAGGAGCTTCGGGACCTGCGGGGGAAGTGAAACTTGCGGGTGACGCTGCGTTCACCTATATTCGAGGCATGGGTGCCACAAGGGCTGTGGCACGAAACCAGAGGAGGGCAGGATATGAAAAAAGATCCCAACATTCCGTTCACGCCGATCCCTCCGACCGGGCGGACCGGGCCGCGTCCGGGTTATTGACCGCGTCGGAGATCGCCTGCGCGGCACTCGCCCCGCCATCTGAATAGGCAAGGATCAAGGCCAGCGCGTGCTGGCCGAAATCGAACGCCTGTTTGCGCATAGACCAGTAATCCTCATAGACCGTGACGCGCCGCGCCTGCGGCAGCCTGCGAAACGCGTCGCCGCGCATGTCCTCGGCCAGTGCCGCGATGGCCTTGGCGAGGCTGTAATAGGCGACGATAGCGTCGATGGTCTGGCGCGGCAGGACCTCGATCTCGTCGATGATCGCGTCGTAGATGTGGTCGTGATGCTCGCGCGGGATGAAGGGCACGAAGCTGTCATCGGCTTTCATCCGCGCGATGATCTCGGTGACGTAACGCTCGGAATTGCCCTCGTCCCAGAGCGCGAACAGTGCATTGCCGATCTCGGCATAGATCGCCTTGTGATAGTCGCGCAGCCGTTCGGCCTTGCCTTTCGCCTTGCCAAGCTCGGCGAAGATCGCGGTGGTCAGCCAGCCACCCGCGATCACCACGCCGGCGATGATCGCCTGCCAGATCCCCTCGGGAAGGTCGGTATTGAGCCAGAGCGCCACCAGCGGCACGCCGACGATGATCAGGAGCGGCAGGGCAATGTTGAAGACGAAGCGGGAAAACACCCGGCGCGCCACCGGCGCATCCTCGGTCACGACCATCGCCACCGTCAGGACGACCCCGGCGATGATGAGCAGCAAGAGCCATTGGTCGCGAACGAGGTCGGCCATGCCCTATTCGAACTCCATGATCACTTCGTCGACGGCGAGGCTGTCGCCGGGTTTGCAGGTGATGCGCGCGACCACGCCCTTGCGTTCGGCGCGCAGGATGTTCTCCATCTTCATCGCCTCGATGGTGCAGAGCGCCTGGCCTTCCTGCACCTCGTCGCCCTCGCCGACGTCGATCTTCACCACCAGCCCCGGCATCGGGCAGAGGAGCAGTTTCGACGTGTCGGGCGGCGTCTTTTCCAGCATCAGCGTGGCCAGTTCCGCCTGACGGGGAGTGCGGACGTAGGCCTTGAGGTCGGCGCCGCGGGTGCGGATGCGGTAGCCCGCCGCGATCTTGCCGACCTTCAGCACCAGAGGCTCGCCCGCGACGTCGAGCACCGCCAATGGGTCGCCCGGCGTCCAGTCCGACGCGACCCGCATCTCGGTTCCGTCGAGGAAACGCACGGTCGAGCCCTTGGGGTCCGCGTCGATCTTGACCTCGAAGCTCTCACCCTGGAGCGTCACCACCCAGTCGGTGCCGACCACGCGCTCATGGTTGTCCATCCGGCCCGAGACGCGCGTGCGCCGGATCTCGGCCACCCGGAACATCGCGGCGACGGCGGCGGCGGCGCGTTGCAGGTTGGCCGGGTCCAGCGTCGTGCCCTCGAAGCCGTCGGGGTATTCCTCGGCGATGAAGGCGGTGGTGATGTCGCCCGAGACAAAGCGCGGATGGTCCATCACGGCGGACAGGAACGGCAGGTTGTGCCCGATCCCCTCAAGCTCGAAGGCATCGAGCGCGATGCGCATATGCTCGATCGCGCTGGCCCGGTCCGGCCCCCAGGTGCAGAGCTTGGCGATCATCGGGTCGTAATACATCGAGATCTCGCCACCCTCGAACACGCCGGTATCGTTGCGCACGACGTGGTCGGGCAGGCTGATTTCCTCGGGCGGGCGGTAACGCGTGAGCCGCCCGATCGAGGGCAGGAAGTTGCGGTAGGGGTCTTCGGCATAGAGCCGCGATTCGATCGCCCAGCCGGTCAGTTTCACGTCGCTCTGCCTGATCGACAGCTTCTCGCCGTTGGCGATGCGGATCATCTGTTCGACCAGATCGACGCCGGTGATGAGTTCCGTTACCGGGTGTTCGACCTGAAGCCGGGTGTTCATTTCGAGGAAATAGAAATTCTTGTCGCCGTCGACGATGAACTCCACCGTGCCCGCGCTGGTATAGCCCACCGCCTGCGCCAGCGCGACCGCCTGTTCGCCCATCGCGCGCCGGGTCGCCTCGTCGAGGAACGGGCTTGGGGCTTCTTCGATCACCTTCTGGTTCCGGCGCTGGATCGAACATTCGCGCTCGCCCAGATAGATGCCGTTGCCGTGGGAATCGCACAGGACCTGGATTTCGATGTGGCGCGGCTGGGTGACGAATTTCTCGATGAAGATGCGGTCGTCGCCGAAACTGGCCGCCGCTTCGTTCTTGGATGACTGGAAGCCCTCGCGAGTTTCCTCGTCGTTCCAGGCGATCCGCATGCCCTTGCCGCCGCCGCCGGCGCTGGCCTTGATCATCACCGGATAGCCGACCTCGCCGGCGATCCGCACCGCCTCGTCGGCGTCCTCGATGATGCCCATGTAGCCCGGCACAGTCGAAACCCCCGCCTTCTTGGCGAGCTTTTTCGAGGTGATCTTGTCGCCCATCGCCTCGATCGCGCCGACCGGCGGGCCGACGAAGGCAACGCCCGCGGCATCCAGCGCCTGGGCGAATTTCGGGTTTTCCGACAGGAACCCATAGCCGGGATGCACCGCCTCGGCGCCCGATGCCTTGACCGCGGCCATCACCTTGTCGATCACGATATAGGACTGGTTCGCCGGTGACGGGCCGATATGCACCGCTTCGTCCGCCATCCTGACGTGCAGCGCGTTGCGGTCGGCGTCGGAATAGATCGCGACGGTCGTGATGCCCATCTTCTTGGCGGTCTTGATCACGCGGCAGGCGATCTCGCCACGGTTGGCTATCAGGATCTTCTTGAACATGTCCTGTCCCTCTCAGTCAGGTCGGTGGGCGGCCGGGCCGCGGAAATGGGGAAGGGGCGCGCGCTCGATCCGGGCGGAGAGCGGCGCAAACGAAAAAGCCCGGTCTGGCTCGTAGGGAACCAGACCGGGTAGAAGGGGAAGGGTAACGGTTTGACTAAACCAGGCAGAAAACCGGGATAAAGCCTCTGCCTTGCCCCGGACCATGCCACCGGTTTTCGCAGCGTGACAGGGCCATGACGCGGGGCGGCGCAAATGCGCGGCGGATTGCCGGGTTTTGGCGCGGGCTGGCAAGAAGATGCTCATTCGTCGTCCCAATCGTCCCAATCGTCGGGGCTTTCGTCCGGCGCGGCATCCTCGGCGAAGGCATCCGGAAGCGTTGCCTGCGCAAGTCGGACATTGATCTTCAGGAGCGCCTGATAGCTTGCCGGGTCGAACGGGTCTTCGGCGGGCACCACCTCGCGGCCAAACAGCCACGACAGCCGGCCGGCGTCGAGATTGCCCCGCTCGAACGGCTCCTCGCCGAAATGCGCCCAGAGGGCAGCCAGAAAGCCGATATCGGCGCGGCGGTCGGCGGGCCTGCGGTCGGCGTGGCGTTCGCGCCGGATGATCGGGGTCGCACCCTTCTTGTTGGCGCGCCGGATCGTGAACTGGAAGTCGGTGCCGGGCAGGCGGCCGGGAAATCGGCGGTGCTTGGTCATGTCGGGCAGGGGCATCAGAACGGCTCCCAGATGCATGTTTCGCCGTCGCGGCGATAGGCTTCGAAGATCTGCGCGGCCTCGGGGTCGGCCTCGCCGAAGGTCACGGGGCGGTCCGAGATCGACACGATGATCTGCGCCGGCTGCGGCCCGATATTGGCGATGCGCCTGATGGCGTAGCCTTCGCAGAGCGCGCGCATGTCGGCTTCCAGCTCGTCGTAGGGGGTTGCGGCGATCACCTCGGCAAGGCCGGGTTCGAGAAACCGGAACCGCACCGTCAGCCCCTCCGGCCCCGGCTCGCCCCAGATCACGTCGTGAAAGGTGACGCTGCGCCCGGACGGCAGCGCGATGTCCCCCTCGGCCAGCGCCGGCGTGGCCAGTGACGGACCGCAGGTCAGCGCCAGAAACATCAGCGCCGCGGCCAGCCCACGGCCGGCCCTTGGTTGGGTCTGTGCAAGGTCCGTGCCTGCGCTGTGCATCCGGGGTCGCCTCCGTTCCGCCCGGCCTAGAGCGGGATGTTGTCGTGCTTCTTCCACGGGTTTTCGAGCTTCTTGTTGCGCAGCGACGCGAACGCCCGGCAGACCCGCTTGCGGGTGGAATGTGGCATGATCACTTCGTCGATGAAGCCCTTTTCGGCGGCCACGAAGGGGTTGGCGAAACGCTCCTCGTAATCCTTGGTGCGCTGGGCGATCTTTTCGGCATCGCCCAGTTCCGAGCGATAGAGGATCTCGACCGCGCCCTTGGCCCCCATCACCGCGATCTCGGCGGTGGGCCAGGCATAGTTGAAGTCGCCGCGCAGGTGTTTGGAGGCCATGACGTCATAGGCGCCGCCATAGGCCTTGCGGGTGATGACCGTGACTTTCGGCACCGTCGCCTCGCCATAGGCAAAGAGCAGCTTCGCGCCATGCTTGATGACGCCGCCGAATTCCTGGCTGGTGCCCGGCAGGAAGCCCGGCACGTCGACGAAGGTCAGGATCGGGATTTCGAAGGCATCGCAGAAGCGCACGAAGCGGGCCGCCTTGCGGCTCGAGTCGATATCGAGACAGCCCGCCAGCACCATCGGCTGGTTCGCCACCACGCCGACGGTGCGGCCTTCGAGCCGGATGAAGCCGGTGATGATGTTCTTGGCGAACTCCGCCTGGATCTCGTAGAAATCGGCCTCGTCCGCGACCTTCAGGATCAGCTCCTTCATGTCGTAGGGGGTGTTGGGGTTGTCGGGGATCAGCGTGTCGAGCGAGCGGTCCAGCCGCGCCGGGTCGTCGAAGAACGGGCGCACCGGCACCTTTGAGCGATTGTTGAGCGGCAGGTAATCGACCAGCCGCCGAACCTCGACCATCGCCTCGACGTCGTTCTCGAAGGCGCCGTCCGCGACCGAGCTCTTGCGGGTGTGGGTCGAGGCGCCGCCAAGCTCCTCGGCCGTCACCACCTCGTTGGTCACGGTCTTCACCACGTCGGGGCCGGTCACGAACATGTAGGACGAATCGCGCACCATGAAGATGAAGTCGGTCATCGCCGGCGAATAGACCGCGCCCCCGGCGCAGGGCCCCATGATGACCGAGATCTGCGGCACCACGCCCGAAGCCATGATGTTGCGCTGGAACACGTCGGCATAGCCCGCGAGCGACGCCACGCCCTCCTGGATGCGC
The DNA here is from genome assembly GCA_048268845.1 of Maritimibacter sp. Taxonomy (GTDB): domain Bacteria; phylum Pseudomonadota; class Alphaproteobacteria; order Rhodobacterales; family Rhodobacteraceae; genus Muriiphilus. Next base: position 246,274 of record JBLWUQ010000004.1, on the reverse strand, counting down.
GCGCCGCCCGAATCGTTCAGCCCGATCACCGGGGCGCCGTTCTGCATCGCCATGTCCATGATCTTGCAGATCTTCTCGGCGTTGGTTTCCGACAGCGAGCCGCCGAACACGGTGAAATCCTGCGAGAAGACATAGACCAGGCGCCCGTTGATCGTGCCCCAGCCGGTGATCACGCCGTCGCCGGCGATCTGCTGGTCCTGCATGCCGAAATCGGTGCAGCGATGGGTCTTGAACATGTCGAATTCTTCGAACGAGTTTTCGTCCAGCAAAAGCTCGACCCGTTCGCGTGCCGTCAGCTTGCCCTTGGCGTGCTGACTGGCGATGCGCGTCTCGCCGCCACCCTGCCGGGCGATTTCGCGGCGCGCTTCCAGTTGTTGCAGGATATCTTTCATCTGGCGGCCCTCCATGAGTTCGGCGCAACCTAGCGGTCCGGGGCCAAACTCAAAAGCACTTTCCGGCGTATTTGCAAACATACCGCAATGCCGGAGTTGCGAATTGCGAAACTGCAAAGAACGCAACGTCTTTTCGGTCCCGACCCGAAATCCGCACGGGCCATATCGACAAAGCTCCGGTCTGCCCATAACCGGATGGCATGTCCCAGACGCCGATCATCCGGTTTCTCGACAGATCGACGCCGCCGCATCTTGTTACATTGGTATTGCTCGCGGGGCTGAGCACGCTGTCGTTGAACGTGTTCCTGCCGTCGCTGCCGGGGATGTCGGAGTATTTCGAAACCGACTACCATCTGATGCAATTGGCCGTGACGCTCTATATCGGGATGAACGCGGCATTGCAGGTGGTGATCGGTCCGATCTCGGACCGCTATGGCCGCCGCCCGGTTCTGCTCACCTGCCTCGTGATCTTCATCGTGGCGACGTTCGGCTGCCTGCTTGCGCCCAATGTCGGCGTGTTCCTTACCTTCCGGATGCTGCAAGCGGTGGTCGGCGCCGCCATGGTGCTGTCGCGCGCGGTGGTGCGCGACATGGTGTCGACCGAAAAGGCGGCCTCGATGATGGCCTATGTCACCATGGGCATGGCGCTGGTCCCGATGTTCGCCCCGGCGCTTGGCGGCGTTCTGGATGCCATCTTCGGCTGGAAGGCGAATTTCTGGTTGCTCGTGCTGCTCGGCGTGTTCGTTTACTGGGTCGTCTGGCGTGACCTCGGCGAAACCGCGACCCGTCGCGAAGGCAAGCTGATCGACCAGATCCGCGAATACCCGGAACTCCTGACCTCGCCCCGGTTCTGGGGCTATGCCTCGGCCGCGATGTTCTCGTCGGGAGCGTTCTTCTGCTATCTCGGGGGCGCGCCCTATGTCGGGCAGGAGATTTTCGACCTCACCTCGGCTGAGCTCGGGATTCTCTTCGGCGCGACGGGATGGGGTTACCTGATCGGCAACTGGACCGCGGCGCGCCTTTCGGTGCGGCACGGGATCAACATGATGATCCTGGTCGGAAGCTGCATTTCTGCCAGCGGACTCATGGTCAATATCTTGCTGCACGTCGGCGGGTTCGGCGGCCCGCTGGTGTTTTTCGGGCTGATGCTGCCGCTCGGCATGGGCAACGGCATGGTCATGCCCAACGCCAACGCCGGTCTGGTCTCGGTCCGTCCCGGCCTTGCCGGCAGCGCCGCCGGGTTGGGCGGGGCGATGATGATGGGCGGCGGCGCGGTGATGTCGGGCTTTGCCGGCGTGGTCCTTGGCCCCGACAGCGGCCCGGGGCCGCTGCTGTGGTTGATGGAAGCCTCGACGGTCCCGTGCATCATCGCGATCCTGCTGGTGATGCGTCGGGATCGACGGTTGCGGCCCGGCTCCTAGACCCCGCGCCGGTCGATCCGGGTCGACAGGTGGATCAGGCTCTCCGAACCGCGCACTCCGTCGATCTCGCCGATCCGGTCGAGCGTGTCGTCCAGCGCCGTGGTCGAACCTGCCGCGACGCTCAGCACCATGTCGAACCGGCCCGAAGCGGTGTGGACCCGCTCGACCGCGGGCAGCGCCTTGAGGCGGGCCAGCACCGCCGCCGTGGCGCGCGGCTCCAGCGTCAGGAGCACCGTCGCGCGGATCACCTCGGATTTTGCCGCATCGCCCAGCCGGAGCGCGTAGCCCGCGATCACTCCACGGCTTTCCAGCCGGTCGATGCGCGCCTGCACGGTCGAGCGCGCCAGCCCCAGCTTGCGCGCCAGCGTCGCCACCGGGGCGCGGGCATTGTCGGCCAGAAGATTGAGGAGCAGGCGGTCGGTTTCGTCCATTCGTCGGTATCCTTGTCGATATGCCAAGCAACTCTGCCAGATACGTCGGTCTGACGCTATGATTCGGCGGCATGATGGCCGACCTTCAGCCAAACGAGGCAAACGAAACGAACAGGTGAGCAGATGAGCCAATATCCCCAGGTCTGGCCGAGCGAGATCGTCCATCTGAAACAGACCCGCCCCGACGCGCCGGTGCTCTATTTCGCGCCCGAGCGTCTGGCTCGCACGGCAAGGCGTTTCATCGACGGGTTCGACGGGCTGGTGACCTATGCGGTCAAGGCCAACCCCGAGCGTGCGGTGATCGAGAACCTCGTGGCCAGCGGCGTCACCGCGTTCGACGTGGCGTCGCCCGCCGAAATCGCGCTGGTGCGTTCCATCGCGCCGGAGGCGGCGCTGCATTACAACAACCCGGTGCGCTCGCGCGCCGAGATCGCCGCTGGTGTGGCGGCTGGCGTCGCCTCGTGGTCGGTGGACGGATTGTCGGAACTGGCCAAGCTGATCGAACAGGTGCCACAGGGGGTCGAGGTGGCGGTGCGTCTGGCGCTGCCGGTGCCCGGTGCGGCCTATGATTTCGGCTCGAAATTCGGCGAAGGGCCCGAGGGCGCGGCGCGGCTGTTGACGGCGGTGGTCAAGGCCGGGTTCACGCCCGCGATGACCTTCCACCCCGGCACGCAATGCGCCGACCCGGCAGCCTGGGCGCGCTATATCGAGACCTGCGCCGACATCTCCGAGGCGACCGGCGTCAAGCTCGCGCGGCTCAATGTCGGCGGCGGCTTTCCGGCCGCGCGCTCCCCGGACGTGCCGCCGCTCGAGGCGGTGTTCGCCGCGATCCACGCCGCAACCCACGCCGCGTTCGGCCCCGACGCGCCGGCTCTCGTCTGCGAGCCGGGCCGCGCGATGGTGGCGGATGCCTTCAGCCTTGCCACCAGGGTCAAGGCGGTGCGCGAGTGCGGAGCGCTGTTTCTCAATGACGGGATCTATGGCCTGTTGTCCGAGGCGGTGCTGATGGGCGTGCCGGGGCAGGTGCGTGTCGTCGCCCCCGACACGACGCCGCGCGAGGGAGCCTCGATGGCGCGGGTGCTCTATGGCCCGACCTGCGATTCGCTCGACCGGCTGCCTCATCCGGTCGACCTGCCGGGCGACGTGACCGAGGACGATTACGTCATCTTCGACGGCATCGGCGCCTATTCCACCGCCACGGCCACCAGGTTCAACGGCTATGGCGCGTTCGATCTGGTCACGATCCGGCAGTCCTGAGACCGGTCTGGACACCGCAGCCCTGACGCGTAGTCTCGCCCCCTGACCAGCGCGTTAGGGGGCATGAGACTTGGACAAATTCGGAACCAGCCAGACCGGAGGCCGCTTTGAGGACCTGCGGTTTCTCACCGGTCAGGGCCGCTATATCGACGAGGATGCGCCACAGGACGCGCTGGCGTGTTATTTCCTGCGCTCGACGGTCGCCCATGCGCGCATCACCGGGCTGGATGTTTCCCAGGCGCGGGCGGCGCCCGGCGTGCATCTCGTGGTGACGCTGGCCGATCTCGAGGCAGCGGGGGTGAACGTGGCGATGAAAGCCACGCTGGCACCGGCGCGCGATGGCGGCAAGGGGGTCGGGCCGGAACGCCCGGTCCTGGCCCGCGACAAGGTGCGTTTCGTCGGTGAGGCCGTCGCGATGGTGGTCGCAGACAGCCTCGATGCGGCGCGCGATGCGGCCGAACTGATCGAACTGGACTACGACGAGCTTGCCGCCCATGTCGCGCTGGCCCCCGGCGGGCAGGCCCTGCACGACGAAGCCCTCGACAACATCGGCATCGATTATGCGCTGGGCGACGCGGACGCGGTTGACCGCGCGATCCGCGAGGCGGCGCATGTCGTGACGCTGGCGATCGACGACAACCGCATCATGGTCGCCTCGATGGAGCCGCGCGGCGCCTGGGCGACGTTTGAGGACGGGCGGCTGCATGTTGCGCTGTCCGGGCAGGGGGTGTGGGAGCCCAAGCGGCAGTTGGCGGCGGCGTTCGGGCTTCACCTCGACGAGTTGCGCGTGACCACCCCCGATGTCGGCGGCGGTTTCGGGATGAAGGCGCAGACCTATCCGGAATACATCGTGCTGGCCCATGCGGCGCGACGGCTCCAACGCCCGGTGCGCTGGATGTCGGACCGGACCGAGGCGATGCTGTCGGACAGCGGCGGGCGCGATCTCGGCCATGTCTCGACGCTGGCGCTCGACGCGGATTTCAAGATCACCGCCTACAAGGTCGATACGGTGTTCAACCTCGGCGCCTATAACAGCCAGTTCGGCCAGATGATCCAGACACATCTGTTTTCGCGTGTGCTGACAGGGGTTTACGACATCGACACGGCGTTTGTCCGGTCGCGCGGCGTCTTCACCAACACCACCCAGGTCGATGCCTATCGCGGTGCCGGGCGGCCCGAGGCGATCTATGCGCTCGAACGCCTGATCGACCGTGCCGCGCGCGAGCTGGACGTCGATCCGTGGGAGCTTCGGCGGCGCAATTTCATCCCTGCCGACGCCTTTCCCTATACCAGTGTCGCGGGCGAGACCTATGACGTGGGCGATTTCCACCGGGTGCTGGACCGCGCCGAACAGGTCTGCGACCGCGCCGGTTTCGCCGCGCGCCGGGCCGAAAGCGAGGCGCGCGGGCTGCTGCGCGGGCAGGGGCTGTGCACCTATGTCGAGGCGATTCTCGGCGCACCCGAGGAAGATGCGACGGTCGAGTTCACCGACACGGGGCGAGTGCTGCTCCATGTCGGAACCCAGTCGAACGGGCAGGGGCACGAGACGGTCTATGCCCGCTTCCTGTCGGACCGGACCGGCATCCCGGTCGAGCGGATCGAGGTGGTGCAGGGCGACAGTGACCGGATCGCGAAAGGCGGCGGCACTGGCGGCTCGCGCTCGGTCACGGTGCAGACCAACGCGACACTGGCGGTCGTGGCGCGCATTGTGCGGGGCTTTGCGGCCTTTCTTGCAGGCGAGGAAGGGGTGGAACCGGCAGATATCCGGTTCGACGATGGCGTGTTCCGCATCACCGGATCGAACCTGACGCCGACGATGATGGACACCGCCGCGCTGGCGCTCTCGCGGGGCCGGGCGGACCTTTTGCGCGTCACCGAAACTGCCCGCCTTCCGGCCCGGTCCTACCCCAACGGCGCGCATGTCGCCGAGGTCGAGGTCGATCCCGAGACCGGGCTTTCGCAGGTCGTGCGCTATGCGGTCACCGACGATTTCGGCAACATGATCGACCCGGTGCTGGTCGAGGGGCAGGTGCATGGCGGGGTTGCGCAAGGCATCGGACAGGCGATGGTCGAGCGTGTCGTCCACGACGAGAACGGCCAGTTGGTGACCGCGAGCTTCATGGACTACGCGATGCCGCGCGCCGGCGACATACCCTTCATCGCCTTCACCACCGAACCGGTGCCCTCGACCGCCAACATCCTCGGGATGAAGGGCTGCGGCGAGGCCGGCACGGTCGGCGCGATGGCGGCGGTGGCCAACGCGATGCAGGACGCGCTCTGGGGGGCCGGGGTGCGCGAGGCGCAGATGCCCTTCACGCCCGAGCGCGTCTGGCGGATGCTCGAGGACGCGAAGGGCTGAACTGCGCCCCCTATTCCAGCTTCATCACGATGCAGGTGGTCGAGCCGGTGGCATAGAGCCTGCCGTCCGCGACGCCCCTGATCTCGCCAACCGCCACGCCGGTCGACCGGCCAGCATGCTGCGATACCCCGATTGCGTCGAGCTCGGTGCCAAGCGGGGCCGGGCGGATGATATTCACCTTGTATTCCAACGTGGTATAGACCGACCCCCTGGGCACCAGCGTCATCACCGCGCAGGCCATCGCGCTGTCGAGCAGGGTGCCATACCAGCCGCCATGAACGGACCCGAACGGGTTGGTGTGGGCAAATTCCGGTGTGCCGCGAAACACCACCCGGCCCGGCACAACCTCGGCGAGCGTGTAGTTCATCGGCCCGGCAATCGGCGGGCCGGACAGCGTGCCCGCCAATATGCCCTGCATGAACTCAAGCCCCGACAGGGCAAGCAGGTCCTCGGTTTTCAGCAGGTCTTCGGGGCCTTTGGCCAGCGCCATGACGTGTCCTCCTGCCGGGCAGGATAGAGGACGCCGGGGCAGGCGCAAGGCAGGGTGTGGCGGTCCCGGCTCAGGCCACCTCTTGCAGCGTCGCCTTCGGCGTCACGCCCAGCGCATGGGTCACGTCGCGGGTCAGGTGCGGCTTGTTCAGCGTGTAGAAATGCAGGTCGTTGACGCCGCCGTCGATCAGATCGCTGCACAATTCGGTCGCCAGCGCGACCGACAGCAGATCCTCGCGCCCGTCGCGCGCGGCCTTCTCGAACGCATCGTCAAGCCAGCCCGGCACATGCGCGCCGCAGCGCGCGGCGAACTTGCGCACGCCGGTCCAGTTCTCGATCGGCAGGATGCCGGGAATGATCGGGGCGTCGATCCCGGCCTTCTCGCATTTGTCGCGGAAGCGGAAAAACGTCTCGGCCTCGAAAAAGAACTGCGTGATCGCCGAAGACGCGCCCGCGTCGATCTTGCGCTTGAGCCAGTCGACATCGCCGCTGTCGCCGCGCGCCTCGGGATGCGGGTCGGGGTAGGCGCCGACGCGGATGTTGAACTTGCCGGTGGCCGCCAGCGCCTCGATCAGCTCGACCGAACTGGCAAAGCCCTCGGGATGCGGCGCAAAGCCGGTCGTCCCCTTGGGCGGATCGCCACGCAGCGCGACGATCTCGTTCACGCCGATCTCGGCGTAGGTTTCGGCAATCGCCAGCGTCTCGGCGCGGCTGGCATCGACGCAGGTCAGGTGCGCCGCGACGTTGAGGCCGTAATGCTTGTGGATCGTCGCCACCGCGTCATGCGTCAACTCGCGCGTGGTGCCGCCCGCGCCATAGGTGACGGAGACGAAACTCGGGTCGAGCGGCGCGAGGTCACGCACCGTATCGGACAGCCGGAACGCCGCCTCGATGTTCTGCGGCGGGAAGAATTCGAAGGAAATGCGCGGCACGGACATGTGGGTTTCCCGATCTGGTTTCGCATCTTGTATCCCCGGCTGCGGCGTGAGACAAATTCATAGTTCTCACCAAGTTTATGAAATGGCCTCATATGTATCTGGAATTCAGGCACCTCAGAACCATCCGCGCGATCCACGATGCGGGCGGGCTGGCGCGGGCGGCCGACATTCTGCACATGACCCAGTCGGCGCTGTCGCATCAGGTCAAGGCGCTTGAGGAACAGGTCGGGATGGAGCTGTTCCAGCGCCGCTCGAAACCGATGAAACTCAGCCCCGCCGGGCTGAAACTGCTGCGTCTGGCTGAGCGGGTGCTGCCCGAGGTCGCCGCCGTCGAGGAGGAATTTCGCGCGATGCATTCCGGCCGCTCGGGGCGGATGCACATTGCCATCGAGTGCCACGCCTGTTTTGACTGGCTGTTTCCGGTGCTCGAACTGTTCCGCGCCGCCTGGCCCGAGGTCGATGTCGATATCAGGATGCGGCTGGCCTTCGACGCGATCGAGGCGCTGCGCCGCGAGGATGTGGATTTCGTGATCTCGTCCGATCCGGTATCGGTGCCCGGCATCACCTTCACGCCGCTGTTCGACTACGAACCGATGTTCGTCTGCGCCAGAGGGCACCGGCTGGCAGACAAGCCGTTCATCGAGGGAGAGGATTTCGAGGAGGAAGCGCTGATCCACTACCCGGTGGAGCGTGCCAAGCTCGACATCTTCACCACGCTGCTGACGCCCGCCCGGATCGAGCCGGAATCGACCCGCGCGGTGGAGCTGACCGAGGTGATCCTGATGCTGGTCGCCTCCGGGCGCGGCGTGACGGTGTTGCCCGACTGGGTCCTGCGCGACGTGCGCGCCAAGCCCGACTACGTCGTGAAGCGGATCACCGAGGCCGGGTTGTCCAAGCGCATGTATGCCGCCACCCGCGACGAGGACGTGGCCCGCCCCTATATCGCCCACATGATGCGTCTGGCACGGACCGAGCCGGTGAGGTTGCAGCGGCGCTAGGCCGGGCGATCTCACGAAGTGATTGGTGCGGTCGAGAGGACTCGAACCTCCACGGGTGTTACCCCACAGCGACCTCAACGCTGCGCGTCTACCAATTCCGCCACGACCGCACTGTCTGGGCTTGGTGGCGCGGTCAATAGCGAAGGATTCGGGTGAAGTGAAGCGAAAAGTTGGCGTCGGGCCGGGCAGGGGCCGGGGGCATCGCGATGCGTGACATTCCGGCCCGTCGGGCTTATGTGGCGGTGATCTTGGGGGCGGGGCTGATCCGGGGCTGGACATGGTCGAATGGCGCATTTCTGACGGGCTGACCGACTATGATGCGGCGGTCGCCTTCATGGAGGCGCGGGCCGGCGCGATCGCCGAGGGCAGCGCGGACGAGATGATCTGGCTGCTGGAGCACCCGCCACTCTACACCGCCGGCACCTCCGCCGACCCGGCCGATCTGGTCGACCCCGACCGTTTTCCGGTGTTCGAGACCCGGCGGGGCGGACAATACACCTATCACGGGCCGGGGCAGCGCGTGGCCTATGTCATGCTCGACCTGAACCGGCGCGGTCGCGACGTGCGCGTCTTCGTGAAGAGCCTCGAGGACTGGATCATCGCGACCCTGGCCGAGTTCAACGTCAGGGGCGAGATTCGCGACGGTCGCGTCGGCGTCTGGGTGGTGCGAGGCGACAAGCCCCTGACCGCAAGCGGGGCGCCCGCCGAGGACAAGATCGCCGCCATCGGCGTGCGGTTGCGCAAATGGGTCAGCTTCCACGGCATCGCGATCAACGTCGACCCGGTGCTTGAGCATTTCACCGGCATCGTGCCCTGCGGCATCACCGACCACGGCGTGACCTCGCTGGTCGATCTCGGCCTGCCGGTGACGATGCATGATCTCGATGCGGCGCTGAGACGCAGCTTTGACACGGTGTTCTGACGCTCGCGCCCGCGAAGGCATCACAATGCCTTGAAACACGCTGTTTCCGGTGGTCAAATCTGCCCGTGCGACCGAGAGTCCCCTTGAGGTCGACGGCGTTTTGCCGCAGGTTTCGGTGTTACGACATGCTATGGTATGCCGACGGAAAATGGCATTTGATCCGTTGCGGCACGCCGGACCGCTGAACCCAGAGATACGACCGAAAGGAACACGATGAAACTCATGCTCACAACCGCCGCGGCGCTTCTGGCCCTGTCCGGCACAATGGCCTTTGCCGATGGCGATGCCGCCGACGGCGAAAAGGACTTCAAGAAGTGCAAGTCCTGCCACGCGATCACCGATCCCGATGGCAACGACATCGTCAAGGGCGGCAAGACCGGCCCGAACCTCTGGGGCGTGGTCGGTCGTCAGGCCGGGACCGAGCCGGAATTCGAAGGCAAATACGGCGATTCGCTGGTTGAGGCCGGCGAGGCCGGGCTGATCTGGACCGAAGAGCTTCTGGTCGAATACGCCCACGACCCGAAGGAATTCCTTCACGACTACCTCGACGACGACAAGGCCAAGACCAAGATGACCTTCAAGCTGAAGGACAGCGACGACGTGGCCGCTTATCTCGCCACCTTCACCGCCGAATAGGCCGACGGCGGGCAAGCCGCCCGGCCGACACATTTCCCGGCCCCGCCCGAGCATTTCTCGGGCGGGGCCATTATTTTGTTGTTTTCGGGGCGTATTGTCGCAGGGACAACTTGCCCCTTCCGGATTCTCCACTTAAAAACATTCCAAATCCCGCGGAACATCCGGCGGATCTCAGGTGGTAAAAGCATAAGGGGAGACGTCTGATGGCGGACGCAACCATTCACGGGCACGATCACGAGGACAGGCGCGGCTTCTTCACGCGCTGGTTCATGTCCACCAACCACAAGGACATCGGTATCCTCTACCTGTTCTTCTCGGCGTTCGTCGGGTTGATCTCGGTCACGTTCACGGTGTTCATGCGGATCGAGCTGATGGAGCCGGGGGTGCAGCACATGTGCCTCGAGGGCTTCCGGATGTTTGCCGATTCGGCGGCCGAATGCACCCCGAACGGGCACCTGTGGAACGTGCTCATCACCTACCACGGCGTGTTGATGATGTTCTTCGTCGTCATTCCGGCGCTGTTCGGCGGTTTCGGCAACTACTTCATGCCGCTCCATATCGGCGCGCCCGACATGGCGTTCCCGCGGATGAACAACCTGTCGTTCTGGCTCTACGTCACCGGCACGATGCTGGGCATCGCCTCGCTGCTCTCACCGGGGTCCGCCGACGGCCAGCTTGGCGCGGGCGTCGGCTGGGTGCTCTACCCGCCGCTCTCGACCGCGGGCAGCCCCGGCTACGCGATGGACCTGGCGATCTTCGCGGTCCACGTCTCGGGCGCCTCCTCGATCCTCGGCGCGATCAACATGATCACCACGTTCCTCAACATGCGCGCACCCGGCATGACGCTGTTCAAGGTGCCGCTGTTCGCCTGGTCGATCTTCATCACCGCCTGGATGATCCTTCTGGCACTGCCGGTGCTGGCGGGCGGCATCACCATGCTGCTCATGGACCGCAACTTCGGAACCACCTTCTTCGACCCCTCCGGCGGCGGTGACCCGATCCTCTATCAGCACATCCTGTGGTTCTTCGGTCACCCCGAGGTCTACATCGTCGTGCTGCCGGGCTTCGGGCTGGTCAGCCACGTCTTCGCGACCTTCTCGCGCAAGCCGATCTTCGGCTACCTGCCGATGGTCTGGGCGCTGATCGCGATCGGCGCGATCGGCTTCATCGTCTGGGCGCACCACATGTATACCGTCGGCATGTCGCTGACCCAGCAGAGCTATTTCATGCTGGCAACCATGGTCATCGCGGTGCCGACGGGGATCAAGATCTTCTCGTGGATCGCGACGATGTGGGGCGGCTCGATCGAGTTCAAGACGCCGATGCTGTTCGCCCTGGGCTTCCTGATCCTGTTCACCATCGGCGGCGTCACCGGCGTGGTGATCAGCCAGGCGGGCATCGACCGGCTCTATCACGACACCTATTACATCGTGGCGCATTTCCACTACACGATGTCGCTGGGTGCGGCCTTCACCATCTTCGCCGGGATCTATTTCTGGATCGGCAAGATGTCGGGGCGGCAATACCCGGAATGGGCCGGCAAGCTGCACTTCTGGATGTTCTTCATCGGCGCGAACCTGACGTTCTTTCCGCAGCACTTCCTCGGCCGTCAGGGCATGCCGCGCCGCTACATCGACTATCCCGAGGCCTTCGCCTACTGGAACGAGATCTCCAGCTACGGCGCGTTCCTGTCCTATGCCTCGTTCATCCTGTTCATCGGCATCGTGTTCTACACGATCTTCGCCGGTCGCCGCGTGACCGAGAACAACTACTGGAACGAATACGCCGACACGCTCGAGTGGACGCTGCCCTCGCCGCCGCCGGAGCACACTTTCGAGACGCTCCCCAAGCCCGAGGACTGGGACCACAGCCGCGCCCACTGAGACGGGTCCGGCCACAAGCTGCGAAGGGCCCGGTTACACGCCGGGCCCTTTCCATTTCCGCCACCCGCGAACGGCGCCCGCCATGCCCTATGAATGGGTCACCAGCCTGACCGACCCCCCCGCCACCGACGCTCCCGGCCATGCCGAGGGCGCGGCGCCGATCGCGGTGCTGCATCTGTGGCCGTTCCGCTCGCTGCCCAAACGCGGCTTCGTCTTCGTCATCGGGCTGGCCTTCGCCGCAATCCTGATTCCGATCTCGGCCTTCATCGGCACGCTGGCGCTGTGGTGGCTGCTGATCCCGGCGCTTGCCGCGCTGGCGGCGCTGTGGTGGTTCATCGACCGCAGCTACCACGACGGCGAGATCCTCGAGGAGCTCGAGATCTGGCCCGACCACATCCGCCTCACCCGCACCGGCCCGCGCCGCGCCCATGCGATGTGGGAGGCGAATCTCCACTGGGTCACGCTGCACTGCCATGCACACGGCGGGCCGGTGCTGAACTACCTCACCCTCACCGGTGCCGGGCGCGAGGTCGAGATCGGCGCCTTCCTGCACGAAGACGAGCGCCCCGTGCTGCACGACGAGATCGCCGTCACCCTGACGCGCGCCAAGTCCCGCCGCACGCCCTGAGCGCCCTGCGTCTTCATCTTGGAAAAATACTCCGGGGGGAGTTCAGTTTGCCTGCAAACTGAACGCTGGGGGTGGAACCCCCAACCGGTAAACCGGTGCGCCGCAGGCGCTCATCATGGCTGCGCGGTTCAGCCCAGCCGGGCCTTCACCATCGTGCCGACCTTGCCGAAATCCATCTGCCCGGCATGGCGCGATTTCAGCACGCCCATGACCTTGCCGATATCGCGGATCGAGCTTGCGCCGACCTCGGAAATCGCCGCGGCGACGGCAGTCTCGGTTTCCTTTTCCGACAATTGGCGCGGCAGGAATTCCTCGATCACCGCGACCTCGGCCAGTTCCTTTTCGGCAAGCTCCAGCCGCCCGCCCTCTTCATAGGCGCGCGCGCTCTCCTGGCGCTGCTTCATCATCTTCCCGAGGATCGCGAGGATCTCCGCGTCGCTGACCGAGGCTTCCTCGCCATCGGACCGGGCCGCGATGTCGCGGTCCTTGATCGCGGCGTTGATCAGACGAAGGGTGGACAATCTGTCGACTGCCTTTTCCTTCATCGCGGTCTTCTGTGCCTGGTTCAGGCGGTCGCGCATATCCATGGGATCACTCCCCCAAACGTGTCGAAGCCCGCTATCTACCGCGTCGCGCAGGTCGGCACAACCCGGGCGATCGCCACGCGCCCCGGCCGCGCTTGACCGCGCGCGCCTGCGCCCTTAGGACAAGCCTACCTGCCCCCGGGGGAAACATCATGGCCAATTCGCAAACATCCAGACCCACCGCCTGCCTCGTCCTCGCCGACGGCACGATCTTCTACGGAACCGGCTTCGGCGCCACCGGCGAGACCACGGCGGAGTTGTGCTTCAACACCGCGATGACGGGCTATCAGGAGATCCTGACCGACCCGTCCTATGCCGGGCAGGTGGTGACCTTCACCTTCCCGCATGTCGGCAATGTCGGCGTGAACCCCGAGGACGACGAGTCCACCGATCCGGTGGCCGAGGGACTGGTGGTGAAATGGGACCCGACCGAGCCTGCGAACTGGCGCGCGACCGAGGGGTTGGCCGAGTGGCTGGCCCGGCGCGGGCGGATCGGCATCGGCGGCGTCGACACGAGGCGTCTGACCCGCGCGATCCGCCAGCAGGGCGCGCCGCATGTGGCGCTGGCGCATGACCCCGAGGGCAATTTCGACATCGAGGCGCTGGTGGCCAGGGCGCGGGCGTTCCCGGGGCTGGTCGGGCTCGACCTTGCCAAGGTCGTGACCTGCGCGCAGTCCTATCAGTGGGACGAGATGCGCTGGGCCTGGCCCGACGGCTATGCCCGCCAGACCGAAGCCCGCTACAAGGTCGTCGCGATCGACTACGGCGCCAAGCGCAACATCCTGCGCAGCCTTGCCTCGTCGGGCTGCGATGTCACCGTGCTGCCGGCGAGCGCCAGCGCCGACGAGGTGATGGCGCTGAACCCCGACGGCTTGTTCCTGTCGAACGGGCCGGGCGATCCGGCGGCGACGGGCGAATACGCCGTGCCGATGATCCGCCGGATCCTCGACGAGACCGACCTGCCGGTGTTCGGCATCTGCCTTGGCCACCAGATGCTCGCCCGCGCACTGGGGGCGCAGACCGTCAAGATGAACCACGGCCACCACGGCGCAAACCACCCGGTCAAGGATCTCGAAACCGGCAAGGTCGAGATCACCTCGATGAACCACGGCTTCGCGGTCGATGGTCAGTCGCTGCCCGACGGGGTCAAGGAAACCCATGTCAGCCTGTTCGACGGCTCGAATTGCGGCATCTCGGTCGAGGGTCGTCCGGTGTTCTCGGTGCAATATCACCCCGAGGCAAGCCCCGGTCCGATGGACAGCAATTACCTGTTCCAGCGCTTCACCGGCGCCATGGACGAGCGCAAGTCGGCCTGACCAGCATTTGCCTGTGTTAACCCCCGGTTAACACTTGTCGAGGACACTGCCGGGAACCGGTCCGGCAGGTTCTCGATGGATTCCAGCACGTTTCACCCCTCGGCTTCCTATCTGTTCGACACGCCCGGTGCCGGGCGTGCGGCGGGTATGGCCGAGGCGCCGCTGGCGATGCTCCGGGCGCCGCCGGGGCAGGCAGCGCGCCGCCCTGTCGGTCAGATCCTGCTTGAGCGCGGCGAGCTTCGCGCCGACGATCTTGCAAGGGCAATCGCGTTGCAGCACCGGCAGGAGGCGCGCTTTGGCGACATCCTTCTGGCCAACGACATGGTGACGGAGGCCGCACTTTACGCCGCGCTGGCCGAGCAATACGGAACCATGGTCGCCGATCTGGTCGCCGAGCCGCCCGACGCGCAGTTGATCGACGCGCTGGGCACCGAGTTCTGCGTGCGCCACAACGTCGTGCCGTGGAAGCGGCTGGGCGGCGGCACGGTGCTGATCTGCTCGCGCCCGGACGAGTTTCCCGCGATCCGTGACCTCTTGCCGGCGGCCTTCGGCTTCGCCCATCTGGCCGTCGCGCCCGAGGGCGCCATCCAGACCGCGCTGATCGCGGCGCGCAACCGCCACCTGTCGCGCCGCGCCGAAGAACGGGTGGAGGCCGGCGACAGTTGCCGCAACTGGCAGGCCGGGCGCACCGGGCGGTTGTGGCTGGCGATCGCGCTGACGATCACGGCGCTGAGCCTGACCGCGCCGATCGCGGTCTTTGCGCTGCTGACCGGCTGGGTGGTGCTGACGATGCTGGCCACGACCGGGGTCAAGCTGGTCTCGGCGATCCTGATGTGGCGGCTGAAACTGGCCCCGCCGATCCTGCCCGAAGCCCCCGCCGACCTGCGCCTTCCGACCGTCTCGATCCTGGTGCCGCTCTACCGCGAACGCGAGATTGCTGAGCGGCTGGTGCGCCGCCTGTCCGCGCTCGACTATCCGCGCGCGCTGCTCGACATCTGCCTCGTGGTCGAGGCCGACGATGTCCTGACCCGCGACACGCTGGCGGGCTCCGACCTGCCGCGCTGGATGCGCCAGATCATCGTGCCGCAGGGCACGGTGCGCACCAAGCCGCGCGCGCTCAATTTCGCGCTCGATTTCTGTCGCGGCTCGATCATCGGGGTCTATGACGCCGAGGATGCGCCCGCCCCCGACCAGATAGACCGGGTGGTGCGCCGCTTTGCCATTCGCGGCCCCGAAACGGCCTGCCTGCAAGGCGTGCTCGACTACTACAACGCGCCGAAAAACTGGCTCAGCCGCGCCTTCACCATCGAATATGCCACGTGGTTCCGTGTCGTGCTGCCCGGCTGGCAGGCGCTGGGCTTCGCCGTGCCGCTGGGCGGCACGACGCTGTTCTTTCGCCGCGCCGCGCTTGAAAGTCTTGGCGGCTGGGATGCCCACAACGTCACCGAGGACGCCGATCTCGGCATCCGCCTGGCCCGGCAGGGCTTTCGCACCGAGCTGATCGACACCGTGACCAAGGAAGAAGCCAATTGCCGCCCCTGGGCCTGGATCAAGCAGCGGTCGCGCTGGATCAAGGGCTATGTGATGACCTACGGCGTCCACATGCGCTCGCCGCTGCGGCTGCTGGCCGATCTGGGATGGCGCAGGATGATTGGGGTTCAGGTGCTGTTTCTGGGCACGCTGAGCCAGTTCATCCTGGCGCCGCTCTTGTGGAGCTTCTGGGTGCCGGCCTTCGGGTTTCCGCATCCGCTGGTCGACCTGATGCCGCGCGCCATGGCGCTGACCATGGCCATCGCGTTCTTTTCGACCGAGCTTCTGAATGTCGCCATCGGCATCAGTGCATTGGGCGCGCCGGAGCACCGGTTCCTGCGCAAATGGGTGCCGACGCTGCATTTCTATTATCCGCTGGCGACGCTGGCGGCGGCCAAGGCGCTGATCGAGATCGTCACGCGCCCGTTCTACTGGGACAAGACCCACCATGGCGATTATCACGTCGATGCGGAAGTCCTGGCACAGCCGCCGCCCGAGGCGTCGCGGGGCGCGCCTGACCCGCGCCTGGGTGTTGCGATGCCCGCGACCTGACCCGACTCCCGGCCCGACCGCCGCCCCCGGAAACCCGCTACTCGGCGACCGAGTCGAGCCGCAACCGCGTCTCGAAGGCGCGCGAGATATGGGCGCGCAGGGCCTCGTCGGCCGCCTCGCCATCGCGCGCCTCGAGCGCCTTGACGATGGCGTCATGCTCGGCGACGGCCTTCTTCGAGCGGCCTTCGACGGCAAGCGACGTGGTCGCCAGCAGCGCCATGGTGCGGTGCACCAGGTCAAGCTGCTGCACCAGGTAGCGGTTGTGCGAGGCGAGGTGGATCTGCTTGTGAAACCGCCGGTTCGCCCGCGACAGCGCCGCCGGATCGCCGATCAGTGTCCGGTCCTGCTCGACCATTTCGCGCAGCACCCGCAGTTCCTCGCGCGCCGCGTGTTGCGCCGCGAGCCGCGCCGCCAGCCCCTCGAGCTCGGCGCGCACCGCGTAGAGTTCGGCCAACTGGTTGTGGTCAAGCGAGGCGACGATCAGCGACCGGCCGTCGCGCTTCAACAGGCTTTGCGTCTCGAGCCGCTGCAACGCCTCGCGGATCGGGGTGCGCGACACGCCCAGACGATCCGCCAGCTCGCTCTCCACCATCCGGTCGCCGGGCCGGTAGGTGCCCTCGTCGATCGCATCGAGAATCAGCTCGTAGGCGTCCTTGGTTCCGGTCCTGGCCTCGGCCACAGCATCCTCCGTCTGAACCCGGCCGATAATGCACCTCTGGTGGACATATTCAAGCACGGCCGGCGCGATTGAGGCTCGCAAGCGGTGGGCGGAATGACTAGGTTCACCGCATGAACACACAGCGCTTTTCCCACGTCACCACCTGGGTCTTTGACCTCGACAACACGCTCTATCCGCCCTCGGCGCGGCTTTTCGACCAGATCGAGAAGCGCATGACGCGCTGGGTGATGGAGACCTTGGGCGTCGACCGCGCCGAGGCCGACCGGCTGCGGCTGCATTACTGGCGCACCTATGGCACCACGCTGGCCGGGCTGATGGCCGAGCATGACGTCGACCCCGCGCCCTATCTCGTCGAGGTGCATGACATCTCGTTCGCACCGCTCATCCCCGACCCCGAGCTTGCCGCGCGGATCGGCGATCTGCCGGGGCGGCGGATCGTCTTTACCAACGGCTCCGCCCCCTATGCCCAGCGGGTGATCGAGGCGCGCGGGCTGTCGGGCGTGTTCGATGCGGTCTACGGCGTCGAACATGCCGGTTTCCGGCCCAAGCCCGACCGGGTGGCGTTCGAGACGGTGTTTTCCGCCGACGGGCTCGACCCGCTGGCCGCCGCGATGTTCGAGGACGACCCGCGCAATCTGGCCGCGCCGCACGCGATGGGGCTGCAGACCGTCCATGTCGCCCCCGAGGCGGCACCGGCCGAGCATATTCACCACCACACCGACGATCTGGCGGGCTTTCTGGCGGAGGTGGTCGCCGGGGCCTTTTCGCGCCGCGACACCGCGCGCCGGTCCTGACCATGCTAAGGCGCGAGGCCGATATCTTCATTTCGGGCGGTGGCATCGCCGGGCAGGTGGCCGCCGCGGTCTTTGCCGAACGCGGCTTTTCCGTCATCATGGCCGACCCGGTGCCGCCGGTGATCGAGGCGGGGCTTGAGGGGTCCGACCTGCGTTCGACCGCGTTCCTGCGCCCGGCGCGGGCGTTGTTCGAGGCTTGCGGGCTGTGGCCCGTGCTCGCCCCGCACGCCACTCCGCTCGAGCGGCTTGCCGTCATCGACACGACCGGCTGGCCGCCGGTGGTGCGCGACCGGCGGACCTTCGCGGCCTCGGAAATGGGCGAGGAACCCTTCGGCTGGAACCTGATGAACTGGGCCGTGCGGCGTGAACTCGCGGCCTATCTGCAAGGGGCCGAGCGCATCTCGGCGCTTTACGGCACCGGCTTTGCCTCGCTGGTGCAGCGCACCGATGGCGTGATCGTCGGGCTGAGCGATGGCAGTCAGGTGCGTGCGAAACTGGCCATTGCCGCCGATGGACGGATGTCGCCGCTGCGCGAGGCGGCCGGGATCGGCGCGCGCATCACGCGCTATGGCCAGAAGGCGCTGGCCTTCACCGTGACCCATGATCTGCCGCATGAAAACGTTTCGACCGAGATCTACAACGAGGGCGGCGCCTTCACCATCGTGCCGCTCGCCGATGTGGGCGGCAAGCACGCCTCGGCGGTGATCTGGATGAATTTCGGACCGCGCGCGGTCGACCTGATGGCGATGCCGGTGGGCGAATTTGAAGACGTGATGTTCGCGCGCTCGACTGGGCTGCTTGGCCGGATGCGGCTTGAGGGCCGACGCTCGACCTGGCCGATCGTGACCCAGACCGCCGAGCGGCTGACCGACGGGCGCGTGGCACTGGTGGCCGAGGCGGCGCATGCGCTGCCACCGATCGGGGCGCAGGGGTTGAACACGTCGCTCAACGACATCGCGGCGTTGATCGAGGCGGCCTCGGCATCGCCCGCCGACCCCGGCGCGCCGGCAGTGCTGGCCGCCTATGCGCGCGCGCGCCGGGCCGACATCGCGGCGCGGGCGCGGGTGATCGACCTCTTCAACCGGGTGGCGCGTTCTGGCGGGGTGGGGATGCAGGCGGTTCGCCTTCTGGGCCTAAAGGCCGTGCACGACATCGCGCCGCTGCGCCGGAGCGTCATGCGGGCAGGGCTTGGGCCGCGATGACCCTGCGACGGTTCATCGCCTTTGCGTCCGAGATGATGTAAGGGATAAGGCAGCAGGATTTGCGCACAGGAGACAGGCCATGACCACCCAAGACACCGAGACCCGGGGCGAAGCCCTGCTTTTCGTCGTTGCGCTGCTGATCGTCGTGGCGCTGGTGCTGGGCTTTCTGTTTCTCGGCCTGCCGGGCGTCGGGCTGGTGATGGTCGCGATCACCCCGGTGGTCTATATCGCGCTGGTCGTGATGACCATGGGCGGTTAACCCGCCGTCCCGAGCACCTTGTCGAGCGCGGCTTCGAGCCGGGCGACGGAGGCATCGACGTCATAGAGCTTGTCGAGCCCGAAGAGGCCAAGGCGAAAGCTCTTGTAGTCGTCGCCTTCGCCGACCATCAAGGGCACACCCGCCGCGATCTGCATCCCGAGTGCCGCAAAGGCGCGGCCGGACTGGATTTCGGGGTTATCCGTGTAGCTGACCACCACGCCGGGCGCCTCGAACCCCTCGGCGGCCACCGACCGGATGCCGCGCGCTTTCAGCGCCGCGCGCACGCGGCGGCCCTGGTCCCATTGCGCCTCGGCCAGTCTGTCAAAACCGTAATCCTTCATCTCGAGCATCACGTCGCGCAAGGCGCGCAGCGCGTCCGTCGGCATGGTGGCGTGATAGGCATGGCCACCGGCCTCGTAGGCTTCCATGATCGTCAGCCATTTGTTCAGGTCAATGGCGAAGGAGGTCGAGACCGCCGCCCTGGCCATGTCGCGCGCGCGGCTGTTCATCATCACCAGCCCCGCCGAAGGCTGTGCCGACCAGCCCTTTTGCGGCGCCGAAATCAGCACATCGACGCCGGTCGCCTGCATGTCCACCCAGACCGTGCCCGAGGCGATGCAGTCGAGCACGAAGATCCCGCCCTCGGCATGGACGGCTTCGGTGACGGCGCGGATGTAGTCGTCGGGCAGGATCATGCCGGAGGCGGTTTCGACATGCGGGGCGAAGACCACGTCCGGCTTTTCGGCGTGGATTTTCGCCACCACATCCTCGATCGGCGCGGGGGCGAAAGGCGCGGTCGGGCCGTTGCCGCTGCGCCGCGCCAGCATCACGGTTTCCTCTGCCGGGATCGCGCCCATCTCGAAGATCTGGCTCCAGCGATACGAGAAAAAGCCGTTGCGGATCACCATCGCGCGCTTTCCGCTGGCAAACTGGCGCGCGGCCGCCTCCATCGCATAGGTGCCGCCGCCGGGCACCAGCGCCACCGCATCGGCGTTGTAGACCTCTTTCAGCGTGGCCGAGATGTCGCGCATCACCTTTTGAAACGCCGCCGACATGTGATTGAGCGAGCGGTCGGTGAACACCACCGAAAACTCAAGCAGTCCATCCGGGTCAATGTCGGTGCGCAGCGCGGTCATTTGGGGGCCTCATGAGGTGTGGGCGGTCGCCCGACCTTGGCACCGCTTCGCCGGCAGGTGCAAGCCCTTAGCGGTTGGCGTCGATCCAGCGCGACATCAGCCCGGCGTCGCGAAAGCACTCGTCGGGGATCGCACGGCGCTTGATGCGGGCGAGTTTCTCGGCAAAGGCGACCTGGCGCGAGGTCGCGCCGATGCCGGAGGCAGTGCGCTGCGCCTTGTGCCTGTCGATCCAGTCGGACAGGGCGCGGCGGTCCTCGAGCTTGCCACGCGGAATGGCCGCGTCAAGCTTGCGGGCAATGGCGCGGGCATAGTCGAGCTGCTTTTGCGTCGGGGGCAGGGGGGCGGTTTCATACATCACGGCGCTCCTTGTCGGTTCTCGAGGGAGGGAACAAACATAGAACATTAGGGAGCGCTTTTCAAGATGTTCCGCAATCAACTCGGCGTGACGCCGGGTGGCTTGCGCTATCGCGGGAAGGGTGCAAACTCGCCGCCATGACATTTCCGCCCCTGTCCCCCGCCGATGCGGCCTTTGAATCCACCCTGCGCGCGCGCCTGCCCGAGGCGGCGTTCCGCCCGCTGACGCAAGGCTATCTCGAGGAGCTGCGCGGGGTCTTCAAGGGCCGGGGCGGGCTGCTGGTCGCGCCCGCAACGGTCGGTGAGGTGGCCGTGGTGGTGCGCGCGGCGGGTGCGGCACGGGTCGGCGTGGTGCCCTATGGCGGCGGCACCGGGCTGGTCGGCGGGCAGGTCATGCCCGAGGGTCCCGACCCGGTGATCCTGTCGCTGGAACGCATGACGCGCATCCGCGCCGTGCTGCCCGCCGAGAACGTGCTGATCGCCGAGGCCGGCGCGATCCTGGCCGATGTTCATGCGGCCGCCGAGGCGGTGGGGCGGTTGTTCCCGCTGACACTGGCCTCCGAGGGGTCGTGCCGGATCGGCGGCAACCTTGCGACCAATGCGGGCGGGGTGAACGTGCTGCGCTACGGCACTGCGCGCGAGCTGTGTCTGGGGCTTGAGGCGGTGCTGCCGGATGGCTCGGTCTGGAACGGGCTCAGGCGTCTGCGCAAGGACAACACCGGCTACGACCTGCGCGGGCTGATGATCGGGTCCGAGGGCACGCTGGGGGTTATCACGGCAGCGAGCCTGCGGCTGTTCCCCCGCCCCGCCGAGGTCGCAACCGCGCTCATGGTGGTGGCGTCACCGCGCGCCGCGCTCGATCTGCTGGCGCTTGCGGGCGACCGGCTGGGCGGCGCGGTCAGCGGGTTCGAGCTGATCTCGGGGCAGGGAATGCGCTTTCTGGCGGAGACCGGCTGCGCCGCGCGCGCGCCCTTTGCCCTGATCCCCGACTGGGCGGTTCTGGTCGAACTGGGGCTGGCGCAGGGGAGTGATGCGGATGGCGCGCTGAGCGGGCTGTTCGATGCGGCGCTGGCCGAGGGGCTGGTGTCCGGTGGGGTGATCGCGCAGTCGGAGAGCCAGCGCGCAGCACTCTGGGCGATGCGCGAACAGCTTCCCGAGGCCAATCGCCGGGTCGGCTCGATCTCGTCGCATGACATCTCGCTACCGCTGTCGGCGATTCCCGAGTCCCTGGCCGCCGCCACCGACGCGATCGCCGCAAAAGGTGCGTTTCGGATCAATTGCTTCGGCCATCTCGGCGACGGCAACCTGCATTTCAACGTCTTTGCGCCCGAAGGCAGCACGCGCGCCGACTTCCCCGGCGCGCGCGCCGAGGTGGCGCGGGCAGTCTATGACCTCGTCGCCGCCTTCGAGGGGTCGTTTTCCGCCGAGCACGGTGTCGGACGGCTGAAGGTGCGGGACCTCGAAACCTACGCCGATCCGGCCAGGCTGGCGGCGATGCGGGCGATCAAGGCGGCGCTGGACCCCAACGGCATCATGAATCCGGGGGCGGTGCTGGCGCGCTGACGGGTACCATCGCGACCGGACAGCTTGCGGATAGGACACCGCAATTTGAGTATTTTTTGCCAAGATGAAGGGCCGTTAAGGTTAACGCGCCCTGTCTTCACCTTGGTCCAAATACTCATGACGCGGCATGTCCACAATCCGCGGCTTCGAGGCGGAAGCGCAGCGTCGGGAGCCGGGCATGAAAAACGCCCCGCCGGGGGTGACGGCGGGGCGTTCACACGAGGTAACATCACGTGTTTGCAAGCAGCGGCCTCAACTCTCTGGCCAAGCTCTTTCTAGCGCGAATCCGTTGCCGAAAGGTTTACGCGCCGTCGAATTCGCACAGGACATGCACATCCATGCCCATGTCCTCGAGCACCTTGCGCCCGCCAAGCTCCGGCAGGTCGATGATGAAGGCGCAACCGACGATCTCGCCGCCAAGACGCTCGATCAACCGGATGCCCGCCGCCGCGGTGCCCCCGGTGGCCAGCAGGTCATCGACCACCAGCACGCGTTCGCCCGGCTGGATCGCGTCGTCGTGGATCTCCATCACCGCCTCGCCATATTCGAGCTGATAGGCCTCGCTGATCGTCGCGCCGGGCAGCTTGCCCTTCTTGCGGATCGGAACGAACCCCAGCGTCAACTGGTGCGCGATGGCGCCGCCGATGATGAAGCCGCGCGCCTCGAGCCCGACGACCTTGTCGATATTCTCGCCCGCGAAGGGGTGCAGCATCTGGTCGATGGTCATGCGAAAGCCGCGCGGATCGGCAAACAGCGTGGTCACGTCGCGAAACATGATGCCTTCATGCGGGAAGTCGACGATGGTGCGGATATAGTCCTTGACGGTTTTCATGTCTGTCCCTGGATCAGCCCCAGAGGGGCGGTTTGGCGATCATCAGCCAATACACGATAATGAGCGCGCCGAAGGCCGGCCAGCCGAGAATGAACCAGCGGCGAAAGGCGCGGCGCGCGGTCGCAGGCAGGGGCGCGCCCTCGGCCAGCGCCGCGCCGGCGACATCGCGGATGCGGATCTGCAGCCCCACGACCGGAAGCCAGCAGACGAAGGCGACGACATAGAGTCCATAGGTCGCGACCAGCCATGGCGCGGCCAGCGAATGTCCGGCGAGCAGGGCCAGCCAGATCCCGGTCAGCGGCTGGACGATGCCGGCCGGGGTGGTGAAGAGCCAGTCGGCCACAACCACGCCCGAGGCGACCGAGTGGATCGTCTCGACCCGCCCGCTGCGCATCGCCCAGACCATCTGGAAGGCGGTGCCGATGCCGGTGCCGAACAGCACCGTCGAGGACAGGATATGCAGCCACCTCGCCAGCAGGTAGGGGTCGGTCATCTTTCCTCCTCCAGCACCAGATGCACCGCGAGCAGCACCAGGATCGGCAGGTTCTTCAGCAGCCCGCCAAGTGGTAGCAGCCACAGCGCCGGGGCCATCAGCGTCAGCCCGGCGGTATAGAGCGAGACCACCCCGATCTGCACCCACCCCACCAACCGCAACCGCCAGCCACGCAGGAGCGCGGCGGCGATGGCCAGATCGACCAGGCCGCCGAGCCGGGCAAGCAGGATGAGGCTCCACTCGGGCAGACTGCTGGCCGACATCAGCGGCACGAAGTCGGCGGCGGGCAGGGTCAGGCCGATCAGCCCCGAAACCAGCCACATCAGCGCGAGCACCAGCCGCAGCGCCGGGCGCATCAGGTAGAGCCTGGCCTGCCACAGGTCCTGCGTGCCCGCCGGGCGGCGCCACAGAAAGCTGCGAAACCCCTCCGGCGCCGGGGTCAGGCCCGGACTTGTCGCGGCGACCACACCTTCGGTCATTTGCGCCACCGAGGTCGAGGATATCGGCCCGAGCGCCAGCGCGTCGCCCGCCCGCCCGATCAACCGTGCCAAACCGAGCGGCAAGGCCAGCGCGCGGGCCGGGGCAAGGCCCAGCCAGCGGCGGTATTCGGCCAGCATCTCGGCCTGGGTCAGCGTCTCGGGCCCGCCGATCTCAAGCACTTCGCCGGGCCGGGGCGCGCGCAGCAGGGTTTCGATCACCGCCGCCAGATCGCGCGCATGGATCGGGTTCACCGGCTGCGCCCCGCCTGCGACCAGCGGCGTCACCAGCGGCAGGGCGGCCAGCGCGCGCGCCAGTGACGAGCCGCCATAGGAGGTCTCGCCCAGCACCAGCCCGGCGCGCAGGATGGTCAGGCCGTGGCTCTGTGCCAGTGCCTCGCCAGCCCGGCGGTGGCGGGCGAAGGCGGTGTCGGGCCGGTCGATCCCGACGGCCGAAAGCAACAGGCCGGTCGCGCCTTCGGGAAGGGCGGCATAGAGCGCGGCGGGGGCTTTTTCGTGCACCGCCGCCATTGCCCCGGCGCTGCCGGTCAACAGCCCCGCCGCGTTGACCACATGGGTCACGCTCTCGACGCGCGGGCGCCAGAAGGCCGGGTCATGGCAGGCCGGGTCGGACAGGTCGGCGCGGAGCGTGGCAAATCCCATCCGCTCCAGCCGCGCGGTGCGCCGGGCCGATGCCAGCACATCCCACCCCGAAGCGCGCAGCGCGAAGGCGACATGGCGACCGATGAAACCGTCGGCGCCAAGGATCAGGATCGTCACCCCAACACCCGGCCCGCGACCGCATCCAGCCGCGCCACAAGCGCCGGGTCGCGCGCCTCGGGCGCGGTGAGGATCGCGAAGTCGAGCGCGGTGTTGCAGCCTTTGGCGCAGGGGTCGTGATCCGCGCCCAGCAGCGCGGGCAGGCGCGCCACCAGCGCGCGGCCCTTGTCGGCATTGGCGCCCAGCGTGGCGATGATCTCGGCAATATCCACCGCGCCGTGCTGCGGGTGCCAGCTGTCATAATCGGTGATCATCGCGACGCTGGCATAGCAAAGCTCGGCCTCGCGGGCGAGGTTGGCTTCGGGCATGTTGGTCATGCCGATCACGTCGCAGCCCCAGACGTCGCGATAGAGCTTGGACTCGGCCATCGTCGAGAATTGCGGGCCTTCCATCGCAAGATAAGTGCCGCCCTTGTGGACCTTGATGCCCGCGTCGGTGGCGGCGCGGTGGCAGGCGTCGGACAATGCCGGACAGGTCGGATGCGCAAGGCTGACATGCGCGACGCAGCCCGAGCCGAAAAAGCTTTTCTCGCGCAGCGTGGTGCGGTCGATGAACTGGTCGATGATGACGAAATCGCCCGGCGCGCGGTCTTCGCGGAACGACCCGCAGGCCGAGACCGACACGAGGTCGGTGACGCCAAGCCGCTTCATCGCGTCGATGTTGGCGCGGTAGGGCACGGTCGAGGGCGAATGCACGTGGCCGCGCCCGTGACGCGGCAGGAAGGCCATCTTCACCCCGTCCAGCGTGCCAGTCAGGATCTGGTCCGAGGGCGCGCCCCAGGGTGTCTCGACACTGACCCATTCGGCCCCGGACAGCCCGGCGATCTCGTAAAGCCCTGAGCCGCCGATGACGCCGATCATTCTGTCCATTGCGTTCTCCTGCCTGCTGCCCCGGTCGAGGTTGCAAAAGCGGCGCGGGAATTCAATGAAAAAGCGACGAAAGCGCAAGGCGTTGGCCCCGCGGCGGCGCGGTTTGCGTCATTCGCACTGGATTTTTCTGCGTTGCAGCGTTAGACCCGCCCTTTCGACGTCTTTCCCCAACGAGGTGATCCTTGTCCAAAGCGCTACTGGCGACCTTTGCCGACCGTGTCGGTCGTCCCAGCCTGAAACTCTTTCCCACGGTGGTGATGACCCCCGTAAGGCTGCGCACCGAGGTGCTGTCGGGCCTGACCGTGGCGCTGGCGCTGGTGCCCGAGGCGGTGGCGTTTTCCTTCGTCGCGGGGGTGCATCCGCTGGTCGGGCTTTACGCGGCCTTCATGGTCGGGCTGATCACGGCGCTGTTCGGTGGGCGGCCGGGGATGATCTCGGGCGCGACCGGGGCGCTGGCGGTGGTGATGGTGGCGCTGGTGGCCGAGCATGGCGTCGAATACCTGTTCGCGACCGTGGTGCTCATGGGCATCCTGCAGGTCGCCTTCGGCATCCTGCGCTGGGGCAAGTTCATGCGGCTGGTGCCGCATCCGGTGATGCTGGGCTTCGTCAATGGCCTCGCGATCGTGATTTTCCTCGCGCAACTGACCCAGTTCAAGGTGCCGGGCACCGTCACGACCACGGGGCATGGCGCGGCGGGCGGTGAATGGCTGACCGGCCAGCCGCTCTTGATCATGCTGGGGCTTGTGGCGCTGACGATGGCGGTGATCTGGGTGATGCCGAAGATCACCCGCGCCGTGCCGGCACCGCTGGCCGGGATCGGCATCGTGGCGGCGGTGGTGATCGGCTTTGGCATCGACGTGCCACGCGTCGGCGACCTCGCGTCGATCAAGGGCGGTCTGCCGACCTTCCACCTGCCGGTGGTTCCGTTCGACTGGGAGACGCTGACGATCATCTTTCCCTATGCGGTGATCCTTGCGGCCATCGGGTTGATCGAGAGCCTTCTGACCCTGAACCTTGTCGGCGAGATGACCGGCCAGCGCGGCGGCGCCTCGCGCGAGAGCATGGCGCAGGGTGCCGCCAATATCGTCACCGGATTTTTCGGCGGCATGGGTGGTTGCGCGATGATCGGCCAGTCGATGATCAACGTGAACTCCGGCGGGCGCACGCGCATCGCGGGCGTGGCGGCGGCGCTGTTTCTGCTGGCCTTCATCGTTGTCGCCTCGCCGGCGATCGAGCAGATCCCGCTGGCGGCGCTGGTCGGCGTGATGTTCATGGTGGTGATCGGCACCTTCGCCTGGAACTCGATCAGGATCCTGTTCCTCGTGCCGAAAACCGACGCCTTCGTGATCGTGCTGGTGACGGCTGTGACGGTGGTCGAGGACCTTGCCGTTGCGGTGGTGGTGGGCGTGATCGTCTCGGCGCTGGCCTATGCCTGGACCAATGCGCGCCGCATCCATGCCGACATCTACACGCCCGAGGACGGAGCGAAAGTCTACCGCATTCAGGGGCCGCTGTTCTTCGGCTCGACCGACGGGTTTGTCGAGCTGTTCGACGTCGCGAGCGACCCCGACCTCGTGGTTGTCGACTTCGCCGACAGCCGGGTGGCGGACCAGTCGGCGCTGCAGGCGATCGAGGCGGTGGCGGGCAAATACGAGGCGGCGGGCAAGCAGTTGCAACTGCGCCATCTGTCGCGCGATTGCCACAAGCTGCTGACACGCGCCGGCCACTTGATGGTCGACAGCGACGATGACCCGGACTACGCCATCGCGGCGGATTACTCGGTGCGCACCGGTATTCTCGGGGCGCACTGAGCCGGGCCTTGTTGCCGGGGCGGGTGCTGCCTAGGGTAGGGTAGCCACCCTGACCAGCCGGAGACTGCCTTGCGCATCGCCACCTACAACGTCGAATGGTTCAACGCGCTTTTCGACGACGAGGGCGGGCTGTTGGAAGACGGCGAATGGTCGGCGCGTCAGGATGTGACCCGCGCCGATCAACTGACCGCGCTGGGCATCGTCTTTACCGCGATGGACGCCGACGCGGTGATGGTGATCGAAGCACCCGACGACAACCGCAAACGCTCGACCGTGCGGGCGCTGGAAACCTTCGCCCGAACCTACGGATTGCGTGCTCGCCGCGCACTTCTGGGCTTTCGCAACGAGACGCAGCAGGAAATCGCGCTGCTCTACAACCCCGACCTGTTCACCGCCGAGCACGACCCCTGGGGCAACGAGACCGGCAAGAAGGGCACCCGAGACGCGCCGCGTTTCGACGGCGTGTTCCGTTTCGACATCGACATCGATGCCAGCCCCGAGGCGATCACCTTTTCCAAACCGCCGCTCGAGGCGCGGCTGGTGCTGCGCGAGACCGGGCGGGTGCTGCGCCTGATCGGGGTGCACATGAAATCGAAGGCGCCGATCGGGGCCACGACGCCCGACGAGGTGATGCGCCTGTCGATCCAGAACCGGCGCAAGCAACTGGCGCAATGCGTCTGGCTCAGGCAGCGGGTAGACCAGGTTCTTGCACAGAACGAACCGCTGATCGTGCTGGGTGACTTCAATGACGGGCCGGGGCTGGACGAATACGAGAAACTCTTTGGCCGTTCGGGGCTTGAGATCGTGCTGGGCGAGGACGGCAAGACGCGGCTCCATGACCCGCACGCGCGCCTTGCCCTCAGCCGCCGGGTGGGGGCGATGCCGGTGACGGCGCGGTTCTATCTGCATGAGGAACACCGCTATCTTCAGGCGCTGCTGGACTATGTCATGGTCTCGCCCGACCTGTGCGAGATGAACCCGCGCTGGCGCATCTGGCACCCGTTCGACGACCCCGTGTGCTACCACACCCCGGAACTGCGCGAGGCGCTTCTGACCGCGTCCGATCATTTTCCCGTGTCGGTCGACTTCGATACCGGCGGCTGATCTTCCAATCGCGGCACGGCATCCCCATATTCAGACGCATGAAACCGATCGCAACATTCGCCGCCGTTCTTGCCATCGCCACGATGCCGGCGCTGGCGCAGGTGCAAGACGACACGCCGCGCAACCCGGACCTGTCCGAGGGGGCGCAGCTTCTGTCCGATGGCATGAAGCTGTTTCTCAAGGGGCTGATGGCCGAAGGCGCGGAGGGCTGGGACAAGCTGGTCGACTGGCTTGACGACGCCAGCCTCTACGAGCCGCCCGAACGCCTGCCCAACGGCGACATCATCATCCGCCGCAAGGTTCCGCTCGATCCGAGCGGGATCGGCACCGACCTTTAGGACGGCCCCGCGAAGCGCACCACCGTGGTCGCGCCGAGCGATTGCGCGAGGCTGTCCAGCCGCACCCGCGCGACTTCGCCAAACAGGTCGGCGGCGCGCGGCCTGACCTTCAGGTGCAGTTCGAGTTTCTTCGGCCGCCAGGTCAGCACCGCCTGCTTGTGCGGCGCATCGACCGCGAACATCGCCCCGAACCGCATTGCCTTGCCCAGAACCTCGGCCTTGGCATGTTCCGACTCCGGCAGGATCGAAAAGATGTCCTCGAAACGCGAGCCGTCGCGGTTGTTCTTGTAGCGGTGAAACAGCGCCATCCCGAGAAACACCCGCTCCTGATGCGTCAGCCCGCCAAGGTTGGCGCGGGTGGCGCTCTCGAAGGTGACTTCGTGGCGGTAATCGGGGTGCGCGCGCCAGGACACGTCGTGCAGCAGGCAGGCCGCGCGCACCAGCCGCAGCCGCTCGGGGCGGGCGGACTTGTAGAGCGGCAGGATGAATTCATAGAGCGACTTGCCGAAACCGGGCAGGCGCGCGTCCTTCTTCTCGGCAAAGCGACAGGCCTCGATCAGCGGATCGCGGCGGCGAAGCTGCTCGGGCATCTGCTCATAGAGCAGCCCCTCGCGGATGCCGTAGGACGACACCGCGATTTCCTTCGGACGGAAGGTGCGCACCATGCGTTTGAGCACCTGCGCCGCGATCGGCACCAGCGCCATGCGCGCGGCCGATGTGCCGGTGTGCTGGCGCACCTCGTCGAGATCGACGCTGTCGATCCAGGCCAGCGTGGCGGCAAGGCCCTTGGGCGTCATCCGGTATTCGTGCAGCACATGCAGCGGATAGCCCCGCCGGTGCATGTCGAGCCGGGCAATCGCCCGCCAGGAGCCGCCGACCAGATACAGCCGCTCCGGCCGGGTGCCCATCTCGCCGGCCAACCCGTCGATTGCCGTCTTGATATGCGCCTTGAGGCCCTTCTTGCCGCCTTCGACGTCTGCCAGCTTCAGCGGTCCAAGCCCCGAGCTGATCCGCTTGCCGACCGTTCCGCCAGCGACCTCGGCCAGTTCCATCGACGAGCCGCCCATGTCGCACATCAGCCCGTTGGCGCCGGGCCAGCCCAGCAGCACCCCCTGCGCCGACAGCCGCGCCTCTTCCTCGCCGTCGATGACATAGAGCTTGATGCCGGTCGCATCCTCGACCTCGGCACAGAACTCCGGCCCGTCCTCGGCCTCGCGCACCGCGGCGGTGGCAACCGCGGTCAGGGGCGGCAGGTTCATGCCCTCGGCCAGCAGCCGGAAACGCTTGATCGCGGCCAGGGCGCGGGTGCGCCCGGTGGGGTTGAGCCGCCCGGTGGTGGACAGGTGCGCGCCAAGGCCGCAGAGGAGCTTTTCGTTGTAGAAATAGGCCGGGCTGCGCGCCGCGCCGTCGAACACCACCAGCCGGACCGAGTTCGACCCGACGTCGAGCACGCCGACGCGCTTCAAGGCGCGCACCGAGGGGTGATCGAACAACGGCCGTCCGAATGGTCCCCAGTCGTGTTCTTCGCTTGCGTTCATGGGCCCTCGGCTTGTCACCGGGGTTATTCACGTTTCGGCGCGCGCGGTCAATCGCCGGGGCGCCATCGGCTCAGAGCGCGAGCCAGCCGAGATAGCCGGCATAACCGATCAGGAGCACGCCACCCTCGCGGCGGCTGACCCGCCAGCCGGTGCGCATCAGCACCACCAGCAACAGCGTCACCGCCAGCATCACCCAGGTATCAACCCGCGCGATCTGTGCCGCGACCGGGATCGGGTGGACCAGCGCGGTGACGCCGAGAACGCCGAGGATGTTGTAGATGTTCGACCCCAGCACGTTGCCAAGCGCAAGGTCGCCGCGCCCGCGCAGTGCGGCCATGACCGAGGTTGCAAGTTCGGGCAGCGAGGTGCCGACCGCCACCAGCGTCAGCCCGATCACCGCGTCCGAGACGCCCAGCGTCGTGGCAATTTCGGTAGCGGCGCCGACCAGCAGTCTGGCACCGATGATGGTCGTCACGATGCCGCCCAAGGCCAGCGCCAGCGACAGGCCGAGCCCTTCCGAGGGTATCGTCGCGCCCTCGGGCCTCTGGCCGATGCTGCGCCGGTCGATCCGGTAGGCGATGAACAGATAGGCGAAGAGACCCGCCACCAGTCCGAACCCCGCGACCCGGCCCAGCGCGTCCATGGCGATCAGGCCAGAGCCGGCCAGCGCCACCAGCGCCATCGTCACCCCGTCGCGCCGGAATGCCGCGCGCCCGACCGCGAACGGGCGGATCAGTGCCGCAATGGCTAGGATCAGGAGGATATTGGCGATGTTGGAGCCGACCACGTTGCCCAGCGCCAGCCCCGGCGCGCCGGCAAAGGCCGCTTGCAGGCTGGTGACAAGCTCCGGTGTCGAGGTGCCGAAACCGACCACCGTCAACCCGATCAGAAGCGGCGAGACGCCCAGACGCGCCGCCAGCCCGACCGCGCCGCGCACGAGCACGTCACCGCCGACCACCAGAAGGACGAGGCCCAGAACAAGAAGTAGAACCGTCACAAGACACCCGTATCGCCCTGCCACACGCCGATCGCGGGGCCCCGCACCGAACATGGCCCGCGCGCCCGCGCTTTCAACCCCGAACAGCGCCCTTTCCATTCATCTTGGCAAAAATACTCACGGCGCGACGCCGCCGCGCGCGCCCCGCTCAGTCATGGCTATGCGCCAGTTCCGGCACGTCAGAGGCGCCCGCCGACCCGCGCCCCGAGAGTGACGGGTTTTCCATGAAGAAGCGGTGGCAGTTGAACGGTGCCTCGATCCGCGAAAGGTCCGGGCGCAGGAAGCTGCCGTCGGGCTGCATCACCCAGCTTTGCGCCACGTCATGCAGGTTCGCGGCCATGATCTGGCTGACGATCTGCGCCTTCACCGTCTGGTTCGTCACCTCGACCAGCGTTTCCACCCGCCGGTTCAGATTGCGCCCCATCCAGTCGGCCGACGAGATGTAGACCTTGGCGCCTTTCGACGGCAGCCCGTTGCCGTTGCCGAAACAGACGATGCGGCTGTGCTCGAGGAACCGCCCGACCACCGATTTCACCCTGATGTTCTCGCTCAGCCCCTTGATGCCGGGGCGGATGCCGCAGATGCCGCGCACCACGAGGGTGATCTGAACGCCGCGCTGGGATGCCTCGTAAAGCGCGTCGATCACGTCGCTGTCGATGATCGAATTCATCTTGGCCCAGATCTCGGCGGGCTTGCCCTTTTCGGCGTGATCGCCCTCCTGCCGGATGCGTTCGAGCAGGGTGGATTTCAGGTTGAGCGGCGAGATCGCCAGCTTCTCCAGCTTGGCCGGCTGGGCATAGCCTGAAAGATAGTTGAACACCCGCGTCGCATCCCGCCCCAGCGCCGCGTCACAGGTGAAGAGGCTCAGGTCGGTATAGATCCGCGCGGTGATCGGGTGATAGTTGCCGGTGCCGAAATGGGTATAGGTCACCAGATCGTCGCCCTCGCGCCGGACCACGGTCGAGATCTTGGCGTGGGTCTTGTATTGCATGAAGCCATAGACGACATGCGCCCCGGCACGTTCCAGCCGGCGCGACTGGCGGATGTTGGCGGCCTCGTCGAACCGGGCCTTGAGCTCGACCAGCGCCGTCACCGACTTGCCGGCCTCGGCGGCCTCGCACAGCGCCGAGACGATCGGCGAGTCGCGCGAGGTGCGATAGAGCGTCTGCTTGATCGCGACGACGTTGGGGTCCTGCGCCGCCTGTTCGAGGAACCGCACCACCATGTCGAAGGTCTCGTAGGGGTGGTGCAGCAGCATGTCCTTCTGGCGGATCGCCGCGAAGATGTCGCCGCCGTGGTCCTCGACCCGCTCGGGGATGCGCGGGTTGAAGACCGGCCAGAGCAGGTCGGGGCGCTCGTCCAGCACCAGTTGCGACAGGTCGGCGATGCCGATCATGCCCTCGACCTCGACGATCTCGTCGCCGGTGACGTGCAATTCGCGCTGGATCAGGGCCATCAGCCCCGAGGGCGCGCCGGTCGAGATCTTCATGCGCACGACCTCGCCGCGCCGGCGCCGCTTCAGCGCGGTCTCGAACTCGCGCACCAGGTCCTCGGCCTCGTCCTCGACCTCCATGTCGCTGTCGCGCAGCACCCGAAAGGCGCAGCTTCCCTTCTCGACATAGCCGGGAAACAGGCTGGGCAGGTGCAGGATCAGGAGATCCTCGAGCGGCAGGAACCGCGCCACGCCCGCCTCGGCGGGCAGGCGCACGAAGCGGTCGATCTGGTGCGGGATCGGCAGGAGCGCCTGCAGCTTGCGCTTGTCCTCGGTGCGCTGGAGTTGAAGCGCCAGCGCAAACCCGGTGTTGGGGATGAACGGAAACGGATGCGCCGGGTCGATCGCCAGCGGCGACAACACCGGGAACACCCGGGCCAGGAACACGTCCTCGAGATAGGCGCGGTCCTCGTCGGTGATGTCGGCCCGGTTGCATATCACGATCCCCTCGCGCCGCAATTCCGAGGTGAGGACGTCATAGACCTCCTGCTGACGCGCCATCAGCGCGCGGGCATTGGCGTTGATCTTCACAAGCTGTTCGCCCGGCGTCAGCCCGTCGGCGGCGGGGGTGGTGTTGCCCTCGCGCTCAAGCTCGCGCAGACCGGCGACGCGCACGGTGTAGAATTCATCGAGGTTGGTGGCCGAGATCGACAGGAACCGGAGCCGCTCGAGCAGCGGCACGCGCGGGTTCTCGGCCTCCTCGAGCACCCGCCAGTTGAAGCCCAGCCAGCTCAGCTCGCGGTTGAAGAACCGCTTCGGCCCCTCGATCTCCTCCGGCGGCAGCTCGACCGGCGCCGGGAACCCGGTTTCGAGGAAATCGGCGTCGATCTGGGCCGGCTCTGCGGTGTCGAGGGTCATGGAACTGCAACCGTTTACGTTGGGTGAGGTCGGAACGTTTATGGGCCTTGGTGCGGGCACTTGTCCAGCGGCGCGCGGGCCGGGGCGGCGAATGGCTCAGGCGTCCGGGTCCGGTCTGAACAGGCGTTCGGCCAGCTTGTGCGTCACCGGGCGGCGCTCGGCCAGCGCCATCCGGTCAAGCTCGGCCACCGCCGATTGTGCCGCGGTGAACGAGCGTTCGATCCTTGCGGCCAGATAGGTGACAAGCTGCGCCGAGGCGCGGATCTGGCGGTCGGTGAACAGCTTGACCAGCACCGCCGACAGCAGCACCTCGTCAGGCGGCGACAAGGCCACGATGGGTGCGCCCTGCATCCGGCTGAGCAGATCGGGCAGGTCCAGCCCCCAGCGCGCGGGCGGGGTGCGGGCGGTGACGAGCAGGCTGCCGCCCTCGGCCAGCACGAGGTTATGCAGATGGAACGCGGTCGCCTCGGCCTCGGCATCGCCCGCCAGCCGATCGGCATCCTCAAGCGCCACATTGCGCCCGGCCAGCGTCGCCGGATCGGCCCTGGCGATGGCATCGGCCTCGATCACCAGCGCATCCGCCAGCTCGGCCCAGACCTGCACCAGATGGCTTTTGCCTGACCCTTCCGGCCCGGTCAGAACCAGCTTGCGGCCCTGCCAGCCCTGCCAGCCCTCGACCGCCGCCAGCGCGGTGTAGTTCGAGCCCGAGACGAAGAAATCGCCGCGCCCCCGTGCCGGGCGCAGGGGAAGGTCGAAGGCCATCTGCCGCGCCATGGGTCAGGCGTCGTCCCGGTCGGGGTCTTCGGACTGCCCGCTATAGAGCACGCTGTCCTTGTAGCGCCGGGTGAAAAAGCGCGCGATGACCCCGATCGCGGCTGCCACCGGCACCGCGACCAGCATGCCGACAAAGCCGAACAGCGACCCGAAGGCCGACAGCGCCAGCAAGAGCCAGACCGGGTGCAGCCCGACCGAGCCGCCGACCAGCTTGGGCGTCAGGATGTTGCCTTCCATGAACTGCCCGACGACAAAGATCGCCGCGACCCCGCCCAGCAGCCACCACTCGCCCCAGAACTGGAACAGCCCCAGCCCGATTGCCAATGCTCCGCCGACGATGGCGCCGACATAGGGGATGAAGGTGATCAGCCCGGCGATGAAGCCGACGACAAGGCCGAATTGCAGCCCGATCAGCATCAGCGCGACGGCGTAATAGGTGCCGAGGATCAGGCAGACCGTGCCCTGGCCGCGCACGAAGCTGGCCAGCGTCCGGTCGATCTGCCCGGCCAGGTCGCGCACCACCGGCGCATGTTCGCGCGGCAGAAGGTCGTCGATCGCGGCGATCATCCGGTCCCAGTCGAGCAGCAGGTAGAACGTGACCACCGGCACCACGACCAGCAGGAAGACGACGTTGAAAACCCCCATCGCCGAGGACAGCGCCGCGTTGATGAACTCGCCGCCCCGGTCCTGAACCTTCTGGCCCAGCGTCGCCAGCGATTGCCGCAGGATGCTGTCCTGATCCATCAGCGAGGGAAATTGCGTGGTCAGGAAGTTCTGCAGGTCCTGCGCCGCCTTGGGCGCGATATTGACCAGCGCCACCGCCTGTTCGATCAGGAGCGGGATGATCAGGAGCGCCGAGAGGGCAAAGATCACCACCGCGATCAGAGAGATCACCACGGTCGAGAGCACCCGGCTCAGCCCCAGCGCCTCGAGCCTGTCGGCCAGGGGGTCGAGGAAATAGGCCACCGCGCCACCGATCACGAAGGGCAGGATGATGTCGCCCAGATACCAGAGCGCGACAAGAAAGACGACCGCCGCGATGGTCCAGTATCTCAGTTGCATGCCGACGGGCAGGGCCATGTGTGTTCCTCATTCGCCTGCCGTCTGTTCTTGCCTGTTTGCGGTTCCGGTGCAAGGGCCGGGCGGGCAAAGCCGACGCCGGATGGGCCCGTCCGGAACGAAACCGGGCGCGGACGCCCCTCGGGGTATCCGCGCCCGGCCGGGCGGATGGGAACGAACCGCCCTGGGGAGGTCAGTGGCAGGCCGGCCGCTCGCCCGGCAGCAGGACCTTGTCGATCACGTGGATCACGCCGTTGTCGGCCATGATGTCGGCAATCACGACGCTGGCGCTGGCGCCCGATCCGTCCGCGATCGCGACACCGCCCGACGATTTGGTGATGCACAGCCGGTGCGAGGTCAGCAGCGGCTTGAAATAGGTCGATCCGTTCGGGATCATCCCGGCGGTCAGCTTGCGGTCATCTACATGGTAAACCAGCACATCGGTCAGCTGGCCCTTGTTCTCGGGCTTGAGCAGCGTCTCGACTGTGCCGTCCGGCAGGGCCGCGAAGGCGTCGTTGAGCGGCGCATAAACTGTGAAAGGGCCGGGGCCGGACAGGGTTTCGGCCAGTCCCGCGGCGGTCACGGCGGCCACGAGGGTCGAGAACCGCGCGTCCGCGGCCGCTATTTCGACGATGTTGTCGGCCTTGGCCGCGCCCGACAGGGCTACGGTTGCTGCGAGGGCTGCAAAAGTCGTTCTGATGAAATGGGGCAAGAGTGTCTCCGGTCTTGTATGTGTCAGGCAGGGTGGCGCCGGGGCACGAGGCCCCGGCGCGGAGCGATCACATGCAGGACGGGTTGTTGCCCGGCAGGATCACCTTGTCGATCACGTGGATCACACCGTTCGAAGCCTCGATATCGGCGATGATGACGTTGGCCATCGTGCCCGAGCCGTCGTCGAGCATCACGCCCGCGTCCTTGATGACGCAGACATTGGCGCCTTCAAGCGCGGTGCCGACCGCGGTGTTGCCCATGGCGATATCGCCCGACATCACCTTGCCGGCGACGACGTGGTAGAGCAGCACGTTGGTCAGGTCGCCCTTGGCTTCGGGCTTGAGCAACCCTTCGACGGTGCCTGCGGGCAGCGCTGCGAAGGCGTCGTCGGTGGGTGCGAAGACGGTGAAGGGGCCTTCGCCCGACAGGGTCTCGACCAGATCGGCGGCGGTGACGGCGGCCACAAGGGTCTCGAAGCGGCCGTCGGCGGCGGCGATGTCCACGATGGTGTTCTGGGCCAGAGCGGCCGAGGCGGTGAGGGCGAAAGCGGCCGCGAGGCCGAATTTGGATGCGATGGTCATATGGTGTCCTCCTGAGTGTTGTCCGCGTCGCGGTTGGTGCAAGGGTTACGCAGGCCGGATGCCGACAGGATCACCCGCGTCACGCGGCCGTGATGCGGCGTGAGGCCGGCGTCAGATCGGGGTGGCACACGCCGGGTGGGGCAGGGGGTCGCGAAGGCGCCGCCACCCCCGCCTTCGCGCTTGCCCGCACCGCGCCGGGCGACTAAACGGACGGACGACCCTGTGCCACAAAGGACACCCCCATGCGCCTGTCCCGCTATTTCCTGCCGGTTCTGAAAGAAACGCCCGCCGAGGCGCAGATCGCCTCGCACCGCCTGATGCTGCGCGCCGGCATGATCAAGCAGGCCGCCGCCGGGATCTATTCCTGGCTGCCGATGGGCTTCAAGGTGCTGCGCAAGCTGGAAAACATCGTGCACGAGGAACAGGTGCGCGCGGGCCATATCCCGATGCTGATGCCGACGCTGCAACCGGCCGACCTGTGGAAGGAATCCGGCCGCTATGACGCCTACGGCCCCGAGATGCTGCGCATCCGCGACCGCCACGACCGCGACATGCTCTATGGCCCGACCAACGAGGAGATGATCACCGACATCTTCCGCGCCCATGTCGGCAGTTACAAGGACCTGCCGCTGACGCTCTACCATATCCAGTGGAAGTTCCGCGACGAGATCCGCCCGCGCTTCGGCGTGATGCGCGGGCGCGAGTTCCTGATGAAGGACGGCTACAACTTCGACGTGGATTATGAGCACGCGATGCACGCCTACAACCGCCACATGGTCAGCTACCTTCGCACCTATGAGCGGATGGGCCTGAAGGCGATCCCGATGCGCGCCGATTCCGGCCCGATCGGCGGCGACGACACGCATGAATTCCTCGTGCTGGCCGAGACCGGCGAATCCGAGGTGTTCTACGACAGCGCCATCACCGACCTCAAACTCGGCAACCGCGACATCGACTATGGCGACTGGGACGAGGTTGCCCTGATCTGCAATGAATGGACCAAGCCCTACGCCCGCACCGACGAGACCCATGACGCGGCGCTGTTTGAGAAGGTGCCCGAGGACCGCCGCCGCACCTCGCGCGGCATCGAGGTCGGGCAGATCTTCTATTTCGGCACCAAGTATTCCGAACCGATGGGCGCGACGGTCAACAACGACCGGGGCGAAAAGGTGCCGGTTCACATGGGCTCGCACGGGATCGGCGTGAGCCGCCTCATCGGCGCGATCATCGAGGCCAACCACGACGAGGCCGGCATCATCTGGCCCGAGGGTGTCACGCCCTACCACGTCGGGATCGTGAACCTGAAACAGGGCGACGGCGAGGCCGACCGCGCCTGCGACGACCTTTACGCCGCCCTGACCAAGGCCGGGTTCGAGCCGCTCTATGACGACCGCGAGGAACGCGCCGGGGCCAAGTTCGCCACGATGGACCTGATCGGCCTGCCCTGGCGCATCACCGTCGGACCGCGCGGGCTCAAGGCCGGCGTGGTCGAACTGACCTCGCGCCGCACCGGCGAGAGCGAGGAGCTGGCGCCTGATCTGGTAGTCGACCGCTTGCGCGGCATCTACGCGGGCCACCTTTAGGTGTTTGATCCCATGGTTTGATGGTGTGATCCTTTCGTTGGAATGGAAGGAAGCACTATGGGCCAAGTTCGTAACGGGAGCGCTGCGACCACGCACGCCATCAGCGCTGCAATACAGCGATCACCCGGCCCGAAGCTCGGTCGAGGTGCCATCGTTGCGCGACAGGATGGCGCGCGAAGAAGGGTAGGACGCCAGAAGGTCGCGCGCGGCGGCCTCGCCTGCGACATAGATCGCGGTGGACAGCGCGTCGGCCCATACTGCCTTGGGCGAGATCACGGCGACCTGTTTCAGCCGGTCGGCGCTTGCTCCGGTTCTCGGGTCGAAAATATGATGCCGTGCGGTCGCGCCGAACTGCATCCCGTAGCCTCCCGAGACGGACAGCGCGGCACTTGCCAGCCTTATGTCGCGATCAACGCGGTCGGGCGCGTTCGGGTTGACCAGCCCGATGGAAAACGGCTGCCCGTCCGGCGCCGATCCCAGGGCGCGGGTTTCGCCGAGCTCGATCACGGCGTTCTCGAACCCCTCGTTGCCAAGGAACTCGGTGATCCGGTCGGTCATGTAGCCTTGGGCGATGCCGTTCAGGCTGGCCGCCATGGCGGGCTTCTCGAACCTTACCCGGCGCGGGTTCAGTGCGATCGCGGTGTAGTCGACGCGCGCCAGTGCGGCGTCGAGCGTCGCGCGGTCGTCGGGCAAGGCACCCTGCGCATAGGCTTGCCACAGCGGCTGGATGGTGGGATCGAACGCACCGCCGCTTGCCTCGGCGATCCGGCGGCTGTGCTCGAACACGTCGATCAGGTCGCGCGACGGCCGGGCGATGGCACCGTCGCGGTTGAGGCGGGAGAGTTCGCTGTCGACCCGGTAGAGGCTGAAGACGTTCTCCAGCCGGTCGACCTCAACCAGCATCCGCTCGATGGCACGCCGCGCAACATCGGGGTTCGGGTGCCACAGGGTGATGCCGGCCAGGGCGCCCAGCGCCTCGCCATGCCAGCGGGCAGGCTCGGGGATGCCGCGCAACGATCGCAGTCCCAAGACGCCCAGAGGCAGCGCAACCCCGGCACCGATGATCCGCAGCGCGCTGCGGCGTGTGATGGCGCTTCTCATGCCATGCCCTCGCCCGGAACCCGGAAACCATCCACCGCTTTCGCCGCCTGCCTCGCAAGCCGCACCTTGCGTTTGCGCGCCTGCGCCAGCGGCGGGCAGCGCTGGTCGTCGTAATACTCGACCTGGCAATCGAGGCACTGGAAACACTCGGCCATGATGATCTTGCCGGAGGACTCGATGGCCTTCACCGGGCAGGAGCGTTCGCACAGATGGCAGGGGCTTCCACATTCCGGGCGCCGTTTCAACAGGTTGACCAGATGCAGCCGGTCCAGAATGGCGAGCGCCCCGCCCAGCGGGCAGAGGAAACGGCAAAAGGCGCGCTCGGTGAACAGGCCGATGGCCAGCAGTGCTGTCGCATAGACCACATAGGGCAAGCCGCGCACGAACATCGCGGTGATCGCGGTCTTGAACGGCTCGATCTCCTGCGCGATGACCGCTGCCGCCGGGGCGGTGACGATGAGCACGAGGATGAGGGCGAGCGAGAGGTACTTGCCGCTCCAGAGGTGGCGCTGAAGCCGCTCGGGCGGGTTCCATTGCGGCAGGCCAAGGGCGCGCGACACCTGCGCCAGAAGCTCCTGCAACGCGCCGAACGGGCAGAGCCAGCCGCAGAACACCCCGCGCCCCAGCAGCACCAGCGAGATCGCGGTGTAGATCGACAGGATCACGATCAGGGGTTCGGCAAGGTAGAAGGCAAGGTTGAGGTTCCCGAACGGCGCCTTTAGGTAGTTGATCAGGTGCACGACCGAAAGCTGCGCGCTGGCGATCCAGCCGATCCAGACCAGCGTGAAGACCAGAAAACCGGTGCGGATGTAGCGGTGCAGGCGACGTCGGCGGCTGATCGCAGCCTGAAAGGTCAGGATCGCCGTCAGGACGATCAGCGCCGCGCCGAGGATGGCGATCTCGGTCCTGCCTTCGATCCAGGGTTCGGCCCAGATGCGGGCGGGGCTGGGTTCGGGCATCAGGATATAGCCCGCCGGCAGGGTGTAATCGAGGCTGGCGAGCACGAAGGGTTCCAGCCTGCCGTCGGGCCGTTGCGCCGAGGCCAGCAGATCTGCGCGCCATGGCTGCATCGGATCGAAACCGCTGTCTGGCGGGATGGTCAGGATGTCGGCGATCTTGCCCCGTGACAGAATGAGTTCGGACTTGGAGAACTCATACAACCGCCCGTCTTGCGTGACCGTCACGCGTTCCAGCCGGAACCGGTTCGACAGGTTGTTGAAGCGCGTGCCGCGATGATCGTAGACGCCACCGAGGGTGGCCACGAAGATCCCCTGCGTGCCGTCCGGCGTTGCGTTCATCAGCGCGTCATAGGGCTCCATCCCGACGCCATTGCGCCCGATCCTGGGCGGGTTGGCATAGCCGGCCACGAAGTCGATATAGATCGCCTCGGGCCCGCCGGAGGTCGGGATTTCCGGCGACAGATCCGCCAGACCGGCCCGCTCCAGCGCGCGGGCGAGGTCGGCATTGGTGACATGCGCGATGGCCAGACCGCCATCGGCGACCAGTTCTTCGGGGGTCTTCGGCTTGAAATTGATCATGTCGATGGTCGGCTCGGTGACGATGATCTCTTCGGTGCGAAAGCGCAGAACCATGCGCGCGCTTTCCAGAACCGCGTTGCGCATCGCGCGCGCCGAAATGGTGGCCCCCGCGACAAAACCCGGCTCAAGCCCGCCCTGCGCGCCCAGCCTGCCGTCAACGCCCTCCATCGAGTCGAGAAACCTGACGAGCTGCGCGGTTCGCCGGTCATCGTTGATCAGGTAGGGCTCGCGGTGGAACAGGACCACCGCCCCGGTGATCGCCCCGTCGAGCGTCACCCCCGCGACCACATCGAAGGGCGTGCTGGAATAGCCGGGCGCCCTGACGACATCGAGGGTCGAGAAGACATAGCCGACAAACTCGTCCCCCGCATAGGCCGCCGCCGCGATGGGGCCGTCGTCCGCGACCATCTCGACACGGGTGACGCCCGCGAAGACGGCGTTGAGGACGTTGGGGGTCAGGCGGTCGAGCAATGGCCTAGCCTCGGCCCCCTCCGATTGCGCCCATGCAGAAGGGACATGCGTGAGGCACAGCACAAGCGCCATGACGGCCAGTCGCGCGACCATCCAGACGCCGCGCGGCGCGGGCATTGATCTAGCACCCCTGATCGTCAACGGTTCCATCCGGCATGCGCGTGTTGCAGAAGATTGCGCCCTCCAGACGGGCCCGGTCCATCCCGGCCCCCGTCAGGTTGGCGCCGTGAAGATAGGCGGCTGCGAGGTCGGTTCGCGCGAGCGTCGCGCCGGTCAGGTCGGCGCCGTAAAGGTTGGTGCCGCTCAGGTCGGCATCGCTGAGGTCAGCCCCGACGAGTTCGGCTCCGACCAGATTGGCACCGGTCAGATCGGCGCCGCCAAGATTGGCGCGCGACAGGTCGGCGTAAAACAGGTTCGCGCCGCGAAGGTCGGCCCCCGTCAGGTCTGTGCCGATCAGGTTGGCGCCGATGAGGCTGGCGTGAAACAGCCTGGCCCCCGCGAGGTTGGAGCCGGTGAGAACCGCGGCCCTGAGGTCCGCCTTCACCAGATTGGCCCCGGCAAGGTCGCACTTGCTGCAGGTCATCGAGCCGCGAAACCGCGTCAGATCGGCGGCGTCCCAGGCCCCGGCCAGTGTCGCGACCAGCGCCAGAGCCGCTGCTGTCAACATCGTCTTCAAGGCCGCCCGTGGTCAGGTTCGCCGGGCCTGAAGCCCATGACCGGGCTTGCCGGGGCGTCTAACCCGCCGTTGCAGACCGTCATGTCGAAGTGCTGGTTCATCCAAACCCCCTGAACGGCGCGCGTCTGGTCGCGGCTGCAATATGCCCCGGTCAGAGCTTACGCAACGATGATCGTGGCCTCGTCGGCATAGACGTCGCCCAAGGTATCGACCCATTCAAACCTCAGCCGCGCGGTCTGCTCGATCCTGAGCGGGAACGCGAAATACGGGTTCGCCGCGATTGCCGGCTCGAGCTTCACCGAAAAGGCCAGTTCATCGTTCATGAAACACCGGAACCACTCGGCGATCCGGACAGGGATCAGCAGGCCCTGCGCGTTGTGCCGAAACCCCGTCTCCATCGGATGACCGATGATCGTCCTGATCTCGACACTCTCGCCCGCCACGGCAGTCTCAGGAACCGCCAGCCGGATGCGCGGCGCCCAGCCGGGGGGGAACTGGTCGTTCGCGATGGCTTCCTCGCAGGCGCCATAGGTCACATCGACCTTGCGCACACCCTTGAAGATCTCGCCCGTGGCCATGCGCACCACGATGGTGATGTCCTGAAAGGAATCGATGCGCACTCGTGTGGAAAAGGTCGCCTCGCTGCAGGACGGGGTGAAATAGACGCGGGCGATGCGCGGGCGGGGATTTCGGTCGGCGTAGACGGCGACAAGCTCGGGGTAATCGAGCCCCTCCATCGTGCAGGGAACCGTCACGCTGAGCGGCACGGATTTGCCCGAGTCGGAAAAGTCCGGCATGTCGATCAGCACATCGCCCGAA
The DNA here is from genome assembly GCA_048268845.1 of Maritimibacter sp. Lineage (GTDB taxonomy): Bacteria > Pseudomonadota > Alphaproteobacteria > Rhodobacterales > Rhodobacteraceae > Muriiphilus. The sequence continues at coordinate 203,050 of JBLWUQ010000004.1, read as the reverse complement.
GCGATATCGGTCAGGCCGAAATCCTCGGCGATGGCGTCCTGCACGTCCGCCTCGGAGCCGAACGCGAGGTTCGGCAGCGAAAGCGCCAGAAGCGACGCGGAATAACCGCAGATCGCCCGCCGCGACATCACCGGTCCGCCGAGGCGCCGCGCCGTCCTGTCATCCCTCACGCCCTGATCTCCTGCCGATGCCATGTTTCCTTGCCAATTTAAGGCAAAGCCGACGGGATGTAACCGCCAATCATATTCATTAAGCGAATAGCAGAAATTCGAATCTGCAATGGTCTTCCGTGCGAGCCTGACGCTATCCGCAGCCAGCAGCGATGAGAAAATGCTCAAGACTTTGCCCGTGTTGTTCTTTCTCTGCACAGGCGGTGCAGCAATCGCCGAGGCGACGACGGAAGAAATCACCTATATGTCGTGCCATGTCTGCCACGATGCAGTCGGGCCAGCGACCTCTATTCCCGTTTTGAAAGGCAGGCCCTACGAGGAATTGATCGGGAAACTGAATACATTCATTGGCGCTACGAATACATCCACGATCATGCACAGGTTCGTGTCGGGTTTTTCGACCGCCGAGCTTGAAAATCTGGCGCGGTATATTTCCGGCCTTGAAGGCGATGTTCGATGAAACGTTTCAACAGACGTGAAACGCTGGCACTTGCGGGGGCGCTCGTCTCAAGCAACCTGCTCGCCGCACCCGCGCTTGCCAACGGTCGCGCCCGTGTGGCGGTGGTCGGTGGCGGGTTTGGTGGCGCGGCCGCGGCGCGGGCGCTCCGGACCAGTTATCCCGAAATCGACGTAACCCTCGTTACCGACAGCGAAAAATTCACGACCTGCCCGTTTTCCAACATGGTTATCGCCGGGCAAAAGCCACTTGCCGAGATTACTTTCGGATATGAGAGACTCGCCGCCGTCGGTGTCGAGGTCATTCTCGGCCGGGCGGTTGAGATTGACGGGACTGCCAGGATACTGAGCCTGGAAGACGGGACCATTGTCGATTTCGATCGCGCAATCGTTTCTCCAGGTATTGATCTCAAGTTCTCGGAAATACCCGGCTATGACGAAGCCGCAGCAGACCTTATGCCGCATGCATGGAAAGCCGGCGCCCAGACCGAATTGCTGAGAGATCAGCTGGCATCCATGCGCGAGGGCGGGACCTTCCTGATGTCGGTGCCGAACAACCCTTATCGCTGTCCGCCCGGACCTTATGAGCGGGCGAGCCTCGTTGCATATTATCTGAGCCGGAATAACCCGAGCGCAAAGGTCCTGATCGTGGACGGAAAGGACTCGTTTTCGAAACAGTCGCTTTTTGTCGAGGGGTGGGAGCGGCTTTATCCTGGGATGATCACGCATATGCCATTTGCGGAAACCGGCGGTGTCACCGGGGTTTCTGCTGAAACGATGGAAGTGATGACCACGTTCGAGACGTTCAAGGGCGATGTGGTCAATTTCATTCCGCCGCAGAAGGCAGCGGATTTCCTGTTGCGGTCGGGCCTGGCGGGCGACGGCGAGTGGTGCCCGATCGATCAGGCGACATTCGAGTCGCCCTTTGCGCCCGGAATTCATGTGCTCGGAGATTCCGCCATTGTTGGTGACATGCCGAAAAGCGGTTTTTCCGCATCGGTTCAAGGCGGTGTCTGCGCGCATGTCGTGGCGGCGATGCTCCGCGGGCAGGAACTGGAACGGGGCGTGTTGCTGAATACCTGCTACAGCCTTGTCGCGCCCGATTACGGGATTTCGGTTGCCGGAGTATACCGCGTGAATGAGGAGGGGCGGCTCAAGTCTGTCGAAGGCTCGGGTGGCAACAGCCCTAACGGCGCAAGCGATGACTTTCGTCGCGCCGAGGCCGGTTTTGCGGTGGGCTGGTATGAAAACCTGACACGCTCGCTCTTTGGATAGGTGCCGGTGGTGACGCGCCGCGCGAATATAAATATGCTCTGCGTCGCGATGCTTGCGCTGGCGTTTGAGTATACCGGTTTCGCATCGGCACAACCCCTGACGGAGCAGCCGGGCGATCCGGTCGCGGGGCTTGCGGTTATTCGCGACGGATCGAAGGCGACGTGTTTCATCTGCCACAGCATTTCCAGCCTTCCAGACCGGGATCAGGGCACGCTTGGGCCGAGCCTGGACGGGGTTGCGCTCCGATATGATCAGGACGAACTGCGTCAGCGGATCGTCGATGCAAGGAAGCTGTCGCCCGACACGATCATGCCGCCGTATTATTCCACCGAAGGACTTTTCCGGGTCGAGGAGGAGCGGCGGAATACGACGATCTATTCGGCGCAGGAGGTCGAGGACGTGGTGGCATTTCTGATGACGTTGAATAACTAGGATGAAAAAGCTTGTCGCCATCTTGCTGTTGCTCGTCGCTCCAGCCCTCGCGGCGGATGGTAGCGATCCTGCGCCGATTTCCGGATATGAATTCATGGAGCCCGCGACACGGCAGCTTCAGGATGACGATTTCCTGAACCCGGCGTTTTTTCTTGTGGATGAAGGGCTTGCGCTTTGGGACCGGGATTGGGATGCAGCGGAGGCGGGGGCAGGATCGTGCCGTTCCTGCCACGCAGATCCCGGCTCGAGCATGCGAGGCGTTGCGGCGCGATATCCGCGATATGATGCGGCGAAATCCACGTTGATCAACCTCGAGATGAAGATCAACAGCGAGATTGTGGACAGGCTGGGCGGTGAGGCGCTTGAATACGAGTCCGAGGAATTGCTCGCGCTCACCGCGCTCATCGGGTTTCAATCGAGGACCCTGCCGATGGAGGTCGATGTGGATGAGAACAGCCAGGCCTGGCTGGAACGTGGACGCGATATCTATGAGACCAAGCGCGGGCAGCTCAATCTGTCGTGCAAGGATTGCCATCAGGATCACTGGGGTGAAAAACTGCGTGGCGATACGATCAGCCAGGGGCATATCAATGCCTTTCCGATATTCCGACTGACCTGGGGCGAGGTCGGCTCGCGGCACCGGATCTTCACCTGGTGCATGGAGTCCATTCGCTCCGAGCCTTATGAATACGGATCGGACGAATATCTCGCGCTCGAGCTTTATGTTGCCGTTCGCGGGCGGGGACTTCCGATTGAAACCCCTGGGGTTCGCAGATAATTAGGTTGGAGCGGCGACCGTCCGCACGTATTGAAAAGTGAGGAATGAAATGAAGAAATGGCAGCTCCTTTCCGGAGCCTCGATCCTGGTATTGGTTGTCGCGGGGGCCTATGCTGCCAATGTCTTTCCGGGCGAACTGGCGGCGGTCCCGGATACGGGGCGCGCGGAGTTTTCCGATGACATGATTGAACTGGGCGAGAACCTCAGCAAGTTGGGGGATTGTTCGGCCTGCCATACTCCGGTCGGGTCGCGGGACATGTCGGGCGGCATCGCGTTGCCCACGCCGTTCGGCACGATCTATTCGACCAATATCACGCCGGACGTCGAAACCGGCATCGGGTCCTGGTCCTATGAGGCGTTCGAGCGGGCGATGCGGGAAGGGATCGACCGCGAGGGAAACCACCTCTACCCGGCATTCCCCTACGATCATTTCGCGGCGATCACCGACGACGATATGGCGGCGCTTTATCAGTTCCTGATGACGCAGGAGCCGGTGCGATCCGAGCAGGTCGCGAACGACCTGAAGTTTCCCTTCTCGTTCCGACCAATTCTGGCCGGGTGGAAGCTGTTGTTTCACCGGCAGCACGCGTTCGAACCGAACCCCGATTTCAACGACGAGGAAAACCGGGGCGCCTATCTTGCGGAAACGCTGGGGCATTGTGCAGCCTGCCATAGCCCGCGCAACATTTTCGGGGCGGTGAAGAAGGACGAGTTCATGGCGGGGGGCGAGGCCGAAGGCTGGCTCATCCCGCCGCTTGGCGCGGCCTCGATTGCGCCGGTGGCCTGGGACATCGACGATTATGCCGATTACCTGTTCGACGGCTGGAGCGTGAACCACGGGCTTGCCGCGGGTCCGATGACGGCGGTGGTCGACAACCTCTACGAGGCCGACGAAGACGACGTTTACGCCATCGCGGCCTGGCTTGCGCGGATCACGCCCGTGGCCGACGAAGAGGAGAGGACCGCCCGGCTCGAGGCCATCGCGGCCCGCGATCTGCCCGAGACCTTCGATGTCAGCTATGCGGGGCAGGACCTGTCCGAGCAATTGCTTGCCGGCGCCCAGGTCTTCAAGGCCAGTTGCGTCAAGTGCCACAAGGAGCGGCTGTCGGATGCGCAACCGGTGTCGCTCGGGCTGACCTATACGGTCAACGCGGCCGCGCCGACCAACGTTTTCAACGCGGTGCTCGACGGGGTCGAGCCGACGTTCGGTTCGCCGTCACGGCGCATGCAGCCGATCGCGCTTTCTGCCGCTGATCTGGCGGCGGTGACCGCCTTCGTGCGTTGGCAGTTCACCGACCTGCCCGCGTGGGAAAACCTGGCCCAGGAGGCCGAAGCAGCGGTGAAGCAGGGTGCTGCGCATTGAAGAAGGGGCCCGAAAGGGCCCCTTCAAGGTATCGGACGAAGTCGTGAACGTGGGGCCCGGTCGGGCCCCACTTTGCGTCAGAGGTCGGCCTTGGCCATCGGTGTCGAGCGGATGCGGGTGCCGGTCGCGTAGAAGATCGCGTTGGCCACCGCCGGCGGCGTGCACGGGCCGGTCGGCTCGCCAAGCCCACCCCACCACTGGTCTTCCGACATCTCGAGGTGAACCACGATCTCGGGTGGCGTGTCGGGCATCTTCATCATCGCGTAGGAGTCGAAGTTGGTGTTCATCACCCGACCGTCGCGAATGTCGAGACCGCCGAACATGGCGTGGGTCAGCTCCCAGATCGCGGAGCTTTCGGCCTGTTCCTGGGCGTTCAGCGGGTTGATGACATAGCCGCTGTTGACGAAGTATTGCAGCTTGTCGATGTAGATCTGGCCGCGCCTGCTGACCTCAACATTGGCGACACAGCCCGCGATGGTGCCGTGCGATTCGACAACCGCCAGGCCCATGCCTTCGCCACCGCCAGTATCGGTGGTCCAGCCCGATTTCTCCTTCATTGCAAGCAGCACGCGTTGCCAGGGCTCGTTGCCCTCTGTCATCTTGAGGCGCCATTCCAGCGGGTCCCAGCCACCGGCCTGCGCGAGCTCATCGACCATCTGCTCGATGATGAAGCCGTTGGAGTTGGCGCCGGGAGCCCGGTGAAAACCGATCGGAATATGGCTCTCGATGATGCTGGATTCATGCCGCTTGTTCGGGATCAGATACGGCATGTTCGACACGGTCGTCTGCGAGAAGGAAGGCATCTTCTCTTCGCCGACAATGTGCGTCACCAGCGCGACGGGCAACCCGTCATCGCCGAGCGCGGCCTTGTAGGTGCCCCAGACCGGCGGTCTCTGAGAGTCCTGGGCGATGTCCTCCTCGCGGCTGCGGATGACCTTGACCGGCTTGCCGACCGCCGCGGAGATGGCGGCCGCCTGACGGTGCACGTCCATGTTGTAGCCGCCGCCAAAGCCGCCGCCCATATAGGTCTGGTGCAGGTGGACGTTCGCGGTGTCGCGGCCAAGCTGATCCGCAACCTCGTTGAGCGACCGCGCGATGTCCTGGGTAAAGGTCCAGATATCGACGCGATCGTCCGTGACGTCGGCCACGGCACAGGGCGGCATCATGGTGGCGTGGGCTTCGAAGGGCCGGGAATAGACTTCGCCGATGACGACGTTGCTCGACGCCTCGATGATGCCGGGCACGGCTTCGTGGTTCACGCCGGTGTATTTGCCCTTGCCGATGTTGCCGTCCTCGTCGAGGACCAGCGAACCGGGGCCGGAAAGCAGGCTCAGCGCTTCGGCGGTCTGGCTTTCGAAGCTGATCGAGGCGCCGCGACCGTAATCCCAGACGACGGGCATGACGGCGAGGGCGTTCTTGGCCTGATACCAGCTTTCGGCGACAATCGCGATGGCGCTGCGAAGGTCGGTGAAGGCCGCGACGTCCTTGGTCTGCTCGAGCTCCACCGCGGCGATCACGCCGGGCATGTCCTTGACCGCATCGAAGTCGTAGCTGACCAGCCTGCCCTCGGGAACCGGGCAGGCCTGCACCGCGGCATGAACCATCCCCGGAACGGTGACGTCGATCGGGTAGGTCGCGGTGCCGTTGGTCTTGATCGCGACGTCGAGGCGCTTGACCTCGTTGCCGAGCAGCCACCAGTCGCCATAGGCCTTGATCGCCGGTTCCTCGTCGAGCGTCACGGCGGCCGCTTCGGCGGCAAACTCGCCGTAGGTGCCCTGAACCGTGCCTTGCTCCTCGTGCTCGGCCGTCAGGTAGCCTTGCTTGGCGGTCACCTGATCCAGCGGCACGTGCCAGCGGTTCGCGGCGGCAACCCGCAGACGCTCGCGCGCCGAGGCGCCGGCCTGCATGATATAGGGGTGACGGCGCGACACGGTGGTCGAGCCACCGGTCGAGGTGGTGGTATAGAGGTTGTCGTTGTTCACGTGCCGGTTCGCGTCGGCAAAGACGTGGCGCACGTTCTCCCACGGGATGTCCAGCTCTTCGGCCACCATCATCGGCACGGCGGTGAAGGCGCCCTGTCCCATTTCGGTTTGCGGCGTGACGATGCTGACGATGTTGTCGGGGTCGATCGTCAGCCATGCGTTGATCTCGGTCGCCGACGCGTCAACGGCGGCTTCTGCCCGGATCGGGAAGCTGAAGCCGATCATCAGGCCCCCGGCGGCAGAGGTGGAGATCTTGAGAAAATTTCGTCTCGTGACGTTCATATCGTTCATGACATTTCCCCTCAGGTCTTGCTCAGTTCGGCGGCCCGATGGATGGCAGCCCGAATGCGCGGATAGGTTCCGCAGCGGCAGATGTTGCCGGCCATGGCCTTGTCGATTTCGTTGTCGGAGGGGTCCGGGCTCCGCTCGAGCAGGCCCACGGCCGACATGATCTGGCCCGATTGGCAATAGCCGCATTGCGGAACCGTCAGTTCCTGCCACGCCAGTTGCACGGGATGATCGTTGTTTTCCGACACGCCTTCGATGGTGCGGATTGCCTTGCCGACGGCTGTCGCCACGGGCGTGTTGCACGACCGGACGGCGGTGCCATCGACGATGACGGTGCAGGCACCACATTGCGCGATACCGCAGCCGAACTTGGTCCCCGTCAGGCCGACCTTTTCACGGATTGCCCAAAGCAGGGGCATCTGCGGGTCGGCATCGATCGAGTAATCCTGACCGTTGATGTTGAGTGTGAGTGCCATTCATCTCCCTCCGGCTGACCCATTGCGGGCGTCGAACTTCCATAAGCTCTTGCGGGTGACACGCTTGATGAGGGCAGCAACGATGCGTCTGAAACGAGCAGATCATGGATCTGTCGATATGTGCACAAGGCTTGCCCCAAGCGGACCCTGTTTGAAGTGTAGACCACGGATGCTCCCCCTCAACCGAAATGGCGGCCGCAAATCCAATACGACGTATTGCGAAAGCCGATACTGCGGTTTCGTCGGCTCAGGGATCACGTTCGAGGGGTAAGGTCTTGCAATCCCGGCATGATGCACGGGTCAGGCACCGCCGGAATCCGGCGGGTGGTCCGGGGCGATTGCCGTGTCTGTCGGGGGCGCGGGTGGTGCGAGCGCCTGCGCTGACCGTGAGGATGGGCGCTATTTTTCGATGCCGGAATAGGTGCAGTAAACCGAGGTGTCGCTGTCGTTGAGGTAGAGCGTCCCGGCTTTCAGGTCGAACTTGTATTCACCGAAATCCCCGCGCAGGTAGATGAATTTCTCATCCATCGAGAACTCGGAGGTGCCGATGCCCTCGACCTCCTGCGTCGCAAGCTCGGTGTCGATGGTGTAGATGTCGAAATTGAGCATCCCGGTGCAATTGGCCGTGATGGTGGCAGCCGAGGCCTGCAGCGGAAACGCAAGCGCCGCAAGTCCTAGAACCGACGCGAGGTTGATCTTGCGCATGACAGTCACTGCAGGTGTCCTCCGAAATTGTCGAGCGGTCCGCCCTCGGGCGGGCTTGGCGAGCCTCAGCCTACGGCGCCGGGGCATGCCTGACCAGCCGCCTCGCAACTAAGTGATGGCGTCACGCCGGAATGGCAAAAGATGCGTGACCGGCCTATTCAGCGGCCCGCACGCTCGGCGGTTCGCGCCACGGAATCGGGCGCACGTCCTGGGGCGCGCCGTGATCGCCATAGGTGTTGCGGATATAATCGCCGATCCGCTCGCGAAACATCATGAAGGGTTTCAGGCTGACGAGGTGTTTGGGCATCACCAGCACGACCTCGCGCATGATCTCCTCGAGGTCGAACATCTTGATCCGGCTGCGCACCTGCTCGGGCAGGTTGGGCAAAAGCGACATCGGGCTGTGGCAGGTCGCAAGGCCAGCGGCGGCAAAGTCGACGGCGGCGTGATGCGTCATGCATCCGAAGAACGGCGAGGCGAAGGGCAGGGCGTTGCGATACCAGTTCTCGGTGCGGTCATGCCAGGGCACGAACGAGGTCACGTCGGCATAGCGGGTGAGGGCGCTGTAGCGCTCGGGCGGCGCGGCCTTCATCGCCAGGGTTTGCGCGATCACCTCATCGGGGATCTCGGCGGGAACGACCCAGACGATGCGGTCCTGGCACAGATGCTCGACATAGAGCGACGATTTCTGGCCCTCGACGCTGGCGGCGCTGACCACGCCGATGTTGATGCTGCGGGTGTTGATCATCTCGACCACTTCTTTCGAGGTCAGCGCCCAGGCGAAATCGAATCGCGAAAAGCAACCCAGATCAAGCGCGGTCTGCGCCGCCACTTCGGTGAACCTGCCGCGCAACGACGGTGTCGTGCCGAACCTCAGCTCAAGGCGTTTTTCGTCGAAGGCGGCACGATGTGTCTGCGTGGCCTCGTCGAGCGTTTCCAGGACGTTCGAGGCGACCTTCAACCAGTAATCGCCCGCGGCGGTCAGCTTGATCGACCCCGATCGCCCGCGCTGGACCAGTTGCGCGCCGAGCGAATCCTCAAGTTTCGCCAGTTGCTGCGACACCGTCGGCTGCGACAGCCCCAACGAGCGTGTCGCATGGCTGATCGACCCGGCCACCACGATGGCGTGAAAGACCTCAAGCTGTTTCAGTGTCAACTGCAAGACGCTCTCCTCCCGGCAGTGACAACCGTAATAAGCTGTATTCTGGAAATCAATTAAACTACGCGTGTTCGCGCCCCCCGGACCGCCACCGGGTCCGCCTTGGCGAAAAGACGCCAGCCCGGCCAGGGCCGGGCAGGGCGAAGGACCCGGCGAAAAAAAGGCCTGTATCGCGTGCCGGATCGGACAGCGGTAGTCCGTTCGGACGACGTGCAAACCGCTTGTCCGACTAGCGTTGGATCAAGAGGGTTTCAGCAAAGGCTTGGCGTGGGCGGCATCGCCGCCGCCGTGCCTTTGTGCGACGGGAAGATGCGCGGCACGGATCGCGCGCTGGCAATCGCTTCGTCATGCGGGCATTTGTCGGGATGCTGGGAGGCGTCGGAATGAGAAGACTTATCGTCAACGTCGTGTTTTTTGTCCAGAAATCGGGGCTTTACCTCTCGATGTTCCTGGCCTTGATCATGGCGCTGCACGTCACCGCCGAGATTGTCGGGCGGCGGTTCTTCAACTATCCGCTGCCCGGCACCATCGAGATCGTCTCGTATTTCTACATGGTCTCGGTCTCGTTCCTGCCGCTGGGCTACAGCCAGGCGGTTGGCGAGCATGTCAGCGCCGACGCGTTCATGGCCGTGATCCCGCGCAAATTGCGGCCTCATGCCGAATGGCTGGGCAAGATGCTGTCGGTCATCATCTGCCTGATCCTGCTCTGGGCGACGACACAGATGGCGGTCCAGCAGACCCGGTTGGGTGAGGCGGTGCAGTCGGCCTATTTCGACATCCCGGTCTGGTGGACCCGCTGGCTGGTGCCGCTCGGCCTGCTCTCCATGGTCATGGTGATGCTCGCCCAGATGTTCCTGCCCAAGGAGATGCAGGAACGTCAGGAACCCCAGCGCGAATTCTGATCTGCGATCCAGCCCAACATCAAGCTAACAGAGGTATCCCGTGGACGTACAACTCGGTTTTATGGCGATTGGCGTCATGCTGCTCCTGCTGACGCTTCGCATGCCGATCGGCCTGGCCCTGATGGCCGTGTCGCTGGTCGGGCTCTATATCATGCGCGGGCCGACCGTGATGATGGGGTCCGCCCGCATCGTGCCCTATGAGTTCATCGCGCACTGGACCCTGTCGGCGATCCCGATGTTCATCCTGATGGGAGCGATCGCCTCGAACGCGGGGATGGTCGGGCTGTTATTCAAGGCGATCAAGCTGTGGGTGGGGAAACTGCCCGGCGGGCTTGCGATCGCCACGAGCTTTGCGGGGGCCGGTTTTGCCGCCGTGTCGGGGTCGAGCGTCGCGACCACCGCCGCGATGGGCCGGATCGCGGTGCCGGAAATGCTGCGGGCGGGCTACCAGCCCGGCCTCGCCACGGGCGTTGCGAGCGCCGTGGGCACCATCGGCGCCCTGATCCCGCCCAGCCTGATCATGATCTTCTATGCGACCTTTGCCGAAGTATCCGTCGGCAAGATGCTGATCGCCGGGCTGGTTCCGGGGGTGATGACCGCGATCGGCTATGCCGTTCTGGTCTATGTGCGCTGCCGCATCAATCCGGCGCTGGCGCCGATACCGCAGGGGATGGCCACGGTCCGTCTGTCCGAGAAGCTGGCTGCCCTTGGCCCGGTCTGGCCGATCCCGGTGCTTGCCATGGGCATGATCTCGGCGATCTATGCCGGCATTGCCACCGTGACCGAAGCCGCGGCGGCAGGGACGGTCATGACCATCATCCTGGTGATGCTGCAGCGCCGGCTGAAACTGTCCACGCTGATGCTGAGCCTCAAGCAGACCGTTTCGACGACGGCATCGGTCCTCCTGATCGCGATCGGCGCATCGCTGATGACCCAGTTCCTGGCCTATACCGGCATGCCCTTCTACCTGTCCGGCCTGGTGACGGATTTCACCACCAATCCGGTCACGATCATGTTCCTGGCATGTATCCTCTATCTGGTTCTCGGCGCCTTCCTCGACCCGCTGGGGGTGATGCTCCTGACGCTCCCGATCCTGCTGCCGGTCATCAAGGACGCGGATATCGACCAGATCTGGGCCGGTGTGATCTTCGTGAAGATGCTCGAGATCGGGCTGCTCACGCCGCCGATCGGTCTGAACGTCTTTGTCATGAAGGGCGCGGTCGGAGACCAGGTGTCGCTGGGCACGATCTTCAAGGGAACCTCGTGGTTCCTGATGGCCGAAGTCGTGATCATGGCGCTGCTGCTGTTTTTCCCGATCATCTCGACCTGGCTTCCGTCGCTGATGATCGGCTAGGGCCGCGCAACCACCCAAGCGGCCTGACATTCTGAAAGGAAACGACATGTTCTTGGATCATTTTTCCCTGAGTGGAAAAAACATCATCGTGACCGGAGCCGGGCAGGGCATCGGGCGCCAGATCGCAGAATGTGTCCTCGATCTTGGCGGCTCGGTGACGGCGATCGATGTGCGGCCGGATGGCCTCGATGCGCTGGCCGCCGACCACCCCGACGCGCCGTTGATGACCGTGGCACTCGACATCACCGATCCGGACGCGGTCGAGCGCATGATCGCCGCATCGGCTGACAAGTTCGGCGCGATTGACGGGCTGGTGAACAACGCCGCCATCGTCAAGCCCGCGATGATCCACAAGATGACGATGGAGCAATGGCGTGACGTGATCGACGTCGACCTCACCGGCGTTTTCGTCTGCCTTCAGGCCCTGTCGAAACACTGGATCGCGCTGGCCTCCGAGGGCAAGGGCCGGGGCGGTGCAATCGTCAACATCGCGTCCGAAGCCGGGCGCTCCGGGGTCATCGGCCAGATCAACTATGCTGCGGCCAAGGCCGGGCTGATCGGCATGACCGCCAGCGCCGCGCGCGAGCTTGCGCGCTACAACATCCGCGTCAACGCGGTGTCCTTCGGCGTCGTGGAAACGCCGATGACCGAGCATCTGCTGAGCGACGAGAAGCGCAAGGAACGCGTGATGGCGTCGGTCGCACTGGGCCGGGTGGCCAAGACCGAGGAAGTCGCGCTGCCTGTCTGTTTCATGCTGTCGGACGCCGCATCCTACATCACGGGTCAGACCCTTGGCGCCAGTGGCGGCGCCTATATCAGCATCTAGGGTCGGGGCATGAGCGCGAAGGCATATATTTCCGGCATTTTCGAGCATCCGACCCGCAAGGCCGACGGCATTTCGCTGGCACAGCTCCACGCCGACTGTGCTGCCGGGGCGCTTGCGGATGCGGGGCTGGAGATGAAGGACGTCGACGGCTATTTCTGCGCTTCGGACGCGCCGGGGATCGGGCCGCTCAACATGGTCGACTATCTCGGTCTGGACGTGCGCCATGTCGACGCGACCGAGATCGGCGGCTCGTCCTACCTGCACCACATCACGCAAGCCCAGCAGGCCATTGCCGATGGCAAGTGTGACGTGGCGCTGATCACCGGGGCGGGGCGTCCGCGCGCGGGGGCCAAAACCTACTGGATGCCGCAATCGCCCGATGTGCCCGACCTTGGATTCGAGCAGCCCTACGGCCCGGCGACGGTCGCGCTCTATGCGCTGGCGGCGCAGCGGCACATGCATGAGTTCGGCACCACCTCCGAACAACTCGCCTGGGTCAAGGTCGCGGCCTCGCACCACGCCCAACACAATCCCCACGCCATGCTGCGAGATGTCGTGACCGTCGAGGACGTGCTGGCCTCGCCGATGATTTCGGACCCGCTGCACAAGCTCGATTGCTGCGTCATCAGCGATGGCGGTGGCGCGATGATCGTGACCCGGCCGGAGATTGCGAAGTCGCTTGGCAAGCCGCTTGTCAAGGTCCGGGGCAGCGGCATGGCGATCAAGGGGCAGCGCGGCGGCGATATCGACCTGACCTATTCGGGCGCGGTGCGCTCGGGCGCGCTGGCGTTCGACGAGGCGGGGGTGACCCATGCCGATGTAAAATACGCCTCGATCTACGACAGCTTCACGATCACCGTGTTGATGACGCTCGAGGATCTGGGGTTCTGCGAAAAGGGCAGGAGCGGGGCGTTCGTGATGGACGGCAATCTGATTTCCGGCGTCGGCAAGCTGCCGTTCAACACCGATGGCGGCGGGCTGTGCAACAACCATCCCGGCGGCAAGGGCGGCATGCCCAAGACCATCGAGGCGGTGCGCCAGTTGCGCGGCGAGGCCCATCCGGCGGTGCAGGTTCCCGGCTGCGATCTGGCGCTGGTGCATGGCACCGGTGGGTTTCTCGGTAGCCGTCACTCCAGCGCCACGTTGATACTGGAGCGGGAATGACCATGGCTGACGCAGGAAGAACGATCGTGGCGCCGCAGCCCCTGGAGGACTCCAGAGAGTTCTGGGCGGGCACTGAACGGGGCGAGTTGCTGGTCAAGCATTGCGAGGCTTGCGGCAAGGCGCATCATTATCCGCGCGCGCGCTGCCCGCATTGTTTCTCGGACCAGACCGTCTGGCGCAAGGCCAGCGGGCGCGGCACGGTCTATTCCTGGACCGTGATGCGCCGCGCGCCCGAGCCATATGCGCTGGCCTATGTCGAGCTTGAGGAAGGGCCGAGGATGCTGACGAATCTGGTCGGCTTCGATCTGGATCGGATCGTGATCGGAGACCGGGTCGAGGTCGTATTCGAACCGACAAGGGACGGACCGCCCGTTCCGATGTTCCGCCCCGCAGAGACAGAATGACAGGTGAGGAGGTCAACATGGTGACGATCATCGAGAAGCCCGGCGATTTCGCGGAGCATGTCGGCAAGTCGCTGGGCGTCAGCGATTGGCTGACGATAGACCAGCCCACGATTGACGCCTTCGCCGAACTGACCGGCGACAAGCAATGGATTCACGTCGACCCCGAGCGCGCCAGGACCGACATGCCGGGTGGCAAGACCATCGCGCATGGCTATCTGACGCTCTCGATGATGCCGCGTCTCGGGCCGCTGTTTCAGGTCGAAAAGCGGTCGCGCGCGCTCAACTACGGTCTGGACCGGTTGCGGTTCACCGGCGCGGTTCCGGCAGGGTCACGGATCAGATTGCAGCAAAGCGTCAAGGCGGTGACACCGGTCGAGGGTGGCCAGCGCATCGACCTGGAATGCGTCATCGAGGTCGAGGGGCAAGAGAAACCGGCGCTGGTCGCGACCCAGATCGTCGCCTTCTATGACTAGGCAAATGCGGTGGGAGCCATGAAACCATATCATCCGATGGATTTTTCCGATGCGCTGGATGACGAGCTGCCGCAGGACAGCCTCGGCCAGAAAGGTGCTTCGACACGCGGCAGGCTGATGGCCTCGGCGCGCCGGCTGTTGTCGGAACGCTCGGCGGTGGGGCTGACCTCGTCGGCCATCGCGCAGGGCGCGGGTGTGTCGGCGGCGAGTTTCTACAACTATTTCGTCAACGTCGAGGCGATCATCCACGCGCTCTGCATCGAGGCCACCGCCGAGAAAAGCGGGATCGTCGATGCGGCGCGGCCGCTGCCGGGGGACGACGCAAGGGCGGTCGCACGGCGGGTCGTGGAGGCCTATCGCGAACACTGGCGGACCTTCCGTCCGATCCTTGCCGTGCGCAACATGGAGGCGGATCGCGACAACACCGCGTTTCAGCTCTTGCGCCGCAGCTTCATCAACACGATCATCGACAGCCTGGTCGAAGCGGCACGGACGTTTCAGCCGGACGCTGGCGATGACGCGACCGAAGTGCTGGGTGGCCGCATCATGGTGGCGGTGGCGGCAATCGAACGGCTGGCACCTGCGGAAGGGCTCTATCTGGACGAGCCGAACCGTTACCGGCGGTTTTCCCAGGACATGATGCGCAACGCGCAGATCGACCTTCTGGCGAGCGCGCTCGATCCGAGGGTCGGCGCCGGAGAATATTCCGGCGACACCGCAGGGGCAGATCCTTCGTCTGGGCCGGCGGGGTGAGTTTCGGCACCGACCCCGAATATCCGGCCTGTATTGGTCAGTATAAATGAAGGGTCTTCAGGAATATGATCATGCGAGAACCATGGTGATACTCAATAGGTCGATGACTGGCGTTTTTCCGACGATGATATTCAACCGAGAAAAAATGATCGTCAGGACGACTTGAGGCGAGACAGGCAATTCCGGGGGTGACTGGAAGTATTCGAAGGGGGAGCGAGAATGACTGATCCGAAATCCAGCGACGAGGCCGGGGTTTTCGAGGACGGCATCGGCGAGGAGCGTCAGGGCGGCACGGCTATTCTGACGCTGTCCAATCCGGGCAAGCGCAATGCCTTCTATCCCGAGATGCGCCGCCGCCTTGTGGCGAAGCTGCGCGAGAATTTCGCCGACCCCGAGGTTTGCGCCATCGTGTTGACCGGCGCGGACGGGCATTTCTGCACCGGCGCCGACCTGACGCGCGTGACGGTATCCGAGACGCCGCCGACGCTGTTGCAGACGCGCGAGCTGATGAAGGAATCGCTCGAGGCGTTCCGGCTTCTGGCCTCGGGCAGCAAGCCGGTAATCGCGGCGGTCGAGGGCGACGCTTTCGGGGCCGGCTGTTCTTTCGCGATGGCCTGTGACTTCGTCGTCGCGGCGCGCACGGCGCGGTTTGGCGTCTCGTTTTCCAGGATGGGTCTGCTGCCGGACATGGGCATGATGCACTCGCTGACCGAGCGGATCGGCCGGGTCAAGGCGCGCCAGATGATGATGCTGGGCGAGGTTTCGGACGGCGTGCGTGCCGTCGAAACCGGGATGGCCGACATCCTGTCGGAAACTGGCGCGGCGCTGCAGGACGCGACCGCGCTGTCCGCACGGTTCGAGGACTGCGCGCCGCTGTCGGTGGCGATGGTCAAGGCGGTTCTGGCCTCGGCCTCGCGCGGGGTCGAGCAGACCATCGCGGCCGAGCTCGATCTCGTGCCGGTCCTGGCCGCGAGCGCGGATTTCAAGGAGGGCATCGCCGCCTTCCGCGAAAAGCGCAAGCCCCGGTTCCGGGGGGCATGACCATGACGGATCAACCCAAAGGCGCGCTGACGGGCATCCGGGTGCTGGACCTTGGCCGCGTTCTGGCCGCGCCCTGGGCCACGCAATTGCTGGCCGACATGGGCGCCGAGGTGATCAAGATCGAGCGTCCCGGCACCGGCGACATGGCGCGCGGTTACGGCACCGCCTTCGTGAAGGATGCCGAGGGCAACCGGACGCGCGAATCTTCCTTCTGGGTCTGCGCCAACCGCAACAAGAAGTCGCTTACGGTCGATCTGAGCCAGCCGGACGGGCAGGCCCTGATCCGCAGGCTGGCGGCGCAATGTGACGTTCTGGTCGAGAACTTCATCCCCGGCACCACCAGGCGCATGGGCATCGACCACGACACCATCCGCAAGATCAATCCGCGCCTCGTCTATTGCTCGCTGACCGGCTACGGGCAGGACGGCCCCTATGCCGAGCGCGGCGGCTATGACGCGGTGTTCCAGGCGCAGAGCGGGTTGATGCACGTCACCGGCATCCCCGATGGCGAACCCGGCGGCGGGCCGATGAAGACCGGGCCGAGCCTGATGGACGTCATGGCCGGAATGAACGCGGCGGTCGGCATCCTCGGGGCGCTGATGCACCGCGACCGGATATCGGGCGAGGGTCAGTTTCTCGACGTTGCGATGATGGACACCACCATCGCCTGCCAGTCGCACGCGGTCGCCGAGTATCTGATGAGCGGCGAGGTTCCGATCCGACGCGGCACCGCCGGCAATGGTGGCGGACCGGCCGAGGTCTTTGCATGCGCCGACCGGCTGATCTACATCTCGGCGGGAGCCGATTACAACTATGTCGATCTCTGCAAGGTGCTGGGCGTTCCCGAAATGGCGACCGACCCAAGGTTCCTGACCCTGCGCGACCGCTGGATCAACCGGGTGGAGCTGACCGCCGGGCTGTCCGAGCGGATCGTGACGTGGAAGGGCAAGGACCTGCTGGCCGCGTTGGTGGAGGCCAAAGTGCCGTGCTCGCTGGTAAATGACTACGACGACGTGTTCGCCGACCCGCAGGTCGTGCATCGCGGCGTCAAGATCGACATCGAACATCCGCTGTCGGCGACCGGCACGGTGCCGGGGGTGGCGTTTCCCGTCCGAATGTCGGCAACACCGGTGGAAACCTACGCGCATCCGCCCCTTCTGGGCGAGCATTCAGACAATGTTCTGCGCGACATACTCGGAATGAACGATGCCGAGATCGCCGAATTGCGCAGAGCTAAGGTCGTATGATTCGCGCAGGCCGGGTCGGGATGCCGAAGAAGTTGAACTGAATCCAACAGACACGCTGTGTGTCGCACCAAGGAGGAAAGCTGAATGCAAGACCTGAAACTTTCGAAAATGGCCGGCACGGTCAGGCGGGGGGCGGTCCTGGCGACGGCTCTTGCGGTTACAACCGCATTTGCCATACCGGCGCAGGCGCAGACCAAGCTCCTGATGGGCTACTACTCGTCCTCGACCGCGGCGAACGCGGCCGAGGGGTTCATCCCGTGGCTAGAAAACGTTCAGGAGATGAGCGACGGACGGCTCCAGACCGAATTCGTCGGCGGCGGCGCGATCGTCAAGACCGCGACCTCGCTGTTCGCGCTTCGCGACGGCATGGTCGACCTGACCAACGTCTACACCCCCGCGAACCCCAAGGAACTGCCCGTGGCCACCCTGCTGGGTGACCTCAGCGCGTTGATGAACAACGACAAGGCAGCGGCGGGTGCATTGGCGCAGCTTCAGCATTTCGAGTGCGCCGATTGCGTTGCCGAATACGACGGCTGGAACATCAAGCTGATCAGCACCTGGGCGACCCCTCCCTACCAGTTGATCTGCAACACGCCGATCGAGTCCGTTGCCGACTTCAACGGCAAGCGTATCCGCACCACCGGCCACCTGACCTCGATCGCAACCGAGCTTGGCGCGACCCCGGTCAACATCTCGCTGACCGAGGTCTATGAATCGCTGCAGCGTGGTCTGGTCGATTGCACCTTCGGCCAGTTCGTCTGGCTTGACGACTATTCGCTGGCCGAGCAGGCGAAATACCTGCTGACCCCGAATGCCGGTGTCGTGCCTGCCCAGCTCTGGGTCGGGATCAACAAGGATACCTGGAACAAGCTGTCGGCCGAAGACCGCCAGATCCTGTTCGATGCCACCCCGGCGGCCGTCGCCCGCGTGACCTTCAACTACGACAGCGGCGCCAAGGCCGCGATCGAGTCGGCGGTTGCCAATGGCGTCGTCTACAACGAGGCCCAGGACTGGCTGACGGACGCTGTCGTTGCCGCGACCGCGACCGTGCGTGACGATGCGGTTGCCCGTGCCGAGGCCAGCGGTGTCGTCAATGCCGGCGAGATCGCCGACCGCTTCCTGGCGATCTATGCCGAGTGGGAAGACAAGGTGAAGGACATCGAGACGCAGGAACAGTTCGCGCAACTGCTTGCCGACGAGGTCTATTCCAAGGTCGATGTGAACCAGTAAGGTCCGGCGCGGTCCGCCGCGCCCAACCATGCAACGATCCGTGGCCGGTAACGGCCACGGATCACGGGACGCCCCTTCGCCGCGTCCGACCCTGTCCCGCCCGTCAGACGTTCAAGCGGCCGGACACGTGCCAAAGGGTATCGCTCAACGCAGGACGATCGCGCTGGTCGGCACGCCCTCGCTCGAGCACACGAACGCGCTGTCCACGTTCTCGACCTGCGCGCTCGAGGTTCCGCGAATCTGGCGAACCGCTTCGGAGATGAGGTTGAAGCCATGGATATAGGCCTCGGACAGACTGCCCCCGGCGGTGTTGACCGGCAGGCGTCCGCCCGGCCCGATCTCGCCGTTGCGCACGAACTCGGCCGCCTCGCCGCGCTCGCAGAACCCGAACCCTTCCAGCGACCACAGCACTTCCGGCGTGAAGGCGTCGTAGATCTGCGCGACAGTGATGTCGCCGGGCTGGATGTCGCTGCCCTGCCACAACCGCTTGGCCGCCGCGTAGGTTTGCAGCCGGTAGGGGTCTTCGAGGTTGTAGTTGGCCATCAGGGACGACCCCGGCGTGATGCCCTGCGCAAACGCGTGCACATGGGCCGGCTTGTTCGGGCAGTCCTTCGCGCGGTCGGCCGAGACCAGCACGAAGGCCACCGCGCCGTCGGTTTCAAGGCAGCAGTCGAACAGGCACAGCGGCTCCGAGATCCAGCGCGCGCCGAGGTATTGCTCCATCGTGAGGGTCTTGTCGCGCATCATGGCGCGCGGGTTCTGGTTGGCATAGGCCCGGAATGTCAGCGCGATCCGGCCCAGGTCTTCGCGCGTCGCGCCGAAATCGTGCATGTAGCGGCGGGTCTGCGGCGCGATGTCGTCCACCGGACGGATCATGCCGTAGGGGCGCAGCCACATCTCGTAATCGGTCACCTCCTGCGCGGTCTTGCCCCAGACCCGGCTGGCCCGGCCGCTGCGCTTGCGCGAGCGCCACACGACGACGACCTTGGCCTGCCCGGTCGCGATCGCCATCGCCGCATGACCGACCGTGCCGCAACCGCCGCCGCCGCCGGCGGGGATGCGCGAGAAGAACGTCACATCGCCAAAGCCGAGCGCGTCCGCGAGGTCTTCCTCATGCGTCGCTTCCATGTTGGAGCAGGACAGCCCGTCAACCTCGTCGGCGCGGATGCCGGCATCGGCCAGCGCCGCGGTGATGGCGCGGCAGGCCAGTTCGAATTCGGACCCGGCAAGGCCCTTGCCGAACTCGGTCTCGGCCATGCCGACGATCGCGGCGCGGTCCTTGATGTTGATGCTGCTCATTGTGCCGCCTCCGCGAGCTTGGTGGGAATCCAGACCGGCAGCGTCACCTCGTCCGTCACCCGGCGGAACGCGACACTGACCTCCTGGCCGATGAAGATATCATCCTGCGGGATCGAGTTGATCGGCGCGTCGGCGGATGTGGAAAGATTGCCGACCATGCGCAGATGCGGCGCGTCCTCGAGCTCGATCACTGCGAAGGGATACGGCACCAGGTCGGCGAAAGCCGGAAGGGTCGGCGCATGTGCGATGGCGAACGACCAGACGCGGCCGCGACCGGATACTTCGTGCCACTCCATCGAGAAACTGCCGCAGGTGCAGACCGGGCGCGGCGGAAAACGCATTTTCCCGCACTCGCCGCAACGTTGCACCACCAGTTTCTCCGAACGCGCGGCGGACCAGAATCCGGCCGTGTCCGGATCGTCCGTCGCCGGAATAACCGGGGGAATATTATCCATGCATTTTCCTCCTTCATTTGTTTATGGCTTATCCCATGACAAGCGCAGCGGCATGAGATATATCGAAACGAGAATCAAAAGAAAGCCCCCGATAAAATATCTGAACGTCATTCAGATAATCGCGCAAGGCAAATATCTGAATAATGTTCAGATATAAGTCCAGAGGCCGATATCTGAATACCTTTCAGATAATAACCAGGGGGCGAATATCTGAACACCATTCAGATTAATGGAATTCACAGGTGAAAGGAAAGGCCGAAATGAAAAACGACCAGGGCAGCGGGCTTATCGACGTGGCGGCGTTGGAGCACCTGTTCAATCCGCGCGGCATCATCTTTGTCGGCAAGATTGACGAGCACCCCGACCAGATCAAGCGCGCGCACCGGTTCGGCCTGCCGATCTGCTACGTCAACCCCAAGCCGCGCCCGGCGCCGTCGGGCGATCCGGTCTTTGCCAGCCTTGCCGACGTGCCCGACACCTATGATCTGGCGATCGTCCGGGTCGGCGCTTCGCGCGTGGCGGCGGCGGTCGAGGAATGTGCCGGCGCCGGCATCACCCGGATCATCGTGTTCTCGAGCGGCTTTGGCGAGAGCGGGCCGGAGGGCCGGGTGCTGGAGGACGAGCTGGCCGAGGTGGTGCGCCGCACCGGCGTCACGCTGATCGGGCCGAACACCGCCGAGAACGCACTGGAGCCGGTGCCGCTGCCGGAAGGCCATCGCGGCGGGTTGATCGGGCTGATCACCCATAGCGGCGGGCAGGGGCGCGCGATCATCGAGGGCACCGCGATTGGCGCCGGGTTCAGCCGTTGGGTCGCGCTCGGCAACGAGGTCGGGGTCGATCTGGCGGACATGATCAACTACTTCGCGCATGATCCGAAAACCTCGGTGATCGCCGCCTATGTCGAGGGCATCAAGTCCGGCGCCAAGCTGCGCGCCGCGCTGATGGCGGCCAATGCCAAGGGCAAGCCGGTGGTGATGCTCAAGATCGGCGCGAGCAAGAAGGGCGCCGAGATGGCGGCGTCGCACACCGGCCACCTGTCGGGCGCCGATGCGCCGGTCAACGGGTTGTTCGCGCAATATGGCGTGAGCCGGGTTCAGGACATCGACGAGCTGGTGGAGGTGGCGAACCTGTTCGCCCACATGCCGGCAAAAAGCGGCACCGGGGCGGTGATCTATTCCTATTCCGGGGCCAACGTGGCGATCATGTCCGAGGCGGCCGACGCCGCCGGGATCGACATTCCGGTGCTGGGCGAGGCGACGCAGAAGACCCTTGCCGCGATGCTTCCGGCTGGGCTGCGGGTGTCCAACCCGATCGACAACGGCGGCCAGTTCAGCATGATGGAGCCGATGGAGACGCGCATCAGGCTGCTCGATACGGCGATGGCCGATCCGGTGGCCGATCTGATGATCTTCGGGATCAGCGCCGCCGGTCCGACGCCCGGCAACGTGTTCTCCGAGGAGTTGCTGGCCTGGGCGCCGACCGCGAAAAAGCCGGTTCTGGCGGTCTACAGCTCGCCGCAATCGCAGGCCCAGTCGCTCGAGAACGCGGTGCGCTCGGGCGTGCCTGTGTTTCGCTCGTTCCGCGGCTGTTTCCAGGCGCTTGCGGCCTATCAGCGATATCAGGCGGCAAGCCCGCATTTCCGCGACCGCCCGTCGCTCGCCGAACCTCTCAGCGCCGAGGCGCAGAAGGTGCTTGGCACGCCGGGCATTCTTGCCGCGGGCGATGCCGCGCGGCTTCTGTTCGAGGCCGGCATCAACATGGCCGGCGAGCGGCTGGTCGCGTCGCGTGACGAGGCGGTGACTGCCGCGAAAGAGCTTGGCTGGCCGGTCGCGATGAAGCTGATGTCGCCTGCCTTCCCGCACAAGTCCGACGTGGGGCTTCTGATGCTCGACATCGAGGACGCGGATGGCGCCGGGGCTGCCCATGACGAACTCGTCGCGCGGGCCAGGGCGCTCGACCCCAAGGCGGTGATCGACGGGGTTCTGGTGCAGGAACAGGTTGGCGCGGGCGTCGAGATGATCATCGGATTGACGAACGATTCAGCGCTTGGGCCGAGCCTGACGATCGGCGCGGGCGGCATCTATGCCGAGATCCTGTCGGATGTCAGCGTCCGCCCGCTTCCGGTCGACGCGCAGGACATTTCCGAGATGATCGACTCGCTGAAGGTCGCGCGCCTTCTCGAAGGTGCGCGGGGCGCAAAGCCCGCCGACCGGCAGGGGTTCATCGACCTCGCCCTGCGAGTGGCGCGGCTGGCAGCCTCCGCTGGCGGCGCCATTGCCGAGCTTGATCTCAACCCGGTCATCGTCCGGCCCGACCGCGCCATCGCCGTCGACGCCCTGGTCATTGCCGCCGATCCGGGCGCGGCATCGCATCCGGCCGAATAGTCAGAACGCATAAAAGGAGACCTCAGATGGATCTGAATTACACGGAAGAACAAAAGCAGTTGACGCAATCCTTGCGCCGCATGCTGACCGACAAGTGCGGCAGCGACGTGGTCCGCAAGATGGAGGGCGACGAGAAGGGCTATCCCGCCGATCTGTGGCGCGCGGTCACGGAGATGGGGCTGCCCGGCCTGACCATTGCCGAGGAATTCGGCGGGCTTGGTCTTGGCGCGCTGGAACTGGCGATCGTGTTCGAGGAACTGGGCCGCGCGCTGGCGCCGGTGCCGCTGTTCGTGTCGTCAGTGCTGTCGGCGGGCTTGCTGGCGCGGGCCGGAAGCGACGCGCAGAAACGCGAATGGCTGCCCGCCATCGCCTCGGGCGACGCGGTGCTGTCCGTTGCATGGCTCGAGCCCGGCAACAGCTTTTCCGAGCGTGGCGTGCAGCTCAGCGCCAATGCGGACGCGAGCGGCTACCGGCTCAATGGCAAGAAGTTCATGGTTCAGTTCGCCGCCGCCGTCGACCGGCTGATCGTACTGGTCCGCTCGGGCCCGAACCCGACCGATATCGACCTCGTTCTGGTCGATCCGAAGTCCAAGGGCATATCGCTGAAGCGGCACAAGACCATGGCCAAGGACGCCCAGTTCGAGGTCGCGTTCGACAATGTCGAGGTGCCGGCATCGGCGCGGCTTGGCGCCGTCGGGTCCGGTTGGGAGCATTGGCAGGACGTGCTGACCACCGGCATGACCGCGCTGGCGGCCTGGGGGGTGGGATGTGGCGAAGGCGCCATGGAGCTTGGCACCACCTATGCCAAGGAGCGCGAGCAGTTCGGCAAGCCGATCGGCAGCTTTCAGGCCATCGCCCACCCGTTCGCGGATGCGGCGACACTGCTGGCGGGGGCGCGGATGATCACGCTCGAGGCGGCCTGGGCGCAGGATGTCGGACGCCCCTACAAGCAGATCGCCACCATGGCCTATCTCGAATCCAACGACGCGACGCACGAGGCCACCAAGGCGGCGCAGAACACCTTTGGCGGCATCGGGTTCACGCTGGACATCGACGTTCAGCTCTATTTCCGCCGGTCCAGACAGCACGAGCTTGCCTGGGGCAGCGCCGAAGCCCTGAACGAGCAGGTTGGCAGCCAGGCGCTGGCACAACTGGCCTAGGACATGCCCGCAGAGGGCGAGAAGGAGATACAAGATGGATTTCGATTTTTCCGAAGAAGAACACGCGTTCCGCAAGAAGGCCGGTGAATACATCGCCAAGATCG
This sequence comes from Maritimibacter sp., assembly GCA_048268845.1. GTDB lineage: Bacteria > Pseudomonadota > Alphaproteobacteria > Rhodobacterales > Rhodobacteraceae > Muriiphilus. Next base: position 179,170 of record JBLWUQ010000004.1, on the reverse strand, counting down.
CCAAGCCCGGCGTGGCCTACAAGCCGACCTTCAACTCGGGCTATGCCGACACGCCCGACCGCAAGCAGTTCATGAAGGACCTCGCGGCCGGTGGCTATCTTGGCCTGTCCTGGCCGGAAGAGGTTGGCGGCAAGGGCATGGACGGGGTCTATGACTACCTCCTGACCGAGGAACTGGCCTATCAGGGGATGCCCGGAAGCGGCAAGGGCGTCGGCATCATCGGCAAGACGCTCTTGCGCCGTGGCTCGAAAGAGCAGCAGGAACGCTTCCTGCCCAAGATCCTCAACGCCGAGATCGACTGGGCCATCGGCTATTCCGAGCCCGATGCGGGGTCCGACCTCGGGTCGCTCAAGCTCAAGGCGGTGCGGGACGGCGACGGCTGGCGGCTCAATGGCCAGAAGCGGTTTTCCAGTTCGGCGCACTTTGCCGAGTGGTATTTCCTCATGGCCCGCACCCACCCGGACCGGCCGAAGCACAAGGGCATCACGCTGTTCATGGTCGAGATGGATCATCCCGGCATCCAGGTGAACCCGATGTGGACGATCGACGGCCACCGCACCAACGAGGTGTTTCTCGATGATGTCTGGATTCCCGACAATCAGGTGGTCGGCGAGCCGGGGCAGGCGTTCTACTACGTCGCCGAAGCGCTTGATTTCGAGCGGCATGTGCTGTTTCCGCTCGGCCCGATCCAGAGGCTGTCCGAGATCTTCCTCGACTGGATCAACACCGCCACCATCGACGGCGAACCGGTGCGCGACCGGCCCGAGGCGAAACGCCTCGCCGGCAAGATCGCGCGCGGGCTGGAGGTTTGCCGCTTGCAGGGGTTGAGCGTGCTGGCCGCCGAAGACCCCGCCGTGGCGACCATCCGCTCGTCGATGAACAAGATCGCGATGAGCGAATTCGGACGCTTCCTGGCAGATCAGGCGCTTGAACTGATGGGACCGGGGTCGTGGCTGACCGATGAGGACCCGGATGCGCCGGCGGGCGGGCTCTATGCGCGCGCGCGGGTTGCGGTCGTGATCTGGATCATCGGTGCGGGATCGAACGAGATCCAGCGCAACATCATCGCACGCCGCGGTCTCGGACTGCCGGTATAGGAGGACATGACATTGAAATTACCGGAAAAACTGGAAGACTGGATCGGCTTTCGCTTTGAGAACGAGGCCGAACTGGTGGTCGAACAAGGCGCGATCAACCATTGGCTCGAAGCGGTGCGCGACGCCAACCCGGTCTATTGGGATGAAGACGTGGCCAACGAGATCACCGACGGCATCATCGCGCCGTCGCCGATGGCCTCGACCTTCGCCACCTCCTACCGCTGGTCGCCGCGCCGGCCCGAGCATGTCTGGGACATCCACGGCGTCGAGCCGGACGCGCCACGGGTCTGGCCCCGACTGCCGGTCGAGGCGCATTTCTCCTTCAAGGAGTTCACCGGCCTCAAGGAAGGCGTCGTCGGTTCGATCGAAGCCGAATATTATGAACCGCTGCGCCTCGGCGACCGGATCACGGTGACCTCCTACATCTCGAAATGCGGCGAGCTTCGCACCACCCGTCTTGGCACCGGTCGTGACTGGACCGCCGTGGTCGAATTTCGCAACCAGAAGGGCGAGATGGTCAGCATCGACCGCTTCAGCTTCTTTTCCTACAACAAGGACCCGGCATGATGACTCGGAAACTTGCAAACCTCAGCGCCGACCAGATTGCGGTGGGTGACAAACTGCCGACCTTGAAGGTTCCGGTGACGCCAACCACGATCGTCCTGGGCGCTTCGGCCTCGCGCGACTTCCAGCCGCAGCACCACGACCACGAATGGTGCATCCGCGTCAACCTTCCGGGGATCATCATGAACACCCCCAATCAGGCGGGTTGGATGAGCCGGTATATCACCGACTGGGCGGGACCGATGGCGCGGCTCGGGCGGATGAAGTTCCGGATGCGCTCCTCGATCTGCCCCGGCGATCTGTTGCAGATCTCGGGTGAGGTCATGCGCATCACCCATGACCACACCGGGTGCAGCTGGGTCGATGTCAACGTCGAGGCGAAGGTGGGCGACAGGCTCGCCACCGCGACGACCGTGACGGTGGCGCTGCCCTCCGAGCAGGGTGGCGAGAACCCGTGGAAGCGCAAGGCGGATCGCTGGTTGCTGGCCGAACTGCCGCCGCTAGAAGACGCACGCAGGTAAGCCGTGCCAGGGTCGGGCAGGCGTAAACCACCTGCCCGACGCCAATGTTGAAGGATGCTGGAATGACTTCTGATCTTGCAGGCATGACCGTGATCGACCTTGCCGGTATCGGACCATCGGCGCGCTGTGTGCGGGTTCTGGCGGACCTTGGCGCGCGCTGGATACGGCTGGAGCCGCCGTCCGCCTCTGGGCGGACAGCGCTGGAGTGGCACACCTATGGCGCGCTTCGGGGGGCCGAAAAGATCACCTTCGATCTGAAACGTCCCGGCGCGGCCAAGGTGTTCCTGCGCATGGCCGAGCAGGCCGACATCGTGGTCGAGGGCTTCCGCCCCGGCGTCGCAAAACGTCTTGGCATCGACTATGAGCCGGTCAGCGCCGCCAATCCCGGCATCGTCTATTGCTCGACCACCGGCTACGGGCAGACCGGCACGATGGCATCGCAGGCTGGCCATGACCTCAACTATCAGGCGATCAGCGGCGGGCTGGCACTGTCCGGGCGCGACGCCGAGGGTAAGCCCGCGATGCCGGGCATGACCCTTGCCGACAGCGCCGGTGGCGGCTGGCAGGCGGCGCTGCGCATCCTCGCCGCCCTGGTCGCGCGCCAGAGCACCGGACGCGGCCAATACCTAGACGTTTCCGCCGCCGAGGGCGTGCTGCACCTCATGTCGCTCGACATCGACCGCGCGCTTGTCACCGGCAAGTCCGAGCCGACCGTGGTGAACGGCGGATATGCCTGCTACTCGGTCTATGCCACGGCGGATGGTGGGGCGATGGCGGTGGGGGCGGTCGAGACGAAGTTCTTCGCCAACCTCTGCGAGCGACTCGGCATCCAGAATGGTCCGGCGCGCCAGTATGACGCCGCAGCCCAGCCGGGTCTGCGCGCCGACATCGCCGCCGCCTTCCGCGGCCGCACGCGCGACGAGTGGACCGGCGTGTTCGAGAACGTCGATGCCTGCGTCACGCCGGTTCTGACCATTGACGAGCTGGCGGCGCAACAACATTGGCGTGAACGCGAGGTCTTCACCAGCTACACCCATCCCGAACACGGGCAGGTCGCGCAACTGGCCGCCTTTGGCGGCGGCACGCGCGGTGCCGTGCCCGAGAGCGGCGGTGTGTCGTTTCGTGAGCTGATGACGAGCCTGAAGTTCACCCCCGAGGAAATCGACGCGATGAGCGCGGATGGCATCGCGGGGTAGTCCTGCCAGCGAGTGTTCGTGACGACAGGGCCCCGTCGGCGGCGGGCGTGATCTCCGCCGATGGGTCTGCGCATGGGTGGGGCGTTGCCCGCTCTTGCCGGATGGGCGAAACCGGCGATGCGCGGGACGTCAGCTGGCGGCGTTCCAGAATTCGCACAGAAACCTGAGCGCGCCCTCGGCGCCGTCGCGATTGCACCGCTCGAGAAAATGCGGCTCGCCCAGATCCTTGAAGGCCGGGTGTTCGTCAAGATCGGATGCCGACAGCGATTTGAACGCCATCGACCAGTCGGCGAAATCCCGAGCCGGCTTTTCGCCGCGCTCGAGAACGACCTTGGTGTGATGCCTGGGATCGGCGAATATCCTCGCGCGCAGGGCGTCGATTTCTTTCGCGTCGCCTTCCAGAACCTGCATGAAGCTGCCGGGACCGCCGGACGTCGATCGGGCGAATACAAGCAGTCCGCTGATGTCGTGATCGGCGTTGTATGTCCGGCTCTCGTCGAGAATCGCTTCCAGATCCGCGGCGCCGAGGCCCCGCTTTGCCGCACTCACATAAACGAGATAGCTGACACCCATCTTACCATTCCCGCACAAATAGCCGCTGTTGTCCAAGTTAAATAGACGAGGGCGGATGGTTGTCAACATAGGATCAAACTTCACATTGTGAAAAAGTGTTCAATCTGATGAAATACATTTGACTACTATTTCTTAAAAGGACAGTGTGATGGCCAATGACAGCAATCAGGAAGACACTCCGGTGGCAGTTTACGACAGCATCAGCGAGGCGGAGACCCAAGGGATCGCAGCACGTGACGCGAGTGACGTGGCGGTGCCGGAACCGTCCGATGCGCGCCCGGTGAGCAAGCAGGTCAAGACCATCCAGTCGGTCGACCGGGCCTTCGAGATCATCGAGATTCTCGTCGCCCGCCAACAGCCGATCGGGCTGGGCGAACTGGCGCAGGCGTCGGGCCTCAATGTGTCGACCTGCCATCATCTCGTGACCACGCTCGTCGAGCGCGGCTATGTCCTTCGGACCGGGCGCAATCGCGGATACATGCTGTCGTCGAAATTGCAGGAACTAGCCGAACGCAGCCAGCGCAAGCTGGATATCGCCGACATCACCAGCGCGACCCTTGTCGAAATGGCGGAGGAGCTGGGCATGACGGTCCAGCTTGCCGTGTTCGACGGCATGTTCCTGATCACCAAGTTCACCGTCGCGGGCGCCGAATCGGTGGTCAAGGAAGCCGATGAAATCAGCAAGATGCGCGCCACGCATGCTACCGCGACCGGCAAGGCGATCCTGGCGTGGCTGCCCGAGCAGGTGGTCGCGAACGTGATTTCCGAGAACGGCCTGCAACGGTTCACCGACAACACCATCGTCAGTCTGTCCGAACTGATGGACGATCTGCGGCTGGTGCGGCGCAACGGCTATGCCGAGGACAACGAGGAACTGCGCGAGGGTGTTGCCTGCATCGGCGCGGCGCTTCGCGACGAGAGCGGCACGGTGGTCGCCTCGATCTCGGCCTCGTTCGCGGCCGGAAGCCTCAGCGGCGAGCAGCGCGACGTCGTGATCCGCAAGGTGACACAATATGCGCGGGAGCTTTCAGGCCGACTGAAGGTGAGCCGCTACTGAACACACGACCACGAACAGACAGGAAATGGTGGAGGACCCCAATGGCAATGCCCGCAAACGTGAAGACCAACGCAGATTATCCGGTGCCCGACAAGATGAAGGCCTGGGTGCTGAACAATCCCGGCGAGCTTGAGCTGGTCGACAAGGTCGTGCCGGTGCCCGGCAAGGCCGAAGTCCTGGTGCGGATCGACGCCGTCGCCATCTGCGCCACCGATTTCGAGATCATCTATCACGGTCCGCCCGCACAGATTCACGGGGGCGATCCTTTCAACAAGAACTTCACGCCGGGGCATGAATACATGGGAACGGTGGTCGCGTTGGGGCCGGGTGTGGACGAATACACCATCGGCGAGCGCGTGACCGTGGAAATCCACGCCGGCTGCGGCCAGTGCAAGCGCTGCCGGCAGGGGATGTACACGTCCTGCCACAACTACGGCAAGAACTACGGCGACGTGGACAAGGGCCATCGCGCCAACGGGTTCACCACCGACGGCGGGTTCTGCGAATACCAGGTCAACAACATCAACACGCTGGTCCACGTCGACGACTCGATGTCGGATGAGGAGGCAACGCTGGTCGTCACCGCCGGCACCGCGATGTATGGCCTGACCGAACTGGGCGGTCTCGTCGCCGGCGAGAGCGTGGTGGTGACCGGTCCGGGGCCGATCGGCCTGATGGGCGTCGCCGTCGCCAAGGCGCTGGGCGCGCAGCCGGTCTTTCTGACGGGGACCCGCGACAACCGGCTCGAGATCGGCAAGAAACTGGGTGCCGACCACGTGATCAACGTCCGCAAGGAAGACCCTGTCGAGGCGGTCAAGCGCCTGAACGGCGGAATGGGTGTCGATTACGTGCTGGAGTGCTCGGCCGCGCCCAACGGCATCAACGAGGCCGCGCAGATGGTGAACCGGGGCGGACGGATCTGTCTGGCAGCCTTTCCCGGCGAGAACCCGCAGGTCGATATCGCCCATCTCGTGCGCAACAACATCTACCTCTACGGCATCCGCGGCGAGGGCAAATCGGCCACCCACCGGGCCGAAGCCTTCATGCGCCAGAAGCGGTTCGACAGCACCCTGATCCATACCCACACCTTCGACATGGACGATCTGCCGGAGGCCATTCGCTACGCCCGGGATCGGGTCGAGGATGCGATCAAGGTGGTGGTGAAGAACAAGCACGCCGCGCGCCGGAAGGTGGCAGCCGAATAGGCTGCCGCCCGCGAGAAAACGCTAACGCAAGCGCATGATTCCGGGAGAAATCCGATGCTAAGCTGCCGCAGCTATCTGATGCCGAAGTCCTTGTCCGAGGCGCTCGCGCTTTGGCGGGACGCCCCCGAGGGCAGCCGGCTTGTCGCCGGGGCCACCGATATCCTGCCCTGGGCGCGTGAGGGGCGGGCGGGTGACGTCGAGATCGACACGCTGATCGACGTGTCGCGGGTCGCGGAACTTTCCGGCTACCAGCAGAAAGACGGCCGCATCAGGCTCGGGGCCAATGTGGTCTGGCAGGATTTCCTGACCGATCCGGTTCTGGCCCTTTCCCTGCCGTGCATGCCGTTCTGCTCGATCTGGTTCGCCGATGACCAGATCCGGCAACAGGCGACGCTGGCGGGCAATCTCGTCAACGCGTCGCCCGCCGCCGATGGCACGCCGCCGGTGATCGCCCTGAACGGCGATATCGAGATTGCGCGGCTTGAAGGCGACACCGTGGTCACGCGGACCATGCCGGTTGCCGACTTCATCAGCGGGCCGGGGCGCACCGATCTGAAGCCGGGCGAGATCGTCGCGGCCGTCACGGTCGATGCGCTACCGGGCTATGGCGGTTCGTTTCAGAAGGTGGGGCAGCGGCGGTCGCTGGTGATCTCGTCTGTCTGTTGCGCCGCGGTGGTCAAGACCGATCCGACGGGGAAGGTCTTCGAGGATGTCCGCCTCGCGCTCGGCGGGGTCGGGCCGAAGCCGATGCGCCTGACCGAAACCGAGGCGATGCTGCGCGGCAAGGAGATCAGCGACGAGTTGATCGAGCTTGCCTGCGCCGGTCCGGTCGAGCTTGTCGCGTCGCGCACGCGTGTCGACTACCGGCGCAGCGTTGTGCGCGGCTTCGTGCGCGCCGCCGTCGAGGATGCGCTGGCCCATGCCGCGCACAGCGCCCAGGCGCAGAAAAAGGAGACAGCCAATGCCTGAACTCGAGCTCAATTTCGAAGTCAACGGCAAGACCGTGTCCAAACGCGTCGACCCCGGCCTGCGTCTGCTCGACGTGTTGCGTGACGATCTGAACATGACCGGCACCAAGGAAGGCTGCGGCGCCGGTGAGTGTGGCACCTGTTCGGTTTTCGTCGACGGCAAGCTGGTGAAATCCTGCCTGATGCCCGCCGCCAAGGCCGACGGCACCAGCATCGAGACGGTCGAGGGGCTGTCGCGCCCCGGCGACCTCACCGTCATCCAGCGCGCCTTCTACAAGACCGGGGCAAGCCAGTGCGGCTACTGCATTCCGGGCATGGTGATGGCGGCGACCTCGGCCCTGCGCGACAACCCGGATGCCGGGCATGAGGAGATCAAGGAACGCATGGGCGGCAACATCTGCCGCTGCACCGGCTACACCAAGATCATCGAGGCGGTCGAACTGGCGCGCGACGTGATCGCCGGGCGGCTGACCCCTGCGGCGCTCGAGGCCGATGCGGTGGGCGAAAGCTATATCGGCAACAGCGTGCGCCGGACCGATGCGCCCGCCAAGGTGGCGGGTCGTCTGAAATACGCGGGCGACATGGTCTTGCCCGACATGCTGCACATGGCGGTGCTGCGCTCGCCGCACCCGCATGCGGAGATCGTTTCGATCGACACTTCGGCAGCAAAGGCCATGCCGGGCGTCGAATGTGTCATCACGTCAGAGGATGTGCCCGGCGTCGACGGCTTTGGCGTCTTCGTTCACGACCAGCCGATCATGGCGCGCGGCAAGGTGCGCTATGTCGGAGAGGCGGTCGCAGCCGTCGCCGCCACCGACGAGCGCAGCGCCCGGCGCGCGCTGGCCGGGATCAAGGTTACCTACCGCGAACTCCCTGGTTTGTTCGACGCGGCGGATGCGCTGGCGCCCGGCGCGCCGGTGCTGCACGAGTATGCGCCCGACAACATCGTCAAGCACATCCCGCTGCGCAAGGGCGACATCGAGGCCGGATTTGCCGCCGCCGATCTGATCCTCGAGGAAAACTTTTCGACCCAGCAGGTCGAACACGCCTATCTCGAACCCGAGGCGGGCATCGCCTATGTCGATCACGACGACGTGGTGACGGTGATTTCGCCCAGCCAGAACATCACCCACCACCGCCACATGCTGGCGGCGATCATCGACCGGCCGATCCAGAAGGTGCGCTTCATCATGAGCCCGGTGGGCGGCGGTTTCGGCGGCAAGGAAGACATGATCTATCAGGGGATGCTGGCGCTTGCCGCGATGCAGACCCACAAGCCGGTGCGGATCGTCTTTACCCGCGAGGAATCCATCGTCAGCACCGCCAAGCGGCATCCGTCACGCTCGAAGGTCCGCATGGGGCTGACGCGCGACGGGAAGATCACCGCGATGGAGTTCGACATGCTGTCGGATGGCGGCGCCTACGGCATGTCGTCCGAAGGCGTGATGCGCAAGGCGGCGATCCTGTCCTGCGGTCCCTACGAGATCGACAATCTCAAGGTCGACACCACGGTGGTCTATACCAACAACACGCCGTCCGGCGCGTTTCGCAGCTTTGGCGGCATGCAGGTCCAGTTCGCGACCGAAAGCATGGTCGACATGGCGGCCGAGAAACTGGGCCTCGACCCGTTCGAGATTCGCCGGCGCAACATGATGACGCCGGGCTCGCTGACCCATACGCAGCAAAAGCTTGGCACCGCCTCGCTTGGCATGGTGCTGGACGCGGCCGAGCAGGGCTCTCGCTGGGAGGCGGGGGCGCCGAACGTGCGCGGCACGACGCGAGGCGACACACATGGCGCGGGCACCCGCGCGCCTTGCAAGCTGGGCGAGCGGTTTGCCGCCAAGCCCGAAACCAGGGAAAGGGTCGCGTGATGGAACGCACGGTCAGAGGGCGCGGCGTCGCGGCGTCCTGGTATGGTATTGCGCGCACCGCGACGATCGATCGCGCCGGTGCCTGGGCGGAACTCGATGACGGCGGCACCGCCAAGGTCGTGACCGGGGTGACCGAGATCGGCGAGGGCATCCTGACGCTGCTGGCCCAGGTCGCGGCTGAAGAGCTTGGCATCCGCCCCGAACAGGTGACGCTGGGCGACAACGACACCGCCCGCTCGCCCGAGGCGGCCCATGCCGGGGCGACGCGCCAGACCTACATGCTGGGCAATTCGGTCGCACTTGCCTGCCGCGACGCGCGCGACAAGCTGTTCGCGGTCCTGGCCGAATACTGGGACGTCGAAGCCACGTTGCTGCACGCGTTCGATGGCATCCTGCATGCCGAAGGCACCAACAAGTCGATGACGATGGCCGAGGCGGTTGCGATCTGCAAGGGGCGCGGCGTGGTGCCGGTCGGGTCGGCCAGTTTCACCGCCCACGGCACCGGGCTCGATCCGGTCGACGGGTCGGGCGCGCCCTGGCAGGTCTATGTCTTCGGCACGCAGGTCGCCGAGGTCGAGGTTGATACCGTCACCGGCGAGGTGCAGGTTCTGGGCATCTGGGCCGCGCATGACGTGGGCCGGGCGATCAACCCGCGCGGCGTCGAGGGCCAGATCGAGGGCGCCATCGTTCAGGGCCTGGGTCAGGCGCTGATGGAGGATTACCAGACCGTCGAGGGCCACACCACGACTCACGGTTTCTCGAAATACATCCTGCCGACCGCGCTCGACGTGCCGGAGATCACCTCGTTCCTCGTCGAGGACCGCGACCCGCTCAGCCCGCTGGGCGCCAAGGGCATCGGCGAGCCGGCGCTGGTTCCGACCGCGCCCGCGATCATGAACGCGATCTATGACGCGATCGGCGTGCGGATCACCTCGCTGCCGGCGACGCCGGAGAAAATCCTGCAGGGGCTGAAGGACAAGAGACTGCGCGATGAGGGGATCGCGGCCGAGTGACGTTGAACCTGCCAAGGCGCCCCGCCACGGCGGAACAAGAGTGAAGAACACCAGGGAGAACACGACGTTGGAGACTTCTATGTATAGCGCGATGCGCGTCGGCATCGTCCACTTCAAGGCCTTTCCGGGCATCGAGACCGGCGCGGGTCCGATTGTCGAGACGCTCGAGAAGATCTGCGCCGACGAGTTCTGGACCGCGGTCGAGGTCGGCTGGATGAAGGACTACCGGGTGCGCAACACCGCGCGCCATATCCTTGACCAGAGCCATCTGTCTGTCGCCTATGCGACGCAGCCCAAGATGCTGAGCAACAAGTTCAACCTCAACCACTTCGACGCCGGCGAGCGCGCCAAGGCGGTCGATGCGGTGAAAAGCTCGGTCGACGAAGCGCGTCAACTCGGGGCCGAGGTGGTGCGGCTGATCGCGGGGAAGGATCCGGGCGACGCCAGGCGCGAAGAGGCCAAGAAACTGCTGGTCGACTCACTGCACCAGATCCTCGATCACACGAACGAGGAAAAGGACGGGCTGGCGATCACGCTCAAGATCTTCGACCGCGCGATCGACAAGATGAACCTGATCGGCCCGGTTGGCGATGCGCTGGATATCGCCCGCGCGATCCGCCCGGATTATCCGAATTTCGGGCTTCTGACCGACCTCAGCCACTTCCCGCTGCTCAACGAGACCCCCGAGGAGAGCATCCCGCTGCTGGCCGAATTCCTTGACGCGGTCCATCTCGGAAACTGCGTGTTCCGGGACAAGTCGCACCCGGCCTACGGCGATATCCAGCCCCGTTTCGGAATCCCCGGCGGCGAGACCGATACCGCCGAAGTGGTGACGTTCTTTCGCGAACTGACCAGGAGCGGGTTTTTCGATAAGCCCGTGCGCCCGATCGTGAGCGCCGAAGTGCGTCCGGTTCTGGCCGGCGAGGTCTCGGAGATCATTCTGGCAAATGCCAAGCGCGTGATCCGCGATGCTTGGGCCTTGTCGCAGCGCCCCGAGTAGGAGGAAGACAAAACCGCAGATGCCACGACCATAATAGCCAGAGCCGCAGGAAAGCGGCCATAATCAACGACTTGAACACATATTCCATGTTTCAAAAGGGAGAGAGAAAAATGCCAGTAAGTTTGAAAGCAGCCCTGATCGGGGCACTCGCTGCGACCGCCTTCGGAACCAGCGCGACCGCGCAGGACTTTCCGAAAAAGCCGGTCGAGATGACGATCCTGTTCGGCAGCACGGCGCAGACCATCGGCCAGTTGCTGGCGGACCTGATGTCCAAGAACCTGCCCGAACCGGTCGTGCCGGTGATGCGCTCGGGTGGCGGCGGCTCGGTCGGGTATCAATACGTTCATTCGATGCCCGCCGACGGCTACAATATCGTGTGGAACTCGAACTCGATCAGCACCAGCTTCCACGGCGGCAACATCGATTTCGACTACACCGCCTTCACCCCCATCGCCAAGATCAGCACCGAGGTTCCCGCCATCGCCGTGCGTGCCGATTCCGGCTGGGAGACGATTGCCGACATGGCCGCGGCGCTCCATGCCTCCGGCGAGAAGCTCAAGATCGGGGCATCGGGCGACGGGTCGTTCACCCATCTCACCACCGAGGCGCTGCTGGCGGCCGTCGGTCTCGCGGACCAGGCCATCAACGTGCCCTATGACCAGGGCCGCGCGCCCGTGGAGCTTCTGGCCGGGCGTCTCGACGCGGCGGTGCAGTGGCCGGGCCAGTTCATCTCGCACCACGAGGCGGGAACACTGCGCATCCTTTGCCTGACCAGCGCCGAGCGCGTGGCCTCGATGCCCGATATCCCGACCTGCGCCGAAAGCGGTGCCGAAGGGATCGACATCGTCATGTGGCGCGGTCTGGTGGCACCGGCGGGAACCCCTGACGACGTGATCATTGTGCTTCAGGATGCGGCGGAAAAGGCCGTCGCCAGCGAGGAGTTCCGCGAAGCGGGCAAAACCCTCGGGTTTGAACCGGACTTCGAGGATCACGCCGCCTTTGGCGAGCTGATCGCGCGTGACGATGCGACCATTGCCGCGCTGATGGACGGCCTCGGTCTTAAGACGCAGTAAGATCATGGAGAATCCGGGGAACTCCATCCGCCGTGATCTGGCCGTCGGAGCGAGTCTGTTCGTTCTTTCGGTGGTCTGGACCGTGACCGTCTATGTCACGGTCCCGACGGGCACCGGTGTCGGGCCCCGGGCTTTCCCTCTTGTGCTGGGCATCGCGCTGATGGTTCTTTCGGCCATCCTTGTCGGCGCGAGCCTGGGCAATCGGCGCCGCGAGGCCGCGCGTGCCCCTGCGGTGCGCGAAGACGGCAACGGACCCGCAGTCGAGGCCGCAAGAGCGGCGCTCTGGCTCAGGTTGCGGGTTCTGGTGACGGTCTGCGTATCCATCGCGATCTATGGATATGTCATGCAGAAGCTCGGCTTTGTCGTCGCCACCTTCCTGACCGTGGTGGCGCTCCTTCTGATCCTGAAGGAGCGCCGGTTCCTCGTCGTTTCGGGCATGGCGCTGGGCATCACGATTGGCTCTTGGCTGATCTTTGGCGAGGTGCTCGGGGCCTACATGCCACGCGGCACGTGGATTTCATTGTTCTGATGACCGACGCGACCAGACTGACAGGGGACGACACCAGATGGACATTCTGATTACGGCTTTGCAGGTTACCGTCTCGCCGGTAACGCTGATCGCGATCTTTTCGGGCTGTCTGCTCGGGGTCATCTTCGGCGCGATTCCAGGGCTGACCTTCACCGTGGCGATGGCGCTGGTCGTTCCGATGTCCTTCACGCTCGACGCGGCACCGGCCATCGGTCTGCTGCTCGGCACCTATATCGGCGGGATGACCGGCGGCTCGGTCTCCGCGATCCTGCTGGGGATACCCGGCACGCCTTCGGCGGCCGCGACCGTTCTCGACGGCTATCCGCTGACCCGCCACGGCAAGGCGTCGCTGGCGCTCGGGACCGCGGTGGTCGCCTCGGCCTTCGGCGGTTTCGTCAGCCTGATCATCATGATGTTCTCGGTCGATTTCGTGGCTGGCCTTGCCATGCGCTTCGGCCCTGCCGAGACGTTCGGGCTGTTGATCTTCGGCCTGTCCACGATCTGCGGCCTCTCTGCGGGCTCCATCGTCAAGGGGCTGATCGGTGCCGTGATCGGCCTGATGGTGATGGCCATCGGCATCGACGAGATGAGCGGCATCCAGCGGCTGACATTCGGCACCATCACCTTGCAGCAGGGGATCAACATCCTGGTCGCGATGATCGCGCTGTTCGCCGTTCCGCATGTGATCGACGCCTTCGTCGAGCACTACCGCGCCGACCGGGAAATCAACGAACTTGCCGATGTGCGCGCGGAACTGCCGTCGATCCGCGATCTTGCGAAGAACTTCTGGCTTATGCTGCGCTGCTCGCTGATCGGCACCGGCGTCGGTGCGATCCCCGGCACCGGCGGCCCGATTGCCGCGTTCCTCGCCTATGCCCATGCCAAGAAGACCTCCAAGACCCCCGAGAAGTTCGGGCACGGCGCGATGGAAGGCGTCGTGGCGCCCGAGACGGCCAACAACGCGGTGACGGGCGGGGCGATGATCCCGCTTCTGTCGCTCGGGATTCCCGGCGACCCGGCCACCGCGATCCTGCTGTCGGGGATGCTGATCCACGGGCTGATCCCCGGCCCGATGCTGTTTCTGGAACATTCGTTGGAAATCTACGAGATCTACCTGGCCATCGTGGCGGCCTATGCCTTCGTGGTTGTCATCCAGCTTCTCGGCATCCGCTTCTTCGTGCAGCTGCTGCGCGTGCCGGCGCATCTGCTGGCCGTGGGTATCGTGATCATGTGCGGCTATGGAGCCTTCAGCATCCGCAACTCGGTGTTCGATGTGGTTGCCGCCGCCGTGCTTGGCGCGATGGCCTACGGGCTGAACCGGGCGAAGATTCCGCTGACGCCGATCATTCTCGGCCTCGTGCTCGGCCCGTCGATCGAGCGCGAGTTCCGAACCGCGATGATCCTGTCCGAGGGCAGGCTCGACATCTTCTATACCTCCGTGCCCGCCGCCGGGTTCCTGTCGGTCGCGATCCTGATCGTCGGCATCCAGGTGTTCAAATCCGTCCGCGCCTATTTCGCCAAATCCAGTCCGAAGGTTAAGTCCGATGCATCAACCCAGTCCAATTAAGCCCGCAGACACGCCGCTGGCACGAGAGATCCGCGCGCGCGCGAAAGCCATCGCATCGGCGGGCGGCCTGTCTGACGCGCTTGCCAGCGGCGCGCTGCCGACGATCGCGGACCTGACCCTGTCCGAGGCGCTGGTGGTCGGTCTGCTGAAACAGGAGGTGCGGTGCTATTACGCGATCTTCGGGCATGGCTCAACCGATCTGGGCGAAATCCTTCGCATCTATACCGAAGAAGGCGTCACCCGTGTCGTGAACTGCCGCAACGAGGTCGAGATGGCCCATGCCGCGACCGCGCATGCCTGGGTCTATGGCGAGACCCCGGCGGTGGTGACCTCGATCGGGCCCGGTGGGCTGCAGGCGATGGCGGGGTCGCTGGCGGCGGCGTCCAACGGCATCGGCGTCTATCACATCTACGGCGACGAGACGACGCGCGGCGAAGGCTACAACATGCAGCAGGTTCCCAAGCCTGCCCAGGGGCTGTTCGGTCAGATGGCCGCGCTGATGGGGCAATCCTACACGCTGCACACACCCGAGGCGCTGCGCGAATGCCTGCGCCGGGGCACCGCCTGCGTGCATCACCCCTACAAGGCGGGTCCGTTCTTCGTGCTTTTGCCGATCAACACCCAGCCGGCGCGGGTGAAGGTGAACCTCGCCACCCTGCCGCAGAAAACCCGCATTCCGCCGATGGCGCCCGCGCATGACGATGCCTTTGCCGAAGCGGTCGCGGTTCTGGCGAAATCCAAGCGCCCGGTCATCAAGGCGGGCGGCGGCACCCGCAAGGCCGCCGCGATGGTGCGGCGTCTGGCCGAACATATCGGCGCGCCGGTGGTGCTGTCGCCAGGTTCGACCGGCGTGCTGCCGGATGCCCATCCGCAGAACATGCACGTCGGCGGCTCCAAGGGGTCGATCAGCGGCAACTATGCGATGGGCGAGGCCGACCTGGTGGTGATGATCGGCTCGCGCGGCGTCTGTCAGGCGGATTGCTCGGGCATCGGCTATCCCAAGGCCAAAGCCGTGATCAACATCAACGGCGATTTCAATGATCTGGCGCATTATGCCAATACCACCTGCCTGCCGGGCGACATCGCGGCGGTGATCGCCGGTCTGATCGAAGCGGCCCCCGCAGGGGATCGCGGCGCGTGGTTGAAGGCCTGCGAGAACAAGAAGGCCGAGTGGACTGCGTTCAAGGCAGAACGGATCAACGCCGCCCCCTTCGCGGATTCTGTCTGGGGTCGTCCGGTGCTGGGCCAGCCCGCCGCGATCCACACCGTCGCGGCCTTCGCCAAGGAAAAGGACGCGGTGAAGTTCTTTGATGCGGGCGACGTTCAGGCCAATGGTTTCCAGATCGTCGAGGACGACGCGCCGGGGCAGACCGTGACCGAGACGGGGGCGTCCTACATGGGCTTCGCAGGCTCGGCACTGCTGTCGGCGGCGGGGGTCGATGCGCCGAAATACGGCATCGCCTTTACCGGCGACGGGTCGTTCATGATGAACCCGCAAGTGCTGATCGACGCGGTCGAACATGGCGTGCGCGGCATCATCGCGCTGTTCGACAACCGCCGGATGGCGGCGATTTCCGGCCTGCAGGCAGCGCAATACGGCGAGGAATTCCGCACCAATGACGGTGTGGCGGTCGATTACGTCGCGCTGGCGGGGTCGGTCTCCGGGGTCAAGGCACTGCACGCCGGGTTTGACGCCGAAAGCCTGCGCGCCGCGCTGGAACAGGCCTATGCGCATGACGGGCTTTCGCTCCTGCACATCGCGGTGCATGACGGGCCCGAGGACACCGCCGGAATGGGGGCCTATGGCAGCTGGAACGTCGGCAACTGGGTCGACGATGTGCAGGCGCGCTATGTCGAACAGATGATCTGACCCCGGAGCCGAAAACCGAAATTTATCAAGGGTGTTTCGAGACAACCTGCAGTTCAGGCCCATCTCGGAACGCCTCAGGAGGATCGAGAAGTGTATCACGACCTAAATCTCTTCATCGGCGGCGAGTGGCGCGCCGCCAGCGGCAAGGCAACCCGCAACGTCACCGACCCCGCCACCGAAGAGTCGCTCGGGACCATTGCGATGGCCACCGAAGACGATGTCGACGCCGCCCTTGCCGCCGCCCAGTCGGGCTTTGCCACCTGGCGCCGCGTCGGGACATGGGATCGCGCCGCGCTGTTGCGCAAGGCCGCCGAGCTGATCCGCGAGCGGGTCGAGACGATTGCCACGTTGATGTCGCTGGAAACCGGCAAGCCGATTGCCGAGGCACGTGGCGAGACCAACGCGGCGGCGGACCAGTTCGAGTGGTATGCCGAGGAAACCAAGCGGATCTATGGCCAGATCATCGAGGGCCGCACCGGCGAAAGCCGCTTGTCCGTCATCTATCAGCCGGTCGGGGTGGTCGCGGCCTTTTCGGCGTGGAACTTTCCGGCGCTGTTGCCGGCGCGCAAGATCGCGGCGGCGCTGGGTGCCGGCTGTTCGATCATCATCAAGCCGGCTGGCGAAGCCCCGGCAAGCTGTGCGGCCCTTGTCGCCGCCTGCCACGATGCGGGCATTCCGGCGGGGGCGGTGAATTTCCTGACCGGCAATTCCTCGATGATCGCGGAGCGGCTGATCCGCTCGCCCATCGTGCGCAAGGTCAGCGTCACCGGCTCGGTTCCGGTCGGCAAGGAAATCCTGCGTCTGGCCGCCGATGGCGTCAAGAAGGTGTCGATGGAGCTTGGCGGGCATGGCCCCGTGGTGATCTTCGACGACGTGGACGTCGAAGCGGTAGCGCGGACCTGTGCTGCAACCAAGTTCCGCAACTGCGGACAGGTCTGTATCTCGCCGACGCGCTTCTATGTCCACGAAAGCCAATACGAGGCCTTCGCCGGTGCCTTTGCCGCGTTTGCCAAGGGGTTGAAACTGGGTCGCGGTCTGGATGACGGGGTGCAGATGGGTCCGATGGCCAACCGCCGTGGCCTGACAACGATCGAAGAGATGGTCAGCGACGCCGTCGGACTTGGAGCATCGGTTCTGGCCGGTGGCGCGCGCCCGAAATCCATGAACGCGGGCTACTTTTTCGAGCCGACGGTGCTGGGGCAGGTGCCCGACGAGGCGCTGGTGATGCGTGAGGAGCCGTTCGGCCCGATTGCGCCGATCACCACCTTCCGCGACTATGACGAGGTGATGGAGCGGGCCAACTCGCTGCCGTTCGGTCTGGCCGGTTATGTTTTTTCCAACAACCTCAGCCTTGCCACCCGCGCCTCGGAGGATCTCGAGGTCGGCATGGTCGGGGTAAACGAGATGCTTCTGGCCACCGCCGAAGCGCCGTTCGGCGGCGTCAAGGAAAGCGGCATGGGGCGCGAGGGCGGCTCGCTCGGGTTGATGGATTACCTCAATCCGAAATACGTCCGCACCCGCATCGAACCGATCGGCCGCCAATCATGAACGACGTCAAGGAACAGGGCCTTGCACGTGGGCTAACCAACTACGGCGACCGGGATTTCTCGGTCTATCTGCGCAATTCCTTTGCCGCCTCGATGGGCTATTCGCGCGAGGTTCTGAAAAAGCCCATCGTCGGCATCGCCAACAGCTTTTCGGGCTTCAACAACTGCCACCGGCATTTCCCGGAACTCCTGGAGGCGGTCAAGCGCGGTGTGTTGCTGGGCGGCGGGCTGCCCTTGGAGTTTCCGACCATCTCGCTGGGTGAGGTGTTTCTCAGCCCCACCAGCCTCAAGTTCCGCAACCTGATGTCGATGGACACCGAAGAGATGATCCGCGCCCAGCCGATGGACGCGGTCGTGCTGATGGGCGGCTGCGACAAGACGGTTCCGGCGCAACTGATGGGAGCGGCATCTGCCGATCTGCCGGCGGTGCAACTTGTGGCCGGGCCGATGATGACCTCGCGCTATGGCGACGAAAGGCTGGGGGCTTGCACCGATTGCCGCAGGTTCTGGGGCAAGTTTCGCGCGGGTGAGATCGAGAAGGCGGAGATTGACGACATCGAGGGGCGACTGGCCACGACGGCAGGCACCTGCGCGGTGATGGGAACCGCCTCGACCATGGCCTGCATCGCCGAGACGCTTGGCATGTCGCTGCCGGGCACGGCGGCGATCCCGGCGGTCCATGCCGACCGCCTGCGCGCCGCCGAGGCCTCCGGTCTGGCCGCCGCGCGGATGATCGAGAACCCGATCCGGCCGAGTCAGGTCATCACCGAAAAGTCGATCGAGAATGCCCTGCGCGTCCTGCTGGCACTCGGCGGGTCGACCAATGCCATCATCCACCTGACCGCCATCGCCGGCCGGCTCGGGCACGCGGTATCGCTCGAACGTCTGAACGCGCTGTCGGATACCACGCCGGTGCTGGTCAATCTCAAGCCGGTCGGGTCCAACTACATGGAGGATTTCTTTTTCGCGGGCGGCGTCGGGGCCGTGTTGCGCGAACTGAAACCGCTGCTTCACCTCGACACGATCTCGGTCACGGGCGAGACGCTGGGCGACCGGCTGGAAGAGGACCCCGGCTATGTCGATCGCCGGGTGATCTCCGCGGCGGATGCGCCATTGGAGCCCGAGGGCGGTCTGGTCGCGCTGTTCGGCAACTTGGCACCGCGTGGCGCGATCCTCAAACGCTCTGCCGCCGACAGTTCGCTGTTCGAGAAAGAGGGCAGGGCGGTCGTGTTTTCCTCGCTCGCGGATCTGGCGAGCCGGGTGGACGACCCGGATCTCGATATCACCGCGGACGATTTCATGGTGCTTCAGAACGCAGGGCCGAAAAGCGATTCCGGCATGCCGGAAGCCGGCTATCTGCCGATTCCGAAGAAGCTCAGTTCCAAAGGCGTCAAGGACATGGTGCGGATTTCCGATGCCCGCATGTCGGGCACGGCCTTCGGGACCATCGTGCTGCATGTGGCCCCTGAGGCCGCGATCGGCGGGCCTCTGGCGCTGGTCCGGACCGGCGACCGGATCAGGCTTTCGGTTGCGAAGAAGCAGCTTGATCTGCTGGTGGATGACGCGGAACTTGAGCGGCGGCGCGCCGAATGGTCGCCCTCGATCCTGCCTCTGGACGAGCGGCGCGGCTATGATCGGCTCTATGCCAGCGAGGTCACGCAAGCCGATGAGGGTTGCGATTTCGCCCTGCTGAAACCGGTGAGCTGATGCGTCTCGGCCTCAGAGATATTGCTCGATCCAGGGCATTGCCTCGAACAGCTTGAGCAACAGCTTGAAGGATTGGGTATCTTCGCCGATGTCGCTCCGCGCCCAGTAACGCTCGGCCTCGGCCTTGAGGCCGCGCACCACGGCCCGGTCGAGAAAGACGAGGCCGTTCTCGGTGTCGTGGAGATAGCTGCGCCGGTTGAGGTTTGACGAGGCCACGATGCCGAGCCTGTCGTCGATCACGATGATCTTGGCATGCAGCAGCCGGTCGCCGGTATCGAACAGCCGGAAGCGGTAGGCGCCGCGGTTCTCATCGTCGAACCGGGCGTTGAGCGCGCGGGTGAAGGCGGCGGGCGGCTCGTCGGCGCCGCGCCGGGTGACGAAGCGCACATCCACCCCCCGCGCCGCCGCGCGCCTCAGCGCCGCCTCGAGCGCGGGCGTCGGGTAGTTGAACGGCGAGACCACGAAAATCTCGCGCGTCGCGGCATCGAACAGATCGACATAGAGCTGTTCATGCGCGTGGCTGTCGGCCCAGGGCAGCGAGATGAAATGGCGCACCAGGCCGTCGTTGCCCGAGGCCGATTGCCCGGTTGCGTCAGGGCCGCGCATCAGCTGGTTTCGCGCATCGCGGGTATAGAAGCGGTCAAACTGCGTGGCGATCTCGGCCACGCGGGCGCGATCGGTCAGCGCCACCTCGAAATCGTCATAGATCGAGTGGAAGACGAGGCCCTGAAGCCCGTCTGCCTCCTTGCCATAGGAGTGAAGGAAGGGATGATCGGGGTAGTCGGCCTTGCCGTCGAGAAAGAAACCATCGGTCAGGTTGCGCCCGCCGATCAGTGCAAAGGACCGGCCCGGCGCGTCCGAGAGGCCGAGGAACAGCTTGATGTGGTTGGCGCGCTGTATGCTGTCGACCAGGTCGACGGGGCTTTGCGCGGGCCATCGGAAATACTGGATCTCGACATTGGGAAAGCGCGCCGCGAGCTGGTCGAAGGGGCGCCGGTCGAACCCGTTCATCAGCGCGGAACTGGCAAGGATTCGCACCCGCGTGCCGCGCGCGGCGTGGTAGGCGAGCGTGCGGGTGGTCAGCCAGCCGGCAAGGTCGGCGCGGATCAGCAGGTAGGACACGACGATTTCGTCGAACTGCGGCGCGCGGGAAAAATCGAGCGCCATGTCGGGGTCGCCCGAGGTGAGTGCCGCGGTCGATACGTCAGAGCCGGTGAGCCGGTCGAGCCGCCATTTCAGCCCTTCAAGCTCGCCCGGCACCAGTTCGACCGGCCCTGTCGGGGCGGCGCAGGTCTGCATCAGCGGACGCTCGGCAAAGAAGGCCCGTGCGAGCGCATCGCCCGGCGCCGTGGCGGGGGGCGCGCAGGCCGGACGCGGCGCGGGGACGGTGACAGGCGCGCCGTCGCGCAGCAGTGCAACGCTGTGGCCGTCGCCCCAGTCGATCTGGCAGCGCGCGGTTTCGGGCGGCAGCACGAGCAGCGGATGCGCATCGGCGCCGCGCCCCGGCACGGAAAGCGCGCGACTTGCCCCCGGTCGCAGATAAAGGCCGAGGCCGGTTTCGCCCGCAACCCGCAGCCGCGCCTCGCCGTCGCAGCTCACCCGCGCGGCAATCGCGCGGCTTCCGACCGATACGAAGCCGATCCGCGTCTCGCCGCCCTCGACGGCGGCAAAACGCGCGACGGCATCGGCCCGGGCCGGGCCCTCCGGTGCGATGTAGACGGTCGCCTCGATCCGCGCGCCGCTGTCGGGGAAGTGGCGCGGGGCTTCGGGGGTGGGCACGGCGCAGGCCGCAGCCAAGCCCAGCGCGCCAACCAGCGTCGCCACGGCGCGGGTTTTCGCAGTCAGTCCCATAGACACCCCCCGGATACGCCGCCATTGGTAACGCTGCCCTCGCCGGTCTTCAAGGCCGGGCAGGCATGACAGGTCGCCACGCTGATTGCGGCTGGTCGTTTCCGGCGCAGGGGCGCCCTCCGATGCGCGCCTTGACCCGATTGAGGCTGTTCCCGACCACTCGGCCCGGCGTTGAACAAGAGGCTGCGGTGGAGCCTGCCGACATGCGGCGGCGCAGCGGTTTCCCTAGCTCGCAAATATCGGCTATATCGCGGTCCAGGATGTCATCTGAGGATGACGACGAAACACGCGCTTGGCCCGCCCCAGATCCGGCTGTCGTTCAGACGATGGACGTGACGATGACCATCGCGGCCGACCACACCCTCCGTCGGGACACAATCCCCGGCGGCTTCAAGATGCAGGAAGATGAAAACAGACCAGCACGCCAGACTATCCGTCGCCCCGATGATGGATTGGACCGACCGCCATTGCCGCTATCTGCACCGGCTGATGAGTCGCGAGGTCTTGCTCTATACCGAGATGGTGACGTCCCCTGCGCTGGTGCGGGGCGGGGCGGAGCATTTGCTGGATTTTGACCCGTCGGAGCACCCGGTGGCGGTGCAGCTTGGCGGATCGGACCCTGAGGAACTCGCAGCGGCAACGCGCATCTGTGTGGCGCGCGGCTATGACGAGGTGAACCTGAACGTCGGCTGCCCGTCGGACCGGGTGCAATCGGGCACCTTCGGCGCGGTTCTGATGAAATCTCCCGAACTGGTCGCCGACTGCGTGCGCGCGATGATCGAGGCGGCCGGCGGCACCGAGGTGACGGTGAAATGCCGGATCGGGGTGGACGATCAGGAGCCGGAGGAGGTGCTGCCGGCGTTTCTCGACATGCTCGCCGGGGCCGGGGTGCGGCGGGTGGCGATCCATGCGCGCAAGGCTTGGCTCAAGGGCTTGAGCCCGAAGGAAAACCGCGACGTGCCGCCGCTCGACTATGCGCTGGTGCACCGGATGAAGGCGGCGTTTCCCGATCTGCACCTGTCGCTCAACGGCGGCATCGGCTCGCTTGACGAGGTCAAGGCACATCTCGCCGCCGGGGTGGACGGGGTGATGGTCGGGCGCGCCGCCTATCACAAGCCGGCCGAGATCCTGATGCGCGCCGACAGCGAGATTTTCGGCCTTCCCGATCCGGCCAGTGACCCGCGCGAGGTGGTTCTGGCGATGGAGCCCTATATCGCGGCGCATCTGGCCTCGGGCGGCAAGCTCGGCCAGATCACCCGGCACATGCTGGGGCTGTTCGCGGGGCAACCCGGCGCGCGGCACTTCAAGCGGGTGCTGTCGGAAGGCGCACACCGGCCCGGTGCGGATTTCCGGCTGATCGAACAGGCCATGGCCGAATTCGCCTGACGAAGCGCGGCCCGGTCAGGCCGGCGACGGCACCCGGCGCAGCGTGATCAGCGCCAGACCCAGCGCGACCCAGGCGCAGATCGCGATCATCGCGATCATCGGCCGGGCGGTCCCGTCAAAGAACGGCCCGGCGATCACCACCATCAACCCGCCGACCAGCATCTGCAACGTGCCGCCCAGCGACGAGGCCAGCCCGGCGATGTCGCCGTGATCGTCGAGCGCGATCACCATCGAGGTCGGAATGACCAACCCCATGAAGGCATTGCCGAAAAAGAGGCAGGCGGTGATGACCGCAAGGCCCGCGACCCCGGCCAGCGCGAAGCCGAGAAGCAGGCCGGTGAAGCCGGCAAAGCCGATCGTGCCCCAGAGCATGACCCGCCGCGGCCCGAACCGTGCGCTGAGCGGTCCGGCGAGTTGCGACGCCCCGAAGAACCCCAGCGCGTTTACCGCGAAGTAGAGCGAAAAGCCGGTCGGGCTGAGGCCGAAATCCTCGACATAGACGAAGGGGGCAAAGCTGATGAACACGAAGAAACTGGCCATCCCGAAGGCGCCGATGAAGGTCAGGCCAAGAAAGACCGGCGCGCGAAACAGCACCCTGGCCCCGGCCATGAGCGCGCGCAGGTTCACCGGCACGCGCTTGTCGGGGTGCAGCGTCTCGGGCTGGGCAAGCGCCGCCAGCGTCAGGCACAGCAGCGCCGCGCCGGTCAGCACCACGAACACCGCGCGCCAGCCGCCCAGCGCCACCACGCCCGCACCGGCGAGCGGCGCCAGCATCGGCGAGACCGAGATCACCAGCATGATCAGCGCCATCAGCCGCGTCGCCTCGGGCCCGGTATACATGTCGCGGATGATCGCGCGCGGCACCACCATCACCGCAGCACCGCCCAACCCCTGCACGAAACGTGCGGCGATGAGCGTCTCGATGCTTCCGGCCATGCTCGCCGCGGCGGAACCTATGGCGAAGATGGTCAGTCCGACATAGATCGGCGGCTTGCGCCCGGCCATGTCGGCCCAGGGACCATAGATCAGTTGCGCTACGCCGAAGGCGAGGAAGTAAAAGGTGATGGTGTTCTGCACCGCCGTCTCGGGCACCGCGAAATCCGCCGCGATCTGCGGCATCGCGGGCAGGAACATGTCGATCGCGAACGGGCCCACCATCGACAGAAGGGCAAGGATCACGGCAGTTCGCAAGAGCGACGGCGGCATCGGAATATCCGGCTGCTGGTGTTGACCTGGACGCGGCCCTGTTCGCTTCGGCCACGCCCGACGCTATAAACCCGGCGCGCGTCTGTGGCTAGCCCGTCTGGTCAAGCGCTGGGGCCTGCGCTATTCGAGGCCGATGCGCGGGCGGGGAGGGCAAGCCTTGGACATGACCATGCTGGCCCTGATGGGGCTGATGCTGGCGGCGATCGGCGCCTTCGCCGGGGTGGTCGCGGGGCTGCTGGGTGTCGGCGGCGGCATCATCCTGGTGCCTGCGTTCTACTATGCCTTCGCGGCGCTGGGGTTTGAGTCCGATCAGTTGATGCAGGTCTGCCTTGCCACCTCGCTGGCCACGATCATCGTGACCTCGCTGCGCTCGGTCATGTCGCACCACAAGAAGGGCGCGGTGGACTGGGGCATCCTGAAGACTTGGGCGCCCGGCATCGTGATCGGGGCGGCAACCGGCGTGCTGGTGGCGGCCTCGCTGCGCTCGTCGGTGTTGCAGGCGATCTTTGGCGCGCTGGCGCTTCTGGTCGGGCTTTACCTGCTGGTCGGGCGCAGCGACTGGCGGATCGCCGAGGCGATGCCCGGCGGGATCAAGCGCGCGCTCATGTCGCCTGCGGTCGGGTTCCTGTCGGTGCTGATGGGGATCGGCGGCGGCAGTTTCGGGGTGCCGATCATGACGCTGCATTCGGTGCCGATCCACCGCGCGGTGGCGACGGCGGCGGGGTTCGGGGTGATCATCGCAATGCCTTCGGTGATCGGCTTTCTGATGCTGCCGGTCGAGACCGCGCCGCCCTATACCATCGGTGCCGTCAACCTGCCGGCCTTCGCCGTCGTCATCGCGATGACGCTGATCACCGCACCGTTGGGCGTGCGGCTCGCCCATGCGCTGGACGCGAAGCCGCTGAAACGCGCGTTTGGCGGGTTTCTGACGCTGGTCGCGCTCAACATGCTGCGCAAGGTTCTTCTGGGTTAGACCGCCTCGAGCGCCAGCCTGTTGATCCGCTCGACCATCGCGCGCAGCCCGTTGGAGCGTTGCGCCGACAGGTGTTCGTGCAGCCCGAGCCGGCCGAGTTCGGCCTGCGCGTCGATCCGCGGCACCTCGTCCACCGGCACGTCATTATACAGCTTGGTCAGCACCGCGACGATGCCGCGCACGATCAGCGCGTCGGAATCGCCCCGGAACCGGAAGATGCCGTCCTTGATCTCGGGCATGAGCCAGACCTGGCTGGCGCAGCCCTCGACCTTGGTCGCGGGCACCTTGAAGGCGTCCTCGAGCGGGTCCATCGCCTTGCCCAGTTCGATCACATGGGCATAGCGATCTTCCCAATCGTCGAGAAATTCGAAATCCTCGGCAAGGTCCTCAAAGGCTTCGGTGGCCATCATCCGCTCCGTTCTGGTCCTTTCCACCTAGGATGTGTGCATTGAAACGTCCAGACCCCCACGATGCGGGTTTTCAAACTCTCCGCTTTGGGCTAGTCAAAGTCAGGACCTTGGGGGAAGAACATGACGGGCCGGATTCTCATCGCACTCAGCCTCATTCTCGGCCTGTCGGCTTGTTCCGACGGCATGAGCCTCAATCCGAAGACCTGGTTCGGCGGAGGCGGCCCCGAAAAGGTCGCCCTGACGCCCGAGGGCGGCTATCGCGACAGTCAGGATTTCCGAATCCCCGTGCAGCAGGTCACCGCGCTCAGGATCGAGAAGACCACGGCAGGCGTGATCGTCTATGCCACCGGCGTGCCGCCGCGCGTGGGCTACTGGGATGCCGAACTGATTGCCGAGAACAACGGCGATCCGGTCAACGGGGTGATCAGCTACGTGTTCCGGATTGCCGAACCGCGCTGGAACCAGCCGAGCGGCGCGCCCTATGCCCGCACCGTGCATGTCGCCCAGTTCATCTCGAACGCCAAGCTGCGTGACGTGAGCTCGGTCCGGGTGACGGGTGAGACCAACAGCATGACCGCCCGTCGCTGAGGCGTTAAACCTCGATCACGCGGACGCGCTGGCCCTTGGCGGCCAGCCCGATCTCGCCGTCGCAGAGCCGCACGGCGTCATTGCCGAACACCTCCGCCCGCCAACCCCGGAGCACGTCGAGATCGCGCCGCCCGCCGGCCAGCGCGTCAAGATCCGACGCCGAGGCGATCAGCTTCTGCGCCACGCCGGTTTCGTCCGAACGCGCCTTGAGCAGCACCCGCAACAGGTCCGCCAGTGCCGGGTTGACCTGCAACTTGTCGTTGCCGTTCTTGGGCAGCGACGGCAGCGCCTCCTCGGGCGTCTCTAGCCCGACCTTGACGGCGGTGAGAATACCCTCGGCCACCTCGCCGCGCCGCGCCTCGCGCAACAGCAGGCGCGAGCGGCCAAGGTCGGTGATGTCCGTGGGCTTGGTCGAGGCAAGCTCGAGCAGCGCGTCGTCCTTCATCACCCGGCTGCGCGGGATGTTGCGCGACTGGGCATAGCCCTCGCGAAACCGCGCAAGCTCCTTGACGATGGCAAGGAACCGGCTGGAACTGCTGCGCGTCTTGATCCGAAGCCAGGCCTCGTCCGGATGGGTGCGGTAGGTCTCGGGGTCGGTCAGCACCGCAAGCTCTTCCTCAAGCCAGCGCCCGCGCCCGCTGCGTTCAAGCTCGGCCTCCAGCACCTCGTAGATATCGCGCAGGTGGGTCACGTCACCCAGCGCGTATTTCATCTGCGCCTCGGTCAGGGGGCGGCGCGACCAGTCGGTGAAGCGCGATGACTTGTCGAGGTTGGCCTTCGCCACCTTGCGCACCAGCGTCTCGTATCCGACCTGATCGCCATGGCCGCAGACCATCGCCGCAACCTGGGTGTCAAACAGCGGCTTCGGGATGACCCCGGCATCGACCGCGAAGATCTCGATGTCCTGGCGCGCGGCGTGGAACACCTTGACCACGCTTTCATTCTGGAACAGCTCATAAAGCGGGTCGAGGGTGAGGGTGTCGGCCATCGGATCGACCAGCACGGCGTGTTCGTCGCCCTTGCCGGGATAGGCCAACTGGATCAGGCAGAGGATCGAGTAATAGGTGCGTTCACGCAGAAACTCGGTGTCGACAGTGACATAGGGATGTTCGGCCGCCTCGGCGCAGAACTCGGCCAGCGCGTCGGTCGTGGTGATGGTTTTCATATGGTGTGTTTCGTTCTCTTGCCCTGAAATGCGTGGCGCAGGGTTTACCGGCAATCGCGGGGGAAGAAAAGTGCCCCTGCGGAAACGCGCGCAGTCACGCGGGTTCGGCCAGGAAAACCGGGCTGCGGTCGCCTTGTGCAAAGCGGCGCAGCACCGCCGGATAGAGCCGATGCTCCCACGGCAGGACGCGCGCGGCGAGCGTTTCGGGCGTGTCGCCGGGCAGGACCCTTACCCGCGCCTGGCCCAGGATCGGGCCGCCGTCGAGTTCGTCGGTGACCTCGTGCACGGTGCAACCGGCCTCGGCGTCACCCGCCGCGATGGCGCGCGCATGGGTGTCGAGGCCGGGGTATTTCGGCAGGAGCGACGGGTGGATGTTCAGCATCCTGCCCGCCCAGCGCGTGGTGAAGCCCGGCGTGAGCACCCGCATGAACCCGGCAAGGCAGAGGATATCGGGCCGCGCAGCCTCGAGCACTTCGCTCAGCGCCGCCTCGAACCCGGCCCGATCCTTGCCGAAGGGGCGGTGATCGACCACCGCCGTCGCCACGCCCAGCGCGCGGGCCTTGTCGAGCCCGCCTGCCTCGGGGCGGTTGGCGACCACCAGAACCGGCCGCGCCGGATGATCGCCGGTCATGCTCCGGGTCAGCGCCACCATGTTCGACCCCGAGCCGGAGATCAGGATCGCGACCCGCCTGGTCACATGTCGCCCCCGGTGAAGGCGACGCCGCTGCCCGCCGTCACCCGGCCGATCGCGTGGACGGTCTCACCCTCGGCGCGCAGAAGCCCGGCGATTGCGCCCGCCCGGTCCGCCGCCACCGCCATCACCATGCCGATACCGCAGTTGAAGGTCTTGAGCATCTCGCCCGTCTCGATCCCGCCGACCTCCTGCATCCAGCGAAACACCGGCGGCATCTCCCAGGTGTCGAGATCGACCACCGCGCCCTCGACCACGCGCGGCAGGTTCTCGGTCAGCCCGCCGCCGGTGATATGCGCCAGCGCATGAACCCCGCCCGCGCGGATCGCCGCCAGTGCCGGCTTGACGTAAAGCCGCGTCGGCGTCAGCAGCGCGGCGCCAAGCGAACCGTCGCCGAACGGGCAGGGGTCGTCCCAGCCCAGGCCCGAAACCTCGACCAGCTTGCGCACCAGGCTGTAGCCGTTGGAATGCACCCCGTCTGACGCCAGACCCAGAAGGATATCGCCCGGAGCGACGCCCGCCGGCAACGCGCTGCCGCGCGCCATCGCGCCCACGGCGAACCCGGCAAGGTCGAAATCACCCGCCTCATACATTCCCGGCATCTCGGCGGTCTCGCCGCCGATCAGCGCGCAGCCCGAGCGCACGCAGCCCTCGGCGATACCCTCGATGATCCGCGCGGCGCTGTCGGTGTCGAGCTTGCCGGTGGCGAAATAGTCTAGGAAGAACAAGGGCTCCGCGCCCTGGCACACCAGGTCGTTGACGCACATGGCGACAAGGTCGATGCCGATGGTGTCGACATTACCGGTGTCGATGGCAATCCGCAGCTTGGTGCCGACGCCATCGGTCGCGGCGACCAGAACCGGGTCGGTGTAGCCCGCCGCCTTGAGGTCGAAAAGGGCCCCGAACCCGCCCAGCCCGGACATCACGCCGGGCCGGTTGGTACGCTTGGCGGCGGGCTTGATCCGCTCGACCAGCGCATTGCCCGCGTCGATGTCGACGCCCGCGTCGGCATAGGTGATTCTGGTCTTGTCCGTGCTCATATCCGCCCCCGAAACCAATCGCGCCTCCGATAGAGCAACCCGGCCCCCGAGTCCACGCCCGCCGCGCCCTTCCAATCGGCCCATCGGACCCTCGCCCCATTGACCCCCCCGACGATCCTGCTAATTCAGACGCAGGTGGGCCTGTAGCTCAACTGGTTAGAGCAGGGCGCTCATAACGCCTTGGTTGGGGGTTCGAGTCCCTCCGGGCCTACCACTGCCAGAAATAACCGTTGCAAGTCAATCACTTGCGTCGGTCGTTTTGTAAACTTCCGGGGTGGTTTACAATCTCGGCACCCTGAAACGCCGTTCGGCGGCTGGCGCGGCGGGTGTAATGCTCGACCTCCGAGAGAGTCGTGTGGCCGACCCACGTCTGCATCTGGTGGACGCTCGCGCCGTGTTCGGCCAGCCGGTTCATGCGGTATTTGCGCAGCCCGTGCGCGGTCAGACCGGGCAACCCTGCGGCTTTGGCGGAGTTTGAAAACCACTGCCCGAAGGCCTTGCGCGAGCGCGGCTTGCCGTGAACCGTGGTCAGGTAGACCATGTGCCGCGTTCCAGCGGTCAGGGCCAGCAGGTCCGTCCGATCAGCATCAAGGCCCGCAGCCGGGACGGTCCAAGGCACAAACACCTCGCCCCCGGTTTTCTGTTGCTTGAACTCTAGCAATCCGCCGCGCACCATGCCCGGCCCGAGCCGGACGGCATCCGAAATCCGCGCGCCGGTCCATTGCAGCAACTCCACGGCCAGCCTTTGCGGCGTGCCGATTGGCCAGTGCGCCCGGTATTTTTCCAGATCGTCGTGGGTCCATTCCTTGAACCCGTCCGACTTTGGCATGGCCCGCGCCTTGACCGTGACCGAAGGATCGGTCTGCACCATTCCCCGCGCCACCCAGAACTCACCGAGTTTTCGCCACGCCTTGAGGCGGGACCGCGCGACGGACGGGCTGAGAGGGTCTAGATCGGCGGTGACGTGGCGATTGCGCAGGTCGGACAGTTTTGCTTTCTCGCCTATCGTGCGTATTGCCTCGACGTGGCGGCGAATGACGGGCCGGTAGCCGTCGCTCAGGTCGCGGAACGCGCGGGACGCCATGAACGCCTCGCAGCCCGCCGCAACTGTGCCAGCGGTGGAGCGCGGGCGGGCCTTGTAGCCCCTGGCTTCCTCCGCAGCCCATGCTGCGACAAAATCGGGGTGATCCTCGGGGATGCCGCCCGGCAGCGGGGCGCGGGTGACGCGGTGGTATTTGTGGACCCTTCCGCTTTTTCGCACCCGGTGAACGCGGGGCAGGCTCACCTTTTCCAAGCCTCGTCGCATGAGTTGGATTCCTCCTGACCCTCATAGGGCAGGGAGTCGATATAGTCGTCAAGATCCGCGCGTTCGTAAAGCCGCCGCGCGCCCAACACCCGGCGCGGGATGCCGAGTTCGCGCAGCCGGGTTTCAGATACCCCGATATAAGCCGCCGCCGCTGGCGCGGGCATCAGGCGCGGGGTTATGGCGAGGCGGGCGGGCATGGCTAATCGGCGTCCGGCGCGGACGTGTCGATCAGGTCGTTGTGGGTCGTCGCGAGTCATTAGTCTGTCCCCACGGCCTCATACGTCGCATCGAAGATGTCAGGCTTACAGGGGTAAATCTCACCCTTCACGCCGCGAATGATCCAGTCGTCCCACGAGACTGTGTGCTTGCCTTCCAGCGTGACAATTTCGAGCAGGTCGGGCATGTCTGCGGTCATGTCAGCGCGCTGTAGCACTCCTTCTTCATCGCGTCCGATGCTCCACGCGTAGTGCAACCATTGGGGCCAATCGGAATTGTCCATCCGGCGTTCCTTGGTCATTTGGAAAGCCTCAATCACCACCGGCTTCTTTCTGAATTTCATGTTTTGCTCCTTTGTAGGTGTCATTGGTCTGTCTCCTGCGATGAATACCTCGATGGGACAATCCAGTTGCAATCTGCACCGCCACTCTCGCAGTCACATTCGGCGCAGCGTTGATTTTTGAGCAGATTAATTTGGGCCAGGGCGAGGGAAAGGCTTTCTGTCAGGTCGGCCATTTTCTCCGTCGCCTTCCTGTTTTCCTCCCGCAGCCGCTCGATCTCGGCCAGCGCGGCGGTGAGGTGGCGGTGAAGGTCAGGGGCATCGGCGATGAGATATCCATTTGCCCGCGATTCCCATGTATTTGGCATCTCCGTGATAATCCCCGGAAAATTCCAGTCGGTATGGCGCGTGCCATTCTGGTCGATCCAATCCGACTGGTTCTGGATCATCCCATCCCATTCGCGCCACGGCCCCGGCGTATATCCAGTCAGCCGCTCCACCAGCGCGCGGGCCTCGGTGGCGTTGAATTGGGTGTCTTTTTCTTTCTCCATCATCAGCACTCCGGCACACCGAGCGAGTTGAACCAGCGCCCGGCAATATGTTTCATTTCGCGGTCAAGGATCGGGCCAGCGGCATACCACTCCCACAAGCCCGGATAAGCACCATAAACAAGGCTGAAAACGTCCGTCGCGGTGCGGATTTGCGCGGCCTCGTTCCCGGCGATAGCGTGATAGCCCGACCCGTTGCGCAGGCCGACAGCGTGAAAGCCGAGCATCGCGTCAGGATCAATCGCCAGCAGCCCGAAGCGGTGCAGGTCCAGCATCAGGGTAGCCGCGCTTTCGATCCGGCCCCGCAGGCAGACGGTTTCGCCCCTGGCGATGGCGTGAACGACGCGGGCGTTCCATTCGCCCACGTTGCCGCCACGCGCGTTCTGGATCGTGGTGACGTGCGCCCGAGGCGACCGTGCGCCACCTTCTGCCGGGACGGTGAATAGCCAGACAGTGCAGGCAATGGCTGCGATGTAGAGTGCCAGCCATGTGAAGAACCAGGTTCGCAGTTTCATCCCCACCACCCCCACGCGGCCAGCCCGAGCAGCGCCGCGCCAGCGAACAGCATGGCGTAGCCAAGCCACCGCCCGTCCTGTTCGTCGTGGTTTTCGTATGGGTCAAAGTCCATCATGGCTTGCTCCTTTCGTTTGTTGCGCTCCACGGCGCCCCACGCCGCGGCTCTGATGCGGTCGGGGGTCATGGGGTTGCCCCCGCCGCCAATATCGCGCGGCCTATCAGTTCGGGGATCTGGGGGACTACGGCGTTTCCGCAGGCGGCAAGTCTGTCCAGTTGCGCGGGAAACCCTGCATCATCTCGTAGGCTTCTGCGATCGTTGACAGGCCCGCCCCGGCCGCGGCGAAATAATGAATAGATCTCACCTGCCCCTTCCCAATCAGGAATGACCGGCACATAGTAATGATGGGATAGGATGCTGCTCTTGCACACCCCTTGGACGGGGTAGGCAACAATCCAGACACGCTCTCTGCGATGGGGAGCGCCCATGGCCGACGCCGGTATGTTTTCCCATTCTGCATTATACCCGCACTCGGCCAAGTCCCCAAGTATTCTGCCAAACCACCCGCCTCGTTTCTCACTTGGGCCACTAAGCAGGTTTGCGACGTTCTCCACGATGACGTAGCGCGGTCGTAACTCGCCAATAAGTCTGACAATCTCAGACCACAGGCCGCTTCTGGTGCCTTCGCCCATTCCTGCACGGCGCCCGGCTGTGCTGATGTCTTGGCATGGGAATCCGCCAGTGATGACGTCAACTCTGTCAATTCCGTCTCCTGCCAGAATGTCGCTTGTGAGTTTGGTAACGTCTTCATAGCAAGGCACCTCCGGCCAATGTTTCGCCAGCACCCTGCGCGGGAATGGCTCAATTTCGCAGAACGCCACGGTTTCAAATCCGCCCGTGCGCTCTAGACCTAAAGAGAAGCCGCCAATGCCGGAAAAAAGATCAAGAACCCGAAGTTTCGCGCTCATTGCATCGCCCCCATGAACACACACGCCGCCAGCCATATCGCCAGCAACCCGAACGCACGGGCAACCGCCTCGGCGAAATCAATCCAGACCCGCGCCGGATCGGGGCCTGGGGGGACACCCAAACCCGGCGCAGGAGCCGCGTCGGCGGCGTTCGTCATGCGGTGGTAGAGATAGGCGGCGGTCATTGGTCGGCCTCCTGCGTCGGTTTGGCCGGGCAAAGTTCAATGGTCTGGAAAATCCAGTCCTTGTATTTGCGCCAGAATTTGAGAGCCGCCTTGCCGTCCATTTCCAGAATGCTGGCGTCGTCAAACTCTCGCCACTCGGTGATATTGTGCCGCTCGCATCCGATCTGCATCACGTCGCTGGTATAAGTGATCGGGTATTGGTCGATCTGGATGCACTTGATCCAGTCGTTCACACCATGAGTCCCGTTGAGGTCGGCCCCGTTGAGGTCGGCCCCGCTGAGGTTGGCCCCGTTGAGGCCGGCCCTGTTGAGGTCGGCCCCTCTGAGGTCGGCCCCGTAGAGGTCGGCCCCGCTGAGGTTGGCCCCGTAGAGGTAGGCACCGTAGAGGTTGGCCCCGCTGAGGTAGGCCCCGTTGAGGTAGGCCCCGTTGAGGTCGGCCCCGTTGAGGCCGGCCCTGCTGAGGTCGGCCCCGCTGAGGTTGGCCCCGTAGAGGTAGGCCCTGCTAAGGTCGGCCCTGCTAAGGTCGGCCCCGCTAAGGTCGGCCCCGTTTTCCACGGCCCACTTGACCGACATTCCGAGTTTAAATCTGCGCGGTGTGTCGCCCGTGGCTTCAATCTCAGCAGTGAATTGCACTTTGCCAGCGAAACGGTTGAGAATGTCGTATTTCATTTGCTCAACTCCCAATAGTCGCGCGGGTGCTCGCGGTCGAAACCCTGTTCAACCGCGTCGATCCCGAGCCGGTGAGTGATTACGTCGTCCGCATCGCCGGTCACGTCGAAAAAACCGGCAGGCATGTTGTTCGCGTCCATTTCCAGCCGGAACACGCGGGCGTTTTCGTGACCGATATACTGGTCAACGGCGTCCTCGAAATTCGCGGTGATGTCGGGCGAGCCGAAGCCGATGCCGGGGAAATCAACCGCGACGAGATAGAATATGTCGGGGGTGGTGAGGGTCATGTCGGCATCTCCCGGACCATCAGGTCAGCAGGGATCGGCGCTTTGTGCGCCATCTGCTTCATGAAGAACGCCACATCTGCCGCCTTGCACTGGTCTCGCAGGCTGCGTGCCCAGTCTGGGTTCATGTCGCGGGCGTTGCGGCCGCTCTCGCCGCCGACGATCACCCAGTCGAGGGCGGGGCCGCAAATCGCGTGCGGGACCGGCCACCCTCCTTCTCCTGTGAGCGCGTTGATCCGAACCATACCGTCATATGTGCACATGGTCAGATCGACCGGCCCCAGCAGCGGCTCAGCCGAGATGAACCGCACGGCGGCGGGCGTGTTGAGCAGGCGCGGGATGCGCTCGTCGGCGCGGGTTTGGTCCTCGACGGACACGCCGAGCCAGACATTGGGGAGGGGCCATTCCTCCACCACAAAACGCGAGCCGGTTTTAGCGCGCCGCATTGTTGTCAGGAGCGGTTTGGTCCATCGGTCCACCTCACCAAAATTTGCCGAGGCGATATACTCCCGCATCCGCTCCGCCCGCTTGGTCAGCACCTGAAACGTATGCTGCGGTGCCAGCGCCATGACGGCGAACACGCGGTCGATCCACTCGTCGGGCACGCTCTCGTGAAACAGATCGCCATGGGCGCAGACGAAGATCATGCGCGGCTTGCGCCAGCGCAGCGGCTGGTCGAGCCAGTTCTCGTTGAACCTCACCTGCCCGTTCCAGACCGGCCCGGCGCGGCTGTCATTGGTCAGCCCCGCGCGGCTCGGGTGGTTGCGCAGCCGTGTCCCCGCCAGCCCCATCGCGTAGCAGTTGGTGCAGCCCGGCGAGACGACGCTGCATCCGGTGATCGGGTTCCACGTGGCGTCGGTCCATTCGATTTTCGTCTTGTCGCTCATGCCGCGTCCTTCCCGGTCAGACCGCCACGGGCGATCCATGCGGCAACCTTGGTGATGCTGCCCCAACATTCTGCGGGGGCTTCATTGGACAGGAAAAGCGCCAGAGGGCGAAACGAGGTGACGTCATCGCCAGCCTGTAGAGAGGCGGTCCAAAGGTCATTGCAGAGCACCGCCGTGAGGAACGCGCCGGGCTTTACGCCATTCTCGATGTAACGCCGCGTGCCGCCTCGAACGTGTTCGGGAAGGGTGGAATAGTTGATGGTCATTGGCTTGCTCCCTCTCAAAATGCCGGTTCGTCGTCGGTGATGTCGTCGTCCTCATCTTCGGACATGCACTCGTCCCATTCCCCGGCAGTGATTCCGGTCAGGATGAACTCGCGGTCATCGTCGGACAGATGCGGGAACGCGCGCTGGATCAGATCCCCGCGCTCATACGCCGCCCACTGTTCCGGCGTGATGTCGAGGTCGCGGGAGCGGATTGTGCCGCTCATGATCGAGGTTCGGGTGATTTTCATTGGCTTGCTCCCTTGGTGTTCTAGGGGAGACTGTATGTCCGCAATTGAGGATAGTCAACCACTAATCCGCAATTGAGGATGCGCGCTACTGGCTACAGATTTGGCTTGACCGAATCCGTGCGGGCGTGACTATGGGAACATTACTAGAACGGGATGGGTGCTATGACGGTAGGCCAGTTGGTCGCCATATTGGCGAGTATGACCGAAGCCGAAATGCGCGAGGTGTTGGCTGAGGCTGCTACCGTGCGCGCCGCGACAGGATCGCCAGGATCGCAGCGCGACTTTCCTCGTCGCCCTCAATCTCACTAATCAACCGCTCGGTATCGGGCGAAAGGTCTACACCCATGAGGGCGTGGGCCAAACTGATGCCCAAAACGTCGCATATCCGAATGAACCTGTCTAACGTCGGTTCTTTCCCGTCGCGCAGGATGCCGTGCAGATAGCCATGGGAAAGGCCTGCGGCGAGGGAGATATCCCTCATGGACCGTTCGTCGGCGGCAATCGCCGCCTCGATGCGCTGACGCCAGGAATCGTTCTTCATCCCCTTCTCATGCTCCAAATCCAGCCCCATTGCACGACCGCGATAGAGGTCGCTTGACTTGTCCGCGATTGCGGATAGTATGGCTGCATG
This sequence comes from Maritimibacter sp., assembly GCA_048268845.1. GTDB lineage: Bacteria > Pseudomonadota > Alphaproteobacteria > Rhodobacterales > Rhodobacteraceae > Muriiphilus. The sequence goes on along the minus strand of JBLWUQ010000004.1, from coordinate 143,501 downwards.
AAACAGCACCACCCTATCCTTGCGGAAATCGACGCGTATCTGGCCGAGACCCAGATGAGCGAGACATATTTCGGGAAAAAGTCAGCCGGGAATAGCGAACTAGTGCCGCGCTTGCGCGCTGGTGGCGGGCTGCATTTCACGACCGAAGCGAAGGTCCGAGCCTTTATGTCGTCGGTCGCATCCAGTGAGCAGGTGGAGCCATGAGCGCCGCCAACATAACGAAGGCGGCCACACAATGACCGCCCCCGCCCTCCGTTCTGATTTCCAAACTTCTGCATCCACCCCGAAGCATGGAGCAATCAGGATGAAAAGTATTTCCAATTCAAGCATGGACCAAGCGACCGCTTACCGAATGTGGTTTCGCGATCTTCTTTGGAAAGCGTTTCCGGCACCGTCCGACGCGGCAAGGGCAGGGAAGGCCGCGCGCGTTCTCGGAGTATCAGAGCGTCAAGTGCGCCACTGGCTGCAATGCGAACACGATCCAAAGCTGCGCTACGTCATGGCGGTCATTGCGATCTCTGGTGCCGAGGTGGTTTTCAAATGATGCGACGGGTCAGCCTCTACATTGCTTCGCGCTTCTGTGACTGGCGCGCCCGCACCGCCCTTGAGGCGCACCGCCGCTGGTTGAAGCGGGCGGAAAAATTCTTCCTGAAAATCGGGGGGCAAGAGTGATGAAAACCGCACTGTATCGCCATTACGATGCCAGCGGCACACTGCTGTATATCGGGATATCGATCTCGGCAGTTGGACGCCTGTCAACGCACGCGAGGACCGCTGATTGGGCGGAACAAATAGCGCGGGTTGATATCGAGTGGTTTGATAACAGGGCCGATGCAATCGCTGCCGAGTGTATCAGCGTGGCGCGGGAAGCGCCGCTTCACAATGTTCACCTTAAATTGCGTGAAGGGAAACAGTCCGAGAACCCCGAGATTGAAAAGCTGGTGGCGGAGATTTCCGCCTACCGCGAGAGGCACGGCTTGACGCCTACGGGCTTCGGGCTTTGGGCGGTCAATGACCCCAACCTTTTGCGCGACATAGCCAATGGCCGCGATCCTCGCTGGCCGACGATCCGGACTATCCGCGAAAAGATGGCGGCGGGAAAATGACCGATAAATGCCCGCAGCCGGGTTGCCCCTACGACGTCACGGATCTGTGCGCGATGGCGGGTTGCCCGCAGCGTTTCGCGCCACGAAACCCCGAGCCGCGCCGGGATACGCGCGGACCTTCCTGTCTGGAAACTACCCCGGCGTCCTTCGTGGCGTCGGGGGCTTTTCCGTTCATCGGGACGGCGGGGGATCACATCGAAGCAATCGAGCGCAGGATCAGACTGGCGCGGGCATCACATCAGCCGGTTGCCGGGTTGCTCAAGCGGCAGCGCATCCTGAAAGCGCGCTGTGCGGCTCTGGGGGCGTGCCATGAGTGAATGGACCATACGCCTGCCGTGGCCGAGCAAAGACCTGTCCAGCAATGCGCGGGTGCACTGGGCGAGGCGTAGTCAAGCCGTCAGGACCGCGCGTTTCCTCGCGGCGATGCGGACCAGGGAAGCCGGGGCGCAGGGCGACATTCTCGAATTCACCTACTACCCGCCCGACGCCCGGCATCGTGACGCGCAGAACATGCCGCACATGCTCAAGGCGTCAATCGACGGGATCGCGGATGCGATGGGGCGCGACGACAACGGCTTTCGCTGCACGTTCCCAAGCACTTTCGCTGAGAAGATCAAGGGCGGCGCTGTGGATGTTCATATCCGGGCGTCCGTCGTTTCCATCCCGTTTCGCGGGGAGATTGGGTGACGCAGATCAAGTGCGCCACCCGCACCACCAGCCATAGGAGGGCTGACAATGACTAAGCAAGAGATAATCAAACCGGACACGGAAAAGCAAGACACACTGCCGGATCATGCGAGTATCTTTGCCGCAATCGCAGCGGCGGCGCGCGAGGTTCGCGTTATCGGGAAGTCGGAGCGCAACAAGTTTGACGGCTACGACTTCGCCAGCATCGACAAGTTCCTGATGCTGGTCAATCCGATCTGCGGGCGCAACGGGCTGTTCCCGATTGTGGCGCAGCGCGAGGTTGAGTTCTACGAAAACACCAACGCCAAGGGCGGTAAGTCTGTCTGGGCTAGGTTTTTCTTTGATATCACGCTGTATCACAGCACGGGGCAGACGCTTGGCCCTATCAATATGATGGTGTCTGTTCCCATGAATGGTGCACAGACCAGCGGATCAGCACAAAGCTACGCGCTCAAGCAATTCTTCCGCTCAACGCTGATGATCCCGACCGGCGACAAAGACGACGCGGACCTGAACGCCACTGAGCCGCACCAATCGGCGCCGCCCAAGCCCCCCGCCAAGCCGCAGACCGTCACGCCCGACGAATACATCAAGCTGCGTGACACAGCCGAACAGGCCGACGTGCCGGAAGCCAAGATTTGCGCCGCATACAACGCGCAGTCCTTCGAGCAATTTCCGGCTGATGCTTTCGCCAGCGCAATGGCCCGCTTGCAAAAGACGCTGGACGCCAAGGCCCCGCCCGCCAGCGGCGACATTGACGGCGATTCTATCCCGTATTGATGGAGGATGACATGAACACGCTCGCAAAAATCGGTGACAACAACCCGCCAGATCCAATCGATGAAGCCCTCGCGCCTTACGGCGATGCCATTGCCGAAGCCGAGAACTGGCTGGACGGGACGCCTGTCGAAACCGAAGAACAGATGAAGGCGGTTGACGCCATCATCAAGGAAATCCGCAGCGCCAAGGGGGACTTGGCAAAGGCGAAGAAATCCGCCACCGCGCCCCTGCATGACGCATGGAAGGCCGAAATCGCCAGGTGGACGCCGACCGAGAATGACATTGACCGCCGCTTGAAAGGGCTTGCCGCCATTGTCGATCCGTTCAAGCGCAAACTGGCAGAAGAAAAGGAGGCCGCCAAGCGCGCCGCCTACGAGGAGGCGCGCCGCAAGGAGCGTGAGGCTGAGGAAGCGGCTCGCAAGGTAGATGCCTCAGACTATGCCGCCGCCACCGAAGCCGCTCGACTGCAATCCGAAGCCATCGAGGCGAAGAAGGCCGCAAGTGCTGCCAACAAGGACACGGTGAAAGGGCTGCGCACGGTCACGCGCTACCAGATCGAGGACCACCGCGCCGCGCTGCACTGGATCGCCAAGACTGATCGGGACGCAATCACCGAGTTTGTCGATGAGTATGTGCGCCGCAACCACAAGGCCGCGTCTATCGACGGCGTGAAGGTGTGGGCCGAAAAAGAAGCGTATTGATGGACCCGCTCACCGAAAAGAACCGCATCGCTGACCGCATGACGCGATGCCAGACGCTGCAACAGCTTCACGCGGTGTGGCGTCAGGAAACCAAGACCATCGTCGCGCTGATGGACCGCGACAAGGCCCTGTATGTGCAGACGGTCAAACTCAAGGACTACCTCAAGCCAACGCTGATGGACGACCCGGCGATGTGTCACCCCGGCGAGGTGCCGGAATGAGCGGGCAGACCATCCTTCTGCGCGGACAGGCGCAGCGCGACCTCGCCAAGCGGGTGATCGACGCTGCGCCGCCCGGTGCCGTGGTGAATGTGCGCGAGGCGACCCGCAACAAGGACCAAAACGCGCGCATGTGGGCCATGTTGTCCGACGTGTCCAGAGCCAAGCCAGAGGGCCGCATGTGGCCACCTGAGACGTGGAAAGCCGCGTTCATGCACAGCCTGGGCCACCAGTGCCGCTTTGCCGAGGGGCTGGACGGCTCCGGGCCATTCCCCATCGGGTTCCGCACGTCGCGCCTGACGGTGCGCCAGATGGCCGACCTGATTACGGTCATAGCCGAATACGGCGACCGGCATGGCGTCAGATGGACCGAGCCAAGCCCGTATGAGGTGACGGCATGACCGCCCCGTTTCAGAAGCAGCCCAAAGCCAAGCCAGATCCGGCCTATCTCGCGGCGGTGCGGCAACTGCCATGCTGCGTCTGCGAGGCGTTTGGCGAGGCGCAGAACAGCGCGACGACAGCACATCACCCGATCATGGGTCGTTACAGCACCCGCAGGGTGCCTGACAGGATGGCGATCCCGCTTTGTGACGGCCACCACCAAGGCACGTTCGACACGTCGAAGATAGCCGTTCACCGCGAGCCGAAAGCATGGCGTGAAGCCTACGGGCAGGACACTGACTGGGTAGCGGCAACACAAGATAAAATCGAGCGAATGGAGGCGCTCACAATATGAGTAAATCCCCATTCATACCATTCTACACATCGGACTTTCTCGGCGGCACCAGCGGCATGACCGCCAGCACCAAGGGCGTCTACATCACACTGCTCTGCCTGATGTATGAGGCAGAAGGCCCGTTGCCGCAGAAGTGGGACATGCTTGCGCGCCGCTCAGGATGCACTCTGCCAGCCTTCAAAAAGGCAGTTCAAGACCTACAGGATGACGGGAAAGTAGTCATTCTTGAGGGCGGCATATGGTCCGATAAGTGCGAGAAACACATCGCGCAGCGCGGCGAGCGGCGCAGTAGCGCGAAGGCCGCTGCCGAAAGCAGGTGGGGAAAAAGCAAGCAAAATCAAAGCAAGGGCGATGCGGGCGCAATGCGCGAGCGATGCCAACCAGAACCAGAGCCATATAGAGATACTAACGTATCTCTTTCTAAACGCGCGAAGCCTGAGCGGTTTCAGGAGTTCTGGGATCAATACCCACACCGAGGCGGGGCGAAGAAGGCGCGGGCCGATTGCGAAAAGCGATACGCCCGACACGTCGCGGCAGGCGTTCCAGAGCAGACAATCATCTCAGCAGCAATTCGCTACGCCAGCGACCGGCAGGTTCTGGAGGGATACGCCAAGAACCCCGCGACGTGGCTCAACCAGAAAGGATGGGAAGATGAAATCGAACCAGTTGGCCCAAACCCCCGCAACACCGGACGAAGCGGCCCGCATGACAGCCTCATGGCCGGATTTGCTGCGTTCGCCAATTCAGACCCCGGATCAGGCGAGACAGGTTTCGGCGGCGGTGGATCGTCTGACGGTTCCGGCTGGTCGGACGTGGATCGCGGGCCGGGTGGCAACGCTTCTCAGCCAATACTTCGTGTCATCGGTTCCAACTGAAATGATGGCCGCGATTGCTGACGACTGGAACGCGGAACTGCAAGGCGCACCGTCCTGGGCGATCCAGAACGCGTGCCGGTGGTGGATGAGTGCCGACAACGACAAGCGCCGCCAGAAGCCGATGCCGGGCGATATTTCGGCGCGCTGCAAGATCGAGTTGGGCGTGGTGAAGATCGCGGAACTGGCGCTGCGCCGGTTTGAGGGCGGCGGGTATTCTCAGCAACCTGCCGAGCAGCCGTGCGATCCTGCGACCGCCGCCGAGATTGTGGCGCTGGCGGGATACGCGGCCAAGCGGATGGGGGGCGCGGCATGATCAGCATCCGGCACATCATCGAGGCTACATCGGCAGTCTACGACATTCCCTCTGGTGTTCTGACCAGCGCCGCGCGCACCCGCGATGTAGCGCACGCCCGTCAGGCTGCATTTGTGGCCGCGCGCCGCATGACAAACAAGTCAATCCCGCAAATCGGCCACGCCTTCGGCGACCGTGACCACACTACGGTCATTCACGGCATCAGGGCGGTTGAGCGCAGATCAGACGAGCGCGAAGCGATCAATATCGCACGGATCGAGGGGATGGCGGCGGAACTGGCGCACATCCCGATACCAAAATTCAGAACATCAAGGAAGGAATCGTAATGGCTGGCTCGGTCAACAAGGTAATCATCATCGGCAATCTGGGCCGCGACCCTGAGGTGCGCACGTTCCAGAACGGCGGCAAGGTGTGCAACCTGCGCATCGCCACAAGCGAGACGTGGAAGGATAAGGCCACGGGTGAGCGCAAGGAGCGCACCGAATGGCACTCGGTTGCGATCTTCCAGGAAGGTCTGGCTCGGGTGGCGGAGCAATACCTGCGCAAAGGCTCGAAGGTCTACATCGAGGGCCAGTTGCAGACCCGCAAATGGCAGGACCAATCCGGGGCGGATAAATACAGCACCGAGATTGTGCTGCAAGGCTTTGGCGGGGCGCTGGTCATGCTCGACGGGCCGGGCGGCGGGCAGGAGCGCCATCAGGACGACGGCGGGCAGCACTCAACCCCCCAGGGCGGTTACGACGACGAAATCCCGTTCTAGGAGGCACGACGAATGAACCGCACCGAAACCCTCGACGCCGCGCGGCAGGCGATCACCGTGGACCGCGCCGCAACGCATGGCCGGGCCGAGGACAATTTCGCCGCCATAGCCGGGCACTGGACGTGGTGGCTCGGAAGTCGGCTATCCAGCCCGCTCACCGCCTACGACGTGGCGCAGATGCTGGTCGGGTTCAAGCAGGCGCGGGGGCGGGGCAATCCGGGCCACGCCGATAACCACGTCGATCAGGTCGGATATTCGGCGCTGGCTGCTGAAATCGCCGCAACCGCCGCCCCGATAGACACCTGCAACCACTGCGGCCTGCCGGAGCCGTGCAAAGCGCCGACGTGCTTCCATCCACGGGCCATGCGCGGGAGGGTGGAATGACCGCGATCAAGCGAGAGGAACGCATTGGCGGGCAGAGGGAAGTGCTGATTTATGCCCTAACATATCCCGGCACCGACCGGGTTCGGTATGTGGGCAAAACGGTCAGGTCTCCACGGAAACGTCACAATGAGCACATTGCTGCTTCTATGAAGGCCGCTCCCCGCCTTCCGGTTCATCGTTGGCTAAAGTCTCTCTATCGGCGCGGTATGTGGTCTTGCATGTGGCATCTTGAAAGGGTGCCCGAAGGTCAGGACTGGGCAGAAAGGGAGCGCCACTGGATCGCAAAGCTGCGCGCAGATGGCCATGAACTGCTAAATCTCACCGATGGCGGGGAGGGAATTCCTGGGCTTGTAGTGTCCGAAACTACCAGACGGGCCATTGCATCCAAGCTAAAAAAGGGCGGCGAGTTTCGATGTCAGACATGCAGCGCTTCTTTCTGGCGCAAGCCTAAAGACATTAAGGCCGGAAACAACAAGTTTTGCAGCCGGGCTTGTTATGCTGAGTCGCAGGCCGGGGTTTCTAAGCCTATGCCGCCAGGCGTTATGAAAGCAGGGCAGTTGGCGGCCAGCGAGAAAAGGCGCTCGCAGAAGGCTTGCCGCGCTGGTCACAAGTTCACAACAGAAAACACATACATCAACCCGCGTGGTTCGCGGGTTTGTAGGGAATGCAGGAAGGAGAACGCGCGTGCTTACCGCATCCGAAATAAGTAAGTTGTCTGGCGTCAGGCGCGTAGAGGTGATTGGCGGTCAAACTCTCATCGAGGCTGATTGCCTTGAGGTCATGCCGCTGCTGGGGAAGGTGAACGCGGTGGTGACGTCGCCGCCTTACGATAACTTGCGAGAGTATGGGGCTGGGTTTGCTGGTGTTGACTTGATGCGCTGCATCGAATTGGTCGCTGAGGGGCTGCACCCCGGCGGGGTCTGCATGTGGAATGTCGCGGACGCAACAGTTAATGGGTCAGAAACCGGCAGTTCGTTCAGGCAGGCGCTTCGCGCGATGGAGTGCGGTCTGAGGCTTCACGATACGATGATTTATATTAAGGACAACGTGAATTTTCCCGAGGATGTGCGCTATTTCTCGGGCCATGAATACATGTTCGTTTTCTCGAACGGCGCACCAAAAACGTTCAATCCGATAAAAGACCGTGTGAACAAGTGGGCTGGAACCATAATGCACGGCACTGATCGACAGCCTGATGGGTCGCTAAAACCAATATCCGGCAAGGGGAAAACCATCCTCCGATACGGGATGCGGTTTAACTGGTGGCGCATAAAGAACAACAACAATCCGACAAAGCACCCCGCGCCTATGCCCTACAGCATGGCACACGATCACGTCATTAGCTGGACAAACCCCGGCGAAACCATCCTCGACCCCTTCATGGGCAGCGGCACAACCCTCGTCGCCTGCGCCAAGCTAGGCCGCAAGGGCATCGGTATCGAGCTGGACCCCGATTATTTCCGGATCGCCTGCGAGCGCGTGCAGGCGGCATACGACCAACCCGACCTGTTCGTAGAGCCGCCCAAGTCGCCGGTTCAGGAGAGCATGGACCTATGACCCCCGCGCAGCGCGAACAGATCGAGCAATGCAAGCGCGCGCTGGTGCATGGCGCAACCCCCGCCGACCTGCGGGACATGGGATTTGCAGAGGCCGCGATACGGGCGGCGATTGATGAGGTGAGACATGGCGAGCAAGCAGACTGACGCAAGAACGGCAATCATCGCTTTGATGCGGGACGGTCGAGAGCGAAACCTGAACGACGTCTATGTGCGCGTTCGGGGCGACAGGGAGAAATTGTTGAAGGTGCTGAGGCGCTTGGCCTTTGAGGGCCTGCTTATGACGGATGCCGTGGATTACGGCAGCAAAAAGATGACCACCTACAGGATCGCGCAGGCCGAGGCAGCGGAATGACCAGACGCCCGGCAAACGGCGAATGGACGCCGGAAGATGCGCGAAAGCTGTGGGGCCACGTCCTGGAGCGGGCGCTTCGGGACGCGGTGTATTTCGGTGACGGGTTTGTGCCGGGAGGCACGGAGCGCCTGTCGCTGCGCTGGTTCGACGGCAAGGATTGCGGCGTCATCTGCGGCTATCTCGGCTTCGACCAGAAGGCCGCACGGGACGCGGCGCACCGGCTGCGGGCGAGGTTTCTGGAACTGGTCGCGGAAACCGGCAACGCGCGGCAGGACTGGCACGAAATCATCGGGCAAAAACGAGGGGCAGAACATGACACGAGCGCACACGGTCGGAGAAAAGCGCAGGTTCAAAAAGCTGGCGCGGGAAATGCCGCAACTGGCGGAGGTGCCGAAAGTGTCAAAGCGGGGCAGCGCGCGCATGAAGGAAATTCGCGAGGACACGCAGGCCGTGGTTCTAACCGCCCGCGCCCGGCAGATGGGCAGGCCACCGAGCGAAGCCCGCGAAATGAACCGTCAGCGCCTGTCTGACGAGGCAGGAAGGGCCTTGAGCCTTCTCTGCGACCCAGACACCGCAGAGCGGCTATGGCGGCTCTACGTGGCCCTCACAGCGGCGGAGGCGCGCTATCACCGCAGCATCGGGAAAAGCATCCACGCCAAGACGGCGAAAATCGAGATGATGCAGGAGCGGTTCGAGACCCGGCCCGATGATCAGATCGACCTGCGAAGCCCGGATGAACGGGACCTGGACGCGGTGCGGCGCTGGATGTATTGGCAAGGCCAGATCGGCAGGCTGGATCTGCGGCGGCAGGCGATCTACGCGGCGTATCGTTATCACGTCGATCTGGTGGACCGTGGCAAGGTTCTGCCCGCTGGCAGGCGGTTCGTCGCGGCAATGCGGCTGTTGGGGGAGGTGGTGGGGTGATTTCAGCATGGATGGCAGGCAGGGCTGCAATGGCGATGGCGGAACAGCAAAATGCCCATGGTAGGTGGCTGCGGGAAATGGAAGCAGCGGGGGAGTCCAAACGCGTTCGTGCCAACGTGTTCCGTGACGCGAGGATTCCTATGCGCCGGGTTGTCGTGGCACAATGCAACGGTTGCGGTGCCGCCACGCGCGGCTCTGATTGCGAGTATTGCGGAAGGCCGCACGGGGTGTGACCGCTTGACAAAACGGGCGACTAGTGGAACACTTCACATAATCAGATGAAATGCGCCGCCGGGAAACCGCGCGGCGTTTTCGCGTTCCAGCCCCCTGAACTCCTACGGGCCTGCCCGCGCCCGGCACATCCGAAATGCGTCAAGTCAACGCGGCGGGGGCTAGTTCATAGCGCCGCGAATTTCGGAGGCGGGCAACTATTCAAGGAGACACCCACATGGGAACCGTCAACATCGTATTCTCAAGCATCCGTGGCGGCGCGATCCCGGCCTACAACGGCAACCCGGTTGCGTCTGAGAACGTGACGTCCGGCGCGACATCGGCGCAATCGACCAACTCGGCCACCGCGCCGGGGACAGCGGTGCGCATCGTGTCAACCGTGGACATCTACGCCAAGACTGGCAAGAACCCGACTGCCGCGCCCGGTGCATGGTATGTCCCGGCCTATGTACCGCTCGACCTGTTCATCGAAGTTGGTGAAAAGGTCGCCGTGATCGACGCGTGACATGAGCAAGAAGCCGACAGGCCGTCCGACCAAATACAAGCCCGAGTATTGCGAGGAAGCAATCAGGTGCATGGGCGGTGGCTATAGCATCACAGGCTTTGCCGGTAAGATAGGGGTTTCACGCCAGACGGTCTACGAGTGGGCCGAGGTTCACCCCGAGTTTTCTGACGCCCTAAATACTGCCCGCGCTGCGTCAGCGGCATGGTGGGAGGATCGGGCGGTTGACATTGCCACAGGCGGCGAAGGTAACGCCAGCGTCGTGATATTCGGCCTCAAGAACCGCGTGGCCGACGAGTGGCGCGAAAAGAGCGTCACCGAGATTGGCGGCATCGACGGCGGGGCGATTCCGATCAAGATCAATGTCGATTTCGGAGACTAAGGCGCAATTCCCGCCATACTTCCGGGCATTCTTCAAGCCTGCCAGATACAAAGGGCTTTACGGCGGACGCGGCTCGGGCAAGTCGCATTGCTTCGCCGGGCTGGCGATCCTGCGGGCAGCCAGTGAGGCAGATACGCGCATCGTTTGTGTGCGCGAGGTGCAGCGGTCCATCGCGGACTCGGTGAAGCAACTCCTTGAGGACAAGATAGCGGAATATGGCCTCGGCGCGTTCTTCCGCTCGACCGAAACGGAGATAGCAGGCGCGAACGGTTCGCGGATCATCTTTCGCGGGATGCAGAACCACACAGCGGCAAGCATCAAGTCGTTGGAAGGTTTCAGCATCGCCTGGGTGGAGGAGGCGCAGACGATCAGCCAGCGCTCGCTTGACCTGCTGATTCCGACGATCCGGGCCGAGGGGTCTGAAATCTGGTTCTCGTGGAACCCGGAAAGCGAAGCCGATCCGGTTGACCAACTGTTGCGCGCGCAGCCGCCCGAGGGGGCGATTGTTCGCCACGTCAACTGGGACGATAACAAATGGTTTCCCGACTCCCTGCGGGGGGACATGGAGCGCGACAGGCGGCGCGACCCGGACAAATATGCACACGTCTGGGGCGGCGAGTATCGCGGGCTTTCGGAAGCGCGGGTGTTTCGTGATTGGCGCATCGGAGAAATTGACCCGCCAGAAAACGTGGTGTGGTTCTATGGCGCGGACTGGGGCTTTGCGAACGACGAGACGGCGGCGCTGCGGTGCTGCATCCCCGCTGCCAATACGCTCTACATCGACAGCGAGGTTTACGAGTTAGGCGTGCCAACCGAGGCATTGCCCGCGCTGTTCAACAATCTGCCCGACGCCCGCAGGTGGCCTATCCGCGCGGACAGCGCCCGGCCTGAAACGATTGACTACATGCGCCGCCACGGGTTTCCGAAGATCCGGGCGGCAAAGAAGGGCAAGGGCAGCGTAGAGGATGGGGTTTCGTTCCTGCAGGGGATGGGAATCGTCATTCACCCGAGTTGCGCCAACATGGCGCGGGAAATTGCCTCCTACGCCTACAAGACCGACCCGCGAACCGGCGAGATACTCCCGGCCATCGAAGACAAGAACAACCACCTGATTGATGCGCTGCGCTACGCCGTCGAAGGACTGCACAGGCGCGGCAAACTGGTGACGCAGGCCGAGGAAGACCCGGCCCCTGCAAGACGGCGGTATTTCGGCAACGACGACGAGGGCCAGAATTGGAAAACCGCGTGAAAACAGACATCAAAAAGCTGGAGGATTGGTTCACAGCGTCCGAAGAAGCCACGACCGACGCTCGGGCTGAGTCTGAGCGTGCGCGCGATTACGTGGACGGCAAGCAATTGTCGGCTGAGGAAGTCGCGGAGTTGAAGCGCCGGGGACAGCCGCCCGTCGTGCTGAACCGCATCCGGCGCAAGGTCGAATGGCTCAAGGGTCTGGAAATCAAGCAGCGCACCGACCCGCGCGCCTTTCCGCGAACCCCGCAGCACCAGGCCGACGCCGAAAGCATCACCGACGCGATCCGCTACGTCTGCGATAATGAGGATTGGGACGCCTCACGCTCCGAGGTCTACGAGAATTTCCTCGTTGAGGGATTCGGCGGCTGTGAGGTCATTCACCAGCCGACCAAGAGCGGCGATGTGGACGTGGTGATCAACGTCTACCCATGGGACCGGCTGTTCTACGATCCGCACAGCCGCAAGCACGACTTCTCAGATGCGCGCTACAAGGGCGCGGTGCTGTGGATGGATCAGGATGATTTCGACCGCGACTATCCCGGCGAGTGGGAAGGCATCGCTTCGCAATATGGCGTCAATGACGACACGTTCGATGACCGCCCGCGTGACATCTGGTTCGACCAGAAGCGCAAGCGGGTGCGGGTTGTCCTGATCTGGTATCGGGAGGATAGCGCTTGGAAGTGGGCGAAGTTCATCAAGGGCGCGATGCTGGACAGTGGCGACAGCCCGTATGAGGACGAGGACGGCGAGAGCGAATGCCCGCTGATCATGGTGTCGGCCTACGTGGACCGTGAAAACCAGCGCTATGGCATCGTGCGCGACATGTTCGACCCGCAGGACGAAATCAACAAGCGTCGCTCAAAGGCGCTGCACTCGATGAACAGCCGCCAGACCTACGGCATCAAGGGTGCGGTTGACAGCGTGTCGGCTCTGAAGCGCGAGCTTGCCAAGCCCGACGGCCATATTGAGATCAACGCCGAAGCCTTCGAGGACGCGGCGCGCAACGGCATCCGCCCGTTCGACATCCTGCCGAACAACGACCAGACGTCCGGGCAGTTACAGCTTTTGCAGGAGGCCAAGGAAGAAATCGACCTGATGGGGGCCAACTCGGCGCTGAAAGGGGAGACGGGGGAAAGCACCAGCGGGCGCGCGGTCCTGGCGCGGCAACAGGGCGGCATGATCGAGATTGCGGCGCTGAATGACCGGCTGCACCATTTCACCCGCGAGGTTTACCGGCAGATCTGGTCGCGTATTCGGCAATACTGGCGCGAGGAAAAGTGGGTTCGGGTGACGGACGATGAGCGCAACGTGCGCTTTGTAGGGCTGAATCGCCCGGTCACGCTGGAGGAGAAACTCGGCCAGATGCCGCCGGAACAGGCGCAGATGATCGCCATGCAGATGGGGCTGCGGCCCAACGATCCCCGGCTGCAAATGCCGGTCGGCATCGAGAACAACGTGGCCGAGATCGACGTGGACATCGTGCTTGAGGAAGTGCCTGACCGCGTGACGCTGGAAGGCGAAGTGTTCGAGGCGCTGTTGAAATACGGCCCGACAATCCCGCCTGCGGTGCTGATCGAGGCCGACCCGACCTTGCCGACGAAGAAAAAGGAAAAGCTGTTGGAGATGATGCAGCAGCCGCCCGCGCCGTCACCGGATCAACAGCTTGACCTGGCGGCGAAGGAGGCGAGCCTGTTCGAGACGCAGGCCAAGACGCAGAAGCTGCAGGCCGAGGCCGCAGCAACCTACCCGCTGGCGATGGTCCAGCAGCAACCACAGTTTCAAGGCTAGTCGCATAGCGGCTGACCTGAAAACCCGCCGCCGGGGTTAACGGGCGCATCCCTGCCACCGAGGGTAATCGGGTGAACCGTGCCGCCGACGATACGGGCGTTTCGTAAATCACCAACGTCATGGAGATGCCAATATGTCTGACCTTGAGCAGATTCTGAGCGGCGAGCCGCAGGAACAGGAAACCCCGGTGGTGGAAGCCACGGAACCTGAACCAGAAGCCGTCGAAGTCGAAGTAAAGGCGGAACCGGAGCCGAAAGCCCCGGACGAACCGCAGATGGTCCCCGTCGGTGTGGTGCAGGAGTTGCGCCGCGAGTTGCGGGAAATGAAGGCCGCGCAGTCACAGCAGACCCAGAAAGCCGCGCCCGACGTGTTTGACGACCCGGAAGGGTTTTCCAAGCACCTGTCGGAAGCGGTGGAGGCGAGAGCCACCGGGACCAAGCTGGAAATGTCACGGTTCATGGCCGAGCGCGAGTTCGGCAAGGACGTGGTGGATGCGGCTTATGAATACTTCGACCAGCACCCCGAGCAATCGCGGGACTTGCTCAAGCACCCGTCGCCGTTTCACGCCGCAGTTGAGCACTTCAACCGGCAGCGCGTGACGGCGGAAATCGGGAACGACCCCGACGCGTGGATCAAGGCCAAAGAGGCCGAAATCACGAAGCGGATCGAGGCAGAATTGGTAGCGAAGCAGGCCAGAGACGCGGCGGGCAAGTTCGCCCCGTCGATGGCCAATGTCACAGGCACGGGCGGCGGTCCTAAAACCAACTGGACCGGCCCCACGTCGCTTTCGAGCGTCCTTGGGGACTGACCGCCTTTCATCATAAAGGCAAACTGAAATGACCGATACCACCGCAGCCGCTGGCCTTACCGTCCAGCAGTGGGACGACGATTTCTTTGTTGAACACGTCCAACAGAACCGCTTCGCCTCGGAAATGGGGACGAGCGAGAACTCCATCATCCAGGTCAAGGAAGACCTGAAACAGAAGAAGGGCGACTCCGTCACCTTCGCACTGGTCAACCGACTGAAAGGCGCGGGCGTGTCCAACGGTGCCACGCTTGAAGGCAACGAGGAGGACATGGACTCCCGTTCGTTCAAGCTGACCATTGGCGAGCGGGCGCACGGTGTGCGCGTCACCGACTGGCAGAACCAGATCAGCGCCATCGACCTGCGCAAAGCGGCCAAGATGACGCTCAAGACCTGGGCGATGGAGGACACCCGCGACCAGGTGATCGCGGCGCTGGCGTCTATCGACGGCGTGGCCTACGCCTCAGCTTCAGCAGGGCAGCGCAATACGTGGATGACCAACAACGCCGACCGGGTGCTGTTTGGCGCTACCAAGTCCAACAAGAAAAGCACCCACGCGCTTTCCTTGGCGGAAATCGACGCGTCCAACGACAAGTTCACGTCGTCGGCTGCATCGCTGATGAAGCGGATCGCCCGCACGGCAGCGCCGAAGATCCGGCCTGTCATGTCGGAGTCGTCGGGCAGGTTCTATTACACCTGCTATGTTCCGTCGCTGGTGTTCCGCGACCTCAAGGGCGACAGCACGATCACCCAAGCGCAGCGTGATGTGTCCCTGCGGATGCAGAATGAGAAGCTGTTCAAGGGTGGCGATATCGAGTGGGACGGGATCATCTTCAAGGAGATCGAGGATATTCCGGTCCTGTCGAACGTCGGTGCTGGCGGTGCCGTTGACGTGGCTCCGGTCTACCTGTGCGGTGCGCAGGCGCTTGGCTACGGCATCGCGAACCGCTGGAAGTCGGCGGAAGAAACCTTCGACTATGGCCGCAAGAAGGGCGTGGCGATCATGGAAATGGGTGGCATCGAGAAGATGTTGTTCGGCTCCGGCTCGACCGACACCGCCGACCTCAAAGACCACGGTGTTGTCACCGGGTTCTTCGCGGCTGTGGCTGACGCCTAAGCCATCGCGGCGGGGCTGTAATGGTCCCGCCGCATTCACTCGAAGGGACATCACATGGCAACAGAAAACCTGACGGCGACGAGCCGCAGCGAATTGGCACTCAGTGCCGCCGAGCCGGTTACAACCCGGCCTGGCGTCAACGTGTTTGACAGCACGGTCGAAGTTACCGCCACTATCGAGCAGGATTCGACCTACTGGATGGCGCGCGTTCCGACGAGCGTTCGCCTTTCGGGGCTTTCGTTCATCGCGCTTGACGACCTGGCATCGGCTGGCTCTCCCGTTCTCGACATTGGGCTTTTCAGCGTTGGCGGCAACTTCACCAGCGACGACGATGCCTTGAACGCGAGCGTTTCGGCTTCGGTGGCTTCGGCGCGAACCGAGGTTCTGGACGACCCGGCCAAGTTTGGCAAATACGTCTGGGAATTGGCGGGCAAGACGTCCGATCCGGGCGGCTATGCCGACATCAAGATCACGCTCAAGACGGCTCCCGTTGTCGAGGGCGGCACGATCAGCATGGTGCTGGTTTACAAGGCGTAATCGTGAGGGGGCGGGCTTCTGCCCCTTCACCCAGGAGGGAAGTCCATGGCAACCAAGACTGACATTCTGCGCCATGCGTTCCGCCGTATTGCGGTAGTTGCATCCGACGAGGCATTGACCGCTGACCAGGCTGATTACGCGGGCGACACGCTGGATCTGCTGGTGCCGGAGTTGGCCTATAGCCATGGCGTTACGGTTTCCGCGACCGCACCAAGTGATGGCTATGTCCTGCCGCTGGCCTACCTCCTGGCGGTGGAGATTGCGCCGCACTATCTGGTCGCACCGCCGGAGCCGCGTTCGCGGGCAATCATGCGCCTGCGCGCCGCGCTTCTGAGTGACGACCGGCCCGACAGCCGCGATGCCGACAAGGACGGCACGGTTTCGGACGGCGAGGCCGAAGCGGGCAAGCGGGCGGCGTTCTACTGATGCAAGTCGAATTTGTCGGGCAGTCTGCACGGGTCGGGGATAACCGGGCGGCGAATACCTCGCGGCTGGTCAACTGCTACCGGGTGCGGATCGACGGATCGGAAACCGACCGCTACCTTGAATCAGTCCTGGGGCAGGCGGCGTTTGCCGACCTCGGCACGATCTGGACGCGGGCATTCAAGAAGGTGGGCGATACGTTCTACGCCGTGGCCGATGGCTCGCTCTACGCGATTGACGCGGATGGCGTCGTGTCCAGTCTCGGCGCAGTGGTGAACGCCGAGGACGCCACCATATCCGGCAACCTCGACAACGTGGCGGTGGCGTCTGGCGGCACCTATTACGTCTGGGACGGCGCGGCACTCACCAGCCCGGCCACGGGCAACTTTGCCGACATCGGATCGGTGGATTATCTCGGCGGTTATACGGTCTATACGCAGCGCGGCGGGCGGCGGTGGGGCTGGTCCGACCCGCTCGACGCCAAGACCCTTCCGGCGCTGAATTTCGCCACGGCAGAGGCCAAGGACGATGATTGCCTGCGGGTGTTGGCGGTGCAGGGCAACGCGTGGATATTCAAGGAGACCTCGATTGAAATCTGGTATCTGACCGGGCAGGCCGGAGCGGATGCCTTCGTGCGCATGGCGGGCGGCGTGATCGACACCGGCTTGAAGGCCTTTGGGCTGGTCACGCTTCTGGACAACGGCGCGTTCTTCATCGGTGACGACAACGTGGCCTATGTCACGACCGGGGCGGGGTTGACGCCGGTTTCGGTGAATGTTCCGGGGCCAACCTATTCCATCGTCAACGAGAAGCCGCAGGAGTGCCACTATCACGAGGACGGCGACCACAAGTTTTGCGCCATCACCTTCCTGAACCGCCCGGCTTGGGTGTTCGACATGGTGACAGGCGAATGGCACGAGCGGGCGGAAGGCGAGAACGACCCGTGGACCGCAAGCGGCACGGCTGAATCTTCCGGCACGTGGTATTCGGCGCACAAGGGCGGCAAGATCAACCGCATGGTGCGATCCAACGCCGACGTGGGGCAGGCCCTGCAACGCCGGGCCGTGTCCAAGACGCTCGGCGGCGACGGCAACAGATTTCGCGTGGCCGAGTTGGAGTTTTTCGGGCGCATGGGGTTCACGAGCCTTGGCCGGGCGGCGCGGGCATGGCTGAAAGTGTCCGGGGATCGGGGCATGACGTGGAGCAACGAGCGGCTCCTGTCGTTCGGTGAGATTGGCGAATACCAGAACCGCGCCAACCTGCGCGCGCTCGGGCAGTTCCGCCAGTTTACCGCCGAATTGAACATATCGGACCCGGACGAAATCTCGGTCAACACCATCGCAAGGGTGCGTATCGCATGAGTGTTCTTGTCAAAGACCCGAACCCTATCGAGCAGGTGGTCGGGCAGGCCGGGGCGCTGACGCTGGACGGGGTGAAGCTGTTGCAGCAGATGGCGCGGGCCATTCGGGAGTTGCAGGGCGGATCGTTTGACGGTGACACGCTGATGCTTGCCACGGCAAAGACACCGGCCAGCGCGACGGACACGGGAACGATGGGCCAGATCGCCTGGGATAGCGGTTACGTTTACGTCTGCGTGGCAGCGGACACGTGGAAGCGGGCGGCGCTTTCGACGTGGTGAGACAGGCCACGGCGGCGGACATTCCCGCCCTTGTCGAGATGGCGGGGCGGTTTCACGAGCAACACGAACGGCGGTTCGGCTTTGACGCCGACCACATGGCGCGGCACTTCGCTTCGCTGATCGAGGCGGATCAGTTCTGCCAGATCCACGGCAAGGGGTTTCTGACCGGCGTGATTGTTCCGGCCCTGTCAAGCCCGGACTGGCTCACGGCGTTTGAAGTGCTGTGGTGGTCCGAGGACGGCAATGGCCTGCGGCTGATGCGGGCGTTCGAGAAATGGGCGGCAGGCCGAGGCGCGCGGGAAGTGAAGTTTTCGCATCCGGTCGGCAATGACCGGGCGGCGCAGATCCTGAGCCGCACCGGGCATGTTCCGGCAGAAGTGATCTACACGAAGGGAATCACATAATGTGCATGTCGGCACTCATCGCAGGCGGTGCTTCGCTGATCGGCGGCTTTGCCCAGGCCAGCGCGGCCAAGAAGGCGGCGGCGGCGCAGGAACGCGTCGGCAACCGCCAGATTGACCTGTCCGAAAAAGTCTATGGCGAGCAGAAGCAGGAGTTCGCGCCCTACCGCGAGGCGGGCAAGAACTATCTCGGGGCCTACAACTATGAAATGGGGCTTGGGCCGAAACCCGCCGACTATGCCGGTTATACCGCTTCGCCGGGCTACGGTTTCCAACTGAGCCAGGGCATCGGCGCGATTGACGCGAGCGCGGCGGCGCGCGGCAACCTGTTGTCAGGATCGACGCTGCAAGGCTTGCAGACCTACGGGCAAGGCTTGGCTTCGCAGGACTGGAACAACCACATGAACCGGCTGGCCGGCGGTGTGGCATCGGGCCAAAACGCGGCAGGGATGCAGGCATCGGCGGGGCAGAACTACGTTTCGAACGCATCGAACGCGCTCGACAACATCGGCAACGCGCAGGCGGCGGGGGCAATCGGGGTCGGCAATGCGTTTGCCGGGGCCACCGACAACCTCATGTCGGCGTTCATGTTCAACAACATGATGAAGAAGCAGTAACATGGATCTGTCAGGTTTCACCCCCGAGTTTCAGGCGGCGCTTGGCCCGTTTCTGGCGGCGGCTCCGGGCAGCATCGGCATCACGTCGGGGTATCGCGACATCGCCACGCAAGAACGGCTGTGGCAAGCGGCGCTTGAGAAATACGGCACGCCCGAGGCGGCGCGCAAATGGGTGGCCCCACCGGGCAGCAGCCGCCACAACTATGGGCAGGCGGCAGATCTGAACTTTGCTTCACCGGATGTGCGCGAATGGGCACACGCCAACGCTGCGGAGTATGGCCTGACCTTCCCAATGTCGTGGGAGCCATGGCACATCGAGCCAGTCGGCGCACGGGGCGGCGTCATGGCAGGCGCTGCGCCCGGCCCTACAGCCCCGCAAGGCGCGCCCGCGCCTACCGGGCCGGGAAACGTCCTTGCGGCGGCTCCTGACGGCACAGGCGGGCAGGCAGACATGCAGCAACAACTGGCGCTGTTCAACGCATTGCGCGGACGCGGACAACCGCAGCAAGACCCGCGCGCCTTCATGTCGCAACCGAACGCGCTGGCGATCCTGCCGTTCACAAACAGGATAGGCTGACATGGCATCAATGAACCCCGGAATCATCCTTTCAGGCCGCGCCCCCGACATCATGGGGTCAATGGCGCGTGGTGCCGAGACGGGCCAGTTCGTCAACGACGCGCGGCATACCAACGCCTATCGCAACGCCCTGTCGGAATACGGGCCGGGCGCGTTTCAGGGCGACCCGAACGCGATGAACGCGCTCGCGGCCTACGACCCGCAGGGCATGTTGGGGATGCGCACGACGATGAACGCGGAGCGCCGGGCGGACAGCGCCGAGGGGCGGGCGGCGGAAGCGCACCGGATCAGGCTGGCGGAATACACCTCCGGGCTTGACGCGGCATCGGCGGCGGCGGAGCGCGAGCGTATCGTCAAGGGCCTGTCGGGCGCGGCGTTCTTCTATCAGCGCGGCGACGAGCAGGGCTATAACGCGTGGCTGCAACAACAGGGGCTGGACCCGGCTGAATACCCGATGGCAAACTTCGAGCCTATCGCGATGGGCTTTGTCCCGGTGCTTGAGGCGCTGGAAGGGGTAATCGAGCGGAACGCGGGGCCGGAACCGGCAACGCCCGGCTTGAAAGAATACGAAGCAGCAAGGGCGCAGGGCTTCACGGGGACATTCCTCGAATACAAGCAGGCGCTTGCCGAAGCCGGGCGGGCCTCCACCACGGTCAACGTCGGCGGCGAGGCGACGATGGGGACGATCCCGCAGGGCTTCGCGGTGGTGCCAGACCCGGCCAGCCCGACCGGGACCAAAATGGTTGCGATCCCCGGCGGGCCGGAGGATACCACCAAATTCGATGCGGAACGGATCACGGGGCGTGACCGGGCGGCGGATATTGTTCTGGACGACATCAGCAGGGTCATGACTGCCCTCGACCAAGGGGTGATCCCCGTTACCGGCCTGATCGGCGGCACGGCTGCAAACGTGCCGGGAACAGCGGCATACGACGTCGCGAAGACACTTGACACGATCCGGGCAAACGTGGGCTTCGACAAATTGCAGCAGATGCGCGAGTCATCCCCGACCGGCGGCGCGCTCGGGCAGGTGTCCGAAATGGAGAACCGGCTTTTGCAGTCTGTTCTCGGCAACCTCACACAGTCTCAGAGCGAAGCACAGTTCCGATATAACCTGACCCGCCTTGAGGACGTTTATCTGGACATCATCCACGGCAAGGGGAACTGGACCAAGGATGCGGACGGAAAGGTGTCTGTCCAGACAACTGCACCGGCTGGAGGCACACCCGCAGACAATGACCCGTTGGGGATCAGATAATGACGAGCATCGCTGAGATCAGGGAGAAGTTCCCGCAGTATGATGACCTGCCGGACGACGTGCTTTTGAAGGGTGTGCACAACAGGTTCTACGCAGACATGCCGTTCGAGCAGTTCATGGCATCCATCACCCCGGGGCCTGACGACATGGCCGGGCGCATCGCAGCAGCCAAGGCCGGAACATTGCAAGCATCCCCGGAACGCCTCGCGGCGGCGCAAGCGGCTGACGACGTGGCGACTGCGAAGATGGGGATGCCGTCCACACCGACTGGAGAGGCAACGGCCATTGTTGAGCGTTCGCCCTACATGGGATTTGAGGCATACCGCTCACAGAAAACGCCGATCCTCGGCGCTTGGGCTGACGAGATTGCGGGCGCTGGTGAGGCGCTGACGGGCGGGGACTACGAGCATGGGCGGCAGCGCGCCCTTGAGGTTGCGCGCATCTACGGCGAGCAAAATCCGCGAGGGGCGAAGGCGGCTGGCGCGCTCGGTATCGTTGAGGGCATCGGCGGCGCAATGGCCATTCCAGTTGTCAACGCCCCAGCGGCATTCACAAAACTCCCGCATGTGGCGCAATCAATGGTCGCTGGCGGAATTGGTGGCGGCATTGAGGCGGCCTCTACGGCAGCGGGGCAAGCCGAACCGGGCGAGCGCACCAGCGACGCGGGCAAGGCAGTGTTGCCGGGTGTGATCTTTGGTGCCGCCGCCGCCGGGGCGTTGGACCTTGCCATAACCGGGCTTTCTGCCGCCAGTCGGCGTATTCTTCGCAGATCTGTTGAAAAGCCGACCGTTGAAAGCCTGCGCGCCGGGAAAACCGCCGCATATCGTGCCGTTGACGATGCCGGGGAAAGGTTCAGCCAGGGCGAAATCACCGGCATGTTGGATGATGTAAGGGCCAGGCTTGACGACGTTGACTTTGTAGCAGGCGCTGGCGGCAAGATGGATACATGGCTGCGCAGGATTGAGAAAACGGCGGAGCGCCCGGAAGGCGTTTCACTGTCCCGCCTCGACACCATCCGCTCCAACATGTTCAAAGCGTACCGGGCCGCACCAGACGAGGTTGAATTGCTCGACGCGATCCGTGCTATTGACGACCTGATCGGCGCACGCGCCGCGTCCAGCGACCTGTTGCGTGTCGCGCGCGATGCCAACTCACGCTACATGAAGGCGCAACTGATTGACGATGCGTTTGACAAGGCATTGCGCCAAACAGAGGCATCCGGCAGCGGCGGAAACATCTTCAATAAATACCTGCAAGCTGTGAACGGGATCATCGACAACCCGAACAAGGCGCGGTGGTTTTCTGCCGAAGAAATGGCCGCGATGCGCGAGTTTGTGAAGCCGACGAACACGCAGGAGATCATGCGCCGTGTTGGGAAGTTGTCACCCTCTGGCAACGGCTTGATGCAGGCGCTCAACATCGCAGCGGTTGTCGCCAACCCCGGCATGGCGGTTGTTTCTGCCGGGGCGGCTGGCGCGAAGGCGGTTGCGGACCGGAGCGCGCGGGCGGGGCGCAACCAGTTGTTCGACATGATCGCGACGGGGAATGCGCAGCGTGAAGTCGCGCGCCGTCTGCCTGCGTCAGCCGGGTTCGGCGCGGGCGTTGGCGTCAACGCTCTTTCTGGCGATCTTCCCGAGTTTCCTTGAGCATCTTCTCAAAGAGCCGCTGGCCCTCTGCATCAATTTCCTTGGGTGTCTTGTGGCGCTTCTTGGGAAATATCATCCGGTTCTCGTGCCACGCGTCAAACGCCACGAGAGCAAAGACTACGACGACTGCGAACAGAAATTCCATCCGCTCAGGCTATCACATTCCTGCGGCAATGCAATGGAGTCACCATGGCTGACCAAATCCGCTTCACCCCCGTTCAGGTGTTTGACGCCAATGGCGACCCGGTAGCGGGCGCGAAGGCGTATTTCTACCAGACCGGCACGACGACGCCGCTGACGACCTACGCCGATGAGGGGCTGACCACGCCGCATCCGAACCCGCTGGTGGCGGTCGGCAACGTATTCCCTGCCGTGTTCGTGTCGGCGTCGGTTAAGGCAAAGGTTGACGTGACCGACGCCGCTGACGTGCGATTGAACGGCTACCCCATTGATCCGGCGACGATCCACACCGGCGGCGCGGGCGCGGGGACAATCTCATTCTCGGCCACGGCGGAAAACCCGAATACCAACGTGCAGGATGCGATTGACGCGGTTTCTCACCCTTGGACGACGGCAGCGACGGAAGACCTTGCGCGCGCTGCCATGGGTGTGGCCATTGGCACTGATGTGCAGGCGCACGATGCCTCACTGGACGACCTCGCGGGCATCACCTTCGCCGCTGGCGACATTCTCTATCACGACGGCACCAACCTGAAACGGCTCCCCAAAGGCACCGACAAGCAGGTTCTGGCGCTGGCGGGCGGCTTGCCGGTGTGGTCGAAGCCCGGCGCGTGGGAAATCATCGAGACGATTGACCCGAAGAACGTCGCGGCGGTGGATATCACGTCGTTCGATGCGACGACGTATTCGGATTACCGGCTCGTGTTTCACAACGTGCGCGCGGACAGTGCCGACCGGAATTTCCAGATCCTCTTTTCAGCCGATGGCGGATCGACGTTCAAATCCACGACCTACGATTGGGTCGGCTTCACCATCGGCGACTCGTTCACCGCGAATACCGGCGCGCGCGATACCTCTGTCATCGTGATTGCCGAGAACGTGGGCAGCACCGACGACAAGCACGGGCTGAGCGGCGACCTCGGCATTTTCAACCCGGCGGCGGCCAAGCCGACATGGGTGCAGGGCTTCGCCTCGCTCAAGAAGCACAGCCCGGCATCGCCGCGCATCCAGATCACCAGCGGCTCGCGGATCGTGAACGAGGTGACGAACGCGGTTCGCCTGCTTTGGAGCGCGGGCAACTTCCACACCACCGATGCCGGTGAGATCGTCTTTCTGGGGCTGAGGAAATGAGCATGTTCAAATACGTAGGCGGCAAGCGCGTGAAGATGTCGGAGGCTGAGGAAAAGGCGTTCGAGGCGGCGCGCGTTCCAGTGTTCAGTTCTGCCGACGTCAAAGCCGAGGCGAAAGCCCGCGCCGACACGACGCAGCCCGCCGACGCGCGGCTTGAGATGCTTGCGGAGTTTGCCGCCGCAACCATGGCCCACGGTGCTGACCCGACCCTGTGGCCCGCCGACGTTCGCTCGAAGGTGCAGGCGGGAGTGGCCGACTGGGAGAAGGTCAAGGCGATCCGCGCGAAGGCGGAACAGATCGCTGCGATGAAAACCATTCCGACCGATCTGAAAGATGAAAGGCTGTGGCAGGCCGACGGGAAGGCAGTCTAATGATCGGTCTGAAACTCGGCCTTGGCCTGTCTTGCGGGCAAACTGGCCTGAACCGCTACCGCATCGGCACGTCGATGCCTGCCCTGATCCTCGACCACGCGCGCGGCTTCTACGCCGAGGGCACCCCGCCCGTGCGCGACGACTTCACCGACGTCGTGACCTTCACCCGCGCCTCTGAGGGCTATGCGCTGGATGCTGATGGCATCTGGCAGAAGTCGCTGACCAACGTGCCGCGCTATAGTTGGGCGACGGGAAGACGAGCGCAGTTGATCGAGGCGGCGGCGACGAACAAGGTGACGAACTCGGCCACGCTGGCAACGCAGAACGTGACCGTGACGGCAACGGCCCATACCCTCAGCTTCGAGGGCAGCGGGACCGTCACGCTTTCTGGTGCCTCGACGGCTGGCCCGCTGGTCGGATCGGGCGGGCGGGTGAGCCTGACCTTCACCCCGACAGCCGGAACACTGACCCTGACCGTCACCGGCGCGGTCACGAACGCGCAGATTGAAGCCGGGCCGGTCGCCACCAGCTACATTCCCACGACCAGCGCCGCCAAAGCCCGCGCGGCGGACATTACGTCGAAAAGCCTTGC
Organism: Maritimibacter sp.; assembly: GCA_048268845.1. Lineage (GTDB taxonomy): Bacteria > Pseudomonadota > Alphaproteobacteria > Rhodobacterales > Rhodobacteraceae > Muriiphilus. The sequence continues at coordinate 118,658 of JBLWUQ010000004.1, read as the reverse complement.
GGCCTACGATTTCTCGACCGGCATCACCGTGAGCCTTGAGGGGCGGATCGTGCGGAATGTCGGGTCGTTCGACGCGCTAATCGAGTTGTCGGATGGGTCGAGCAACAACATCATTCGCGTCTATTACAGCCTGTCGAGCGGGTCGCTCTGGTCGCAGGTCTTTGCCGGTGGCGCGCTGCAAGAAAACACGAAACTGTTCGTCAATCTCGCCGAAGACTTCAAGGCGGCAATCTCGATCAGCGCGGCAGGCAGGCTCACCGTCGCCTCTGGCGGCGTGACGCAATTCAACGGCACAGGCAAGACCCTGCCGACGCTGAACCAGGTGAGCATCGGCAGAGCTTTCAACGGGAATAACCAGGTCGGAATTTTCCACCACCACGAGACTCTCATCAAAGAAGGCGCCAGCACCGAGGCCGAGCTAAAGGCGCTGACGTCGTGATAGAGCGGGCCGAGCAGGCGGCAAACAGCTTCATCGCGTGGGCCGTGGCGGGTGTCCTTGGCGGCGCGCTGTGGCTGGTGCGCCGGATATTCACCAACCAGCGGCAGGTTGAAATGATGATGGCGGAAATCGCCTTGCGGGAAGCGCAGCGCAAGGAAGAACGCAAGGCCGACCGCGAGTTGCTGAACGACACGCGGGCCGACGTGAAGGAAATCCGCGACGACATCAAGACGCTATTTCAGAGGCACGGCAAATGAACAAGCAAGCATTCTTCGCGGCGCTACGGAGCCGCACCAGCGGAATCTTCGGCACCAGCCTGTCACAAGGGCAGGTGGACGGCATAGAGGCGATCCTTGACGCCGGGATGCACCTGTCCTTGCCGCATCTGGCGCACGTCCTAGGTGAGGTCTACCACGAGACGGGCGGCGGCATGATGCCGATCAAGGAAACCGTGTTCCGCTCGCACAAGGACCAGAACCCAAGCGACGCGCAGGTCATTGCCCGGCTGGACGCGGCATGGGCAAAGAAGCAATTGCCGTGGGTGCAAGCGCCCTACTGGCGCACCGGCTTTTTCGGGCGCGGGCAAATCCAACTGACGCACGAGGCGAACTATCGCAAGTTTTCGCCCATCGTCGGGGTGGATCTTGCGAAGAACCCCGCCAAGGCGCTGAACCTGAACATTTCCGCCAAGATCGCCGTTATCGGCTGCGAGCGCGGGCTGTTCACCGGCAAGAGACTGGCGGACTACAACACGCTTTCCGGCTTCGACCACATCAACGCCCGGCGCATCGTCAACGGCTTCGTGCTGAAACAGGCTGATGACGTGGCGAACGCCGCCGAAGCCTTCGAGAAGGCGCTTCTGGCCGGTGGCTACCGCGCGGCGACCGCCCCTATCCCCGACCATGTTCCAGCCACGCCCGACCAGAAACCGGGCGGGCTGCTGATGCTCATTCTGAAACTGCTGAGGATTGTGAAATGACCTATGCACCTTTGGCAAGAATAATTCTGCGGTATCTCGTCGGCGCGCTTGTCGGCATGGACGCTGGCAATATCCTGGCCGCTGATCCCGACATCGTGACCTATGCCGCACTTGGCATCGGGCTACTGGTCGAAATGGCCTATGGGTTTGCCAAGCGCAAGGGCTGGGCGACCTAAACTCACGGAATTTGCCAATAGGGCAAACGCCGGGCGGAGCGTCACCCGCCGACGAAGGAGGACAACATGTCCAACGAAACGACGATCCCGAGTTTCAACCCGTCCGGCAAAGGCGAGGTTGACGACATCAAGCGGATGACCGAGGAACTGATTGATTACATCAGGGCCAACGTCCCCGAAAACCGCCATCGGTCTATCGCGCTCACCAATTACGAGCAAGCGGCCATGTGGGCGGTCAAGGCGAATTTCGTCTGAAACAAAGCCTGCGCTGGCTGTGGTCGGCGCGGGCGACAATCGGAGACGGATATGGCTTGGCTATCGACACTCCTGAAATGGCTCACGGGCGGCGTTCTCGACCGGGTGCTTGACACCGTTGACCGCCGCGTAGCCGCCGACACCGACCGCGACCGGCTCAAGGCGGACCTGATCAAGACGCACATGCAGACCCGCGCCGAGTTCATGCGCGCCGGGGGGTTCTGGCTGATGCTGATCTTCGCCGCGCCTCTGGCCTTCTGGTTCGCCGCCGTGCTGGTCTACAGCGTGTTCTGGTGCGCCGGGTGTGCCTTCCCCCAGACATGGACCATCGCCGCTCTGCCTGCCCCTCTGGCTGATTGGGCGGGGGCTATGATTACGGCGATCTTCGGCGTTGTCGGCCTTGCGGCATGGCGCAGGTAAGCAACCTTTCCCGCATCCTGCACAGCCTGCTTTTCTCAGACCACGACCAATCCCTTTGCGCCCGTGCATGGATGCACCGGGGCCATTGGTTCTGGCGCGCGTGGGTCGCCCTGTTCGGGCGGCGGCACTGCGAGCGGAGTTTCAACCACTACCACGGAAAGGCCGACCAATGAAGCACCTTGCAATCCTTGCGGCGCTTGCCGCCACCCCGGCGTTGGGGCAATCGTCCTGCGCCGATAGAGACGCCATGGCCGAGGTTCTGGCCGAAGTCTACGGCGAGCAGCAGCGCCTGTTCGCACTGTCGGGCAGTCAGTTGCTTGAGTTCTGGGGCAATGAGCGCACCGGGACTTGGACGCTGTTCGTCGTCTATGCCGACGGGCTGGCCTGCGTTCTCGGCGTGAGCGACCAGGGCTTTGCTGTCGCCAAGGCGGGACCGGACGGGGAAGCGATGTAGGGCCGCCCCATGAGCATGACCCCGGAACAGCGCGAGGTTTACGACCTGCGCATGGCGGGCCGCACGAACCACGAGATAGCCGAACAGACGGGGCGCACCTACAAGTCGGTCAAGAGCCTCTGGGAACGGGCGCAGAAGTGGGCCGATGTGGACCCGGCTATTCAGGCTGGTATGTCGGCAGTCGGCACCAACATGATCCCGGCGCTGGTGTGGGCCAAGACAAAGAATGAAGACGGAACAAGCTACTCGGTGCTGTTGAAGCCGGAGCGGCAAGACTTCATAAACATGCGCGATGTGATCCGAGAGACGATTGCTGAAGTCGCCGCAGACGTGACGCTGAACCTGCCAAAGCGGTTCGATGTGGAAGCCGCGGGGATGTTCGTCCTTGACCCGGCAGACGTTCACATCGGAAAACTCAGCGTGAAAAGCGAAACCGGCGAAACATATGACGAAGCAATTGCCGAGCATCGCCTTGTTGAAGGCTCACGAGTGCTTCTTGAGCGCGCCATGAAGGACAATGTTTCGCATGTCGCCTTCATCATGGGCAACGATATCGGTCACACCGACAGCAGCCGGAAAGAAACGACCAGTGGAACGAAACAGGACGTTTCTGGATCATGGTTCTCAAACTATCGCGTTGCGCAGCGGGCTTACGTGCGGATTATCAAAATGTGCCTCGAAATGGGGCTTGAGGTTATCCCGATTTTCAATCCGTCAAACCACGATTGGCACACCGGGTTTACGATTGCCAACAGCGTCGGGCTGCTGTTCAAAAACCATGAAAACGTGCGCGTGAGTGACTACAACCTGTCAGAACGCCACCGCAAGTATCTGCGCTTTGGCAGCAACCTGATTGCGACGGCGCACGGCGATGGGGCACGTGAGCAGGACTTGCCGCAACTGGCAATGGTAGAGGCGCGCGGGCACCTAGACGAAGCGCCGCACCGCTACTTCTACTTGCACCACTATCACCACAAAATCCGCAAGCAGGCCGGTCTTTCAAACATGGTGCGCGAGAAGGATCACATTTCCATCACTACCATCGGTAGCGGCCTCGGCGCTGTAGAGGGGCACAACTCGCAAATCGAGTATGTGCGTTCCCCGTCTGCGCCAGATGGGTGGCACCACCGCAACGGCTATCTGAACCGGCAGGCCGTTGAGGGGTTTGTTCATCATCCGGCAGACGGACAGATTTCGCGCTTTACAAGGTGGTTTTGAGCGCGTCCCTGCCGTGGTTGGCATGGAAGCCCAAATCTCGCTCTGCTTTTCTCCTTGCCGCAACTGCGTCTTCCAGGGTGTTAAAGCATCCAAGGTGTATCTGCTTTCCGCGCGACCCGATCTGCGCGCGTCCGATCCGGTGGAGAGGGCTGAAAGTTTACAACCCTCGCCGCAAGCCTTTGATTCCTAACGAGCGGTGCGCGGGGTGGTTTACGGCCCAAGCCATTGACGCAAAAAGATTAGCGCACTCCCTCCGGGCCTACCAATCCCACCGCGCCCCTTTGGCGCACCCGACCCTGCTTCATCTTGGCCCAAATACTCAGCCGCACCCTCGGCCCGCCCGAACGCCCGCCGACGGCCAGCCCCCTTGCACCCCGAGCCCCAATCCGGTGTTGGCATTCCCGTGCCGAATGCCTAAAACCCGATGACTGACACCAACGGGGGCAGGCCTTCCATGGCGACCAAAGTATCGCGTTTTTTCGTCTGGATCATCATGGGGATGGTCCTGGTCGGCCTGATCGGGTTCGGCTCGTTCAACTTCGGCGGGTCGGCAACCGCGATCGGCAAGGTCGGTGACACCGAGATCGACGCCAACCGCTATTTCCGCGAGCTGCGTGCCGAGCTTCAGGCGTTCGAGGCGCAATACGGCCAGAACCTGACGCTGGAGCAGGCCAAGCTGTTCGGGCTTGACCAGAGCGTGCTCGACCGGGTGATCGCGCAAGCGGCGTTCGAGGACGAGACGACGCGCCTGGGCCTGTCGGTGGGGGATGGCGAAATCGCCCGCCAGATCAAGGAGATCGAGGCGTTCCAGAGCGTCGATGGTAAGTTCGACCGGGAAATGTATGATTTCGCCCTGCAGCAATCCGGCCTGACCGTGGCCGATTTCGAGGCCAGCCTGCGCGCCGATGTCGCCCGCACGATCCTTCAGGGCGCGGTGTCCAACGGCGTCGCGGTGCCTGCGGTCTATGCCGACACGCTCTTTGGCTGGGCGCGCGAGACGCGCGATTTCACCTGGGCGCGGGTCGATGCGACGGCGCTGGCCGATCCGGTAGGTGAACCCACGGAGGACGAGTTGCAGGCGTTCTACGACGAGAACCCGGCGCTTTTCACGGCGCCCGAGATCCGCAAGATCACCTATGCCTGGGCCGCGCCCGAGGACATGATCGACCGGGTCGAAGTGTCGGATGACGAGTTGCGCGCGGCCTACAACCAGCGGATCGACGAATTCATGGTGCCCGAGCGGCGGCTGGTCGAACGTCTGGTGTTCGGCTCCGACGCCGAGGCGCAGGCGGCGGCGGACCGTCTGGCATCGGGCGAGGCGAGTTTCGAGGACCTGGTGGCGGAGCGCGAGCTTGAGCTTGCCGATATCGACCTGGGCGACGTGACCGAGGCCGATCTCGGCCCGGCCGGGGCCGAGGTGTTCGCGCTGACCGAACCCGGCGTCGTCGGCCCGGTCGAGACCAGTGTCGGCCCGGCCCTGATCCGCATGAACGCGATCTTCGCCGCGCAGGAAACCAGTTTCGAGGACGCCCGCGAGGACTTGAAGGGCGAATACGCCGCCGACGCCGCGCGCCGGCTGGTCGACGATCTGGTGCCGGCGCTTGACGACGATCTGGCCGGTGGCGCCACGGTCGAGGATCTGGCCAAGGCCCACGGGCTGCGGCTGGACACGATCGACTGGACCCAGGGCAGCGAAGAGGGCATCGCGGCCTATGACAGTTTCCGCATCGCGGCTGGCTCCATCGCCGTGGACGACTACCCCGAGGTGGTCGAATTGTCGGATGGCGGCGTCTTTGCCATGCGTCTGGACGAGGTCGTCGCGCCGCGTCTGCAGCCGCTGGACGAGGTGCGCGATCAGGCCATCGCGGTCTGGCAGGCGACCGAGACCCAGCGCCGGGTGCAGGCGCGCGCCGACGAGATGCTGGCCGAGATCGAAGGGGGCGAGTCGCCGTCGAGCCTTGGGTTGACCGAGGTGATCGAGACCGCGATCAGCCGCGAGGCCTTCATCGAGGGCACCCCGCCGGCACTGATCCAAACGGCGTTCGAAATGGCCCCGGATGGCTGGCAGGTGGTCGCGGGTGACAGTGGCGTGCTTCTGGTGCATCTCGACGCGGTGCACGCGCCGGACCAGTCCGATGAGGAGGCGCGGGCGCTCAAGCTCGGTTTCAGCCAGCAGGTGTCGCAGCAGATGGCGCTCGACCTGCAGGCGGCCTTTGCGGCGGAACTGGAAAACCGCGCCGGCATCACGCTGGATCAGGGCGTGATCAACGCCGTCAACGCCAACTTCCCGTGAGGTAGACCGTGGCGCTCACCCCCTCGTTCGAGGCGTTCGAAGCCGGCTGGGCGGCGGGCCGCAATCAGGTGGTCTATACCCGGCTGGCCGCCGATCTGGACACGCCGGTGTCGCTGATGCTGAAGCTCGCCGGCGCGCGCAAGGACAGTTTCATCCTTGAAAGCGTCACCGGCGGTGAGGTGCGCGGGCGTTATTCGATCGTCGGGATGAAGCCCGATCTGGTCTGGGAATGCCGTGGCACCGACAGCCGCATCAACCGTCAAGCGCGCTTTGACCCCGAGGCGTTCGAGCCGATGCAGGGCGATCCGCTGACCACCCTGCGCGCGGTTCTGGCGGAAAGCCGGATCGACCTGCCTGCCGACCTGCCACCGGCATCGGCTGGCCTTTTCGGCTATCTCGGCTACGACATGATCCGGCTGGTCGAACACCTGCCGGATGTGAACCCCGACCCGCTGGGCCTGCCCGATGCGCTGATGATGCGGCCCTCGGTGGTCGCGGTGCTGGATGGGGTGAAGGGCGAGGTCATTCTTGTTTCCCCCGCGTTCCGGTCGTCGGGCCTGTCGGCGCGCGCCGCCTATGCCCAGGCGGCCGAGCGGGTGATGGACGCGCTGCGCGATCTTGAACGCCAGCCCGCCACCACGCATGACCTTGGCGAGGCCGAGCCATTGCCGCCGCTGGTGTCGAACTTTTCCAGGCCCGACTATCTGGCCGCGGTCGAAAAGGCCAAGGACTACATCCGCGCCGGCGACATCTTTCAGGTGGTGCCAAGCCAGCGCTGGAGCCAGGATTTCACCCTGCCGCCCTTCGCGCTTTATCGTTCCCTCAGGCGCACCAACCCGTCGCCCTTCATGTTCTACTTCAACTTCGGTGGCTTTCAGGTGATCGGCGCCAGCCCCGAGATCCTTGTGCGCGTGTTCGGCCGCGAAGTGACGATCCGGCCGATCGCCGGCACCCGCCCGCGCGGCGCCACGCCCGAGGAAGACAAGGCGATGGAAGACGATCTGCTGTCGGATCAGAAGGAACTGGCCGAACACCTGATGCTGCTGGATCTGGGGCGCAACGATGTGGGCCGGGTGGCCAAGATCGGCACGGTGCGCCCGACCGAGGAATTCATCATCGAGCGCTATTCCCACGTCATGCACATCGTCTCGAACGTGGTGGGCGAGCTGTCCGAAGACCACGACGCGCTGTCGGCGCTGCTGGCGGGGCTGCCTGCGGGCACGGTGTCGGGTGCGCCCAAGGTGCGCGCGATGGAGATCATCGACGAACTCGAGCCGGAGAAACGCGGCGTCTATGGTGGCGGTGTCGGGTATTTCTCGGCGGGCGGCGACATGGACATGTGCATCGCGCTGCGCACGGCGGTGGTGAAGGACCGCAAGCTCTATATCCAGGCGGGCGGCGGGGTGGTCTACGATTCAGATCCCGAGGCCGAATTTCAGGAAACCGTGAACAAATCCAAGGCGATCCGACTGGCCGCCGAAACCGCAGGCGTGTTTGCCAAGAACTCGGGGAACTGAGGCGGCGCGGTTCGGGCGTTCGGGAGGATTGGAGCGGGTGAAGGGAATCGAACCCTCGTCACTTGCTTGGGAAGCAAAAGCTCTACCATTGAGCTACACCCGCCTTACCGACGCATGAGATACGAACTGGCGCGGGCGGCGTCAAGCGGTAGGCTGCGGATTGCGGCCCGTCATGGCCCCGCTCAGAACCGGAACACGACGCTGGTTCGGAATGTGAGGCTGTGGGCGCTGATCGGGCCGCGCGTGTCGACTTCGGACATGGCGGAGTTCGGCGGGGAAATCACAACAGAACTGAAGCTGCCCGCCACCGGAGTGAACGACCCGTAGGCATCGTAAACCGCGCCGATGCGCAACGAAAAACTGTCACTCAGGCGTTGTTCCAAATCCGCACCCAGGCTTACCCCATATAGGGTTTGCGTTTCCGGTGCAGGGGAGTCCATGAACGCGCCGCCCCAGCCGAACATAGAGGTACGCCCATAGAACCCGGAATAGGTCAGATCGGCGCTGGCCAGACCGACCGAGCCGAGCAGCAGGGTGTTCGGCCCAATCTCGTAGCCCAGCATCGCGCGAATACGAAACTTCGGGTCGAGCACGCCGGTCATCCCGGCAATGGCGCAGCGGGCTGTGCTGGACATGAAGATGAAGCAGGTTCCGGGGTCCTGAAAGAGGATACCGTCGCCGAAAATACCCTCGACCTCGCCGCCCCATACAAACTGGCCCTGATCGAAGAAATATCCGACGAAGGCGCTGGTGAGCGAACCGGTCGCACCGCCCGTGGGAACCGCGGCGCCATTGACCGTGGCGGTCAGCACCGGGAGCTCTTCCTGAGCCATGACATACGAGAACGACGCCCCGCCATAGAAGCCGGACCAGTTCGTCTCGGCTGTGGCTGGCGTGGTCAGTAGTGTGAATGTGGCAAGGGCGGCGGTCAGGCGATGAAACGGTTTCAACGGAATCACCCAAATGAATAGATTTTCGGAAAGACTGCGCTCAAACCGTGGTGGAGTCTCGATGATTCGCCAAGGACGCGGTTCGGTTGATGCAAGTCAGTGAGTGATATCTTTTCACTGACGGAGTGGGTTGGCGCGCGCGGAAAGCGTGATCGCGTGGCGGCGGTGGATCAGGCGGCAACCGCCATGCGTCTCCAGACCCGGCGACGACCCGATTGCCGCGCCGGGCGTCAGTCCCGCTCCAATCCCCATTTCGCCTCGTTCGCCTCGATTGCCGCGATGCGCTCGTCCTTCTTGGGGTGGGACATGAACCATGCGGGCATGGCGCCACGGGCGGCGGTGAGGGATTCGAGCTTTGAAAACAGGGACTTCTGCGGCGCGGTTCCGATACCGGCCTTGACCAGCAGCGCCGAGGCATAGGCGTCGGCCTCGTATTCGTCGGACCGACTGAGCCGGGCGGCGAGCAGCGAGGTCAGCGCGCCCGCGACCTGCACGCCGAACCCCGGCAAGAAGCGCGACAGCACCATCGCCAGCGCCGTGCGCAGCGCGTTCTGGCCGGAGAAGTCGATCATCCGGCGGCGCGAATGGCCCAGCGCGACATGGCCAAGCTCGTGCGCGATGACGCTGGACAATTCCTCGGCGCTGACCAGACCTTGCCGGTATTGGTTGTAAAATCCGCGGGTTATGAAGATGCGCCCGTCCGGCGCGGCCAGTCCGTTGACCGGCTCGACCTCGTAGATGTTGACCCGGATACGCGCAACGTCGAGCGCATCTGCCATCCGGTCGGTCAGGCGCTTGAGCACGGGGTCGGCAAGCTCGGTCGACTTAGCGTCAAGCTCGTGGCCCAGCCGCCAGGCCGAGAAGCGATACATTGCGAGCGCGTAGAGGATCGCCAGGAGGATCGGTGTGAACTTCAGCATGATCGCAATATGGGGCGTGCGGGCGTGGGTGGGAAGGGGCGTTGGCGGCGCATGGGGCGCAATGCGGCCCGTCTACTGCCCATTGCCCGGCTCCGGTCGGCGGGCCTTCTGCGCCTTCAGCACGGCCCTGATCCAGAGCGCGGCGCCCAGCGCCACCGCCAGCGCGACAAGAAGGCCCATCAGATCGCCCATCGCCTCGGCCACCGCCGCGACATTGGCGGCAAAGGCATAGCCAAGGCCGACATAGAGCGTCACCCAGATGACCTCGCCCAGCACGTCCGCCACGGTGAAGCGCAGCCAGCCCAGCCCGGTCGCCCCGGCGACGAAATTGACCCAGGGGCCAAGCGGCGCGATTGCCCAGGTCGAAAAGAACACGCCCAGACCGCCGTGCCGGTCGACCAGCGCACGCGCCCGCGCCAGCACCGCGCGCCGGGCAGGGGCGCGGGCCAGCCGCTCGATCACCGGCGTGCCGCCGTAGCGGCCGATGAGGAAACCGGCCTGATCGCCGATCACCGCACCGGTATAGGCCGCCAGCACCACCGAAAACAGGTCGAGATCGGCGGTGGCGACGAAGGCCCCGCCGGTCAGCATCATCAGCGATGTCGGGATCGGCAGCGCGAGGCAGGACAGGAAGGCCGAGATGAAGATCGCCAGCGGGCCATAGTCGGTGATGAGAGTAAAGACCGTTTCGCTCATCGCCCGGCCCCGTCGGGGTCGGGGTTGGCCGCGCGCCAGGCGGCGATGGCGGCTTCGGCCTCGGCGATCAGGTCCTCGATTGGCACGCCGTTATGGGCGGCAAGCTCGGTCAGGTTCATCGGGCCTTTCGGCGGCGGCACCGGGGCATGCAGCGCCTCGATCACCACTGAACGGGGCACCTGCCAGGAATGGGCGATATAACCCGGCGTCATCCACGGCTCGATCGCCTGTTCGTGGCGGGCCGGATCGCTCCAGTAGACCCAGAAGACGACGCCGCGCACCGTGAAAAGCCCGACGGCGGCGAGTGCCAGCGCGAGGATGATTGTCGCGACGGGTGCTGCTGCCCAGAGGCGTCTGATGCGGGCGATCATCGGGCGGGGTCCTTGCGGTCCTGGGTCACGGTCGTTCCCTTCGGGTGCGGCATCGGGCGCGGGGCAGGGCGCCGGTGCGAGTGTTCTACGGCGGCGCGCACCGGTTCCGTCGCGCCTAGCGCCCCAACTCCCGCATCCCGCGGTCGATGCCGTCAAGCGTCATCGGCACCATACGCCCGGCGAAGATCTCGGAGATCATCCCGACCGACTGGGTATAGCGCCAGTGCTGTTCGGGCAGCGGGTTGATCCACAGGCTGGCGGGCCACTGGTCGCGGGCGCGGGCAAGCCAGGTGGCGCCGGACTCGGCGTTCCAGTGTTCGTTCGCGCCGCCGGGCATGGCGATTTCATAGGGGCTCATCGAGGCATCGCCGACGAAGATCGCCTTGTAGTCCGAGCCATAGGTGTGCAGCACGTCCCAGGTCGGGGTCTGCGCGCTCCACCGCCGCTGGTTGTCGCGCCAGACGCCTTCGTAAAGGCAGTTGTGGAAGTAGTAATACTCAAGGTGCTTGAATTCGGCGCGGGCGGCGGAGAACAGTTCCTCCACCACCTTGATATGCGGGTCCATCGAGCCGCCGACGTCGAGAAACAACAGCACCTTCACCGCGTTGCGCCGCTCGGGGCGGGTTTTCACGTCGAGATAGCCGTGCTCGGCGGTGGCGCGGATGGTGCCGTCGAGGTCCAGTTCCTCATGTGCCCCGTCGCGCGCCCAGTTGCGCAGCCGTTTCAGCGCCACCTTGATGTTGCGGGTGCCAAGCTCGACCGAGTCGTCGAAGTTGCGGAACTCGCGTTTGTCCCAGACCTTGACCGCGCGCTGGTGGCGGGATTTGTCCTGCCCGATCCGCACGCCTTCGGGGTTGTAGCCATAGGCGCCGAACGGCGAGGTGCCGGCGGTGCCGATCCATTTCGAGCCACCCTGATGGCGCCCCTGCTGTTCCTTCAGCCGTTCCTTCAGCGTCTCCATCAGCTTGTCGAACCCGCCCAGCGCCTCGATCTCGGCCTTTTCGGCGTCCGAAAGGTGCTTCTCGGCCATCTTCGCAAGCCAGTCGGCGGGCAGGTCGACGGCTTCGAGCACCTGCTCCAGCGTGATCGCCTCGAGCCCGTCGAAGGCCTGCGCGAAGGCGCGGTCGAACTTGTCGATGTTGCGCTCGTCCTTCACCATCGCGGCGCGGGCGAGGTAATAGAAGCCCTCGACGTCATAGGTGACCAGCCCGGCCTTCATCGCGTCGAGAAACGACAGGAATTCGCGCAAGGACACGGGCACCTTGTTGGCGCGCAGGGTTTCGAAGAAGGACAGGAACATCGGTGGGCCTCTCGGATCGGCCAAGATGTTGCAGATCGGGGCGCGGCGGGCAAGGGGCCGGGCTGGCCGCGGCTCAGGTCCGGGTCAGGAACACGGTGATGAACAGCCCGACGATGCCGAAGGCAAGCGCATAGGCGCCGGCATATTGCGCGATGTCGAGCGGCTTGCCGCCACGCGACCGGGCGGTGAAGCCGCCGATCAGGGCGCCGATGACGGCAAAGGCGATGATGACCATGGCGGACCCCCTCGGGGGCCGTGCCCCCTTCAGATGCGGCCGTTCGGCGCGATGGCGGCGATCTCGATCAGCCGCGCGCCGACCTCGGCCTCGGAGCCGAAGCCATAACGCGCCCAGCCAAGCGAGTCGAGGCGCACCAGCTGCGCCTCAGCGACGCGGCCCAGATGGTCCAGCGCCTCGGCCTTGATCATCATCAGGGTCGACAGCAGCACCGCGTTCTCTGCCCTGGAAACGGTCGCCAAGTGACTGTCGGATATGCGGATTGCGGTTTCGGCATTGCCCAGGGACAGGGCGTGGGCGGCAAGCTGCACGCCCATGTGCGCGGCCTGAAGCGCTGTGCCGGGGTCGCTGCGGTAAATCGCCTCGGCCTCGCGGAACGCGGCCAGCGCGATGTCGGAATTGACCCCGAGATTGAGCCGCCCCATGGCGAACAGCGAGAATGCCAGCCGCGTGTCATGCCAGTTGTGGGCGCGCGCCAGATCGACCGCGCGGCGCGCGGCCTCGCGCCTTGCGGTGGTCGAGGCGCGCCCGCCCAGCGCCGTCTCGATCGCCTCTTTCCAGGCGGCTGGGGTCGGTGCGACCGGCTGCGGCACGCCGTAGCCGCCAGCCGGGTTGAGCCGCGCCAGAAGTGCCGGCAGACGGGCGGCGGCATCGGTCCGGGTCATGCCCGAGCGCAGTTCCGGCGCGTAATAGGCACGCAGGATCAGCATGTCGAAGCCGGTCAGGACGGTGTGGAAATTGTCGTCGTTGAAGACCGAATCCGACAGCCGGTAAAGGTCGTTGACCGGGCCCAATGCCTGCGCCACTTCCTCGTGCAGACAGTCGCGCATTTCCTGCGGGCTGACATCTCCGGGGATGAAGACGGCCATGCGGGTGCGTTCGACCAGTTTGGTCCAGTCGGTCTGGTCGGTGCGCCGCGCCGCCTTGTATTCCGCCCATGACGACACGTTCGGCGCGACGAAACAGGCCGCCCCGGGCACTGCGGCCTGCAGCGCGCTTTTGGTGATGATCTCGAGCGTGATCGACGCCGGGGCATTGTCGACGCGGCGGATGTCGATGCCGGCCTCGATCCGAAGGCGGCTGAGCAGCCGGTCGAGATCGGCGCCGAGCGCCGCCGGCGCGCGGCCGGTCACGGCGATCGTGACCGGGCCTTCAAAGCGGCTCATCACCGGCAGGGCGCGGCCGCTTTCAAGCTGGAACGAAAGTTCGAGGAAGTCGCTTGCGATCAGGCCGTTCGGCCGGGTCGGAGCTTCGATCCCGGAGCCGGCGAAGGCCTTCATCGGCGGAAGCTCCGCCGGCAGCATGGCCTGCCGTGACGTCACATCGCGTGCCGTCACCTCCCCTTGCGACAGGCCCGATGCGCAGCCCGCCAGCCCCAGGATCGTGATCGCCCCCACGATCAACCTGTGCCCCAACATCCTATGTCCCCCGCTGGTATTTGATGAACGGCGTCAACACGCCAATCCGGTCATAGAGCCTGCGCGCCGTCGTGTTGAAATCCTGCGTCATCCAATAGACCGTCGGCGTGCCGTTGGCGTCGGCGGCGGCATAGACCGCCTCGATCAGGGCGCGCCCGACGCCGATGCCGCGCGCCTCGGGGTCGGCATAGAGGTCCTGCAGGTAGCAGACGTCCTCGATCTTCCAGTTGTGGCAGTGAAAGAGATAATGGACGAGGCCGACCGGGCGGCCGCCTTGCTCGGCGATCAGGCATGCCTGCGGCGCGTCATCCGACAACAGGCGCGCGAAGGTGGTCCGGTAGACCTCTTCGGAAACGCTCGAGTCGTAAAAGCGCAGATAGTCCGTCCACATGCGGCGCCACTGGGGCTCGTCCGCTCGCGTCAACGCACGCACGGCTATGATCGTATTGTCTCCCAAAACAACACGTCCTCACTGTTCTTGCCCCCCCAGGCCAGTTCAGGGGTAGGCGCTTATTCGATTCGGAGGAAGGCAATTGCGGCTGAATTTTGGCGCAAAACGTGCTGTTGTCGCTTTGGAAACAATGGCTTTGCCAGATGTGGTGGGGCGCTGGGCGCGGCCCACTAATTGCAGATCCGGAATATGGCGAAATCTGGGCGCGTCGGGATGATCCCGCGACGACGATTTGCGCCTGCGCGCCCTACCTCTCGCGCCGCGCCATGAAGGCCAGCCGCTCGAACAGGTGCACGTCCTGTTCGTTCTTGAGCAGCGCGCCGTGCAGTTTCGGCAGCGCCGAGGCGCCGTCGCGTCGAAGGTCGGCGGCGTCGAGGTCTTCGGCCAGCAGGAGCTTGAGCCAGTCGAGCACTTCCGAGGTCGAGGGTTTCTTCTTCAGCCCGGCCTGATCGCGGATCTCGTAGAATTGCGTCAGCGCGGCGGTCAGGAGCTGGTCCTTGATGCCGGGGTGATGCACCTCGACGATGCGTTTCAGGGTCTCCATCTCGGGAAAGCGGATGTAGTGAAAGAAGCACCGGCGCAGGAAGGCGTCGGGCAGTTCCTTTTCGTTGTTCGAGGTGATGATGACGATCGGGCGGTGACGCGCCGCGATGGTCTCGCCGGTCTCGTAGACGAAGAATTCCATCCGGTCGAGTTCCTGCAGCAGGTCGTTGGGGAACTCGATATCGGCCTTGTCGACCTCGTCGATCAAGAGCACCACGCGCTGATCCGCGTCGAACGCCTGCCAGAGCTTGCCGCGCTTGATGTAGTTGGCCACGTCATGCACGCGCTCGTCGCCAAGCTGGCTGTCGCGCAACCGGCTGACGGCGTCGTATTCGTAAAGCCCCTGCTGCGCGCGGGTTGTCGACTTGATGTGCCATTCTATGATCGGCACCCCCAGCGAGGCCGCGACCTGGCGCGCCAGTTCGGTCTTGCCGGTGCCCGGCTCGCCCTTGACCAGCAGCGGGCGTTCCAGCGTCACCGCCGCGTTCACGGCGACCTTGAGATCATCGGTGGCGACGTAGCTTTCGGTGCCGTCGAAACGCTGGGTCATGGCAGGGTCCTCATCTGTGTGCGCCTTGGGGTAATGAGCCTGCGCCCGGAAGGCAAGAGGGGCCGGCCCGGCGGCGGGACTGCGTCGTGGGGACAGGGGAAAAACCGGTTATCGGTCACTGAGTTGGCAGCCGTTTCGCGCCAGCGGTTCACCGCCGCCAACCGTGCCGGAAAGCTGCCCTTTTGCGGCGTTTTGGCTAGTGACAACCTGCTAGCGGTGGTCTAAACGGTCGCGCAGGAGGATACCGGATGGTTGAGAGTGCCACTGACATTTCAGCCGCCGGCGAGCACAAGGAGCCTGGGATGAAAGCAGAGGTCTTCCTCCCCGAGGACTACACCCCCGCCGAGGACGAACCGTTCATGAACGAGCGCCAGTTGGAATACTTCCGGCGCAAGCTTCTGAGGTGGAAGTCCGGACTGCTCGGCGACAGCAAGAACACCATCGAGGAGCTGCAGAAAGCCACCCGCAACATTCCCGACGTCGCCGACCGCGCCAGCGAGGAGACCGACCGCGCGCTGGAACTGCGCACCCGCGACCGGCAGCGCAAGCTGGTGGCGAAGATCGACGCGGCACTTCGGCGGATCGACAACGGCGAATACGGCTATTGCGAGGAAACCGGCGAGCCGATCTCGCTCAAGCGGCTGGATGCGCGTCCGATCGCGACCCTGAGCCTCGAGGCGCAGGAGCGCCATGAGCGGCGCGAAAAGGTTCACCGCGACGACTGACCGGTCGACACGGCAAGAAGGCTGACTATAGTAAAAAGCATCGGGGTGGGTTCGCTCCGGTGCTTTTCATTTCAGAACTGTCGGTTCGTTTTGGAACTGTCAAGAATTCCGGGGTAGCGCGATGTTGAAGGGACAACGGATCACCGTTCTTGGCGGAGGCATTGGCGGGTTTGCCGCAGCAACCGCCCTGGCCCGGCGCGGTGCCGAGGTGAACGTTCTCGAACAGGCCCCCCGCGTCTCCGAAGTCGGCGCCGGCATCCAGATCAGCTCGAACGGCGTCGCGGTGCTCGAAGGGCTGGGGCTGGGTGACGCCGCGCAGGCGGCTTCGGTCAGGAACGGCGCGATCCGGCTGGTCGACGGGATCACCGGGCGCGACGTGATCCGCATGGATCTGGCCCGGTTGCGACCGGCGCAGAGCTTCCTTCTGTTTCACCGCGCCGACCTTCTCGACCTGCTGCACAAGGCCGCGCTGGCGGCAGGCGTGACGGTCGAGACAGGCGCCAGGGTCACGC
The DNA here is from genome assembly GCA_048268845.1 of Maritimibacter sp. GTDB lineage: Bacteria > Pseudomonadota > Alphaproteobacteria > Rhodobacterales > Rhodobacteraceae > Muriiphilus. The sequence continues at coordinate 102,236 of JBLWUQ010000004.1, read as the reverse complement.
GGGTCGATATCGGGCAATCGAGCGCCTTCGTCGATGTCGAGGGTCAGGGCCTGCGCGAGGCGGCGTTCCTGGTCGGCGCGGACGGGTTGCGCTCGCAGGTGCGCGCTGCGCTCGATACGCCGCGCGATCCGTTCTTCACCGGCATGGTGGCCTGGCGCGCGCTGGTGCCCGGCGACGGTGACATGGCTCCCGAGGCGGTGGTGCGGATGGCGCCGGGGCGGCACATGGTCAGCTATCCGCTGCGCGGCGGCAGCCTGATCAACCTGGTCGCGGTCGAGGAACGCACCGAATGGGCCGAGGAAAGCTGGTTCAACCGCGACGACCCCGACAACCTGCGCCGCGCCTTCGCGAAATTCGCACCCGAGGCACGGGCGCTGTTGGCGAAGGTCGAGGATGTGCATGTCTGGGGCCTGTTCCGCCATCCGGTCGCGACCACCTGGCACAAGGGGCCGGCGGTGATCCTCGGCGATGCCGCACATCCGACGCTGCCGTTTCTGGCGCAGGGCGCGGTGATGGCGCTGGAGGATGCCTGGGTGCTGGCAGACTGCCTCGACACCGAAGGGATGGAGCACGGGCCGGCCTATTATCAGGCGCGCAGGCGTGAGCGGGTCGAGCGGGTGATCGAGGCCGCGAACAACAACGCGCGCAACTACCACCTGTCAAACCCGCTGGTGCGGGCGCTCGGTCACGGTGCGCTGCGGCTTGTCGGTGCGGTCCGGCCCGAGTTCGTGCTCGGGCAATATGACTGGATCTACGATCACCACGTCACGCGCGAGTGATCGACGTGCTGTCGCGCGACGGGACGGTTGTCTAGCGGGCGATCAACAGGTCGGTCGGCGGGTCGCGCACCAGTTCGGCGGCGAAACCGCCAAGCGCATGCGGTGCCAGAGCAAAGCGGGTGTGGGCGCCGATCGCGATCAGGTCGGGGCGGACCTTGGCAAGCTGGGCCGCCATCACCTCGCGCAGCGATCCCGTGACGATCTCGATCTGGTCGGGTGTGAGGCCGGGGCGGTCCTTGGCCAGCCATGTGTCGCGGACCGCTTCGGCCTCGGCAATCAGGGCGCGCGACATCGGGCCGCCGGGCTTTTCGCCGGTCAGGCCGGAGAACGGCAGGTGGACGCCGTGGAAGGCGTGGATCCTTGCCTCGGGCGCAACGGCACGCGCGGCGCGGCTGACGTTGGTGCAGGCGGGCGAGAAGCTGATCGGGGCCAGCACGGTCTCGTAATCATGTCCGTCAGGATCGCGCACCAGAAGCACCGGCTTGCGCAAGAGCTGAACCAGCCGTTCCATCGTGGTTTCGCGCAGCCGGTCGAGGAAGGTTCGTGGCCGGTGCAGGCCCAGCACGATCAGATCGACGTCACGCTCGCTCACCACGTCGGGGATCCCGACCAGCGGATCACCGATCCGCACTTCCTGGCTGACCTCGGTGCCCTCGGTGTCGAGCCCCTCGACGAACCGCGCGAGCTGCGTTGCGGCGTCTTCGCGCCAGCGCGTCGCCAGATCGGCGGGCAGGTCGTCGTCGACGACGTGCAGCACGTGACAGGCAGCGCCGTGATTGCGCGCCAGCCGTATCGCGCGCCGCACCGCCCGGTCGGAACGTTCGGACAGGTCGCTGGCGACGAGAATGGATTTCATCCGGGGCCCCCTGTTTGCCGCCTTCGATATGTGGTCTGAAAACCGCGTGGGCAAGGTGGCTTGATGCCGCCCTTGCCGGCGGCGTCTTCGGTTGATATTGCGCGTGGAGCCCGATGGTTTTGATCGGGTATCGGAGGCGACCCGGTGGTGACAGCGCGGCTCGAGATCTCGAACATCACCCGCCGGTTCGGCGGGCGACCGGTGGTGGACGACGTGTCGCTGCGGGTGATGCCGGGGCAGGTGACCTGCCTGCTGGGGCCGTCGGGCTGCGGCAAGTCCACGGTTCTGCGCATCATCGCCGGCGTCGACCGCGCCGACGAGGGCGAGATCCGCATCGACGGCGCGCGGGTGGCGGACGAGGGTGTCTTCGTGCCGCCCGAGCGGCGCAGCACCGGCTTGATGTTTCAGGATTTCGCGCTGTTTCCGCATCTCAGCGTGTCGGACAACATCGCCTTCGGGCTGTCGGGCACCCGCACCGAAAAGCGGCTCCGGGTGCACGAATTGCTCGAGAAGGTCGGGCTGACCCGCTTTGTCGGAGCCTTCCCGCACGAGTTGTCGGGAGGCGAGCAGCAGCGCGTGGCCCTGGCCCGTGCGCTGGCACCGCGCCCCAAGATCATGCTGATGGACGAGCCGTTCTCGGGGCTGGACAACCGCCTGCGCGACGGCATCCGCGACGAGACGCTGTCGATCCTCAAGGACGAGGGCGCGGCGGTTCTGCTGGTCACCCATGAACCCGAGGAAGCGATGCGCATGGCCGACGAGATCGCGCTGATGCGCGCGGGCCGGATCGTGCAGCGGGGCGCGCCCTACAACATCTACAATGCGCCGGTGGATCGCGAGGCGGCAGCGTTCTTTTCCGACGTGAACGTGATCCGTGGGCGGGTCGAGGGCGCGCTGACCGACACCGCCTTCGGCCAGTTCCTTGCCCCCGGACAGGACGACGGCACCGAGGTCGACATCGTGATCCGTCCGCAGCACGTGAAGATCGACTTCGACCGTGGCGGGCAGGGGCCGGCACCCAGCCCAGAGCACGGCGTCTGGGCGCGCGGCATCGTCGAGCGGGCGCGTTTCATCGGCAAGGACAGCCTTGTCGAGTTCCGCATGGAGTTCGACGGCTCGCAGATGCGCGCCAACGTGCCCTCGGTATTCCTGCCCAAACCCGGCACGCCGCTCTGGATCGCGATGCGCCGCGACCGCTGTTTCGTGTTTCCGGTGGCCGGGCACAGGGCGGCCGCGCAACACGCCAGCTGATCGTCCGGCACCGCATGCGGCGGAAGTCGGCATTTTCTTGCGTGCCATGCCCCTTTGGGGCTTTGATCTTGTCGCCGGAATCAATACATACGGGGCACGAAACGAACGGGGCGCTGCACGTGCCCCGGCAAGGGAGACGCTTCATGCTCAACAATATCGGCCTTCCCGGCCTTCTTCTGATCGCTGTCGTGGTGCTGGTCCTGTTCGGCCGTGGCAAGGTCTCGTCCCTGATGGGTGAGGTCGGCAAGGGCATCACCGCCTTCAAGAAAGGCGTCGATGACGGGACCAAGGAAATCGAGGATACCGCCGCCGACACCGCCAAGGACGTGACGCCCAAGGGCGAAAAGGACAAGGCCTGAGCGCCCTCTGACCCCGCGTTTGGAGAGGCGGTCGCATGTTCGACATCGGCTTTAGTGAGCTCATGCTCATCGGCATCGTCGCGTTGATCGTGATCGGGCCGAAGGATCTGCCTGCGCTGTTTCACACGCTGGGCCGGTTCACCGCGCGTGCGCGCCAGTTGGGCCGCGAATTCAACCGCGCGATGAACGACGCCGCCAAGGAGAGCGGTGTCGATGACATCGCCAAGGGGCTGAAGAACGTCGCCAATCCCAAGAAAATGGGGCTCGATGGCCTGAACAAGGCCGCCGAACGGTTCGAGAAATGGGACCCGAGCAAGGGCGGCAAGCCGCCCGAGAAGCCGCTGCCGAAACCGTCAGATGACCCCGAGAAGGCCGCCGAGCGCGCGGCGGACGTGGCGAAGATCCGCGAGACGACCGAGAAGGCGGGCCGCGCCAGGCTCGACCGCGAGGCGGCCGCGAAGGTCGCGGCGGCGGACGTGAAGCCCAAGGGCGCAACCGCGCCGGTCGCCGAGACGCAACCCGACACCGCGCCTGCGAAGGCGCCGGCCGCGAAGAAACCTGCCGCGAAGACCCCTGCCGCCGAGAAGCCACCGGCAATGAAAAAGCCCGCCGCGAAACCGGCGGCGAAGCCGAAATCCGCCCCGGCGAAAGCCGCCGAGACCGCAGCTGCCGAGGCACGCGCGAAAAAAACTCCGGCCCGCAAGCCACCGGCCAAGAAACCGGCCGCCCGGCCTACGAAAGCCGCCTCTGAATGACGAAATCCGACGAGATCGAAGACAGTTCAGCGCCGCTGATCGAGCATCTGGCCGAGCTGCGCAACCGGCTGATCTGGTCGGTGCTGGCCTTCGTCGTGGCGATGGTGCTGGTCTTCACGGTGGCGGGATACGTGCTCGACTTCCTGCTGCTCCCGATCGAAAAAAGCATGCGCAGCCTGGGCAACCCCAACCCGGTGATGCAATACACCGCGCCGCAGGAATATTTCTTCACCCTGATCCGCATCTCGATGGTCGGTGGCTTCATGCTCGCCTTCCCGGTGATCGGCTACCAGATGTGGCGTTTCGTGGCGCCCGGCCTCTACAAGAACGAAAAGAACGCGTTCCTGCCGTTCCTGATCGCCTCGCCGGTGCTGTTCCTGCTCGGTGCGGCCTTCGCGCATTTCATCGTCGTGCCGCTGGCGATGATGTTCTTTCTCGGCTTCGCCGACCTGCCCTCGCTGATGGCGGCGGTCGTTTCCGGGTCGGAGGAGCCGATCAGGGATGCCGGCATCGACATCGTTTTCCAGGGCAAGGTCAACGAGACGCTGGATATCACGCTGAAGATGATCATCGCCTTCGGGCTGTGTTTCCAGCTTCCGGTGCTCTTGACGCTGATGGGCAAGGCCGGGCTCGCCTCGGCAGTCGGCCTGCGCAAGACCCGCAAATACGCCGTGGTCGGCATCCTTGTGGTCGCAGCCCTGGTGACGCCGCCGGATGTCACGACGCAGGTGATCCTGTTCGTCGTGGTCTACGGGCTTTACGAGATCTCGATCTTCCTCGTCGCCCGCGTCGAGAAGACCCGCGAAGCCAACCTGCGCGCGCAGGGTCTGTGGTTCGAGGATGACGAGGACGAGGACGACGAGGCCGCCGCCGATGCGCATGTCGCAGAGGATGATGACGACCCCAAGGGCGGCGCCGACGATGATCCCGGCGCGGTGAACAAGGACCAATGACCGAGGCGGCGCTCATCCGCATCGCCGAGGCGCTCGAGCGGCTCAGCCCGGCGCCTCAGGCCACACCCGATTTCGCGGCAGCCGAGGCTTTCGTCTGGCACGTCGATCCCGACCGTCTGGTGCCGGTGCCCGACGTGTCGCGGGTCGACCTGTCGCTGCTGCTCGGGATCGACCGGGCGCGCGACATCCTGATCGAGAACACCCGCCAGTTCGCGCGTGGCCTGCCGGCCAACAACGCGCTGCTCTGGGGCGCGCGGGGCATGGGGAAATCGTCGCTGATCAAGGCGGTGCACGCCGCGGTCAACACCCCTGACCTGCCGCTCAAGATCGTCGAGTTGCAGCGCGAAGACCTGCCCAGCGTCGGGCGCCTGCTCGGCCACCTGCGCGAAGCACCGCACCGGTTCCTTCTGTTCTGCGACGACCTGTCGTTCTCGCATGACGACCAACATTACAAGAGCCTCAAGGCCGTGCTGGACGGCGGCATCGAGGGCCGGCCCGACAACGTGGTGTTCTACGCCACCTCGAACCGCCGCCACCTGATGCCGCGCGACATGATCGAGAACGAGCGTGGCTCGGCAATCAGCCCGTCCGAGGCGACCGAGGAAAAGGTGTCATTGTCGGACCGCTTCGGGCTGTGGCTCGGCTTCCACCCCTGTTCGCAGGACGAATACCTCGCAATGATCCGCGGCTATTGCGACGCCCACGGCATCGAGATCGACGCGGCCACCCTGCGCGCCGAGGCGATCGAGTGGCAGGCAACACGCGGCGCGCGCTCGGGCCGGGTGGCATGGCAGTATTTCACCGACCTCGCCGGCCGACGCGGCGTGACGCTGACCCGCTGACGCGGGTTTCTTGCGAAATCCGGTGCATTGGCGTTAGACTGTTCACAGGTTTCACATCTCTTTTCCGGGGCGCGATGCCCCAAGGGGGACGAGAATGGACATTGAACTGCGCCAGGCGCTGCGCGTCTACACGAATAAGGACAACCGGCTGGCCTGGCTCAGCCTCGGGACCAACCTCGCCGTCTATTTTGCCGCCACCGCGATCGCGATCTTCGCCGCAAGCTCCGGGCAATTTCTGATCGCAGCACCCGCCGTGCTGCTGCTGGCTTTCGCCGGCGTGCGCCTCTACGTGCTGCAACACGATCTCGGCCACCTGTCGCTGTTCGAAACCAGGCGCCAGAACGAGATCTGGGGCTATCTGGTGTCACCCTTCACGATGGCCGCCTATCCGCAGATGCGCTTCAACCACAACCAGCACCACGCCTATGTCGGCGACCTCGAGGCGCGCGAAACCACCGAGATCTACACGATGACGCTGGCGGAATGGCAGCGCGCCGGGTTCTGGCAGCGGCTCTACTACCGCCTCTACCGAAGCCCCTGGGTGCTGATCCCGGTCGGCTCGTTCTACACCTATTTCATCGCCTATCGCTGGCCCAAGAACGCGGCGAGGGTCGGGCTGTGGTCGATCCTTGCGCACAACGCGGCGATCCTTGCCTGGTTCGGCCTGATCTACGCGCTGGCGGGCTGGGCCGGTGTCGCGGCTGTGGCGCTGGCGGTCTGGCTCGGCGGCTGCCTCGGGGTGTTCCTCGTCTACCTGCAACACAATTTCGAAGGCACGTGGTGGGATTGCCGCCCCGACCTCGCGTTCGAGCGCGCGGCGATCCAGGGCGGCTCGTGCCTCGACTTCGGCTGGCTGTTCGACGAGGCCGTGGCCAATATCACCAAGCACGACATCCACCATCTGGTCGCGGCGATCCCCTCTTACCGGCTGCGCTGCGCGCACCGCGAGTTGGAAAAGACCCACCACCTGCGCCGGATCGGCTTTCGCGAGGCGCTGCACGCCTTCACGCTCAAGCTCTGGGATGAAGAGGCGAAAAACCTCGTGCCGTTCCCCAGACAGAACGCCGCGCGCGCCGCCACAACGCCAGCCGAGTGACCAACACCCTGTCTTTGCTCTGAAAATACCTCGGGAGGGGTCCGGGGAGGGCAGCGCCCTCCCCGGTTGATCGCCCGCCGCGCGGGCGAAACCGCTATTGCAGCACACCCTCGGCATTGATCCGAGTCATCCCGCGCAGATAGGGGTGCAGAACCTCGGGCAGCGTCACCGACCCATCCGCTTCCTGCCCGTTCTCAAGCACCGCGATCAGGCAGCGCCCGACGGCCAGGCCCGAGCCGTTCAGGGTATGGACATATTCGGGCTTGGCGCCGGGCTCCGGGCGGAACCGCGCGTTCATCCGCCGCGCCTGAAAATCGCCGGTGGTCGAGACCGATGAGATCTCGCGATAGGTGTTCTGTCCCGGCAACCAGACCTCGATGTCATGCGTGCGCCTCGCGCCGAAACCGATGTCGCCGGTGCACAGGATCACCGTGCGGTAGGGCAGGCCGAGGCGCTCGAGGATATCCTCGGCGCGGCGCGTCATCGCGGCGTGTTCGGCCTCGGACTCCTCGGGCCGGGTGATCGAGACCATCTCGACCTTCTCGAACTGGTGCTGGCGCAGCATCCCCGCCGTGTCCTTGCCCGCGCTGCCGGCTTCCGAGCGGAAACACTGGGTATGGGCGACGTAGCGGCGGGGCAGGGTGCCCGCGTCGAGCACCTCGCCATTGACGAAATTGGTCAGCGTGACCTCGGCGGTCGGGATCAGCCACCAACCTTCCTCGGTCTTGTAGCTGTCGCTGGCGAACTTGGGCAACTGGTTGGTGCCATACATCATTTCCTCGCGCACCAGCACCGGCGTGATGGCTTCGGTCAGGCCGTTCTCGTCCACGTGCGTGTCGAGCATGAACTGCGCCAGCGCCCGGTGCAGCCGGGCGATCGCGCCGGTCAGGACCACGAAGCGCGCGCCGGAGAGCTTGGCCGCGGTCTCGAAATCGATGCCGGTCTGCGCCGCGGCCAACTGGTAGTGCTCCTTTGGCGTGAAGGCGAAAGCCTTGGGCGTGCCCCAGCGGCGGATCTCGACGTTGTCGGCCTCGCTGTCACCGTCCGGCACGTCGTCGGCGATCAGGTTGGGCAGGCCCATCAGCAGCTCCGTCAGCGCCGCATCCCTGGCCTTGGCCTCATCGTTCAACCTTGAAATCGCGGCCTTTTTCTCGGCAACCATGACGCGCAGCCGCTCGAACTCGGCGTCGTCGCCGCGCGCCTTGGCGGCGCCGATTTCCTTGGCGGCGCGGTTGGCCTCGGCCTGCTCGGCCTCGGAAGTCTGGATCGCGGCGCGCCGCGCCTCGTCCAGCGCCAGAACCTCGCCCGACACCCCCACAAGCCCCCGCCGCGCCATCTGGGCGTCGAAGGCTTCGGGGTTGTCGCGGATCGTCCTGATGTCGTGCATGGCGCTGTCCTTGGGCTGAATTGCGGCCCGAGATATGCCGCAAAGTGCCGCGCGGGGAAAGGTTGAAATGGCCGGGCGCGCGGTCAGTCGCGGTCTCGTGTGCGGACCTAGTTGTCGGGGTCGAAGCGCCAGCGGTTCCATTCTTCGAGGAACTCGCTGTCATGGAAATCGACGTCCGGCCAATGGATCGGGCGGGGGAGAGTGTCGGGCAGGATCACCGAGGCGTCACCGAACGTTGATCTGACCTGTTCGGCGGAGATCTGAACGTCCGTGAGATCCGTGGATTTCAGTGCTGCGCCTTTGAGGTCTGCCCCTACCATCCGCGCCCCGATATCGTCTGTTCCGAGAAATCCCGAACCGCTCAAGTCGGCCCCTCCCAATCGAACTTGTCGGAGATCAGCTCTTTCCAACTGTGCCTTCCTGAGGTCTACACGCTTCATTCTTGCGCCAAAGAGGTATGCGGCGTTCAAACGCGCCCGGCTCAGATTGGCACCGTCTAGTCGTGCACCAAAGAGATACGCACCTTCCAAACGAGCGTTGGAGAGATGTGCCCCCTCCATTCTCGCCCCAGAGAGACTGGCCCCCTCCAGCCTGGCCTCAATGAGGTTTGTCTCAGCTAAACGGGTGCCGTGCATTTGGGCGCCCTCTAGCCTCGCCCCTTGTAGTTTGGCTCCAGAAAACTCCTGATCGGAGATATCGGCGCCCTGGAGATTGGTTTTACGCAGGTCGAGCTGATATCCTTCTTTGCGTTGACGGGTGTCGGCCTTTTCCTGCGCAATCTGCCGAGGCGAACGGCGGCCAATGACAGAAAGCGCGGCTTGTATATCTGATTTGATTGTGAGCTCATTTGCCCATTTCTTTGCCTTTGTGTGAAAAAAGGCCACTGAGTGATCTTCGAAATACTGTCCGCCGAAGCGTTCGATGCTCGCAGCCTTGTGGGCATCGATTTCAGCCTGTGAGGGATTGACGGGTAGCGGCTCCCAATCTGGTTCTGGGAAATCCTCGGCGTCTGTGGCCTTGGCGTTCTCCCGCACATAGGCGGTCAGGATTTCCATGATCTGGATGTGGTAGTCCAGATTATCCCGCGCGATGCGTTCCAGCGCGTAGATTCCGCCGATGCGGACTTCGAGGTTGGGTTCAGTGACTTCCTCGAAGATCGGCTGAGAATAGTCAGGTTCACCGGCCTCGCCCGGCGCATAGGCAAGTGCACCCGTTTTCCTGCGGCGCTGGCGCTTCACTGTCCGCGTCGCCCCTAGGTTCTCTACCGCCTTGTTGATCCGGTCGGTGATCAGCCCCTGTTCCTGCGCGGTGGTCTGGCGTTCTGTGGTGAAGATTCGGATATAGGCCGCAAGGGCGGCAAGGATGCCACCCAGCACGCCAATGAAACCGACGATGGCGAGGTAGTGGACGCGAAGCGCGAGGGCGTCGGTGCTGGCCGGTGGGTGGCTCCACATGACCGCGATCTGGATCAGCGAGGCGACGAACAGGACTGCGAAAAGCGGGATCAGAACCCAGCCGGCGATGCCAAGCCTGTGCATCCACGGCTTTTGTTCGGGCGAAGTCGGCTCGGCCTTGCCGGGCTTCACCTGCCCGAGGATGAACAGAAGCACAAGAAACGCCAGCGCAAAAAGCCCCAGCGCCCGAAACACGCCCGAGGATGTCACCTCGTTCAACCAGTCAATCATCCATCCCCACCCCCCCAAAACTTCCCGCATCAAACACGCCGCCCGGTTGCTTGCCAACCCCGAGCCCCCCATATAGGGTGCGCGCCAGCCCAAGGGGGGCCGCGGCCCCATCTGACACAAGGAATTCCATATGTTCGTTTCGCCAGCTTTCGCGCAGGCCGCAGGTGCCCCGGCGGGGGGGCTTCTGAACTCGATGCTGATCCCGATGGTGCTGGTCTTCGGCATCATGTATTTCTTCCTGATCCGCCCGCAGCAGAAAAAGGCGAAGGATGATCAGAAGATGCGCGAATCGTTGCGTCGGGGTGATCAGGTGGTCACGCAGGGCGGAATTCTGGGCAAGGTCGCCAAGGTCAAGGACGATGGCGAGGTCGAGATCGAGATTGCCGATGGCGTCAAGGTCCGCGTGACCCGCGCCTCGATCCTCCAGGTGATCTCCAAGACCGAACCCGCCGAGGGCTGAGCCCCACCTTCCACAACCAACGGGGCCGCCTGCGATGCTCAATTTTCCCACCTGGAGACGCGTCGTCGTGATCGGGCTGGTCGTGCTCGGCCTCGCCTATGCGATGCCGAACCTGTTCTATCCGCGGGTCGAGTTGCACAACGACGCCGTCGCCGCGATCGAGGCCAGCGGCTCGACCGCCGAACGCGAGGCCGACCGCTCGGCCTGGCCGGACTGGCTGCCGTCGAGCCTGGTCAATCTCGGGCTCGATCTGCGCGGCGGCGCGCATCTGCTGGCCGAAGTTCAGGTCGAGGACGTCTATGCCGCGCGCATGGATGCGCTCTGGCCCGATGTGCGCGACGCGCTGCGCGACGAGCGTGACGCGGTCGGCGCGATCCGCCGCCAGAACGGGCCGAAGGGCGAGCTTCGGGTGTCGATCGAGAACGCCGACGGCATGGCCCGCGCGCTCGATGTCGTGCGCGCGCTGGCCCAGCCGGTCGCCACCCTGACCGGCGTCGGCTCGAAGAACATCGAGGTCGCGGGGCAGGACCGCACCATCATCATCACGCTGTCGGAGGCCGAAAAGACCGCCACCGACGACCGCACCATCCAGCAATCGCTCGAGATCATCCGCCGCCGGGTCGACGAGGTCGGCACCCGCGAGCCGACGATCCAGCGTCAGGGCGAGCGGCGCATCCTGATCCAGGTGCCGGGGCTTGGCTCGGCCGAAGAACTCAAGGCGCTGATCGGCACCACCGCGCAGCTGACCTTCAATCCGGTCGTCAGCCGCACCGGCGACGGCAACGTCACGCCGGGCGCGCGCAACGTGGTATATCCGTCGATGGACGAGGAGGGCATCTTCTACGTGCTCGAACAGACCCCGGTCGTGACCGGTGAAGATCTGGTCGACGCCCAGCCCACCTTCGACCAGAACGGCCGCCCGGCGGTCAGCTTCCGCTTTGACCCGGCCGGGGCGCGCAAGTTCGGCGACTACACCGCCGAGAACGTGGGCAGCCCCTTCGCCATCGTGCTCGATCACGAGGTGATCTCGGCGCCCCGGATCAACGAACACATCCCCGGCGGCTCGGGCATCATCACCGGCAATTTCACCGTCGAGGACTCGACAAACCTGGCCGTTCTCCTGCGCGCGGGTGCCTTGCCGGCCGAGATGACGTTTCTCGAGGAGCGCACCATCGGGCCGCAGCTTGGGCAGGACAGCATTGACGCCGGCAAGATCGCCTCGATGGTCGCCTTTGCCGCCGTGCTCGTGTTCATGACGCTGAGCTATGGCTGGTTCGGGATCGTGGCGAACGTCGCGCTGATCCTGAACGTCGGCATGATCTTCGGACTGCTGTCGGCCATCGGCGCCACGCTGACGCTGCCCGGCATCGCCGGGATCGTGTTGACCATCGGCATGGCGGTCGACGCCAACGTGCTGGTGTTCGAGCGTATCCGCGAGGAAATCAGGGCAGGGCGTGGCCCGGCGCGGGCCATCGACCTGGGCTATGAAAAGGCCCTGTCGGCGATCATCGACGCCAATCTCACCACCTTCATCACCGCCGTCATCCTGTTCATCATGGGGTCGGGGCCGGTGAAGGGCTTTGCCGTCACGCTGGCGCTGGGCATCATCACCTCCGTCTTTGCCGCGATCTACGTGACGCGGCTGATGATCGTGATCTGGTTCGAGCGCCGCCGCCCCAAGACAATCGAAGTTTAGGAAGGCCGGACCGACATGCGCCTGAAACTCGTTCCCGACAATACATCCTGGGATTTCTTCGGCCGGTTGCCGATCACCGTGGGCCTGTCCGGCGTGCTGGTCGTGGCCTCGGTCATCGCCTTCTTCGTCATGGGCCTGAACTTCGGCATCGACTTTCGCGGCGGCACCACGATCCGCACCGAGAGCACGGTGGCGGTCGATGTCGGCACCTACCGTGACGCGATCGCGCCGCTGGGGCTGGGCGACGTGTCGATCACCGAGGTGTTCGACCCCAGTTTCGCCGCCGACCAGCACGTCGCCATGGTGCGCATCGAGGCCCAGGGCGACGCCGAGAGCGTCCAGCCCGAGACCATCGCCGCACTCGAAGCGGCGCTGCAGCAGATCGACCCCGGCATCACCTTTCCCTCGGTCGAAAGCGTCGGGCCGAAGGTGTCGGGCGAGCTGGTGATGACCGCGATCTGGTCGGTGGTGGCGGCGATGCTGGCGGTGCTGATCTACATCTGGCTGCGGTTCGAATGGCAGTTCTCGGTCGGTGCCGTCGTCTCGCTGATGCATGACGTGATGATCACCATCGGCGTCTTCGCGGTGTTCCAGATCAAGTTCGATCTGGCGATCATCGCAGCGCTTCTGACCATCGTGGGCTATTCGCTGAACGACACCGTGATCGTCTATGACCGGGTGCGCGAGAACCTGCGCCGCTACAAGGTGATGAGCCTCAAGGACGTGTTGAACCTGTCGATCAACGAAACCATGAGCCGCACCGTGATGACCTCGCTGACCACGCTGGTGGCGCTGTTCGCGCTGCTGGTGCTGGGCGGCGACGTGATCCGGGGCTTTGTCTTCGCGATGATCTTCGGCATCTTCATCGGCACCTATTCGTCGGTCTTCATCGCCTCGGCGCTGCTTTTGCGGCTGGGGGTCAAGCGCGACTGGACCAAACCCGATGGCGAGGCCGGCACACAATTCGCGGATGTCGACGCCTGAGGCGCCTGCCGGGGCGCTTTCCTTCGCCGCCATTTGGCGCTAGCAAGACGCCATGCAACTGACCGAGATCACATATCACGACGCAAGGCCGGTCGATGGCTATGGCCCCGGCTTTTTCCGGGTCGCGGGCCAGGTGATCGAGGGTGCGATGCTGATCACCTCGACCTCGACGCGCAGTTGGGGCGGATTGGCTGACGTCGCAGCACTGCTGGCGCTGGCGGGCGAGATCGACGTCGTTCTCCTTGGAACCGGTGCGGCGATCACGCTGCCGTCGCGCGACTTGCGCGAGGCGATCGAGGCCACCGGCATGGGGATCGAGCCGATGGCGAGCCCCGCCGCCTGCCGCACCTTCAACGTCCTTCTGGCCGAGGGCCGGCGCGTGGCGCTGGCCGCGCTGCCGGTCTGAGCGGCATGGAGCTTGCGGTCGAGGGCCTGAGTGTGGCGCGCGGCGGGATGCCGGTGCTGGAGCGGATGTCCTTCACGCTGAAGGCCGGAGCGATCCTGATCCTGCGCGGGCCCAACGGCTCGGGCAAGACGACGCTTTTGCGCACGCTGGCGGGGTTGCAGCCGCCGCTGGCGGGCACGATCAGCCTGCCGCCCGAGACGATAGCTTACGGCGCCCATGCCGACGGGCTGAAGGCGACGCTGAGCGTGGCGGAGAACCTGCAATTCTGGGCCAAGGTCTATGGCACCAGCGACATCGAACCGGCGCTGGCGGACTTCAACCTCAAGGGCCTGCGCAACCGCGCCGCGCACAGCCTGTCGGCCGGGCAGAAACGAAGGCTTGGGCTGGCGCGGATGCTGGTCACCGGTCGGCCGATCTGGCTCCTGGATGAGCCGACCGTGTCGCTCGATCAGGCGTCGGTCGGCCTCTTTGCCGACGCGGTGGGCAGGCATGTGGCGGGCGGCGGTGCTGCGCTGATCGCCACCCATATCGACCTTGGCCTTGCCGCCGAAACCCTCGACGTCACGCCGTTTCGCGCCGATCCCGACCATCCGTCACGCATCGCGACGGCTTTCGACGAGGCCTTCACGTGATCGCGCTTCTGGTCCGCGATTTGCGGCTGGCGGTGCGCGCCGGGGGCGGGTTCGGGCTGGGGCTGGCGTTCTTCCTGATCGTCACCGTGCTGGTCCCCTTCGCAGTCGGCCCCGAGGGCGAGACCCTGGCGCGCATCGCGCCTGGCATCCTCTGGGTCGGCGCGCTGCTGGCGTGCCTCTTGTCGCTCGACCGGATCTTCCAGCTCGATTTCGAGGACGGCTCGCTCGACCTGCTGGCGAGCGCGCCCTTGCCGATGGAGGGCGCGGTGGTGGTCAAGGCGCTGGCGCATTGGCTGACCACGGGGTTGCCGCTGACGCTGGCAGCACCGGTTTTCGGCATCCTGATGAACATGCAGGCGCCGGGGCATTGGTGGATTTTCGTCACGCTCCTGATCGGCACGCCCGCACTCAGCATGATCGGGGCGTTCGGGGCTGCGCTGACGGTCGGGCTGAAACGCGGCGGGCTGCTGCTCAGCCTGCTGGTCCTGCCGCTCTATGTGCCGACGCTGATCTTCGGCGCCGAGGCCGCGACGCGGGGCGCGGCCGGCATGGCGGTGACGACGCCGATCCTGATGCTGGCGGGGATCACCGCAGGGGTCATCGCGCTTCTGCCTTTCGCCGCGGCTGCGGCAATACGCATCAACATACGCTGATTTGACCCCGGCACCCTTGCCCAAAGGCGCGACCGTGCATAGACAATCCGCATGACCAAGATGCAACGCACCAAGCAATCGCGCGACGCCTGGAACTGGCTCTGGGAATGGGCCAATCCGGTGAAGTTCATGCACCTGACCGGCAAGGCGCTGCCCTGGGTGGTGGGCCTGACGCTGGTGACGCTGATTCCCGGCCTGATCTGGGGGTTCTTTTTCACGCCCGAGGCGGACAAGTTCGGCTCGTCGGTCAAGATCATCTATGTGCATGTGCCCGCCGCGATGATGGCGATCAATGCCTGGGCGATGATGCTGGTGGCCTCGCTGATCTGGCTGGTGCGCCGCCATCATGTGGGCGCGCTGGCGGCAAAGGCGGCAGCACCGGTGGGCGTGGTCTTCACCGTGATCGCGCTGCTCACGGGCGCGATCTGGGGCCAGCCGATGTGGGGCACCTGGTGGGCGTGGGATCCGCGCCTGACCTCGTTCCTGATCCTGTTCCTGTTTTATCTCGGCTACATGGCGCTCTGGGCGGCGATCGACGACCCGGACACCGCCGCCGACCTGACCTCGGTGCTGGCGATCGTCGGCTCGGTCTTTGCCGTGCTCAGCCGCTATGCGGTCAATTTCTGGAACCAGGGGCTGCATCAGGGCGCGTCGCTGTCGCTCGATGCCGAGGAGAACGTCGCGGACGTCTATTGGCAGCCGCTGGTTCTGACGCTGGTCGGGATCGTGGCGCTGTTCGTGATGCTGGTGTTCATCCGCACCCGAACCGAAGTGCGCAAGCGCCGGCTGCACGCGCTTGAACTGCGCGAAAGGATGGCCGATGCCTGATCTGGGGAAATACGCCGAGGCGGTGCTGTCGGCCTGGGGGGTCTCGATCCTGCTGGTGGTGGCGCTGGTGGCGCTGAGCTGGCGCCAGTCGGTCGCAGCACGGCGCGCGCTCGACGCCGCCGAGGCGCGGCAAGCGAGGAAGGGCAAGTAGCATGTCACTCAAGCCGATGATGGTCCTGCCGCCGCTGATCTTTGCCGCGCTCGCGGTGCTGTTTCTCTGGGGCATGGGGCGCGACGACCCGAACGCGCTGCCCTCGACCCGCGAAGGCGGGCCGGTGCCGCAACTGACGTTGACGGAGCTGAACGGCGGCGCACCCTTCACCCGCGAAGACCTGGCCTCGGGCAAGGTGGTGCTGGTGAATTTTTGGGCAAGCTGGTGCGGGCCGTGCCGGGCCGAGCACCCGCAACTGGTGGAAATGGCCACCGAGGGGATCGAGATCTTCGGCATCAACTACAAGGACGAGCCGGGTAACGCGCTGGATTTCCTCGACGAATTGGGAAATCCCTACGCCCGGCTTGCTGCCGATCCGGCGGGGCGCACCGGGCTTGACTGGGGGCTTTACGGCGTGCCCGAGACCTTCGTGATCGCGGGCGACGGCACGGTGATCAAGCGCTTCGCCGGGCCGATCACCGCGAGCATCCTTGAGAACATCATCCGCCCCGCGATTGCGACCGCCGAAGCGCGGTAGAACAATGTGCGCCTGCGGCGCGCATTTTTCGTGCGTTGGGGCCAGCGTCGCGATCGCAGTCAGCTCGCTTTCCAGCGCCGCAGCATCCAATACCACTGATCGGGCCGCCCGAGAATGCGCGCCGACAAGCTGTCGTTGAATGCCTGCGTCATCGTGATCGCGTCGGTGTGCGGGATGGGAAGTTCGAACTCCACCGAAAACTCGCATCCATCGCCGGTGCGGGTTCCGTAGGCGGGAACCATCGGCAGGTCGTATTTCAATGCAAGCTGGGCCGCGGACAAGGACGTCAGGGCCGGAAGTCCGAGAAAGGGCAGCGACTCGCCCTCGGGATACTTCTCGTCCAGCAGGATCGCGATGAAGCCGCCGGCGCGCAGGTGGCGCACCAATGCCTTCGTGCCGCTGTGCCCCGTAGCCAGGATCGGCTGGCCACCGGCTTCGATCCCCGCCAGCAACCGGCGCTGATAGTGCCGGTTGGTTTGCGGCCGGTAGACCGCGCCGGTTTCCATACCGCGCGACTTGAGCACGGCGCGCACGGCCTCCCATTGCCCGAAATGGCCGGAAACGATGATTGCCCCTTTCCCCGCCAGGCGGGCCTCGTCCAATGCTGCAAGGCCCGGCCCGGAAACCGTGAACTTGTCGAGGCGGGTCTGAAACTCGGCGTTGTGGTAGATCTCGAACAGGGTCTGGCCCATGTTGCGGCCCATCTCACGGCAAACGACCATCCGTTCGTCGCGGGGCATGTCGGGGAACACGCGTCGGAATTCCCGGTCGAACCGGCGTCTTGCCGGGGGAAACCTGCGCAACACCGCGCCGACGGCCGCGCCGAGAGCACGCGACCGCATATCGAATGCGCGCCACCGCGAGATCACAAGTGCGGACCATAACGGAAGGTATCGGACGTGTTGCCAGACGGAGCTGACCTTACGCGTAAGCATGGCGTATATATGGACCGGACTGCTTTGGTTTCCAAGGGTCGCTTTGGCGCCGCGCGCAAGTGCCCGGGTCTGCGTCAGGGGCCGCAGCGAACGTCGATCCTTCAGCCACACCAAATGCCCGCTGCGCAACCCGGCGGCGATCATTCCTCCTCCTCGTCCGCGATCAACACGATTTCCCCGGCCGCTTCCAGTTCCCGGATCGCGGCGACGACGGTGTTCATCGCCGCCTCGGCGTCTTTCGGTTTCACCTGGCCCAGGGTCTCGACCTCTTCGCGCAACTGGTCGGCCATGCGTTTGGACAGCGCGCCGAGGATGAATTCGGCGGCTTCCGCAAGGTCGCCGGTGGCGCCGGCAAGCGCGGTGATGAGCACCGCCGGATCGGCTTCGCGGGTGATTTTCGGCACGTCGCGCGGGTCGATCCGGGCGGGAATGTTGGCGAAGGTGAAGATCGCCCGGCGGACCTCGTCGGCGAAGGCGCGGTCATCCTCGTCAAGGCCGGTCAGCACCTCGTCGCGGGTGGCGGCGGGCGAGAAGTTCAGGATCGCGCCGACGCGTTCCACCGGCCCGTCGGCAAAGGCGCGGGGCGGCTGGGCGTCAAGCTCGGCCGCCAGTGCGCGCCCGATGCGTTCGACCACCTCGGGCGAGATCGTGCCGGTGAGCGAGACGGCGTAGGCGACGCGGCGCGCCCGTGGGCCGGGAAGGCGGCCAAGCAGCATGGCGGCGGTCGCGACCTTGAGTTTCGACAGCAGCACCGCCGCGACCTCGGCGCTTTCCTGTTCCAGCACCGGCATCAGGCGGTCGGGATCAAGCCCCGCGATGATGTCCCACGGGTCGCCCGAGAAGGTGATGCCACGGGCCTTGCGGATACGCGCGGCGGTGGCGGCGCTGATGGTGCCGTCGAGCACCTGAAGCGCGCCTTCGAGCCCGGCGGGAAAGCTGAGGCCGACATCCTCGATCTCGGCGACGAACTCATCGACCACCGCCTTGAGCGTGGCGCGGTCGACGAATCGCATCGTCGCCATCTGCTGCGCAAGCTCGCTCTGCAATGCCTCGGGCAGGTGGGAGAGCGGCAGTTTCACGCCCTCGGCCAGAAGCAGGCGCACGATGATCGCGGCCTTCTGCCTGCGGCTGAGGTTGCGCGCGCGCGACGTGGCTGTGGCCAAGCCGCCGACAGAGCCGGGACGGCCGGTCGCATCATCGCCGAACGTCGCAAGCGCCGTTGTCACATCATCCCTCCGGTCCGGTCCCCTTCGCGGCAGACTGGCAGAGAGGTGTTAACAGGGCGCTAACCCGGGCTTAGCCTGTGACGATTTCGACGCAGGTGGCGCTGTCCTGGTCCCAGACAAACCCGGCTTCGCAGCGGTTCGCGGTTTCGTGGCCGCACTGGCGCGCGATTGCCGCCGCAGGCAGCACCGCCAGAAGCGCCGCGAACAGGATCGATATGCCTTTCATCGCGTGTCTCCCTTGTTGGAGCCACAATGATAGCACAGAATCGCGCGTCCGCCGAATTCGCCCCGCTCAGCCCTGGCCGAAGACCCGGCGAAAGATCGTGTCGACGTGTTTGGTGTGATAGCCGAGGTCGAATTTGTCCTCGATCTCGTCGGGCGACAGCGCCGCCGTGACCTCTGGATCGGCCAGAAGCTCGGTCTTGAAATCCTTGCCGTGTTCCCAGACCTTCATCGCGTTGCGCTGCACCAGCCGGTAGGCGTCTTCGCGCGACACGCCTGCCTGGGTCAGCGCCAGAAGCACCCGCTGGCTCATCACCAGGCCTTTGAACTTGTTCATGTTGGCCAGCATGTTGTCCGGGTAGATCACCAGTTTTTCGACCACGCCAGCCAGCCGGTTCAGCGCGAAATCGAGCGTGATCGTCGCATCCGGCCCGATGCCGCGTTCGACCGAGGAATGCGAGATGTCACGCTCGTGCCAGAGGGCGACGTTTTCCATCGCCGGCACCACCGCCATACGCACGAGGCGCGCGAGCCCGGTGAGGTTCTCGGTCAGGACTGGGTTGCGCTTGTGCGGCATCGCGGACGAGCCCTTTTGCCCGGCGGAGAAAAACTCCTCGGCCTCCAGCACTTCGGTGCGCTGCATGTGGCGAATCTCGGTGGCGATGTTCTCGATCGAGCTTGCGATCACCCCCAAGGTGGCGAAGAACATCGCGTGGCGGTCGCGCGGGATCACCTGTGTCGAGATCGGCTCGGGCCGCAGGCCAAGCTGGGCGCAGACGTGTTCCTCGACGAAGGGGTCGATGTTGGCGAAGGTGCCGACCGCGCCCGAGATTGCGCCGGTGGCGACCTCCTGGCGGGCAAGTTCGAGGCGGGCGCGGTTGCGGTCCATCTCGGCGTAGAACCGCGCGAAGGTCAGGCCCATGGTGGTCGGCTCGGCATGGATTCCGTGCGAGCGGCCGATCCGGATCGTGTCCTTGTGCTCATGCGCGCGGGTCTTGAGCGCGGCGAGCAGCCTGTCCATGTCGGCCAGCAGCAGGTCGGCGGCGCGCACCAGTTGCAGGTTGAAGGTGGTGTCGAGCACGTCCGACGAGGTCATGCCCTGATGCACGAAACGCGCGTCATCCGCCCCGATATGTTCGGCCAGATGGGTCAGGAAGGCGATGACGTCATGCTTGGTGACGGCCTCGATCTCGTCGATCCGGGCGACGTCGAATTCCACGTCCTTTGCTTTCCAGACCGCCTCGGCATTGGCCTTCGGGATCACCCCAAGCTCTGCCATGGCGTCGCAGGCATGGGCCTCGATCTCGTACCAGATGCGGAACTTGGTGGCAGGGTCCCAGATCCGGGTCATCTCGGGGCGGGAATAGCGCGGGATCATCGGCGGGCCTTTCGGTTTGTGGCGCGGTCGTGGGCGTCATAGACTTTGACGGGGCAAGGAACAAGGCGGGGCCATGCCGGAGTTGACGGAATTCGAGGGCCAGTGGCGCATCGCCCGGCGGATCGAGGACGCGTGGGGCGGCTCGACGGGTCTGTTCGATGGCGTGGCGCGGTTCACCCCGGACGGGGTCGGGCTGAGCTACCGCGAGACCGGCGAGTTGCGCCTGCCGTTCGAGGGGGTGCTGGCGGCGTCGCGCAGCTATCTGTGGCGGCGCGATGGTGACGGGATCGGCGTCTACTTTACCGACGGGCGCTGGTTTCACCGGATCGCGGGCAAGGGGCGCGTGGCGCGGGACTGGCACGATTGCATGCCCGACACCTATGAGGTGACCTATAATTTCACCCGCTGGCCCGAGTGGCGGGTGATCTGGAAGGTGACCGGGCCGCGCAAGGACTATGTCGCGATCTCGGACCTGACCAGAATCTAGGCAGGATTTTTGCAAATCCGGGCGGTCTTCGCAGGTTCGCAGGATACCATCGTGGGTTTTGCAAAGCCCGCGCATGTTCTGTGGCGGTTTCGCGTCAACACGCTTGCACAAGCGCCAGGGCTGCGGCAAAACACCTCTCAACGGTGAACATTCACAGGGAGATACCCATGGCGATCACGATGAACAGGGTTCTGGGCGAGAGTTTCGGCCCGACAGCCGGTGCGGGCCTGCGGGCGAAACAGGCGGCGCTGGTCGTGGCCGGGATCGTCGCGCTGGTTCTGGCCTCGAACATCCGGGTGCCGATGTGGCCGGTGCCGGTGACGATGCAGACCTTCGCGGTCCTGACCATCGGTGCGGCCTACGGGATGCGCCTTGGCCTCGTGACGCTGCTGGGCTGGCTGGTGCTGGGCGCGCTGGGCGTCGCGGTGTTCTCGGGCGAAAGCGCGGGACTGGCCTATTTCGCAGGTCCGACCGGCGGCTACCTGGTCGGCTTTGCGGTCGCCGCCGGCGTGATGGGCGCGCTGGCCCGGCGCGGCTGGGACAAGTCGGTTGTCGGCATGGCCGGCGCGATGCTGGTCGGCACCGGCGTGATCTATGCGTTCGGGCTGTCCTGGATGGCCTGGCTGTTCCTCGCCGACAAGGGCGCGGCCTGGGTGGTGCAGTATGGCATGACCAACTTCCTGATCGGCGACGCGCTGAAACTGGTGCTGGCGGCGCTGGTGGTGCCGGGGCTGTGGAAGCTGATGCGCTGATCGCACTCCCATTCGTTCTGCAAGGGCGCGGGGGCAACTCCGCGCCCTATATGAGTGCATTGAGTTTGTAATCTCACCGAGGCCATTCTCCAGTATTCTTGGAAGAACCACGAAAAGAGAACGAGAATGAGTGAATTCGAGTCCATCCTGAACGCGCTGGGAAACCGCCCCAACGAACCCTGCGTCATCCGCCGGGACTATTTGAACGATTGCCGGATCAATATCGACGACCTCGCTTCGGCGTCCGGACGGACCTACAGCTATCAAAGCGAAGTCTGTCCGGCCCCCGGACGACGGAACATGGCAGTCCGGGATTCTGTCTTTCTGCTCCGCCCCGTTGGCAGCTGACCGCACAAAGCTGCATTGAGCACGGCACCCGCGCTGGAGACACCTCGCTAGAACCCGTCGCCCTGCTGCCAGGCCTTCACCAGGTTGCCGAAGCGGGTGAAGCGGCCCTCGAAGCTGAGCTCGACATTGCCGATCGGTCCGTGGCGCTGCTTGCCGATGATGACCTCGGCCTTGCCGTGCAGCCGCTCCATCCGGTCCTGCCAGGCGGCAATTTCATCGAGCTTCTCGTCGGACGGCTTTTCGCGCTCGGCATAATATTCCTCGCGGAACACGAACATCACCACGTCCGCGTCCTGCTCGATCGAGCCCGATTCGCGCAGGTCGGACAATTGCGGGCGCTTGTCCTCGCGGCTTTCGACCTGGCGCGACAATTGGCTCAGCGCGATGACCGGCACGTCAAGCTCCTTGGCGATGGCCTTCAGGCCTTGCGTGATCTCGGAGACCTCGTTCACCCGGCTGTCCTTGGCCGTGGCGGGGCGCACAAGCTGCAGGTAGTCGACGAAGATCGCATCCAGCCCGTGTTCGCGTTTCAGGCGCCGGGCGCGGGCGGCAAGCTGGCTGATCGGCAGGGCGGGCGTGTCGTCGATATAGAGCGGGCAGGCCTCGAGCGCCTTGGCGGCATCGACGAAGCGGCGAAACTCGCCCTCGGTCATGTCGCCGCGGCGGATCTGCTCGGAGGGAACCTCGGAGGCTTCCGACAGGATCCGCGCGGCAAGCTGTTCGGCCGACATCTCGAGCGAGAAGAACCCGACCACGCCGCCATTGATCGCGCCCTCGGTGCCGTCCGGGCGTTTGCCCTTCTTGTAGGCGCGCGCCATGTTGAAGGCGATGTTGGTGGCAAGCGAGGTCTTCCCCATCGAGGGCCGCCCGGCGATGATCAGCAGGTCCGAGGGATGCAGCCCGCCCAGCTTCTTGTCGAGGTCGGTCAACCCGGTCGAGATCCCCGCCAGCCCGCCATCGCGCTGATAGGCGGCGTTGGCCACGCGCACCGCGTCGGTGACGGCGGTCAGGAAGCTCTGGAACCCGGTGGTGGCGCTGCCGGTCTCGGCCAGCTTGTAGAGCGCCTGCTCGGCCTCGGTGATCTGGTCCTTCGGGTCGCCCTTGGCCTCCATCCTGGCGGCCTTGGCGGAAATGTCTGCGCCAAGATGCATGAGCTGGCGGCGCACATGCATCTCGTAGATCATCTGGGCATAGTCGCGCGCCGCGAAGGACGAGATCGCGGCACCTGCCAGCCGCGCGAGATAGGCCGCGCCGCCAAGGCTTTTCAACCCCTCGTCGTCGGCCATATAGGCCTTCAGCGTCACCGGCGAGGCCAGCATGTTGGCGGTGATGCGTTCCTCGGCAATGCGGTAGATGCGCTCATGCACCGGGTCGTAGAAATGCTCGGGCTTGATGATCTGTGCGACGCGGTCATAGACGTCGTTGTTGGTCAGGATCGCGCCGAGAAGCTGCTGCTCTGCCTCGATGTTGTGTGGCATCACGTCGCCGACTTCGTCGCCGCTGGTGCCGGTGCCGGTCTGGATTGCGCTGACTTGGTTCATCATGTCCCCTCGGGTCGCCGTTTGAAAGCCGTTTGCGGTTTTCCCGGGTCAGGAAAAGCGGAAAACGGCCCGCGCCCTCTCATTGTTCCGGGCGGTTCGCGTCCGATCTGCGCCGCCGATCAGATGCAGACTGCTTTAGGCAAGCGCGGCGCCGGGCGCAAAATGTATGTTTCTGTGGATGGCATGTGGAGAAAAGCCACCCGAACATCATCCTACCACATCTTGCGGGTGTCGCCGACCGACTTACCTCATGCTGCGCGATTTGCCGCCTGATGCGCCGTTTTGTCAGGCTTTGCCATATGCCGCCTGCCAGGCGCGCGGCGCTTTCAGGAAGCTCTCGACCTCGTCCAGCGTGGCGGCGTCGAACGCCGCTTGCGCGCGCGCCTCGGCCAGCACATCCCACCAGGTGCAGAGATAGTGAAGCTGAACCCCATGATCGCCAAGGGTTTTCACGGTCTCGGGGAAGATGTCATAGTAGAAGATCACGGCGGTATGCCCGCAAGCGGCCCCGGTCTCGCGAATCGCATCGACGAAACTCAGCTTGGAGCCGCCATCGGTGGTCAGATCCTCGACCAGCAACACCCGCTCGCCCTCGGCCATCGCGCCCTCGATCCTTGCGTTCCTGCCGTAGCCCTTGGGCTTCTTGCGAACGTAGGTCATTGGCAACGCAAGCCGCTCCGCGACCAGCGCGGCAAAGGGGATGCCTGCCGTCTCGCCGCCCGCGATATTGTCGAACGCCTCGAACCCGGCCTCGCGCATCACCGTGACGGCGAGGAAATCCATCAACACCGACCGGATGCGCGGAAAGCTGATCAGCTTGCGACAATCGATATAGGTCGGCGAAGGCAGGCCGGAGGCGAGGATGAAGGGATCGTCCGGGCGAAAATTTACCGCGCCGATCTCGAGCAGCATCCTTGCGGTCAGGCGGGCGATCTCGTCCTTGGGCGGGAAGGCGGCGGGGATCATGCTGGGTCCTTCATCTTGGTTGAAATACTCCGGGGGTGGAGTTCAATTCGCTATGCGAATTGAACTTAGGGGGCAGAGCCCCCTTCTACGCTCAATCCTCGACCCGCCAGTGCAGCGGAAATCCCGGGTCGAAGACCGTGACCGGGCCGTCCTCGGTGGCGATCTTGGCCGGGTAGGCCACCGGGTCGCCCTTGACCAGCGTCATTCTGTCCTCGTTCGCGGGCAGGCCATAGAACGCCGGGCCATTCATTGACGCGAAGGCCTCGAGCGCGTCGAGGGCGCCGTCCTCCTCGAACACTTCGGCAAGGCAGGACATGGTGTTGGTCGCCGAGAACACCCCGGCGCAGCCGCAGGCATGTTCCTTGAGGTGATCGAGATGCGGTGCCGAGTCGGTCCCGAGGAAGAAACGCGGATGCCCCGATGTGGCGGCGGCGCGCAGCGCCAGACGGTGCTCCTCGCGCTTGGCCACCGGCAGGCAGTAGTAATGCGGCTTGATCCCGCCGACCAGGATGTGGTTGCGGTTGATGATCAGGTGATGCGTGGTGATCGTGGCGCCGATGTCGTCGCCACCCGAGCGCACGTAGTCGACGCCTTCCCTGGTGGTGACATGCTCCATCACCACGCGCAGGCCCGGCGTCCTGCGGCGCAGCGGGTCGAGCACGGTGTCGATGAACACCGCCTCGCGGTCGAAGATGTCGACCTCGGGCGTCGTCACCTCGCCGTGCACGCAGAGCGGCAACCCGATCTCGGCCATCACCTCGAGCGCACCGCGCACCTTGGAAAAATCGCGCACGCCGGAGGCCGAATTGGTCGTGGCCCCGGCCGGATAGAGCTTGACCGCCGTCACCAGCCCGCTTTCGGCGGCGGCGCGCACGTCGGCCGGGTCGGTCTGTTCGGTGAGGTAAAGCGTCATCAGGGGCGTGAACGCCATGCCTTCGGGCAGCGCCGCCCGGATACGCGCGAGATAGGCGGCGGCGTCGGCGCCTGTCACCACCGGTGGCACGAGGTTGGGCATCACGATGGCACGGGCGAAGTGGCGCGCGGTCTCGGGCAGCACCGCCCGCAGCATCGCGCCATCGCGCAGGTGCAGGTGCCAGTCGTCGGGGCGGCGGAGGGTCAATCTCTGTGTCATCGCGGGATGAAATAACCCAGGCCGGGGCAGGGGGCCAGAGCCAATCACGCTTGACCCGACTCGGGCGCGCGCCTAGAAATGAACGAGCGTTCAGTAATGCCCCTGGGAGGAGGCCCCATGTTCACCGCATCCATGAACTTCGACCTTGGCGAGGACATCGCGGCGCTGCGCGATCTGGTGCACCGTTTCGCCCAGGACCGGATCAAGCCGATCGCCGCCGAGATCGACCAAACGAACCTCTTTCCCGCGAGCCTCTGGCGCGAGATGGGTGAGCTTGGGCTGCTTGGCATCACCGTCCCCGAGGAATACGGCGGCGCCGGGATGAGCTACCTCGCGCATGTCGTCGCGACCGAGGAAATCGCCCGCGCCTCGGCCTCGGTCAGCCTGTCCTACGGCGCGCATTCCAACCTCTGCGTGAACCAGATCAAGCTCAATGGCAGCGAGGAGCAGAAACGCAAATACCTGCGGGGGCTGTTGTCGGGCGAGCATGTCGGCGCGCTGGCCATGTCCGAGCCGGGCGCGGGGTCGGACGTGGTGTCGATGCAGATGCGGGCCGAGAAGAAGAACGGCTACTACACCCTCAACGGCACCAAGTTCTGGATCACCAACGGCCCGGACGCCGATACGCTGGTGGTCTACGCCAAGACCGACCCCGCCGCAGGCTCCAAAGGCATGACCGCCTTCATCGTCGAGAAGGACATGAAGGGCTTTTCGACCGGGCCGCATTTCGACAAGCTCGGGATGCGCGGCTCGAACACCGCGCAGTTGTTCTTTGAGGATGTCGAGGTGCCCTTCGACAACGTGCTGGGCGAGGAAGGCAAGGGCGTGCGCGTGCTGATGTCAGGGCTCGATTATGAGCGCGTCGTGCTCTCGGGAATCGGCACCGGCATCATGGCGGCGTGCCTGGACGAGATCATGCCCTACATGCGCGACCGCAAGCAGTTCGGCCAGCCGATCGGGTCGTTCCAGCTGATGCAGGGCAAGATCGCCGACATGTATACCAAGATGAATTCGGCCCGCGCCTATGTCTACGAGGTGGCCAAGGCCTGCGATCGCGGCGTGGTCACGCGCCAGGACGCGGCGGCCTGTGTGCTCTATGCCTCCGAGGAGGCGATGGTGGTGGCGCACCAGGCGGTGCAGGCGATGGGCGGCATGGGCTACATGACCGAAACCCCGGTCAGCCGCATCTTCCGCGACGCCAAGCTGATGGAGATCGGCGCGGGCACATCCGAGATCCGCCGCATGCTGATCGGGCGCGAATTGATGGCGGCGATGGGGTAAGGTGCGAACCGAGGGGCGGCGCGGTTTTTCGGAACAAGTTGCGCGCCGAAGCGCTGGACTGGGACAGAAGGTAAGAGGAGGCGATCATGACGCTCACCGACCAGCAGAACCAGCTATGCCACGACAACCCGCATGATTACAGCGGGTTGAAGGCGCTTTTTGTCAACACCTCGCTGAAGAAGAACGCGCAGGAAAGCCATACCCGGACGCTGCTTGGCGTCTCAGCGGCGATCATGGAGAAATCCGGCGTGACGGTCGAACATGTGCATATGCTCGATCATCAGGTGCCGCCCGGCATCTATCCCGACATGACCGAACACGGATGGGACCGTGACGACTGGCCGATGCTCTGGGAAAAGGTCATGGCGGCCGACATCCTGGTGATCGGCACACCGATCTGGCTGGGCGAGGAAAGCTCGGTCTGCCGGGTGCTGATCGAACGGCTCTACGGCATGTCGGGCGAACTGAACGACAAGGGCCAGTCGATCTTCTATGGCAAGGTCGGCGGCACGGTGGTGACGGGCAATGAGGACGGCATCAAGCATGTGGCGATGACCACGGGTTTCGCGCTGAGCCACCTCGGCTATTCCATCCCGCCGCAGGCCGATTGCGGCTGGATCGGCGAGGCGGGGCCGGGGCCGAGTTATGGCGACGAGGTCGACGGCAAACCGGCCGGGTTCGACAACGAGTTCACCCAGAAGAACACCACGATCATGACCTGGAACCTGATGCATCTGGCCGCGATGCTGAAAGCGGCGGGCGGCTATTCCAGCCACGGCAACGACCGGCGCGCCTGGGATGCGGGCTGCCGGTTCGACTACGAGAACCCGGAGTATCGCGCATGAAACACTATCTGGCCCTCGCCCTCGCGCTGGCCGCCAGCCCCGCCGCCGCGCAGGACGTGGTATTCGACGGCACGCGGATCGCGGCCTGCCGCGCGGCACCGCCGGGGGGCGATCCGATGGCCTGTATCGGGGTCGAGGCGAGCCGTTGCATTGATGTGACCGAGGGTGGCATTTCCACGGCCGGCATGGTCGCCTGCATCGGCCGCGAGCTTGACTGGTGGGATGCGCGCCTCAACGAGGTCTATCCCATGGTCCGCGCCGAGGCGCGCAAGCTGGACGCGGGCGCCGGTGAGTATGCGCCCAGCCAGGCCGACGCGCTGCTCGAGATGCAACGCGCCTGGATCGCGTTCCGCGACGGGCGCTGCGCCTATGAGCGGTCGTGGTGGGGCGGCGGCACCGGCGGTGGACCGGCGGCGATGGGCTGCCTTTTGCAGATGACCGCGGAACAGGTGATCTATCTTGAGAATGCCGGACTCGATTGAACGTGGCAGGCCGAAGGTGAACAACGCATGAAACTCCAATCCCAGGCGCTGCCCGGTTCCGAGACGTTCCGCACCAACCGGGCGGGCCATCTCGAAGCCCTCGAGATCATTCGCGAAGCGGCCCGAACGGCAGCACTTGGCGGCGGCGAGACGGCGCGCGACCGCCACGTGTCGCGCGGCAAGATGCTGCCGCGTCAACGGGTGGCGAACCTGCTCGATCCCGGCTCGCCCTTTCTCGAGGTCGGTGCCACGGCGGCGCACGGGCTCTATGACGGTGACGCACCTGCTGCGGGCGTGATTGCCGGCATCGGGCAGGTGCACGGCCAAGAGGTCATGGTGATCGCCAACGACGCCACCGTGAAGGGCGGCACCTATTATCCGATGACGGTCAAGAAACACCTGCGCGCGCAGGAGATCGCCGAGGAATGCAACCTGCCCTGCGTCTATCTGGTCGACTCGGGCGGGGCCAACCTGCCCAACCAGGACGAGGTGTTTCCCGACCGCGACCATTTCGGGCGGATCTTCTACAACCAGGCGCGGATGTCGGCCAAGGGCATCCCGCAGATCGCGGTGGTGATGGGGTCCTGCACGGCGGGCGGAGCCTATGTTCCGGCGATGTCGGACGTGACCATCATCGTCAAGGAACAGGGCACCATCTTCTTGGCCGGACCGCCGCTGGTGAAGGCCGCGACCGGCGAGGTGGTGACGGTGGAAGACCTTGGCGGCGGCGACGTTCACACGCGCCTGTCAGGCGTGGCGGATTATCTGGCCGAGAACGATACGCACGCCCTGGCGCTGGCGCGACGCGCGGTTCAGCATCTGAACCGGACGCGGCCCGCGACGGTGACATGGCAGAGCCCCGAAGACCCGGCCTATGACCCCGAGGAGATTCTGGGTGTGGTCCCCGCCGGTCTGCGCACCCCCTACGATATCCGCGAGGTGATCGCGCGGGTCGTGGACGGCTCGCGGTTCGACGAGTTCAAGCCGCGCTTTGGCGAGACTCTGGTGACCGGTTTTGCCCACCTGAAAGGCTGCCCGGTCGGGATCGTCGCGAACAACGGCGTCTTGTTTTCCGAGTCGGCGCAGAAGGGGGCGCATTTTATCGAGTTGTGCAGCCAGCGCCGCATCCCGCTGATTTTCCTGCAAAACATCACCGGCTTCATGGTCGGGCGCAAATACGAGAACGAAGGTATCGCGCGCCACGGCGCCAAGATGGTGACGGCAGTGGCCACAACCAGCGTGCCCAAGATCACGCTGATCGTCGGCGGCTCGTTCGGGGCAGGCAATTACGGCATGGCGGGGCGGGCCTATCAGCCGCGCTTCCTGTGGACATGGCCCAATTCGCGTATCAGCGTGATGGGCGGCGAACAGGCGGCGGGGGTGCTGGCGACGGTCAAACGCGACGCGATCGAGCGGGCGGGCGAGGAGTGGTCAGCCGAGGATGAAGCCGAATTCAAGCGCCCGACCATCGAGATGTTCGAACGCCAGTCGCACCCGCTCTATGCCTCCGCCCGGCTCTGGGACGACGGCGTCATCGACCCGCGCAAGACCCGCGACGTGCTGTTCCTGTCGCTCTCGGCGGCGCTGAACGCACCGATCGAGGATACGCGGTTCGGCGTGTTCAGGATGTGAGGGCGGCGATGCGGCATCAGCACGAGACCATGGCACGGCGAGAAAGTGGGCGCGCGCCCGCTTTGCCCGGCGGCGCGCGCCGCCGGAGCGCCCCTGGCGGCGAAGTGTGCAGACCATGACCATCGAAATCATCACCGCCGACATCACCACCCTTGCCGTCGACGCCATCGTCAACGCGGCCAACGAAACACTTCTGGGTGGCGGTGGCGTCGACGGCGCAATCCACCGGGCGGCGGGGCCGGGGCTGCTCGCGGAATGCCGGATGCTGGGCGGCTGCCCGACCGGCGAGGCGCGGATGACTGCGGGCCATGACCTGCCCGCGAAACACGTCATCCACACCGTCGGCCCGGTCTGGAACGGCGGTGACAGCGGCGAGGCGGTGTTCCTGTCGTCGTGCTATCGCCAGAGCCTGACGCTGGCCGAAGCCGCCGGCTGCGACAGCATCGCCTTTCCGGCGATCTCGACCGGGGTCTTCGGCTACCCGCCCGAGGCGGCGGCGCAGGTCGCGGTGGCCGAGGTGCAGGCCTGGGCCGACACCCACGACAAGCCGGGCCGCATCATCCTGTGTTGTTATTCGGACGGCAGTGCTGCGGCGCACCGGACGGCCCTGAAAGAGAGGCGCGATGTTTGACCGGATCCTGATCGCCAACCGGGGCGAAATCGCCTGTCGGGTGATCGACACCGCTCGCCGGATGGGTGTTGCAACCGTGGCGGTCTATTCCGACGCCGACGCGGGCGCGCGCCATGTGGCGATGGCGGACGAGGCGGTGCATATCGGCGGTGCCGCCCCCGCCGACAGCTATCTGCGTGGCGACAAGATCATCGCAGCGGCCAGGGCAACCGGCGCGCAGGCGATCCACCCCGGCTACGGGTTCCTGAGCGAGAACCCCGATTTCGTCGAGGCGGTCGAAGCGGCGGGGCTGGTATTCATCGGACCCTCGGCCAGCGCGATCCGGGCGATGGGGTTGAAGGACGCGGCCAAGGCGCTGATGGAAGAGGCCGGCGTGCCGGTGGTGCCGGGCTATCACGGTGCCAACCAGGATGACGTGCATCTGGCGGGGGCGGCAGACGCGATCGGCTATCCGGTATTGATCAAGGCGGTTGCGGGCGGCGGCGGCAAGGGGATGCGCAAGGTCACGCGGGCGCAGGACTTTGCCGAGGCGCTGGCCAGCGCGCGCAGCGAGGCCAAGACCGCCTTTGGCAACGATGCGGTGCTGGTCGAGAAATTCGTGGAAAAACCGCGCCATATCGAGATCCAGGTGTTCGGCGACGGCAAGAACGCGGTGCATCTGTTCGAGCGTGACTGCTCGCTCCAGCGCCGCCACCAGAAGGTGATCGAGGAAGCCCCGGCGCCGGGCATGACCGAGGACATGCGCGCGGCGATGGGGCGTGCGGCGGTGCGTGCCGCCGAGGCCATTGGCTACAGTGGTGCGGGAACGGTGGAATTCATCGTCGACGGGGCGAGGGGGCTGCACCCCGAAGGCTTCTGGTTCATGGAGATGAACACGCGGCTTCAGGTCGAACACCCGGTCACCGAGGCGATCACCGGCGTCGATCTGGTCGAATGGCAGTTGCGCGTGGCGGCGGGCGAGAGCTTGCCCGCGACGCAGCGCGACCTCAGCATCAACGGTCACGCCTTCGAGGCGCGGCTTTATGCCGAGGACGTGCCCAAGGGCTTTCTGCCCGCCACCGGCACGCTTGCGCATCTGGCCTTCGCGCCGGGGTGTCGGGCCGATACCGGGGTGCGCTCGGGCGATGTGATCAGCCCGTTTTACGACCCGATGATCGCCAAGATCGTCACCCACGGCCCGACCCGCGCGGTGGCGCTGGCGAGAATGCGGGCGGCACTGGCGGGCACCGAGGTGGCGGGGACGGTCACGAATATCGGCTTTCTCGCGGCGCTTTGCGCGCATGCGGGCTTTGCGGCGGGCGAGGTCGATACCGGGCTGATCGAGCGCGACCTGGCGGCGCTGGTGGCCGAGGCCGGGCCAGGTCCGCGCGACGTGGCGCTGGCGGCGCTGGCGGCGGCGGGGCTGACGGGGGCTGTTGCGGCGGAGACGGGGTTCACGCTCTGGGCGCCCCTGAAACGCAGTGTGCAGCTGGCGCGGGGCGAGGACGAGATCACGGTTGTGATCGAGATGCAGGGACCGGATGCGGCACGGCTGCTTGTCGGCGAGGTCTTCGTCGAGGCGCGGCGCGGTGCGGCTGGCTGGACGCTCAATGGCGCGCGCGCCCCGAATGTGGTGGTGACGGGCGCTTTGGTCACGGTCTTTTCCGGGGCTGGACATGGTTTCGACATCATCGACCCGCTGGCGGTCGCGGCGCATGCGGGCGCGGTCGGCAATGTCGTGGTGGCGCCGATGCCGGGGCTGGTCAAGGCGGTGTTCGTCACGCCTGGGCAGGCGGTCGGTCTTGGCGACCGGCTTGCGGTGCTCGAGGCGATGAAGATGGAACACACGCTGGTCGCGCCGCGCGACGGGGTCGTCGCCGAGGTTCTGGCCGAGGCCGGTGCGCAGGTCGAGGCGGGCGCGGCGCTGATCGCGCTGGTCGAGGACGCGTGACCCGGTGCGGTGGCGCGCGTGTTGCGACCGCTGCGAGATGAGTATTTGGACCAAGATGAATGGGCAGGACGATGGCTGAAACGGTCGAGATTTTCGAGGTCGGTCCGCGCGACGGGCTGCAGAACGAAAAGCGGCTGATCCCGACGGCGGAGAAGATCGCGCTGGTCGACATGCTCAGCCGCGCCGGGTTTCGGCGGATCGAAGTGGCGAGTTTCGTCAGCCCGAAATGGGTGCCGCAGATGGCCGACAGTGGCGAGGTGCTGGCCGGGATCGCCCGCGCGCCCGGCGTGTCCTACGCCGCGTTGACCCCGAACATGACGGGGTTCGAGCGCGCGATGGCGGCGGGGGCGGACGAGGTGGCGATCTTCGGCGCGGCCAGCGAGGGGTTTTCGCAGGCCAATATTAATTGTTCGATTGATGAAAGCCTTAAGCGCTTTGAACCGATATTTTCCGCGGCAAATATTCGAAAAGTGAAAGTCCGGGGGTATATCTCCTGCGTCACGGACTGCCCCTATGACGGGCCGGTGGCGCCCGGCAAGGTCGCGTGGGTGGCGGCGCGGTTGCGTGACATGGGCTGCTACGAGATCAGCCTGGGCGACACCATCGGCAAGGCCACGCCTGAAAGCATCGGCGCGATGCTCGACGCGGTTCTGGCCGAGGTTCCGGCGACAATGCTGGCCGGGCATTATCATGACACTGGCGGGCGGGCGCTGGAGAATGTCGAGGTGTCGCTGGCGGCGGGCATCAGGGTGTTTGACGCCGCGGTCGGCGGGCTTGGTGGCTGTCCCTATGCGCCGGGGGCCAAGGGCAACGTGGCGACCGAGGCGGTGCATGATCGGCTGACCGCGCTGGGCTATGAAACCGGGCTGGACCGCGATGTGCTTGAAAAGGCGGCGCAAATGGCGCGGGCCATGCGGGGGGAGCGATGAGTTTTCAGACGATTTCGATCACCAACGATGCGCGCGGCGTCGCGACATTGACGCTCGATCGGGCGGACAAGCACAACGCTTTGTCGGCGGTGATGATCGACGAGTTGACCGAGGCGGCGGGCATCTTGGGCGCCGACCCCTCGGTGCGCGTGGTGGTGCTGACCGGGGCCGGGGCGAGCTTTTGCGCCGGGGGCGATCTGGGCTGGATGCGTGATCAGATGGCGGCGGATGCGGAGACGCGGTTTCGCGAGGCGCGCAAGCTGGCGATGATGCTGAAAGCGCTGAACGAAATGCCCAAACCGCTGATCGGGCGGGTGCAGGGGCAGGCCTTCGGCGGTGGCATCGGCATGGCCTGCGTCTGCGACGTGGCGATCGGGGCGGACCACTCCAAATTCGGGCTGACCGAAACCCGGCTTGGCCTGATTCCGGCGACCATCGGCCCCTATGTGCTGGCCCGGATGGGCGAGGCGATGGCGCGCCGGGTGTTCATGTCGGCGCGGATTTTCGGCGCGGCGGAGGCGGTGACGCTGGGTGTGCTGGCGCGCGCGGTGCCCGAATCCGGGCTTGATGCGGCAATCGAGGCCGAGGTCGCGCCCTATCTCGCCTGTGCGCCCGGTGCGGTGGCCGAGGCCAAGGCGCTGACGCGCAGGCTTGGTGCGCCGATCACCGAGGCGATCATCGACGAGACCATCGCCGGCCTGGTGGCGCGCTGGGAAAGCGACGAGGCCCGCGCCGGGATTGCCGCGTTCTTCGACAAGTCGGCGCCGCCATGGCGGACATCCTGACCGGCGCGGCTGCGATCCTCTATGCGGCGTTGGCGGTCGTGGTGGCGCTGTTCCAGATCGCGCTTGCCGCCGGCGCACCCTGGGGCCACCTGGCGATGGGCGGGCGCTGGTCGGGGCGGTTGCCGCCGGCCTTGCGCGGGCTGGCGCTGGTGCAGGCGGGGCTCATGGTGCTGATGGCACGGGTCGTACTGGGGCAGGCGGAGGTGTTGCCGATGCTCGGGCCCGGCTGGCTGATCTGGCCGGTCGCGGCGGTTTCGGCGCTGGCGGCTCTGGCCAACCTCGCCACGCCGTCGCGGGCCGAGCGGCGGCTCTGGGCGCCGGCGGCTCTGGGCGCCGGTGGCGCTGGCGATGCTGGCTTGCGTGCTGGTTGTCGGATTCGGGTGATCGGATCACGAGTGTTTTCGTCGGTCTTCGGCGATCCGGCAGTCGCCGCCATGCCCCGCGCTGCAATGCAGAAAAATCCCCGCGACCGCCGATACAGAATGTCACAGGCAGGCCCTCAATCCCTTGCAAACATGTAATATGCCAACCTTTGAATGTGATCTGCCTTCGGTTGACCGCCCCGACCCACCGGAGTAAACCGCCGCAGAGCCAAACTGGCGCGGGTTCGGCCCGCGAAAGGAGACCACGTGGACGACCTTCTCAGGGAATATCTGCCCATCGTCATCTTCCTGGCCGTCGCCGTTGCGCTGGGCCTCGTCTTTCTGCTCGCGGCCGCCGTGCTGGCGGTCAAGAACCCGGACCCGGAAAAGGTCTCGGCCTATGAATGTGGCTTCAACGCCTTCGACGACGCGCGGATGAAATTCGACGTGCGTTTCTATCTGGTGGCGATCCTGTTCATCATCTTCGACCTCGAGATTGCCTTCCTGTTCCCCTGGGCGGTTGCGTTCAAGGATATCGGGATGGTCGGCTTCTGGTCGATGATCGTGTTTCTGGCGGTGCTGACGATCGGCTTCGCCTATGAGTGGAAGAAGGGGGCGCTGGAATGGGAGTGATGACCGGGGTCAACACCGCGGGCGGCGACCGCGAGCACGGCACCCGCGTGCTGGGCGAGCAGTTGGCCGACAAGGGCTTTCTTCTGACCACCACCGACGACATCATCAACTGGGCGCGCACCGGATCGCTGCACTGGATGACCTTCGGTCTGGCCTGCTGCGCGGTCGAGATGATGCAGGCCTCGATGCCGCGTTACGACCTTGAGCGCTACGGCACCGCGCCGCGCGCCAGCCCGCGCCAGTCCGACCTGATGATCGTCGCCGGCACCCTGACCAACAAGATGGCGCCGGCGCTGCGCAAGGTCTACGACCAGATGCCTGAGCCGCGCTATGTGATCTCGATGGGGTCCTGCGCAAATGGCGGGGGGTATTACCATTATTCCTATTCGGTGGTGCGCGGATGCGACCGGGTGATTCCGGTCGACGTCTATGTGCCCGGCTGCCCGCCCTCGGCCGAGGCGCTGGTCTACGGCATCCTGCAACTGCAACGCAAAATCCGCCGCACCGGCACGATCGTGAGGTAACGAGATGTCCGAGGCCCTGAACGAACTTGGCGCATTGATCGAGGCCCGACGCCCGGAACAGGTGGCCGGCTGGCACGTCGCCGTCGGCGAGTTGACGGTCGAGATCCGCGCCAGCGCCTTGCCCGGCATCATCGAGTTCCTCAAGAACGACAGTTCCTGCAAGTTCTCGACGCTGATCGACATAACCGCGGTCGACTACCCCGAGCGCGAACAGCGCTTCGACGTGGTCTATCACCTGCTGTCGATGTATCAGAACCACCGCATCCGCATCAAATGCGCGGTCGACGAGGATGCGATGGTGCCGTCGATCACCTCGGTTCATCCCGGCGCCAACTGGTTCGAGCGCGAGGTGTTCGACATGTTCGGCATCGTGTTCTCGGGCCACCCGGACCTGCGGCGCATCCTGACCGATTACGGCTTTCGCGGTCATCCGCTGCGCAAGGATTTCCCGACCACCGGCTATACCGAGGTGCGCTACGACGAGGTCGAGAAGCGCGTGGTCTACGAGCCGGTCAAGCTGGTGCAGGAATACCGGCAGTTCGATTTCATGAGCCCGTGGGAAGGCGCGAAATACGTGCTTCCGGGCGACGAGAAGGGGGACGCATCGAAATGATGGATTTCTTGAGCATTTTCTTCGACCGGCTGTTCGACCCGGTCGGGGCCCTGGTCGCGCTGACCATCGGGTCTTTCGGAAAGAAGAAATGGATCATTCCGATCGGCGGCCTGGCCGGAGTGGCGATCACCACCTGGCTCTTGTACCGGGTGGGGCGGATCGACGGCTTTGAGGTCTCGCCGTTCCTGGCCGGTTTTGTCGCCTTCGCGCTGTGGGCGGCGCTGGGGCATCTGGCGTTCCGCCGGATGATGGGAAAGGCCAACAAGTGATGGACGCCGACATTCGCTCAACAACCTATGACGACGGATCGCGCGACGTATTGTCGGGCGAGCAGAAGATCCGCAACTTCAACATCAACTTCGGCCCGCAACACCCCGCGGCGCACGGCGTGTTGCGCATGGTGCTCGAGCTTGACGGCGAGATCGTCGAGCGCGCCGACCCGCATATCGGCCTGTTGCATCGCGGCACCGAGAAGCTGATGGAAAGCCGCACCTATCTGCAGAACCTGCCGTATTTCGACCGGCTGGATTATGTCGCGCCGATGAACCAGGAGCACGCCTGGTGCCTTGCCATCGAGCGGCTGACCGGCACCGAGGTGCCGCGCCGGGCCAGCCTGATCCGGGTGCTCTATTCCGAGATCGGCCGCATCCTCAGCCACCTGCTCAACGTGACGACGCAGGCGCTGGACGTCGGCGCGCTGACGCCGCCGCTCTGGGGCTTCGAGGAACGCGAAAAGCTGATGATCTTCTACGAGCGTGCCTGTGGAGCGCGGATGCACGCGAACTATTTCCGCCCCGGCGGCGTGCATCAGGACCTGCCGCCCGACCTGCTCGACGATATCGAGGCCTGGGCGCTGGGCTTTCCCACGTTCATCGACGACATCCATACGCTCCTGACCGAAAACCGCGTGTTCAAGCAGCGCAACGTCGACATCGGCATCGTCACCGAGCAGGACATCCTCGACTGGGGCTTTACCGGCGTGATGGTGCGCGGCTCGGGGCTGGCCTGGGACCTGCGCCGCTCGCAGCCCTATGAATGTTATGACGAATTCGAGTTCGACGTGGCCGTGGGCAAGAACGGCGATTGCTATGACCGCTATCTGGTGCGCCTGGCCGAGATGCTGGAATCGGCCAAGATCATGCGTCAGGCGATCGAGAAGCTGCGCGCGCCCGAAGGGCAGGGCGACGTGCTGGCGCGGGGCAAGATCACGCCGCCGAAGCGCGGCGACATGAAGACCTCGATGGAAGCGCTGATCCACCACTTCAAGCTCTACACCGAGGGCTTTCACGTGCCCGCCGGCGAGGTCTATGCCGCCGTCGAGGCGCCCAAGGGCGAGTTCGGCGTCTACCTCGTGGCGGACGGCACGAACAAACCCTACCGCGCCAAGATACGCGCGCCGGGGTTTCAGCACCTGCAGGCGATGGATCATCTCGCCGTCGGTCACCAGTTGGCCGACGTCGCCGCGATCATCGGCACCCTCGACGTGGTGTTCGGGGAGATCGACCGGTGATGACGCTGGCCCAGTTCGCCATACTCCTGTCGGCCGGCGGCGTGGTCCTGACCGGTTGGCTTGCCGCGGTCTTCGTCGCCGACCCCGTGCGCGGCATGGCCCGCGTCAGCCACCGGCTCGAGGATCTGCCCAAGGTCATGGCCGACCGCTACATCGCCTTCATGGCGCTGGCGGCGGGAGCGACCTGGTATGGCGACCTTGCGGTCATCGCCTATCTTTTCGCGGTCTTCGCCTTCATGGCGCTGGCCGACGCGGTGATCTATGTCCGCGTGAACAAACCCTTCCTTCCGCATCTCCTTGCCGGGATCGCGGCCGCTTGCGTCGCGCTCGTGGCGCTTTTCGCACAAACCAACGGAGCCGCCTGATGCTGCGCCGCCTGCACCATGACCAGCCCGAGAGCTTTGCTTTCACCCCGGCGAACCTCGCCTGGGCCGAGGCCCAGATCACCAAGTATCCCGAGGGCCGTCAGGCCTCGGCCGTCATCCCGCTGCTGTGGCGGGCGCATGAACAGGAAGGCTGGCTGACGCGCCCGGCGATCGAATATGTCGCCGAGATGCTGGGCATGGCGAAGATCCGTGCGCTCGAGGTTGCGACCTTCTATTTCATGTTCAAGCTCGCGCCGGTCGGTTCGGTCGCGCATTTCCAGATCTGCGGCACGCTGTCGTGCATGATCATGGGCGCCGAAGACCTGATCGCGGTGTGCAAGCAGAAGATCTCGCCCGAGGAGCTGACGCTGTCGGCGGATGGCAAGTTCTCGTGGGAAGAGGTCGAGTGCCTCGGGGCCTGCTCCAATGCTCCGATGGCGCAGATCGGCAAGGATTACTACGAGGACCTGACCGAAGACAGCTTTGCCGACCTGATCGACCGGATGGCGGCAGGCGAAGTGCCGGTGCCGGGGCCGCAGAATGGCCGCTATGCCGCCGAGCCGCTGGCCGGGCTGACCTCGCTGACCGAATACGACAGCGGCCGCACGCAGCACAACGCCTCGGTGACGCTCGCGCTCGAGCTGGGCGACACGCTCAAGCGGATCGACGGCACCGAAGCACCGTTGACCGCGCCGTGGCAGGGCAAGGGCCGCACCATCGAGGTGAAGGCACGCAAGACCCCGGCCAGGAATGTAGCCGAGGCCAACGCCAAGGCCAGCAAGACCACCGGGACCGAAAAGGGCAGGCCCGCCGTGACCTCGGCCGCGATGGCCGCGACCGAGACCACACCGGCGACCAAGCCGTCGACGCTGAAAGCGCCGCGCAAGACCGGGGCGGACGACCTCAAGCAGATCAGGGGGGTCGGGCCCAAGCTCGAGACCTTGCTCAACAGCATGGGGTTCTTCCACTTCGATCAGGTCGCGAAATGGACCGGGGCCGAGGTCGCCTGGGTTGACGAGAACCTCGTGGGCTTCAAGGGCCGGGTCAGCCGCGATGGCTGGGTCGATCAGGCCAGGGTGCTGGCGGAGGGTGGCGAAACCGCGTTCTCGAAGAAGGTGAAGAAAGGCGACGTCTACTAGTCGCCGTGTTACGAGTGTCGGGCGATGGGTGAAAACAGGGTAAGACCCCACGGACATCCAGATCGCGTTCAACGTCCAACCGAAAAGGGGATTGAGAATGAGTAATGCGGAAGGTGGCATGTTCTCGTGCCGAAATGTCTGCTGGATCGCCGGAGCCCTGCTGGGGCTGGTGGCGTTCCTGCTCCTGCTCAACTCCGGCTGGTTCCTGGCGCTCCTGATCGGCGCCGTGCTGGCGGTGGCGGTGGGGCTGTTGCTGCAACGCCTGTTCTGTGCCGGTGCCGATGCATCGGTCTCGGGCGGGGCCACGGGCACCGGGGCGGCGGTGACGCCGGGGGCTGCGAAAGCGGCGGCATCCGCCGTCACGGCGAAGCCGGAAGTTATCGCCGACAAGGCCAAAGCCGCAGAGGTCGAGACCGTGGCGGGTGTTCCGACCGAGCCGGAAGCCCCTGCGGTTGCGGAACCCGAAGCGGCAAAGCCCGCCCTGCTGAAAAAGCCCAAGGGGGCGGCGGACGACCTCAAGCTGATCAAGGGCGTCGGCCCGAAGCTCGAGGAAAAGCTGAACGCGCTGGGGGTCTGGCACTTCCATCAGATCGCGGCCTGGACCGAGGCCGAGGTGACCTGGGTGGACGATCAGCTCAACTTTCGCGGGCGGATCATGCGTGACGACTGGATCGGCCAGGCCGGGACGCTGGCCGCAGGCGGCGAGACCGAGTTCTCGGCGCGCAACAAGTAAGGCGGCGCCGAAAGGCACCGGAGTGAAGGACGAATATGGGCACCGATCCGGAGCACAAGGCGCGGGCGCGGCAAGGCATGTTTGCGGGCCTTGTCATCGCGTTCACCGCGGCGCTCTGGGTCGTCGCGACCTGGGCGGGGAGCCATTGGAACTGGCCGATGCGCACCCGCGCCCTGTTTGATCTGATCGCGCTGGGCGGCTTCGTCTTTGCGCTGATCGTGACGTTTCGGATCTGGCGGGCTCGCCAGAAGGATGAAGGATAGACGCGGATGCTGAAAGATCAGGACCGGATCTTTACCAACCTCTACGGCATGCACGACCGGACCCTTGCGGGTGCCAGGGCGCGCGGCCATTGGGATGGCACGGCCGGGATCATCGGAAAGGGCCGCGACTGGATCGTGGCGCAGATGAAGGCGTCAGGCTTGCGCGGCCGCGGCGGCGCGGGTTTTCCGACCGGGCTGAAATGGTCCTTCATGCCCAAGGAAAGCGACGGCCGGCCGGCCTATCTGGTGGTCAACGCCGACGAGTCCGAGCCCGGCACCTGCAAGGACCGCGAAATCATGCGCCATGACCCGCATACGCTGGTCGAGGGTTCACTGATCGCCGGGTTCGCGATGGGGGCGCATGCCGGATACATCTACCTGCGCGGTGAATATGTCCGCGAGCGCGAGGCGCTGCAGATCGCGGTGGACGAGGCCTATGACGCCGGGCTGATCGGCAAGAACGCCTGCGGCACCGGCTGGGATTTCGACCTCTACCTGCACCACGGCGCCGGCGCCTATATCTGCGGCGAGGAAACCGCGCTTCTGGAAAGCCTCGAGGGCAAGAAGGGGATGCCGCGGATGAAACCGCCGTTCCCGGCGGGCGCGGGGCTTTACGGCGCACCGACCACGGTCAACAACGTCGAGTCGATCGCGGTGGCGCCGACCATCCTGCGCCGGGGGCCGGAATGGTTCGCGGGCTTCGGGCGGGTCAACAACTCGGGCACCAAGCTCTTCGCGATCTCGGGCCATGTGAACAATCCCTGCGTCGTCGAAGAGGCGATGAGCATCTCCTTCGAGGAGTTGATCGAAAAGCATTGCGGCGGCATCCGCGGCGGCTGGGAGAACCTTCAGGCTGTGATCCCCGGCGGCTCGTCCGTGCCGGTGGTGCGCGGCGAGAACATGCGCGACGCGATCATGGATTTCGACTACCTGCGCAGCGAGCTTGGCTCGGGCCTTGGCACCGCGGCGGTGATCGTGATGGACCAGTCGGTCGACATCATCAAGGCGATCTGGCGGCTGTCGAAGTTCTACAAGCACGAAAGCTGCGGCCAGTGCACGCCGTGCCGCGAAGGCACCGGCTGGATGATGCGGGTGATGGAGCGTCTGATTCACGGCGAGGCCGAGGTCGAGGAAATCGACATGCTGTTCGACGTCACCAAACAGGTCGAGGGCCACACGATCTGCGCCCTTGGCGACGCGGCGGCCTGGCCGGTGCAGGGCCTCATCCGCAACTTCCGGGGCGAGATCGAGGACCGGATCAAGGCGCAGAAATCTGGCCGGCTGGCGGCGGAGTAGGAACGGATGATGCGGGCAACCACCACAGGTCAGCTTATGTCGGGCGGGCGGGTCTTCGCGGCGCTGGCGGGTGGCTGCGTGCTGTCTGCGCTCTTGGCCGGCGCGTCGATTGCGGGCAGCCTTGGCGATGACGGGTGGGTTGCGAACCTGACGGAAAAGGTCCGCGACACCGAAAGCGGTGCACGCGCCAAGGTGTCGTATTTCCCGAGGATCACGACCGGTGGCGAAGAGCGACACATCGACGACAGGGGCGAAGAAATGCTGCTGCACTGGGAAGGCTTCAAGGGCGTGTTCGAGGTCGAATTCATCTCGGCGCCCGGCATTGCCCCCGCCGACACGCTGATATTCGCGCGCGACGCCATTGTTGCGGTGTGCCCGTCGGTCGATGGCGATGCGCTGGCCGATGCGCCGATCGAAACCGTGCAGCCCGGCCTGTACCGGGTCGATGCGCAATGCCCGGACATCGATATGGAACTGGTCCAATGATGTGCCGCCGGTGGAACACGCCAATTTTTGGCAACGGCCGCAACGATGCGGATAGCGCCCGGAGTGGCGCAAAAGTCGAGAAGGTTTGATATGAGCGACCTGAAAAAACTCGTGATCGACGGCGTGGAGCTTGAGGTGGATGGCGCGTTGACCATCCTTCAGGCCTGTGACATCGCCGGCATCGAGGTGCCGCGGTTCTGCTATCACGAACGCCTGTCGATTGCCGGCAACTGCCGCATGTGTCTGGTCGAGGTCGTGGGCGGCCCGCCCAAGCCGACCGCCTCCTGCGCGATGCAGGTCAGGGACCTGCGCCCCGGCCCGGAAGGCGAGGCGCCGGTGGTGCGCACCAACACGCCGATGGTTCGCAAGGCGCGCGAGGGGGTGATGGAGTTCCTGCTCATCAACCACCCGCTTGACTGCCCGATCTGCGATCAGGGCGGCGAATGTGACCTGCAGGATCAGGCGATCGCCTATGGCGTCGATTTCTCGCGGTTCCGCGAACCCAAGCGCGCCCGGATGGACGACGATTTCGGCCCGCTGGTCGCCACCACCATGACGCGCTGCATCTCCTGCACCCGCTGCGTGCGCTTCATCACCGAGGTCGCGGGGGTGCCGGAACTGGGCATTCTCGGACGCGGCGAGGATTCCGACGTCGTCACCTATCTGGGCGAGATGTTGCAGTCGAACATGCAGGGCAACGTCATCGACCTCTGCCCGGTGGGCGCGCTGACGTCAAAACCCTATGCCTTCAACGCCCGGCCCTGGGAACTGACCAAGACCGAGACCATCGACGTGATGGACGCGCTGGGGTCGAGCATCCGGGTCGACGTGAAGGGCCGCGAAGTGATGCGCATCCTGCCGCGCAACCATGACGGCGTGAACGAGGAATGGATTTCCGACAAGACACGCTTCATCTGGGACGGGCTGCGCCGCCAGCGGCTCGACAAGCCCTATCTGCGCAAGGATGGCAAGCTCACTCCGGTCGACTGGCCCGAGGCGCTGGCCGCCACTGCCGCCGCGATGAAGGGGGCGAAGAAACTGGCCGGTCTGGTCGGTGATCTTGCCCCGACCGAGGCCGCGTTTTCGCTGAAACAGATCGTCGAAGGGCTGGGCGGCAACGTCGAATGCCGCACCGACGGGGCGAAACTGCCGGCTGGCAACCGCTCGGGCTATGTCGGCACCGCGCGTATCGAAGACCTTGAAAACGCGAAGATGATCCAGTTGATCGGCACCAACCCGCGCGACGAGGCGCCGGTGCTGAACGCGCGCATCCGCAAGGCGTGGTTGCGTGGCGCCGAGATCGGGCTGGTCGGCGAACAGGTCGATCTGACCTATGACTACGCCTATATGGGCGGCGACCGCGCCGCGCTGATGGGGCTACTGGAGCACAAGTTCGCCAAGGTGCTCGAGGTGCCTTCGGTGGTCGTGGTCGGGCAAGGCGCGATCAACGAGGCCGATGGCGAGGCGGTTCTG
Source organism: Maritimibacter sp. (assembly GCA_048268845.1). Classification (GTDB taxonomy): domain Bacteria; phylum Pseudomonadota; class Alphaproteobacteria; order Rhodobacterales; family Rhodobacteraceae; genus Muriiphilus. The sequence continues at coordinate 59,026 of JBLWUQ010000004.1, read as the reverse complement.
GCTGCCGCGATGCAACTGGCCGAGGCGACGCAATCGAAGTTAATGGTGCTGCACACCGCCGCTGCCCGTGTCGGCGCGATGGACGTGGGTGCGACCTGCGAGGGCGGGGTGAAAGCCGTGACCGAGGATGCCGACGTGATCTTCAACATGGGTGCCGACGAGATCGACGTCGATGCCGGGCCGACCGTCATCTACATGGGCTCGCACGGCGATCGTGGCGCGCACCGCGCCGACATCATCCTGCCGGGTGCGGCCTATACCGAGGAATCGGGGCTGTTCGTCAACACCGAGGGCCGCCCGCAACTGGCGCTGCGCGCCTCCTTCCCGCCGGGCGAGGCCAAGGAGAACTGGGCGATCCTGCGAGCCCTGTCGGCCGAGCTTGGCGCGACGCTGCCCTGGGACACGCTGGCGGGCCTGCGCCGCGCCATGGTCGCGGCGGTGCCGCATCTGGCGGACGTCGATCAGGTGCCAGAGAACGACTGGCAGCCGTTGCCTTCGAAGAAGCCGGGAACTGCCACCTTCCGCAACCCGATCAAGGATTTCTACCTGACCAACCCGATCGCGCGTGCCTCGACCGTGATGGCCGAGTGTTCGGCGCTGGCAAAGGCCCAGAAGGCCGGAGACATGGCCGCCGAATGACCCCACGCACCCGCCATATCCTGCCGCGCGCCTCGTTCGGCGCCGTCGCCTTTCTCGGGCTGGCGGCCTGCGAGCCTGTGGCCGATCCGGCGCGGGCGGCGCTGCCGTTCAATCCCGAATACCTCGGGATCGAGACGGCGCTGCTTGATGGCGACCTGGTGTCGTTCCGGGTGAAGATGAAGGGTGCGCGCGACAATGCGGACGTGGCGGACTACGGCGAATGTGCCGCGGCGCAATATGCGCTGATCCGCGGCTATGGATTTGCCCGCCATGTGCGGACCAATGTGGACATGAGGGGCGGCATATGGGAAGGCGACGCGGTATTCGTCATCTCCGACGCGCTGCCGGATGGGCTGAGGACGATTGACGCGGAAGTCACCGTCGCGGCCTGCAAGGAAAACGGAATCCCGACGATCTGAGGCATGACCAGATGATTGAGTTCTTTACGACAACGAATTTGGGGATCGCGCTGTTGATCCTCGGGCAGGTGCTTCTGATCGTCGTGCCGCTGCTGGTGGCGCTGGCGTTCCTGCTCTGGTTCGACCGCAAGGTCTGGGCAGCGGTGCAGTTGCGCAAGGGACCCAACGTGGTCGGCCCCTTCGGCCTGCTTCAGAGCTTTGCGGACTTCATCAAATACGTGCTGAAGGAAATCGTGGTGCCGGCGGGGGCGGACAAGTTCGTCTTCTTCCTCGCCCCGGTCCTGAGCCTGACCCTGGCGCTGGTCGCCTGGGCGGTCATTCCGTTCAACGATGGCTGGGTTCTGGCCGACATCAACGTCGCGGTCCTGTTCGTCTTCGCGGTGTCCTCGCTCGAGATCTACGGCATCATCATGGGCGGCTGGGCCTCGAACTCGAAATACGCGTTCCTGGGGGCGTTGCGGTCGGCGGCGCAGATGATCTCCTACGAGGTGTCGATCGGGCTGATCATCATCGGCGTGATCATCTCGACCGGGTCGCTGAGCTTTGGCGACATCGTCATGGCGCAAGAGGGCGCGGGGATGCTGAGCTGGTATTTCATCCCGCATTTCCCGATGGTGTTCTTGTTCCTGATCTCGGCCATGGCCGAAACCAACCGCCCGCCGTTCGACCTGCCCGAGGCGGAGTCCGAACTGGTGGCCGGCTATCAGGTCGAATACAGCTCGACCGCGTTCCTGCTCTACATGATCGGCGAATACGTCGCGATCGTGCTGATGTGCACGCTCACCGCGACGCTGTTCTTCGGCGGCTGGCTGTCGCCCATTCCGGGCCTGCCCGACGGCATCCTTTGGCTGTTCGCCAAGATCGTGTTCTTCTTCTTCATCTTCTCGTTGGTGAAGGCGATCACCCCGCGCTACCGCTACGACCAGTTGATGCGGATCGGCTGGAAAGTGTTCCTGCCGCTCAGCCTGGGCTGGGTCGTGCTGGTGGCGTTCTTCGCACAATACGGCGCGTTCTGGGGCACCTATGCCCGCTGGACCGTAGGAGGTTAACCCATGGCAATCGACTACACCCGTGCTGTCAAATATTTCCTGCTGGTCGACTACATCAAGGGGATGGGGATCGGGCTGCGGTATTTCTTCAAGCCCAAGGCGACGCTGAACTACCCGCACGAGAAAGGCCCGCTGAGCCCGCGTTTTCGCGGCGAACACGCGCTGCGCCGCTATCCCAACGGCGAGGAACGCTGCATCGCCTGCAAGCTGTGCGAGGCGATCTGCCCGGCGCAGGCGATCACCATCGACGCGGAACCCCGCGAGGACGGGTCGCGGCGCACCACGCGCTATGACATCGACATGACCAAGTGCATCTATTGCGGCTTCTGCGAAGAGGCCTGCCCGGTGGATGCCATCGTCGAGGGACCGAACTTCGAGTTCGCCACCGAGACCCGTGAGGAGCTGTTCTACGACAAGGACAAGCTGCTTGCGAACGGCGACCGCTGGGAGGCCGAAATCGCCCGCAACCTCGAACTGGATGCGCCCTACAGATGACCGATTTCGCCAAGACATACAGCGCGATGATGGAGCAGGCGGCGGCGATGCTGCGTGCCTTCAACCCCGCGCTCGAGACCTTCAAGCCGCAGGGCATGGACGCGATGTTCCCGACCATGCCGCGCGACTGGATGGAGGCGATGTTCGGCAATGCCTTCAACAAGGACGGGCTGGACGCCAAGACCCGGCTGATGATCACGCTGGCCGGGCTGGTGGCGCAAGGCTCTGTGGCCGAGCCGCAGATCAAGCTGACGGTGCGCCATCTGGTCGAGGCCGGGGCGAGCCAGAAGGAGATCGCCGAGGTGATCTATCAGATGTCGATGCTGGGCGGCCTTCCCGCGATGAACCGCGCGCTGGAGCTTGCCCAGGGCGTCTTTGCCGAGAAAGACAATGAGGAGGGGACCGCATGAGCGTTGCCGATTTCGCCTTCTACGTGTTCGCGCTGACCACGGTCGCGGGCGGGGCCTTCACGGTCCTCAGCCGCAACCCGGTGCATTCGGTGCTGTGGCTGATCACCGCCTTCGTCGGTGCCTCGGGGCTGTTCGTGCTGCTCGGCGCCGAGTTCCTCGCGATGCTGATGATGATCGTCTATGTCGGCGCGGTGGCGGTGCTGTTCCTGTTCGTGGTGATGATGCTCGACGTCGATTTCGCCGCGCTGCGCGCCGGCATGGCCAAGCAGATCCCGATCGCGATGCTGATCGGTGTGATCCTCCTGATCGAGTTCGGCATGATCTTCAGCACCTGGCAGTTTTCCGACGGGGCCGAGGCGGCGCGCGCCTCGCTGACCCCGCCGATCGACGAGGTGCACAACACCGCGGCGCTGGGGATGGTGATCTATGACGATTACCTGATCCTGTTCCAGCTTGCCGGGCTGATCCTCTTGGTGGCGATGATCGGGGCGATCCTGCTGACGATGCGGCATCGCAAGGACATCAAGCGCCAGAACGTGCTGGCGCAGATGTATCGCGACCCGGCCAAGGCGCTCGAGATGATCGACGTGAAGCCTGGGCAGGGGCTCTGACGCAGGCGTGAAGACAAGAGGTCCGGGTTTGCCGGGCCGGGACGACAAGGAAACGGGCCCAGGGCCCAGAGGGACACAATGGTTGGACTTGAACATTACCTGGCGGTTGCCGCGGCGTTGTTCGTCATCGGCATCTTCGGGCTTTTCCTGAACCGCAAGAACGTCATCATCCTCTTGATGTCGATCGAGTTGATGCTGCTCGCGGTCAACATCAACCTGGTGGCCTTTTCCTCCTATCTCGGCGATCTGGTCGGGCAGGTCTTCACGATGTTCGTGCTGACGGTCGCCGCCGCCGAGGCGGCGATCGGCCTCGCGATCCTGGTGAGCTTCTTCCGCAACCGCGGCACGATCGCGGTGGAAGACGTCAACGTGATGAAAGGCTGACCCAGATGACGAGCATCATTCTCTTTGCCCCGCTTCTGGGCGCGATCATCGCGGGCTTCGGCCACCGGGTGATCGGCGACAAGGGCGCGCAATACCTGACCACGGGCCTGCTGTTCCTGGCGGCGTTCCTGAGCTGGATCGTGTTCCTGACGCTGCCCGAGGGCACGCAGCACATCCAGATCATGCGCTGGATCGAAAGCGGCAGTTTCTCCGCCGACTGGGCGATCCGTCTGGACCGGATGACCGCGATCATGCTGGTCGTGGTGACGACGGTATCGAGCCTCGTGCACCTCTATTCCATCGGCTACATGGCGGATGATCCGCAGTTCGAGGGCGAAAGCTATCGCCCGCGTTTCTTCGCCTATCTCAGCCTCTTTACCTTCGCGATGCTGGCGCTGGTGACGGCGGACAACCTGATCCAGATGTTCTTCGGCTGGGAGGGCGTCGGCCTCGCCTCGTATCTGCTGATCGGGTTCTACTACAAGAAACCCTCGGCCAACGCCGCCGCGATCAAGGCCTTCGTGGTCAACCGGGTCGGCGATTTCGGCTTTGCGCTGGGGATCTTCGGGCTGTTCTACCTGACGGACTCGATCCAGCTTGACGACATCTTCGCCGCCGCCCCGGCGCTGGCCGAGACCGATCTGCATTTCCTCTGGCGCGACTGGAACGCCGCCAACCTTCTGGCGTTCCTGCTGTTCGTCGGCGCGATGGGCAAGTCGGCGCAATTGTTCCTGCACACCTGGTTGCCCGACGCGATGGAAGGCCCGACCCCGGTGTCGGCGCTGATCCACGCCGCGACGATGGTGACGGCGGGCGTCTTCCTGGTGAGCCGGATGTCGCCGCTGATGGAATACGCGCCCTGGACGCTGGGTTTCATCGTGTTGATCGGTTCGGCCACGGCATTCGTCGCGGCGACCATCGGCCTCGTGCAGAACGACATCAAGCGGGTGATCGCCTATTCGACCATGTCGCAGCTTGGCTACATGTTCGTGGCCGCCGGTGTCGGCGTCTATTCGGTGGCGATGTTCCACCTGCTGACGCATGCCTTCTTCAAGGCGATGCTGTTTCTTGGCGCCGGTTCGATCATCCACGGGATGCACCACGAACAGGACATGCGCAATTACGGCGGGCTGCGGAAGAAATTCCCCTATACCTTCTGGGCGATGCTGATCGGCACGCTGGCGATCACCGGCGTCGGCATCCCGCTGACCGCGATCGGCTTTGCCGGGTTCCTGTCCAAGGACGCGATCATCGAGAGCGCATGGGCCGGCACCGATGGCGGCTATGGCTTCTGGCTGCTGGTCATCGCGGCGCTGTTCACCAGTTTCTACAGCTGGCGGCTGATGTTCATGACCTTCTGGGGCAAGCCGCGCGGCGACAAGCACACGCATGAGCACGCGCATGAAAGCCCGGCCGTGATGACCATACCGCTTGGCGTGCTGGCGCTTGGCGCGGTGTTCTCGGGGATGATCTGGTATGGCTCGTTCTTCGGCGACCACGACAAGGTGAACGCGTTCTTCGGCATCGAGCATCACGCCGAAGCCGTCGAGGGCGAAGCCGCACCCGCGGCAGAAACCACCGAGCCCGCGGCAGAAGCCGCCGAGCCCGCTCCCGCCCCCGATCTTCACGCCGGAACCGCTCCGGTCGGCGCGATCTTCATGGCGCCGGGCAATACCGTCATCGACGACGCCCACCATGCGCCGGTCTGGGTCAAGGTCTCGCCCTTCATCGCGATGCTGATCGGGCTGGCGGTGGCGTTCTGGTTCTACATCCTGAACCCCGAGGCGCCCAAGCGGCTGGCCGCGGCGCAGCCGCATCTCTACCGCTTCCTGCTGAACAAGTGGTATTTCGACGAGATCTATGACGCGATCTTCGTTCGTCCCGCCAAGGCGCTCGGCCGGTTCCTGTGGAAACGTGGCGACGGCACGATCATCGACGGCACGATCAACGGCATCGCGATGAGCATCATTCCGTTCTTCACCAAACTCGCCGGGCGCTGGCAGTCCGGATACATCTTCACCTACGCCTTCGCGATGGTCCTTGGCATCGTCGCGCTTGTCACCATCGTGGCCATCACCGGAGGGTCGAACTGATGGACAACCTGCTTTCGATCATCACCTTCGTGCCTCTGGTGGCAGCGGCGATCCTGGCGCTGTTCCTGCGCGGTGACGATCCGGCGGCGCGGCGCAACGCCAGATGGGTGGCGCTGGCGGCGACCTCTGCCACGTTCCTGATTTCGCTGGTCATGCTGTTCCGGTTCGATCCGTCCGACACCGGCTTTCAGATGGTCGAGGAATATTCCTGGGTGATGGGCTTTCACTACAAGCTCGGCGTCGACGGGATTTCCGTGCTGTTCGTGATGCTGACCACCTTCCTGATGCCGATCACGATCGCCGCTTGCTGGGGCGTCGAGACGCGGGTCAAGGAATACATGATCGCGTTCCTGTTGCTCGAGACCCTGATGCTGGGCGTGTTCCTCGCGCTGGACCTCGTGCTGTTCTACCTGTTCTTCGAGGGTGGGCTGATCCCGATGTTCCTGATCATCGGCATCTGGGGTGGCAAGGAGCGGATCTACGCCGCGTTCAAGTTCTTCCTCTACACCTTCCTCGGCTCGGTGCTGATGCTGGTCGCGATGATCTTCATGTTCGCCGAGGCGGGCACGACCGACATCCCGACGCTGATGAACCACAGCTTCGGCTCGGAGACCTTCAGCCTGCTCGGCATCCAGATCGTCGGCGGCGCGCAGACGCTGCTGTTCCTGGCCTTCTTCGCGAGCTTCGCGGTCAAGCTGCCGATGTGGCCGGTGCATACCTGGTTGCCCGACGCCCACGTGCAGGCGCCGACGGCGGGCTCGGTGGTGCTGGCGGCAATCCTGTTGAAGATGGGCGGCTATGGTTTCCTGCGCTTCAGCTTGCCGATGTTCCCGGTCGGGTCGGATGTGATGGCGACCTTCATGCTCTGGCTGGCGGCGATCGCGATCGTCTACACCTCGCTGGTGGCGCTGGTGCAGGAGGACATGAAGAAGCTGATCGCCTATTCCTCGGTCGCGCATATGGGCTATGTCACCGCCGGCATCTTTGCTGCGAACCAGCAGGGCGTGGATGGCGCGATCTTCCAGATGCTGAGCCACGGCTTCGTGTCCGCCGCGCTGTTTCTCATCGTCGGCGTGATCTACGACCGGATGCACACCCGCGAAATCGCGGCTTACGGCGGCCTCGTGAACCGGATGCCGGCCTATGCGCTGGTGTTCATGTTCTTCACCATGGCCAATGTCGGTCTGCCCGGCACCTCGGGCTTTGTCGGCGAGTTCCTGACGCTGGTCGGGCTGTATCAGGCCAACACCTGGGTGGCGCTCTTTGCCACCTCGGGGATGATCCTGTCGGCGGCCTATGCGCTCTGGCTTTACCGCCGGGTCGTGCTGGGCGACCTGATCAAGGAAAGCCTGAAAGCGATCACCGACTTGTCGGGCCGCGAAAAGGCGATCTTCGCGCCGCTGGTGGCGATGACCCTGATCCTCGGCGTCTATCCGAGCCTGGTGACCGACATCATCGGTCCCTCGGTCACGGCACTGCTTGACCATTACCACGCCGCCATCCCCGCTGTTGCGGAGATGGCCCAGACCTCGCATTGATGGGTGAGACGATGACCTCGACCGACCTTCAAGCCGTCCTGCCTGAACTGATCCTCGCCGTCTTTGCGATGCTCGCGCTGATCGGGGCGGTCTATACCGGCAAGGACAAGCTGACCGGAACGATCACCTGGGTGACCGCAGGCGTCATGGGCGCGCTGGCGCTGTGGATCGGGCTTGCCGATCCGGCGGTTCCGGGGCCGGCCTTCGGCGGCATGTTCATTGACGACGGCTATGCCCGTTTCGCCAAGATCGGCATCCTGATCGCCGCCGGCGCGGTGCTTCTGATGGGCGAGGCGACGCTGGCCAAGCGTGGCATGGGGCGGTTCGAATACCCGATCCTGGTCGCGCTGGCGACGGTCGGGATGATGGTCATGGTCTCGGCGGGCGACCTAATGCTGCTCTACATGGGGCTCGAACTGCAATCGCTGTCGCTCTACGTCATCGCCGCGATGAACCGCGAGAACGTGAAGTCGAGCGAGGCTGGGCTGAAATACTTCGTCCTCGGCGCGCTGAGTTCCGGCCTGTTTCTCTATGGCGCGTCGCTGGTCTATGGCTATGCCGGCACGACGCTGTTTTCCGGCATCATCACGGCGGCCACCGACGGGCATGTCGGGTTGGGCATGTTGTTCGGTCTGGTCTTCGTGATCTCGGCGCTGGCGTTCAAGGTCTCGGCGGTGCCGTTCCACATGTGGACGCCGGACGTCTACGAAGGCGCTCCGACCCCGGTCACCGCCTTCTTTTCAACCGCGCCGAAACTGGCGGCGATGGCGCTGTTCGCGCGGGTGCTGTTTGACGCTTTCGGCGCAGCCGTGGCCGACTGGCAGCAGGTTCTGGCGCTGATTTCGCTGGCCTCGATGTTCCTCGGTGCCGTGGCGGCAATCTCGCAGACCAACTTCAAGCGGCTGATGGCCTATTCCTCGATCGGGCACATGGGCTTTGCGCTGATGGGGCTGACGGCGGGCAATGCCTACGGCGTGCAGGCGATGCTGGTCTACATGGCGATCTACCTGACCATGAACGTCGGCACCTTCGCCTTCATCATGTCGATGGAGCGTGACGGCAAGCATATGGTCGATATCCGGTCGCTCAACCAATATGCCAAGGCCGAGCCGGTGAAGGCGCTGGCGATGCTGGTGCTGCTGTTCTCGCTGGCAGGTGTTCCGCCGCTGGTGGGCTTCTTCGGCAAGCTCTATGTCCTCAACGCCGCCGTGCAGGCCGATCTGGTCTGGCTGGCGGTGGCGGGCGTGATCGCCTCGGTGATCGGCGCGTTCTATTACCTGCGCATCGTCTACTACATGTATTTCGGCGAGAGCGAGGCGACGGCGGAAACCCCGATGTCGCCCGCTGCCTGGGTGATGCTGGTCGGTTCGGCCACGGCGATGGTGCTGGGGGTGGTGAACCTGTTCGGCGTCGAAGGCGCGGCGGCGGCGGCGGCAGCGATCCTTGTCAACTGAGCGCGGAACACCTGTGCGGATGGCCGATGGCCGCTGACTGGCCCCGTGGCTATGGCCACCTGCCACTGGACACGGTGACCTCGACGCTGGACGAGGCGGCACGCCGGCTGCCTGAGCTGACTGGCCCGACCTGGATCAGCGCGCAGGTGCAGACCCATGCGCGCGGGCGGCGGGGCAGGGCCTGGGCCAACCCCGCCGGCAATTTCGCGGCGACCCTGGTGTTGCCGGGCGCGGGCGATCCGGCGCGCGCCGCCCTGCGCAGTTTCGTGTCGGCGCTGGCGCTTTTCGATGCCTTCGTCACGCTTACCGGACGGCCCGAGGCGCTGGCGCTGAAATGGCCCAACGATGTGCTTCTGAATGGCGGCAAGGTGGCGGGCATCCTGCTTGAAGGACTGAGCCATCAGGGCAAATACGCAGGCCTCGCCATAGGCATCGGTGTGAACCTCGCCGAGGCGCCCGCGGCCGGCCAACTCGAACCCGACGCACTGCCCCCGGTGTCATTGGCCGGAGAAACCGGCGTAGTCATCAGCCCCGAGGACTTTCTCGAAGCCCTCGCCCCCGCCTATGCCGAGTGGGAGGCGCAGTTTTTCAGCTATGGCTTTGCCCCGATCCGCAGCGCCTGGCTGGCGCGCGCGGCGCGGATCGGCGAGGTGATCACCGCGCGCCTGCCGAACGAGGCGATCACCGGCACGTTGCGCACGGTGGACGAGGACGGCCAGCTTGTCTTATCAACGCCCCACGGCACCCGGCGCATCGCGGCGGGAGACATCTTCTTCTCTTAGGAGCGCATCATGCTGCTCGCCATCGACACCGGCAACACCAATACCGTCTTCTCGATCTGGGACGACGGCAAGATCCTCTGCACCCTGCGCACCTCGACCGAGCATCAGCGCACGGCGGACCAGTATTTCGTCTGGTGGGACACGCTGACGCGCCATCAGGGCATCACGCCCGAGATCTCAGCGGTCATCATCTCGTCCACCGTGCCGCGCGTGGTCTTCAACCTGCGCGTCTTCGCCGACCGTTATTTCGGCCTGCGCCCGCTGGTGGTGGGCAAGCCGGAGTGCCTGTTGCCCATCGGCGTGCGCGTCGATGCCGGCACCCAGGTCGGCCCCGACCGGCTGGTCAACACCGTCGCGGGGTTTCACCGGCACGGCGGCGACCTCATCATCGTCGATTTCGGCACCGCCACCACGTTTGACGTCGCCGACCATGACGGCGCCTATATCGGCGGCGTGATCGCGCCCGGCGTGAACCTGTCGCTCGAGGCGCTGCACATGGCCGCCGCCGCGCTGCCGCATGTCGATATCTCGCGGCCCGAACTGGTAATCGGCACCAATACGGTTGCCTGCATGCAGTCGGGGGTCTACTGGGGCTACATCGGGCTGATCAAGGAGATCTGCGCCCGGATCAAGGTCGAGCATGGCCGTCCGATGAAGATCATCGGCACCGGCGGGCTGGCGCCCTTGTTTCAGCAGGGCGAAGACCTTTTCGATGTGACCGAGGACATGCTGACGATGCACGGGTTGCTCGACATCTATAATTATAACAAGGAACAGGGCAACGTATGAGCAAGAACCGGTTGATCTATCTCCCCCTCGGCGGCGCGGGCGAGATCGGCATGAACGCCTATGTCTACGGCTACGGCCCGAAGGGCAAGGAACGCCTGATCCTGGTCGATCTGGGCGTGACTTTCCCCGACATGGACACCACGCCGGGCGTCAACCTGATCATGCCCGACATCGGCTTTCTGACGGAAAACCTCGACCGGCTCGAGGCGATCTTCATCACCCACGGGCACGAGGACCATGTCGGCGCCATCGGGCGGCTGTGGTCGGACCTTCGCGTGCCGGTCTATGCCCGCGCCTTCACCGGCGAGTTGGCGCGGCTCAAGCTCGAGGATTCCGGGCAGGACCCCGACATGGTCGAGATCGTCGCCCCCTGGCCCGCCGTCACCGAGGCCGGGCCGTTTTCCGTCAGCTTCGTGCCGCTGTCACATTCGATCCCCGAAAGCGCCGGTCTGGTGATCGACACCCCGGCGGGGCGGATCGTGCATAGCGGCGACTTCAAGATCGACCCGACTCCGGGGGTGGGCGAGCCGTTCGACCTCGACCTCTGGGCCGAGGCGACCAAGGGCAGGGTGCGCGCGCTGGTCTGCGATTCCACCAACGTCTTCTCACCGCTTCCCGGACGCTCCGAGGCCGGGCTGAAAGAGCCGCTTGCCGCGCTGGTCGCCAAGGCGCCGCATATGGTGGTGGCGACCACCTTCGCCTCGAACGTCGCGCGGGTAAAGACGCTGGCCGAAGCCGGGTTGGCGTCGGGGCGGTCGGTCTGCCTGTTGGGCCGGGCGATGCGGCGGATGATCGAGGTCGCGGTCAAGACCGGCATCGTCACCGATTTCCCGCACACGATCACGCCCGAAGACGCCCGCGATCTGGCGCGCGAGGAGCTGATGCTGATCGTCACCGGCAGCCAGGGCGAACGCCGCGCCGCCTCGGCCCAGCTTGCGCGTGGCAAGTATCTTGGCATGTCGATGGCCGAGGGTGACATGTTCCTGTTTTCCTCCAAGACCATCCCCGGCAACGAGCGCAGCGTCGGGCGCATCCACAACGCTTTCTCGGAAATGGGCGTCGATGTGGTGGCCGAGGATGACCGCTATCACGTCTCGGGCCACGCCAACCGCCCGGACCTTGAACGGATGCATGCGCTGGTCGACCCCGAGATCATCGTGCCGATGCACGGCGAACACCGGCACCTGCGCGAACATGCCAACCTTGCCAAGGCCAACGGCCGGGCCTCGATCATCGTGCCCAACGGTGCGGTCTGCGACCTGACCGGCGCGACGCCGCATATCGTCGAGCATGTCGACGCGGATCGGATCTATCTTGATGGCGACATCCTGATCGGTGCGCTCGACGGTGTGGTGCGCGACCGGATCCGGCTGGCGCTGAACGGTCATGTGATCGTCAACCTGATCCTCGAGGACAACGACGCCCTGGGTGACCCCTGGGCCGAGACCATGGGACTGCCCGAAACCGGCCGCTCACGCGCGCCGCTGGTGGATGTGCTCGAGGAAGACCTCGGCCAGTTCATCGCCCGCGCCGCCCGCAAGACACTGGCCGACGACGCCAAGCTCGAGGAAGAACTGCGCCGCATCGCGCGCAAGACCTGCGAGGACGAGATCGGCAGGAAACCCGAAGTCACGGTGGTGGTGAGCCGACTGGAAGGCTGAGGGGCATCGCCGAAGGACGCGATCGCGAGAAGGATCGCGAGGCGGGATCAGCTGAAAACACCTCTCCAATTCATCCCTGTTCCACGTTATCCTGTGGCCATGCTGCCTGCCTTGACCAACTCGTTTCCGCTGCGCCCCGCCCGCGTCCATGAGGTCTGCGGACCGGCTCGCGTGGGGTTCGCGGCCGTTGCCTGTGCCGAGGCGCGGGGAAACCTGCTCTGGGTGCGGGAGGCGTGGCGACCCGAGCAGTTGAACCCGCTGGGGCTGGCGCCGTTCGTCGATCCCGCACAGCTCCTGGTCGCGCAGACGAAAGATCAGGGCGAAGCGCTGGCCGTCGCGGAAGAGGCGCTGCGCGACGGTGCGCTTGCGCTGGTGGTGGTTGAAGTCACCCGCCCGCTCGATCTGCGCGAGGGGCGGCGGTTGCAACTGGCGGCGAAGGCGGGAAAATCCACCGGGCTTTGCCTGATCCCCGAGGGGATGGGCAGCAATGCCGCAGAAACCCGCTGGCATGCGGCGCAGGTGTTCGATTCGGCGGCAGGGGACTCGACTCTGATGCGATGGGAAATTATCAAGAACAAATCGGGAACACTTGGGGCCTGGCATGTTCGATGGGATGCAACGACGCATCGTCTCTGTGTGGTTTCCCCGGTTGGCGAGCGACCGGGTTCTTCGGGCGCATCCGATTGACGGGCCGTTCGCCCTGACGCTGAAGCAGAACAACGCCAACCGGGTTTACTGCCTGAACGCTGCGGCCGAGCGGCAGGGGCTGCACCGGGGGATGCCGTATTCCGATGCCCGCGCCTTCTGCCCCGACCTGCAAAGCCGCCCGGCGGACCCGATTGGCGACGGGCAATTCCTGCATGTGCTGCGCCGCTGGGCAACGCGCTATTGCCCCTGGGTCGGGTTGGAGGGCGAGGACGGGCTGGTGCTCGACATCACCGGCGCGGCGCATCTGTTCGGCGGCGAATCCCAGATGCTGACCGATATGCGCCAGCGGTTGAGCCGTGCCGGATTTGCCGCCCGGATCGGGCTGGCGGACACGCGCGGGGCAGCCTGGGCGCTGGCGCGCTACGGCGAGGGCCGGGCCGAGCCGGGCCAGCCGCTCGACGCATTGGCCGGTCTGCCGGTTGCGGCCCTGCGGCTGGACGACAAGACCGCCACCGCCCTGCAACGGCTGGGGCTGCGCTGCATCGGCGATCTGGAGGCCGCCGCCCGCGCGCCCCTGAGCCGCCGATTCGGGCCGGGGCTTCTGATGCGGCTGGATCAGGCCCTTGGCCGCCAGCCCGAACAGATCACCCCGCTGGCCGAGCCGCCGCATTACGGCGTGCGGATGACCTTGCCCGATCCCATCGGCCTTGCCGGCGACGTGATGGCGGGAACCGCCCGCCTGCTGGAGCGGCTTTGCGCAAGGCTGAAGGCACAGGAGACGGGCGCGCGGGTGCTCTGCCTGACGCTGCGCCGGGTCGATCAGGGGGCCCAGACGGTCGAGGTGCGCCTTGCCCGCCCGTTGCGCGATGCCGGGCGCATCCTGCCGATGTTCGAGCGCGGGGTTGCCGATGTGGATGCCGGGTTCGGCATCGACCAGATGCGGCTGGAGGCGGTGCAGGTCGAGCCCATGCCTTGCGAGCAGGTCAGCCATGTTTCGTCAGATCGCAAGGACCGGATCGACGACCTCGTCACCCGCCTCGGCACAAGGATCGGTCTGGAGAATATCCAGCGGTTCCTGCCCGCCAACAGCCATATCCCCGAACGCAGTTTCCTCATCGCCCCCGCCGCCTGGAGCGAGCCCGGCGGCCCATGGGTCGCCCTGCGCCCGCGTCCCCTGCGCCTGTTCTCGCCCGAACCCATCACCGCCACCGGCCCCCGTCCGCCACGACAGTTCCGCTGGCGGCGCATGGCGCTGACGACCGCCCGGATCACCGGGCCGGAACGCATCGCCCCGGAATGGTGGCTGGAGGATGACAGGTGGCGCTCGGGCGTGCGCGATTACTGGCAGGTGGAAACCCGGCAGGGGCGGCGGCTCTGGCTGTTCTACACGCCGCAAGATCCCGGCTGGTTCGTGCAGGGGGAATTCGCATGAGCTATGCCGAACTCTGCGTGACCACCAATTTCACCTTTCTCACCGGCGCGTCGCACCCGGAAGAGATGATCTCCCGCGCCGCCGAGCTTGGCCTTTCGGCCATCGCCATCACCGACCGCAATTCGTTGGCAGGTGTGGTGCGGGCCTATTCGGCGCTGAAGGCGCTGCGGCGCGAGGCGGACGAGGCCGCCCGCCTGCCCAAGCTGATCGTCGGCTGCCGTCTGGTGCTGCGCGACAGTCCGGTGGACTGGATCGCGCTTGCCTGCGATCGGACGGCCTATCAGCGGCTGACACGGCTTTTGACGCTGGGCAAGCGGCGGGCCGGGAAGGGAAGCTGTCATCTCGACCTGAAGGATATGCTCGACGCCTGCACCGGGATGATCCTGATCGCCTTGCCGCAGGGGCGGCCAGAGGAGGCCCTGACCCATATCCAGCATGTCCGGCGGCGCTTTCCCGGCCATGTGTTTCTGGGGGCCGCGCCGCGCTATGACGGCTCCGATCAGGCCTATCTGAACGCCTGCGCGCGGCTGGCGTTGAAAACCTCGGCGCCGATGGTCGCTGTCGGCGATGTGCTGATGCACCGGGCGTCGCGTCGTCAACTGGCCGATGTGCTGACCTGCATGCGTGAGCATGTCACCATCGACCAGATCGGCACCCGCGCCCTGCCCAATGCCGAACGCCGCCTGAAAGGCCATGAGGATATGGCGCGGGTCTTTCGCAACCACCCCGCCGCCCTGCGCCGCACGCTGGAGATCGCCGCGCGGTGCAGCTTCTGTCTGAGCGAACTCAGCTATGAATATCCCGACGAGATTTCCGAGGGCGAAGCGCCGCAGGCCCGGCTGGAACGGCTGGCGCAGGAAGGGCTGCGCCGCCGCTACCCGGACGGCGCCTCCGAGCGGGTGCATGGCCTCTTGGCCAAGGAGCTGCAACTGGTCGCCGAACTTGGCTTCCCCGCCTATTTCCTGACCGTCCACGACATCGTTCAACACGCCCGCTCGATCGGTATTCTCTGCCAGGGGCGCGGCTCTGCAGCCAATTCTATCCTGTGTTATCTGCTGGGCATCACCGATGTTTCCCCCGACCAGATCGCGATGGTTTTCGAGCGGTTCATGTCGAAATACCGGGGCGAGCCGCCCGATATCGACGTGGATTTCGAACATGAGCGGCGCGAGGAGGTGATCCAGTGGATCTATGAGAAATACGGCCGCCACCGCGCCGGGCTGTGCTCCACGGTGATCCATTTCCGCTCGCGCGCCGCGATCCGCGAGGTGGGCAAGGTCATGGGTCTGTCCCAGGACGTGACGGCCGGTCTGTCGGGGCAGATCTGGGGCATGTCGAACGGTGGCGCCGACCCCGACCGGATCAGGGAGCTTGGCCTTGACCCGACCGACCGCCGCCTGTCCCAGACCATCCGCCTGATCCGCGAGATCATCGGCTTTCCCCGCCACCTGTCGCAGCATGTCGGCGGCTTCGTCATCACCAAGGGGCGGCTGGACGAGCTTTGCCCGATCGAGAACGCGGCGATGGAGGACCGCACCATCATCGAATGGGACAAGGACGACATCGACACGCTGGGAATCCTCAAGGTCGATATTCTGGGGTTGGGGATGCTGACCTGTATCCGCAAGGCGTTTGACCTGTTGCAGCAGCACGAGGGGGAAACCCTGACCATCGCCTCGGTCCCGCAGGAGGATGCCAAGACCTACCGGATGCTGCAAAGGGCCGATGCGGTCGGGGTGTTCCAGGTCGAAAGCCGGGCGCAGATGAACTTCCTGCCCCGGATGAAACCCGCCACCTTCTACGATCTGGTGATCGAGGTCGCCATCGTCCGCCCCGGCCCGATCCAGGGCGGCATGGTGCAGCCCTATATCCGGCGGCGGCAGGGGCTGGAGCAGGCGGAACCCTTCGGCCCGGCGCTCGAGGCGGTCACGAGCCGCACGCTCGGTGTGCCGCTGTTTCAGGAACAGGCGATGCAGATCGCCGTGGTCGGCGCCGGCTTCAGCGCCGAAGAGGCCGACCACCTGCGCCGCTCGATCGCCTCGTTCCGGCGGATGGGCACGATCGGCATGTTCAAGGACAAGTTCGTCAACGGAATGCTCGGCAATGGCTACAGCGCCGAGGTGGCCGAACGCTGTTTCGGGCAGATCGAAGGCTTTTCCGATTACGGCTTTCCCGAAAGCCACGCCGCGGCCTTCGCCATGCTCGCCTATGTCTCGGCCTGGCTGAAATGCCATCACCCGGCGATCTTTGCCTGTGCGCTTCTGAACTCGCAGCCGATGGGCTTCTACGCCCCGGCCCAGATCGTCCGGGATGCCCGCGAACATCATGTCGAGGTGCGGCCGATCTGCGTGAACGGCAGCGCCTGGGACAACAGGCTGGAGCGGCGGGCCGATGGGACGCTGGCGCTGCGGCTCGGCTTTCGCCAGATCAAGGGGTTCCGAAAGGAAGACGCGGGCTGGATCGTGGCGGCGCGCGGCAATGGATATCGCGATCCGCAAGCGGTCTGGCTGCGGTCCGGGGTGGCGCCGTCGGTGCTGGAGCGTCTGGCCGAAGCGGATGCGTTTTCCGACATGGGCCTGACCCGGCGCGATGCGCTCTGGCAGGTCAGGGCAATCCGCGGGCAAGCGCCGCTGCCGCTGTTTGACGACCCGATTGACGGCGAGAACATTCGTGAACCGGCGGTCATCCTGCCCACGATGAACCTGGGCGAGGAGGTCGTGGAAGACTATGTTTCCATGCGTCTCACGCTGCGGGCCCATCCGATGGAGCTTCTGCGGCCGACACTTCCCGGCCTGACCCCCCATGACAGGCTGCCCAGCGTGCCGCTTGGACAGGTCAGCGTCTGCGGCCTCGTCATCACCCGCCAGCGTCCCGGCACCGCCTCGGGCGTGGTGTTCCTGACGCTGGAGGACGAAACCGGCATTTCCAACGTTGTCGTCTGGCCCAAGGTCTATGAGCGCTTTCGCCGGGCTGTCATGGGCGGACGGTTGTTGCGGGTGACGGGCTATCTGCAACGCGAGGGCATCGTCGTGCATCTGATCGCGCAACAGATCGAGGACGTGTCTTCACGCCTTTCCGGGCTTGGCCACCCGATGGATGATGCGGTGGGTCTCACCCAGCCCCAGACCGATGACGCACCCCGCCGCCACAGCCGACCAGCCCGCGCACGGCATCCGCGCGAACAGGCAAAACAGCTGTTCCCGAGCCGCGATTTCCATTGAGAACGTCGACCAGGCCGCATGACCATGACAGGAACGCATGACCTGAGATGCGCTGCCGCTTCCAACCCGCCGTGGCCGCAAAACGCTTTGCTTTCCGGCCCCGCAATCTTGGCTTATCAAGGGCTTGGAATTGAGGGTCTTTGTCCGGGCAATGAACGCGAGCACATATACAGGTCTGCCGGATCTTCTGGCGCGCTGCGTGTCGGTCGATCTCGAGGTCGATCCCAGGACCGTGCGGCTCCTTGCCTTCGCGGCGGTGGGCAAGCACCCGGCAAATGCACTGGTTCACCGCCAGGGCGACCTCGATACGGCATTGTCGCGGCTTGAGGGGTTCTGCAGGGACTTCGACCATGTGATCGGCCACAACATCCTGCACCACGACCTGCCGCATCTGGCGGCGGCGTCGCCCCGCTTCGTGGCACTGGCCGACGCCCCGATCGACACGCTCTGGCTTAATCCCTTGGCCTTCCCGCGCGCGCCGCAGCCTCGCGGTGATGAGCAACGACAATCACGAATACCTGCCGGCCCGGTCGCCGGCGATCCTGTCGCGGCGCGTCACGCCCGACCCCGACCAGTTCCCCGCTCCAAGGCGCCTTTACCAATCGGCCGAAGCGCGCCTGGTCGACCTCTCCTGTGCCGGGCGGCAGCGGGCGGGGCATCCTTCGCTGCAGGCCATCGCGGACGCGCGTATCGGCGACAGCGTGACGCTTGCGCGACATGGCGAGCGCTGGCTGCTTTACGACAGTGATGAGCGCATACTCGGCCGTATGGCCAAGTCCTTTGCCCCACCGATGGGCGCGAGGTTTGCCCGTGGCGAGATCGCCGCGATCCTTCGCTGGCGCAAGGAAGATGGCGACGAAGCCTTCCACTACACCCTGCGTCGCGACGAATGGGAGGTCGTGCTTGCGGACCTCGTGTTCGAGGTGGTCTAGCGGCGCGCACCTGTCACTCGCGGCGCCGGGTCTCATCGGTCACACCGCTCCCCCGGCAATCCTTGCCGGGGGAGGGCTTGCAACGGCGTCGTGCAGTCTGCGTCAGGCTTGCAGCACGCCCGATTGCTTGGCCGCGTGCGTCGCCAGAACATCCATCAGGGCCGGCGAAAGGCAATCGTAGGGCTCCAGCCCGATTGTCTTCAACTGGGCGCGGATGCCGGCCATCGCATCGGGCCTGGTGCCGCCTTCGATGATCGACGAGACGAAGGCGGCGAATTCCGGTGCTGCCCAGCCCTTGTCCTTGCTCAGTTCGACATGGATGAAGTCGAGGCCGTAGAAGGCATGGTCCCTGTTCTCGATCCGCCCGAACATGTGGGTGCCGCAATCCTTGCAGGCATGGCGCTGGATCGTCGCCTTTTCGTCCACGATCTTCAGCTTGTCGCCGTTGGCGGTGACGCTGACCTTGTCGCGCGGCACCACGGCCACGACCGAGAATACCGCGCCCTCGGGCTTCCAGCACTTGGTGCAGCCGCAGGCGTGGTTGTGAAAGCACTGGCTTTCGACGCGTACCGTCACCGGGTTGGTGGCGCATTTGCAACTCAGCGTGCCGCCCTGGAAGTCGGCACTTCCGGGCTGCAGGCCATGGTCGATAGAGGGATGAAGTTTCGTAGCGGTAGCCATTCCAAGTATCCTCCGTTTCTGTCGGGTTGTTGTTTCAATAGACCACCACCGCCCGGATCGACTTGCCTTCATGCATCAGGTCGAAGCCGGCGTTGATGTCGTCGTGGCTCAGGATGTGGGTGATCATCGGGTCGATCTCGATCTTGCCCTCCATGTACCAGTCCACGATTTTCGGCACATCCGTGCGCCCGCGCGCGCCACCGAAGGCGGTGCCACGCCATGAGCGCCCGGTGACAAGCTGGAACGGCCGGGTCGAGATTTCCGCCCCCGCCGGCGCGACCCCGATGATGATCGATTCACCCCAGCCCTTGTGCGCCGCCTCCAGCGCGGTGCGCATCACCTGCACGTTGCCGGTGGCATCGAAGGTATAGTCGGCGCCGCCCTTGGTGAGGTTCACCAGATAGGCCACCAGATCGCCCTCGACCTCGGTCGGGTTGACGTAATCGGTCATGCCGAACCGGGTCGCCATCTCGACCTTGTCCGGGTTCAGGTCAACGCCGACGATCTGGTCGGCGCCAGCAAGCCGCAGCCCCTGGACCACGTTCAGACCGATCCCGCCCAGCCCGAAAACGATGGCGCGGCTGCCGATCTCCACCTTGGCGGTGTTGATCACGGCGCCGATGCCGGTGGTGACGCCGCAGCCGATGTAGCAGACCTTGTCGAACGGCGCGTCGGGGCGGATCCTGGCCAGCGCGATCTCGGGCAGAACGGTGTGGTTGGCGAAGGTCGAGCAGCCCATGTAGTGCAGGATCGGCGTGCCATCCAGCATCGAGAACCGGCTGGTGCCATCCGGCATCAGGCCCTTGCCCTGGGTCGTGCGGATCGACTGGCACAGGTTGGTCTTGGGGTTCAGGCAATATTCGCACTCGCGACATTCCGGCGTGTAGAGCGGGATCACGTGATCGCCGGGTTTCAGGCTGGTGACGCCGGGGCCGACTTCCAGCACCACGCCGGCACCTTCATGCCCGAGGATCGCGGGAAAGAGACCCTCGGGGTCAGCGCCCGAGCGGGTGAATTCGTCGGTGTGGCAAATGCCGGTGGCCTTGATCTCGACCAGGACTTCGCCCGCCCTCGGCCCGTCCAGGTTCACCTCCATCAATTCCAGCGGCTTGCCGGCGGCAACCGCGACGGCGGCTCGTGTTCGCATCTTTCTCTCCCCAGATTTCTTGCAAACTTTCCCGATTCGTTGTCGTGCTATGAGACTGCAAGCCGTTTCGCGATCCTGCCTTTCAGAACGGCGGCCTCATGGCGGTTGTTGCGGTGATCCCGGTCGCTGGACACTCGCTCCTGGCCCAAGACATGCAGGTGGCAATCGGGCCTGCCACGCCGTCTTTCGACCGGATACCCGCGGAAATTTGGTGCAGTAACCGCGGAGGCACCGGAAAGGCGCCTCCGCTGAGCCCTCGAGGGGCGTTCGGCCTATTCGGCCGGGGCGGCCCTCACCGGAGCGGGTGCCGTGCCAGTGCCTATGCGGCGCGCCTTGGAGACGTCGATCAGGAAGATCAGCATCGACAGCGCCAGGCACAATCCGAAGAACAGGATGAGATAGCCATAGATCATCCAGCCCTCCTGGTTCCACGAGGCAAAGCGCCGGGGCATCCCGGCCGAACCGGCGGCGAGGAAGGCATAGCTGACCCCCATGGCGCCGACGGTGAACAGGATCACGAACCATTTGCCGCGCAACGGGTCCAGCACCCGCCCGGTAAGCACCGGGTAATGGTGCAGCAGCACGCCCATCCACATCATCGACATGGCAATCAGAACCGCCATGGTATGTCCGGCCTGCCACATCGTGCCGTGCAGCTTGAACGAGAAGGCGACGTTCGAGGTCACGATCGCGCTGGCGCCGTCAAGGATGTAGAGCGTGAAGCCCATCAGCACCGCCATCACCCCGGCTTCGGGACGCAGGCCATGCTTGAGGATCGTCATCGCCACGGTGAAGATCGTGATCGCCGCACCGATCGCGGTGCCCCAACTCATGATGTTGCCGTGGTAACTCAGCGCCGACGGCAGGGCCGGGAACATCGTGTAGAAGTGGTGGAAGAACGACGTCACCGACGTCAGGAGCAGGATCCACAGCGCCAGGTTGGCCGCCTTGGTGCTGTAGAGCTTGCGGGTTCCGTCCGCCAGATACAGCGGCAGCGTCGCATAGACCGCCGAGATGACCATGATCGCCATGGCTTCCATCAGGTTGTGCGCGAAGATGTAGAACACGAACTGGAAGACCAGCGGGTCCGTGGCCCATCCGACCCAGCCGAACGGTATGATGTGATAGAGCGCAAGCAGAACCGCGCTTGCCACGATCAGCAGCGGCATGCCCATGATCAGCAGCACGAATGCCGCCATCGCCATGCCCAGCATCCCCGGATCGCCCAGGGTGCGCCGGCTCAGGACCAGTTCTTCGCGCTCCTTGCCGAAGAACATGATCTTGATGGTCAGCACCGGGTAGAGCAGGATCACCGTCAGAAGGATGCCCGCGATGCCGGTAAAGCCGATCACCACCGAGGTCATGCTCCACTGGCCGTTCTCGACACCGACGATCGGCAGCGGATACATCACGGCGTAGCTGATCTTGAGCCCCATGAATATCGCGATGGTGAAAAGTATGGCGCCGATGTTCATGCACCAGAACGCGGCCGCGGGAAGCCATCCGGTCAGCGGCTTGCCAAGGCAGCCCGCCGCGCGGTGAAGTCCGACGCCCATCATCAGCTGGAACACGTATGGAAAGGCCATCGCCGCGCCATGGGCCGTGACCGCGGTATAGAACAGGCTGGTGTCCAGCCCCAGCATCTGGGTCAGCGGCATCGCGATGCCAAGCAGCACCGCCACCGAAAACCACATGAACGAGGCCATGATCATGGCCGCCGGCCATGCGTTGATATCGTGAAGCTCGGGTTCTCCCTCGAGCTTGAACATGCGCCCGAAGACCGGAACGCTGGATACAATCGTGGATGGGATCGACATTGTTTCTCCTCCCTGTTCCCTTAGCTTGCAGCGGCGGTGACGATGATCTCGTCACTCATGTCGTGATGCGCCATGCCGCAATATTCCAGACAACGCACCTTGTAGGTCCCCGGCTCATCGAAGGTGTAGATCAGCGACGACGTGCCGACGCCCGGTATCAGCATCATGGTGAACAGGATGTGTCCCTCGGGGTGATAGACCGCGAATCCGTGCACCGTATCGAGGCTTTGCGCGATGAACCGCACCGGCTTGCCGGCGACGAATTCCTGGGCCGACATGTCATAGCTCCAGGATTGGGCATCCACCGTGACATCCATGACCTCGGTGCCGGATGCGGCGGCCCGGGCCGTGTAGACAGCCGGGAAGAACTTGATCGAGGCCAGGTTGATGATCAGAAACAGCGCGATCGCCAGCGCAAGCCAGCTGCTGCGCCATCTTCGGACGTTGGTATCGGAGATGGTGGTCGGTGAGGTGTCGACATAGGCCTTGCGGAACACGATCGTCAGGAAGACCAGAAGAAAGGGGATCTGGAACAGAAGCAGCACACCGAATGCGCCCCATTCAGATTGGAAGACGAAATCAAGCACGGTAGTCCCTCCTTGTTGTGTAGATCTAAGCAGCCGAGACGGCAGTTCAGCTCTTTTTCCCGGTGCCTGTGTGTCTGTCTTGTCAGTGCCTGGGCTGGTCCCTCCTTTGGTTGTGTCGTTCGATGTCCGTGATCACGCCGCGAATTCGAAAAGGTTCTGGCTGGCGTTGAGGACGGCCGCCTTCGCCTTCGCGTGCAGGTATTCGCCGATCGTCGGAATGCCGTGTTCGTGGATGCGTTTCGAGAAGGACACGATGCCCAGCGAATAGACCACGCCCGCGCGGCCCACGATGACCGGCGCGGCAATGCTCGAGATGCCGGGGTCGATTTCCTCGTCGCAGATCGCGTAGCCGCGTTCGCGGGTCAGGGCGAGTTCATGGTCGATGGCGTCCCTGTCGACCAGCGTCCGGTCGGTGAACGCCTCGAAGTCATCGCCGATGATCGCCGCCGCCTTGGCTTTCGGCAGAAAGGCCAGAATGGCGCGGGAGGCCGAACATGCGTGCGCCGGCCGGACACCACTGCCCGGATGCACGAAACCCGCTTTCGTGTTACAAGGCGCTACCGTATGGACGACCTCGACCGAGGTGCCGTCAAGACGCGCCAGGAACGATGCCGACCCCCAGGTATTGGCTGTGCAGGACAGGGTTTCCTGAAAACCGGCGATGATCTGATTGGTGCTGGCCCCGGCGATCATCGTGCGCAGGAACGCCGAGGTCACCTCGAGCGTGGCCCGGTCCGCCGAGCGGCGCAGGACGTTTTCTTCTTCTAGAGACTTGATCAGACGGTAGACGCTGGCGCGCGGCACGCCGATCCGTTCGGCGATTTCGGTCGGGGTCAGGGGGGCTTCGGCCTTGGCGACCGCACGAACGATGCTCAGCGCTCGGTTGACTGACATATTCTCATCTCTTGCAATTCGTTATCGTATGGTGATCATATTTATTATGCTTATGTCAAAGCAAGAAAATTGGTAGAGCCTGAACGATGACCTGCCAGCTTTGTGGATTGCCGACACCGACGCCGCCCATCGAAGCGGAAGGAAAAAGCTTTTGCTGTCCGGGGTGTCGCCAGGTTTTCCTGAGTTTTGGCGAAGATATCCTGACCAACCGCAAGGCCGCCAGCCGCGCCGGTCGCGGCGCCGAGGTCGAGGGCGCCGAGGCGTTCTTGCGCATCGACGGGATGCATTGTTCGTCCTGCGAAGTGCTGATCGACCATCTGGCCGAGCGAATCGATGGGATAAACGAGGTCCGTTCGAGCTATGCGACATCGACGGCGCGGGTGGTCTATGACCCCGACAAGCTGGACCCTGACGATCTTCCCGCCCTGCTCAGCACCGCCGGCTACAGGGTCACGCCGCGCTCGGAACCGCGCAAGGAGCGCGATACCAACCACGCGCTGTTGCGCGTCGTCGCGGCAACCTCGCTGGCCTCCGTGGTCATGATGCTCAACCTGGCCTTCTTCTATCCCTCGCATCTCGGCCTGGTCGACGCCGCCGATCTCGAACCGGTGCGCTGGCTGGCTTATGGCGCGGCGCCGCTGGCGATCTTCGTGCTGACCAGCATCATGGTCGGCTATGTCGGCCTGCCGGTCTATCGCGGCGCGCTCGTGGGGCTGCGTGCGGGTGTTCTGAACATGGACAACCTCTTGGCAATCGCGATCCTGTCCGCCTATGCCTATTCCTCGATCCAGTATTTTCGCGGCAATCTGGACGAGCTCTATTTCGATGTCGCCACGGCGATCCTGACCGTTGTCACCGTCGGGCGCTATTTCGAGGCAGGCGCGCGCGCCACCGCCACGCATGAGCTGGAAGCGCTGATGGATGCCTGGACCCCCGTCGCCCGCGTCACGCGCGATGGCCGCCAGATGGTCGTGCCGGTCGACGAACTGCACCCCGGCGAGCCTTTCAGCGTCGGGGCAGGCGAGGCGATCGCGCTGGACGGCACCATCCAGCGCGGCAGCGCCGCGGTCGATGTCTCGCTTCTGACCGGCGAGCCTTTTCCGATCCGCCTCGGCGCCGGCGACCGCGCGCAGGGCGGAACCATCGTGGTCGAGGGCGAGGTCGTCATGGTCGCGGACGCGGCGGCGGAAAGCCAGCTCGAGGCGCTGACCCGCATCCTGTGGGAGGTGCAAAGCTCGACCGCGGGGGCGCGCGGATTTGCCGACCGGGTGGCGCGCGCTTTCGTGCCGACGGTGCTGGTGCTGGCGGCGGCGGTGTCGTTCTGGGTCTTCGCGTCGGGCGACGGGCTGCGCACGGCGATGCTGATCGGGTTGACGACGCTGATCGTCTCCTGCCCATGCACCTTCGGTCTGGCGACGCCGCTGGCCACCGCCGCCGGGGTTTCGGCCGCGCTCAGGCGGGGGATCATTTTCACCAGCGCCGACATCTTCGATCTGCCGCGCACTTTCGACACCATCATCTTCGACAAGACCGGCACGCTGTCGACCGGTGAAATGTCGGTGGTGAGCCATGTCGGCCCGCCCGAGGCGATTGCCCGTGCCGCCGCCGTCGAGCGGCGCTCGCGCCACCCCATCGCGGAGGCCATTGCCCGGCTGGACCAATCGCTAGAGGCCACCGAGATCGAGCCGCATCCGGGCCGCGGCGTCGTCGCGTCGGTTGACGGCGTGCGCGTCGCGGTGGGAAGCCGGCAGTTGTTCGCCAACCTTGGCTGGGAGATACCCGAGGCGCTGCGCGCCGAGATCGCGGGTGACAGGCTGGGCGAGAACGTCCTGTCCTATGTCGGCTGGGACGGCCGCGCGCAGGGCGCGTTCATGACCCGCGACACCGAGCGGGCGGGTTGGCGCGAGATGGTCGAGCGCGCCCGCCAGAACGCGCGCGTCGTGCTCCTGTCTGGCGCCGAACACGCCAGCGGCTACGAGGACGCCTTCGACGAGGTGCATCTGGGCGTGCCGCCCGAGGCGAAGGCCGCTATCGTGCGCCACTACCGGGGCGAAGGGAGTGTCGCGATGATCGGAGACGGCTCGAACGACGCCCCGGCGCTGGCCGAGGCCGATCTGAGCGTCGCATTCGGCACGCCGACCGCGCTGGCCGCCGAGGCTGCCGACATCGTCATTCCGGGCGACGATCTGAACACGATCCTTGATGCCTTCACCCTGGCCGCAGTCACGCGGCGCCGGATCAAGCAGAACCTGGGCTGGGCATTGCTCTATAACGCGACGGCCATCCCGCTGGCGCTGCTGGGGCTGTTGAACCCGCTGTTCGCCGCACTGGCCATGTCCTCGAGCAGTCTGCTGGTGGTCTGGAATTCCACCCGTGGCCTGCCGAAACCCGCGACCACCCTGCCTGTCGAACCGTCCCGCGACAACAAGCGCAAGAACATGAGACTCGCCCGGCTATAGTCACGAAGGTCGATCGCCCGCATGCAGTTCAATCTGGCTACCGCGTTCATGATCGGACTTTTCGGGCTGACGCATTGTCTTGGCATGTGCGGGGGAATTGTCGGCGCGCTGGATGTCGGCATCGACCCGAAGCAGGTTCGGGGCGGCGGGCGCATGCGGTTTCACCTCAGCTACAATGCCGGTCGCATCGCCAGCTATGTCAGCGCGGGCGTTCTTGCGGGCCTTCTGGGTTCGCTCGCAGCAACCGCCAGTTACGGAAACGCCTTGCCGGTCGGCCAGATGATCGCCGGGGTGATGATGATCGCGCTGGGGCTTTATCTGGCGGGCTGGTGGCGGGCGATCACCGTTCTGGAAAAGGGCGGCCAGCACCTGTGGAAAAGGATCGAGCCGCTGGGCCGCGGTTTTCTGCCGGTGACATCGCCGTTGCAGGCCCTCGGGCTCGGGCTGATCTGGGGCTGGCTGCCATGCGGGCTGGTCTATTCCGCGCTTGCGCTCGCCATGGCGTCCGCGTCCCCGCTGAGCGGCGCGCTGATCATGGCCGCCTTTGGCCTCGGCACGTTGCCTGCGCTCTTGTCGTTCGGCACCTTCGCCACTGTGCTGCGCAAATGGGTTCACCACCCCGTGCTGCGGCAGCTGAGCGGTCTCGTGATCGTCCTGTTCGGGATCTATACCTGTGTCATGGCCTTGCAGGGTCAGACGCACGGCCACGGATGAGATACCCGAAGCCGGCGTCTCTTGCGCCGACCGGCTGGCAGCCGGCGCGCCAAGGGCCTATGACAGGCTCACCACAGGCGCCCGGTGGCGGGCAAGCCGGGCGCGGCGTATCCGTCTGGAACCGCATCCCGACTTCAACCTCGGCGGCCTGACGCCGAACGAGTTGACGCCGCATTGCCATGGCGAGACAAGAGGCAAGGAACATACCAGTGAGGATTCCATGAAGGTGCTGATCTTTCCCAACGCGGAGCTTGCGGTCGCCCGCGCCGCCGAAATGATCCTGTCGCAGGTGCGCGCGCGCCCCGATGCGGTGCTCGGCCTTGCCACCGGCGGGACGATGGAGCCGGTCTATCGCGCGATCCTCGCCGGTGCCCCGGACTTGTCGTTCGCCGGGGTCACGACCTTCAACCTTGACGAATATGTCGGGCTCGCGCCGGACCATCCGCAATCCTACCACCGCTACATGCAGCATCACCTGTTCGGTCATCTCGACATCGACCCGGAAAAGGTTCACCTGCCGGTCGGCAATGCCGACAGCCCCAAGGCCGAGGCGGCGCGCTATGACGCGGCGATCGCGGCGGCGGGAGGGATCGACCTGCAACTGCTGGGGCTTGGCGTGAACGGCCATATCGGCTTCAACGAACCCGGCTCGAGCCTTGGATCGCGCACCCGGATCAAGACGCTGACGCAGAAGACCCGCGCCGACAACGCGCGGTTCTTCGGCCCCGGCGAGGCGGTGCCGCGCTATGCCATCACCATGGGAATCGAGACGATCATGGAGGCGCGCGAGGTCGTGCTGATCGCCACCGGGCCGCACAAGGCCGAGGCGGTGCGCAACATGGTCGAAGGCCCGGTCAGCACGTTCTGCCCGGCCTCGATGATCCAGTTTCATCGCCACGCGACGGTGATCCTTGACGAAGATGCGGCGACACGGCTGCAATTGCGCGATTACTATCAAGAGGTTCACCCGGACGGGGCGGAGGCGCAGATTGGCTGACACCGGCATCATCCGCGCGCGCAGGCTCTACGACGGTCAGGGCGGCGAACCTGTCAGTGACCGCGCGGTGGTGGTCCGCGACGGGCGGATCGACGCGGTCTGCGCCCTGGCGGATGCTCCGGACGGCATGGTGCTGGCCGAGGCCGACATCGTCGTGCCGGGGCTGGTCGACCTCCAGATCAACGGCGCGGGCGGGGTCTTGTTCAACGACCAGCCCGACCTGGCCGGATTGCAGGCGATGGCCGTGGGCGCGCGCAAGGGCGGCACGGCGTGGTTCCTGCCGACCTATATCACCGACTTCGATCAACGCTACGGCCGCGCGATTGCCGCGGCGGCGGATGCAATCGGGCAGGTGCCGGGGGTCGTCGGGGTGCATCTCGAAGGCCCGTTCCTGTCGCCCCTGCGTCCCGGCATCCACCCGGCTGACGCGATCCGGGCCATGACGGATGCCGATATCGCATTGATCGGCAAGGTCGGCGCTCCGGTTCTCTTGACGCTCGCGCCCGAGCAAACCACGCCCGACGACATCGCGCGCCTGACCGGGGCGGGCGTCACCGTCTTCGCCGGTCACACCGAAGCGGGGTATGACGCCATGACCGCCGCCGAAGCCGCCGGGCTCAGCGGTGTCACGCATCTGTTCAACGCGATGAGTCAGATGCAGGGGCGCGAACCCGGCGTGGTTGGGGCGGTGCTTGCCTCGGATACGCTCTTTGCCGGGATCATTGCCGACGGGGTGCATGTGCATCCGGCGAACCTCTGCACCGCGCTGCGGGTGCTTGGGCCGGACCGGCTGTTCCTCGTCACCGATGCGATGAGCCCGCTTGGCACCGATTTGGCCGAGTTCACGCTGATGGGCAAGCGCATCACCCGGCAGGGCGGCATCCTGTCAGGCGAAACCGGCACGCTGGCCGGGGCGGATATCTCGATGATCGAGGCGGTGACGCGGATGGTCGCGCTGACCGGATGCTGCTTTTCCGACGCGATCCGCATGGCGACGTTGACCCCCGCGCGCGCGATCGGGCTGGAGCACGAGATCGGCAGCATCGCGCCGGGCAAGCGGGCAGGGCTCACGCTGCTGTCGGATCATTTGCAGGTTCATGGCGTGGTGATAGACGGGCGGGTTCATGCCTGACGCTCAGGATTTCAGCACCAGAACCGCGTGTTCCGCCGCCTGAATACGGTCGTTGGAGCGGGGAAGGTGCTGCACCAGCAGGATGAACAGCAGATCCGCCAGCGCCAGCTGCGCGTCGCGCGAGGTGATCGCGGAGGAGCGCGCCTTTTCCTCGTCGGCGACCACGAAAAGCTGGATGTCGGCCAGCGACGACAGCCGGTTCGGCTGAACCCCGGTGATCGAGATCACCGTCGCCCCCTTGGCGTGCGCCTGTTCGGCGATGCGCAGGGTTTCGAGGCTGGCCCCGGAATAGGACAGCGCGATCACCACGTCCTCGGGGCCAAGCGTGGTGGCATTGGCGATCTGGATATGGCTGTCGGCGTCGAAGATCACCATGCAGCCCAGCTTTTGCAGCTTGTAGCCGAAATCGCGCGCCACTAGTGACGAGGCGCCGACCCCGACCAGCTGAATCCGCCGGGCCGCGCTGATCGCGTCGAGCGCCCGGCGCACCGCGTGTTCGCCGTTGATCGACATGGTTTGCTGCACCGAATGGATTTTCGAGCCGACGAGTTTCTGGATCGTGGTGGCAAAGCTGTCGGAGGCGTCGATGGTGCCGTGGACCACCCCGGTCGGCACCCGCCAGACCTGTGCGGTGGCCTGACTGACGGCGAGCTTGAACTCCTGATAGCCGCGAAATCCGAGCTTCTGGCAGAACTTCACCACGCCCGACTGGCTGCGTCCGGTCGCTTCGGCAAGGCTGGCCGATGACATCTGGTAGGCTTGTTCCGGGTCGGCCAGCACGAACTCGGCAATCTTGCGTTCGCCGGGGGTGAAGCCGTCGATCTGGGACTTGAGGATCGTCAGCACGGACATGGATGGGCCTCGATTCTGGCGTCTTGCGCGGCGCAGCCTGCGCCGGTTGGGATTGTTTATTCCCCATTTTCAGCGGTCTGTGAATGGCGGAGTTTCGGTTAGGGTGCGTCTGTTGTTCTGAGCGTTCCCCGATGGGTAGGCCAAAAATGCCATAATTCAAAGAGTTACCCTATGAAGTTACGGTGGTATCTGATCCCGGCTCCAGTTTTCCGGGCAGGACAGGAATAAATTATACACAATTCCGTTGACAGGGCGAATTTTCAATTCCAAGCTGCGGGCAGGTTGATACAGGAGGTCCCGGGGGGATGACCGACGCCCAATCCATCGCCGATCTGCGCGACCTCGTATCCGAGGCGCGCAACCCGCGTTCGATGGATATCGACCTGCTGCCGATCCCCGACCTCGTTGCGCTGATCAATGCCGAAGACAAGGGCGTTGCGGCGTCTGTCGAGCGCGAGCTTGCGCAGATCGCCAAGGCGGTTGAGCGGATCGAGGCGGCGTTTCGCGCCGGCGGGCGGCTGATCTATATCGGCGCGGGCACCAGCGGGCGGCTTGGCGTGCTTGATGCCTCGGAATGTCCGCCGACGTTTTCGGTGCCGCCGGGCATGGTTGTCGGGCTGATCGCGGGCGGCGACACGGCGCTGCGCGATGCGGTCGAGGGGGCCGAGGATGACCGCGAGCAGGGCGCCGAAGACCTGCGCGCGATCGGGCTGAGCGCAAAGGATGTGGTCGTCGGCATCGCGGTCAGCGGCAAGACGCCCTATGTGCTCGGCGCGCTCGATTTCGCGCGCGAGATTGGCGCGGACACGGTGGCGCTGACCTGCAATCCGGACTCGGAAATGTCGCGCCGCGCCGACATCACCATTGCGCCGGTGGTCGGGCCGGAGGTTCTGACCGGATCGACCCGGCTGAAATCGGGCACGGCGCAGAAGATGGTGCTGAACATGCTGTCGACGGCGGCGATGATCCGCATCGGCAAGACCTATCAGAACCTGATGGTTGATCTGTCGATCTCCAACAAGAAGCTGAACACCCGTGCCATCGGCATCCTGTGCGAAACCACAGGTGCCACGCCCGAGGAGGCCGAGGCGCTGCTGGAAGAAAGCGGGCGGGATGTGAAACTGGCCATATTGATGAAGCTGACCGGGCTTGACCGGGACGCATCGCAAGCCTGCCTCAACGCCTCGGGTGGCGTCTTGCGCCACGCGATAGAAATGACGCGGGGCAGCTCCGCGCAACCGTGACTGGCCCGGCGGGCCAGTCGATCCACCTCGTCCTGAACTGGGAGTTCAAAATGAAACACTCGTTTTCCAAATCACTGACCGCCGTGGGGATCGCGCTCGCCCTTGGTGGCACCGCGCTGTCCACCCCGGCCTTCGCCGCCTCGCTGAAAGTGGCATGGTCGCAGGATGCCACCGGGCTTGACCCGCACAAGCAGACCGCGTTTTCCTCGATCCGGTTTCTCGAACTGATGTATGAGCCGCTGGTGCGGCTGGATGAGAACGCCGACATCGTGCCGCAGATCGCCGAAAGCTGGGCCTTCAACGATGACGCGACCGAGCTGACCATGACGCTCGATCCGAACGCGAAGTTCCACAACGGCGCGGCGGTCACATCGGCCGACGTGAAGGCATCGTTCGAGCGTGTTCTTGACGAGGCGACCGGTGCGGCGGCGCGCGCCAACTTCACCTCGATCGCCTCGATCGAGACGCCGGACGATGCCACCGTGATCTTCAAGCTGTCCGAACCGAACGTGCCGATCCTGACCGCGATGGCCTCGGTCAACGCGGCGGTGGTGCCGGCGGCGGAGATCGAGGCTGGCAATATCGGAACCTCGGTGGTCGGCTCCGGCCCCTTCGTGTTCGGCGCCTGGAACCCGAACTCGAACGCCACGCTGACCGCCAACCCCGATTGGGCCGGCGGCACGGTCGGCATCGACGGCCTCGACATCAGCGTGCTGCCCGACGAGACCGCGATCCTGGCCGCGCTGCGCTCCAAGCAGGTCGACTTCGCGCTGCTCAACGACCCGTTCGTCGCCTCGCTGGTGCCGGGTGTGGCGGGGCTGGAACTGGTGTCCGAGCCGCTTCTGTCCTACCACGTCCTGCAACTCAACCCGTCGCGCGGCGCGATGCAGGAGCTGGGCGTGCGTCAGGCGATTTCCTGCGCCATCGACCGGCAGGACATCCTCGACACCGCCTTGCTGGGCGAGGGCGAAGTGACCGGCCCCCTGACCATGGCGGCCTACAAGACGCCGACCTCGGAGCTGTTCTGCTACGAGCGTGATCTCGACCGCGCGCGGCAACTCCTGGCCGATGCGGGCTACGCCGACGGGTTCAAGGCGACCGTGATAGGGGCGACCGGCGAGCCGCCCACCGCCGCCGCCGAAGCCCAGGTGATCCAGTCGCAACTGGCCGAAGTCGGTATCATGCTTGATATCAAGATGATGGAGCTGAACGTCTATGTCGATGCCTGGCTTGCCGGTGATTTCGACATGGCGGTGGCGCTGAATGGCGGCAAGCCCGATCCGTTCTCGATGTATAACCGCTACTGGACCAAGGACGGCAACCTGCAGCACGTCGCCAACTACATCGACGACGAACTTGATACGCTGATGAACCAGGGCCGGGTCGAGACCGATCAGGCCAAGCGCAAGGAGATCTTCGCCAAGTTCGAGAAGCATCTGGCGGAAATGTCGCCCTGGGTCTGGCTCTACACCGGCTATTCCTATGCCGCGCAGCAGGAGTTCGTGGACGGGTTCAAGGCCACGCCGACCGGCTCGCTGTTCGGCCTCAGCGCCGTGACGCTGGCCGAGTAACAGCAAGGACGGAGACCGACCGCATGTCCTATCCCCTCAGGCGCCTTCTGGTGTTCCCGCTGGTGATGCTGGGCGTGTCGGTCTTCGTCTTCATCGCGATAAGACTGGTGCCGGGCGACGCGATCACCGCGATGCTCGGCACCGAGTCCGGCCTGCTCACGCCCGCCCAGCGCGAGGCGCTGACGGCCTATTTCGGGCTTGACCAGAACTGGTTCGTGCAGTTCTGGCGCTGGCTCAGCCGCGTGGTGCAGGGCGATCTGGGCATCTCCACGACCTACGGCAAGCCGGTTCTCACGATCATCCTGCAGCACTTCCCTCTGACGCTGGAACTGGCGGTGCTGTCGATGCTGATCGCACTGGGCATCGGGCTGCCCGCCGGGATCTACGCCGCCACCCACAAGGACCGTCCGTCCGATCTGGTCGTGCGCATGGTGGCGATGATCGGCCAGTCGACGCCGGGGTTCGTCGTCGGCCTGTTGATGATCTTCGTCTTGTCGGTCGGCTTCGGGGTGCTGCCACAGATGGGCACGTTCGTTCCGCTGAACGAGGATATCTCGCGCAACCTTGCCCAGATGATCCTGCCCGCGCTGACGCTGGGCACGGCCTTTGCCGCCGCGGTGATCCGCATTTCACGTTCGGCAATGCTGGACATATTACGCGAGGATTACGTGCGCACCGCGCGCTCAAAGGGGTTGTCGCGCCGCCGGGTGATCTGGCGCCATGCGCTGCCCAATGCGCTGATCCCGGTGGTGACGCTGTCGGGAGTCGAATTCGGCTATCTGCTGGGCGGCGCCGTGCTGGTCGAGCAGATTTTCGCGCTGCCGGGGCTGGGCCGGGTGGTGCTGGATGCGATCCAGCAACGTGATTACGCGCTGGTGCAAGGCTCGGTCCTGTTCATCGCGTTCAACTTCATGGTGGTGAACCTGCTGGTCGATCTGGCCTATGCCGCGCTTGATCCGCGCATAAGGTTCGAGGCGAAATGATGGAGCTTCTGCGAGACATCGCACGCCATCCCTCGGGGCGGATCGGGCTGATCATCGTGGTGGCCTTCGTGCTGGCGGGGGTGATGGGTGAGGTCGGGCTGACGCCCTACGGCCCGCTGGTGCAGGACCGCGTGGCGCGGCTTCAGGCCCCGAGTGGGGCGCACTGGTTCGGCACCGACCTGTTTGGCCGCGATGTCCTCAGCCGGTTGATGGTGGGCATTTCGCAAAGCTTCATCATCTCGTTCTTCTCGGTCGGCGTTGCGAGTGCTGCCGGAACCGCGCTCGGGCTGTCGGCGGCGTGGTTCGGCGGGCTCTGGGACAGCATCGTGATGCGTTTCATGGACGTGCTGCTGGCGTTCCCCGCGATCCTTCTGGCGCTGCTCATCATCGCGGTGTTCGGGCCAAGCGGCTGGACCTCGATCATGGCCATCGCCATCGTCTACACGCCGATCTTCACCCGCGTGGTGCGCGGCCCGGCGCTGTCGTTGAAGCACCGCGATTTCGTCGATGCCGCGCGCACCTTCGGCAGTTCGCGCCGCTATATCATGTCGCGCCACCTTGCGCTGAACCTGATCGCGCCCCTCACCGTGCAGATCACGCTGGCATTGGCCTGGGCGCTGGTGACCGAGGCGGGCCTCAGCTTTCTCGGCCTTGGCACCCAACCGCCTGACGCCTCGCTGGGCCTGATGCTTTCGGATGCGCGCAACCTGATGGAAATGGCGCCGTGGCTCCTGCTGGTGCCCGCAATCGCGCTGATGCTGGCGGTGCTGGGCTTCAACCTTCTGGGCGACGCGCTGCGCGACATCCTCGACCCCAAGACGCGGCGGGCGCTGGCATGACGAAACTTCTGTCCGTGCGTGACCTTCGCGTCGGCTTCGGCGCGCATCCCGAGGACAATCAGGTCATCCACGGCGTCAGCTTCGATCTGGCCCCCGGCGAGACGCTGGCGATTGTGGGTGAAAGCGGCTCGGGCAAGTCCGTGACCGCGATGGCGATCAACCGGCTGGTCGATTTCGGCGGCGGCAAGATCGTCGGCGGCACCATCGAGTTTGCCGCCAGCGACGGCAGCGTTATGGACCTGGCGCGCGCCGAGGAAGACATGCTCGAAACCATCCGGGGCCGCCAGATCGGGATGATCTTTCAGGAGCCGATGACCTCGCTCAACCCGGTCCTGACCGTGGGCACCCAGATCGAGGAAGTGTTCCGCCTGCAACACGGCATGAGCCGCGCCGATGCGCGCATCGCGGCGATCGAGGCGCTTGACCGGGTGCGCATCCCCGACGCCGCGCGCCGCCTGACCTATGCGCCGCACCAGTTGTCGGGCGGCATGCTGCAACGGGTGATGATCGCGATGGCGCTGGCATCGAACCCGCGCCTCTTGATCGCGGACGAACCGACGACCGCGCTCGACGTCACCATCCAGGCGCAGATCCTGGCGCTGCTGGCCGAGTTGAAGCGCGAGACCGACACCGGCATGATCTTCATCACCCATGATATCGGCCTTGTCGCGGGCATCGCCGACCGGGTGATGGTGATGCAGGAGGGTCTGATCGTGGAACAGGGCAGGCTCGATGACGTACTCGACGCGCCGCAGCATCCCTATACGCGGCATCTGCTGGAAGCGGTGCCGCATTTCGCGGGCGGCAAGTCGGCGCGGCGCGACGTGGTGCGAGGTGGCGACGCAAAGATGGCGCTGGACGTCGAGGGGCTGAGCGTGCGTTTCCCGGTGCGTTCGGGCTTCCTGCGGCGGCAAAGCGGCAATGTTCATGCGGTCGAGGGCATCACCTTCGATCTGATGCGCGGCGAGACGCTGGGGATCGTCGGCGAAAGCGGCTCGGGCAAATCGACCACCGCGCGGGCGATTCTGGGGCTGGAAACCCCGGCGCGGGGCCGGATCGAGACCGGCGACGCGGGCGAGGCCGGGCGGCCGGTGCAGATGGTGTTCCAGAACCCCAACGCCTCGCTGAACCCGCGCCTGACGGTCGAGCAGATATTGGCCGAACCATATATCGCCGTAGGGCGGCGGATCGACGCCGCGGCGCGGGCGCGCATGGCCGGGCTGCTGGAGCGGGTCGAGTTGCCCGCCGACAGCCTTGCGCGCTATCCGCACGAGTTTTCCGGCGGCCAGCGTCAGCGCTTGTGCATTGCGCGCGCGCTGATGCTGAACCCCTCCGTGCTGGTGCTGGACGAGGCGGTTTCGGCGCTGGATGTCTCGGTGCAGGCGCGGGTGCTCGACCTGCTGGTCGATCTGCAAAAGGAATTCCACCTCGCCTATCTGTTCGTGACGCACGACATGGCGGTGGTCGAGCGCATCGCGCACCGGATCGCGGTGGTCTTTGCCGGGCAAATCGTCGAGATCGGCCCGACCGCAGAGGTGCTGGCCAACCCGCGCCACAGCTATACAAGGCAGCTCATCACGGCAGTGCCGAGCCTTGAGCGGCGGCATTCGAATTTCACCATCGACACCAGCGTGATCCCCTCGCTGGTGCGCCCGATGGGGTGGGAGCCGGCCACGGTGCCCTGGGCAAGTGCCGGCGACGACCACCAGTTCCGGGCCGAGGGCTGAGCGATGCAGGCGCGGTTCGAGGCGGCATTTTCGCATCTGGCCGGGTCGGTCGCGGCGGGGCGCATTCCGGGCGGCGTGCTGGGCGCGGTCACGGCGGATGGCGCGCGGCAGGTGCGCAGCATCGGTCAGGCGCAGATCGTGCCCGAGGCGCGGGACATGCAGGACGACACCTGGTTCGATCTGGCCTCGCTGACCAAGGTGATCTTCACCACCGAGCGAATCCTGGCCCATGCCGCCGCCGGGCGGATCGACCTTGACGCGCCGCTGTCGAAGATCCTGCCCGATCTGCGGCAATACGACATGAACGCGTGGGAGCGGCAGGTGACGGCGCGCGACTGCCTTGGACACCAGACTGCGTTTCCGGCGGTCGAGCCGCTCTATGCCTACGGCGACGACCCGGCCCGGCTGCGCGCCTTCGTGTTGCAACGCGAATGGCGGCGTGGCCCGCCGGTCTATTCCGACATCAACTTCATCCTGCTGGGCATCGCGCTGGAGCGGATCGAGGGCTGCGGGATTCGCGCGATGGAGCCCGCGCCGGGGTTCAGCTTTGCGCCGCCGCGCGCACAGACCGCCGCGACCGAGAATTGCACCTGGCGCGGGCGGGTGATCTGTGGCGAGGTGCATGACGAGAACTGTTTCGCGCTGCAAGGCTCCGGTCATGCCGGGTTGTTCGGCACGGCGGGTGCGGTGCTCGATTTCGCCGCCGGGCTGTTGCGACAGGATGCGGCGGGCGCGGCGCACACCCGCCTGTTGCGCAGGCCGTTGTCGCAGACCCGCGCGCATGGCTGGGAATTGCCCCATCCCGGCTGGTCCGGCGGCGATGCCTGTTCGCCCGAAACCATCGGCCACACCGGCTTTACCGGCACCGGGCTGTGGATCGACTTTGCGGCGGGGCAAGCCTGGACGCTCCTGACCAACCGCGTTCACCCCAGCCGCCATTCCGACAGCGGCATCGCTGATCTGCGCCCCTCGGTCGGGCGCGCGCTTTGTGGAAAGGACTAGTCCCATGGACCCAATCTGGTCGGTCGGTCTGATGACCGGCACCGTGCTTGATGGCCATATCGATGTTGCGATGGTCAGAACCGATGGCGAGCGGATCGAGGAGTTCGGCCCCTACGAGCTTGTCGCCTATCCAGACGAAATCAACGCGATGCTGGAGGAGACGTTGAAACAGGCATTGGCCTGGGGCTTCGCGGGCGACGATCCGGCGATCTTCGCCAAAGCCGAACGCGCGCTGACGCTGGCGCAGTCGGAGGCGGTGCGCGGCGTGGTCGAGGGCGCGGGCATGAAGATAAGCGAGATCGCGGCGGTGGGGTTTCACGGCCAGACCGTTTTGCACCGCGCGCCAACGGCGAAGCGGATCGGGGCGACGCGGCAATTGGGCGACGGTGCCTTGATGGCGGCCACCCTGGGGGTCGATGTCGTTTATGATTTCCGCTCGGCCGACATGGCGGCGGGCGGGCAGGGGGCACCCCTGTCGGCGGGCTATCACGCGGCCTTGCTGGCCGGGATTGAAGCACCAAAGGGCACGGCGGTTCTGAACCTTGGCGGTGTCGCCAACGTCACCTGGTGCAGGGCCGAAGGACAGATCGTCGCCTTCGACACCGGTCCTGCCAATGCGCCGATCAACGATTTCATCAAGTCGCGCGGGCTGGGCGCGATGGACCGCGACGGAGCTTTGGCGCTGAGGGGCAAGGTCGACGAGGCGCGGCTGGCGCGGCGGCTCGACCATCCCTACCTGGCGCAGCCATATCCGAAATCGCTCGACCGGTTCGATTTCGGTTTCGATTGGGTCGAGGGCTTGTCGGACGCGGACGGTGCGGCGACGCTGACGGCGTTTTCGGCGGCGGCGGTGGGCAAGGCGCTCGACCTCTTGCCGGAGCGCCCGACCCGGCTGATCGTCTGCGGCGGCGGGCGGCGCAATCCGGCGCTGATGGCGGCGCTGAACCAGCGCGCCGGCATCGAGGCGGTGCCGGCGGAGGCCGTCGGCTGGCGCGGTGACGCGATCGAGGCGGAGTGTTTCGGCTTTCTCGCCGTGCGCAGCCTTCGCGGGCTGCCCCTGAGCTTCCCGACCACCACCGGCGTGCCCGCGCCGATGACCGGCGGACGCATCGCGCGTGCCGGGGCCGGGGCATGAGCCCGACCTTTCGCATCACCGACACGCCCGATGCCGAGGTCGAGGCCATCGGCCAGGCGCTTGCCGCGTTCAATGCTGCCGATGTCGGGCCGTCGGAGCGCCGCGCGCTGGCGGTGATCGCCGAGGAGGACGGCGTGCTGGTCGCTGGGTTGTCGGGCAGCACGTCCTGGGGATGGCTCTATGTCCAGTGGCTCTGGGTCGATGAGGCGCGGCGCGGCGAAGGGCTGGCGGGCGCGATGCTGGAGCGGGCCGAGGCCGAGGCGCGGGCGCGTGGCTGCAAGGGCGCGAATATCGACTGCTTCAACCCGGTCGCGCGGCGGACCTATGAGCGTCAGGGCTACGTGGTCTTCGGCGAGATCCCGGACTTCGTCGCCGGACGCTCGCGCTGGTTCCTGTCGAAACGCTGGGGTTAGGTTCTGAGGCCGGTTTCCTCGAGCAGGCCAAGCCGCTTGGCCTCATAGTAATAGCCGCGCGCATACCACGACACCGCGCTGTCACGGTTGCCGCCCGAGACCAGCCAGGCGCCGCGCAGGTATTTCACCGCGTATTGCAGGTTGGTATCGGCGTCGAGCAAGCCTTCGGGTGCGCCGCGATAACCCATCGTGCCCGCGGTCTGCGGCAGGATCTGCATCAGCCCGTAATAGGGCCCGTTGCGCGCGCCGGGGCGGTGGCTTGATTCCCGCACGATCTGACGATGCACCAGGTCACGCGGCACGCCGTAATGATCGGCCCATTTGTTGATCAGCAGACGCAGTTCCGGGGTTTCATTCGGATAGAGCGCAGGCTCGCCGGGCTGAAGCGCCGTCCGGGTGGCTCCGGGCGTCAGATCGCCCATGGTGCCGAAGGTGGTTTTCGCTTGCGAGCAGGCGGAAACCCCGGCAATCGCAAGCACGGCGAAGGCGGCGCGCCAGTAAGCTGTCATGGATCGTTCCTCATTGTCCCTGCCGCAATCTGCGCTCATTGCACCGATCTGTGAAGCGGCAAGTTCGCCACTCGGCAATCCGCCGCCGATTTTCCATCTTTGGCAATGAAAAAGCCGCGCGAGATGCCCCGCGCGGCTTTCGGTATCGTGGTTCGGCCGGGGCCTATTCCTCGTCCTCGTCCCTGGACAGGGCTTCGGCCAGGTCGTCGTCCTCGGAGGTGGCGGCACCGATGTCGTCGAACAGCTCGGCGATCTCGAAGTCGGCGGCGGCCTCTTCCTCGGCGGCAAGCTCCTGGATCGACTTGCCCGACGCCTGCAGCTCGGCCTCTTCGGGCGAGCGGGCGACGTTCAGGTGGATGAGCGCCATGACCTCGGGGTGCAGGTGCACCTCGGCCTCGTGCAGCCCCAGCGCCTTGATCGGCAGGCGGATGATCACCTGCTTGCGGTCGATCGAGAAGCCGTCTTCGGTCGCGACCATTGCCACGTCACGGGTGGTGACGGAGCCGTAGAGGTTGCCGCCATCGGACGCGGCGCGGATCACGACGAAGTGCTGCCCGTCGAGTTTCGCGGCCAGCGCCTCGGCCTCTTTCTTGCTGTCGAGGTTGCGGGCCTCGAGCTGCGCCTTCTGGGTCTCGAATTGGGCGATGTTCGCCTGCGAGGCGGTCAGCGCCTTGCCCTGCGGCAAGAGGTAGTTGCGGGCGTAGCCGGACTTGACGTCGACGACTTCGCCCATCTGGCCAAGCTTGGCCACGCGTTCGAGCAGGATGACTTGCATGATCTGTCTCCTTACTTCACGGCATAGGGCAGAAGGGCGAGGAAGCGGGCGCGCTTGATCGCACGGGCCAGTTCACGCTGCTTCTTTGCCGACACCGCGGTGATGCGCGACGGCACGATCTTGCCGCGCTCGGAAATGTAGCGTTGCAGGAGCCGTGTGTCCTTGTAGTCGATCTTCGGCGCATCGTCGCCGGAGAACGGGCAGACCTTGCGGCGGCGGAAAAACGTTTTTGCGGCCATGTTCTGATCCTTCCTCTGTTACCGGTCACGACTGCGGCGATCGCCGCGATCACCACGATCGCCGCGTTCTTCGCGTTTCTGCATCTGGGCGGACGGGCCTTCCTCGTGGCTGTCGACCTTGATGGTCAGAACGCGCATCACGTCGTCATGCAGGCGCATCAGGCGCTCCATCTCCTGCACGGCCGGCGCCGGTGCGTCGGTGCGCAGGAAGGCATAATGGCCCTTGCGGTTCTTGTTGATCTTGTAGGCCATCGTCTTGACGCCCCAGTATTCGGTATCGACGACCTTGCCGCCGTTGTCCGTAAGGACGGTGCCGAAATGTTCGATGAGGCCTTCGGCTTGCGTGTTGGACAAGTCCTGACGCGCAATCATCACATGCTCGTAAAGCGGCATGTCATCTCCAGTTCTTTCAAGGCGCGCTTCAAAGGGCGGGCGATGCCTTCCGCTCCCACCCACGAGAGGCCACGCGGTTCAATCGACGCGCGGAAGGACGGGGCCTTATACACCGCTGCCCCGGCGATGCAAGCCCGGTGCGCCACGTCGCGGGCGCCGGCACCAATGCCCGCAAATCGCCAGTCCCTCGCCCAACTTCCGCCAAAGTGATTGAGCAACCATTGAGACAACCACAAGAGGAACTGTCAGTCGGAGCCACACCATGTCTGCATCTGCCGCCGAATTCGACACCAGCCCGACCGCAAGGCGGGACA
Source organism: Maritimibacter sp. (assembly GCA_048268845.1). Taxonomy (GTDB): domain Bacteria; phylum Pseudomonadota; class Alphaproteobacteria; order Rhodobacterales; family Rhodobacteraceae; genus Muriiphilus. The sequence continues at coordinate 18,045 of JBLWUQ010000004.1, read as the reverse complement.
AGCACGGGTTGGCCGTGGATACGACGCCCTGGGGCTACATCATCCGCGATGCCTCCACCAGAAGCATCACCGGGTCGGCGGTCGCCTCGAGCGGCCGGTTCTTCGGGGCGATCCTGCTGATGGCGGCGGCCGGGCTCTGGGTTTTGCCGGACGCGGTGCTGACCCCCGAAGTTCTGGGGATGAAGCTGGGCGCGATGGTGATGTTCACCATTCTCGGCGGCTATATCCTCTGGGCCGGGCGCACCTGCACGCCGGGCGAATACCAGGTCGACACCTTGCGCGGCGAAGTGCGCTTCGGCTCGCGCGCTCTGAAAGGCCGCTTTCGCGAGAAAGGCGTGCTGCCCTTCGCCGACATCACGTCGGTGTTCCTGCTGCGCTCGAAGGAGCAGCGCCACACCACACGGCTGTTTCTTCGGGTCGGCGAGGGCCGCGAGGCGCTGGAGATCGCGACCGGAAATCAGGACAAGCTCGAGCGGCTGCGTGACCGGTTGATCCGCGATCTGCAACGTGCCGCCGAACCCGCAGCACCGGCGCGACCTGTCGAGCAACCCGCGCCCCGGGTGGTGCCTCGCCGCGTCGCCTGACCGGCCCTGACACGATCCGGAACACCGCGCCGCAGCCTGCGGCGCGGTTTTCTTTTTTGCCCGGTTTTGCCCCGCGCGATTGCCTAGGCTTTGCCAGCGCGCTATCCCGATGCGAAATGAACCGAAGGGAGGGGCGATGACCCGCGCATTCGTATTTCCAGGACAGGGAGCGCAGACCATCGGCATGGGGCAGGCGCTGGCCCTGGCCTATCCCGAAGCCCGCGCCGTCTTCGACGAGGTGGACGACGCACTTGGCGAAAAGCTGTCGGCGCTGATCTGGGAGGGTGAGCAGGACACGCTGACCCTGACCGAGAACGCCCAGCCAGCGCTGATGGCCACCTCGCTCGCCGCGATGCGCGCGCTGGAGGTCGAGGGCGTGGGCGTCGAGGCGGCGTCCTTTGTCGCGGGGCATTCGCTGGGCGAGTATTCCGCGCTGGCGGCTGCCGGGGCGCTGACGGTTGCCGACACCGCGCGGTTGCTCAGGTTGCGTGGCCGCGCGATGCAGGCGGCGGTGCCGGTGGGCGTCGGCGCGATGGCGGCGCTGCTGGGGCTCGACTTCGAGGCCGCGTCCGCCGTGGCCAAGGAGGCCGCAGAGGGCGAGGTCTGTCAGGCCGCCAACGACAACGATCCGGGGCAGGTGGTGGTGTCGGGCCACAAGGCGGCGGTGGAGCGCGCGGTCGAGATCGCAAAGGCCCACGGCGCCAAACGCGCGCTGCTGCTGCCGGTATCGGCCCCGTTCCATTGTGCGCTGATGCAGCCCGCCGCCGAGGCGATGGCCGAGGCGCTGGGCCACGTCAATATCGAGCGCCCCAGGGTGCCGCTCGTCGCCAATGTTCGGGCGTCTTCGGTGTCCGATCCTGCCACGATCCGCTCGCTGCTGGTCGAACAGGTCACCGGCTCGGTGCGCTGGCGCGAAAGCGTGCTCCATATGGCCGCGAACGGCGTCAACGAGATCTGGGAGATCGGCGCGGGCAAGGCGCTGACCGGGATGATCCGGCGGATCGACCGGGATATCGCGACGCGCAACATCGGCACGCCTGACGAGGTTGCGGCGGCCGCTGCGGCGCTCAACGGATAGGCCGGGAAATGGCGGCGCGCGCCGCCATGCGACCGCCCCGCGCGGGGCGGTCCGGCGACACAGGAAAAGGACGAAACATGTTTGATCTGACTGGAAAACGCGCGCTTGTCACCGGGGCATCCGGCGGCATCGGTGGCGCCATCGCGCGCGCGCTACACGGCGCAGGAGCGACCGTCGGCCTGTCGGGCACCCGCACCGAACCGCTCGAGGCGCTGGCGGCAGAGCTTGGCGAGCGCGCCCATGTGCTGCCCTGCAACCTGTCCGACCCCGAAGCGGTCGACGCGCTGCCGAAGGCCGCGATCGATGCCATGGGCGGGCTCGACATCCTCGTCAACAACGCCGGCATCACCCGCGATCAGCTGTTCATGCGGATGTCCGATGACGACTGGCACAGCGTGCTCGACGTGAACCTGACCGCGACGATGCGGCTCTGCCGGGGTGCGGTGCGCGGCATGATGAAGGCGCGCTGGGGCCGGATCGTGAACATCTCGTCGATCGTGGGCGCCACCGGCAACCCCGGCCAGGCCAATTATGCCGCCTCCAAGGCCGGCATGGTCGGCATGACCAAGTCGATCGCCTACGAGGTCGCCTCGCGCGGGATCACCGCCAATTGCGTCGCACCCGGTTTCATCGCCACCGCGATGACCGACAAGCTGACCGACGAGCAGAAGGACAAGATCAACGTCCAGATTCCGGCCGCAAGGATGGGCACGCCGGACGAGATCGCGGCGGCGGTGCTCTACCTTGCCTCGCCCGAGGCGGGTTATGTCACCGGCGCGACCTTGCACGTGAATGGCGGCATGGCGATGCTGTGACGGCCTGGCGTGATGATCGCCCCGAAGGGGACAAACCGTTTGCCACCCCGGCGGTTTGTGCTAAAGGGAGCGCAGGTTTTCGCCCCGTCACGGGGCGGTCCCGGTGCCTTGTCCCGGGTCGACGAGGTGGCCCATCCGGGCCGAATGCAACGGGCCAAGCGCCTGACAAACGTGAGGAATTAATATGAGCGACGTCGCAGATCGCGTTAAGAAAATTGTTGTCGAGCATCTCGGCGTCGAAGAGGACAAGGTCACGGAATCGGCCTCGTTCATCGACGACCTCGGCGCCGACAGCCTCGACACGGTCGAGCTGGTCATGGCCTTCGAAGAGGAATTCGGCATCGAAATCCCCGATGACGCCGCCGAGACCATCCAGACCTTTGGCGATGCGGTGAAGTTCATCACGGAAGCCTCATAAGGCATCCCTGCCAAATCCTGAAAAAACGGCGTCCCTCGGGGCGCCGTTTTTTGTTCCCGAACGCACTGATTCCCTGCCACGTCCAGCCAAAGCCGGAACAGCGTTCCGTTCCGGCCCGCAGCGCTGGTCGCGCGTCGTGCTGCGAGGGCGACCTTCGGGCGGACATTTTCCCGCCGCGGCTGCTATCCCCTGTCCGACCCGAGACAGGAGGCTTTCATGCCAAAGGATACTCAGACCGAACCGCTGGCCGTCACGCCCGAAACCGTTGCGCATTGGCTCATCGAGGGCGAGGTGGTGCTGGTCGATGTGCGTGAAACGCGGGAATACGACCTTGAACATATCTCCGGCGCGCTGCTTTTGCCGCTGTCGTCGTTCGAGGCCAATGTCTTTCCGGTGCTGACCGGCAAGCCTCTGGTGCTGCACTGCGCCATCGGAAAGCGCTCGGCGGCGGCGGCACGGATGCTGCTGGGGGCCGGCCATCACCGGGTGATGCATATGGAGGGCGGGCTGACCGCCTGGAAAGCCGCCGGTTTCCCGGTGGAAGAGGAAATCATTGAGCCCGCGCCAGCCGAGGCGGCGGTGCCATTGTTCCTCTGCCCGACGCCCGGCGCGGTGCTGCGCGACGAGTTCCTTGCGCCCAACGGCATTTCTGTCGCCGCCCTCGCCACGGCCATCGGCGTGACCGACACCAGCCTCAAGCGCCTGATCGCGGGCGATCTCAAGGTCGATGCCGAGTTGTCGTTGCGGCTGGCGCGGTATTTCTCGACCGCCGCGGATTTCTGGCTGCACCTGCAGTCCGATCACGACATCGAGCGCGCCCGCCATGCCATCGGCGACAGCCTGCGCGCCGAGATCCGCCCGCGCGCGGCCTGAGCGGAAAGCTAGTCCCGCCTGCGTCTGCGCCGCCCGCCGCCGCTGTCACCGGCGTTGTAGTTGACGTCGGGCAGGCTCACGACGCCGCGCAAGAGCGTGAACGGCTCGGCGGCGTTGGGCATTGCGGTGGCGTTCACGAAATGCTCCTGAAACCGCGGCTCGACCGCGGTTTCGATCTTTTCGATCTGGCGCACCACCGCCTCGATCTCGTCACGCGCGCCCATGTTCAAGAGCGCGATGCGCGCGCCGGTGCCCGCCGCGTTGCCCGCCGATGTCACCTTGTCGAGCGGGCAGTCGGGGATCATCCCCAGCACCATCGCGTGCTTGGGCGAGATATGCGCGCCGAACGCCCCCGCCAGCACCACCCGGTCGACCTTATCGACGCCGCGCTTGTCCATGAGCAGCCGCGCCCCGGCATAAAGTGCTGCCTTGGCCATCTGGATCGCGCGGATATCGCCGTTCGTGACCAGGATGCGCGGATTGTCCTCGTCACCCTCCCAGAGCACATAGGCATGGGTGCGCCCATCCTGGACCGAGCGCGCCGTGCCGGTCTGGTCTGCCGAACCGATCAGACCGCTGGCGTCGACGATGCCGGCCATGCGCATTTCGGCCACCGCCTCGATGATGCCAGAGCCGCAGATACCGGTGAGGCCGCTGGTGGCGATGGCCTCGGCAAAACCGTCCTCGTCCGACCACAGATCGCTGCCGATCACGCGAAAGCGGGGTTCCTTGGTCACGGGGTCGATCTCGACCCGCTCGATCGCGCCGGGGGCGGCGCGCTGGCCGGATGAGATCTGCGCGCCCTCGAAGGCCGGGCCGGTGGGCGAGGAACAGGCCATCACGCCGGTCTTGTCGCCAAGGAAGATCTCGGCATTGGTGCCGACATCGACCACCAGCGCGAGGTCTTCGGACTTGTGCGGCTGCTCGGACAGCGCCACGGCTGCTGCATCCGCCCCGACATGGCCCGCGATCAGCGGTAGCACATAGGCGCGGGTGCCGGGCGCTATCGTCAGCCCGATCTCGGATGCGCGCAGCGCCTGCGCCGAGCCAGTGGCCAGCGCGAAAGGCGCCTGGCCAAGCTCATAGGGGTCGAGCCCGAGAAAGAGGTGGTGCATCACCGGGTTCATCACGAAGGCGCTGTCGAGGATCGTGGCCTTGTCGATCCCGGCCTCGGTCGCCAGATCGTCGAACATCCGGTTCAGCCCGTCGCGCACCGCTTGCGTCATTTCGCCAGCGCCGCCGGGGTTCATCATGCCGTAGCTCACCCGGCTCATCAGGTCTTCGCCAAAGCGGATCTGCGGGTTCATCAGGCCGGACGAGGCTATCACATCGCCGGTCACGAGGTTGACCAGATGCCCCGCGATGGTGGTCGAGCCAAGGTCGACCGCAATGCCGTGGATGCCGCCCTCATGAAATCCCGGCCAGAGCGCGATGACGGTCGGCTCCGGGCGCATGTGCACCGCTGCCGTAACCGCCCATTTGCCTTTGCGCAGAGTGGTTTGCAGGCCGGAAAGAAGGTGAAAGTCGAAGTGCAGGACGTCGAGCGCTATCTCTTGGCGCAGCGCCGAAAGCAGCCGCTCGCGGTCGCCCGAGGGGTGGTGCATGTCGGGTTCCTCGACCTCGACGTAGTGCAGCCGCACCGCCGGGTCGAGCACGATGTCGCGCGCCTCGGCGCGCTTGCGCACCACCTGTTTGTGGACCTGGCTTTCGGGCGGGACGTCGATCACCATGTCGCCCAGAATCTGCGCCTGACAGCCCAGCCTGCGGCCCTTTTTCAACCCGCGGATGCGGTCGTAACGCTCCTCGACGGAATTGAACGCCGAAAGCGAATCGGGCGAGACATGCAACCCGTGTTTGGCAAACTCGCCGAAACCCGGCGTGACCTGACATTTCGAGCAGATGCCGCGCCCGCCGCAGACCGAATCGAGGTCAACGCCAAGCTGGCGCGCGGCGGTCAGGACCGGCGTGCCGGGCGCCACCCGGCCGCGTTTGCCGGAGGGGGTGAAGATCACAAGGGGATCAGTCGTCTTGGGGTCTGAATCGGTCATCGCGCGCTCCGTTCGGGTCCTTGTAGCGCAGGGACGCGCAGGCGCAACCGCCCGGCTGCGACGGGGCGCGGCCCGACTGCGGCATCGGCTCAGGCCGGGGCGAGGGTGCGCAACCGCTCGAACAGTTCGGCAATGCCGGCCCGGTCGATATTGGCAAAGGCGATGCGGATCTGTCGTGCGCCTTCGGGGTCGGCCTCGGGCATGAACATCGTGCCGGGCATGGCGAGGACGCCGATGTCGCGCACCATGCGTTTGCACAGCGCGCCCGACGTCTCATCGAACGGGTGTTCGACATAGGCGAAATACGCCCCCGCGCCGCGCAACCGCCAGCCGGGCAGGCGCGCGAAGCCCACCTCGATCGCCGCGCGCCGGTCGAGGATCTCGTCGCGTTCGCCCGCCAGCCATTCATCGAGGTTCTGCATCCCCCAGAGTGCGGCGTGCTGGGCGATCTGGTTCGGACAGATCGCCACCGTGTCGAGGAACTTCTCGACCTCGGCCAGTCGCGCCGGGCTGGCGACGATCGCGCCGACCCGGTGACCGGTCAGGCGGTAGGCTTTCGAGAAGGAATAGAGGTGAATCAGCGCGTCGTCCCAGCCGTCGTGCGCGAACAGCCGATGTGTCGGGGAGGGGCGGCTGTCAAAATCGCGATAGGTCTCGTCAAGGATCAGCGCAAGGCCGCGTTTTCGGGCAAGATTGCGGAAGGCGGCGAGCAGATCGGCGGGGTATTCGACGCCGCCGGGGTTGTTGGGCGTGACCAGAACGATGGCGCGGGTGCGGTTGGTGATGCGGGCCTCGGCCTCGGCGGACTTGGGCAGCAGTTCCGCATCGGTCGGCAACGGCACGGCGGTGACGCCGGTCATGTCGAGCCACATCTTGTGATTGAAATACCACGGCACCGGCAGGAGCACCTCGTCGCCCGGCGCGGCGAGCGTAGCCAGCGCGGCGCAGAACGCCTGGTTGCAGCCCGAGGTGATCGCGACCTGATCGGGCGTGACATGGCCCTGGTAGAGCGAGGAAGTCCGCCGCGCGATTTCGGCGCGCAGGGCGGGAAGGCCGAGCACCGGGCCGTAGAGATGCGCGCTGTCGTCGGTGAGCGCGGTTTCGGCCATCGCCTGGCGCAGGGCGGGCGGTGGCGGCTCGACCGGGGCGGCCTGGCTCACGTTGATCAGCGGGCGGTCGGGGGCGAAGGTGACGCCATCGAGCCAGCGCCGCGCCTCCATCACCGGCGGCGTTGTGGTGCGGGCGATGTTCGGGTTCACGGGGCGCATCGAGGGGTCCTTCCTGCGGGCGTTGTCAAAATGTGCGCCTCTGGCGCGCTTCATGCCTGGCTGGGGGTTTCACCCCCAGACCCCCGAAGGTATTTGAGGAGCAAAGATGTGCAAAGGCTGGAAGTCATCCGAACCTGTTGCTTGAGCGTAGTCAATCCATGACCGATACAAGACCGATCCTAGTCTGGCTGCGCCGCGATCTGCGACTGTCCGACCATCCGGCGCTGCATGCGGCGGCGGCGACCGGTGCGCCGGTCATTCCTGTCTTTATCCGCGATGAGGCGGTGACGTCGCTGGGGGCGGCGGCGAGGTTCCGGCTGGGACTGGGGCTGGAGGCTTTCGCAGAGGCCCTGGCGGCGCGGGGGAGCCGGTTGGTCTTGCGCGGCGGTGAGGCCGGCGAAGTGCTGGCACGGCTGATCGCCGAGACCGGGGCGCGGGCGGTGTTCTGGTCGCGCGCCTATGATCCGGCGGCGATCCGGCGTGATACCGGGGTCAAGGCGGCGTTGTTGGCGCAGGGCATCGAGGCGCGCAGTTTTGCCGGGCATCTGTTGTTCGAGCCCTGGACCGTGGCGACCGGGCAGGGTGGGCCCTACCGGGTCTATTCACCCTATTGGCGGGCGGTGCGTGGCCGGGACGTCGGGGCGGCACTGCCTGCGCCGGCGCGCCTGATGGCCCCGTCGCACTGGCCCGCGAGTGAGGAACTCGCCTCATGGCGGATGGCTGACGCGATGGATCGGGGCGCGGCGGTGGTGGCCGCGCATGCGCAGCCCGGAGAGGCAGCGGCGCGGGCGCGGCTGGAGTGGTTTGTGAGCGAGCGGCTGGAAGGTTACGGCGCGCGGCGGGATTTTGCCGGGGAGGATGCGACTTCGGGGATGTCGCAATACCTGACCCTGGGCGAGATCAGCCCGCGGCAAGTCTGGCTGGCAGGCTGGCGCGCGCGCGAGGAGGGCGTGGCGGGGGCCGAGACTTTCCTCAAGGAACTGGTCTGGCGCGAGTTTGCCTGGCACCTGCTCCATCATTCGCCGGACATGCCGACCCGCAACTGGCGCACCGAATGGGACGCCTTTCCCTGGTCGACCGACCCGGATGCGCCCGAGGTCGTCGCCTGGAAACAGGGGCGCACCGGGGTGGCCTTCGTCGATGCCGCGATGCGCGAGATGCATGTGACGGGCCGGATGCACAACCGCGCGCGGATGATCGTGGCGAGCTATCTGACCAAGCATCTGATGACGCATTGGCGGATCGGGCAGGACTGGTTTGCCGAACACCTGACCGACTGGGACCCGGCCGCCAATGCGATGGGCTGGCAATGGGTGGCGGGCTCCGGCCCGGATGCCGCCCCCTATTTTCGGGTGTTCAACCCGGAGACGCAGGCGGCGAAGTTCGACCCTGACGGCAGCTATCGCCAGCGCTGGATCGCCGAGGGCGCGGCGCGGCCGAGTGCGACGGCGCTGAGCTTTTTCGACGCCGTTCCGCGCGCCTGGGGGCTGTCACCCGGTGCGCCCTTTCCAGCGCCGGTGGTCGGTCTGGCCGAGGGGCGCGCACGGGCGCTGGCGGCCTATCAGGCGCGCAAGCCGGGCTGAGCGGCGAATTCGGTCTTGCGCGACGGCGTGGCAGGTTGGAGACTGCGTCCAAGGCTCAAACCGGGGAGGCCAGATGCCCACGACCGCAAGACTTGTCGCCGCGCTGATGCTGGCGGGGCTGGGATGGGGTGTCGCGCTGCTGGTCACCGCCTATCTGCCGCCGGAGACGCCGGTGAAATGGTTCGCCCCGGTCTCGGCGGGGTTCGGGATCATTGTCGGCTGGAGCTATACCGGGCGGCGGCTTGACCGGGGGCAGGGCAAGGCGGTCAGCGTCGGGTTGACCAGCGTGCTGACGCAGGTGTTCTGGGTGTTGCTGACGTTTTCCATCGTGGAAATGGTGCGCCGGTCGCTGCGCAAGTCCTATGATAGTCCGCCCGAGGCAGTGGTCGACGTCTTTCGCATCGCGATCGATTATCTCGTGGTCGTGGGGCAGATGGATGTCGTTCTGGCGCTGTTCATCGGTGGGCTGGTGGTCGGCGTGGTGACGCATTGGGTGGCGGTGCGGTTCCGGTGAGCGGCCTGCCGTTGTTCCTGTTCGGAACGCTCTGCCATGACCGGTTGCGCGCGGCGGTTCTGGGGCCGGGGGTGTCGTCGGTGACGTCCGCGCGCCTGCCGGGGTATTCGGTGCAGAAGGTTGCCGGGGCGGCCTATCCGATGCTGGTTTCGGGTGACGGGGCGGATGGGCTTCTGGTCACACCCGATGCCGAGGCGCGGGCGCGGGCGGATTTCTTCGAGCTCGGCTTTGGCTATGAGCTGCGTGAGGTTTCGGTCGAAACGGCCGCGGGAACGGTGCCGGCGCTGGCCTATTTCCCGACCGGAGACGCGGCCACGCCGGACGGTCCGTGGCGGGTCGGGGACTGGGCGCGCGACTGGGCCGAGATCTGGATTGCCGCGGCGGACGAGGCGTTCGGCTATTTCGGCGCGCTCTCGCCCGAGGAACTGGCGCGGCGCTGGCCGATGATCGAGATGCGCGCGGCCAGCCGGGTGAGGGCCGCGCAGCCAGCGCCGCGGACCCTTCGCAGCCGGTTCGACACCGGGGCCGATGTTGAGATCCTTCACGCCCGCCGACCCTATTCCAGCTACTTCACGCTCGAGGAGCACGATCTGCGGTTTCGCCGTTTCGACGGCGCGATGAGCCCGACCGTCACCCGCGCAGGCTTTGTCGGTGGCGATGCGGCGACGGTTCTGCCTTATGATCCGCGCCGCGATGCGGTCCTCGTGGTCGAGCAGTTTCGCGCCGCACCCTATATGCGCGGCGATCCCTGTCCCTGGACGCTCGAGCCGATAGCGGGACGGGTCGATGCGGGCGAGACGCCGGAGGACTGCGCCCGGCGCGAGGCCATCGAGGAGGCCGGGCTGGCGTTTGGCATGCTGCACCACGTCGCCGATTACTACCCCAGCCCCGGCGCGGTGACAGAGTTCATCCATTCCTATGTCGGGATCGCCGATCTGAACGGGCGCGGCGGCGAGACCGGCGGGGTCGATCACGAAGACGAGGACATCCGCGCGCATGTGATCGGGTTCGAACGGCTGATGGCGCTGGTGGCCAGCGGCGAGGCGGGGACGGGTCCGTTGATCCTGTCGGCCTACTGGCTGGCGGCGAACCGGGCGCGGCTGCGGGGGTAGGGCGCGATCGAGGTCACGTGCCTGATGTGTTGATGGGAAATCCTGTCGTCTGGCGCTCGCATGCCGTTCGGCCAGGACGTGAATGTCAGGCTTTGACAGCCTCAACCACTGCTCATCCCGGCCAGCATCGCACCAAGGGCGACGACGTGTATCAGCATGATCGCCCTGTCGTTCCAGAGCACACCGACGGCGAACCAGCCGAGAACACCGACCAGGAACAGATAGAGGTTCCACGGCGTCCAGCCGAACGCCGTTGCGGTATAGCCCATGATCTGGATGATCGACGCCGTCCATTTGACGGCAAGAACCATCCGCCCCGTCGCGGGCGCTGCCATCGCGGTATCAGACGGCACGGGTCAGCCCACCGTCTATCCGCAGGTTCTGGCCGGTCATGTAGGCCGCGCCGTCGGAGGCCAGCCATGCGATCAGCGACGACACCTCTTCCTTGCGCCCGTAGCGCCCCATCGGGATGCGCGCGCGGCGGTCGTCGGTTTCGGGCAGGCTGTCGATGAAGCCCGGAAGGACATTGTTCATGCGGATGTTTTCTGCCGCGTAGGTGTCGGCATAGAGCTTGGCGAACGCGGCCAGGCCTGCGCGAAACACGCCAGAAGTCGGAAACAGCGGATCGGGCTCGAACGCCGCGAAGGTCGAGATGTTGATGATCGCACCGCCACCCTGCGCCTGCATGAGCGGCGTCACCAGACGCGTGGGGCGAATGACGTTCAGCAGGTAGACCTCAAGCCCCAGGTGCCAATCGTCGTCCGGAATGTCCAGCACCGGACCTTTCGGGCCATGCCCGGCGGAGTTGACGAGCACGTCGATACGGCCCCAACGGTCGGTTGCGCCGCGCACCAGTGCGGCAAGGTCATCGGTCGAGCGGTTCGACCCGGTGACGCCGAAACCGCCCAGGTCCTTGCCAAGCGCCTCGCCTTTGCCGGACGACGACAATATCCCGACGCGAAAGCCATCCGCGGCCAACCTGCGGGCCGCATCGGCGCCCATCCCGCTGCCGCCAGCCGTGATGACTGCTACTTTTTCTGCTGACATGACATATCCTCCGGTTGCGTCATGGCCGTTATATTGCAAGAAAGGCAAAATCACGCGCCAGAATTGATGCTCTGTGCCAGCAGGATTACTATCGTCAAATGAGCCCGCTTCCGTCCCTCAACGGTTTGCGCGCCTTCGATGTGTCGGGGCGCCATCTGAACTTTCGTTCCGCCGCCGACGAAATGGGCGTGACCCAAGGCGCCGTCGCCCAGCAGGTGCGGCAGCTCGAGGCAAATCTGGGAACGCCGCTGTTCGAAAGGTTGCCCAAGGGGCTGGCGTTCACGCCAGCCGGACGCAGCTATCATGTGCGTGTCGCAAACGCCTTTGCAGACCTGCGCGCTGCGACCGACGCCCTGCGCCCGGCGCCGGGGAAGGTTCTGGTGAGCGTCACGCCGACCTTTGCCGCGAAGTGGCTGATCCCGAACCTGCCGGATTTTTCGGCCGCACACCCACAGATCGACCTGCAAATCCTCGCCACAGAGAAGGTGTCGAGTTTTCATGGCGATGGGATCGACCTTGCGGTTCGCCAGGGTCACCCGCCGTTCGGCGCCTCGCTTGAGGCTATCCGGCTGTTTCGTCAGGAGATTATCGCCGTGGCCGCCCCGGCATTGGTCGCCGGACAGCGTTTGCCGCTTGATCCGGAGACCCTGTCAGGATTGCCCAAGCTGCATGATGCCCACGATCTTTGGCCCGCCTTTCTCAGGCGGTTGAACGTGGCCGATCGTGGCGGGCGCGGGCTGCGGTTGAGCCAGACAGCCCTTGCCGTGGATGCAGCGCTCTCGGGCCAGGGCGCAGCCCTTGTCAGCAGCTTTCTAGCACAACGCGACATTGCCGCAAACAATCTGGTCCGTCTTGTCCCCGAAGCGGTGTCGGGCACGCAGGATTTCTATCTTCTGGCCCTGCGCGGTTCCAGACGCAACCAATCCGTCCAGTCTGTCGTTGACTGGTTCGTATCGCACACGGAAGACGCGGCGTGAGATTGCCCGAATGGATCCACTGCCATTCACCGCGCGGCAGCGTCGCCCGCATCGCCGACAGTAGGGGCCTGCTGTGCCGCTGCGCAGGCCTGCAAGGGCGCGGTCCGCCGCCTTTGCGCCGTCCGCGGGGCAGGGCGGCTTGAGTTCCCAGCGTTGCGACCCTACACATTCCCCACCGAAGACGATCCATGAAGGGCAGCACGATGGACATCCGGCAGAACCTCGCAGACCTGGTTGGAAACACGCCGCTGGTCAGGCTCCGGGCCGTCTCGGAGGCGACCGGCTGCGAGATCCTTGGCAAGGCCGAGTTCATGAACCCCGGCCAGTCGGTCAAGGACCGCGCCGCGCTCTGGATCATCCGTGACGCGGTGGCGCGCGGCGAGCTTGCGCCCGGCGGCACCATCGTCGAGGGGACGGCGGGCAATACCGGCATCGGGCTGGCGCTGGTCGGGGCCTCGATGGGGTTTCGCACCGTCATCGTGATCCCCGAGACGCAGAGTCAGGAGAAAAAGGACATGCTGCGGCTGGCGGGCGCCGAACTGGTCGAAGTGCCGGCCGCGCCCTATCGCAACCCGAACAATTTCGTGCGCTATTCCGGCCGGCTGGCCGAAGCGCTGGCGAAAACCGAGCCGCATGGCGCGATCTGGGCCAACCAGTTCGACAACATCGCCAACCGTCAGGCCCATCTCGAGACCACCGGCCCGGAGATCTGGGAGCAGACCGGCGGCAAGGTCGATGGCTTTGTCTGCGCGGTCGGCTCGGGCGGCACGCTGGCGGGGGTGGCGATGGCGTTGCAGCCGAAGGGCGTCAAGATTGGCCTCGCCGACCCGATGGGGGCGGGGCTTTACAGCTACTACACCACGGGTGAATTCAGGATCGAGGGCGGCTCGATCACCGAGGGCATCGGCCAAGTGCGCATCACCGCCAACCTCAAGGGGTTCACCCCCGACATGGCCTGGCAGGTGCCCGACAGCGAGGCGCTGCCCTATATCTTCGATCTGGTCGAGACCGAGGGCTTGGTGCTGGGTGGGTCGTCCGGCATCAACATCGCCGGCGCGGTCAGGATGGCGCGCGAGATGGGGCCGGGGCATACGATCGTCACGGTGCTGTGCGACTACGGCACGCGCTATCAGTCCAAACTGTTCAACCCCGAGTTCCTGCGCGGCCAGAAGCTGCCGGTTCCCGCCTGGCTTGACCGGCCAGCTGCGGATCTGCCGCAGATGCGTGAAGACGTGCAATGACGCGCTGGTTCACCCCGTTCGCCGCGCTTCTGGCGCTGCTTCTGATCCTCGCCGCACCGCTTGCCCAGGCGCAGGACGCGGCACCCGCATCAGATGAGGTCGCGACCGACGCTGAAGCCCCGGCACCGGCACCCGCCTCGGCGGTCGCCCCGGACGGCACCGGGATCGACTATGAAGCCTGGGTGAAACTTGCCGAACGGGTCGAGCAGGCGCTCGAATCCGGCCGCGTCTCGACCTCGGTGCTGGAGAACCTGCGGGTTGACCTCACGACGTGGCGCGACCGGTTTGCCCAGGCGCGCAGCGCCAACGCGGTCAAGATCACCACCTTGCGCGCGCAGATCGCGGCATTGGGGCCGAAGCCCGAGAACTCGGGCGGCGAGATGCCCTCGACCGCGGCACAGCGCGAAGACCTGGCCCAACAGCTTGACGCGCTGGTCGCGCCGGTGAAACGGGCGGAACTGGCGCATGTGCGCGCCGACACGCTGATCGGCGAACTCGACAAGACCCTGCGCGCGCGCCAGACCGCCGGGCTGGCAGAGCTTGGACCCTCGCCGTTGAACCCGGCGCTGTGGCTGCCTGCCGCGACCGACCTCAGCCGGAGCCTGCGGCTGGCCTGGGCGTCGGTGGTGGATTCCTGGCAGAACGAGATCAAATGGGCACAGGTGCGTCCGTCTCTGGCCGCCTCGGTAGTGTTCGTTCTGGCCGGGCTGGGACTTCTGGTCTTCGGCCAGCGCGCGGTGCGCCGCGTCGGGGCGCGCGGCCGCGCCGCGGTGCAGGGACCGGCGCACGGCGCGATCGGGTTCGTTCTGTCGCTGGTCCAGATGATCGTGCCGCTGCTGGGGGTAGGAGCGATCATCCTCGGGCTGAGCGGCGCCTTCGTGCTCGACGTGCGCGCAAGCAGTCTCCTGACCGCCTTCGGGGTCACGACGGTTCTCTACTTTTTCGCGCGCTGGGTCGGGGCCTGGGTGTTCGGCGTGCCGGGCGCGGCCTGGCAGATCGTCACGGTTTCGGACTGGCGTTCGCGCGAGGGCCGTTTCCAGACCGCCGGTGCCGGGCTTTTCGCCGGGCTGACGCTGGCGATATTGCAACTTGGCGAGATCGACAGCTACCCGGCCGCCACCATTGCGGTGCTGCAATGGCCGCTGCTGGTGCTGACCGGGTTGTCGCTGGTGCGGATCGGGCGGGTGTTTCGCGCCAACGTGAACCAGGCGCGCGCGGCGGAAGACGGGGCCGGGTTCCTTGATCGGTCGCTGGGGTTGCTGGGCACTGTCCTGACCATCGTGGGTGTGGGTGGGCCGGTGCTTGCGGCACTGGGATATGCGGAGCTTGGGCGGTTCCTGCTGTTTCCCACCCTGATCACGCTGTTCATGATCTCGGTTCTACTGATCCTGCATCAGTTCTTTGTCGATCTATATGGCATCGTCACCCGGCGCTCGCGCGACGAGGCGCGCGAGGCGCTGGTGCCGGTCCTGATCAGCTTCGGCGTCGGCATCGCGGCGCTGCCGCTGTTCCCGCTGATCTGGGGCAGGCGGGTGACCGAGCTGACCGAGCTCTGGGCGCGGGTCGGATCGGGTATCCGTCTTGGCGAGACGGTCGTCACGCCGGGCGACGTGCTGACGGTGGTGATCGTGTTCGCGCTGGGCTTTGCGCTGACGCGGCTGATCCAGGGGATGCTGGGCGCGACCATCCTGCCGAAGACCAGGATGGACATCGGCGGGCAGAACGCGATCACCTCGGGGGTCGGCTATCTCGGCATCTTCCTGGCCGCCGTTGCCGCGATCACATCAGCCGGGATCGACCTATCGTCCCTGGCGATCGTTGCCGGTGCGCTGTCGGTCGGGATCGGTTTCGGCCTGCAGAACATCGTGTCGAACTTCATTTCCGGCATCATCCTCCTGATCGAGCGCCCGATATCGGAGGGGGACTGGATCGATGTCGGCGGGCATATGGGCTATGTGCGCGACATCGCGGTGCGCTCGACCCGGATCGAGACCTTCGACCGCACCGACGTCGTGATCCCGAACTCCGACCTGATTTCCGGCGTCGTCACCAACTACACCCGCGGCAACCTGATCGGGCGGGTGATCGTCAAGGTCGGCGTGGGCTATGGCTCCGACACCAAGCGGGTCGAGGAGATTCTCACCGAGATCGCCAAGGACCACCCGCTGGTCGCGATCAACCCGGCGCCCTCGGTCTATTTCATCGCCTTCGGTGCCGACAGCCTCAACTTCGAGATCCGCGCGATCCTGAAGGACGTGAATTTCGTGATGAGCGTGCGCAGCGACATGAACCACGAGATCGCGAAGCGGTTCCGCGAGGAGGGGATCGAGATTCCCTTCGCGCAACGCGACATCTGGCTGCGCAACCCCGAGTCGCTGGCCGGTCTCGGCCCGGTCGAGCCCGCGCAGAAGCCCGCCAAGGCAAAGAAAGCCCGGCGCAAGGCGGCAGCCGCCGAGACCGTCGATCATGCCCGCGAGGCGATGGACGAGGGCGACATGCCCGAGACATTCGGCTATGGCCGGGAGGACAGTGATGACTAGACCGCTCTATCGCGACGATGCCTACCTGCGCGAGGCGGCCGCCACCGTGGCCGCGCTGACCGAGGCCGGCGGCGTCGTGCTCGACGCCTCGTTGTTCTACCCGACCGGCGGCGGCCAGCCCGGCGATCGAGGCTGGCTGCGCTGGGATGGCGGCGAAATGCCGGTGGCCGCGACCGAGAAGGGTATGGGCCCCGACATCGTGCTGATGCCGCCAGAGGGTGCAGTTCTGCCGACGGTCGGCGCCAAGGTCACGCAGGCGATCGACTGGGACCTGCGCCACCGTCACATGCGGGTGCACACGGCGCTGCACCTCTTGTCGGTGGTGCTGCCGTTTCCCGTCACCGGCGGGGCCATCGGACCCGAAAAGGGCAGGCTCGATTTCGCGATGGAGGACCCGCTCGAGGACAAGGACGCGGTCGAAGCGGCGCTGAACGCCCTGATCGCGCGCGATCTGCCGGTCATGGCCGACTGGATCACGGATGACGAGCTTGCCGCCAATCCGGGGCTGGTCAAGACCATGTCCGTCGCCCCGCCCAGCGGCGCCGGGCGCGTGCGTCTGATCCGCATCGGCAAGGGCAGCGATCAGATCGACCTGCAACCCTGCGGCGGCACCCATGTCGCGCGCACCGGCGAGATCGGGCGGATGCGGATCGGCAAGCTGGAAAAGAAGGGCCGGCTGAACCGGCGCGTGAACATCCACCTCGACGACTAGGTATTCTAGGAGGGCACGCGTCCCGCGAGGTTCGGCCCCACGACCGTAGCCGCCCCGACCGTGCCAGATGCCGCAAGCGGGTTGGAAGCCACCTCGAGGCCCGCGATGCGAGCCACCTGCCGCGTCGAGGGTCGCCTGAAGTTGGCGTCCACCCGTGGGAGCACGAGAGCCAACCGGTCGCACCGGCGACTTCCCCCTCCGTGTGGGTCCAGCTTGCCTTTGCCTTTCGGTCTGCCTTGTGGTGCTGTTGCCACGCGACCGCTTGACCGTTCCTCAATGCGTCACTGAAGCCGCCCTGGGCGCAGTTGCGGCGAGATGTGGACATGAACCATCCCCACAAGCAGGATGAATCGTGAGATCATGCGCTTGGGAATTCTCACGATCCAGGTATTGGGCGGGTGCCTTGGACCCGAGACCGGCGTCGGGCCGGATGCCTGCCCGGCTGTCAAGTGCTGGCGGCCGCCGGGTTTTGCGATGCGGGCGGGCAATCCGGCGTGAACCGCCGCCGACACCCTTCGGCTTTTTCGCCACCCCCCCTTGTCAGCGCCACGATGGCGAGGATAGATAGCGCGGCACGGAGAGGTGGCCGAGTGGTCGAAGGCGCACGCCTGGAAAGTGTGTAGGCGGGAAACCGTCTCCAGGGTTCGAATCCCTGTCTCTCCGCCACTTCGGTATAAAACCGGGAACGCCGATTCCCGCCGATTTCCCTCCTTTTGTGGCTATCAGCGCCCTCAACAGCGTGTTTTTGCTGCCGTTGATGTAGATCGCATCGTCCGCGACCTCGACATGCTGGGCGAAAGCCCGGACGTGATCCCGCCGATAACCGCCCTTTCCGAGCCGAAGCCCGGTCCGCGCTTCGCTCGCCAGCTCCCGCACGGCCGCGCCTGTGAGGCCCTTATGGGCCGAGCTTTTCAGCATGGCCTCGGTCCTTACGGCGTCGGCCCGTGCCTGATCCCGTATCGCCGTAAGGCCCGCGATGCGTTCGCCGAGGGCGGATTCGGCCGGGTCGAGCGAACCCGCCTCGATAGCCTCGTAGAGCCGCTTTAGCCGCATATCGGCCTCGGCCGCGCGCTGGTTCAACTCGGTGATGTGCTGGCTGCGCCGCTCGACGCTCTCCTGCCGGCGATCCAGCAGCGAGGCGAGCACGTCTTCGATCCGCTCGGGGTCCAGCAGCCTTTCCTCGATGTGGCTGACCACGATGCGGTCCAGCTTGTCCATCGGGATCGCGCGGCCCT